>NZ_BOOH01000001.1 GCF_016863135.1 Planobispora longispora
GGGAAGAAGGCATTGTCCGGAGAACGCGAAGCTCCTCATTTCGCCGATGGGGCCGCTGCCGGCGTGGAGAGGACGGAATCGGCTCCTTGCCCCTCCATTCGTCGGCGTGATGGAGGAAGAGCCCGGGAGTCGAGTCCATTCGGCCGGTGGCCGGCAACCGGCGGGTGCCGGTGATCCCCTCGATTTGGAGGAGACCGGCGAAGGAGGCGTCACCCTTGCCCGCCTCCTCTTGGAGAAGCCGGAAGCCTCCGCTTGACGGTGCGGCCCGCTCAGGGCAGCAGTGCCAGCTTGCCCACGGTGGCCCGCGCCTCCAGCTCCGCGAGTGCTTTCGGCCCCTCGGCCAGCTCGTAGCCGGTGGGCCGGCCGGGGCCGAGCACTCCGGCCGCCAGGAGGCCGGACATCTCACCCATGACCTCGCCGAAGACCTGCGGTGCGGACTGGATCAGGATGCCGATGTTCAGTCCGATGACGTGGATCTGGTGCTTGTAGACCAGTTCCCAGTTGGTGATCATCGCTTCGCCGCCGGCCATGCCGTAGACGACGACCCGGCCGGTGACCCGCCTGGCCGCGGCGAGGCTGGCGGCGAGGCCGGCGCCGCCGACCGATTCCAGCACCAGGTCGGCGCCCGCGCCGTCGGTCATCCGCAGGACCTCGGCGGCGAGGCCGGGGCTGCGGGAGTCGATGACGTGGTCGGCGCCCAGCATCCGTACCACCTCGTGCTTGCCGGGCGAGGCTGCGGCGATCACCGTCGCGCCGTAGTGCTTGGCCATCCTCACCGCGGCCTGGCCGGTCCCGCCGGCCGCGGCGTGGATCAGCACGGTCTGCCCCGCGGCGAGGCCGCCCAGCGGCTTGAGCGCCGCCAGCGCGGTCGGCCAGTTCACCGCCAGGCCCAGCGCCTGCTCGTCGGCCCAGCCCGCCGGGACCGGCAGCGCGCCGGCCGCGGGCAGCGCCATGTACTCGGCGAAGGCGCCGCCTGCGATGCCGACGCCGACGACGTGGGCGCCCGGCTCCAGATCGGTCACCCCCTCACCGAGGGCGACGACTTCACCGGCGCCCTCGATGCCTGCCAGGTACGGCGGCCGCGGCCCACCCGCGAACACGCCGCGGGCCTGCGAGATGTCGGCGAAGTTGACACCGGCGGCGGTGACCCGGATCAGGACCTCGCCCGGGCCCGGTCGCGGTACCGGCGCGTCGGTGATCAGACGCAGGTCCTGCGGGCCGTTCAGGGACGTCTGCTGCAGGGCGCGCATGGTCGCGGGAACGCTCATGACGGTCGGGCTCCTTTGTTTATCGAACGACAAACAAACCGTGGCACGGCTGTACGACGCAGGTCAAGGTAAACTTGATCGAACGGTAAACAAATGGGGAGACGCATCCCGATGGCTACTCGCGGCAGGCCTCGCACATTCGACCCGGACACCGCCCTGCGCCAGGCGCTGGACCTGTTCTGGGAACGGGGTTACGAGGGCACCTCGCTCAGCGACCTGGCCCAGGCCCTGGGGATCGCCTCGGCCAGCATCTACGCCTGCTTCGGCAGCAAGGAGGACCTGTTCCGCAAGGTCATGGCGCTCTACGGCACGACCTCGGGCGAGCCGCCCAGGCGCGCGCTGCGCGAACAACCGACCGCACGCGCCGCGATCCACGCCATGCTGCGCGCCACCGCCGACGAGATCACCCGCCCCGACGCCCCGCACTACTGCATGCTCGTCCTGGCCGCGCCGACCGGCGCCGTGGAGAACCACGCGGTCCGGGAGTTCCTGGCCGGCCTCCGGCACGACCAGCTCACCGCCATCGGAGACCGGCTCGCCCGCGGCCTCGCCGACGGCGACCTCACCGCGCCGCCCGCCGGCCTCGACGCCGTCGCCCGCTACTACACGACCGTGGTGCAGGGCCTGTCCGTACAAGCCCGCGACGGCGCCACCCGCGCCGAGCTGGAAGAGGTCATCACCTGCGCGATGGCCGCCTGGGACACGCTCACCTGCGCCCCGGCCCGACCGGTCTTCATGGAGGACTCGGCCGAGTCGCCCCGGTGAAGGAGGCCTGGAGCGGGCTCTTCGGCCGGTCGGCCGGAGCCGTCACTCCCCCACCGGAACTTTCGCATGGATTTTCGCCCGCCCCGATGTCGAGAAGCCCTCGGCCGCTCCGACCGACCGGTGAAACGCCGAGAGAGAAGAGGGCTTCGGATATGCGGATCAACCGGGCGTGGCTGGGAGCGGCCCTTCTCATGCTGCCGACATTGATCGTCGCGATGGACGTGACGGCGCTGCTCCTCGCGCTCCCACAGTTGAGCGCCGATCTGGGCGCCACCGGCGTCCAGCAGTTGTGGATCAGTGACGGCTACGGGTTCCTGGTGGCGGGCTTCGTCATCACGATGGGCACTCTCGCCGACCGGATCGGCCACCGGCGGCTGCTGGTCACCGGCGCGGCGGCGTTCGCGGCGCTGTCGGCCGTGGCCGCCTTCGCGACCGACCCGCTGATGCTGATCGTCGCGCGGGCGCTGCTGGGCGTCGCCGGCGCGACCCTGGCGCCGTCCACCCTCGCCCTGCTCACCAACATGTTCCGCGACGAACGACAGCGCGGAAAGGCCATCGCGATCTGGGCGACCTGCCAGTTCACCGGCGGCGCGCTCGGGCCCGTACTCGCCGGACTGCTGCTGCAGCACTTCTGGTGGGGATCGGTGTTCCTGGCCGCCGTACCGGCGATGGCGTTGCTGGCGCTGGCCGGGCCGTTCCTGCTGCCGGAGTTCCGCGGCGACCGGACCGGCCGGCTGGACCCGGCCAGCGTCGGGCTGTCGCTCGCGGCGGTGCTCCTGATGGTGTACGGCATCAAGCAACTGACCGTCGAAAGCGCGCGGGCCGTGCCCACGGCGGCCCTCGTCGCCGGCGCCGTCATCGGCATGCTGTTCGTCCGCCGGCAGCTGCGGCTGGAGACGCCGCTGCTGGACCTGCGGCTGTTCCGCAGCCGGCCGTTCACCGCCGTGATCGTCGCGCTGGTCTGCGCCGGCATCGCCATGGCCGGCACGGGCCTGCTGGTGACCCAGTACCTGCAGAGCGTGCTGGGCTTCTCGCCGGTCGCGTCGGCGGTGCTGTTCGCGCCGATGGGACTGGGAGTGGCGGTCGGCACCATGGCCGCGCCGGCTCTGGCCCGGCGGACGAAGCAGACGACCGCGATCGCCGGCGGGATGGCGGCGTCGGCGCTGGGCAGCCTGCTGCTGGTCGGCGTCGACGGTGCGGGCGCCCTGCCGCTGGTGATGACCGGCATCGCCGTACTGGCGCTGGGCACCGGCCCGCTGTTCGCGCTGGGCACCGGGCTGGTCGTCGGATCCGTGCCCCCGGAGCGCGCCGGCTCGGCGGCGTCGATGTCGGAGACCGGCAACTACTTCGGCGGTTCGCTCGGCTTCGCGCTGCTCGGCGTGGTGGCCGCGGTGGTCTATCGCAGCCGGATGGACGGCAGGTCCGACTCGCTGGCCGACGCGGTCGCCGCCGGCCGGCACCTCCCCGCCGACCAGGGCGCGGAACTGCTGCACACCGCGCGGGAGGCGTTCACCACCAGTCTGCACGTCACCGGGATCATCTCCGCGGTCATCTTCACCGGACTGGCCGTACTCCTCCTGACCGTGCGCCCGGCGACCGCGACCGCCCCGGCCGCGCTCCCCGGCCACGAGACGGCCCGCTCATAGAGCCCTGCCGAAGCCGACGTCGCAGTCGTCGCATCCGGGGTGGATCCGCAACGGATCTCGGCACGTCCATCGCCTGCCGACCGGCGAGCGCATCGCGCGCTCGCCGCGTCATCCGCTCCCCCATGAGTCAGCGGACGGGCAGGCCGGTGACGGCGCGGCCGATGATGAGGCGCTGGATCTCGGAGGTGCCCTCGAAGATGGTGTAGTTCATCGATCCACCCCTGCTCACCTGCGACAACACAGCGATTAGCACTCTGACCAGCGTTTCCGCCTTCGATCGCCGCCCATCGATATGCAGCGTCTTTCACCCTCTGGCGGAACAGCGACGGAATGGAAAGCAACGACGATCTCCGTTCTGGATCCACAGAGGCGGTTACGTAGCGTGATAGTCGGCTACGCTCCACGCGGATCCCCGAGACTTCAGTCTCGCCAGTCACGGTCGCCAAGGTGTTCAGCGCAACTTGAGTGCACAAGCACTATCGGTACCGCAGCTCTCTCAACTTTCGCGCACAAGTGCTTGCACGCGAAAGTTAGTTCGCCTACGGTTGGAGCCTCATCGCCCGTCCGCATCGACGGAACGAGCGACGCGGGAGGAGAGGGTATCTCTGATCATCTGGACCCCAAAGCGCCATGGCCGCGCGCGCCCGCTATGGAAGACCCTCGCCCCCGAGGTCGTCATCGGTCTGGCCCCCTTCGAATCCACCTGAGCGGCATGGCAGCCGTGCTTGCGGTGAAGGAACTCTTCGACCGGCTCAACGTCTCGCCGCTCATCACCACCGAGCCGTGGTTGGCGGTGGACCTGTCCACCGTCCCGCCTGCCGCCGTGGACGAGGCGGCGATGACACTACTGGCCGAACGCACGCAGGTGATCATTGGAGTGCTTCCCGAGGCTCCTACCGAAGCGGCGGTGTCGCTGGCACGTGCCTGCACCGTGACGCTCTCCGCCCAGCCGTTGGCCGAGCGGCAGATCGTGGCCGTTCATGACATCACCACCGCGCTCCGAGCGCTGACGACCGCAGTACACGCAAGCCCAGTCGCAGCCATCAGCTTGAGCCGGCTCCTCCGCCTGCAATCCCGGTTACCCGTCCGGGACGCACTCGTGGCCGAGTCCGCCCTCTACTCAGTCCTGCTCGCGGGCGGAGAGTTCACCAGCTGGCTGGAGAGCAGGAGGGGCCGCCGGCCGCAGGAGACGGCCGATCCGGTCGAGGTGAAGCTCGAGACGCGCACGCTGCGCATCACGCTTTCCCGCCCGGCCCGGCGCAACGCCTTCAACGCCGCCATGCGGGAGGCACTGTGCGATGCGCTGGCGGTAGCGGCCGGAGATCCATCGCTCCGCGTGGAGCTGCGCGGCGGCGGGCCGGACTTCTGCGCGGGCGGCGACCTGGACGAGTTCGGCACGAGCCTGGATCCCGCCTCGGCTCATCTCCTCCGTACGGCCCGCTCGGCAGGGCTCGCGCTGCATCGAGTCGCCGATCGCACCACCGCCTACCTTCAGGGCAACTGCATCGGCGCCGGAATCGAGCTTCCCGCCTTCGCCGGGCGGGTCGTGGCCCGGCCCGATGTGCGCATCCGGCTGCCCGAACTGAGCATGGGGCTCATCCCCGGCGCTGGCGGCACCGTGAGCCTGACGCGCCGCATCGGCCCGTGGCGTACCGCCTGGCTGGCTCTGACGGGGGCAACCCTCACCGCCTCCGAAGCCCTCGGCTGGGGTCTGGTGGACGAGGTGCGGCCATGACGTCCGCCTGGGTCTCGTCGGGGCTGGCCGCGCTGAGCGGGCGCGCAAGCGGCCCGCCGCTCGACCCCGGGCACCGTACGGCGGAAGCCGCCGCGGAGTGGGGAGACCTGCTGGGCGTGGACGGCACCGTCCTGCTCACCGAACGAGCAGCCCTCACCGGGCGCACGCGCGGCGGCAGGATCTCCGTCGGTGGTTCATGCCGCCTGCTGGACACCCACGACGGATGGGTGGCGCTCTCCTGCGCCCGCCCCGACGATCCCGACCTTATCACCGCCCTGATCGGCGAGCCGATGAGCTGGGACAGGCTGGCCCGGTGGTGCCGGGGCCGCGGCGCGGCCGAGGTGAGCGAGCGCGCCCGGCTGCTGGGACTCGCGGCGGCGAGTGTGGGTGAATGGTCCCGGCCCTCTGCGCCACCGGCTCGGGTGCGGGTTCCCGACCTGCGTCACGTGCTCGTCGTCGACTTCAGCGCGCTGTGGGCCGGGCCGCTCTGCGCCCACCTGCTGGGCCTGGCGGGGGCACGGGTCGTGAAGGTCGAGACCCCGGGACGGCCGGACGGCGCACGATCCGGCCATCGGGGCTTCTTCGATCTGCTCCACGCCGGGCACCGGTCCGTCGTGCTGGAGCCGCACGACCCCGCCCTGCACGCGCTGGTCGAGGCGGCCGACGTCGTCATCGAGGCTTCCCGTCCCCGGGCGCTGGCCCGGTGGGGCCTGGACGCCGAGGTCGCGGCGGCGTCGGGGACCGTGTGGCTGTCCATCACCGCCTATGGCCGCGATCACGACCGGGTGGGTTTCGGTGACGATGTGGCCGCCGCGGCAGGCCTGGTGGCCTGGGATGGTGACACCGGAGAGCCGCTGTTCTGCGGTGACGCCATCGCCGATCCGCTCACCGGCCTGTACGCCGCCTGCCGCGTGGTGGCGAGCCTGGAAGCAAGCGGCGGTGAGCTGCTGGACGTCGCCATGGCGGCGGTCGCGGCGAGCACGGTCTCCGGGCGGTCTCCGGCCAAGCCGGTCCAGCACGCTCCGGGCCCCCGATCCCGGGTGGTTCCCACCGCCGCCGGATCGGGACACGGCGGCAATGCGGGCTGACCTGGACCATGCTGATCCGTGACGTCGAGGTCCGCGGGCGACGGACCGATGTACGGCTGGCCGCCGGACGAGTCGGCGAGATCGGCTCGCTGAGCCCTCGTCTCCGGGAGGAAGTGCTGGACGGAGGTGGCGGCGTCCTGCTGCCCGGCCTGACCGATCACCACGTCCACCTGCATGCCTGGGCGGCGGCCATGAGCTCGGTGACATGCGGTCCGCCTGCCGTACGGAACGAACAAGACCTGCGCGAGGTGCTGGCACGGGCGGTGCCTGATGCGGCGGGATGGATCCGGGGCGTCGGCTGCACGTGGTCGCTGGACGCTGGGGCGCTGGACCAGCTGCATCCTCATCGCCCAGTACGGCTGCAGCATCGCGGTGGCTCCCTGTGGATGCTCAACACAGTCGCGATCAAGCTGCTGGGGCTGGATCACCAGGATGACCCGAGCATCGAGAAAGCAGCGGACGGCTCCCCCACCGGACGGCTCTGGCGAGGCGACCACCTGCTCGGCAGGCTCCGGCGTCCGCCCGACCTGAGCCCTGTCGCCGCCATGCTGGCACGCTGGGGCATCACGGCCGTCACCGACGCGACCCCCGGACTGGACGAGGTCAGCGTCCTTCAGCGAGTCCTGCTCTTGGGCTCCTCCCGAGGAAGCGCGCCCAGGAAGATCGTCATCCGCGACGACGCGCTCCCCAGTCTCGGTGATCTCATCGCGGACATCGCCGCCGCCCACGCCAACCGGCGGCCCGTCGCCATGCACTGCCTGACCACGGAGGCGCTGCTGCTGGCCCTGGCCGCGCTCGACGAGGCCGGCTCGCTCGACGGTGATCGGCTGGAACACGCCGCCGTCGTGCCCGCCTGGGGCATCGAACGCATCCACGCGCACGGGTTGCGCGTGGTGACCCAGCCGGGTTTCCTGGCCGATCGCGGCGAGGAGATGGCCCGCGACACGGCACCCGGTGACCTGTACCGCTATGGCAGCCTGCTCAAGGCAGGAGTGATGACCGTGCCGTCCAGCGACGCCCCGTACGGACCGGCCGATCCGTGGCAGGTGATGGCCGCCGCCCGCGACCGGGTCATCGGCCGCCGGGAGCGGGTGAGCGTCCGGGTTGCGCTGGACGGCTATCTCACCCCCGGACACCTGCCCCGATCAGGGCCGGCGGAGGTACGGCCCGGCGCGGCCGGTGATCTGGTGCTCCTGGAGGATTCTCTGCGGGACCTCCTTGAGGAGCCGGACGCCGGGCGGGTCCGCAACACGATCATCGGTGGCCGGATCGTCTACTGACTCGCCGACAGTGCGCTCTCCAGGTCGCTCTTCAGTTCCTCCGACGAGCCTGGGATCAGGTCGACGATCAGGTTGAGGGTGTACGTGGCCGCCTCGGGGGCGGTGCCGTCGAGGGGAATGCCGGGGAAGTGCTTGGCGAACACCTCCGTCAGTGCCCGCCACACCGTCAGGTCGCTGGCGAGCGTCTTCAGCGGAGTGTCCATCGTGTACGGCTCGCGCGAGCCGTACACGGGAGGCAGTGCACACGTGTAGGAGTGGCTGCCGCCGCCCACTTCGGCGCTCTGGCCGTCGGGCAGTTCGACCAGGGCGCAAGTGCCATCGGGGATGGTCACATCGAGGGTGAACCGGTCGGTGATGCGCCAGTTGATGCGAACCTCCCCGTGGACGGTCGAGCGGGTGAGGGTGGCGTGGGTGAGGCCGCCACCGGGCTCGGGGGCGATGCGCATGCGCCGGTAGCCGGGTTCGAGGGAGGTCAGGCCGCCGACGGTCTTGTGCAGCCAGTCGCAGACCGCGCCCAGAGCGTAGTGGTTGAGCGAGGTCATGCCGGTGGAGTTAAGCGTGCCGTCGGGACGGACGGCGTCCCAGCGTTCCCAGATCGTGGTGGCGCCCATGGTGATCGGGTACAGGAAGGAGGGACAGCCGGTCTCCAGAAGCAGGAGATACGCCTCCTCCAGGTGACCGGTCCTGCTGAGCGCCGGCAGGATGAGCGGGGTTCCCGCGAAGCCGGTCGAGATATTGAATCCGGCCCTGGCGACCAGCGCGGCCAGGCGCTGGCCGGCGTGCACCTCTTGCCCGGGGTCCAGCAGATCGAAGCAGATGGCCAGCGCGTAGGCGGTGGCGGTCTCTCCTGCGACCCGCCCGTTGTTGGTCACATATTCGGCCCGGAAGGCTTCTCGCACCTTATCGGCCAACGCCCGGAAATGGTCGGATTCATGGCCGAGGATGTGGGCGGTGTCAGCCATCTCGCGGGTGGTCTTGGCCAGGTAGGCGGTGGCCACCAGATGCCGGTCGGTCTTACCGCCTCCGGCGTTGTCCGGAGGCGCGTCGGGGTCGAGCCAGTCGCCGAACTGGAAGCCGCTGCTCCACAGCCCGTCCTCGTCGAGCCGGGTCTCGACGTCGCGGATGAAGGCGGCCATGGAGTCGTAACAGCGCCTGAGGATCTCCTCGTCGCCGTATTCCTGGTACAGGAGCCACGGCAGGCTGACCGCCACGTCACTCCAGAGCGCGGTGGGGGCAGAGGGGGTGGACAGGATGTCCGGCACCACCCAGGGGACGTAGCCCTTCTCGCGCTGCTCGGCGGCGAGGTCTTCCAGCCAGGAGCCGAGAATGCCGCGCACGTCGTACAGGAAGGCGGCGGTGGGGGCGAAGGCGTTGAGGTCGCCGGTCCAGCCCAGGCGCTCGTCGCGTTGCGGGCAGTCGGTGGGCACGCCGACGAAGTTGCCGCGCATCGACCAGACGGTGTTCGCATGCAGGCGGTTGAGCAGGTCGTGAGAGGTGTCGAACCAGCCGGTGCGGCGCATGTCGCTGTGCACCACCACCGCTCTGACCTCGTCGAAGGGGCCGTCGATCTCGGCGTAGCGGAAGCCGTGGACGGTGAAGCGCGGCTCCCAGACCTCCTGGCCGCCGCCGCGCAGGGTGTAGCGATCGGTGGAGCGGGCTGTGCGCAGGGTCTCGGTGTCGAGTGCGCCGTCCCGCAGGATCTCCGCGTGCCGGATCCTCACGCTCTGCCCGGCCTCGCCGGTGACGGCGAGCCGTACCCAGCCGGAGATGTTCTGCCCGAAGTCGACGATCGTCTTGCCGCCCTCGACGACGGTCGCCACCGGGGTCAGCTCTTCGATCCGGCGGATCGGGGTGTCCATCGTGGGCACCAAGGTCCGCAGATCCCAGTCCAAGGGCTCCACCGGCGACCAGACACCGGTGAAACCGGGCAGATTCCAGCCGTCCGGCTCGAGCCGCGCGTCGTAGGTCTCGCCGTCGTACAGGCCCGCGGCCAGCACGGCACCGGTGCCCGCCGTCCACTGTTCGTCGGTGACGACGATCTCGCTTTGCTCTCCGTACGTGAGCTCCAGCCGCATGTACAAGGCGGGCCGCCGGGTGTAGTGGTGCCGCTTGCCCTCGTAGCCCAGGCGCCCGGCTGCCCAGCCCTCGCCGACGATCGCGCCCAGGGCGTTGGCGCCCGAGCGAATCAGATGGGTGACGTCATACGTGCTGACCTGAATCCGATGCCGATAGGAGGTCCATCCAGGCGCCAGCACCTCATCGCCCACCCGGGCGCCGTTCAGGTACGGCTCGACGATGCCCAGGGCGGTCACCTGGAGCCGGGCACGGTCAGGCGGCGCGTCAGAGGTGAACTCGCGGCGGAAGTAGGGCGCCTCGGCAGGGAACGACGCGGTGACGAACGACATGAAGGCAAGCTCCTCAGCGGGCAGGGTGGGTGCGGTAGGAGACCTGGCGAACCACGGCTTCGCCGGCGATCGGCTCGACGCCGAACGTGCGGCCGGTGAAGCCGCCGGCCACCTCCGTCGACAGATAGCGTCCGTCGAACGCGCCGAGAACCTGGGGCGCGCCGTCGGCGGCGAGGACGGCCAGTTCCACGATGTCGGGCTCCGGCGGCGGCATGGGACCGGACGCGACAGGCTCTCGAACCGAGATGCGCAGCCTCACACCGTCGCCCGGCGGAATCGGCACCCGCGCGGCGATCGTGCTCGCAGGTCCGATGACCACAGTCGCCTCCACTGTCTCGGCGTCGGCCGTCAGCCCGTACCAGTGGGAACCGTCGAGCCGGACGAGGAAGCACCCGGTCCCCCCGGTGGTGTCGAGCTCGACCTCCGCCGTCCACTCGAGGTCTCGTGCCCGCGTTGACAACACATGCCTCGGCTCGCCCAGGGCGGGTGCTGTCAGCACCAGGCGGCCGGGCGCCCCACGCCTGGCGAACGTGTGCGGGAACACGTTGGGCGACATCCAGCGCGGGTCGAGGTCCAGGGAGTCGAACCGATCGACGAACGAGTGGTCCGGCGGGCTGGGGGCGAAGCGTTCCTCATCGACCACAGGCCAGTCGTCGACCCAGTCGACGCCCGCGATGAACGTCTCACGGCCGTTGACATGGAACATCGGGCTCTGGCCACGGGGACGCACCCCGAGATACACCATCGCCCAGGAGCCGTCGGCCAGCTGGACCAGGTCGGCATGGCCGGTGTTCTGCACGCGATGGCTTGAGCTGCGATGAGTGAAGATCGGATTGGTGGGCGCCGCCTCGAAAGGCCCGTGAAATGAGCGGGAACGCGCGATGGTGACCGCGTGCCCCCGCTCCGTGCCGCCTTCCGCGAGCATGAGGTACCACCAGCCGTCGCGCCGGTAAAGGTGAGGGCCCTCCGGAAAGGCCAGCCCCGTCCCGTTCCAGAGCAACCGTGGCGGAGCGAGCATCTTGCCCGTCGCGGGATCGATCGGTGCGCTGGCGATGCCGGTCAGCTCGGGCGCGGCCGACACCCAGGTGAGGTGGCACGTCCCGTCCTCGTCCCAGACCAGGTCGGGATCGATCCCGATAGCGCCGTCCACATGGACCGCCTCGGACCATGGGCCCGCGGGGTCGTCGGCCGAGACGATCAGCTGACCACGATGGAACTCCACCACGTTCGTCGTGACAAGCCAGAACTTCTCCCCGTGGTAGCGGAGCGTCGGTGCGTACACCCCCGTGCTCTCCGGGGCGGCATGGACGTCCAGCTGGTCGGGACGTTGCAGCGCGTTGGTCACCAACGTCCAGGTCACCAGGTCAGTGCTGCGGTGGATCGGCACCCCTGGCGCGAACTCGAAGCTGGAGTTGGCGATGTAGTAGATGTCTCCCACCCGGCAGATGGTCGGGTCGGGGTGGAACCCGGCGATGATGGGTGTCGTCATGCTGCAGCTCCTCTGCTGGCCCTCAGCCGCGAGGTCCGACTGTAGACACCATCACTTTCGCGCGCAAGTACTTGTGCGCGAAAGTTCCGGAAGCTGCGATAACGGCAAGTTTGTAGTCGGAAGTGACGAATCCCCTGGAGCGGCCAGGATGACCTGTCCAAGCCACAGCCAGCCGGCGGCGTCGGCGAGGCCGGCGGCCTGCGCCGCCGTACCCGCCCCTACACGCCGTACTCAGCGGCTGGAAGGTGCCGCGATTCTCCGACTCAGATCTTGTTGGCCTTCGCGACGGCGCCGAGCCAGCTCAGGCTGGGCTTGGGTTGGCGTGCGAAGGTCTGGTGATCGACGGCTACGAGCCCGAAGGTGGGTTCCCAGCGGCCCCATTCATAGTTGTCGAGAAGACTCCAGTGCAGGTATCCGCGGACGTCGATGCCCTCCTCGATGGCATCTCGGAGGTGACCGAGAGCCGCTCGGGTGTAAGCGATTCGGCGTTCGTCATCGTCGGTGGCGAGGCCGTTCTCGGTGATGAGGATGGGCACGTCGCCCACGACCTCGCGGGTGTGGCGTACGGCGATGCCGATGGCGTCAGGCCGGTACGCCCACCCCATCAGGGTGTTGTCGGGATGGTCAGGATGCGGCCGGATTCCGTGCTCGTCGACGACCTGGCTCGTGTAGGTCTGGACGCCGACGAAGTCGTCATGACGGGCGGGTTCGAGGTACATGTCCTCCCAGATCCACTGCACCTCGGCCAGCTTGGCCTCGCCGCCCGGGGCCGCCTGGAACGCCTGGTTGCCGATCGTCCAGCCGACCTTGGCCCCTACCCGGTCACGGATCAGCGGCGCGACTGTCTTGTGTGCGCCGACCAGGGCGGCGCCGATCTCCTCGTCGGGCAACATGCCAGGGGGGAACTCCTGGCCCGCGCCGACTCGCCGGGCGCCGTGCATGAGCGCCACGACGTTGGGCTCGTTGAAGGTGCAGACCCACTCCACACCGTCGAGAATTGAACAGACCTGTTCGGCATAGCGCGCGAACAGATCGGTCGCGTCGGCGGCTAGCCAACCTCCTGCTTCGCCGAACCAGGCCGGGTGCGTGAAGTGATGCAGCGTGACGATCGGTGTCAGGCCCAACCCGCGAGCGGTGTCGATCATCCGCCGATAGTGGGCGAGCAGAGCCCGGGAGAAGTGTCCGCGCGCGGGTTCGATCCTGGCCCACTCGATGCCGAACCGGTAGGCGTTGAACCCGGCCTGCGCGAGCAGGCGCATGTCTTCCTCGAAGCGGTGGTAGCTGTCGAGCGCGTCGCCGCTGGGTTGCATGCCGGGCCGGGAGTGTTCGAGCTGCCACCAGTCGCTGTTGACGTTGTTTCCCTCGATCTGGTGGGCTGCGGTCGAGGCTCCCCACAGGAAATCGGCTGGGAACGGACGCGGCGTGTGCATAGGTGTCTCATTCTTTGTCGGCGGAGTTCACGGAACTCCTGATGCGGTCAGCCCTTGACGCCGGACGCGACGACGCTCCGGACGAAGTAGCGCTGGGCGAACAGGAAGATCAGCATTACGGGAACGACGTAGAGGGCGGCGGCCGCCGCCTGCACGGTCGGCAGGGGGTTGCCGCGGGGGTCCTGGTACCAGGCGGTGATGGCGACGGACAGCGTCGTGTGGTCGACGTCGAGGAGCAGGGCCGGTGCGATGTAGTCGCCCCAGCTCCAGGTGAAGGAGAGCAGGAACGCTGTGATCAGCACCGGGCGGGACAGCGGCAGGAAGATCCCGACGAAGATCCGTCCCCAGCCACAGCCGTCGATGATCGCGGCGTCCTCCAATTCGCGCGGGATCGCCGCGAAGAACTGCCGGAACAGGAACACCAGGAAGGGTGAGGCGGCCAGTCCCCACAGGACCCACGGCCAGTAGGTGTTGACAAGCCCGAGCCGGGCGAACAGTACATACGTCGGCAGGAGCGTCAGCACCTGCGGCAGCATCATCGTCGAGAGCAGCACGAGGAACATGGCCCGTTTGCCGGGGGCTCGCAGCCGCGCGAAGCCGAACCCGACCATCGCACTGGAGATGGTGATGAGCACCGCGTAGACGGTGGCCAGGAACAGCGAGTTCATCGCGTAGGCGGGGAAGTTGATGTCGGTGAGCGCGTGAACGAAGTTGCTCCACTGCGCCTGCTCAGGCAGGACCTTGGTGGGCACCGCCACCCACTCCTCGCGGGTTTTGAGCGCCGCCAGCAGCAGCCAGAGAATCGGGCCGACGAAGACCACGGCCAGCGTCAGGAGGAGGACGTAGACCCCGCCGGCGCTTCGGCGTTTGCGCTTTGACCTGCTGCGATGCGGGTGGGCGCGGTCGGCGTGAGCGGGACGGCGCCTAACGGTCTGCGTCACTGTTCACCTCGTAGTGGACCCACCAGCGGCTAGACCGCTGGACCAGCAGCGTGAAGGCGAGAATGATGACGAAGAAGACCCACAACATCGCCGAGCCGTACCCGAAGCGGTTGCCGAGGAAGAACTCCTCCCACACCTGCACCATGTACAGGTGCGTGCTCTGTGGCACTCCGGCGACGCCCGAGATGCTGTTGGTCTCGGTCAGCAGCATCGGCTGGACGACGATCTGCAGCGTCGCGATGATGCCGGTGACCACCTGGAAGTACAGGACCGGTGAGATCATGGGGATCGTCACGTGGCGGAAGGCCTTCCAGCGGCCGGCGCCGTCCACCCGGGCCGCGTCCTCCAACTCCTTGGGGACTCCCTGGAGCGCGGCGAGCATGATGACCATGCCGCCACCGAGACCCCACAGGGTCAGGATGATGAGCGCGTAGAAGGCCATCGGGTCGATCAGCCAGGCGATCGCGTCCACGCCGAAAGGTTCGAGGATGGTGTTGAGGATCCCGGCGTCACGGTTGAGGACGAGCTTCCACATGATGGCCGTCGCTACGACCGGCACGACTGATGGCAGGTAGAAGACGGTGCGCCAGAGACCCACCGCCTTCAGCCGGCGATTGAGGAGCACGGCCAGACCGAGCGCGCCGGCGACGCTGAGCGGCACCACGATCGCGGTGTAGCCGATCGTCCTGAACAGGGCCGCCCAGGCGTATTCGTCGCCGAGCAGTTCGGTGTAATTGCGGAAGCCGACCCAGCGCCAGCGTGGCGAACTGCCGTCGAAGTTGGTCAGGCTCATGGCGAACGCGTACACCAGCGGTGCGGCGGTCAGGAGCAGGAAGCCCGCTACCCACGGGCCCACGAACAGATAGAAGGTTCTCCTGGGGTAGCGGGACCAGGTGCGTCGAGCCATGTCGGACTCAGCCGATCCGCTCTTTGCCCTGCTTCAGCAGCTTGTTGATCTCGACGGTCACCGCCGCGCAGGCGGCGTCGACGGTCAGCTCCTTCTTGATCGCGCGCTGCAACTGCTTGTCGATCGCGGCGTTGCACGCGTCGGTCGTGATGTACGGCGATTCGGGCAGGGGTGCGGCGTACTGGAGTTCGTTCTGCGCGACGGCGTAGGCCTGCTTCTGGTAGGGCAGGTCCTGCGGCAGTTTGGAGGCCAGTGACTTCAGCCCCGGGATCCCCCACCCGCTCTTGGCTCGTCCCTCGGCGGGCGGGCCGGCCATGAAGTACTCCATCAGCTTCCAGGCGGCGTCCTTGTGCTTGGCCTCCGCCGGGATCCACGCTCCCTGGCCGCCGTAGCTGGGGCTGACCCGCTTGTCTCCCATGATCGGGGCGGGCGCCATCCGGATGTTGCCGTTCATCTTCTTGTCTTCGATGTAGTTGCCGCCGAACCAGTAGCCGTCCTGCGTGATGGCCATCCGCTGGGCGCTGAAGGTTGACATGTCGGAGCCGTCCGGCAGCGGGTTCAGCGAGGTCGGGCCGACGCCTGCCTGAGCGAAGTCGACGTACCACTGGAAGGCGCGGCGGGCGGCGGGCGAGTTGAAATCGATCTCGGTCAGGTCGGCGTTGTACACCTGGCCGCCCTGCTGGAGGATCATCGTCGCCATCGGGCCGATCAGGCTCCACGCCCACTCCAGGCCGAGGCCGAAGACCAGGGTCTTGCCGCCGTCCTTGATGGTCAGCTTCTTGGCGATGGCCAGCAACTCGTCGTAGGGCGTGGGCTCGGTGTCGCTCAGATACGGCACCTTCGCCTTGTCGAACAGGGCGGTGTTGTACCAGAGGGTCGCGTCCTGGCTGAAGTCCTTGACGATGCCGTAGTAGCCACCCTGGCCGATCTTGCTGCCATCCCAGCGGAAGCTGTCGTTGATGGGCTGCAGGTCCTCCTTCTTCAGCACCTGGCTCTTGTCCAGATACGGCGTCAGGTCGGTCGCGAGGCCGCGAGCATTGTTGTTCGAGCTGCCGACAGCCGGGCCGATCACGATGTCCGGCGGGTTGCCGGAGGCGAGCATCGCGTTGAGGCGGGCGGGGTCATTCTCCAGGAACTGGATTTTGATGCCGGGATTCTTCGCCTCGAAGTCGGCGATCTGCTCCTTGGTGAGGTCCTGGATCCCGAACATCATGGTGATGGTCACCGCGCCGGCAGCGGCGGTGTTTCCGCTGCTGGGGGCCTTACTGGACGGTCCCGCGTTGCACGCGCCGAGCAGGGGAACGCCCGCGACAGCTGCGGCGCCTGCGAGCAGTCGGCGCCTGCTGATGGGTTCGGCTCTGGTCATATCGACCTCCTGGCCACGCTGTGATTTGACCCTGCCGAAGGGTCTGGGGGGTGGATTGAGGTGACAGTACAACCAAACCCGTACACATGCTACATTTTGCGTCGCGCCAGTTTCCTTGAGATCAACTCGACGTAACCAGGCGGCCACCCCCACGGAGGACCCGATGACAAGACCGGCAGCCGCGCTATGGTCTGTACTGTGACCACGGCGAAACCCGTCCGAGTTCGAGGCCCCTATGCGAAGTCGGCACAACGCTGGACGGAGATCCTCGAAGCGGCCACAACCGTGTTCGCGACCCACGGGTACCGCGGCGGGTCGTTGCGAGACATCTCGCGGCAGCTCAATCTGAGCTTGACCAGCATCGTTCATCACTTCGGGACCAAGTACGAGCTGCTCGAAGCGGTGCTGGAGCGGGCCGACAAGACCGTCGGCACGGGCTTCGCCGCCTTCGACTTCGAGGCGGACTGCGCCGAGCGCGGGGTGGCCGTCGCGACCATGGAGAGGGTACGGACCAACCTCGAACGACCAGAGCTCCTCAGGCTCCTGGCGATTCTGGCCGCCGAGTCCTCCGCCCCGGAACATCCCGCCCACGGGTGGTTCGTCAACAGATACCGGAGCAAGAGAGCGGCGCTCGCCGAGGCGTTCGCCTTCGACCAGGCGAAAGGCCGCATCGATGCTGTACGCGACCCCGAGCTGCTGAGCGGGTCGCTCATCGCCACCTGGGACGGACTCCAGCTGCAGTGGCTCATCGATCCGTCCACGGACATGGAGCGCGGCATGCGCGCGTTCTTCGAGTGGGCGATTCCGGAGGCACTGCCGCGTGGCGACGAGGCCACGAGCTGACTTCGGATTTCGCCGGACCTGCTTTGCGCGTCACTTCGGCATGCAAATTTTGGGAAGAATATACATATTCGCAAATCTCCTTGCGGCGTTGACAGCACGGAATGCCCGTGTTTCGATGTGCGACTACATCGGGGATTTCACCTCTCAGGACTGGAGAAAATCCGTTGGAGCGCCATCGCTTACGAAACATCAGGCAGTTCAGAGCGTTTACGGCGACAGCCGTTCTCACCCTCGTCGCCAGCGTTCTCATTCCGGCTACGGCGGCCGACGCGTCGGTTCTCAGCCTGCGGCAGAAAGCCGCGGAAGCGGGAATTCTCATCGGTTCCGGAGCGGTCAACCCCGCGTATCTCGATGATCCGAAGTTCGCACAGATTCTCCCGCAACAATTCAACAGCCTGTCGCCGGAGAACGAACTCAAGTGGTCCTTCGTGCAGCCGGAGCAGGGCGTCTTCGACTTCACGAAGCTCGACCGGCTCGTCGACTTCGCGGAAGATCACGACATGGCCGTGAAGGGCCACGGCCTCATCTCCGGCTGCTGCAATCCGGCCTGGCTGGAACAGATCGTGGACCCGAACCAGCTGCGCGCCGCGATGACCACCCACTTCACCACGGTCATGTCCCGCTACGCGGGAAAGATGGACCGGTGGGACGTCGCCACAGAGGTGTTCTCCACCTTCGGCGGCACCGGGCTCGCGCCGAACTATTTCTACCGGGTCCTCGGCCCGGACTATCTCGCCGAGGTGTTCCGCATCGCGCACGCGGCGGACCCCGACGCCAAGCTGTTCATCAACGAATCGCTGGTCGAATATTACCCGGCGAAGCGCCAGGAGCTCTACGACCTCGTTTCCGACCTGGTCTCCAGAGGTGTACCCATCCACGGTGTGGGGCTCGAAACGCACCTGACCCTCTCCCCGCCCGACGCCGGCGTCATCACCGAAATCGTGAATTCGTACAAGGCGCTCGGGCTGGAAGTCGCCATCACCGAGATGGACGTTCACCTGAACCCCGATGCGAACCACGACACGACCCAGGCGCAGATCTACTGGAACGTCGTCTCCGAGGCGCTGGCAGCCGGAATCCGGGACATCAGTTTCTGGGGCTTCACCGATAAGTACTCCTATACGTGGATCCCAGGCGCCAGACCGCTCATGTTCGACGCGAACTACAACCCGAAGCCGGCCTTCTTCGCCACCTGGGCCGCGCTGGCGCTTCACACATGCGTCTCGCGCCGGGGAGGTTCGGCCGGGGACGTCGCGCACGCGCTCGTCACCACCGGTGCCGTCGGCACCGGAGACGCTCCCAAGCTGAGGAACATGCTCACGTCCGCCGCGAACGACCTGGGCACGGGCAACGCCAAGAGCGCCGTCACCAGGGTCCAGTGGAACCAGATCCGACAGCGGTGATCCGTCACAGCTGATCAGAGCCACCGGATCGAGGGACGATCCGGTGGCTCCGCCCATGGCGTCTGTCAGATGGCGTTGGCGCGGGCGATGCCGCCGAGCCACGCGAGGCTCGGCTTGGGCCGGCGTTCGAAGGTCTCCCGGTCCACGGCGATGAGGCCGAAGGTGGGCTCCCACCGCCCCCACTCGAAGTTGTCCAGCAGGCTCCAGTGCAGGTAGCCGCGGACGTCGATGCCGTCGTCCATCGCATCCCGCAGGTGCCTCAGGGCTTCCTCGGTGTAGGCGATGCGCCGCCGGTCGTCAGGGGTGGCGATGCCGTTCTCGGTGACGACGATCGGCACGTTCCCCACGACCTCGCGGGTATGGCGTACGGCGATGCCGAGCGCGTCCGGGCGGTAGGCCCATCCCATCAGTGTGTTGTCGGGGTGGGGCGGATGCGGGACGACGCCCTTCTCGTCGATGGGCTGGCTGGTGTAGGACTGCACGCCGACGAAGTCGTCGTCTCGGGCCGCTTCGAGATACATGTCCTCCCAGATGTGCTGCACCTCGGCATACTTCTCCTCCGCACCAGGCGTCATGACAAACGCTTGATTGGCGACGGTCCAGCCCACCTTCGCCCCCGTGGCCCCTCGCACGAGCGGAGCAGCCGCACGATGCGCCGCGATCAACGACTCTCCGATCTCGGCATCGGGCAGCGCCCCCACCAACTGGTACTCCTCGCCACGGGCGACGCGGCGGAGCTGACCGTGGTTGACCGCGACGACGTTCGGTTCGTTGATGGTGCACACCCACTCGACGCCGTCGAGGATCGTGCAGGCCTGCTCCACGTAGCGCGCAAAAGCCTCGACCGCGCCTTCGCCGAGCCAGGCCCCCTTGTCGCCGAACCAGATCGGGTGCGTGAAGTGGTGCAGAGTGACCACCGGGGTGACGCCCAGACCCAGTGCGGTGTCGATCATGCGGCGGTAGTGGGCGAGTTCCGCTCGCGAGAACTTGCCGGGACTGGGCTCGATGCGGGACCACTCCAGGCTGAAGCGGTAGGCGGTGAGGCCCGCTCCGGCCAGCAGCCGCATGTCCTCCTCGTAGCGGTGGTAGCTGTCCAGGGCATCGCCGCTGAACTGCACGCCGTGGTCGGCGGCGACGTGTTCGAGCTGCCACCAGTCGTTGTTGAGGTTGTTGCCCTCGACCTGGTGCGCGGCGGTGGCGGCGCCCCACAGGAAGCCGTCGGGGAAGGGGCGGGTCATGAGTGATCTCCGATCTTCGTCAGCAGGTCGTCAAGCAGCGACTGCGGGAACTGCCCGCCGCTGTAGGCGACCAGCTGTCTCAAGGTGAGGTCCAAGGCCGGGGCGAGCACGTCCTCGTCCAGGCCGCCGAGTGCTTCGCGGAACAGCCCTCCGCCGACGGGGTGGTCCAGCCATTCACGAACCGTGTTGTCTTGCGTGACCGGCGGCGCCGAGGGACGAACCGCCTGTGGCACCGGCGCGGCAGAGGCTGCGGCCCCGGCGGTGACGGTGACGGTGCTGGTCAGCGCTCGGTCCGGGCCGGGGAAGTGGTCCGTGCCCGTGAGGGTGGCCTCACCGCGTAGCTTGGTGGCGGCCGAGGAGCCGCCGACGAAGAACTTGATCACGCCGGGCTCCACCACCCAGCCTTCGTCGACGTCCCAGAGCGCGAACATGTCGGCCGGAACGTCGGCCGTGACTCGCGCCGCCGTACCGGGCTCGAGGTGAACGCGGTGGAAGGCGACCAGCGTGCGCGCGCGCCTTGCCGTACGCCCGATGACGTCGCGTCCGTATACCTGGACGACCTCGTCTCCCGCCCGGTCGCCGACGTTGGCCACGGTGAACGACAGCCGCACCACGCCGTCCGTCGGCGCCTCCGCGGAGATCTCCAGGTCGCGGTAGTCGAAGCTGGTGTAGCTGAGCCCGTGGCCGAAGGGGAAGACCGCGCCGATCGAGCCGTCCACGTACGTCGGGTGCTGGAGGGTCCGCCAGTACGGCAGCGGCGCCGCGCCGGCTGAGCGCAGCATCGCGATGGGCAGGCGCCCAGCGGGGTTGACGTCGCCGAACAGCACGGACGCGACGGCGTTTCCGGCCTCCTCACCCCCGAAGAACGAGCTCACGATCGCGGGAACCGAATCGGCCATCCACCCGAGGACGTAGGGGCGGCCGTGGCTGAGGACCACGACGGTCGGCGTCCCGGTCGCCACGACGGCCTCGACCAGTTCGCGCTGCACGCCGGGGAGCGCGCACTCGGTGCTGTCCAGGCCCTCGCCGACCGTGCCGTACCCGTTGATCCCCGACTGGTCGCCGACGACGATCACGGCCACCTCCGCGGCGCTCGCCGCGCGCACCGCGGCCTCGAAGCCGGACCGGTCTTCGGTGGCGACCGGGCAGCCGGGCTCGTGCAGCACGCTCACGCCGTCTCCGGCACGTCGCCGGACACCCTCCAGGAAGGTCACGACCGGCACCGATTCGACCAGCAGCCGCGCATCGTCCGGGCTGCCCTTGCCTGCGAGGTCCTCGATGTCCTCGGGGCGCGCCTGCGGGTCGGCGGCGAGGTGGAAGCGCGTGGTCATGCTGTCGAGAACCTGGTAGCTGTAGTTCCCGAGCTGGCCCAGCGGGCGATCCGCGTTCGGGCCGATCACGGCGATGGTCCGCAGCGAAGGGCTCAGGGGAAGCAGCGGCGCGTCGCCGACCGCTTCGTTGCGCAGGAGGATGACGGACTTTTCCGCGATCTTTCGCGCGAGCGCCCGCTCCCGGTCCGAGTCGAACGTCTCGGGCACCCGCTCCGCGTCGGCGTAGGGGTTCTCGAACAGCCCGAGGCGGAACTTGGCGAGCAGCACGCTGGACACGGCCCGGTCGAGGTCGGCCTCGTCCAGGACACCCGACCGGACGGCTTCGACGACCTGGTCTGCCGTGGCCTTGTTGTCGAGGTTCAGATCGACCCCGGCGCGCAGGGCCTGTGCGAGCGCGTGGGCGTCGTCCTCGGCGACGCCGTGCTTGGTGTGCAGCTGTCCCACCGCGGCGAGGTCGGAGATCACCAGTCCGTCGAAGCCGAACTCCTCACGCAGCAGGCCGGTCAGGTACGCCTTCGACCCGGAGACCGGCACGCCGTCGATGGCGTTGTACGAGGGCATCACGCCACGCGCGCCACCGAGCCGGATCGCCATTTCGAAGGGCACGCCGTGGATCTCTCGCAGCTCTCGCGGGCCGAGCTGCGCCGGTTCGGTGTTGCGGCCGCCGTCGCTCGCGCTGTAGCCGAGGAAATGCTTCAGCGTGGCGATGACGGGGACATCGGCGTCGGCGTTCTGGAGCCCGCGCACGAAGGCGGTCGCCATCGAGCCGACCAGGTACGGCTCCTCACCGTACGTCTCCTCGACGCGACCCCACCTGGGGTCGCGGGCGACGTCGGCGAGCGGAGACAGTGCCTGGCGCACCCCGAGCCGGGCCATCTGCGTGCCGATCGCCTCGGCCATCTCCTCGATCAGCTCCGGATCCCAGGTGGCCGCCTGGGCGATCGCGTCCGGGAAGGTGGTGGCGTCACGGATCTTGAAGCCGATCAGTGCCTCCTCCGAGAGCAGGACGGGGATGCCCAGCCGGGTCTCTTCGACGTGCTTGCGCTGCAGTTCGTTCGCCTTGTGCACCGCCTCGCGGGGCGGCAGCCCGAGCGTGGACAGGCCCGCCGTCGCGTTGCCCCACCCGGCCTCGGGCGGCGTGTGCACGTCGACGGCCGATCCGAAGGGCGCCGCCGTCTGGGCGGCCTTCTCTTCGAGCGTCATCCTGCTCAGGAGGTCGCGCACCCGCTCCTCCGCGGGGAGGGACGGGTCGCGATATGCCTCAGGGGATTCCATGTGCCTTCTCTTTCGGGTTTCTACTGGTGAGCGCCGCCGTCGATGCGGATCTCGGTGCCGGTGATGAACGAGCCGTCATCCGAGACCACCATCGCCACCACTCCGGCGATCTTCTCCGGACCGGGAAGCCCGCCCGGCAGGGGCGCGGTGAGCTTGCCCAGCAGCTTCCAGTCGGTGTCCTCCGGCATGAGGCGGTCGATGTTGTCGGTGATGCCGCTGCTGATGCCGCCCGGCACGATGTTCACCGCGCGCAGTCCCCGCTCGCCGTATTCCTGGGCGATGCTGTGGGTGAAGGAGGCGACGCCACCCTTGCTGGCCGCGTAGGCGGCCATGAAGGGGTGGGCGAAGAACGCGGCGGTGGAGCTGAAGTTGACCACCACTCCCCTGCCGGTCTCCAGCAGGTACGGCAGAGCGGCGCGGGTCATCAGGAAGGTGCCGGTCAGGTTGACGGCGATCATGCGGTTCCACAGCTCCAGCGAGCAGTCGTGGGTGTGCGCGCCCCGCAGGATGCCCGCCGCGTTGACCAGGGCGTCCAGCCCGCCCAGGTCCGCGGCGGCCGTCCTGACCATGGTGCCGGCCGACGCCTCGTCGGCGACGTCCACGGTGGCGATGGCGAGCCGG
Organism: Planobispora longispora; assembly: GCF_016863135.1. Taxonomy (GTDB): domain Bacteria; phylum Actinomycetota; class Actinomycetes; order Streptosporangiales; family Streptosporangiaceae; genus Planobispora; species Planobispora longispora. The sequence goes on from NZ_BOOH01000001.1 coordinate 23,032, forward strand.
TCGCTGGCCGCGAGGGAGGCGGTCTCCTTCAGCCCCTCCTCGGAGACGTCGGCGGCGACCACCCGGGCGCCCTCGGCCACGAGTCGCAGGGCCGTCGCCCGGCCGATGCCGGATCCGGCACCGGTGATCACGATACGCCGGTCGGTGAGCCGTTCCATGGACATGACCTCCAGAGATGACGAGGGCTTGGTTACCGGACGCCGCGGATGCGCCAGGCGGTGACGACGGCGCCGAGAGCGCACAGGGCGCCGGAAAGGAAGAGCACGGTGTAGTTGCCGCCTCCGCCGATCATGAGGATGACCGGCGCCAGGACGGGAGCGAGCGCCGACGCACCGGCGCCTGAGAGGTAGTAGATGCTCATGTACTTGCCCGCCTTCTCCTTCTCGGGCAGGACGTCGCTGCAGAGGGCGAGGTCGACGCTGCTGAACGCGCCGGTGCCGAGCATCAGGAGCACCGTGCCGAGCACGTACGCGGGGATGGAGGGGGCGAAGGCCGCGGTGGCCAGTCCGGCGGCGATGAAGCTCGCCGACAGGTAGATGAACGGCTTACGGCGCTTCAGCCGGTCGGAGAAGAGTCCCCCGAGGACCGCGGAGCTCATCATGGAGACCAGTCCGAGGCCGCCGGCCAGGGCGAGCTGGCGGCCGGCATCCTCCGGGGTGAGCCCGAGCCGGTCGAGCATGAAGTAGAGCTGGTAGGTGGAGAAGAAGGCCGTCCCCACCGAGAGGGCGAACTTCCCGGCCACGACCAGGGAGAAGTCGACGTGGGTGCGGGGGTTGAACAGCAGGTCCTTGAAGGCGTCCCGAATCGATCCGGTCGCCGGGTCCGCTCTGGCGGGCCGGTCGGGGACAGTGAGGAGGAACAGCGGGACGGTGACCGCGAAGGCCAGGACCGGCACGAGGAACAGGAGCAGGAGGCTGCCCGTCAGCATGCTCCCCAGCAGGGTGGCTCCGACGCCGGCGAGCGCTGACGCGACTCCCCCCAGCCCGCCGATCTTGCCGCGTTGCGATTCCGGCACCCATTCCGCGATCACCGGGTTGAACCCGGCGGAGACGCAGGCGATGGCGATCTGCACGATCGCGTTCCCGACGATCGTCACCGGAACCGAGGGAGCAACGACGATCACGAGCGCCCCGGCGAAGGAGATCACCAGCCCGGCGACGAGGAACGGCCGGCGCCGGCCCCAGCGCAGGCGAGTGCGGTCGCTGAGCGTTCCGGCGACCGGCCCCGCGACGAGGCCGACCAGCGATCCGATTCCGACGATGAGCCCCAGGCTGGACTCCTTGCCCGCGGGGTCGATCAGCTGGACCTTGTAGGCGAGGCTGAACAGGGCGGGCACCATGATCGTCAGGTAGAACCCGAAGCAGGTCAGGGCGTAGACGGTGATGAACCATCCGCTGACCCGGGCGGGTTCCGGCTCGACGACCGTCGCGACGCGCTCGGCGGGGGCGTTGTCGGGGGGTGTGCTCATCGCGGGGACTCTCTACTCGTCCAGGTGGGTGCGGGATCACTCCCACGCTTCGCACTGCTTTCGCGCGCAAGCTGTTGGACGTACGGTAGCTACGTCAACTTTCGCGCACAAGTACTTGCGCGCGAAAGTTAGTCTGCCTACAGTGAGGGCCCCATCCGCCTGCCCCGTGAAGCACCTCCAGCAGGCCCGTCATCAGTTCGGAAGGATCCCTCCTCCATGCCCTCGATCGATATCGGCTCCCTGTCGCTGGAGCAGAAGGCTTCCCTGTTGTCGGGGGCGGACATGTGGTCGACGCGCCCCCTGCCGGAGGCCGGGCTGCGGCCGGTCATGCTCTACGACGGGCCGCACGGGCTGCGCCACCTGGAAGACCGGTCGGACACCGCCGACATCTACGGCAGCGCTCCGGCGACGTGTTTTCCCCCGGCGGTCGCGGTCGGCGCGAGCTGGGACCCGGAGGTGGCGGCCCAGGTCGGCGCCGCGCTCGGCCGTGAGGCCAGGGCGCTGGGCGTGCATGTGGTGCTCGGGCCCGGGGTGAACATCAAGCGCTCGCCGCTGTGCGGCCGCAACTTCGAGTACTACTCGGAGGACCCGCTGCTGTCCGGCGTGCTCGGCTCCGCCCATGTACGCGGCGTGCAGGCCGAGGGTCCGGGGGCGTCGGTCAAGCACTTCGCGGCCAACAACCAGGAGACCGAGCGGACCCGGATCAGCGCCGACATCGACGAGCGGACGCTGCGGGAGATCTACCTGCCCGCCTTCGAGCGGGTCGTGACCGAGGCCCGCCCGGTGACGGTGATGGCGGCCTACAACAAGGTCAACGGCGTGTACGCGGCACAGAGTCCCTGGCTGCTCACCGAGGTGCTGCGCCAGGAGTGGGGCTTCACCGGTGCCGTGATCTCCGACTGGGGGGCGGTCCACGACCGGGTGGCCGCGCTCGCGGCGGGTCTGGACCTGGAGATGCCCGGCGGCGACGGCACGGGCGTGGCCCGGATCGTCGCCGCGGTGCGGGCGGGTGCGCTGGACGAGGCGCTGGTGGACCAGGCGGTCGCGCGGATCGTCGCGCTGGCCGAGCGGGTCGCCCCGGCGACCGGCGACCTGGACGTGGACGGCGGCCACGCCCTGGCGCGGAAGCTGGCGGCCGAGTGCGTGGTGCTGCTGAAGAATGACGCCCAGGTGCTCCCGCTGGAAGGGGTCACCCGCCTGGCAGTGATCGGTGCGTTCGCGACCGCGCCGCGTTTCCAGGGCGGCGGCAGCTCGCGGGTCAACCCCACGCGGGTCGACACCGCGCTGGACGCGATCCGGCAGCACACCGCTGAGCGCGGCCAGACGGTGACGTACGCCCAGACGGCGGAGGAAGCCGCATCTGCCGAGGTGGCTGTGGTCTTCGCCGGGCTGGGTGACCATGAAGAGTCGGAGGGCTACGACCGGGAGAGCATCGACCTGCCCGCCGATCAGATCGCCCTGATCCGCGCCGTGGCTCAGGCCGCTCCCCGCACGGTCGTGGTGCTGTCCCACGGCGGCGTGGTGTCCCTGGAAGACTGGCACGACGACGTGGACGCCATCCTCGACGGCGGGCTGCTCGGCCAGGCAGGCGGCGGCGCGCTCGCCGACGTCCTGTTCGGGGTCGTCAACCCGTCCGGGCGGCTGGCGGAGACGATCCCGCTACGCCTGCAGGACAACCCCAGCTACCTCAACTTCCCCGGGGAAGCGGGCCACGTCCGCTACGGCGAGGGCGTCATGGTCGGATACCGCTACTACACCAGCGCGGAACGGGCGGTCCGCTACCCGTTCGGGCACGGCCTGTCCTACACCACCTTCGACACCGGCGACCTGACCGTGACGCCGACCGGCGAGGACACCGCACGCGCGGCGGTCACCGTGACCAACACCGGCACCCGGTACGGCAAGCACGTCGTGCAGGTCTACGTCGCCACCACCGCGGGCAAGGTCCGCCGCCCCGCCCGCGAGCTGCGCGCCTTCACCAAGGTCGCCCTGGAGCCCGGCGAGTCCCGCACGGTCACCTTCGACCTGGACCGCAGGGCGTTCGCCTACTACGACATCACCCGGTCCGGCTGGGTGGTCGCACCCGGCGAGTACCGCGTCCAGATCGGCGCCGACGCCCACCACGTCCTGGACGAGGCGGCGATCACCCTCACCGGCGACAAGGGCCTGATGCCGCTGACCCTGGAGTCCACCGTCGGCGACTGGCTCGATCACCCGATCGCAGGGCCGGCGCTGGTGAAGAAGATGAACGACCGCCTGCGGGACCTGTCCCCCGAGGAGGCCGCGTTGGCCGCGCAACACCCCGACGGCCTGCGCATGGCCGCCGCATTGCCGATGAGCAAACTCATCACCTTCACCGGCGACACCTTCCCCGCCGACTTCCTGGACAAGCTGATCCGCGAGAGCAGGGTCGTATGAACCGCCTGCCCATGCACTCGCTGCGTCGCGCGCCCGAAGTCGACCTCGACGGCACGTGGGAGTTCCGGCTCCTGCCGTACCAGGAGGAGTGGAAGAGCGTCCAGGTGCCCGACCTGTGGACGATGCGGGAGAAGGACGACCCGCCGCACTACCTGAACGTCGCGATGCCGTTCGAGGAGGTGCCGCCCACCGTCCCCGCGCACAATCCGACCGGCCAGTACCGCCGGACCGTGGAGCTGGCAGCGCAACCGGGACGCCGGACGATCCTGCACGTCGGCGCGGCCGAGGGCCACCTGAACGTCATCGTCAACGACCAGGCCGTCGGCGACAGCACGGACTCGCATCTGGCGGCCGAGTTCGACATCACCGAGGCCGTGACCTCGGGCGTCAACACGATCGAGCTCACGGTCGCCAAGTGGTCGGCGGCCACCTACCTGGAAGACCAGGACCACTGGTGGCAATCGGGCCTGTCCCGGTCGGTGTTCCTGTACACGGTGCCGGAGGTGCGGCTGGGTGACGTGGCCGTGGTGACGGACTACGCGGACGGTCGCGGCAGCCTGAACGTGACCGTTTCCACCATCGGGCTGGATCACCTTCACGAGGTCGGATGGTCGGCGCGGATCGGCGTGCTGGGCCGTACGGAGAGCCGCCTGATCGCTCCGCGAGTCGTCGAGCCCGCTTTCCCCGACTCGACAGTCGATCGGTCCACCCGTCCGGAGCCGGTCGGCATTCCCGACGGCGTGATGAATCTGCTCAGCCTGCATGCCGCCGGCGCGCCGATCGTCGGCGAACTGCGGCCGATCGCCGACATCATGACGGTACGGCCTGGCAAGGCGGGCAGCGCGGTGTTCGCCCTCGACGTGCTCGACGTCGCCCCCTGGACGGCGGAGACGCCGCACCTGGAGGACCTCCTGGTCGAGCTGGTCTCCCCGGAGGGCGAGGTCGCGGATGCGGCGAACTTCAGGATCGGCTTCCGGCGGGTCCGGATCGAGGGCCGGGACCTGCTGGTCAACGGCGAACGCGTGCTCATCCAGGGCGTCAACCGGCACGACGTGAACCCCCGCACCGGCCGCGTCATCACCCGCGATCAGATGCTGGCCGAGCTGTCCCTGCTCAAGAGGTTCAACGTCAACGCGATCCGCACCTCGCACTATCCCAACGATCCGGTCTTCCTCGACCTGTGCGACGAGATCGGCTTCTACGTCGTGGACGAGGCCGACATCGAGGGGCACGCCTTCACCACCACCCTCGCCCACGACCCGCGCTACCTGTCGGAGTTCGTCGAGCGGGTCTCCCGGATGGTGCTGCGGGACCGCAACCACCCCTCGGTGATCATCTGGTCGCTCGGCAACGAGACCGGCTACGGTCCCAACCACGACGCCGCCGCCGCGTGGGTGCGCCGGGTGGATCCAGGCCGTCCGCTGCACTACGAGGGCGCCATCGCGCACGACTGGCACGGCGGCCACGCGGCGAGTGACCTGGTCTGCCCGATGTACCCCTCCTTCGAGGCCCTCACCGCGTTCTCGGCCGACCCGCGCGCAGATCGGCCGGTGATCCTGTGCGAGTACGCCTACTCGCAGGGGAACTCGACGGGCGGCCTGGCTCACTACTGGGAACTGTTCGAGAGCCTGCCCGGCCTGCAGGGCGGCTTCATCTGGGAGTTCAAGGACCATGCCCTCGACCCGGACGGCGACGGCCGCTATCGCTACGGCGGCGACTTCGGCGACGAGCCCAACGACGGCACCACGCTCCTCAACGGCGTGGTCTTCACCGACCTCACGCCGAAACCGGCGCTGTACGAGGCGCGTGGCCTGTTCAGCCCGATCCGCGTGTCCATGGACGGCGGCAGGCTGCGGATCCGCAACCGGCAGAGCTTCGCCGATCTCAGCGCCTACGACCTGAACCTGCGGGTGGAGACCGAGGCCGGGCCGGTGGGCGCTCTCACGCTCCCCGCGCCGCGGGTGGCCGCGGGCGAGGAGGTCACAATCGACCTGCCCGGTTCCATCGTGGCGCTGCTCGGCACCGCGCTCGCGCTCACGGTGAGCCTGCGCACCCGCGAGGACGCCCTCTGGGCCCCCGCCGGAACGGAGATCGCCGCACACCAGATCACCTTCCCGCGCCCGCTGCCGCAGCTCCCCAGGGCTTCCACCGGTGGGGAAGTCCGTCATCCGCTGCTGCGGCGCGTGCCCCGGCTGTGCCTGTGGCGGGCGCTGACCGACAACGACGGCTCCTTCATGCTGGACCACCGGTTCGTCCGCTCCGGCTTCTTCCGGATCACCCCCGTGGACGTCGATGGAGCCATCACCCGCTACGCCACGGCCTACGGTGACGAGGTCGTCCACACCCGGACCGTCACCCGGGTCGGCGAGGGCGACTACGTGCTCGACGAGCACGTAGTGCTGCCTTCCGGCGAGGCTCTGCGGGTGGGCATGGAGTTCGAGCTCGCCGACGGCTTCGACCACGCCCGCTGGGTCGGGCTCGGCCCGTGGGAGAACTACCCGGACCGGCGGTCCTCCGCCCTGCTCGGCGCCTGGGAGAACCGCATCGACGACCTCTCCGTGCCGTACCTGAAACCGCAGGAGAACGGCGGCCGCGGCGAGGTCACCGAGCTCGTGCTGTCCGGGCCCGCCGGGACGGTGCGGACGACTCACGCCACACCGCTGCACATGACCGTGAGCCGCCACACGATCGAGGAACTGGAGACGGCGACGCACTGGTGGGAGCTTCCGCCCTCCGCCAGGACCGTCGTCCACCTCGACATCGCACAGCGCGGCGTCGGCACAGCCATGTTGGGGCCGGACACCCGGCCCGCGTATCGTCTCACCGAGCGTGAGTACGCCTGGCAGTGGCGGCTGACACTCACCAGCCCGTGAGATAGTGGTACGGCTTGCGCGTGCAAGCTGTACCATCCCCGGAGGGAAGCTGCGTGTCGGAGCGAACAAGGCGGGTCACCGCGGCGGACGTCGCCCGCTCACTCGGGGTGTCCCGCGCCACCGTGGGATACGTGCTCAACAACACCCCGGGCCAGACCATCTCCGCCGCCACGCGCGAGCGGGTGCTGGCCGAGGCCGAGCGCTTGGGCTATCGACCGCACCGGACCGCACAGGCACTGGCCAGCGGGCGCAGCATGATCGTCATGCTGCTTCTGCCCGACTGGCCCATGGAGTACTCCCTGCGCCAGCACCTGGAGACAGCCTCACGGGTGCTCGACGAGGCAGGCTACTCCCTGGTCACCCACACCCGGCACGGCGGCGGCCACGCCCGGCCGCTGTGGGAGCTGCTCAGCCCGGACGTGGTCATCGCCTGGACGCCTATCACGGCCGCCGAGCGCGCCTCCATGAAAGCGAGCGGCATCACCAGGATCCTGCCGCCGCCCCGGCAGAGCCGCTCCTTCCTCGCCTCCCCCACGCTCAACGCGGGCGCCCGCCTGCAGATCGACTATCTCCATGAGCTGGGTCATCGCCGGATCGGCTACGCGGCCAGCGGCGACAAGCGTCTCGCCCTCCTGTCGCGGGGCCGGGTGGCGGGTGCGCGGGAAGCAGCGGAACGGCTCGGGCTCGGCCTCCTCGACGTCCGCCCGGTCGATCACCGCGGCGGCAGCGCCGCCAAGGCCCTACGGCACTGGCGGCAGGAGGGCGTGACCGCCATCGCCGCCTTCAACGACAACCTGGCGGCGATGACCATGGCGGCGGCCCTTCGCGCCGGTCTGGCGGTCCCCGGCGATCTGGCCGTCATCGGGCACGACGACACCCCGCTGGCGGGCATGCTCTACCCGTCCCTGTCCAGCGTGAGCATCGACAACGTCGGGCTGGGCCACTACTTCGCCGACCTCGCCCTGCGCGCCGCCCGGGACGAGCCACCGCCGGAGAAGGCGCCGGACCTGCACGCACGGGTGGTGCCCCGCGAGTCGACCATCCGGTAGAGCGTCAGATCATGCCTTTGAGCTGCTGACGGAGCAGCTTGCCCAGGTCGTTGCGTGGCAGGGCGTCCCGGAACACGATGTGCGCGGGGACGCGGCTGGAGCGCAGCCGCTCGCCCACCCAGCTCCGCAGGTCCTCCGCGCCGGGGGCGGCACCGGGACGAAGGACGACAGCGGCTGCCACGGCCTCGCCCCACTGGTCGTCCGGGATGCCGTACACCGCCGCCTCGGCGACGTCGGGGTGGCTGATCAGCGCGTCCTCGATCTCCCCGGGCGAGAGGTTCTCTCCGCCGCGCACGATCACGTCGTCCAGACGACCCTCGACGAACACGTAGCCGTCCTCGTCGATCCAGCCGCCGTCCCGGGTGCGGAACCAGCCGTCGGCGTCGGTCAGGGCGCCGTGCGCGTACTCCCCCGACACCTGCGGCCCGCGTACCCACAATTCGCCACGCTCCGCCTCCTTGCCGTCGGAGTCGCGCACGACGATCTCCACGGTGGGCAGCGGCCTGCCGACGGAGCCGAGGCGGCGGCGGATCGCCGGGTCCCCGGAGGTGAGCGCCTGCCGGTGGTCCTCCGGGCCGAGCACGGCGATGGAGGAGGAGGTCTCGGTCAGGCCGTAGGCGTTGACGAAGCCGACGTGCGGCAGCAGGCGCAGCGCCTGCTCGATGACCGGCGCGGGCATTCGGCCGCCGCCGTAGGACAGATGCCTCAGGTACGGCAGGCCGCCACCGGCTTCCTCCAGCACGGCGACGATGCGGGCGAGCATGGTCGGGACCACCATGGCGTGGGTGATCCGCTGCTCGCGCGCCAGCCGTACCCACTCGGCCGCCTCGAAGTTGGGCAACTGGACGATCCGGCGGCCCGCGTAGAGAGCGGTGAGCAGGCCGGCGATCCCAGCGATGTGGTACGGCGGGACGCTGATGAGCGTGGCCTCATCGGGGCCGGCGGACAGGAAGTCGACCGAGCCGAGCACGTAAGAGGTCAGGTGCCGGTGGCGTAGCACGGCGACCTTGGGGGCGGCGGTGGTGCCGCTGGTGTGCAGCAGCACGCAGGGCAGGTCGGGATCCTGCACGGGCTCCGGCGCTTGGCCGGTGGCGGCCAGGGCCTCATCGGGGGCGATGATCTGCAGCCCGTCGACGGTGGCGGCCACCTCGGCGGGCCGCCCCTCGGCGAGCAGCACGGCCGGAGCCTGGCCGCCAAGCAGGGCACGGAGCGGCTCGTCGGCCAGGCGGTAGCTGACCGGGACGAAGGGGCGGCCGGTCCACGCGGCGGCGAACAGCGCCACCGGCAGGGCCGGGGTGCCCACCGCCGCGTAGGCGACGGCAGGCGGCGCTCCGGCCCACTGCCCGGCCAGCCGGGAGGTGGCCGCCAGCAGGTCGGCATAGGTGGTGCCGGTGCCCAGAGCGACCCGGCCGGGGTCGGCGGAGGCGGCCATCTCCAGGAAGGTGACGATGTTCACGGGTCAGTCCGAGGAGGGCAGGGCCTTGGCGGCCTTGATGGTCAGGGCCTGCCCGCCGAGCGTCAGCTGCCCGGTGCCCGCCTTGGTGACCAGCACCTCCAGGTCGCCGGAGGCGTCGCTGTAGCGCTTGCCGATGAGCAGGTCGTGCCCGTCCCCCGGGCCGGGGGTGGCGAGCTGGTCGTGGGGGATCATCGGGACGCCGCCGCAGCGCAGGTCCACCTCGTCGCCCGGCGCGCGGATGACGATGATCTCCGCTTCGGAGACGGCGCTGCGCAGCCGTATACCCGGATGCAGTTTCACGGATAACCTCCTGACCGGTGATCGGCCACCTCGGGGAAGGACGGGCCGAGCGAGGCGCCCCGCGCGGGCAGCCGTACGGTGGCCAGGCCGGTCGCGGTGACCGACCCGGCCTGGTTGACGTTCTCGAGCTCGATCTGGATCTCGTCGCCGTCGATCCTGGTGACCGAACCCCTCACGGTGTTGGTGTCGCCGACCAGGTTGGGACGGCGGAGCCTGGCGTCCAGCCGCAGCAGGGTGCCGTGGTCGCCCATCCAGTCGGTGACGGCCTGGATGAGCCAGCAGATGCGCTGCGGACCGTAGTCGAAGCTGGCGGCCTGGGCGCGGTTGCTCCGCGCGTACTCGGGGTCGGCCCGGCCGCCAGCGCCCAGGTCGATCGCCCCGTCCTCGACGTGGCGCGAGCGGTGCGGGCTGAGCGCGGCGTGAGCGAACAGGTAGAGCTCGGTGGTCGTGTAGGTGCCCCTGGGCAATTCGGGGATGGGCTCGCCCACGCGCACGTCCTCGTGGTAGCGGGGCTCGGGACCGCGGCGCACCCGCTCCCATACGAGCGGGTCGGGGGCGATGCGCGGACCGGGCTCGCGAGTGGAGCCGACTCCTCGCCCGGGGTTGGCGAAGCGCAGCATGTCGGTGCGCATGGTGGCGACCAGTTCCTCGCGGGAGTTCCAGTACTCGGTGCGGCCGGTGCACACGCATGCCTCGCCGATCTGCGGCATGGTCACCCGTTTGATCGACTCCGGCGTCTCGACACCGCGCACCCGGTCGCCGATCCAGATCCGCCGGTGCCACTCGATGCGAGAGCCCAGGTAGAGCATGGTGAGGTCGCGGGTGGCGATGTCCTCGTGCGGGATGTGCCCCCAGATGGCGGCGTTGGCCCCGAACTCGATCGAGAATAGGAACGCCGGGGAGGCCACGACCTCACGAAAGCGCGGGTTGTAATCGCCCGCCCCTTCACTGAAGCGCCAGAGCCATTCGTCGGTGACGGTCCGCCAGGATCTGCCGGGAATCGGGGTGCCGAGCCCTTCCTGGTAGGCATTCTCGAACTCGTCCAGTGTCGTGATCTTCACCATGTGACCGGCAACTCCGTCATGCCGCCGGTGAGCACGCCTTCCAGGTACACCGGATCACCGGCGAGGGCGAGGCCGGGCAGCCGCTTGAGCAGAACACCGATGCCCACCTGCAGCTCCATGGTCGCCAGCGCGGCGCCGATGCAGCGGTGCAGGCCGTGGCTGAAGGTCAGATGCGGGTTGTGCTTGCGGGCCAGGTCGAACCGGCCGGGGTCGTCGAAGGCACGGTCGTCGTGGTTGGCGGAGCCGAGATCGACCATGACGGCCTCGCCCTGCTTGATCATGACTCCGGCGAGCTCGACGTCCTCGGCGGCGGCGAACGGCACCAGCCCGACCCTGCCCTCGACCTCCTTGCCCATCTCCATGCCCGCGTGCCGGAGGATCTCCTCCACCGCCGGGCCGATCCTGGCCTCGACGTCCTCGGCGAGGTAGGCCCGGTGCTCCGGATTGAGCAGCAACGACATCACTCCCTGCTCCATGAAGTTGGCGGTGTTGTCGAAACCGCCGAGCACGAGCAGCATCGCGATCTCGACGATCTCCCCGTCGGTGAGCCGGTCGTCGGCTTCCTGCGCCGCAGCCAGAGCACTGAGCAGGTCGTCCTGCGGCTGGCTCCGCCTGGCCGTGATCAGCTCAGACAGGTACATGAACAAGGACGCCGCGTGCTCGATCACGGTCTCCTCGGCCATCCCCGAGGTCGAGAGCAGGGCGTGGCTCCACTTCACGAAGTCCGTCCGCCCTTCGGGGGGAACGCCGAGCAGGTCGCCGATGACCTGGATCGGCAGCGGCAAGGCATAGGCCTCGACCAGGTTCGCGCTGGCACGCCCGGCCGTCATCTCGTCGATGAGCCGGTGGGCCAGTGCCTCAGTCGAGGGGCGCAGCTTCTCCACACGCCGCATGGTGAACGCCTTGGCCACCAGCCTGCGCAGCCGGGTGTGGTCGGGTGGGTCCATGAACTGCAGGGTCTTGGTGAGGAACTCGGGGAACTCGATGGCGTACGGCACGACCCGCCCGTCGTGGAAGGGTTTGCGGACGAAGCGCCGGTCCTCCAGCATCTGACGGCACGCCTCGTAGCCGTGGATGACCCAGGCGTCGCCGCCGTACTCGAAGCTCACCCTGGTCATCGGCCGGTCGGCGTGCAGGGCTCGGATGATCTCCATTCCCTCCGCCGCGGAGACCGGCCCGAAGGGGAAGGTGGCGGTCACGGCTTGGCTCCTGTCAGGTCGGTGATCTCGGCCAGCCGCTCGGCCACCGTCTCGGGGGTCAGCTTGGGATCGTGGATGCCCGGCGTGTTGACCACGACCATGCGCGAGACGTAGCCTCCGGCGGCGTTGAGCACCTCGCCGGTGATGGCGCAGTCCGGATGCGCCAGGTACGCGGCGACCGGCGCGACCAGGTCGGGCGGCATGTGCTCGTGCATGAACTCGGCCGTGCCGGGCGGCAGTGCCGGACCGGCCAGGTCCATCAGGCGGGTTCCGGCGCCAGGTGAGACGGCATTGACCTTGATGCCGTGCTCCTCGCCCGCGATGGCCAGGTTCCGGGTCAGCCCGTAGACGGCCCCCTTGGCCGCGCCGTAGTGGACCATCTGCGGCTGACCGGTCATCGCACCGGAGATCGTGTTGACGATCCGGCCGCTGCCCGAGGCGACCAGGTACGGCCACGCCGTACGGCTGAGCATGAGGCTGCCCAAGTAGTGCACGTCCAGGAAGTCCTGGTAGACCGCCGGGTCCAGCTCGCGGAAATCGCCGAGACGATAGGTGCCGGCATTGTTGACGACGGCGTCGAGGCGGCCGAACGTCTCGACAGCAAGCGAGACGATGGCCTCGGCTCCGTCGGTGACGGAGTCCGCGCTCGCCACCGCCGTACCACCGTCGGCTTTGATCTCGGCGACGACGGCTTCGGCGACCTCGCTGGAGGGACCCTTGCCCTCGGGGTCGCCGCCCAGGTCGTTGACGACGACGTGGGCACCGCGCGCGGCGAGCAGTTTGGCATACGCGCGGCCTATACCGCGCCCCGCGCCCGTCACGATGACGACGCGGCCGGTGAAGTCCAGCATGGTGGTCTCCTCAGTGGGTGGTCGGCACTTGGATCCCGGCGGGCTTCATGGGCGTGCCTCCCCTCCGGACACGTCGACCTCGGCGACCCAGATCGAGCCCCGGCCCTCCTGGCGGGACTTCTCGTGGTCGAAGACCTCGAAGCCACAGGCCAGGTAGAGGGTGCGGCGGCCGGGTCCGCCCAGGCCGCAGGCGGTGCTGATGCCTGCCTCCGCCTGTGGCACGGCGATCTCGGCGAGGATCTCGCCGCCCTCCGCGACGCGGATCGCCCGACCGGTGATGACCATGGCCACCCAGGCGGCGCCCTCGGCGTCCAGGCACATGCCGTCGGGCATGTCGCCGAGGTCGGCGAAGACGCGGTGGCCGGACAGGTCGCCGGAGACCTCGACGTCGAAGGCGGCCAGCCGGTTGGCGAAGGCCTCCGCGGTGACCAGCATGCCGCCGTCCGCGGACAGGGCGATGCCGTTGGCACCCATCAGGTGCTCGGAGCCCTTGGCGACCCTGGCGGAGCCGTCCGGCTCGACGATGATGATGGGCGAGGGGACGGGCTGCTCCCCCGCCCACAGGTCGAAGCCGAGCTGGGTGACGTAGGCGCGGCCGGTCGCGTCGACGACCATGTCGTTGATCGGGCCGATGGCCAGCTCGCGCAGGTCGGCGTGGAGGCTCGCGATGCCGTCCTCAACGACGAGCACGACCTTCTCGAACATCGAGTTGACCAGCATCCGGGCATCGGGCAGGAAGCCGGTGCCGACCGGGACGATCTCGGCGCCGTCCAGGGCTCGGCGGCCGTTCAGATCGAGGAGCGTTTCGGCGTTGCCGCTCTCGTCCAGGGCGGTGATGCGGCGGTTGTACATGTCGGTGAAGTGGAAGCGGCCCTCGTGCCAGCGGGGGCATTCGGTCCAGCTGAAGCCGGTGGCCAGCCTGGTGACGTTCATGGGGTCCTCACAGGTGGGCGGGGCGGGTGCCGATGACGCCGCGGGTGGCGAGGGCTTCGACCTGGTCGGGCGTGAGGTCGAGCACCTCGGCGTTGTGCTGGCCGAGGGTGGGTGGCGGCAGGTACGACCACCGCTCGATGCCCGAGTAGCGGTACGGCACGACGGGGAGGCGGATCGGGCCGGTGACCGGGTGGTCGACCTCTTCGAACAGGCGCGTCAGGCTCTCGTGGATGAACCGGGGATCGGCGAGCTCGGCGGCCGGGATGTCGCGCTCCCGCAGCGCGGCGACCAGCTCGCCCGCGTCCTGACCGGCTGTCCACTCGGCCAGTTCTCGATCCATCAGGTCGTGCTGGGCTTCGCGGCCCGCGAGGCGGTCCAGGTCGGAATCGGTGAGCCAGCGGGGCAGCTTGGCGAGGTCACGCAGCGAGGCCCACTGGTCATCGGTCATCACGGAGATCGCCACCCAGCTCTCGGTGCCCGCGCAGGGGTAGGCGCCCTGAGGGGCGATGCCCGGGGTGCGATTTCCGATTCTCCCCTCCACCGAGCTCTCCGCCGAGCCGGTGGCCATGGTGATCGCCGCCTCGACCAGCGGCGCCTCCACCAGGACCCCCCTTCCCAGGCGGAGCGCGGCCAGCAGGGCGAAGACCGCGTTCGCGCCGCCCATGGGATCAGAGGGGCCGCTGGGGTTGGTGGGCGGCCCGCCGGGATAGCCGGTCGTCCAGCACAGGCCGGAGTACTGCTCGACGGTCTGGGCGTAGCCGACCCGCTCACGCAGCGGACCTGTCAGCCCGAAGGCGGGCATCCGCAGCATGACCAGCGCGGGGTTGAGGGCGTGCACGCCCTCCCAGTCCAGGCCGAGATTGTCCAGCACGCGGGGCGCGAAGTTCTCCAGCAGCACGTCGGACTCGGCGATCAGCCGCTTGAGCAGGCTGAGCCCTTCCGGGTCTGTGAGGTCGAGCGTGATGCCCTTCTTGTTGTGGTTGGCGCCCAGGTAGAACGGGCCGCGTTCCCACCACAGCTCCTGGCGCGGATCGCCGTTGAGCAGCCGCGCGCCGTCCACCCGCCGCGTCGATTCGACCTTCAGGACATCCGCGCCGAGCGAGCCGAGCAGGGTGGCGGCGAACGAGCCCGCCCACCAGGTGCCGAGGTCGAGCACGCGCAGTCCGGACAGAGGCCGCTGCCCTGTCTTCGTCTCACGGTGCCGAAGGGGCGGGCCGCCGGGGCGCGGCCGCCGGCCGTCGATGAGGAAGGGCACGTCGGGGCGGCCCTCGCGGAAGAATCCGCGCTCGATCATGTGCGGGTCGTTCACCACTGTCGTGGCGCTGTGCACGGGCGAACAAGGGATCCGCAGCAGCGCGGCCTGCTCCAGGATGTGGGCGGTGGTGTGGCGCCTGGTCCAGCTCTGGACGATCTCGTTCCACTCCTCGGCGCGCCGGTAACGGCCGTAGTGAGTGGTCAGTTCCTCATCGGCGAGCAGGTCGGGCCGCTCAATGAGGATCATGAAGTCCTGGAGGTTCTGCGCGGAGGCGAGGTTGAAGCCCACCCAGCCGTCGAGCGTGGGCTCCACTGACGGGCTGAGTCGGTGCCGCAGGATCGCCGGTTCCCGCGAATCGCCGCGCAGGGCGGCCGCGGCGTCCACGAACAGGTTCGTCACGTAGGCGTGCACGTCCAGCAACGCCACGTCCACGTGCGCCGACTGGCCGCCGAGAACCGCGGCCAGCGCGCCGCCCGCCGCCAGCGCCCCGGCCACCCACTCCGCCGGACGGCCCCCCGCCATCAGCGGATAGGAGTCCGGCAGGCCGCGCAGGCGCAGCGACCCGCTCTCCGCCTGCAGGGTGAAGTCCGTCCATGGACGCCGGGGTCCTCCTCGCCCATAGGGCGAGATGTCCACCGTGATCGGCGCGTCCGCGGGTTCGTCGGTCTCCCTGATGAGCACGTCGGCGGGCGGAAGGCTGCTCACCACGCGCTTGCCGTACGACAGGAAGCCATCCAGCCTGCCGGTGGTGAAGACCTCCGCGCCGCAGTCGGCGAACAGCTTGCCCGCGTAGGCGCCCGCGATGGTCCGCGAGTCCTCCGCGACGCGCAGTCCCGCCAACGGGGCGCTCATGATCGGCTCACCGCGAGCAGCTCGCCCAGCCCCAGCAGCCGGGCCGAGGCGCCGCCGAGGATGAGCTCGGTGCGCTTGCCCTCCAGGAAGTAGCGGTGCAGCGGATAGTCCAGGTCGGTTCCCAGTCCCCCGTGCAGGTGCTGGGCGGTGTGCAGGACCCGGGGACCGGCGTCGCAGGCCCACCAGGCGGCGATCTCCACCTCCTCGGCGGCGTCCCGCCCTTCGGTCAGCCGCCACGCCGCCTGCCAGGCGGTCAGCCGCATGCCTTCCACGTCGATGTAGGCGTCGGCGATGCGCTGGCGGGCGGCCTGGAAGGCGCCGAGCGGACGGCCGAACTGCTCACGGGTGCGGAGATGTTCGGCGGTCAGGTCCAGCGCCGCCGCGGCGCATCCCGCCTGCTGGACGCAGTACGCGGCGGTGATGCGAGGCAGCAGCCACTCCAGCACCTGGGCGCTCTCGCCCGGAGGGCGTAGCACGTCGGCGACGGTGATCACGGCGTCGTCCAGGCGCAGCGCGAACTCCGGCTCGCCGGTCAGGGTGTCCTGACGCCGGAGCTCCACCCCATGGCCGGCGGGATCGACCAGGAACAGGCCGTCGTCCGCGGCCACGAGGATGCGCTGGGCACGGTCGGCCTGTGGGACGAAGAGATGCTCGCCGCTCAGTCGCCACCCGTCCTTGTCCGGTACGGCTTGCGCACGGCCCGGTTCGAGTGCCGCGGGAAGTGCGCTGTCCCCCGCGCAGACCGGCGGGATCAGGCGTGCTCGCTGCTCGCGCGTCCCGAACTCGGCGACCAGCAGGACGCGTTCGATCAGCGGAACTCCGGCCTCGACCAGCAGGCAGAACTCCGTGAAGGAGGCGCCGGAGCCGCCCAGCTCCTCGGGCAGGGCGATGCCGATGAGGCCGGTCTCGGCGAGAGCGGGCCACAGACGCTCCCGCGGCCCGGAGAGGATGTCGTTGGCCAGCTGCCGCACGCTCAGCTGATCCTCGTCGAAGGTGAAGTCCATGGTGGCTCCTAGCGCTTGGCGCGTGGCATGCCCAGACCGAGCTGGGCGATGAGGTCGCGCTGGATCTCGTTGGCTCCCCCGATGAAGGTCATGACGTGGACGGACCGGTACGACTTGGGCAGCGAACCGTCCAGGACCGCGCCGGGCGACTCGCGGGTCAGGTAGCCGCGCCGTCCGGCCAGTTCCATGAGCACCTCGGTCAGCTCGACGTGGAGCTGGCTGCCGAAGACCTTGGCGGCCGAGGCGTCGGCGGCGGCCAGCCGCCCGGCATCGACAGCGGCGGCGGCCTTGGCGTTGAGCAGCCGCAAGAATTCGATCTTGGCGTGCATCCTGGCCAGGTGCATCCGCGTGTGCGGCTGGTCCAGCAAGCCTTCCCGGGCAGCCCAGCGAACGGCCCGCTCCAGTTGCGCGGCCAGACCCGCCGAGGGCGCGAGCGCGATCCGCTCGAAGTTGAGCTGGCCGGTCACCAGTGGCCAACCCTTGTTCTCTCCCCCGATACAGGCGTCGATCGGTACCCGGACCTCGTCGAAGCCGACGGAGGCGACCGAGTGGTCGCCCATGGTGCGCAGCCGGGTGGAGCTGATGCCATCCGCGTGGCGGGGCACCAGGAAGACCGAGATGCCCCTGTGTTTGGGCGCTTCGGGGTCGGTCCTGGCGGCGAGCCAGATGTAGTCGGCGGCCTCCATCATCCCGGTCCACAACTTCTGCCCGGTGATGACATAGGAGTCGCCGTCCTTGACGGCGCGGGTGCATAGTGAGGCGAGGTCGGTGCCCGCCTCGGGCTCGGAGTAGCCGATGGCGAAGTGGATCTCACCTGCGAAGATGCCGGGCAGCAGGGTGGCCCTTTGCTCGTCTGTGCCGTGGGCGGCGATGGCCGGTCCCACGCTGTTGATCGTCAGCAGCGGGGTGGGCACGCTGTAGCGCGCCGCCTCCTCGGCGAAGATGGCCTGCTCCATCATCGTCCTGCCCTGCCCGCCCAGCTCGCGTGGCCAGCCGATGCCCAGCCAGCCGTCCCGTCCAAGCTGCCGGATCACCGCCCGGTAGGTGGGGGTGGCCTCCGGCGCCGAGGTGCCATTGCGTAATTCATGGCGGATCTCGGGGGTCATCAGGCGTTCGAAGTAGGCCCGCAGTTCGTCGCGGAGGGCAAGCTGGTCAGCGGTGTAGTCGAGATACATTCAGACGTCCGTCCGCCGGCGATATACTGTCGCTTGGAAACAATGTCGTAGAGACAGCGTAATCTCGTCGGCCTGTCGAGGGAAGAGCTCCAGCGAACATGACTTCAGACCCGAGCCTCACCCGCGTCCTCGACGCGTTCGGCATGATCGTCGGCCGGTGGACCGCGGTGGGGATGCAGGACCTCATCCTGGAGAGGGCCGGCGTCGAAGCGGACGCCGCCTCGATGACGCTGCTGTGGGAGCTGGCACGGGCGGGGGGTACGGCACGGCCGTCGTACCTGGCGCAGATCACCCACACCAGCGCCTCGAACATCAGCAAGGTCCTGGCCAGGATGACGGCCTGGGGACTGGTCGAGCGGACGACCGAGCCGGGTGACCTGCGCGCGGTCGCCATCACGTTGACGCCTGCCGGGCAACGGGCTGTGGAGGCGATCAACCGGGCCAGTGTGGACATGCTCGGCGAGGTCATGAAGGACTGGCCGGAGCAGGACATCGACCAGTTCGGCGACCTGCTGAACCGTTTCGCCCAGTCGGTCCGGGCGTCCTTCCTCGGGTGAGGCTCTCATGACCGGAGGGCTGCGAACGCGTCGATCTGCTCGCCGACATAGGCGATCTGGTCGTCGCTCAGCCCGTGGCTGCAGGAGATGAGGACGCCGCGCTCCAGCACCGCGTCCGCGCCCGGCAGCCCCGCCGCGGGCTGACGGAACCTCGCGTTCTTCATGAACGGCTGGCGGGCCGCGTTGCCGGTCCAGACGGTACGGGTGTCGACGCCGCGCGGCTCCAGGAAGGCCTGAAGGTCCGAGCGGTCGAAACCCGCGCCGGGATGGATGAGGAAGCAGTAGCAGAGCCAGGCGGTGTCCAGGCCTTCGGTCTGGCGGGGCGGGATGAAGCAGTCCGGGTGACGGGCGAGGATCTCGGTGTATCGGGCGAAGATCTCCTGGCGGCGCGCGATGTTCCCGGGCAGCTTGCGAAGCTGTTCCACGCCGAAGGCCGCGCAGAGCTCGGTGGGCAGGAAGTTCCAGCCCGCCTCGTCGAAGATGAACATGTCGTCGTAGCGCACGCCGTCCAGATCGGCTCGCAGGTTGCGCTCCCCGCCTCGGCGTGAGCCGTACAGCTGGATCTCCGAACGCCTGCCCCAGCCGCGCAGGGTCAGGCAGCGGTCGATCCACTCGGGGTCGTCGAGCAGGACCATGCCCCCCTGACCGGCCGCGGTGACGATGTGCGACAGCGAGAAGCTGGTGACGGAGATGTCCGCGCGCAGGCCGGTCGGGGTGCCGCGCAGCGTGGCGCCCAGGGCGTCGCAGGAGTCCTCGATCAGCTTCAGGCCGTGCCGGTCGGCGATGCGCCGGAGCCCGTCCCAGTCGGGGGCGTTGCCTGCGAGGTTCGGGATCAGCATCGCCCCGGTGTCCGGGCCGATCATCTCCTCCACCTTGGTGACGTCGATCTGGAAGGTGTCGGGCTCCACATCGGCGAAGACGGGCACCAGCCCGGCGCGCAGCAGCGCCGTCAGGTCGGTGGAGAAGGTCAGCGGGCTGGTGACGACCTCGGCGCCCGGCGGCAGGTCCAGCAGTTCCACGGCGAGCGTCAGCGCGGTCGAGCCGGAGCTGACCATCACCCCGCGCCGTTTGCCGAACAGCTCCGCCACGAGGCGCTCCATCTCCTCGACGTGCGGACCGATGCGTAACGCGTTCTGGCCCTGGGCCAGGACTCCGGCGACGGCGTCGATCTCACTCTGGTCGTACACGGCGGCGGAGTAGGTCACCCGTTGCATCGCACCGGCCTTCCGTCAAGGACTTGCTTATAGCCTATAAGCAAGAGTAAATATCACCTAGGTTAAGGACGAACAAGCCTTAAGAGATGAGGCGCCATGAAGTTCGCCGTCTTCTTGAACCCCCAGATTCCCGGCTCCGGCTACGCCGCCGAGGCCAACGCCCTGGCCAAGCGCCCGATCGGCCGCGACACCGACTCCTACCAGGCACTGCTGCACGAGGTGCGGGAGATCGCCGTGCACGCCGATCGGACCGGCTTCGATGCGCTGATGATGACCGAGCACCATTTCCACTCGGAGGGCATGGAGTTCTCGGTCAACCCGCTGATGTTCCTGACGGACCTGGCGGCGCGGACCGAGCGGATCCTGCTGGCGCCGCTGGGCCTGGTGCTGCCCGCGTGGGATCCGATCCGGGCGGCCGAGGACGTGGCGCTGCTCGACCAGTTCTCCAAGGGGCGGCTGCGCCTCGGCGTGGCGCGCGGCTACCAGAACCGGTGGATGAACGTGCTGGGCCAGCGCTGGCACGCCGCCGCGGCCCGCTCGGACGGCTCGTCCGCGGACAACCGCAACTTCGACGTCTTCGGCGAGGTGCTGAAGATCATGAAGATGGCGTGGACGTCCGAAACGCTGCATTACAAATCCGATGTCCTGGACTATGAGGTGCCTTATCCGCACGAGGGCATCGAGGGCTGGCCCGCCGTCGAGTGGACGCGGACCTTCGGCGCGCCGGGCGAGCTCGACGAGGACGGGAAGGTCCAGGCGGTCTCGGTCTGCCCGCGACCGTACCAGAACCCGCATCCGGAGCTCTGGCAGCCGTTCACCGTCTCCGACCGGTCAGTCATCCGAGCCGCGCAGGAGGACATCCTGCCGTGGATGTTCACCCCCAACCCCGACGAGCACGCGGCCAAGGCGCGGTTGTACCAGGAGGAGTCGGCCAAGCACGGACGGCGATACAAGCTGGGCGAGCACACCGGCATCCTCAAAGTGGTCGGCATCGCCGACACCCGGGAAGAGGCGATGGCCCGCTACGGCGGGGGCGTGCCCAAGGACTTCGCCGCCTTCTTCGGTCCGTTCGGCTACCTGGAGGTGCTCCGCACCAAGGAGGACCCCTCCCACGTGCCGATCTCCCCCGACAAGGGCGACATCAAGCGCATGCACCAGGTCGAGATGGCGCTGTTCGGCTCCCCCGACGACGTCAAGCGGGGCATCCAGCGCATGCTCGACCGCATGCCGGACCTGGAGTGGTTCGGCCTGTACCTGCAAGGCCAGCAGGGCGTACTCCCGCTCGACACGGTCAAGCGCAACCTGGAGCTGTTCGCCACCAAGGTCATCCCCGAGTTCGGCGGCTGAGGAGACATGGACGCTGCACTGAACGGTCTGCGCGTCGTGGACGCCGACACGCACATCACCGAACCGCACGACCTGTGGACCTCCCGCGCGCCGAAGGACTACCGGGATCGGGTCCCCCGCGTCCTCGAGGTCGACGGCGGCCCCAAGTGGGTCGTCGACGGCGCCGTTCTCGGCCGGGCCGGCGCGTCGGGCGTCGTCACCCGGGACGGCGAGCGCATCCGGGGCACCGAGTTCATCGGCTGGACGTTCGACGATGTCACCCCGGCCGCCTACCAGGTGGAGGCCCGCCTGGAGCTGATGGACCGGCTCGGTGTGTGGGCGCACATCATCTACCCCAACACCGCGGGATTCGGCGGCCAGCGCTTCGGCGACATCAAGGACCCCGTGCTGAAGCTGCTGTGCGCGACCCTCTACAACGACGCCATGGCCGAGATGCAGGAGGCCTCCGGCAGGAGGCTCTTCCCCATGGGGCTGATCCCGTGGTGGGACATCGACGCCTCGGTGGCCGAAGTGCGGCGGATGAACAGCCTGGGGTTGCGCGGCGTGAACACCACCAGCGACCCCCAGCAGGCCGGGCTGCCCGACTTCGCCGACCGCGCCTGGGATCCGCTGTGGGAGGTGTGCGCCGACCTCGGCATGCCGGTCAACTTCCACATCGGAGCCGCGCACGACAGTCTCAGCTGGTTCGGCTCCTCCCCCTGGCCGGGCCTGGGTCCCGAGCAGAAGCTCGCGGTGGGCTCGGCCATGATGTACCTGACCAACGCGCGGGTGCTGGCCAATTTCATCTACTCGGGTGTGCTGGAACGCCATCCCCGGCTGAAGATCGTCTCGGTGGAGAGCGGCATCGGCTGGATCCCGTTCTTCCTGGAGGCTCTGGAGCACCAGCTGGGTGAGACGGCTCCGGGCAGCATGGACTACCTCAGCCTGTCGCCGCGCGAGTACTTCCGGCGGCAGATCCACGCCTGCTTCTGGTTCGAGAGCGACGACATCTCCCACACAATCGACCGCGTGGGGCCGGACAACGTGCTGTTCGAGACCGATTTCCCGCATCCGACCTGCCTGTACCCCGACAGCCTGGACATCGTCGGCCCGGCCGTGGCCCAGCTGCGTCCCGAGGTGGTGCGCCGGGTGATGCAGGACAACGCCGCCCGCCTCTACAACCTGCCGCTGCCGTCGTGAGCCTGCGCGTCATGGAGGTCACCCGCACGGTCGCGGGCGGCTACTGCGGCAAGCTGCTGCGCGATGCGGGCGCCGAGGTCACCAGGACCTCCCAGGACGAGGAACGCTCGCCCTTCTGGCACTACCTGCACTCCGGTAAGGCGACCGGCCGCGCCGCCGAGGCGGACGTGCTCATCGAGGACGTCGGGATGGATCTGGACACCGTGGAGGCCGGTGTGACGGTGGTCTCCCTGTCTGCCTTCGGCCGCACCGGGCCGTGGGCGGGACGGCCCGCCGACGAATTCACCCTGCAGGCATGGTGCGGCTCGATGGGCTCGCGCGGGTTGGACGCGCCCGTATGCGCAGGCGGCAGGCTGGGCGAGTACGCGGCCGGGGCCTACGCGGCGATCGCCGCTCTCACGTCGGGGCCCTGCGCTCGCGTGGATGTCTCGATGCTGGAGGCGATGCTGCTCACGCAGAACACCTTCGGCTACCTGTTTCCCCAGCTGGGCGCGCCGGGGCCGTCCAGATCGGTGGAGCTGCCGTCGGTCGAGCCCGCCAAAGATGGATATATCGGCTTCTGTACGGTCACCGCGCAGCAGTTCCAGAGCTTCCTGCTCATGATCGGACGACCCGACTGGATGGACGACGCCGAGCTGGCCACCGCTGCGGGCAGGCGGCGCCGCCGTACCGAATTTCTTCAGGCGGTTCACGCGTGGACCACCCAAAGGACGGTCGCGGAGATCCTTGAGCTGGCCGAGGCCCTGCGCATTCCCGCCGCCCCGGTGACGTCACCCGCGTCCGTGCTGGAGGTCGAGCATTTCCGGGACTGCTTCGTTCCGGGTCATAACGGAATCCGCTGGCCCCGCATGCCGTACCGGCCTACGGGAAAGGCCGGATTCGTCGACGTACGGGGCGTCCGGGTCGTGGACATGACCGCGTTCTGGGCGGGCCCGTCGGCGACCCACCTGCTCGCCGCGCTCGGCGCCGACGTCATCAAGGTCGAGTCTCCCAGCCGTCCCGACCCCATGCGCTTCACCACCGCCCGGCCGGGCGCCGAGAACTGGTGGGAGTTTGGGCCGATCTTCCATGGCACGAATACCGGCAAGCGCGGCATCGCCCTGGATCTGCCCGCCGGGCGTGACCTGCTGCGCCGGTTGGTCGAGGTCAGCGATGTGCTGGTCGAGAACTTCACGCCGCGGGTGCTTGAGCAGCTGGATCTCACGCCGGGCCGGCTGCTCGCCTGGAATCCCGACCTGATCATCGTCCGTATGCCGGCCTTCGGCCTGAACGGACCGTGGCGTGACAAGCCCGGCTTCGCGCAGACGATGGAGCAGGTCTCCAGCCTGGCCTGGATCACCGGCGAGCCGGACCTGCCGCCCATGACGCCGAAGGCGAGCGACCCGATCGCGGGCCTGCACGCCGCCTTCGCCACCCTGGTCGCGCTCAACGGGCCGAAAGGCGTCGTGGTCGAAGCGCCGATGATCGAGGCGATCCTGAACGTCGCCGCCGAAGCCATCATCGACACCGCGGCCACCGGCGTGGTCCGCTCCCGCACTTCGCAAGGCATCTACCCGTGCGCGGGCACGGATCAGTGGCTGGCGGTCAGCGCGCAATCCGAAGAGCAGCTCGTAGGTCTCGGGCTCGGTGATCGCCCCGACCGGGACACCACGGTCGAGAGGTTGCTCGCGCACGGCATCCCGGCGGCGCCCGTGCTCACCCCAGCCGAGGCCGCCCGCAACCCGCAGCTGGAGCACCGTCGTTTCCTGCAGCGCCTCACGCACCCGATCGCCGGCCCGCTCGACCTGCCCGGCCTGCCGTACCCGCGAGGCCGGCCCTGGCTCAGCCGTCCGGCGCCGACCCTCGGACAGCACAACGACGAGATCCTCTGCGATCTCCTCGGCCAGGACCTCACCGAGCCACGCGCCCGCGGCCTGATCGGCGAAAGGCCACGGTCATGACCTGGGGCCACAGCGAACCCCTCGGCGACCTGGCGACCGGCGTCGCGATCGCCGGGATCGGAGAGGCGCCGCACACTCGCGCCTCCGGGCGCACCGCCGCCGAGATGGCCGCCGAGGCCGTGGCCGCCGCCATCGCGGACGCCGGGCTCACCCCCGCCGACATCGACGGCCTCATGTGGCATCCCGCCTTCGTCGGCCAGCTGGACGCCGACGCCTTCAGACGGCACTACCGGCACGACGGCCCCCTGTGGACCTCGGCCCAGGGCGGCGGGATGGTGTGGGCGGGAACCGCGCCGCACACGGCCGCACGCGCGCTCGCCGACGGCTCGGCCCGCCACATCGTCAACTCCTTCGCCGTCGCCTGGGCCACCCAGCGCTCCGCGATGGAGGGCGGCCCCGGCCAGAGTCACGCCCAGAAGGTCACCAAGCGACAGCTCGAGGTCCCCTTCGGCTGGTTTCCCCAGCCGGTCTACTTCGCCACCATCGCCCGCAGGCACATGCACGAGTACGGCACCACCGTCGAGCAGCTCGGACACGTGGCCGTCACCACCCGCCACCACGCCACCCTCACCCCCGGCGCGGTGATGCGCGATCGGCCGCTCACCCTCGACGCCTATCTCGCCTCGCCGCCGGTCGCCGAGCCGTTCCGCAAGGAGGACTGCTCGCTCATCTCCGACGGCGCGGGCGCCTACGTGATGACCACGGTCGAACGCGCACGAGACCTCCGGCGGCCCGTCGTCGAGGTCGCCGGAGTCGGGCTCGGCACCAGTCACACCGGCAGCCACTGGGCCCAGCAGCCCGCCTTCACCAGCACTCCGCAGGTCTTCGCCGGACCGGACGCCTTCGCGATGGCGGGGATCACCCCGTCCGAGGTCGATGTCCTGGAGCTCTACGACCCGTTCACGATCGTGACGCTCATGCAGCTGGAAGACCTCGGCTTCTGCGCGAAGGGCGAGGCCGGTCCCCTCGCGGAGAGCGGAGCGCTGAGGATCGGCGCGCGCCTGCCGACCAACACCCATGGCGGGCTGCTGTCCCACTCCTACGTTCTGGGGATCGCCCACGTCACCGAGCTGGTCCGCCGACTACGCGGGCCGGGCGCCGAGATCGGCCTCTACGGCGGCTACACCGGCGCCCAGGCCAGCACCCTCATTCTGCGGAGAGCACGATGATCTTTCCTCTGCCCGATCTCGACGAGCCCCTGACCGGCGGCTTCTGGCACGCCGCCGCGCGAGACCTTCTTGCCTTCCCTCAGTGCGCGTCATGTGAGCGCTTCTGCTGGTATCCCGAGCCGCGCTGTCCTGCCTGCGGCGGGCCCGATCTGCCGTGGACCGAGGTACGGCCGGCCGGAACGCTGTACTCCTGGAGCGTCGTGCACCATGCGTTCCTGCCCGCCTTCGCCGCCCAGGTCCCCTTCGTCGCCGCGGTCGCCGCCATCGACTCCGCGCCCGGTGTCCGCCTGGTCAGCCGCCTGCTCGGTGGCGATCCGGCGATGGACGCCCCGGTGCGGGTGGAGTTCGGCTGGCTCCGGCTCGGCGAGGACCGGGTCCGCGCTCCCTTCCTCAGGCGGGTGCCGTGACGCTTCCCTGCTCGGGCAGGCTCGCGCTGATCACCGGCGCCAGCCGCGGCATCGGCCAGGCTCTCGCGGTACGACTGGCCGCCGAGGGAGCCTTCGTGGCCGCCGTCGGCCGTACCGCGCGCCCTGGCGACGGCGCCTATCCCGGCTCACTGACGGAGACCGTCCAGCTGATCGGCGACTCCGCTCTGGCTGTCGTGGCCGACATCGCCACCGCGGAGGGCCGCAGGCGCGCGGTCGCGGAGGCGGAGCGGCACTTCGGGTTGCCCGTGACGCTCCTGGTCAACAACGCCGCCGCACCTCGCGCCTTCGACCTGCCGTTCCACCAGATGACCGAAGCCGCGTTCCGCACGGCCATGGAGGTCAACGTGTGGGCCGCATGGGACCTCGCGCGCCTGGTCATCCCGGCCATGATCTCCGGTGGTGCAGGGTGGATCCTCAACATCACCTCGGCGCAGGCCCGTCACCGCGCCGGCCCGCCGTACCGGATCACCAGATCGGGCGGCGCGTGCCTGTACGGCGGGACCAAGGCGATGGTGGATCGGCTGACCACCGGCGCGGCGATGGACCTGTACGGCAGCGGCATCGCGATCAACGCCCTGGCCCCCGAGGGAGCGGTGCTCACCGATCACGCGGCGGCGGTCGCCGATCTGCCTCCGCACCGGACCGAGCCCGTCGAAGCCTTCGTCGAGGCGGCTCTTGCCCTGCTCACCGGTCGGCTGACCGGGCGGGTCACCACGAGCCTGTCGTTGATCGTGGAGCTCGGCCTGGCCGTGCGCTCCCTCGACGGGAGCGCGCTGGTGGCCGGGTGGCAGCCGAACGAGATCGACCCGGTGCGGCTCAACGGCTCGTGAGGTCACGGCTCAGCGGCTCGTGAGTCTCCGGAAGTTCTTCGCGGCCACCGCGGCCAGTTCCTCCTCGGTCAGGGGCAGTCGGAGGAACGCCCGCAGAGAGCTCTCCGTGCGCGCGAGCTGGGGACGCTCCGCCTCGGCGACCGGCTGGAGCAGCTCGGCGAGGACGAAGTTGCTGCCGTAGAGCACACGATCCACGCCGATGCGTCGGATGTGCGCCGCCATCCGCTCCGGATCCACCGTGCCGTCGGCCACCTCCAGCAGGCGCAGCGACAGGTCGGCGTGCACGTTCTCGAACCGGCCCGCCAGCTCGACCACCTCGGCGTCGGCTCCTTCGCCGAACACCGGGCTGTGCCCGCAGTGCGCGAAGACCAGCTTCAGCGTGGGGAACTCGGTCAGCGGCTTCTCGAACCCGGCCGGGCGGCCGAACGCCGCGCCGTGACCGGAGGACTCGGTGAGGACGGGCACGCCTCGGCTGGCGCACCAGTCGAACAGCGGGCGCAACCGGGGATCGTCGCCCCGGATCCGCATGTCCCTGGGCACGATCTTCACTCCGCTCGCGCCGTCGGCTATCCGGGACTCCACCTCCGCCAGCATGGTCTCCTCATCCATGAGGACCGCGTCGACGCCGCAGAAGTACGTGAGGTCTTTGTGCGCGGCCGCCCAGGCGTTGTTGTCGCGAATCCGGTCCACGATGCGCCGCCGCAGCTCCTCCGCCGCGCTCGCCCGCCGTACTCCATCGTCGGGCAGCGTGAACTGGCCGTCGCGCCAGTACTGGCCTGACCAGGTGAACATGAGGATGTTCGCGCCGGAGACGCCGTTGCGCGTCATCATCCGCCGCAGCTCCTCGACGGTGCCGTAGGCCACCGGCTCTGCGGGATGACCGGATCTGGGGTTGCGGCTCAGGAAGTAGCCGAAGGCCTCCCGGCCGTGCTCGCGGGAGCGGAAGACGTGGGTGTGCGCGTCGATGATCTCCATCAGAGCCGCTTCACCGCCTCGGCCTCGCGGTCCATGCCGACCGGCGGCCGGGCCGTGGTGTGCACGACCCCGCCGTCGGAGACCACAGTGTGGCCGGTCATGTAGCTCGACAGGTCCGAGGCCAGGAACAAGGCGACGCCGGCCGTCTCCCGCGCCTCGCCCAGCCTGCGCAACACCGGCGCCTCGGCGGCGCGGCGCCGGAACTCGGCGATCCTCTCGTCGGCGGGCGGCCGTTGGGCCGGGTTGACGTGGGTGCCCGGCACCACGCAGTTCACCCGGATGCCGTACCTGGCCAGCTCCATCGAGGCTGACGTGGTGAAGTGCGCGACCGCCGCCTTGGCCGCGCCGTACCCGCTGATGTTGGGCGCTCCGACCATGCCGCTGGAGGAGCCGAAGTTGACGATCGCCCCGGACACGCCGTCCTCGATCATCGCCAGCGCTTCGGTCTGGCAGCAGAGGAAGGCGGTCAGGAAGTTCAGCTCCCACCGGTCCCGCACGTCCTGCTCGGTCATGTCGAGGAAGGGCTTCACTCCGGCCGCGCCGCCGGGATTGCCCACCACGTTGACCGCCACGTGCAGCGGCCTCGCGACTCGCACCGCCGCATCGACCTCGGCCTTCTGGCGCGCGTCCGCCGGCACGTAGACGGCCTCGCCGCCGCGTTCCCGCAGCTCAGCGACGAGCTTCTCGCCTGCGTCATGCGCGACGTCGGCCACGGTGACGCGGCATCCCGCCTCGGCCAGCCGCTCCGTCACCGCCGCACCCAGCCCCGCTGCCCCTCCGACCACGAGGGCACTCTTACCACTGAGGCCTAATAAGTCCCTATCCACAACTACTTAATAGCTATAAGCAGAGGCGCACACAAGTCCTACTTCGCCCTCCGCCTCAGCATCTCCGCGAAGTTCTCCAGGAAGTACTCGAAGCCAGCGTCCGCGCTGCCGTCCACGTCCAGGGCGACGAAGCCGGAGATCGCCGCGCGGAAGAACTGGTGCGCGGCGGGCACCTCCGCCTCGGGAAGCCCGAAGGAACGCAACACGGCCCGGACCGCCTCCGCCGCCCGCTCCCCCACCTCGTGGTACTCCTCGGTTCGCGGCGCCCGCTGCTGCAGCGTGTAGCGGTGCGGATGGCGGCGGACGTAGTCGCGATAGGCCTCGGCGAGTGCCCGGAGGGCCGAGTCGCCCGACCGGCCCAGCACCGCGGTGCGCAACTCCTCGCTCATCTGGCGCATGCCGTACAGGCCGACTGCCCGCTGAACGGCTGCCAGGTTGTCCACGTGGGCGTACAGGGCGGGCTGGGTCACGCCCAATCGGCGAGCGAGATGAGTCATGGTCAGCGCCTCGACACCCTCGGCATCGACGAGCTCAACCGCAGCCTTGGCGACCGTCTCCGCGTCCAAGCCCACTCTGCGGCGCCTGCGCGTCGAGCCCGGGACGACTTTGGACGCCTCCACGGCAGCTCCTCTCCTCCACCTGGAGCTTAGAGCCTATAAGCACGACTCGCATGACAGTAGGCGAGCGCGTCATTCTCTGTAGCCATTCGATGCAGAGGCTGGATTACCGGGTCAACACTTCGAGCGTTTCTCACGGACCAGCCACGGACCAGAGATCAGATAGACCGTCGAGGACACCTTCCCAGAATCGGACATCATCAGCGAACCTGCAGCCCGGTGACGGCGCGGCCGATGATGAGGCGCTGGATCTCGGAGGTGCCCTCGAAGATGGTGTAGATCTTGGCGTCGCGGTGGAAGCGCTCGACCGGGTGTTCGCGTGTGTAGCCGGCGCCGCCCAGGATCTGGATCGCCTGCTCGGTCACCCACACCGCGGTCTCCCCCGCCACCAGCTTGCACATCGAGCCCTCGGCCTGGTTGAAGGACTTGCCGTTGCGGGCCATCCAGGCCGCGCGCCAGGTCATCAGGCGGGCGACGTCGACGCGGGTCGCCATGTCGGCCAGGAGGAAGGCGATGGCCTGGTTCTGGCCGATCTTGCGGCCGAACTGCTCGCGCTCGCGGGCGTAGTCGCGGGCGTACTCGAAGCCGGCGCGGGCGATGCCGACGGCCATGGCGGCGACCGAGGGGCGCGTCGTCTCGAAGGTGCGCATGGCCGCCTGCTCTCCGGAGCGGCCGCCCTCGCGCACCCGGGCCAGGCGGGCGTCGAGTTTCTCCTTGCCGCCGAGCAGGCACGAGCCGGGCAGGCGGACGTCGTCGAGGACGACCTCGGCGGTGTGGGAGGCCCGGATGCCGTGCTTCTTGAACTTCTGGCCCATCGACAGGCCGGGCGTGCCCGGGGGGACGACGAAGGTGGCCTGGCCCCGGGTGCCGAGCGAGGGGTCGACCGAGGCCACGACGACGTGCACGTTGGCGATGCCGCCGTTGGTGGCCCAGGTCTTCACGCCGTTGAGGATCCAGTCGCCGGAGGCCTCGTCGTAGACGGCCCGGGTGCGGATGGCGCCCACGTCGGACCCGGCGTCGGGCTCGGAGGCGCAGAACGCGCCGACCTTGATGTCGTCGGGGGTGCCGAACATCTGCGGCAGCCACTCCCCCATCTGCTCGGGGGTGCCGCTGGCGG
This sequence comes from Planobispora longispora, assembly GCF_016863135.1. Classification (GTDB taxonomy): domain Bacteria; phylum Actinomycetota; class Actinomycetes; order Streptosporangiales; family Streptosporangiaceae; genus Planobispora; species Planobispora longispora. The sequence goes on from NZ_BOOH01000001.1 coordinate 53,129, forward strand.
ACAGGGCCGCGGCGGCCAGACCGGTGCCGACGATGGACAGGCCGATCCCGGCGTCGCCCCAGAAGAGCTCCTCGAACGCCACGATCAGGCCCAGGCCGCTGGGCTCGAACCACTGCTGGGCGAAGAAGTCGAGCGAGTACAGGCCGATCTTGGCGGCCTCCTGGATGACCGGCCAGGGAGTCTCCTCCCGCTCGTCCCACTCGGCACCGGCGGGACGGACCACCGTCGCGGCGAACTCGTGCACCCAGTCGCGCACTTCACGCACGTCGGCGCTCAGCTCCGGGCAGAAGCCGGTCTCGCTCATTCTTTCACTCCTCCAGAAGCGGGTTACCAAGGGTAACACCCCCACCCTACCGGCCGGTACGGCAGGCCGCGCAACCCGGACCCCGGCTCCCCGCGCCTCCCGCGGTCCCTATCTGCCCCGGGACGAGGCGAGGATTCCGGCGGCGCCCACCGCGAGCAGTGCGGCGAGGCCGTACAGCAGGGTACGGAAGTCGCCGAGGAGGGTGGCGATCTGCGGGCCGACGCTGCCGCCCAGGAAGAGGGCGAAGGTGAACAGGGCCAGGGCCGTACCGCGCGACTCCCCCGCGAGCCGGGCCACCGACTCGTTCAGCGCGGGCCCGCCCGCGCTGATGCCGGCCACGTAGACGGCGAGCAGCAGGGCCAGGCCGGTCGCCCCGGGCGTGGTCACGCCGACGGCGACGAGGGTGAGGGCGCACAGGATCAGGGCGCCCGCCGCACGGGGCAGCGCCGGGATCTTGACCAGCCAGGGCGTGAGCAGCGGAACAAGGATCATCGAGGGCAGCCCGCCGGCCCGCAGCGCCAGCAGCGCTTCCGGGGTGCCGGCGGCGCCGGTGACCTGCAGGCCGGTGTAGACCGCGACGAAGCTCGCGAGCACGGTGACGGTCGCGGCGTAGCGCAGCAGCAGGGCGGGCCTGCCGAGCAGGGCGGGCACGGCCCGGTAGGCCGACAGGAAGGAGCCCGTGATCTCGCGCGCGGGATCGGGCAGCATGACGGCCCGCACGGCCGCCGCCGCTACCGCGAAGGCGAGCGCCGAGGCCAGGAACATCCCCCGCCAGCCCAGCACGCCTCCGAGGACCTGCGCCGCGACCTGGAGCAGGACGGCCGCCGCGAGGAAACCGCTGGTCACCGAGGTGATCGCGACCATCCTGCGGCGGGGCTCGACCCGCTCGGCGAGGTAGGCCATCGCGGCCGGGGGGAACGTCGCGACGGCCACGCCCTGGACCGCCCGCAGCGCGATCGCCGTCCCGAGGTCCGGGCTCGCCGCGACGAGGGCGGTGGCGGCCGCCGCGATCGGCAGGCCGTAGGAGAGCAGGCGCCTGCGGCCGTAGCGGTCGGAGAGCGGGCCGAAGAGCAGGAACCCCGCCGCGTAGCCGGCGCCGAAGGCGGTGACGAGCCAGGTCAGCCCGTCGGCGGGAACGCCCCAGCCGGCGGCCATGGCGTCGAGGAGGGGGATCACCATGTAGAGCTGGCCGCTGGCGAGCACGGCGGTGAGCACGAAGACGGAGACCGTACGGCCCAGCGGGGCGAGGGCCGCGGCGGGCGGGGAGACGGAGGCCGGGGAGAGAGTTTGCGCCATGGCGAGGACGGTAGCCAACCAACTAGTTGGAAGTCAACCAAATAGTTGGTTAGAGTGACTCGAAGAGACCAACCGGTCGGTGGTTAAAATCGGTCCATGTCGAAGGAAGCCACCAAGGACGCCCTGCTCGCCGCCGCCCGCACCGAGTTCGCCGCGTACGGCATCGCGGGGGCCCGCGTCGACCGCATCGCCGAGCGCGCCGGGGTCAACAAGGAGCGCATCTACGGCTACTTCGGCAGCAAGGAGAAGCTGTTCGACCAGGTCGTCGCCACCGCCCTGGACGAGGTGGTCGAAGCGGTGGCGATGATGCCCGGCGACGACCCCGCCGAATACGTCGGCAAGCTCCACGACTTCCACATCGCGCACCCGGATCTGACCCGGCTGCTGATGTGGGAGTCGCTGCACTACCGCGACGGCGACCTGGAGGGTCAGGAGGGGCGTGTCGCCTCCTGGACCAAGAAGGCCGACTCCCTGGCCGCCGGTCTGGGCACCGAGTCGTCACGCGAGACGGCGCGCACGATGCTGACGCTCGTCGGCCTGGCGGTGTGGCCGACGGCCATGCCCCGGCTCGGCCGGCTCGCCCTCGGCGAGGAGGCGACGACCGAGGAGGGCAGGGCGGCGATGCGCGAGCACCTCATCGCGTTCACGCGGGCGGCGCTCGGCCGGTGACCTCGCCATGGCGTTCACACGCGCGGCGCCCGGCCGGTGACCTCGCCGGATCAGCCTCCCGTACGGGCGATGCCCGGCCGGTGACCTCGCCGGATCAGCCTCCCGTACGGGCGATGCCCGGCCGGTGACCTCGGCGGGTCAGCCTCCGGCAGGGGCGGCGTAGCCGGGGACCGTGATCATGGGCGGGCGTTCGGCCACGGCCACGTCCCGCACCGTCACCTGGTGCCCGTCCGCCCCCCTGCGGAACTGGGCCAGCCGGGGAGACGGATCGTGCAGGGGGATCATCTTGTCCTGGCGTTCCAGCCTGGACCACGCGGTCTGCAGGATCTGCGCGGCCATGCCGCCCAGGGCGTCGGTCGACTGGTGGGAGTGGACGCGGCGGCCCAGGTCCACCTGGGCGAGCGCGTCCAGGCCGTGGAGCTCCAGCAGGTCGATCAGGAGCCCGAGCTCCACCCCGTAGCCGGTGACGAACGGGACCCGCTCCAGCGCCGAGCGACGCCCGGCGTACTCCCCGGCGAGGGGCTGGACGAACCCGGCCAGCAGCGGCCAGTGCAGGTTCAGCAGGGGGCGCGCGACCAGCTCGGTGACCCGGCCGCCGCCGTTGCCGACGCCGCGCAGCGGCCGGTCGTAACAGCCCTTGACGTAGACGACGCCGGGGTCGCCGAACAGCGGGCCGAGCAGTCCCGTCACGAACGACGTGCGGAACTCGCGCAGGTCGGCGTCGATGAAGACCAGCACGTCACCGGAGGTCGCGGCGAGGGACTTCCACAGCGCCTCCCCCTTGCCGTCCAGGGGTTTCAGGTCCGGCAGGACCTCGTCCTGCGCGACCACCCGCGCCCCGGCCGCCGCGGCGCGGGCGGCGGTGTCGTCGGTCGAGCGGGAGTCGATGACCACCAGCTCGTCGACGAGCGGCGCCGCGTCCATCAGCTCACGCCGGATCGCGGAGACTATCTCTCCGACGGTCTGGCCCTCGTCGCGGGCCGGGAGCACCACGCTGACTCTCGTGTCCGCCTTGGCCTCCAGCAGCCGGGGCAGGGGCCAGTCCTCCGACGATGATGTACGGCCGCGCAGCCATGCCTCCGTCTCAGGCAGCACAGCCCATCCTTCCATCACCTCGGAATCCACAGATATCACCCTATGGTGCATCAATTCACGCTCGGTCCCGGCTCCCCTCCCCGTCCCGCGAGTGGGAAGATCAGTTCAGACCCGAGCGGGAGGAGACGGTATGGACCCGGTGGCCGTACTGCGGGCCGCACGGATCGTCAGCGCCGAGCTCGACGGGTTGCTGGGCGAGGCGGCGGACACGCTGCGCGGCACGCTCGACCCGCTGCTCGCCGAGGAGGGGAGCCGGGACCCCGAGGGACTGGCGAACACCGTCGTGATGGTGCTCGCGCAGTACGGTCCCGCCTGGGACCGGCTCGCCACGCTCCTGCACCTCGACGGGCAGACCCCGTTTCCGGCTCCCGCCTCCACGGCCGCTCCGGCCACCGGGGACTGGGCCCCCGCCCCGGCGCAGGCCCCGGTGCAGCCCTCGGTGCAGGCTCCGGTCCCGGCTCCGGTCCCGGCTCCCGCGCGGCGGAAGGGACCTTCGGTGCTGAACCGGCTGACCGGGGCCTTCCGGAGGCGGCGCGGCGAGCGGGCGGAGCCCGTGTCCTGGGAGGCGTTCCCGCTGATCGAGACGGTCGGCGAGACCGTGGCGGGCTGGAGGACGGAGATCAGGGTCGGGCTCGCGGCCGGGGTGACCGGAACGGCTGAGGCGGCGGGGAGAGCGGAGGCGGCGGGACGGGCCGGGGAGTCCGCCGGCACTCCGGCGGCCGCGGCCCCGCCCGAGCCGTTCGACCTGGACGTGCAGATCGTCGCCGAGGGATTCGAGGCGCCGGCCGGATGGCGGGTACGGCTCCGCGTGGACGAGGCGTCGCCGTACCCCACCGCGATCATGAGCCTGGTCGCCCTCCCGCCGGACGGGCCGGAGCGGCGGGAGGAGCCGCGTCCCCGGGACGCCTCCCGGCCGCAGAGTCTCGCGGCATCCCGGATCGCGGGGCCCCAGGACGTGACGGAGCCCCAGGGCATGGCGAGACCCCGGGAGGAGCCGGGCCTCCGGGAGGAGCCGGGGCCGCGGAACGAACCGGGACCGCGGAACGAACCGGGACGACACGCCAAGCCGGAACGGCAGGAGGGACCGGGCCCTCAGGACGGACCGGGACGGGGGGACGTGCGGCCGGTCGCCCGGCGGATCCAGGCGATCTGCACCGTGCGCGGTCAGGTGGTCGGCTACGGCGTGGGAGCCGTCACCGTCCTCGGCTCTCCCGAACTGCTCAGCCGGGACACCACCCCGGCCTCGGTCGCGGGAACCCGGATCGGCCCGCCCGTGTCCGGCCCGTACGGCGGCTCCGGCCCGCACGGCGCGCCTTCGAGGCCCGGCCCGCACGGCGCACCCGGTCTTCACGGCACGACCGGTCCGTACGGCGGTTCCGGCGAGCCCCCGGACGTGACCGCCGTCATCTCCCACGGCGACCGTCCGGGGCGGCTGTGGTGGACCTACCTGTCGCCGCACTTCGTCACCCCCGACCGGGCAGAACCCTGCGAGCTGGGCACGCGCGTCCCGGGGTTCGCCCGCTCCCTGGTGGAGCAGGTCGCCGGCCGGGCCGGCCGCTCGGACCTCTCCCTCTACCTGCGCGGCGTCGGACGGCAGGTCGCCCTGCGGATCCCGCCCGGGTTCTGGGAGCTGCTGGAGGCGGTGGCGGCGCGGATCGCGCCGCGCCCGCCGCGCATCCTCTTCCTCTCCCAGGAGCCGTACGTCCCGTGGGAGCTGGCGGCCCTGGAGCGCCCGCTCGACCCGTCGCTCCCGGTCTTCCTGAACTGCCAGGCGGCGGTCGGCCGCTGGGCCCTGGGCGGGCGGCGTCCCGGGCTGCCGCCGCCGACGGCCGCCGCGGCGGATGCCGGCGGTCTCCGGCACGCCCTGGCGGCGCTCGGCGGGCCGCCGGAGATGATCGGCCCGGCCCTGTCCGACGGGGCCGGGGTCGTGCTGGCGGGCGGCCCCGCGCTCGTGCCGCGCACGGTCGCCGGGTGCCGGGTGGGCGGCGCGCCGTTCGTCTTCCTGACCGGGGAGCACGATCCGGACGCCGCCCAGGCGCTGCTGGTGGCGGGGGCGGGCGGGGTGGCCGCCCCGCTCTGGCCGGTCGCCGGGGAGGCGGCGCGGGAGCTGGCGGCGGAGTTCCACCGGCGCTGCCTGTCCGGGGAGGCGCCCGCCGAGGTCCTGCGCTCCCTGCGCTGCGCGGGCTCGGCGGCGGCGCTGGCCTACCGGCTCTTCGGGCATCCCTCGGCGGCCCTCACCCGGCCTCAGCCTCCCGCGTGACGCTCCAGGAAGGTGTAGACGTCGGCCTCGTCCACACCGGGGAAGGAGCCGGGCGGGAGCGCGGCCAGGACGTGGGAGTTGGCGCGGGCCGAGGGCCAGGCGTACCCCTCCCAGCGCTGGGTCAGCTCCGTGGGCGGGCGGCGGCAGCAGTCACCGGTGGGGCAGTTGGACTTGGTGCGGTTGGTGGTCTCCCGGCCGCGGAACCAGCGTGACTCGCGGTACGGCACGCCGAGGGTGATGGCGAAGTCCCGCTCGCGGCTCGGGTCCACGTGGGCGACGCAGAAGTAGGTGCCGGTGGGCGAGTCGGAGTACTGGTAGAAGACGGAGAAGCGGTCGGGCGAGGCGAAGACCTGGCGGCCCGACCACTGCAGGCACATCCGCTGGCCCTCGATCGCGCCCTGCTCGTCGGCCGGGAAGACGATGCCGTCGTTCTCGTAGGCCTTGTAGATGATCCCGCCGGCGTCGTTGCGGACGAAGTGGCAGACCAGGTCGAGGAAGTGGGTGGCCAGGTTGGTGAAGCGGTGCGCGGCCATCTCGTAGGAGACGGCGAACACGTCGCGCAGGTCCTCCACGCTGAGCGCCCGGTCCTGCTTGGCCTCCCGCAGGTACGGCACGGCGGCGGCCTCGGGCACGAGCACCGCGGCGGCGAAGTAGTTGGCCTCGGTCCGCTGCCGCAGGAAGTCGGCGAAGTCGCGGGGCTTGTGGTGGCCCAGGGCCAGGTGGCCGATGGTCTGCAGCAGGATCGTGCGGGGGGTGTGCATGCCGAGCTGCTCGTGTTTGACGTAGATGCGGCGGTTGCGCAGGTCGGTGATCGAGCGGACCGTGCGGGGCAGGTCCTGGACGGTCTGCACGGTGTAGCCGAAGTGCGTGACCAGAGCCTGGACGGTGCTCTGCGACAGCGCCCCGCTCCGGTAGCCGACCGCGGCGAGCGCCTCGGCCGCCGCCTTCTCGATCTCGGGGAAGTAGTTGCCCTGCTCGCGCTGCTTGCGGCGGAGCTCGGCGTTGGCGACCCGGGCCTCCTCGGGGGTCGCGGTGCCCTTGGCCTCGCGTGAGCGCAGCTCGCCGTACAGGCCGAGGATGTGTTCGAGCACGTCGTTGGGCACGCGCGCGGAGACCTTCAGCCGGGCCAGGCCGAGCCTGGCGTAGAGCGGGTCGCGCTGGGCCTCCTCCAGGGCCATCTCCAGCTGGGCCCGGCGGTTGGGCGCCTGGCGGCGCAGCAGCTCCTCCACCGGCACGTTCAGCGCGGCGGCCAGGCTTTTGAGCAGGGAGAGCTTCGGCTCGCGCTTGCCGTTCTCCAGCAGGGAGAGCTGGCTCGGCGCCCGGCTGACCCGTTCGCCCAGGTCGGAAAGGGTGAGCCCGCGCTGCTTGCGCAGGTGCCGCAGCCGCTGACCGAAGGCGATGAGATCAAGCTCCTGCGTCAAAGACAGCGGTTCTTCCCCCACCAAGGATCCCATGCTCTGATCCTATGGGAAATTTCAAAGTATTTTCTACCCTGCCGACCGCCACCGGGTCCCGCGGCAGGTGGCGGAACCCGCCCTGAACCGGCCCCCCACCCACCCCGACTCACCCCACCCCGACCCCGCTCGGCTCGGCTCGGCCCGACTCGGCTCGGTCCGAAGTGACGTCCGGCGGCGCCGCGCGCATGACGGCGCCGTCCTCGGATAGAGGACACATCGGGCGAGAACCTCCGCCGCCCCCGCCGGCCCGGCATCGGCCGCATGCCGTCCCACCAGGGGGTCGGCGGTCTTCGGCAGCCACTCCAGTGGCCTGGACCACACACCCGATTGGTCTAGTCCATACCGAAAACTCTGAACTTCTTCTCTTCCGAATACCGACCGGTATTCGTCTACCGAGAAAAAACGTCGTTCTTTCCGCAAAAACAGCCTTGTTTGCCCGTTTCGTCGGGGAACAGACTTCTCAACAAGGCACCCAGGGGACGACAAGGAGTGAAAAAATGAACGATCGCCTCAAGGGAGCCGCAGACGAGCTGCGGCGCGAGTGGGAGACCAACCCCCGCTGGAAGGGCACCGAGCGGTCCTACACCGCCGAGGACGTGGTCCGGCTGAGGGGTTCGGTCCAGGAGGAGCACACGCTCGCCCGGCTCGGCGCCGAGCGCCTGTGGAACCTGCTGCACACCGAGGACTATGTGCACGCGCTCGGTGCGCTGACCGGCAACCAGGCGGTCCAGCAGGTCAAGGCCGGTCTGAAGGCGATCTACCTGTCCGGCTGGCAGGTCGCGGCCGACGCCAACCTCGGCTCGCAGACCTACCCGGACCAGAGCCTCTACCCGGCCAACTCGGTCCCGGCCGTCGTGCGCCGCATCAACAACGCGCTGCTCCGCGCCGACCAGATCACCTGGTCCGAGGGCGACGAGAACGCGCCGCACTGGCTGGCCCCGATCGTGGCCGACGCCGAGGCCGGCTTCGGCGGCGTGCTCAACGCCTTCGAGCTGATGAAGGGCATGATCGCCGCCGGTGCGGCGGGCGTGCACTGGGAGGACCAGCTCGCCTCCGAGAAGAAGTGCGGCCACCTCGGCGGCAAGGTTTTGATCCCGACCAGCCAGCACGTCAAGACCCTGAACGCGGCCCGCCTCGCGGCCGACGTCCTGGGTGTCCCGTCTCTGATCATCGCGCGGACCGACGCTCAGGCCGCGACGCTGCTGACCACCGACGTGGACCCCCGCGACCAGGCCTTCACCACCGGCGACCGTACGGCCGAGGGCTTCTACCGCGTGCGCAACGGCGTGGACGCCTGCATCGCCCGCGGCCTGGCCTACGCGCCCCACTCCGACCTGCTCTGGATGGAGACCTCCACTCCGGACCTGGACGTGGCCCGCGAGTTCGCCGAGGCCATCAAGGCGCAGTACCCGGACCAGATGCTGGCCTACAACTGCTCGCCTTCCTTCAACTGGAAGAAGCACCTGGACGACTCCACCATCGCCAAGTTCCAGCGCGAGCTCGGCCACATGGGCTACAAGTTCCAGTTCATCACGCTGGCGGGCTTCCACTCGCTCAACTACTCGATGTTCAACCTGGCCCAGGGCTACGCCAACGACGGCATGACCGCCTACGTCGAGCTCCAGGAGGCCGAGTTCGCCGCCGAGTCGCGCGGCTACACCGCCACCCGCCACCAGCGCGAGGTCGGCACCGGTTACTTCGACCTGGTCAGCACGGCCATCGCGCCGGACTCCTCCACCACGGCCCTGAAGGGCTCCACGGAGGAGGAGCAGTTCGAGGCTCACTGATCCCGAGGACGCTCCGGAAGCAGGGATTTCGACGCCGGACCGGGCCGGGCCACGCTCTCAGGGCATGCGGAGCCGCCTGACCCCGTCCGTCCCGTCCTCAAGCAAGATCCCTGCTCCCGGGTCCGCCCTCGGACTCGGACACCCCGACCAGGAAGAAGACCCCGCCTCTCACCCCCCAGGGAGGCGGGGTTTCCTGGTTCCGACCTATGCCCAGATCACATGACTCATCGCCCAATTCAGGACTTGGTGGAGTTACCTCTATTCCATTGGGATATGCCCAGATAGTTACCCCATCCTTACCCTGTCCTCCGTAGCCTCGACCCCATGGGGATCTGGCGAGGGCCGGACGGCATCGAGGTAGAGGCGATCATGCGGGACGACCAGCCCTGCCTGCGCGTCACCCGTACGGTCGGCCATGAGCGGGTGCTGATCGCGTACTGCGCGGACGTCCGCGAAGTGAACCGGTACGTGGACCTGGCGGACCTGGTCCCGGTGGAGGTCTCCGGCCACGCCCGCGCCTGACCCGCGGACGGCGCCCGCGCCCGCCTCGCGGGCATCCGGGCACACCCGATCCGCGAACATCCGGCCATAGGCGATCCTGCGAGAACGTGAACCTCGGCGGCGGGTGCGGCGTCGCTGTAGGCAGGGAGGCCCGATGGAAGTCCTGGACGGCCTCGCCGACGAAGACCTCCACCTGGAGCTCGTCCTCGTCGAGGCCCTGCACTGGGAGGCGGAGCGGCTGACCGCGCAGCTCCGACGCCCCTGATCCGTTACGGAAAGCGAAGGAACCGGAACGGAGAGCGCACGCATGCCCGTCGTCTCACCCGGGACGGCGGGCACTGTTCTGCCCGCCGGGACTTCCCCGTAATGTTGGCTCTCCCGGGCACATGCGAGGAATCAGAGCATGAACAAGCGCGAGCTGATCGAGAAGGCCGCCGCGGAGGCCGGCCTCACCCGACGGCAGACCGCCGCGGCGCTGGACGCGATTCTGGACACCATCCAGCACGCCGTGGCGAGCGAGGACAAGGTCGCGATTCCCGGCTTCGGCTCCTTCGAGATCGTCCACAAACCCGCGCGCACCGGGCGCAATCCGCAGACCGGCGAGCCACTGGAGATCGCCGAGACCTGGACGGCGAAGTTCAAGCCGAGCCCCGGGTTCATGGGGCTGATCCGCCAGCGCAAGAAGGACTGACGACGGCCCGGCCCCGGACGCGGCCGACGGCTCTCGGGATCCGGCGATCCGGGGTCAGCGGTCGCGCACGGCCCGGGCGGACCAGCGGCCGTCCAGGCGGTCGATCCGGAGCGGGCGGCCGAAGCACTCCGACAGGGTGCCGCTCGTGAGGACCTCCTCCACCGGCCCCGACGCCAGAACCCGGGTGTCCCGCATCAGCAGGGCGTGCGTCGTGGTGGCCGGGACCTCCTCCAGGTGGTGCGTGACGGTGACCGTGGTCAGCGCCGGGCGGGTCGCGGCCAGCTCCTCCACCGCGGTGATCAGGTCCTCCCTGGCGGGCAGGTCGAGTCCGGCGAACGGCTCGTCCAGCAGCAGGACCACCGGCTCGGCCATCAACGCCCTGGCGACCCGGATCCGGGCCCGCTCCCCCTGGGAGCAGACGCGGAACAGCCGCTCGCCCAGGTCCTTGCAGCCCAGGTCGGCCAGGAGCCGGTGCGCGCGCTCGTGTTCGGCCGGGCCGTACCGGTCCCAGAGCGGGGCGCTGGTCCCGGTGTGACCGGTGAGGACGACGGTGTGCGCGGTGGTGCCCTCCTCCTCCAGCAGTTCCTCGTCGACGAGCCGCTGGCTGGCCGCGACCAGGCCGATGCGCCGGCGCAGCTCGCGCAGGTCGACGCGGCCCAGCCGCTGGCCGAGCACGGTGGCCGTGCCCTGGCTGGGGTGCCGTACGGCCGCCGCCAGCGACAGCAGCGTCGTCTTGCCCGCCCCGTTGGGCCCGAGGACCACCCAGTGCTGGCCGTACTCCACCCGCCAGTCGATGTCCGCCAGAAGCGTCCGGCTGATCACCCTGACCCCGACAGCGCTCAGTTCGATCGCTCCTGACACAGACGTCCCCTCCGCCTCGGTTCGAGCGCTCACCCTAACGGATCGGCGTCTCCGCTCCCCGCGGGTTCAAGGGACGCGCCGCTCACCGTGACCGCCGCGGATCGGCCGGGAGCCCGGTCCCCGGCCGCCGTCAGTCGCCGATCTGGACGCCGGGGCTGGGCGAGGGGGAGACCGTGGCGGTCGGGGTCCCGGACGCGCTCGGCGTCGGCGTCGGGCTCTCGCCGTCGCCGGTCTGCGGGATCTGGGTGAAAGAGGGCTTCGGGCTGCCGGAGGACGACGGGCAGTCCGCCCCCTTGTTCCTGCCGTTCCCCCGGCCGTTGCCGTTCCCCTTGTTCTTGGCGTCCGCGCAGGTCTGCGGCTCCTCCGTGACGCCCGGGTCACCGGGCTCGCCGGGGTCGTCCGTCGTTCCCGGCGGCCCTTCCGGGGAGGGGCGTTCCCGATCGCCGGCGACGCTGGGCGCCGGAACGGTCCGCGTGGTGGTGACCATGATCGTGGAGGGGGTGGGCGGGACCGTGAGCCGCACCCGGCTTCCCGGCGGCCGGGTGCCGCGGAAGGTCGAGTCCGTGGTCGGCTCGTCGGCCGGGATCACCATCGGCACGTGCTCGGGATGCCCGCCGACGACTCCGCCGCCGGCGTTCCCGGTGGCGACCACCGTGATCGTCGCCAGCGAGACGGTGGCCAGCGCCGCGAAGCTCGCCTGGGGAAGATGCGCGCTCCTGCGCGGCCTGGCCCGGCGGGACGGCCGCGGCGGCTTGGCCTGATCGACCGGGATCGAGGGGTGGTCCCGGATCGGCGCCCCGCCGCCGCCCGGACCGGGTCCGGCGGAGGAGAACGGGCCGAACGCGGAGGCGGGGACCGGGAAGCCCGAGGACCACGAGGCCGCGGAGGCGGACGGCGCCGAGAGCGGCCCGCCGGACGCCAGCCGCACCCGGCCGCCTCCCGCCGGGTACGGCACCGGCGTCCAGATCTCGGCCAGCACCTCGGCGACCGCCTCGCGCGGGTCCCACGGGTCGCCGATCCCGCCCGCGGCGAGCAGCGCGCCGAGCAGGTCCGCCGCGCGCGGCCGGCGTTCGGGCTCCTTGGCCAGCGCCGCCTCGACGGCCGGGCGCAGCATCTCCGGGACCCCGGAGACGCGGGGCGGCTCGACCAGGATCCGCCGGGTCAGCACGTCGGCCTCGCCCGAGCCGAACGGGTGGTGGCCGGTCGCCGCGTAGGCGATCAGGCAGCCCCAGGCGAAGACGTCGGAGGCGGGCAGGGCGGGGCCGCCGACGAGCCGTTCCGGGGCGACCCAGCCGGGGCTCCCCATGACCTGCCCGGCCTGGGTGTGCGCGGCGAGGGTGTCCACGTCCCTGGCGATCCCGAAGTCGATCAGCCGCGGGCCGGTGTCGGACAGCAGCACGTTGCCCGGTTTCAGGTCGCGGTGGACCAGACCGGCCTCGTGCACCGCCGTCAGCGCGGCGGCCGTGCCCAGGGCGGCGCCGTAGGCGAGGTCGGGGGTGAGCGGGCCCTGCGCGGCCACCACCTGGGACAGCGCGGGCCCCGGGATGTACTCCGAGACCAGGTAGGGCCGTTCGCGATCGGTGCCGTCCTCCACCACCGCCGCGGTGCAGAAGGGCACCACCCGCCGGGAGAACTTCACTTCCTCGGCGAAACGGGCGCGGAGCGTGGCGTCGTTGAGGTGAACCGGGTGCGGCGTCTTGAGCGCCACCAGACCGCCCTGAGGGTGTTCGGCCAGGTAGACGACCCCCATTCCGCCGGTGCCGAGACGGCCCAGCAGGAGGTAGCGGCCGATGATGACCGGGTCCCCGACGGTCAGCGGCCGCACGCCAGGCGGCATGCCGCTCGTGGGGCCAGTTCCGCCACGTGCCATCCGGATCAAGCCTCTCTGTACGAGCTTCGGCAAGCACACTGTGACGGGACCGGAGAGCTGTTCGCTCCTGACTAGTCATAAGGGATATGGCCGGTAAGGTCACTGATCCCCCAAGGTAAGTAACCATTGGTGGCGATGTGACTAGATATCCCGGTGTGACCTGCGAGGACGGCGCGGCGGGCCCCTCCCGGAGGGAACCCCTCAGGCGGCGGCGGAACCGGCCTCGGCCGTACGGTCACCGGACAGGACTTCACCGGACAGGACCTCGCCGGCGGAGGCCCGCGGGGCGGCCGGCGCCGGGACGTCCGGGGCCGCGTACCGTTGGGCCGCGGCGAGGAAGCGGGCGATGTGCTGGAACGCCCGCCGGGCCTCGGGGACGACGTCGGCGAGGATGGGGAAGACGTGCGGCATCCGCCGCCACTCCTCGTAGGTGACCGGGACCCCGGCGGCGCGGGCGCGCTCGGCGACCCGGCGGCCCTCGTCGCGCAGGACCTCGGTCGAGCCGGTGACCACCATCAGCGGGGGCAGGCCGGCGTAGTCGCCGAACACCGGGGAGACCAGCGGGTCGCGGGCGTCGAGCCCGGCGGTCCAGCGGCGGGCGAGCCACTCGATGCGGCCGGCCGGCAGCAGCGGGTCGCTCAGGCGGTTGCTCCGCCGCGGGGTGTCGCTGAGGTCGGTCCACGGGGACAGGCACACCGCGGCGGCCGGCAGCGGCGCCTGCCGGTCGCGCAGCGCCAGCAGGGTGGCCAGGGTGAGGTGCCCGCCGGCGGAGTCGCCGGCCACCAGGATGTCGGCGGGGTCGTAGCCGCGCTCCAGCAGGCACTCGTAGGCCGCGACGGCGTCCTGGAGCGACTCCGCCGGCGTGTGGACCGGGCCCTGGCGGTAGTCGAGGGCCAGCACCGGGCGCCGGGCGGCGACCGACATGCGCCAGGTGATCGGCCGGTGGGTGGCCGGGGAGCAGACGAAGTAGCCGCCGCCGTGCAGGTAGAGCATGACCTTGCTCTCGTCGAGCCCGTGCCCGGCGCGGACCCACTCCCCCGCGCACGCCCCGACGCGGTCCTGCACCAGGCTCACGTGCGGGGGCAGCCGCAGCGGCACCTTCCCGGCGAGGCCGACCAGCCGCGAGGCGGCGACCACGCTGAGATCCGATCGGAGGAAGAGGCCGGAGATCGGTTTGACCGTGCTCCACATGAGCGTGTTGAGTGCGTTGGCCTGCCAGCTGACGGGGTAACCGGGACAGACGTCCACGTCGAGCTCATCGCGCATGCGGGAACCTCCTGGCAGGAGGATTCCCCGTCAGAACTTCGTTCTACCATGCGCCAGACATATCGTAAGAGTTACGGACATATATCGGCTTTTCGCACCGGCTCCTTCCGACTCTCCTCCCCAGGCCGCCGGATAACCCGTTGTCCCAGCCCAGAGCGGCGAGGAAAATCTGAGGGTTGCCCCGACGACACCCCGAGGAGGCCGCCTTCCCACCCCGCGCCCGCTTCCCGTCCCGTCCGCGGCCCCCGGCCCGAACCCGCCCGCCGCGCCGCTCCGGCCTGCTGTCCCGCACCCGCCTGCCCCTCTACGCGCGCATCGCCCGGTACGGCTTCCGCCGCCACTCCGCCTACCGCGCCGCCGCCCTCGCCGGAGCCTTCACCAACACCGTCTTCGGCATCCTGCGCGCCTACGTCCTGATCGCCCTGTGGCAGGCCCGTCCCGGCCTGGCCGGGTACGACGTCGCCGACGCCGTCACCTTCTGCTTCCTCAGCCAGGCGTTCATCGGCCCGATGCAGCTGTTCGGCGGCGGGCTCCAGCTCGCCGAGCGGGTGCGCGGCGGCGACATCGCCGTCGACCTCGCCCGGCCCGCCTCCCTGCAGGCGTGGAACCTCGCCGACGACCTGGGCCGCGCCGCCTACCTGCTCCTGCTGCGCAGCGTGCCGCCGACCCTCGTCGGGGCCGCGCTGTTCGGCGTCGTCTTCCCCGCGGACCCCGCCGTCTGGGGCTTCTTCGCCGTCAGCTTCCTCCTCGGCGTGATCGTCAGCTTCGGCTGGCGCTACCTCGTGGCGCTGTCGTCCTTCTGGATCGTCGACGACCGGGGCACGCAGTCGTTGTCGCTGGTGCTGATGATGTTCTTCAGCGGCATGGTCCTGCCGCTGAACCTCTTCCCCGGCTGGCTCGGCGCCCTGGCGCAGTCCCTCCCCTGGGCGGCGATGGTGCAGATCCCCGCCGACGTCTACCTCGGCAAGCGGGACGTGCCGCAGGCGCTCGCCCTCCAGCTCCTCTGGGCCGCGGCGCTGCTGGCGCTGGGCGCCCTGGCCACCCGCGCCGCCCGGCGCAAGGTGGTGGTCCAGGGTGGATGACCGCGCGAGATCCCGCCCGGGGTCCCGGGTGAGCCTCCGGGAGGCCGCCCGTGGTTAGGACCTACCTCCTGCTCGCCTGGACCTGGCTGCGCGCCTCGGCGCAGTACCCGATCCCGATGATCACAATGGCTCTCGGCTCGTTCGTGCTGAACGGGCTGGACGTCGCGGCGATCTGGGTGATCTTCGAGCACACCGACGCGCTGGGCGGCTTCGGGCTCGCCGAGGTCATGTTCCTGTACGGCGCCGCGGGCGTCTCCTTCGCCCTGGCCGACATGCTGTTCGGCAACGTCGACCGGCTCAGCCAGCACATCCGGGCCGGCACCTTCGACGCCGTGCTCATCCGCCCGGCGAGCGCGTTCGTGCAGATGACCACCGACCGGTTCGGCGTGCACCGGTTCGGCCGGATGGCCCAGGCCGCGGTGGTGCTCGGCATCGCCCTGCCCCAGCTGGACCTGGAGTGGGGCCGGGCGTGGATGATCCCGGTGATGATCGTGTGCGGGCTCGTCATCTTCACCTCGATCTTCACCCTCGGCGGCGCGCTGCAGTTCCTGCTGACCGACGCCCCCGAGGTGGCCAACGCCTTCACCTACGGCGGCAGCACCCTGACCCAGTACCCCCTGACCGTCTACGGCGGCGACCTCGTCAAGGCGGTGACGTTCATCGTCCCGCTGGCGTTCGTCAACTGGCAGCCCGGCCTGTACGTGCTGGACCGGGACGACCCCTTCGGCCTGCCGCACTGGCTGCGCTTCGCCGCGCCCGCCGCGGCGCTGATCCTCGCCCTGGCCGCCGCCCTCGCCTGGCGGGCCGGCATCCGCCGCTACCGTTCCACCGGGAGTTGACCGCATGATCGAAGTCGACCGCGTCGGCCGGTCCTTCACCGTCGGCCGGGGCCGGTCCCGGCGGACCGTGCACGCCGTACAGGACCTGTCGTTCACCATCGACGCCGGAGAGTTCGTCGGCTACCTCGGCCCCAACGGCGCGGGCAAGTCCACCACGATCAAGATGCTCACCGGCATCCTCGCGCCGACCTCCGGCCGGATCGAGGTGGCCGGGCTCGACCCCACGCGCCGCCGTACGGCCCTCGCCCGGCGCATCGGGGTGGTCTTCGGGCAGCGGACCACCCTGTGGTGGGACCTGCCGCTCAAGGACAGCTTCGACCTGATCCGACACCTTTACAAAGTAGATCGAGATGATTTCCGCCGGCGGCTCGCCGAGCTGACCGATCTCCTCGACCTCGGCGGCTTCATGAACACGCCGGTCCGGCAGCTGAGCCTGGGACAGCGCATGCGCGGCGACGTCACCGCCGCCCTCCTGCACGACCCGGCCGTCCTGGTCCTCGACGAGCCCACCATCGGCCTGGACGTGGTGAGCAAGGCCGCGATGCGCGCCTTCCTCGGCAGGCTCAACGCCGAGCGCGGCACCACGGTGCTGCTCACCACCCACGACCTCGGCGACATCGAGAAGCTCTGCCGGCGGGTCATGCTCATCCACCACGGCCGCCTCGGCTTCGACGGCACCCTCGACGACCTGCGGGCCACCGCCCCCGGCGAGGACTCCATCGAGGACGTCGTCACCCACCTCTACACGGCCTCGCCCGCCGACCGCTGAGCCCGGTCCTTCTCCATCTCCGCGCGGACGGCCCCGCAGTCGGGATCCGTCTCGGCGGCCCGCTCGAGCCGCTCGGACAGCAGGGCGGCGGCCTCCGCGAGGTGCGCCAGGCGTTCGGCGCCGAGGGTCTCCAGTACGAGGACCCGCACGGACTCCTCCCGGACGCGCCGGGCGCGCTCGGCCGCCTCACGGCCGGCGGCGGTGAGGACGACGTCCCAGCCCCGCGCGTCCTCGGCGCACGTGTGCCGCTCCAGCAGGCCGCGGGCGCCCATGCGGGCGGCCTGGTGCGACAGGCGGCTCTTCTCCCACTGCAACGACCAGCGCAGTTCCAGCGCCCGCATGCGCCCCCGCGGGGCGTCCAGGAGCACGTCGAGGATCTGGTAGTCGGCCTCGGACAGGCCGGTGGCGCGCGTGAGCTCGCGTGCCAGGTGGGCGGCCAGCCGGGCGTGGACGGCCGTGTGACTCCGCCAGGCGTCCATCGCCGTCGCGGGGCCGGTCGCCGTCGCGGGGCCGGTCGGCGCCGTCGGGTCGGTCGATGGCGGGCGCGAGGTCATGGCTCCACCCTACGGCACGGATGGTTGATACGTCACCAAACAAGGTATGGTTGATACGTCTACTACTTTTGACGGAGGACCCCATGCCCGACTACGGCCACGATCTGCGGTTCGGGTCGTTCATCACGCCTCAGAACCGCCGCCCGGACGCGGTGACCGAGCTGGCCCTCCTGAGCGAGCGGGCCGGCCTGGACCTGGTCACCTTCCAGGACCACCCCTACCAGCCCGGCTTCCTGGACACCTGGACGCTGCTGAGCTGGGTGGCCGCCCGGACCGAGCGCGTCCACCTGGCCGGCAACGTCCTCAACCTGCCGCTGCGGAACCCGGCCGTGCTGGCGCGCTCGGTGGCCAGCCTCGACCTGCTCTCGGGCGGGCGGATCGAGCTCGGCCTGGGAGCGGGGGCGTTCTGGGACGCGATCGAGGCCATGGGCGGCCGCCGGCTCACTCCGGGGCAGAGCATCGAGGCGCTCGGCGAGGCCATCGACGTCATCCGCGGCCTCTGGGACGCCGGCGAGCGCCGCCTGCTGCGCGTGGACGGCGCCCACCACCCGGTCAACGGGGCCAAGCGGGGCCCCGCGCCCGCGCACGACGTGCCGATCTGGCTGGGCGCGTACAAGCCGCGGATGTTGCGCCTGGTCGGTGCCAAGGCCGACGGCTGGCTGCCCAGCCTCGGCTACCTCCAGCCGGAGGACATCCCCGCCGGCAACAAGGTCATCGACGAGGCGGCCGGGGAGGCGGGGCGCGACCCGCGCGAGATCCGCCGCCTGCTCAACCTCGTGGGCGGGGACTTCGAGGCCTCCGGCCGGGGGCTGCTGCAGGGGCCGCCCGCCCGGTGGGTGGAGCAGCTGCTCCCCCTCGCGCTGGAGGACGGCGTCAGCACGTTCATCCTCGGCTCCGACGATCCGCGGGCCATCCAGACCTTCGCCGGGGAGGTCGCCCCCGCCCTGCGCGAGGCCGTGGCCGCCGGGCGGGCCCCCTCGGGAACCGGCGCCGGCACGGCCTCCGTCCGCGCGCGCCCGGCCCGCGCGCTCTCGCTGCGGCGCGAGGGCATCGACTACGACGCGGTTCCCGCCTCCCTGGCCGCGACCGCGGTCGAGCCCGGCGACCGCGGCTACGACGACGCGCGCTCCACCTACGTGTGGCCCGGCTCACCCGGTCTGGTGCTGCGCCCGTCCACGCCGGGGCAGGTGGCCGAGGCGCTGACGTTCGCCCGGCGGCAGAACGTGCCGCTGGCGGTGCGCAGCGGCGGGCACGGCATCAGCGGGCGATCCACCAACGACGGCGGCATCGTCATCGACGTGGGCGCGATGAACGGAGTCGAGGTGATCGATCGCGAGCGGCGGCTGGTGCGCGTCGGGGCCGGCGCCCGCTGGGGCGAGGTGGCCGAGGCGCTGGCGCCGTACGGGCTGGCCATCAGCTCCGGCGACTACGGCGACGTGGGCGTCGGCGGCCTGGCGACCTCCGGCGGGCAGGGCTTCCTGGGCCGCTCCTACGGCCTGACCATCGACCACGTCGTGGGCGCCGAGGTCGTCCTGGCCGACGGGCGGGTCGTCCGCGCGGACGCCGGGAACCACCCCGACCTGTTCTGGGCCCTGCGCGGCGCGGGCGGCGACATCGGCGTCGTCACCTCCTTCGACATCGAGGCCGCCGAGGTGGGCGACGTCGTCTTCGCCGTCCTCGTGCACGACGCCTCGGACCTGGCGCCGTTCCTGGAGCGCTGGGGAACGCTGGTCGAGGGCAGCCCCCGGCGGCTGACGGCCTTCCTGTCGGCCTTCCCCGGCCAGGCGGGCGGGCAGGTCCTCGCGCAGACCGTCGCCGTGTGGGCCGGAGACGACACCGACGCCGCCGTCACGGCCATCGAGCCGTTCCTGGAGCTGGCCCCCGTGCTGCGGCAGCAGGCCCAGCTGGCCCCCTACGCCGCGATCGTCGCGCCGCACCGCAACCGCCACTCCGGCGGCCAGGCCCAGCTGCGCAGCCGTTCCGCGCTGGTCGACCACATCGACGGCGCCGTCTCGGCCGCGGTGGCCGGCATGTTCGCGGCCGGCGACGTCGCCATGTTCCAGATCCGATCGGTCGGCGGAGCGGTCAACGACACCGCCCCGGACGCCACCGCCTACGCCCACCGCACCCAGAACTTCTCCCTGTCCGCGGTGGCCGGCGAGTCACGGCGGGCGGAGGCCGACCTGGCGTGGGAGCGGCTCGGCGTGAACGCGATCTACCCGAACTTCGAGTCCCACGGTGACGAGGACCTGCCGGCCAGAGCGTTCCCGCCGGACACGCTGCGGCGGCTCCGGCAGGTCAAGGCCGCCTACGACCCGCACAACGTCTTCCGGCACAACGTCTTCCGCAACGGCTTCCCCGTCGCCCCGGCGGCGGACGGTGAGGCCCGGCGGGAGAACGATCAGTAGTAGGCCGGGTCGCCGGACTCCTCTTCGTACTCGTCGTCGGAGCTCCGGGCCCGCCCGGCCCACCGGGAGGGCATCAGCACCGGGACGAAGAGGGCGACGCCGAGCATGGCGTAGACCCCGCTGCTGAGCAGGACGCCCATGCCCACGGGCGCCGTGTCGAGCGAGGCGTGGATCGTGGGCACCTCCGCCGCGATGCTCATCGCCCGGCTCGCGTCGAGGACGTAGATCACGGTCCAGGCGAGCAGGACCATCGACGGGACGAACCCGGCCAGCGGGGAGACCCGGCCGGCGATCAGCAGGCCGAGGAGGAGCCCGATCACGACCATGACGCCCAGGGCGATCCAGGTCTGCGTGGTGGAGTCGGGAAGGGACTGGCCGGTCGCGCCGGGCAGGGGCCGTCCGAGGGTGGTCACAGCCGCCCAGCCTCCGCCGAGGAGCAGGACCGCCGCCATCATCAGTCCGACGAGCAGCCCCAGGAAATGCCGCATCGCTACCACCCCGACCTCGTGTGCTTTCGCGGTTGCGGCAACCATAGCGACATATGTCATAAAGCGGCAGGCATCGTGCACCTTTGGGCCTGACCCGAACGCCCTCACCCCGAACGCCGGCCCCTCCGCATTCCCCGCCTCCCCGCGAGGGCGCGGCGGCGCCCGTCGGACGCGCGACGGGCGTCGGACGTCGGGCTCCGGAGCATCCGGGACCGGTGCGGGAGACTGGGGCGGTGACCATCGACAACGCCCCTCCCGCGTGGAGCACCTCCATCATCGTGCTGACCCTGGCGCGGCAGGTCGAGACCGAGCTGAACGCCGCGCTCGCGCCGCTTGACCTCACCGTCAGCAGGCTGGGGCTGCTCGGTCACATCGCCGGCGTGCCCGGGGCCTCCTTCAGCGACCTGGCACGCATGTCGGGCATCACCGTCCAGACCGTGCACTCCGCGGTGAAGACGCTGGCGAAGGCCGGGCTCGTGCGGGACCGCACCGCACGGGCCGGGGCGGCGTCGGCGATCGAGGTGACCCCCGAGGGGGCCCGTCTGCTGGAGGCGGCCGGGAAGGCGATCGCGCAGGTCGACGACCGGCTCTTCGGCCCGCAGGCGGACCCGATCCGCCAGCGCGTGGGCCGGGCCCTGCGGACCGCCTTCCACGACGAGGACGCGTGAAGACGCATGACGTTCCACACCGAGGACCGCCCGGCTTCCCCTCATGGAACCACGTGACACTCCGTCGCGGAGCCGCATGAGGACGCCCGGCTTCCCGTCGCGGAGCCACGTGACGGTCCATCGCGGAGCCGCACAACACTTCATCGCGGAGCCGCATGGCCCGGGGTTCGCGGCGGAGCCGCGGGGCCTGAGGAGCTGAGGTTCCGGCAGATCTCCGCACCCGGCTTTCAGGGCGCCTGAAGCTTCCATTACGCTTCAGGCACCCTGAAGGTTGAGGAGATCCCATGGACCATGCCCTGCTGTCGGTGCACGTGCTCGCCGCCATCGTCTTCGTCGGCGGCTCGGCCGTCGCGACCAGCCTGTTCCCCCGATACGCGCCCCTCGCCCCGGAAACCGGCACGGGTGAGCGGAGCGCGTCCGTGGCCGCCGCCCTGCACCGCATCACCGGCGGTTACGCGGCGGCCGGCCTCATCGTCCCGGCCGCCGGGATCGCCCTGGCCGTCGCGCAGGATCGGATGGGAGAGATCTGGATCACCGTGTCGATGGTCCTCACCGCTCTCGCGGGCCTGCTGCTGGCCACGCAGATCCACCCGCGCCAGAGGCGGGCGCTCGCCGCCCCGGGCGACGGCCGGGCGCTGCGGACGCTGAGCATGCTCGCCGGCGTCTACAACCTGGTGTGGGCGACCGTCGTGGTCCTCATGATCGTCCGGCCGGGGTCGGCGGCGTGACCGCGCTTCGCGTCCTGCGGATCGCGGCCGCCGCCGAGGCCGTCTCCATCGCCGTCCTGCTCGCCAACCTGCTCACGGTCCACGCCGAGGCGGTCACGAGCGCCGCCGGCCCGCTGCACGGACTCGCCTACGTGACCGTCGTCGCGGCCGCGTCGACGGCGCGGGCCGCCACCGGCGTGCGCCGGCGCGCTCTCCTGCCGGGCGTCGGCGGGCTCCTCGCTCTCCGCCGGCTGCGATCCCGGCCCTCATCCCGCACCGACCGGAAGGACATCTGATGGACGCCTACCCCGACCTGCCTTTCCCCCGCACCGACCTCGCCCTGAGCGCCATGCGCTTCGCCCGGGACATCGAGGATCCGGCGATCTTCAACCACAGCATGCGCACCTACCTGTTCGGCCGGTGCATCGGTGAGCAGCAGGGCCTGCGGCCCGATCTCGACTACGACGACGAGCTGCTGTTCCTGGGCTGCGTCCTGCACGACGCCGGACTCAGCGACCCGGGCGACGGCGAGAATCGCTTCGACGTCGACGGCGCCGACCTCGCCGCCCGTTTCCTCGGCGAACAGGGGGTGTCCCCGGAGAGAGTCGAGGTCGTGTGGGATGCGATAGCCCTGCACCTGTTCCATGAGGTCGCCCTGCGCAAGCGGCCCGAGATCGCCCTGGTGACGGCCGGGGCCGGGTTCGACCTCGGCGCCGACGGGCCGTACACCCTCCCGGCCGGGTACGCCGACCGCGTCCACGCGGCGCTGCCCCGCCTGCACGCCGCGGCCGTGCTGTTCGACTCGATCGCCCGACAGGCGCTCGCCAAGCCGCACAAGGCCCCGCCGTACACCATGCCCGGCGAGTTCCTCCGCCAGCGCACCGGCCGGGACTGGCCGACCTGGCGGCAGCTGATGACCCAGCCGACCGGCTGGCACGACTACGACGGCTACCCCCCGGCCGGATGAACGCTCCCCCGTCCGGTCGCCGGTGTGAGGGCGCGGCCGATCACCCCTCCGGGGAGGGGCCGCCGGAGTCGCGGGCGGCGCCGCGTGGCGGAAGGTCCGGGGAAACCCGCGTGCGACGCGGGGAGCCGCCGCAAGTAGCATGCGGAGACCCGTCACCACCCCTGGGGGAACCCCTCTGATGCACCACGGCACCGCGCCCGCCCGGCCCCTGACCGCCGACCGGACGGACATGCCGGCCGACATCCGGCTGATCGTCACCGACATGGACGGCACGCTCCTCGACGACGACGGGCGGATCCCCCCGGACCTGTGGCCCCTGCTGGACCGGCTGCGCGATCGCGGCGTGCTGTTCTGCCCCGCCAGCGGCCGGCAGTACGCCTCGCTGGCCGTGCAGTTCAAGGACGTCCTCGACGGGACGGTCTTCATCGCGGAGAACGGCGCCTTCGTCGTCCGGGACGGCCGGGAGATCAGCTCCGACCTGCTGGAGCCGCCGTTCGTCCGCGACGTCGTGGCGGCCGCGCGCGACCTCGCCGCGGGCGGAGTGGACGTCGGCGCCGTCGTCTGCGGCAAACGCACCGCCTACGTGGAGCGCACCGACCCGGCCTTCCTGGCCGAGGCCGTCAAGTACTACGCCCTCCTCACTCCGGTGGACGACCTCGCCGCCGTCGACGACGAGATCATCAAGATCGCGCTGTTCGACTTCGGCACGGCCGAGCACAGCACGGCCCCGGCGCTGCGGCCGTTCGCCGCGACCCACCAGGTGGTGGTCTCCGGCGAGCATTGGGTGGACGTCATGCACGCCGGCACCGGCAAGGGCGCGGCCGTGCGGCGGCTCCAGGAGGAGCTGGGCGTCACGCCCGCGCAGACCATGGTCTTCGGCGACTACCTCAACGACCTGGAGATGCTCGACGCCGCCGAGTGGTCCTTCGCGATGGCCAACGCCCACCCGGAGGTGATCGCACGGGCCCGCTACCTCGCCGCCTCCAACAACGAGCACGGCGTCCTGCGCGCCATCGGCCGGGTCATGGGCCTGACCCCGCAGCCGCCGGTCGCCTGAACGCCTTCGCCCGGAACACCGGCGGCGCCCCGCCGTTCCGCCGGGAGTCCGGCCGGCCGGGCGTCCCGCCGGGCCGCCGTTCCCTCCGGGGTGGGCGGGCGCGGCAGGTGGAGCACGGGAGAGGGAATCCGCCGGGCGGGACTCGTGAGACGATGGGCGGCGTCATGCGTGCCCGTCTCCCGTTCCGTCTCCTGCGCTCGGCCGCCTTCTCGGCCGTCTGCGTGGCGCTCGCCGTCCTCGGCCACCGGGCCGCGGGCGGTCCGGGGCCGGAGCCGTGGGCGGTGGCCGCGGGAACGGCGGCGGTCGCGATCACGGCGACGGCGCTCGCCGGGCGTGAACGTTCGGCCACGGCCGTCAACGTCACCCTCGCCTGCCTCCAGCTGCTCCTGCACGAGCTGTTCGCCCTCGGCGGCCCGTCCGCGATCCTCCCGCACGGCCACGGGCAGGGACTCGGCGAGAGCCTGGGAATGATCCTGGCCCACCTCACCGCCACGCTGATCACCGGCTGGTGGCTGGCCCGGGGCGAGAGCGCGCTGTGGGCGCTGCTGCGCACGGCCGGCAACCGTCTCGGCGCGTCCTTCCGGCTCCTGGCGGCCCCCGCGGCGCCCCCGGCCGTGCGGCCGGTTCCCCCGCCCCGCGCCGCGGCCGTCCCCGCCCGGCGCCTTCTCCTCCACACCGTCAGCCGGCGCGGTCCTCCACTCCCCGCCGTCTGACGCCGTCACCTCACCGGAGCCGCCCCGCCGCGACCACCGGCGCCCGCGCGTTCCCGGTCGACCTCACCTGCCTTGAAGTGGAGAAACTCGCATGTCCCCGTCCCCCGTGTCTTCCCTCTCGTCCCTCCCCGCGCCGTTCCGCCGCGCCGGCGTCGTCGCCGCGGGCGCCGCCGCCCTCGTCCTCGGCCTGGCCTCGCCCGCCCTCGCCCACGTCACCGTCAACCCCGGCAGCGCCGAGCAGGGCGGCTTCACCAAGGTCGCCTTCCGGGTGCCGAACGAGCGCGACGACGCCTCGACGAACAAGCTGGAGGTCTTCCTCCCCACCGACCACCCGCTGGCGTTCGTCTCGGTCAAGCCGGTGCCCGGCTGGGAGGTCGAGGTGACGGAGAGCAAGCTCGACAAGCCCGTCACCACGGAATACGGCGAGCTCACCGAGGCCGTCACGAAGATCACCTGGTCCGGCGGGGAGATCGGGCCCGGCCAGTTCCAGGAGTTCGAGGTGTCGATGGGCATGCTGCCCGAGGACACCGACCACCTCGTCTTCCCCGCCACCCAGACCTACACCGGCGGCGAGGTGGTCAAGTGGGACGACGAGCCGGCCGCCGACGGCTCCGAGCCGGAGCGCCCGGCCCCGGTCCTGAAGCTGACGCCCGCCTCCGCCGAGAGCGGTCACGGCGGCGGCCACTCGTCCGCCTCCCCCGCCCCGGCCGCCGCGCAGGACGCGCCGTCGGTGACGCCGGTCGCGCACTCCGGGACGGCGTCCTCGGACGGCACCGCCCGGCTGCTGGGCGCCGGAGGTCTGCTCGCCGGACTGGCCGGCACCGTGGTCGGCGTGATCGGCCTGCGCCGCGGGAGCCGTACGGCCCAGCCCGGCCCGGCCGCGGACGACAACCCGGCCGCCCCGGCCTGAGGGCGGGTGATCCGGCCCTCCAGGCGTGAGGGCGGGTGATCCGGCCCTCCAGGCGTGAGGCCACGAGGCCCCGACCGGCCCTCCGGTTGTGAGGCCGCGAGGCCGCGCCGCCCCCGGCCGGCCCTGAGCATCGGGGACGGCCGGGGCGACGGTGAGGCATTACGCTGACCGTCTACGGGGGCACCGGAGATCCGGCCCGGAGAGGAGGGCCCGACGTGGTGAGTGGGCCCACCGGCCGCCCGGCCGGCACCCGGCCGGCCCCCGCCTCCCGGCGCGGACGCTTCTCGTCATCCCTCGCCTCCCGGCGCAGACGTGTCCTGTCGTCCCTCGTCTCCCGGCGTAGACGCTTCTCGTCATCCCTCGCCTCCCGGCACGGACACCTCCTGCCGCTCCACGCCCACCTGCGCGGACGCGTCCTGTCGGCGGTGCTCCTCGCCGCCGCGACGTCGTCGGTCGGGCTCTGCGCGCTCGCCGTGCTCGGCGCCTTCCTCCATGAGGTGCCCTACCTCGACCTGGCTGGGGCGCCCGTCTCGTCCGCGCGCCGGTTCGTGGTCGCGCTGTCGGCCGGAGGCTCCCTGGCGCTGTGCCTGTGGCTCCGGCGCCGCAGCCGCCTCACCGCCGCCGTGCTCGGCCTGGCCGTGCTGACCGCGACCGGCGCCTCGGTGATCACCGCTCGCATGACGGCCGCGGTCGAGCGCGCGGGCGCCGACATCAGCCTCGTCCAGAGCCTCGTCCACGTCGTCGGCGGCGGATCGGCGACGCCGTCCGCGCCGGACGCCGAGGCCGCCTACAGCACCTATCAGGGCCGGCCGCTGAAGCTGAGCGTCTACCGGCCGGCCGGTTCGACGACCGCCTCGCGCGCGCCCGTCCTGCTCTACGTCCACGGCGGCGGCTGGGTCGCCGGCTCGCGCGCTGACCGCAGCGACGACATGCGCTGGTTCGCCGACCGGGGCTGGCTGACGATCAGCCTCGACTACGGGCTGTCCGCCGAGGACCGGCATCTGTGGGACGTCGTCCACGGTCAGATCGGGTGCGCGCTCGCCTGGGTGGCGCGCAACGCCCACCGGTACGGCGGTGACGCGGCCAGGCTGTCCCTGACCGGCGACTCCGCCGGCGGCAACCTCGCCGTCAACACCGCCTACATGGCCGGGAACAAGACGCTGCGCGCCTCCTGCGCCGGCCCGGTCCCGGCCGTCGCCGCGGTGTCCGTCCTGTACCCGGTCCTGGACCCGGCGGGCTTCCACCGCAACGACGACCCGGCCTCCGGCGAGGCCGCCCGCAGGATGGCCGAGGCGTATACCGGCGGCTCGCCGCGGGAGTTTCCGCAGCGATACGCCGCCGTCTCCGCTTTCTCGCACCTCAGCGGCGCGGCGCCGGCCACCCTCGTGATCGTGGGTGAGGCCGACCGCCTCGTCCCGCCCGAGGGCGCCTACCGCTTCGCCGAACAGGCCCGCGCCCGAGGGGTGGACGTCGAGCTCGTCCGCGTGCCCCACGCCGGACATGTCTTCGACGGACCGGCGGGCAGCATCGGCCGGCAGGCCTACCGGCAGCTGACCGCCGCATGGCTCCGCGACCGCGGCCAGGCGCCCTGACCGCTCCGCCGCCCTGACCGCTCCGCCGCCCTGACCGCTCCGCCGCCCTGACCGCTCCGCCGCCCTGAGCGCTCCGCCGGCCGGGCCGGCGTCCGGCCGGCGGAGTTCGCCCGCGGTGACGGCGATGGCCCCGCGGCGGCGTTCCGCGGCGACGGCGGCGGCCCCGCGGCGGGCGTTCCGCGGGGCCGCCGGGGCGGCTCTCCGGACTTTTCAGGAGGTGATGTCCTTACCGCCGAAGCGGGCCCAGGCGATCGAGCCGAAGATCGCCGTGTAGGCGGCGAAGACGAGCAGGCCCTGGCCCATCTCCTCGGTCGCGACCGGGTCGCGCAGGACGCCGTCGAACCCGTTCCACCACTGCGTCAGCAGGTACGGGTGGAGCCAGGACAGCTGCGGGATCACGGAGAGGACCTGGACGACGATGACCGCCACCACCGTCGTGGCGATCGCGCCGATCGCCACCTCGGTCAGGGTGGACAGGGCCAGGGCGACCGCGGCCAGCGCGGCCATGCCCGCCGTGACGTAGAGCACGACCAGGCCGATCCTGAGCAGCCCCTCCATGAAGGGGATCGTCGTCCCCGACAGCAGGGTGATCGGCCCGATCGGGAACAGCGCCAGGCCGACCACCAGCGACGACACCGCGATCACGCTGACGGCCGCCAGGCAGAACAGGACCGCGTTGCCGTACTTGACGGCCAGCAGGCGTGTCCGGCCCGCCGGGGCGGTGAGCAGGTAGCGCAGCGTGCCGGCGCCCGCCTCACCGGCGATCGCGTCACCGGCCACCACCGCGACGGCCACCGGGAGCATGAGCTGGACCAGCACGGACAGCGCGGCGAAGGTGAGGAAGAGGCCGTTCCCGGTGATCTGAGCGAAGATCGCCCCGCCGTTCCCCGGCCCGTCGGCGCCCCCGGCCGTGAGCGGCTCGGCGAACAACCGCATCACGACGCCGATCAGCACCGGGATGAGCCCGAGCACGGCCAGCACGGCGACGTTGCGCGGCCGCCGGAAGGTCAGCCCGGCCTCCGAGCCGAGCATCCGCAGCCAGGCGCGCGCCGCCCCCGGCGGGCGGGAGGCGGGCGTCCGCTCCCCCGCCCCGGCGGGGATCACCGGTCGCCTCTCCGCGGCGGGAGCCCCCGGCACGCGGGCGGACCCGGCCTCGACTCCGCTTCCGGTTCCGGCGGAGACCGGCTCCGCCACGCGGGCGGATCCCGTCTCCCTTACGGCTCCCGTCCCGGTGGAATCCGACTGCGATACATGAGCGGGTCCCGCCTCGGTCACGACCCCCGTCCCGGTGGGAACCGGCTCCGATACACGAGCGGGTCCCATCTCCGTCGCGACTCCCGTCCCGTCAACCGTCGACATCGAAACCCTCCCCGGTCAGGCCCACAAACACGTCCTCCAGGCTCGGCCGCCGCACGGCCAGGCCGCGTACGGCGACGCCCGCGGCCACCAGCGCGGCGGTGACCCGCTCGGGCGCCTCCGCGCCCAGCTCGGCGGTGACCTCTCCATCCCCGGTCAGGACCCCGGTCAGCCCGAGCCCGGCCAGCACGGACGCCGCCTCGGCGGTGTCCGGGGTCTCCACCCGGACCACGGCCGCCTCCCCCGAGCTCAGCTCCCGCAGCTCGTCCAGGGACCCCTGGGCGACCAGGCGCCCGGTCCGCATGACGCCGACGTGCGTGCACATCTGCTCCACCTCGGCGAGCAGGTGGGAGGAGACGAACACGGTCGTGCCGTCGGCGGCGATCTCCTTCACCAGCGCCCGCACCTCGCGGGTGCCCTGCGGGTCCAGGCCGTTGGTCGGCTCGTCGAGGACCAGCAGTTCCCTCGGGCCGAGCAGCGCGGCGGCGATGGCCAGCCGCTGGCGCATGCCCAGCGAGTAGGCCCGGTACCGTTTGCGGGCCGCCGCGGACAGCCCGACCCGTTCCAGGGCGAGCGCGATCCGCCGGGCGGCGGTTCGCGGGTCGGCCGCCGGGTCGACGGCGTCGTAGCGGCGCAGGTTCGCCTCGCCCGACAGGTAGGGGTAGAACGCCGGCCCCTCGACCAGCGCGCCCACCCGGGGCAGCGCGGCCGGGATCCCGCCGGGCATCGGCGTGCCGAGCAGCTCCCAGGCGCCCCCGGTCGGGGTGACGAGGCCGAGCAGCATGCGGATCGTCGTGGTCTTCCCCGAGCCGTTCGGACCGAGGAAGCCGAAGACCGACCCGCGCGGCACGGACAGATGGAGATCGTCCACAGCCACCTGGCCGCCGCGGAACCGCTTGGTCAGCCCGCGGGTGACGATCGAGTGGTCTCCGGCTCCCGTCATCACCGTCCGGCCACCTCGACCAGCTTCTCCGGGGTGACCGCGCCGACGAGCAGGCGCCCGTCATCGGTCAGCAGGGCGGAGACCAGCTTGGTCCGGATGACCTTTCCGCTGCCCCACGGCCCGCTGACCGGTGCGGCGGACTCCAGCAGCGCGTCGGCCAGCGCGGTGGTCTCGCCGGGCCGGGCCTCCTGGCCGTCCTGCCCCTGGCCCTGGCCCTGGCCCTGGCCCTGAGTCTGGGCCTTGAGGTCCTCCTCGGAGAAGGGGATCACCGCGACCGTGGTCCAGCCCTTGCCGACGGTCCGCATGCCGTCCGCGAGTTCCGCGTTCTCCTCCTGCCGGGCCTCCATGCCGGCCTTCGCGTCCTTGGCGAGCTCGTCCAGCGACTGCTCCTTCACCGTGGCGCCGGCCGGCGGGGTGAAGGTGAAGTTCTCCGCGGCGGGCGGGGTGAAGCTCACCGAGGTGAAGCCGACCTCGAAGGCGGGCTCCGCCGCGCTCTTGGCGTAGACCTGGACCCGGAGCGGGACGAAGGTCTCCCCGTCGAGCGCCAGCTTGACCTCCTTGACCAGGGACGAGGCGTCCTTGGGGGCGAGGGTGAGCTGGTAGGCGTCGCGTCCGGCGACCTTCTCGCTGGACGACACCCCGACGGCGGTGTCGGCGTCGGCCTGCCGGAGCACCTCCTCGGCGATCTGCTGCGGCGTGGTCGCCGTGGGCAGGGCCTCGGGGTGATCGGGCGCGTCCTCCGTCTTCACGCTGCCCTTGATGCGGGTGGCCGTGCTGGAGTCGCTCTCCCACAGCCACGCCTGGTCACCGTTGACGATCAGGTCGGTCTCGCTCATCCGGCCGGGCAGCGCGAGGCGGAACTTGGTCTCGCCGCCGTACCAGACCTTCAGCTCGTGGGAGCCGGTGAGCAGGGTGGCGGGCGAGGTGCCGCCCATCCCCGACACCTGCGGCAGTCCCGGAACGCCGAGGGAGGCCGTCTGCAGGACCGTGCCCGACATGGGCCGCGGACCGGACTCGGCGGCCTTGAGCGCGTCGGCGAGCAGTTGCCCGGCGGTGCGCTCGGGCAGCACCGGGTCGCCCTGGACCGCGGCGATGACGGGCCCGGCTCCGATCGCCCCGGCCACCACCGCCACCGCGGCGACCGGCACGCCCCACCTCACGGCGCGGCTCCCGCGCGCCGTCCGCCGCGTTCGCTGCTGTGCTTCCTGTGGCATGTCACTCCTTAACGGTATGCCGTCAATCCCTTCCTCCAGCAGCCTGCGTGAGCGGTCCTGTGCCGGAGCTGAGACAGACTGAGAGGGCCCACAGACTTCTCAGCCGGTTCTCAGCCGGGCTGCCCGAAGATGGGGTGATCGGAAAGGGGGGCGGGATGCGGGTTCTCGTCGTGGAGGACGAACGGCGGATGGCCGCGGCGCTTCAGCGCGGGCTGCAGGCCGAGGGGTTCGCCGTGGACCTCGCGCACGACGGCGAGGAGGGCCTGCACCTGGCCAGGCAGGGCGACTACGACGTGGTCGTGCTGGACATCATGCTGCCCAGGCTCTCCGGCTACAACGTGTGCAAGCAGCTGCGCGCCGAGGAGAACTGGGTGCCGATCCTGATGTTGTCGGCCAAGGACGGCGAGTACGACATGGCCGACGGGCTCGATCTGGGCGCCGACGACTACCTCACCAAGCCGTTCTCCTACGTGGTGCTGGTGGCCCGGCTCCGGGCGCTGCTGCGACGCGGCGCGAACCGGCGTCCGGCCGTGCTGCGGGCCGGGGACCTGTCCCTGGACCCGGCCCGGCGGAAGGTCGCCAGGGGCGACACGCCGGTGGAGCTGACCCCCCGGGAGTTCGCGCTGCTGGAGTATCTGATGCGCCGCCACGACGAGGTGGTGTCCAAGAGCGAGATCCTGGAGCACGTCTGGGACACCTTCGACACCGATCCCAACGTGGTGGAGGTATACGTCGGCTACCTGCGCCGCAAGATCGACGTGCCGTTCTCCCGGACCGCGCTGCAGACGGTGCGGGGCGCCGGATACCGGCTGGCCGGCGATGGAGGCTGAACCGGACGCCGGGAACGGGCGCCCCGCTCCCGGGCTCCGTGCTCCCGGATGGCGGCGGACGGACACGGGCGCTCCCGGGCGCCGCGCTGCCAGGTGGTGGCGGAGGGACGCCGGCGCCCGCCGTACCGCCGGGTGGTGGCGGCGCAAGAGCCTGCGCTTCCGGCTGACCGCGGTCGCCTCGGCGGTGCTGGGCGTGGCGCTGGCCCTGTCGGCCTACGTGATGATCGACGTGCTCGGCCGGGCGCTGACCGCCACGATCGACGAGTCGGTCTACCAGCGGGCCAGGGAGATCGTCTCCCAGTCCGACGCCGGGCAGCTGCCGGCCGAGCTGACCTCCCCGGACGGCGTCCTGATCCAGGTGCTCGACTCCGCCGGGCGCATCACCCACGCCACCACCGGGACCGACCGGCTGGTGCCGCTGCTGAACACCGGGGAGCGGGCGAAGGCGGTCACGGCGAAGAAGGCGGACTTCCTGTACGGCGGGCCGTACGGCATCCCGCACCTGCTGCGCGTGCGGGTGCTCAGCGCGGACGGCGGGAGGACGGTGATCGCGGCCCGGCCCTTCAGCGAGGTCCAGACGAGCCTCACCACCGCCGGGAAGGTGCTCGTCGTCGGAACGCCCCTGCTGCTGGCGCTGCTCGCCGCGACCAGCTGGGTGATCATCGGCCGGACCCTGCGGCCCATCGCGGCGCTGCGCCGGGGGGCCGAGGAGATCACCGGCACCGCCCGCTCCCGCCGGTTGCCGGTCCCCGAGTCGCGCGACGAGGTGCACAGCCTGGCCACCACGCTCAACGCCATGCTGGACCGGCTGGAGCGGGCCGACGCCCGCCAGCGCTCCCTGGTCTCCGACGCCGCGCACGAGCTGCGCAGCCCGCTGGCCAGCATCAGGCTCCAGCTGGAGGTGGCGCTCGGCCACCCGGGCGGGCAGGACGACTGGCGGGAGACCGCCGAGGGCGTGCTGGAGGACACCACGCGCCTGACCCGCCTGGCCGAGGACCTGCTCGCGCTGGCCCGCCTGGACGAGCGCGGCGGCGCGCTCGCCCGCCGGGAGCCGGTCGAGCTGGACCAGCTGGCCGCGCAGACCGTCGAGCGGTACGGCAAGGCCGTCGTGCTCCGGATCGGCGACGACGCCCGGGCGGCCGGGAACGGCGTGAGGATCGACGGGACGGGCCCGGACGGCGCGATCGTGGTGGCCGGGGACGCGCTGGACCTGGGGCGGGTGCTGGTCAACCTGGTCGACAACGCGCTGCGGCACACCGCGTCCCCGGTCGTGGTGGCGCTGCGGGCGGAGGGCGCGGACGCCGTGCTGACCGTCACCGACGACGGGCCCGGCATCCCCGAGGCCGACCGGGAGCGGGTCTTCGACCGGTTCACCCGGCTGGACAGCGCGCGCAGCCGCGACGAGGGCGGGGCCGGGCTGGGGCTGGCGATCGTCCGCGAGACGGTCAACGCGCACGGCGGCGCGGTCCATCTGGAGGACGCCTCCCCGGGCCTGCGCGCGGTGGTGCGGCTCCCGCTGACCTGAGGCCTGCCCGTGTCCCGGCCCGATGCCCGCTACGCATACGCCTACGCGGTCTGCGCCGAACCGCCCGCCGGCCTGTCCCGGGGGCGTCCCGAGGTGATTGACTGGCCCGGCCGCGCCGCGTCGTCCGGCCCGCCCTCCCCCCGCGGCCCGCGGGAGCCGTACGTCCGAAGGAGTTCCATGAACCTGCCTGACAAGGGTCGTGACACCGGCGAGCTGCTGGCGGAGATCGCCCGGATGAAGGAGGCCGACCTGCCCGTGCGGGGCGGCAAGGTGACCGCGTACGTCTACGACACCGGCCGCCCGGAGGTGCACGAGGCGGCGGCGCGGGCCTACGCCGAGATGCTGGAGGTCAACACGCTCGACCCGACGGCGTTCCCCAGCGTGGTGGAGATGGAGCGGCAGGTGGTCGGCGCGGTCGCGGACCTCCTCGGCGGCGGGACCGGGATCTTCACCAGCGGCGGCACCGAGTCGATCATGCTGGCGGTGAAGGCGGCGCGCGACTCCCGCCCGGTTGCGGGCCGCCCCCGGATGGTCGTGCCGGTCACCGCGCACCCGGCCTTCCACAAGGCCGCGCACTATCTGGGAGTGGCGGTGGACGCGGCGCCGGTGGACCCGGTGACGTTCCGGGCGGACGCCGCGGCGACGGAGGCCGCGATCACCGATGACACGGTGCTGGTGGTCGTCTCGGCGCCCTCCTACCCGCAGGGCGTGGTGGACCCGGTCGGGCGGATCGCCGGGAGCGCCGCCGCGCGCGGCGTGCTCTGCCACGTGGACGCGTGCGTGGGCGGGTGGCTGCTGCCCTGGCTGCGCGAGGCCGGGGCCGAGGTGCCGCCGTTCGACCTGTCGGTGCCGGGGGTCACCTCGCTCTCCTGCGACCTGCACAAGTTCGGCTACTCCCCCAAGGGCGCCTCGGTGGTGCTCTTCGCCGACCCGGCGCTGCGCCGCGCGGCCTACTTCGCCTCGGCGTCGTGGCCCGGCTACACGGTGATCAACGCGACCGTGCAGAGCTCGAAGTCCGCCGGGCCGCTGGGCGGCGCGTGGGCCACCCTGCAGGCGCTGGGCCGCGAGGGGTACCTGGAGCTGGGCCGCGCCACCCTGGCGGCGGCCCACCGCCTGCGCGAGGGCGTCGCCGCGGTCCCGGGCCTGCGGCTGCTCGGCGCGCCGGAGTCGTCGCTGGTGGCCTTCGCCTCCGACGAGATCGACGTGTTCACGCTCTCGGACGAGGCCAGGAGGCGGGGCTGGTTCCTGCAGCCGCAGCTGTCCTACGCGGGCATCCCGGCCAACATCCACGTCACCGTCACCGGGGTGACCCTGCGCGGGGTGGAGGCGATGCTCCAGGTGATCGCCGAGTCGGCCGCGGCGGCCCGGGAGCGCGGGCCGGTGCGGCTGCCCGAGGGGCTGGTGGAGCTGGTGGCCGGACTGGATCTGGAGGCTCTGGACGACGCGGCCTTCGGCGAGCTGGCGGCCTCGGTCGGGGTGGACCTGAACGGTTCCGGGCAGCCGGAGATGGCGGTCGTCAACGCGGTGCTGGACGCGCTGCCCGCGGACCGGCGGGAGGCCGTCCTGATCCGCTTCCTCTCGGTGATCTACAGCTGAGCCCCCCCGCACGCTCTCGACATTCACGACATTTGCCACATATGGCACTGGCGCGGCGGAGACTCTGTCCGGAACAGAGTATGTAACAAATAGATTTACGCCTGTCACGATATTGCCGTAAACATGACGGCGGTTCACCATAGGGGCGCTCACCCTCCGCCCGGACGGCCCCACGAGGGCCCCGGGTCACCCCCCACCAGGAGGACCGTCATCATGAGCACTACCTCCGTCGTCCGATTAACCGGAATCACCGCCGCGGCGCTGGCGCTCGTCCTCGGGACGGCCCAGCCCTCGGCCGCCGACCCCGCGCCCGAGGGCGCGATCGCCGCCGCCGACAGCCCGGTCGCGGTCGCCGACAGCTACATCGTGGTCCTCAAGGGCCAGTTCACCCGGGCCGACCGGGAGCGCAAGGCCCAGGACGTCGCCGGCGCCGAGGGCGCCTCCGTGAGCGCCGTCTACCAGCGGGTCCTCAACGGCTTCGCGATGAAGGCGACCGAGGCGCAGGCCCGCGCCGTCGCCGCCCGCTCCGACGTCGCCTACGTCGAGCAGGACCAGGAGTTCAGCCTGATCGGGCAGCCCTCGCGGCAGCGCGTCGCGCAGGCCGTGGCGTCCTGGGGCCTGGACCGGATCGACCAGCGCAACCTTCCGCTGGACGGCAACTACACCCCGCCGAACAGCGGCTCGGGCGTGCGCGCCTACATCATCGACACCGGCATCCGGATCAGCCACACCGACTTCGGCGGGCGGGCGCAGAACGGCCGCGACGTCTACGACGACGACAACGACGTGGCCGACTGCAACGGCCACGGCACCCACGTCGCCGGCACGGTCGGCGGCGGCCAGTACGGCGTCGCCAAGGCCGTCACCCTCGTCGGCGTCCGGGTGTTCGGCTGCGGCAGCACCACCTCCACCTCGATCATCATCGAGGGCGTGGACTGGGTGACCGCCAACGCGGTCAAGCCCGCCGTGGCCAACATGAGCCTGGGCGGCGGCGCGAGCACCGCGCTGGACACCTCCGTGCGCAACTCCATCAACTCCGGCGTCGTCTACGCGCTGGCCGCGGGCAACGAGAACACCAACGCCTGCAACCGCTCCCCGGCCCGGGTCGCCGAGGCGATCACCGTGGGCGCGACCACCAACACCGACGCGCGCTCCTCCTTCTCCAACTACGGCACCTGCCTGGACCTGTTCGCCCCGGGATCGAGCATCACCTCGGCCTGGTACAACAGCGACACGGCCTCCAACACCATCAGCGGCACCTCGATGGCCTCCCCGCACGTCGCCGGGGCCGCGGCGCTGCTGCTGAACGCCAGCCCGTCGGCCACCCCGGCGCAGATCCGCGACACGATGGTCACCGCCGCCACCACCGGCGTGGTGACCAACCCCGGCACCGGCTCCCCCAACCGGCTGCTGTTCACCGGCGGGGGCGGCGGCGGTCCCGACCCGACCGTGGTCTACTCCGACGACTTCGAGGCCGCGCGCGGCTGGACCGTCAACCCGGGCGGCGCCGACACCGCGACCACGGGCCTCTTCGAGCGCGGCGACCCGGGCCAGACGACCAGCGGCGGCACGGTCACGCAGCCGGGCGCCACGCCCAGCGGGAGCAACGCGCTGGTCACCGGTGCCGCGGCCGGGGCGAGCGTGGGCGCGAACGACATCGACGGCGGCGTGACGAGCGCCCAGTCACCGACGATCACGCTTCCCGCGAGCGGCACGCTCACGCTGTCGTTCTCCTGGTACCTCGGTCACCTCAACAACGCCAGCAGCGCCGACTACATCCGCGTCCGCGTGGTCGGCACGACCACCACGACCGTGCTGGACCAGCGGGGCGCGGCCTCCACCCGCGCCGCCGCCTACGCGACCGCCACCGCGAACATCTCCGGCCACGCCGGCCAGACCGTGCGCATCGTGGTGGACGCCGCCGACGCCTCCGGCGCCAGCCTGGTCGAGGCCGGGCTCGACGATGTGAGGATCACCGCCCAGTGACGGCCCGATAGCGGCATCGGACCGGGTCACCCGCTCCCCCGGGGTGGCCCGGTCCTCCCGGGCGTCCCGTGCGGTCCGGTCCTCCCGGGCGTCCCGTGCAGGGCGGTCCGCCCCCGCTCAGGGCAGTTCGGCGAAGCGCTCCACGTCTTCGATCTTCCCGGCGATGATGATCACATCGCCGTAGCCGAGGACGGTGTCCGCGCCCGCGTAGGTGAACTCCTCGTGCTCCCCCTTGACGCAGACGACCGTGACGCCGTACTTGCGGCGCAGGTTCGTCTCGCCGAGCGGGACGCCGACGTAGTCGCGCGGCGGCCGGGTCTTGACCAGCGCGTAGTTCTCGTCGACCTCCATGTAGTCGAGCATGCGCCCGTTGAGCAGGTGGGCCACCCGCTCGCCCATGTCGTGCTCGGGCAGGATGACGTGGTGGGCGCCGACCCGCTCCAGGATGCGGCCGTGGTCGCGGCTGATCGCCTTGGCCCAGATGTCCTCGATCGCCAGCTCCACCAGCAGGGAGGTGGTCAGGATGCTGGACTCGATGTCGGTGCCGATGGCGACCACGGCCCGGTAGAAGTCCGGGACGCCGAGCTGGCGCAGCGCCTCCAGGTCCGTGGAGTCGGCGGCGACCACGTGGGTGAGCTTGCCCGACATGCTCTGGACCACCTTCGGCCGGCTGTCGATGGCGAGCACCTCGGTGCCGCGGCGGACCAGCTCCGTGGCGAGCGAGCTGCCGAACCGGCCGAGCCCGATCACCACGACCGGGTCGTTTCTCGTATCAGCCAACGGTCGTTCTCTCCTCGGAGTGTTCACCGCGCCGCATGCGGGTGACGGCGCCGAGCGCCGCGCGGGCCGAGGCCGCGTCGTGCACGCGGAAGACGCGGGCGCCCTGCCAGGCGGAGACGGCGAGAGTGGCCATGGTACCCGCGTGCCGCTCGTCGACGGGAAGGCCGCCCAGGGTCTCGCCGACGAAATCCTTGTTGGAGACCGCGACGAGCACCGGCCAGCCGGTGGCGGTCATCTCCCCGAGGCGGCGGCTGACCTCCAGGGAGTGGTAGGTGTTCTTGCCGAAGTCGTGGGCCGGGTCGATGAGGATCGACTCGCGGGGGACCCCGGCGGCCGCCGCCCGCCCGGCCAGGTCCACGGTGTAGCCGATCACGTCGGCCACCACGTCGGCGTAGGCGACGCGGTGCGGCCGGGTCCGCGGGACGGCCCGTCCCGCGTGCGCGCACACCAGGCCCACGCGGTGCTCGGCGGCGACCCGCGCCAGATCCGGGTCGACCCCGCCCCAGGTGTCGTTGAGCAGGTCGGCGCCCGCCTCGGCGACGACCTTCCCCACCTCGGCGCGCCAGGTGTCGACACTGATGATCAGATCGGGATGGCGTTCGCGGACCGCCGCCACCAGGCCCGCCACCCTGCGGATCTCCTCGGCCGGGTCCACCTCGTCCCCGGGGCCGGCCTTGACGCCGCCGATGTCCACGATGTCCGCGCCGCCCTCGACGGCCCCGTCCACCGCCTCCAGGGCGGCGGAGAATCCGTAGGTCCTCCCCCTGTCGAAGAACGAGTCGGGGGTGCGGTTGACCACCGCCATGATCGCGAACTCGCCGGGCCGGAACTCACGGCCTCGCAGGCGCAAGATAGTCATCGAGACCGAGCCTATC
This sequence comes from Planobispora longispora, assembly GCF_016863135.1. Classification (GTDB taxonomy): domain Bacteria; phylum Actinomycetota; class Actinomycetes; order Streptosporangiales; family Streptosporangiaceae; genus Planobispora; species Planobispora longispora. The sequence continues at coordinate 91,045 of NZ_BOOH01000001.1, forward strand.
GCCCGGTGTCGGAGAGGACGGCGCTCCCACCTGCGCCGCCTCTGGGGTTCTCATGGGATTTCGGACTGTCCCGTACGGCCCGCCCACCACGGCCCCGGCACGGTCCGCGCGGCCGGCCCACTTCCGGCTGCGGTCCTGCTGCTAGGCGGCCGACCCACCTTCGGCCGCGGTCAGGAACTCCTGGGCGGCGGCGGGCAACCGCCGTCGCGCGTGCACGATCGCGATCACCCGACGGATCGAGGGATCGAGCGGCCGGACCACCAGTCCGGCCCGGACGGCCTGGTCGGCCATCCCGCGGTACCAGAGCAGGGAGGCCAGGCCCGCGCGGACCGGCCCGAGCCAGTTGCCGCGCTCTTCCGCCTCCAGGGCCGCCACGGGGGCGACGCCGTACTTGGCGAACAACGAGTCGAGCTCCCTGCGCCGGGCGCTGCCGCCGGCCGGCAGCACCAGCCGCATGCCGTTGAGCCTGCTCATCGGCACCGGGTCGGGCAGGTCGAGGCCGGGCGGGGAGATCAGGACGATCTCCTGCCGCTCCAGCGGATGGCTGATCAGGTCGGCGGGGACGGGCAGATCCGTGAGGCCGAGGTCGGCCCGCTGGCTCCTGATGGCGTTCACCACGCCGTCCCGCCCGTCGCAACGGACGATGTGCACACGCACCCCCGGATGTTCGGCGGTATACGAGGGAAGGATGCGCCCGGCCAACCCCGGCTCGAGGCTGGGGGTCGAGGCGATGCGGAGCTCCGCCTCGGACGAATGGCCGTGGGTCGACAGAGCCTCGATCTCGTGGACGGCGTCGAGCGCCTCCCGGGCGAGCTTGACCACCCGGCGCCCCTGCGCCGTGACGACCACGCCGCGCCCGGAGCGGGCGAACAACGTCATCCCGAGTTCTCGCTCCAGGTCCCTGATCGCACGGGAGAGCGCAGGTTGTGCGATGTACAGCGACCTGGCCGCGTCGGTCATGGTGCGGTGCTCCGCCGTCGCGACCACGTAGCGGAGCTGCTGCAGATTCATGGCTCTGAAGTTAGGACACGGCGAGCGGCCCGGTACGGCACATTGCGGAGATCACCTCGCGTGATTTCGAACCGTAACCGAATACGACTACATCCGTGACGGGTGATAAATCAGTATGCTTACGCCCCAAATTTCTTAAAGAACCAATCTGGCCGGATATATCGGACGTTTGGGCTTACGGGGAGACAGCGTGACAGGCAACGGGCACTATCCTCCGCCGCCACCTCAACCTCAGGGGCATCCGCATCCGCCTCCCGGCTGGGCCCCGCGGGGAGGTCACCCGCCCTCGCCGCCCCCGCCCCCGGCCGGCCCCCCGATCCCCCTGCCGCCCCCCGCCGGAGCCCCGGCGCCGCCTCCGGCCCCGCCCCGCCACGGGTACCCGCAGCCGCCGCCCCGGGGCTATCCCTCCCAGGCGCCGCCTCCCGGCCGCCCCCCGCAGGCGCCGCCCCCCGGGCCGGGCTATCCGGCCCCTCCCCCCGCCGGCCGGCCGGCCCCGCTCCACGGCCGCCCGCCGTACGGGCAGCCGCCCCCGCCGGGACGACCGCCCCACGGCCTGCCACCGCAGGGACGCCCGCCGCAGGGGCAACCGCCATATGGACAGCCGCCGTACGGCCAGCCGTCGCACGGGCGCCCGCCGTACGGCCAGCCGCCCCCTCCCGGCCCTCACCACCGGCCCCCGTACCCGCCTCCCGCATGGCAGCCGCCGCGTCCCCGCCAGGGCGGCGGCGCCGCGGTGATCATCAGCGTGGTCTTCGGCCTGCTCGCGCTGACGTTCACCGGGCTCGTGGTGGTCGGGGCGCTCATCAAGGGCAGCCGGGTGGACGCGGACCCGGTCTCGCCGATCGCGTTCCCCACCTCCTCCCCGTCCGACCCGCCCCGGGAGCGGCCCTCGGATCGACCCTCGGAGCGGCCCTCGAACCGGGTGACGGACGAGCCGGACGACAAGCCGAGTCCCGAGGAGGCCGAGACCCGCACGCTCAACACGTCCCTGAAGAACAACTCCCTCTACGCCGGCCAGGGCCTGTCCAGGGTGCACTGCCCGGGCGGCTCGGCCAGCATCTACAGCCACAGCCAGCTCAAGGCGCTGATCCTGAAGACCTCCAGGTGCATGGACAAGGCCTGGTCCAAGGTGCTGCGCGCCAGGGGGATCGAGTGGCACCGGCCGGGCTACGCCATCACCGCCACCCGGGGGCGCGGCGCCTGCGGCGACTTCCCCCAGCGCGGGAGCATCGTGCCGTACTACTGCCCGAGCAACACCACGATCTACGCCTCCACCACGGCCATGGCCAGGGGATCGGGCAACGCGCTGGGGTACGGCCAGATCACCGAGTGGCACGGCGGGATCATCAGCATGATGGCCCACGAGTACGGTCACCACGTCCAGCAGCTGTCCGGCCTGTCCGGCAGCTGGTGGGAGCGGACGCTGGAGTCGGGCAGCCAGAGCGGCAAGCTGGCGCTGAGCCGCCGATTCGAGCTCCAGGCCACCTGCTTCGGGGCGATGTTCATGCGCTCGGTCTCGGCCAGTTACCCGGTCACCTCGGCGCGGCGCAACACGCTCTACTACTTCTACTCGCGCGTGGGCGACCATCCCGGCTACCCGCGCGACCACGGCAAGCCGGTGAACAACGGACGCTGGTTCCGGCAGGGCTACGAGAAGAACAAGACCTTCCAGTGCAATACCTGGCTGGCGCCCGCCTCGTCGACCTCGTAACTTCAATCCTCATTCACCTGACCTTGGTCATCTGTCTGCCATGTCCGGGTATGGGGGCTAGAATCCAGGGCAATTCTGTGCAATCGGGGGACCTCGGCCGTTTTGCCAGGTGGACCGGACAAGGACCGAGTAGGAAGCGGTGTGACGATGCGCCATGGGCAGGACTCGGGGGGGCTCTCCGGCGAGAGCGGGAAACCGCGTCCCCGACGGCGCGGCAGCCGCGCGGCCCGGCCCGCGAACGCGGCGAACGGCCACCCCGGGAACACCCCCGCCCCTCCCCTGGAGCGCGACGCCGCCCCCCACCCCGGCCAGCCCGTACCCGCGTCCGCACCCTTACCCGTTCCCGCTCCCGCGCGGGCGGCTCACGAGCCGGGGCACGAGGCCGGCCCGGCGGGCGGCACGGCCACCCGGGTGAAGCCCGCGACGGGCGGCGTCGGATCCGCGCCGGACCCGAATCCGGGCGCGGGCCCCGCGGCCGGCCCGGGCGCCACGGCGACCCCGGCAGGCGCGGGGGCGCCCGGCGACCCGTCCGCCGGGCGCGGGCCCATGTCCCGGCTGAAGTTCGCCCGGCCGCTGACCACCGGGTCGCTCATCGGGTGGACCGCCCTGTCGGCGATCCTGCCGGGCATCGCGCACCTGCGCGCGGGGCGCCGCCGTACCGGCTACATCCTGCTCGGCTCCTTCGGCCTGCTGCTGGTCCTGGGGGTGATCGCCGGAATCGTCGTCTCCGGCGACACCGGCATCGCCACCCGGGACGGCGTCCTCGGCCTGATCGTGGGCCTGGCCGTGCTCGGCGCGCTCGGCTGGTTCCTGCTGGTGATCTCCTCCTACATCACGCTCGGCCCCAACCGGCTCAACAGCGCGGGCCAGATCGTCTCGGGCATCGTCATCGGCACGCTGTGCGTGGCGGTGATGGCCCCGTTCGCGTTCGCCGCCAGCACGGTGCTGACCGTCAAGGAGACGGTCAACGACATCTTCCCGAGCTCGCCGGACGACCCGGCCGCCCCGACGTTCAAGCCCGAGGACCCCTGGAACGGCCAGGAGCGGGTCAACTTCCTGCTCATCGGCGGCGACGGGGCGGGCAACCGGGAGGGCGTGCGGACCGACAGCATGAACGTGGCCAGCGTCCACATCAAGACCGGCAACGCGGTCATGTTCAGCCTCCCCCGCAACCTGCAGCACGTGCGCTTCCCGCCCGGCAGCCCGCTGGCCAGGCAGTTCCCCAACGGCTTCATGCGGGAGCTGCCCAACGGCGGCCTGCTCAACGAGGTCTGGCAGTACGCCGAGGACCACCCGGAGATCATGGGCAGCAAGCACCAGGGTCCCCGGGCGCTCATGGACGCGATCGGCTACACGCTCAACCTGAAGATCGACCACTACGTCCTGATCAACATGTACGGCTTCGCCCACCTGGTGGACGCCATCGGCGGACTGAAGATCAGGGTCGAGAGCGACGTGAAGTACGGCGGCTCGTTCGGCACCGCCGGCACGATCAAGGCCGGCTACCGCACCCTCTCCGGCGAGGAGGCCCTCTGGTACGGCCGCTCCCGCGTCGGCAGCGACGACTTCTCCCGGATGGCCCGCCAGCGCTGCGTCATCGGCGCCTTCGCCAAGCAGGCCACCCCCGCCGTCGTCCTCACGAACTTCACCAAGATCGCGAGGGTGGCCAAGCGGATGGCCCAGACCAACATCCCCCGCGACATGCTGGAGCACCTGACCGAGCTGGCCCTCAAGGTCAAGGACGCCAAGATCACCAGTCTCCAGTTCGTGCCGCCGGAGTTCTACTCCGGCTCCCCCGACTGGCAGAAGATCCGCACCGCGACCGCCCGGGCCCTGCGCCAGTCGACCCAGCCCAGCCGCAAGCTCATGGCCGGTTCGGGCGCGCCCTCCCCGGGCACCAGCGGCGCGGCCTCCCCGGGCACGAGCGGCGCGGCCCCCACCCCGACGCTCAGCGCGCCCCCGAAGGCGACGCCCGGCAAGACCCCGACGGCGAACAGGAGCGCCCAGTCCATCGACGAGCTCTGCGGCATCTGACCCGGATCCGATCCGGTCGCCCGGGGTCCCGCCCCTCCTCGGGGCGGGACCCCGGCGCCGTCCGGTGACCGGGGCGGCTCATCCGGCCCGGACGTGCCCGACCCGGCTCACCCGGCCGGGCTCACGCGGCCCGGGCGGTCCTGGGCAGCAGGGCGAACGCGCCCAGGTAGAGCAGGCCCGCCACGATCAGCAGGCCCTGGTACCCGATGACCAGAGCCAGGTACTCCAGGCAGCCGCCGACCATCGCGCCGAGCAGGTTCGCCCCGAAGGCCGTGGTGCCGTCGGCCGAGTCGGCGAAGCGCTTGGCGAACACCACGTTGGCCGCGAAGATCGGCAGGAACGCCACGGCCACGGCCACCACCGCGCGCAGCGGCACCGGCAGGCCCAGCAACCAGGAGTTCGGCACCAGCCAGGCCAGCACCAGGCCGGCCAGGAGCACGCCGTACATGACGGGCAGCGGCGGGGTGCGGAAGCGGCGGGTCACCTCCACCGCGGCCAGCACCGCCACGAGCACCCCGGCGAACACGATCGCGTTGACCACCCAGGTGGTGCCGAACAGCAGCGCGAACCCGGTCACGCTCTTGGTCTCCAGCAGCAGGAACGCCACGCCGAGCAGGAACAGGTCGGCGTAGGGGCGCATCCGGGTGTACGGCCCGGCGACCGCGCGGACCGCCAGCAGGCTCACGATCAGGATCAGGATCAGGGTGATGACGTAGATCTCCGGAATCGTCCGGTCCTTCAGGTACAGGAAGGGCCGGTCGTCGCCCGAGGGCGGCGGGGTCTGCGCGGTCGCGCCCGCCCACTCCTGCCCGCAGGCCTGGTCGGCGGCGGCGAGCCCGGCGGTGATCACGGCCTGCTGGCCGGCCTGGGTGACGACGTCCACGCACGGCTTGTGCCCGAAGGCGGCCTGCACGGTGGAGGCGAGCCGGTCCACCAGCCAGCTCTCGCGGTAGTAGTTGTACATCGAGAAGGTCCCGCCGGGCTTGAGGCGGTCCCTGGCCGCCTCCATCGCCTCGCGGGTGAACAGGTAGCTCTCCAGCCGCAGCGAGCTGGCGCCGGAGACGAGGGTGAGCGAGTCGGGCAGCGCGAACAGGATCAGGTCGTACTTGCGGTCCGTCTGCTCCAGGAACGCGCGCCCGTCGGTGACGTGCGTGGCGACCCGGGGATCGTCGTAGGGCCGGTCCGGGTGGTAGGTCCCGCCCAGCTCGCGGAGCTTGGGGTCGATCTCCACCGCGTCCACCCGTCCGGCGCCCTTCGACAGCGCGATCGCCACGTCGGTGCCGCTGCCCGCACCCACGATCAGCACGTCGTCCAGCCTCCCGGCGGCCGAGCGCTCGTACGGCAGGGCGTACTGCCGCTCCCACTCCAGCCGCTTGACCGCCGGGACGGCCCGCTGGTGCGGGATGCCGTTGACCTGGATGTCCATCATCTCCACGCCCTGCTCGGCGAAGTGGGTGCGGGTCACCTTGTAGTACGGCGACCACAGGGCTCCGGCCGTCAGCGTCTCGGCCGCCAGCGCCGCGACCACCACCAGCGACGGCACAACCAGCGCGGCCCGTGCCCACAGCCGCCGCGGCCGCAGCAGCACGGCGTAGGCGGCCGCGGTGATCACGCCCCACACCACCGGGGGCGCGCTGAGGAATGACAGCGCCGTGAACAGGCCGATGCCGGTGAGGCTGCCGATCAGGTCGTAGCGGTAGGCCTCCAGCCGGTCCAGCTCGGGGAAGCAGCGCCCGACCAGCTCGGCCGGGCCCATCAGCACGACCGCCGCGGCCGCGAAGACCACCGGCAGGATCAGCCAGGCCGGAGGCCCGGCGGTGCTGAGGCTCGTCCAGTACAGGACGCCCTCGGTCTGCCGGTCCACGGTGACCGGGAAGAACGTGACGACCAGCACCAGGACGGCGAGGGTGATCGGCGAGTAGTACGGCTGCCGGGCCGTGCGCCCCACCCGCAAAAAGCCCAGTCCGATGCCGAGGAACGAGCCCAGCAGCACGAAGTTGGTGAAGTAGCTCAGGTGCACGATGTTCGATCCGGTCCACCGGATCAGCGCCAGCTCCAGGAAGAGCATGAAGGCGCTGGCCACGACCAGTCTCGGCCGGGTGCTCAGCCAGTGCTCCGGGCCGGCGTCGGGATGGGGGGATGGCGTGGTGTGCGCCGCTGCGGTCATGGCGTCCAAGCTAGTGATCCATGACCTTGCAGGGAAGGAAAACCAGCCCAGCGGTTCGCGGTGATTTGGCGACATAGATGCTGGTGGGAGCCATTTGCATGGGTGGACATGATCGTGGTTGATGAAGGACGGTGGTGAGGTGCGTTTTCCCTGATCCGTCTGATCAACCGGTGGTGAACGATGCGCGTCCTGATCCAGCTCCGCCCCTCCCCCGAGGTCGTCGCGGCGGTGACCGACCCCGGCGTGGCCACGACCGCGGCCGACGTCGCCGACGGCCTGCCCGGGGTCGTCCTCGACCCCTCCTTCACCCCCGTCGCGGTGCCCCGTCCCGTGCCCTCGGCGGGGGGCGATCCCCTCTCGCTGAACCAGCCCCTGACCTTCTCGCTGGCCGCCGAGGACGCCTCGGTCCTGGTCCGCGGGGAGATCTCCGACGACGAGCTGTCCACCCGCATCCCCTTGCTCTCCGTGGCCCGGTCCGACGTCGTCGGCGTCTTCGCCGACCCGGTGATCCAGCCGAGCCTCACGTGCGGCGGTGATCCACCGGTGGGCGACTGGCACGACGTCGAGCGGCTGATCCGCGCCGAGGAACTCGCGGGTGACGGGCTGGACGGCTCGGGGGTGGCCCTGGCGATCGTCGACACCGGGATCAACCTCGAGCACGTCCAGCGCCATCTGGACCGGGAGGCGAAGCTGGACAAGGAGCGCAGCTGGGTGCCGGGCGGGGTGGACGGCACGCCGGGCCGCTTCGAGGTGGACCACGGCACGATGTGCGCCTTCGACGCGCTCATCGGCGCGCCGAAGGCGACCCTGCTCGACCTGCCGGTGCTGCTCTCCCAGCGCCAGGGCGGCTCGGCCCTGGACGGCCTGCTCTCCGACGCGGTCGCCGCCTTCGCCCACCTGCGCGAGGTGCTGAACGCCCAGCCGGAGGAGAGCCGGGCCCTGGTCGTCAGCAACAGCTGGGGCTCGTTCTCCCCGCGGTGGGACTTCCCGGTGGGCAACCCCGGCAACTACTCCGACAACGCCGCCCACCCGTTCAACGTGATCGTGGCGAGCCTGGAGGACGCCGGCGCCGACATCCTGTTCGCCGCGGGCAACTGCGGCCGCGACTGCCCCGACGGCCGGTGCGCCTTCCGCGAGCGGCCGATCGTGGGGGCCAACTCCCACCCCCGCGTGTTGTCGATCGGCGGCGTCGACGTCGAGAACAGGCGGGTGGGCTACTCCTCCCAGGGGCCCGGCCGCCTGGCCAAGCGCAAGCCGGACGTCTGCTCCTACACCCACTTCTCCGGTTCCAAGGCGTTCGGCGACGGCGCGCCCGACTCCGGCACCTCCGCGGCCTGCCCGGTCGCCGCCGGCCTGGTCGCGGCCGTGCGCACGCAGTGGCCGGCCTCCCGGCTCTCCCCCGGCCAGCTGCGCACGCTGCTGCGCCGTACCGCCGACGACCGCAGCGACGTCGGCTTCGACTTCGACTACGGATACGGAATCACCGACACAGAAGGAATCCTTGCCGCACTGCGCCGCAGAAGGGGCGCGTAGCGTAGGGTCCATGCTTCTGGTGACGGTACGGCTCCAGCCCGGGGCGACGCTGGCGCAGGCCATGGATCGCCTCGGGCTGTCGGAGGAGGAGGTCGACACCGGCTACGGCCTGGTGCTGCTCGACCCGGCACAGAACCTGTACGCCCTGCGCGTGACCGAGGCCGCCGCCCGCCGGGTCGGCGGGACGACCGGCGAGGGCCCCTACTCCGACCCGCCCATCGAGCCCTTCGGCCCGCCCCGGTAGGGCCGCGCGTTCACCGCCCGGGCGGCAGGCCGGACGCCCGGGAAGCCGGCCTCAGCCGTCGGCGCCGTCACCGGCCGGTTCCCCGCTCCGATCGACGCGCCCGGCCCGGCGCGGTTCCGCGGCCGGAGCCTGCCGGCGGCCGGGTGAGTGGCGGGGGCGTCTGGTGTCCACGTTGCCGGTCAGGGCGTTGAGGATGCCGGGCAGTTCCGCCACCGTCTCGGCGGGCAGCCCGGTCACGGTCTCCTCCGCCAGAGCGCACCACAGCTGCTTGACCCGGTCGGCCAGCGCGCTGCCGCTGTCGGTGAGTTCGACGACGCTGGCGCGCTTGTCGGAGGGGGCGGGTCTGCGGCGGATGTGACCGGTGGCCTCGAGCTTGCGGGTCATCAGCGTGACGCTGGGCGGTTCGCAGCCGAGCGCCTCGCTGAGCTGGGCCTGGATCATCGGGCCGGTCCGGGCGAGTTCCAGCAGGAGCACCTCCTGCCCGGGGTGCAGGCCGAGCGGGGCCAGCAGCGTCGCGGCCCTGGCCCGGTGGCGCAGGCTCAGGAGGCGGATGGCCTGGTTGAGGGCGTCGGCGTGCTCGAAGTCCACGGGCTCTCCTTGACAGATTAGTTACGCGAATAACATTATGCGCATAACGTTATCCGCGTAACTAATTCTACGCCGAGGGAGCCCGCATGACCACGAAGGCCGACGTCCCCCGCCCCGGCGCGCCCCGATGGGGGCCTCCGCGCACCGGTCCCACCTGGATGATCATGACGCTGGCGTGCGCCTGCCAGTTCATGGCGATCCTGGACGCGGCCATCGTCAACGTCGCCCTGCCCTCGATCCGCCGGGACCTCGGCTTCACGCTCACCGGCCTGCCCTGGGTGGTCAACGGCTACCTGCTCACCTTCGCCGGCTTCATGCTGCTGGGCGGCCGCGCCGCCGACCTGTTCGGCCATCGCCGGATGCTGGTCGCCGGATTGTCGCTGTTCTCCGCCTCGAGCCTGGCCGGCGGCCTGGCGGCCGCCCCGGAGGTCCTGGTGGCGGCCCGCCTCGCGCAGGGCGCGGGTGCGGCCATGCTGGCGCCGGCGACGCTGGCCGTGATCAACGTCTGCTTCACCGGGGAGCGCGCGCGGGCCCGGGCGTTCGGCGCGTGGTCCGCCGCGGGCGGCGTGGGCGGGATGGCCGGCGCGGTCGCGGGCGGCGCCATCACGACCGGCCTGTCGTGGCGGTGGATCTTCCTGATCAACGTGCCGATCGGTGCGGCGCTGATCGTATTGGCCATGAGGTCACTGACCGGCACGCGGACCGGCCGGCGGGAACCGCTCGATCTCATCGGCGCGGTCACGGGGACGGCGGGGCTGGCCGCGCTGATCTACGGGGTCATGCAGAGCGCCGATCACGGCTGGACGTCCGCGCACGTCGCCGGGCCGGTCGCGGCGGGCCTGCTCCTGCTCGCCGCCTTCACCGTGGTGGAGACGCGTTTCGCCGCCCACCCGATGATGCCCCCGCGGCTGTTCGGGATCCGCGGGGTGGCCGTCGGCAACGGCATGCTGCTGCTGTTCGGCGGGGTCGCCATGGCGATGTGGTACTTCACGTCGCTGTTCCTGCAGAACGTGCTCGGCTATGACGCGCTCCAGGCCGGGCTCGGGCAGACACCCGCGGCGGTGACGTTCGTGGTGGTCGCGCGGCTGGCGGCCACCCTGCCGCCGCGGACCGGCGCGCGTCCTCCGGTGCTGGCCGGCTGCGCCCTCCTCGTGGCCGGGTTCGGCTGGCTCGCCCAGGCTCACACCGGCAGCGACTACGTCACCGGCATGCTCGGGCCCACCCTGCTCGTCGCGGCCGGAATCGGGCTGACCTTCCCCACCGTCATGGCCGCGGCGACCGCCGGCGTGCCCGAGGGCGACGCGGGAACCGCCGGCGGCCTGGCCAACACCGCCAATCAGGCGGGCGGATCGGTGGGCCTGGCGGTGCTCGCGTCCGCCGCCGGCGCCAGAGCCGCGACGGAGGGCGGGGATTCCCCCGCCGCCCTCGCCGCCGGCTACGACCTGGTCTTCCTCATGGCGGCCGGGCTCAGCCTGGCCATCGCGGCGGCCGGCCTGCTGCTGCCCCGGCGGCCGCGCGGCTGACCTCCCGGATCACGCGCGGGCGTCTCCAGGCCCGGCCGCCCGCCGAGCCACCGGCCCACCGGCCCCGAACGGTCGCCCCGCAGGCGGAGTGTCGCGGCGGATCCGCCGGAATCCGCCGCGCACGTCTCCGGATTTTCGGGGACACTTGCGGAGCAACCCACCCGAAGGAAGAGATGAATGCACGTTCCGAGGCGGGCAGCCGCCTCACCGCTCTGGGCACGCAGCTGCTCGAAGTTCACATCTGGCTCCGCGAGATGCTGGAAGACCTCCAGGACAGCATCGACGAGTACTTCGACGGCGGCGGGCTCCCACCGCGGGACCTCCGCGCCCACTGCCTCTCCTTCTGCACCGCGTTGACGCGCCACCACACCGGCGAGGACAGGGGCGCGTTCCCGGTGATCGCCGAGGAGTTCCCCGAGCTGCGCGAGGTCCTCTCCGACCTGCGCACCGACCACAACCAGCTGGACTGGCTGCTGGGGAACCTGCAGAAACTGCTCGACTCCCTGCCGGAGAAACCGGACCCGGCCACGGCCGCCAAGGTGCGCGAGGAGGTGGTGGCGCTGTCGGCGATCATGCAGACGCACTTCATCTACGAGGAGAAGAAACTGATCTCCGTGCTCAACTCGATGGACGTGCCCGAGTGGCGCGAGAACCCGCCCGCCTTCCTGCTGATCGACGACGAGGACGGGTCCCCGGCCTCTCCCCGGTGAGTCTCCGCCGTCACGCTGCCCGGGCGGGCCCGTGTCCCGGGGCACGGGCCCGCGTGACGAGCGCTCAGGCGTTCTCCCGGTTGAACACGCGGGTGCCGACGACCACGCACGCCACCGTGAGCCCGGCGGTCACCGCGGCTCCCGCCGCCACCGTCCAGGTGGCGTAGCGGCCCGCGAACAGGTCGCGGACCGCCTCCACCACGTAGCGGAACGGGGTGGCGCGGGAGATCGCGTCCAGCCAGGCGGGGGCCATGGACATCGGCAGGAACGCCCCGGACAGCAGGACCAGGGGGACGACCCCGGTGGTCATGATCGGCGCGAAGGCGTCCGGGTCCATGGTCAGCGCGATCGCGTTGGACAGCGCGGCCAGGCCGACGCCGAGCAGCGCCATGAGGACGAGCCCGGCCAGCACGCCGGGCAGCGGCGCGCGCATGCCGAAGGCGTAACCGGCCCCGAGCAGCATGACCGACTGGACCAGCAGCGTGAGCGAGCTGCTCAGGACCCGGCCGAGCAGCAGGGCCGTACGGCGCGCCGGGGTGACCCGGAGCCGCTCCAGCACACCGGAGCGCGCGTCGAAGACGATGCCGAATCCGGCCAGTCCCGCGCTGAACAGGGCGACCTGGGCGAGCAGGCCGGGGAGCAGCGTCTCCCAGGTGCCGATCGTGGCGAACAGCGGGCCGAACAGCACCAGGTAGAGCAGCGGCTGCAGGACCCCGAAGACGATCCCCGCCTTCTGCCGCAGGGCGATGCGGGTGTTGTGCCGGAAGACGAGCCAGGTTTCGCGGATCGCGTTCATGCCGCACCCCGCGCTCCGGACGCCGCCGCCTCGCCGTCCTCCCGCAGGGACCGGCCGGTGATGGCGAGGAAGGCGTCGTCGAGGGTGCCGGTCCCGCCCTTCAGCTCGGCGGGGGCGCCCTCGGCGACGACCGCGCCGTGGTCGATGATGATCAGGCGGTCGGCCAGCGTGTCGGCCTCGTCGAGATAGTGGGTGCTCAGGAAGACCGTGAGCCCGTCCTCCTCCCGCAGGCGGCGGATGTGGTCCCAGAGGGCGGCCCGGCTCTGCGGGTCCAGGCCGGTGGTCGGCTCGTCCAGGAAGAGCAGCGTCGGCCGGTGGACCAGGCCGAAGGCCAGGTCGAAGCGGCGGCGCTGGCCGCCGGAGAGCGTGCCGCCCGTCCGGTCGGCCAGGGGCGCCAGGTCCAGGCGCTCCAGCGTCTCGGCGACCCGCTCGCGCGCCTGGGCCGGGCGCATGCCGTACAGCATGGCGTGCAGTTCGAGCTCCTCTCCCACCGGGTCGAACGGGCCGACCCCGCCGCCCTGTGACACATAGCCGATGCGCCGCCGCACGCCCCGGGGGTCGGTGACGAGGTCGTGCCCGGCGACCGTGGCGGCGCCCGCGGTGGGGCGCAGCAGGGTGGTCAGCATGCGCATGGTCGTCGTCTTGCCCGCGCCGTTGGGGCCGAGGAAACCCACGATCTCACCGGCTTCGACGGTCAGATCCACGCCCGTGACGGCCCGGACGCCGCCCTTGAAGGTCTTGCTCAGACCCGATGTCTTGATCATTTCATCGCCTCCATTTTTACAGTAACACTAATTTTTAAGTGACTGCAAAAATTTCCCGGCCCCTAGGATGAGGGCATGGGCGAGGGCCTGCGTGAGCGCAAGAAGAGGGAGACCCGGCTGCGCATCTCCGACATCGCGACGGGGATGTTCGTGGCCCGCGGCTTCGACAACGTCACCGTGGCCGAGGTCGCCAGGGCGGCCGACGTCTCGGTCAACACGGTCTTCAACTACTTCGCCACCAAGGAGGACCTGCTCCTCGACCGGGCCCCCGAGGTCGAGGAACTCCTCGCGCGGGTCTTCCGGGAGCGCAGGCCGGGCGAGAGCGTGCTGGAGGCGGTGCGCCGCGACCTCCTGGACGCGCTGGACACCGGCCACTACCGCTACGGGTTCCACGAGGCCGACGACGCCTTCGTCCGCATGGTCGAGAGCAGCCCGTCGCTGAGCGCCCGGGTCCGGGAGATGAACGAGGCCCGGGAGCGCAAGCTCGCCGAGGCCATCGCCGGAGAGCTCGGCACCGGCCCCGGCGACCTCACCCCCGCCCTGGTCGCGGCGCAGATCGGCGCCACGATCCGCACGATCGTGGGCCATGCCGTACGGCGCATGCTCGCCGGCGAGAGCGTCGGGGCCATCGCGCCGGACCTGCGGCGGCAGGCCGAGCACGCCTTCGGGCTGCTGGAGACGGGGATCGGCGGCTACTGCGTCAGACCGGAGACACCGGAGGGCCCGCGGGCCTAGGGAGAGACGGGAAGGCTCACGGACGCGGGAAGAGCGGGAGGCACGGCGGGAATCGGGGCTGTCTCCGGAAACCCCGATCACCCCCTGCCGCTCTTGACCTAGCGCTTGCTACGATCAGTGGCGGGCGGCCGGGCGGCCGCCGGGGAGCAGGAGTCCATCGTGGGTTCACGCCTCATCGCGCGGCTCAAGCCGTTCTTCCAGTGGCTGGCGACGACCGACGCGTTCATGAAGATCGGGCCGAGGGTCGTCCCGCGCCTCGACCGGGCCGTCCACCGGCTCACCGGCGGCAGGGGAGTCATGAGCGACGGGATGATCCCCACGCTCCTGCTGACCACGACCGGAGCCAAGAGCGGCGAGCCGCGCTCGACCCCGCTCGCCTGCCTGCCGGAGGAGGACGGATCCTTCCTGGTCGTCGGCTCCAACTTCGGCCGGGAACACCACCCCGCCTGGAGCGGCAACCTGCTCAAGACCCCGCGGGCGACGGTCTCCTTCCGCGGCCGGGAGATCCCGGTCACCGGACGCCTCCTGGACGGCGACGACCGGGCCGAGGCCTGGCCCCGGCTGCTGCGGATCTGGCCGGTCTACGACCGCTACACCGAGAAGTCGGGGCGCGAGCTCCGGGTCTTCCGCCTGTCCCCCGGACCGTGAACCGCCGCCCCGGACGGTGACCGCGGAGGGCTCCCCCATCGGAACCGCCGTCCCCGGACGGCGACCGCGGGGCTTCCCCCGTCGGGCCCCGCGTCGACGGCGTGGACGGTCCCGGACAGCGGCCGCGGGGACCTCGCCGTCGGCGGGAAGTCCCCACGGGCGTGACGGGGCCGGACGGCGCCGCGTCAGCGGGAGTAGAACTCCACGACCATCTGCTCGTCCACCGGGACCGCGATCTGCTCGCGCATCGGGCGGCTGACCACCGTGAAGCGCAGTTCGGCGTGGTTGACGTCCAGGTAGGCGGCGATGCGCTCGTCGGCGTAGACGCCCTCGGCCGCGGCGACGAACGGCTGCATCCGGCGGGACCGCTCGCGCACCGTGATGACCTGGCCGGGCTTGACGAGGTAGCTGGGGATGTCCACCTTGCGGCCGTCGACGGCGATGTGGCCGTGGGCGACGTACTGGCGGGCGGCGTAGATGGACGGGGCGAGGCCGGCGCGCAGGACCAGGGAGGCCAGGCGGCTCTCCAGCAGCACCACCAGCTCGGCGCCCGACCGGCCGGGGCTGCGCAGCGCCATGTCCCAGTAGCGGCGCATCTGCCGCTCGGAGACGTCGTAGTACCAGCGGAGCTTCTGCTTCTCCATCAGCCGCAGCCCGTAGTCGCCGGTCTGGCGCCGGTTGGTCTTGCGGCCGTGCTCGCCCGGCGGGTAGGGCCGCTCCTCGAAGTAGCGCACGGCCTTGCGGGTGAGCGGGACGCCGGCGCGGCGGGAGAGCCGCACCTTCGGTCCGGTGTAGCGCACGATCGCTCCTTGTGGTTAGGTTTGCCTTACTGAGGTAAGCCTTACCTTAGAGGCAATCGCCCGTCGATCTCAAGGAGAGCCGGTTCATGCAGCATCCCCTCACCGCCCCGCCGCTCCCCGAGCGGATCCGCACGCTCGCCGCCGTCGCCGTCCCGAGCCACGTCTCCCTGGCCGGCACGAATCTGCCGGCCAGGCCGGCCCGCGGCGGCGTCGACGGCGCCGGACGCCCGATCCTGCTGGTCATGCCGGGAGACCCGCTGCACGGGGCGGAGGACGAGCCGGTGGTGACCGTGGACCTGACCGCGAGCCGCTCGCTCGACGGCCGCGAGCTCTCGCGCGGGCTGCTCAAAGTGCAGGGCTGGGCGCAGGCCGTACCGGCCGGGGAACTGCGCGCGACCGCGATCGCGATCGCCGAGCGCTGCCCGGACGAGGCGTTGTTCGAGGCCCTGGAGGACCCGGAGGGCACGCACGGGCCGCGCCTGCTCCGGGTGGACGTCGGGCAGGTGGTCTATCTCACCGGCACCGAGTCGGGCGTCCTGGACGCCGAGGAGTATCTCGACGCGGCGCCCGACCCCCTGCTGGCCGACGCCGAACGGATGATCCGGCACGTCAACGGCGCGCACCGGGACCGGCTGGTGGCGGCGCTGTGCGCCCTGCTGCCCTCCCCCGTCACCGACGCCTGGCTGTGGGAGCTGGACCGCTTCGGCGTCACCGTCCGCTCCGGCGGCCTCGACCAGCCCACCCTGATCCGCCTGCCGTGGCCCGAGCCGATCACCGACGTCTGCTCCCTGGAGACGGCCCTGCACTGCCTGCTCTGCCACCGCTGAGCGCGGAAAACCGGCGGGGCGATATCGCGGAAATACAGGCGGTATCGCGCGGCATCACGGGAATACGGTGGCGCGGCCGGAGAACACGTGGGAACAATCGCCGAACGCCCCACGATGAATTATTCCGGGAGCGAAATCTCATTCCTGCGCATCACCTCGTCGGTGGTGCGGATGACATGGTCGACGAATCCGTAGTCTCTGGCCTCCGTGGCGGTGAACCAGCGGTCGCGGTCCCAGTCCTCCTCGACGCGTTCGAGGGACTGGCCGGTGTGGAAGGCGATCCGCTCGCGCATCATCTGCTTGGTGTAGAGCATCTGCTCGGCCTGGATCGCGATGTCGGCGGCCGTGCCGCCCAGCCCCCCGGAGGGCTGGTGCATGATGACCCTGGCGTGCGGGAGCGCGTAACGCTTGCCGGGCGCGCCCGCGCAGAGCAGGAACTGGCCCATCGAGCCCGCGATGCCCATGGCCACGGTGGCCACGTCGTTGGGGATGTACTGCATCACGTCGTAGATGGCCATCCCGTCCATCACCGAACCGCCCGGCGAGTTGACGTAGAGCCAGATGTCACGGCGGTCGTCGTGGGCGGACAGCAGCAGCAGCTCCCCGCAGATCCGGTTGGCCGTCTCGCTGTTCACCTCGGATCCCAGCACGACGATCCGGTTGCGCAGCAGCCGCTGGTAAAGCTGGTCCTCGTATACGGGGTGCGGGCCGGTCATTCGCGGCCCCCTTTCCTGGTTCACATTCCGGTAAAGCGAATACCTGCGACCATAACCCCGCCCGATCCCGTTTCATCATCGCGTTCGCTGTCAGCGCTTTTCGCGGAGAGCGCAGGGAAATCGCTCCCGGCGGCCATTCGGGAGTTCACCGCCGCACCCGGGTCATCCCGCCCGGAGCCGGGACGGCGGCGCGGCGCGGCGGCGGGCCGCGGCCGTCCTGACCGCTCGTTTACCCTGCTCACGGGCGTGCCCTCCGCTCGCGGAAGGCTCCGGCGGGATACAAAGTGCCGCAGGAGGTCGCGGGGCGGCGGACAGGAGGTGGGATGGAGGGCAAACCGGTGCCGCCCGACGAGGGCGATCGGCTGCGCGAGCTGAAGGAACTGGGAGCGCTGGAGGCTCCGCTGGAACCGGATTTCCAGGCCATCTCCGAGCTGGCGGCGTACATCTGCCGCATGCCCATCGCGCTGGTCAACCTGCTGGGCAGGGACAAGCAGCACTTCCGCGGCCGTACCGGCATCGACTCTCCCGAACTGGACCGGTCGATCGGGTTCTGCCCGTACGTCGTCTCCGGCCGTCGGCTCCTGGAGGTCCCCGACGCGCTCGCCGATCCGCGTTTCCGGGACGACCCCCTGGTCGCCGGGGAACCGCACGTGCGCTACTACCTGGGCGTTCCGATGATCAGCGAGCGGGGCCACGCCCTGGGCACGGTGTGCGTGCTGGACTACCGTCCCCGGAAGCTGGACGCCGAGCAGCACGACGCCCTGCGCACCCTGGCCGCCCACGCCGGCGCGCTGCTGGAGCTGCACCACCACGCCCGCCAGGCCAGCGAGGTCGCCCGGCGCCTGCAGGACGTGGAGGAGCTCAAGCAGCAGTTCCTGCGCAGCGTCAACCACGAGCTGCGCACCCCGCTGACCTCGATCCGCAGCTACCTCCAGCTCATCCGGGACGGCGGGCTGGACTCGGGCACCGAGCGGAAGTTCCTGGGGGTGATCGAGCGCAACAGCGACCGCCTGCTGAACCTGCTGGACGAGCTGCTGCTCATGGCCAGCCTCAACGCCCACACCGCCGCCTTCACCCCGACCCGGGTCAACCTGTCCGTCATCGTCCGGCAGGCGGTCGAGACCTCCACCGCCAAGGCGGCCGGCAAGGACCAGGTCCTGCGCATCCACGCCCCGGCCGAGGTGGAGGCGTGGGCCGACAGCGGGCGGCTGCACCACGCGCTGGTCCACGTGCTGGACAACGCGGTCAAGTTCACCCCTTCCGGCGGGCGCATCGACGTCACGGTCACCGCCGAGCCGACGCCCGCCGTGGAGGTCCACGACACCGGGATCGGCATCGCGCCGCAGGACGTGGAGCACGTCTTCGAGGACTTCTACCGCGCCGCCGAGGCGGAGCTCCAGGCGATCGGCGGAACCGGAGTGGGCCTGTCCATCGTCCAGAAGATCATCCAGCTGCACGGCGGGAGGGTCCGGCTGAAGAGCAAGCCGCACGAGGGCACATGCGTGCGCATCACCCTGCCCGCTCCGCCTCCGGGGAGCGTCCCCGAACCGGACGTTCCCGCATCGCCGCCGGACTTCCCCGGGGCGCCGCCGGACTTCCCCGGGGCGTAGGGGGAGTCCGGCGGTCCGCGCTCCCGCCGCCCGGCCTACTGCTTGGCGCTCGGCACGGCCAGCGGCTCGTCCGGGGCCTTCCCCTTGGCCTTGGCCATCTGGTCGCTGAGCTCCTGGAGCCGGTTACGGCCCATCGCCTTGCGCACCTCGGGGAACCACTCGTTCTCCTCCTCCTCGACGTGGTGGCGGACGTTCTCCATGAGAACGGTGACCTTGGCGTCGAACCGCTCGTCCCGCGGGTCCAGGTTCTTGAGCTCCGACAACATCCACACCACCACGTGGTGCTCCTCGATGCTCTCCAGGACGTGCTCGGAGACCTCCGGCGCCTCCGCGCGGACGGTGGGGTAGAAGATCTCCTCCTCGATGTAGGTGTGCGCGGTCAGCTCCTCGATGATCTGGTCGACGAGCTTGCGCTTCTCGGCGTAGGCGTCCTCGCCCGCCTTCTCGAACTGCTTGAACAGCTTCTCGACGGTCTTGTGGTCTTCCTTCAGGAGCACGATGGCGTCCACGATGTTCCTCTCCTCGGGTCCCTTCTCGGGGGCCGTGTGCGAAATCAGGGATTGAGCAGGACCTTGACGGCCCCGTCGCGTTTCTTCTGGAAGATCTCGTAGCCGTGCGGGGCCTGCTCCAGGGGGAACCGGTGGGTGGCCAGGTCCATGACCCCGAGCGGGTCGGAGTCGTCGGTCACCAGCGGCATCAGGTCGTCGATCCAGCGCTTGACGTGGGCCTGGCCCATGCGCAGGGTGACGCCCTTGTCGAAGAGCCTGAGCATCGGCATCGGGTCGGCCATGCCGCCGTAGACGCCGCTGATCGAGATCGTGCCGCCGCGCCGCACGGTGTCGATGCACTGGTACAGGGCGGCCAGCCGGTCCACGCCCGCGTTCGTCATCAGCGGGGCGGCGATGGCGTCGGGCAGCAGACCGGTGAGCGTCTGGGTGAACTTGGCGACCGGTGAACCGTGCGCCTCCATGCCGACGGCGTCGATGACGGAGTCGGTGCCGCGGCCGCCGGTCAGCTCGCGGACCGCCTCGGGGACGTTGTCGGTCACCGAGGCGTCCAGCACCTCGACGCCGTGCCGGCGCGCCATCGCCAGCCGCTCCTGGACGCCGTCCACGCCGATCACCCGGTAGCCGAGGTGCTTGGCGATGCGGGCGGTCATCTGGCCGATCGGGCCGAGGCCGAAGACCGTGACGCTGCCGCCGTCGGGGATGTCGGCGTAGGCCACCGCCTGCCAGGAGGTGGGCAGCACGTCCGACAGGTAGACGAACCGCTCGTCGGGCGGGCCCTCGGGCACCTTGACGGGGCCGAACTGGGCCTGCGGGACCCGCAGGTACTCCGCCTGGCCGCCGGCGACCTCGCCGTACAGCTTGGTGTAGCCGAACAGGGCCGCGCCCATGCCGTGGTCGCGGACCTGGGTGGTCTCGCACTGGGCGTACAGCTTCATCCCGCACATGTGGCAGTGGCCGCAGGAGATGTTGAACGGGATGACGACCCGGTCACCGGGCTTGATGTGCCCGACGTCCGCGCCGACCTCCTGGACGATCCCCATCGGCTCGTGCCCGAGGATGTCGCCCGCCCCGATGAAGGGGCCCAGGACCTCGTACAGGTGCAGGTCGGAGCCGCAGATCGCGGTGGTGGTGACCTTGATGATCGCGTCGGTCGGCTCCTTGATCGCGGGGTCGGAGACCTCCTCGACCCGCACGTCGCGCTTTCCATGCCAGGTGACGGCCCTCATGGCCTGTCTCCTCTCCGATCCGATGAGCCCGAAAGGAGACCGTCTACCCGCCCCCGGGCGGGCAAACGGTCGCGAACGTTCAGCGCAGGCGGGGCAGGACCTGCTCGGCGTAGAAGTCGAAGAAGGCGTCCTGCTCCTCGCCGATCTGGCTGATGTAGACCTCGTCGAATCCGGCGTCGAGGTACTGCTTGATCGCCTGGACGTGGACCTCGGGGTCGGGCCCGCACGGCGAGCCCTTGCTGGCCTCCTCCTCGGTGACCATCTGCGCGAGCTGCTCGAAGTGCCGGGGGAGCGGGAGCAGCTGGGCCGCCTCGCCCTGGATGCCCTGGGTGGGCCAGAGCCGGTGCACGGTCTTGCGGGCGGTGGCCTCGTCGGCGGCGTAGCAGACCTTCAGGCCGCCCTGCACGGGCTTGCCCGACCCGCCCGAGGTGCGGAACTTCCCGACCATCTCCGCCGACGGGCCGGTGGTCATGTAGCCGTCGGCGACGCGCCCGGCCAGCTCCACCGACTTGTCCCCGAAACCGGACATGTAGATGGGGGGCGGCTCGTCGGGCAGCGTGTAGATGCGGGCGGTGTCGACGTCGTAGTGCTCGCCCCGGTGGGTCACGAGCTTGCCGCTCCACAGCTCCCGCATGATCTCGATGGCCTCTTCCAGCATCTCCAGGCGCTCCTCGGCCGGGGGCCAGCGGGAGTCGACGATGTGCTCGTTGAGCGCCTCACCGGTGCCGACGCCGAGCCGGAAGCGGCCGTCGGTCAGGACCGCGCTGGTGGCGGCGGCCTGGGCGATGATCACCGGGTGGATGCGGACCAGCGGGCAGGTGACCGCGGTGGTGATGGGCAGCGAGGTCGCCTCGGCGATGGCGCCGATCACCGACCAGACGAAGGGGCTCTGCCCCTGCTCGTCCAGCCAGGGGTGGAAGTGGTCGGAGATCCACAGGCCCTCGAACCCGGCCTGCTCGGCGAGCTTCGCCTGACGCACCAGCTCCTTGGGTCCGTGCTCCTCACTTGACAGGAAATATCCAAATTTGGCCACACTTACCTCCTTGGCGTGAGCTGCACGGACTTCTCCATACCCCTCGTGAAAAGGCCAAACAGACCACCCTCGCCGGGGCGGCTCCCCGGCGGCGCAGGCTTCCCCCTCGCCACACGTGGCCGCGCCCGTCCGCGATCCGGGCCGCTCCGCCGTCCCGCGATCGGCCCGCCGAGCCCGATAACCAGGGGATGAATCCCCTCGTATCACCCCATGACGGTCGCCCAACCTTGTGCCGCCACCACTCCAGGGGCGAGACTGGGGCCAGGCGCGTGGGCGGGCCCGGAGATGCCAGGACCCCGCGATCATGTCGCCGTTCTGGAGTTCACCCATGTCAATGGAGATCAGCAGGGAGCGCTGTAACGACTTCACCGTCATCACGATCATCGGAGAAGTCGACAAAACAGAGGAAGCCCTGCTCAGCGAGCAGATCGATGAGGCGTTCGCGGCCGATCGGCCACGCCTGCTCTTCGATCTGTCGTCCATGGACTTCATAGACTCGTCCGGTCTGCGGCTGCTGGTGCAGGCCTCCAGCAGGGCCCACCGCTGCGGCGGCACCTGCGCCCTGTGCTGCCTCAACCCCGTTCCACGCCGGATCATGCGGCTGACCGGCCTCGACGCCGCCTTCGACGTCTATCCCACACTCAAGGACGCTCTCGCCCAGCGGCGGGCCGAGAGCCTCGCCTCGGTCGACCTGGCCTGACCGCCTCACGCGACGGCCAGGATTCACCCGCCCCTCCCGGGGCATCGGGCTGGTATGCGTGTAACCATCGTCGGCGCGACCGGCAACGTGGGCACGAGTGTGGTCTCCTCCCTCGTGGCCGACAGCAGCGTCACATCCGTTCTCGGCCTCGCCCGCCGGCTGCCCGGCTGGCATCCGGAGAAGACCGAGTGGCGCGCCGTGGACGTCTCCACGGCCTCCACCGGCGACCTCGCCCCGCACTTCGAGGGCTCGGACGCGGTCGTCCACCTGGCCTGGCTCTTCCAGCCGACCCGGGACCCGGTGACGACCTGGCACGCCAACGTGCTGGGCAGCCTCCGGGTCTTCGCGGCGGCGGCCCGGGCCAAGGTCCCCGCCCTGGTGTACGGCTCCTCGGTCGGCGCCTACTCCCCCGGCCCGAAGGACCGCCCCGTCACCGAGGACTGGCCCACCCACGGCTGGCCCGGCGCCGCCTACGGGCGGGAGAAGGCCTACGTGGAGCGGGCGCTCGACTCCTTCGAGCGGGACCATCCGGACATCCGGGTGGTACGGCTCCGCCCCGGCTTCATCTTCAAGCGGGAGGCGGCGACCGAGCAGCGGAGGCTGTTCGGCGGGCCGTTCCTGCCGCAGCGGCTGATCAGGCCCGGCCTGATCCCCGTCGTCCCCGACATCCCCCGCCTCCGGTTCCAGGCGGTCCACGGCGACGACATCGGCGAGGCCTACCGCCTGGCGGTCACCGGACGGGACTCGGGCGCCTTCAACATCGCCGCGGGGCCGGTGATCGACCCCGCGACGCTGGCCGAGATCCTCGGCGCCCGCCGGCTGCCCGTCCCGGCCGGGCTGGTGCGGGGCGCCGCGGCCGCCGCCTGGCGCATGCGCCTGGTGCCCGCCGCCCCGGAGCTGTTCGACATGCTGCTCGCCATGCCGGTCATGGACTGTTCCCGGGCCCGTGACGAGCTCGGCTGGCGGCCCCGGCACTCCGCGGCCGACGCCCTCCGCGACCTGCTGGAGGGCCTGCGGACCGTGGCGGGCATGGACACCCCGCCGCTGTCCCCGGCGACCGGCGGTCCCGCGCGGGCCGGGGAGCTGGCCAGTGGAGTCGGCGCGCGGCCGTGACGCGGGAGAGCCTCCGGGGCCGCGGTGAGGTTCCGGGTCTCCCCGGACTCCCGGGCTCCCCGGCTTTCACGGGGAGCCTCCGGGCCCGGCGGCGGACGGGATCGGATCCCGGCTCTCCGTTTCTCCGGCGCCTGACGGGTATGCCGCCCGGTGGGCGGGGCTCTCCCGCCCGGACACGCACCAGGAGGCTCGATGTTCGGTGACGACCGCACGGACAAGGACAGGCAGCTGGACGACGCCCGGGTCGATTACCAAGACACCGCCCTGACCACCGATCAGGGCGCCAGGGTGGACGACACCGACAACTCGCTCCGGCCGGGCGAGCGCGGCCCGACGCTGATGGAGGACTTCCACTTCCGGGAGAAGCTCACCCACTTCGACCACGAACGCATCCCCGAGCGGGTGGTCCACGCGCGCGGCTCGGCCGCCCACGGCTACTTCGAGCCCTACGGCGACGGGCTGGCCGCCTTCACCCGCGCGCGGTTCCTCACCACGCCGGGCCTGCGGACCCCGGTCTTCGTCCGCTTCTCCACCGTCGCGGGCTCGCGGGGCTCGGCCGACACCGTCCGGGACGTGCGCGGCTTCGCGGTGAAGTTCTACACCGCCCAGGGCAACTTCGACCTGGTCGGCAACAACATCCCGGTCTTCTTCATCCAGGACGGGATCAAGTTCCCCGACTTCGTGCACGCGGTCAAGCCGGAGCCGCACAACGAGGTCCCGCAGGCGTCCTCGGCGCACGACACCCTGTGGGACTTCGTGCAGCTGCAGCCGGAGACCACCCACATGATGATGTGGCTGATGTCGGACCGCGCCCTCCCCCGCAGCTACCGGATGATGCAGGGGTTCGGCGTGCACACCTTCCGGCTGGTCGACGCCGAGGGCCGCGGCACCTTCGTGAAGTTCCACTGGAAGCCCAAGCTCGGCATCCACTCACTGGTCTGGGACGAGACCCAGAAGATCGCCGGCAAGGACCCCGACTTCAACCGGAAGGACCTGTGGGAGGCGATCGAGACCGGGAACTTCCCCGAGTGGGAGCTCGGCGTGCAGCTCGTGGCCGAGGAGGACGAGCACTCCTTCGACTTCGACCTGCTCGACGCCACGAAGATCATCCCTGAGGAGCTGGTCCCGGTCCAGCCGGTCGGGCGCCTGGTGCTCAACCGCAACCCGGACAACTTCTTCGCCGAGACCGAGCAGGTCGCCTTCCACATCGGCAACGTCGTGCCCGGCATCGACTTCACCAACGACCCGCTGCTGCAGGCGCGGCTCTTCTCCTATCTCGACACCCAGCTCATCCGGCTCGGCGGGCCGAACTTCTCGCAGATCCCGATCAACCGGCCGCTGGCCGAGGTGCGCAACCACCACCGCGACGGCTACCACCAGATGATCATCCCTCGGGGCCGGGCGAGCTACCATCCCAACTCCACCGGCGGGGGCTGCCCGGCGGTCGGCGGGGCGGACGCCTACACGCACTTCCAGGAGCGGGTGGACGGCCACAAGATCCGCCGGCGCAGCACGAGCTTCGCCGACCACTACAGCCAGGCGACCCTGTTCTGGAACAGCATGTCCTCCTGGGAGAAGGCGCACATCGTCGCGGCCTTCCGGTTCGAGCTCGGCAGGGTCGTCGACCCGCGCATCCGCGAGGGCGTGGTCCGCAACCTCCGCAACGTCGACCACGAGCTGGCCTCCCTGGTCGCCGCGGGTCTCGGGGCCGCTCCCCCGGCCGAGGCCGCCGTGCCCAACCACGGCCGCAGTTCCCCCGCGCTCAGCCAGGACCACGCACCCGTCCGGAGCGTCGCCACCCGGAAGATCGCGATCCTGGTGGCCGACGGGGTCGACGCCGACCAGGTGAAGACCGCGCAGACGGCGCTCACCTCCATGGGCGCGCTGTGCGACGTGCTGGGCCCGCGGGGCGGCGCCGTACGGGGCTCGGACGACACGCCGGTCCCGGTGACCCACGCGCTGACCACCATGGCCTCGGTGCTCTACGACGCCGTGCTGGTCCCCGGGGGGCAGGAGGCGGCGCGGGCGCTGAGCATGGACGGGGAGGCCGTGCACTACGTCGCCGAGGCGTTCAAGCACTGCAAGGCCATAGGGGTCCTCGGCGAGGCGGCGCTGCTGCTGGAGACCGCCCGGATCGGGCCCGGCCCGCACCCGGGCGTGGTCGTCGGGACCGGCGACGACGTCAAGGGGTTCACGGAGTCCTTCGGCGCCGCGGTCGCCGCCCACCGTCATCACGGGCGCGCGGTGGAGAGCGTCCCCGCCTGAGCCGGAGATCCTGGGCGGGAGATCCTGGGCGGCGCCCGGAGAGAATCCCCGCCTGCCGCTGGAACGCCTGGATATGCCCGGACATGCGAGGAGGGGTCCCCCTCAGTAGGACCCCTCCCGTTATGTTCGCGAATCGCGAGCGCTCGGAAGCGCTCAGATCCGCGTGGTGACGGCGCCGCGGCCGAGCAGGAAGCCCAGCGCGGCCATGCCCAGGCCGAGAACCAGGTGGAGCCAGTTGTCCGCGGCGTTGAACGGGACGAAGTTGGCGCCGCTGTCGTGCGGGACGAACATGCCGTACAGCCACAGCAGCAGGTAGACCACCCCGCCGACGATGAGGAAGTTACGGGCGCCCGTCCAGGTGCGGGAGAGCGCGATACCCGCCACACCGAACAGCAGATGCACGATGTTGTGCAGGATGGACACCTCGAAGATCCCGAGGAGCAGCGCGTCCGACTGGTGTCCGGCGAAGGTGATCTCGTCGAGGTTCGTGGTCACACCGGGGATGAACCCGAGAACTCCGACGAGCAGGAACACCGCGCCGACGATCAGTGCGGCGAGCTGTACCGGCGACCGGGTGGTCGCGTGCGGGCGTGAAGCGTTCATGACGCCTCCTCTATATGCGGCAGACTCTGGGTAAATCCCGCTACCCGGCGAGAACCCGGATAGTCATCGGACGGCGAGTCATCGATCAACAGAAGTGAAACGAGTCGCCGCGGGAGGTCCCGGGGGACCGGATGCGGCGCCCGGAGGTGACACGGCCGCCCGTCCGGGCAGGGACCCCGCATGGCAGCGTCCGCCCAGACAGCACGCCCCGCCCCGACGGCGCGGCCCGCCCGGAGCCCGTCCGCCCCCGGGACGGGAGTCCTCGTCGGCACGGCCTCCTGGACCGACCGGTCGCTGCTCGACTCGGGCTGGTACCCCGACGACGTCTCGACGCCCGCCGGGCGGCTGGCCTACTACGCGTCGCGCTTCCCCCTGGTGGAGGTGGACGCCACCTACTACCACCCCCCGTCGCGCAGGACCGTGGAGTCCTGGCGGGACCGCACCCCCGCGGGATTCGTCTTCAACATCAAGGCGTTCTCCCTCCTCACCGGGCACCCCACCCGGGTGGCCTCCCTCTACAAGGACCTGCGGGAGACGCTCGGCGACCCCGGCGGGACCGGCAACGTCTACGCGCGCGACCTGGACCCGGAGATCGTCGAGGAAGTGTGGCGGCGTTTCCTCGACACGCTCGCCCCGCTGCACGAGGCGGGCAAACTGGGCGCCGTCCTGCTGCAGTTCCCGCCGTGGTTCCCCGCCGGTGAGCGCAACCGGCGGCATGTCCTGGAGTGCGTACGGCGCTGCGCCCCCTTCCGCGCCTGCGTGGAGTTCCGCAACCGCACCTGGATGGAGGAGGACGGCCGGGAACGCACGCTCGACTTCCTCGCCTCGCACGACATCCCCTACGTCAGCGTCGACATGCCGCAGGGCCACCCGTCCTCGATCCCCCCGGTCCTGGCCGCCACCGCCGACCTGGCCGTGGTCCGCTTCCACGGCCATTCGGAGAAGTGGACCTCCAAGAAGATCGAGGAACGGTTCGCCTACCTCTACTCGGAGGCCGAGCTGGAGCACTGGGCGGGCCGGCTCCGCGCGTTCTCGCGCGAGGCGGAGACCGTGCACGTCCTCATGAACAACTGCTGCCGCGACAACGCCCAGCGCAACGCCGCCCGGATGGCGGAGCTCCTCGGCGACCTCGCCGCGGAGGAGACGGGCCCTAACGACCGGCCACGGCCTGCGGCGTCTCGCTGAGCTTGTCGGTGAACCACGCGATGGTGCGGCGCAGCCCGTCGGCGATCTCCACCTGCGGGCGCCAGCCCAGCCGGGAGGCGGCCAGGGAGGTGTCCGGGCGGCGCACGGCCGGGTCGTCGGCGGGCCGGTCGATGAACTCGATCGGCGAGGACGATCCGGTCAGGTCGCGGATGGTCTCGGCCAGGGCGAGCATGGTCAGCTCCGCCGGGTTGCCGATGTTGACCGGGCCCGCGAAGTCGCTGCCGGCCAGGGCGAGGACGCCCTCCACCGTGTCGGTCACGTAGCAGATGGAGCGGGTCTGGCTCCCGTCGCCGGTCACCGTCATCGGCTCACCGGACAGCGCCTGGCGGATGAAGGTGGGGATGGCCCGGCCGTCGTGGGGGCGCATCCGCGGCCCGTAGGTGTTGAAGATCCGCACGATCGCCGTGTCGGTGCCGTGGGAGTTGCGGTAGGCGGTGGTCAGCGACTCGGCGAACCGTTTGGCCTCGTCGTAGACGCTGCGCGGGCCGACCGGGTTGACGTTGCCCCAGTACTCCTCCCGCTGCGGGTGCTCCAGCGGGTCGCCGTACACCTCGCTGGTGGAGGCGAGCACGAACCGGGCGCCCTTCTCCCGGGCCAGGCCGAGGGCGTGCAGCGTGCCGAGGCTGCCCACCTTGAGCGTCTCGATCGGGTGGCGCAGGTAGTCGACCGGGGACGCGGCGGAGGCGAAGTGGAGCACCAGGTCGACCTCGCCGGGCACGTGGACGAACCCGGTGAGGTCGCATTCGACGAGCCGGAAGGAGGGCTCGCCCATCAGGTGGGCGACGTTGTCCGGCGAGCCGGTGAGGAAGTTGTCCATGCAGATCACCTCCGTCCCCCGCGCCACCAGCCGCTCACACAGGTACGAGCCGAGGAATCCGGCCCCTCCGGTCACCACCGCACGCCGTGCGCTCATCGCACGCTCACCTCCGTCAGTTTCAGGGCCGCGTCGAGGACCTCGGGAACGTCGATCCGGAGCAGCCCGGGATCGGGTTGTCCGCCATGGGGGTCGCCGGACCACCCCGCCCACAGGGCGATGTGCGGCCCGTCGGGCGGCGGGCCCCACAGGGCGGGCGACACCGGCCCGAACAGCACCACGGACGGCGTGCCGTACGCGCTCGCCAGGTGGGCCACGCCCGTGTCGCCGCAGACGAGCAGCCGGGCGCCGGTCAGCAGCGCGGCCAGCTCCCGCAGCCCGGTGCGCCCGGCGAGCACGTTCTCCCCGGGCAGGCGGGCCAGGTGCGCCACCCGCAGGGCGAGTTCCCGCTCGGCCGGGCCGCCGGTGACCACCACGTCGTGCCCGGCCGCGCGCAGCTCGGCGGCGACCCGGGCGAACCGCTCCGGCGGCCACCGCCTGGCCGGGTGGGCGGCGCCGGGATGGATCACGACCGGCCCCGTGCGCGCGCCCGCCGTGCCGCCGGCGGCGCCGTCCGTGCCGTCCGGGACGGCCAGGCGCAGGTCGGCGGGGTCGGCCGGGATGCCGTACCAGCCGAGCAGATCGCACCAGCGCCGGACCTCGTGCGCGTCGGCCCGCCACGCCGGGCCCGGCGTCCCGGGGAAGTCCGGGTGGGCGTGGGTGAGGAGCCGTCCGGCGCCGGTACGGCACAGCGCCCCGACGCTCTGCGGGCCCCGGCCGTGCAGGTTGACCGCGATGTCGGGGGCCGGGAGGCCGGGGGCGGGCACGGGCACCGGTCCCGGCCCGGAGACGTCCAGCAGCTCGTCGACCGCGCCGATCAGCGGGAGCAGTTCGGCCAGGGCGGCCGGGGCGGCCAGCACGATCCGGTGCCCGGGACAGGCCCGCCGCAACGCCCGCAGCGCGGGAACCGCGGTGAGCAGGTCCCCGAGCGCGAGCCCGCGCAGCACCAGCAGGACGGGACGACCGTCCCCGCGGGCGTCCCCCGGATCTCCGGCGCGCGGCACTCCCGTCACGGCCACGACGTCTCCGTGGAGGAGCAGACGAGCAGCTCCCTGATCTCGCACCCCGCGGGCTGGCCGAGGGCGAAGACGACGGTCGCGGCCACGTCCTCCGGTCTGTTGAGCCGGGCGTCGGGGCCCGGCCTGTACTGCTCGTCGCGGTCGTCGAAGAAGTGGGTGTCCATGCCCCCCGGGATCAACAGCGTCACCCCCACCCGGCCGGCCAGCTCGGCGGCGAGCGCCCGGGTGAAGCCGACCACCCCGAACTTGGAGGCGCAGTAGGCGGTGGCGTCGCTCAGCGCCCGCAGGCCGAGGGTGGAGGCGCAGGTCACGACCCGTCCCCGGGAGGCCGTCAGGTACGGCAGCGCCGCGCGGACCACCGAGACGGTGCCGAACAGGTTGACCTGCACCACCCGCTCCCACCGGTCGGCGGAGACGTCGGCCAGGCGCCCGCAGGCGTCGATGCCCGCGGCGGTGACGACGCCGTCCAGCCCGCCGGCCCGCTCCGCCAGCTCGGCGACGGCCCGCTCGGCCTGCGCGCGGTCGGACAGGTCGGCGAGCACGTGCTCCACCTCGAGGTCGGGCGCGTTGACGTCGATCACCAGCGGCCGCCCGCCCGCCTTGGCCACCGCCTCGGCGGTGGCCCGGCCCAGACCGGAGGCGCCACCGGTGATCAGGATGTTTCCGAGCATGGGCGCTCCTCTTCCTCACAGGGCCGCGCGGGCCGCGGCGATCAGGTTCGTGGTGGACTGGCCGGGGACGAGGGGAAGGATCACGATCTCTCCCCCGGCCCGGTGCACGGCCTCCGCCTCCGGCAGGTCGGCCTCGGTGTAGTCGCCCCCCTTGACCCACACGTCGGGCCGGAGCGTCTCGATCACCGCCGTGGGGGTGCTCTCGTCGAAGACGACGACGTCGTCCACGCACTCCAGCGCGCGCAGCACCTGGACCCGGTCCTCCTCGCTGACGACGGGCCGGCCCGGTCCCTTGAGGCCGCGGACGGACTCGTCGGAGTTGAGACAGACGATCAGCGCGTCGCCCAGGGCGCGTGCCCGGCGCAGCAGGCTGACGTGGCCCGCGTGCAGCAGGTCGAAGCACCCGCCGGTGGCCACCAGCCGCCCGCGCGCGGCGCGGACGGCCTCGCCGAGCTCCAGCGGGGTCCGCGGCCGGTCGTCCAGCTCCGGCGCGAGGAAGCGGCGGCGGCCCGCTCCCTCCGCGGTGAGCCCCTCTCCGGCCGGGCGCCGGTCGCCCCCCGCGGTGAGCTTCTCTCCGGCCGGGCGCCGGTCGCCCTCCGCGGTGAGCCGCCCGCCCGGCCGGGAGACGGACAGCCGGACCGCGGCCGCTCCCCCGCTCTCCACGAAGCGGGTGGCCGCGCCGACGGCCTCCCCGACGGCCTCCTCGGGCGAGGCGCCCTCGCGCAGGGCGAGCGCGGCGGCCCCGGCGAACCGGTCGCCCGCGCCGCAGGCGTCCGGCCCGGTCACCGGGAACGGCGGGGGCACCCGCACGGACCGGCCGCCCCGGCGCGCCACCTCGGCGCCCCTGTCGCCGAGGGTGACGGCCACGGCCTCGGCGTCCAGGTCGCGCACCAGCCGCCGGGCCGTCTGCTCGGGGGTGAGGGCCGGGACCGCGCACAGCAGGCGGGCCTCCGCCTCGCTCGGCGTGACGAGCGCGCACCCGGGGACGGGGGCGCGGCCGCGCGGGTGCGGGTCCCAGACGACCGGCGCGGCGGTCTCCGCCAGCGCGTCCCGCAGGGCCTCCGCCGTCCCGAGGCCGTAGTCGGAGACCAGGACGGCGCCCGCGCTCCTGATCACCGCGGCGGCCCGCAGCGTCTCCTGGCCGCCGGGCCGGACCCGGCGCCACCGTTCTCCGCCCCGCCGGTCCCCCTCCAGCCGTTCTCCGTCCCGCCGGTCCCCGTCCCATCGCGGGCCGGCCGCCGCCCGGCCGTCGCCGGTGTCGAGGCGCAGCAGCGTCTGGCCGCGCGCCCGGATCCTGGTCTTGGTCACGGTGCCGCCGTCCAGCGGGAGCCGTACCGTCTCCACCCGGCCGGCGAGCAGCTCCCGCAGGCACGATCCGGCCTCGTCGTCACCGGCCGCGGTGACCAGGACGACTTCGGCGCCCGCTCCGGCCGCGGCGGCCAGCAGGGCGGCCAGGCCCGCGCCGCCGGGGCGGCGGTGCTCGCGGGCACGGGTCACGACGGGGACGGGCGCGTCGGGGCAGAGCCGTTCCGCCTCGCCCTCGACGTCCACGTCGAGCAGGGTGTCGCCGACGACGACGAGCGGTCCGGGTCTCATCAGCACGTTCCTTCCAGCACGTCCCCGGCCTCCTCGGCGCGCGCCCTTCCTCCGGGGTCCCCGGCCGTGTCCTCGTGCGCCTCCTCCAGCGCGTCCCCGCACGCCTCCTCCAGCGCGGCGCAGAGCATGTGGATCACGGCGAGGTGCACCTCCTGGACGGTCGCGGTGTCCCCGGCCGCGACCGGCAGGGCGTCGTCGCACAACTCGGCGAGCGGGTTGGGCGCCGGGCCGGTCAGCGCCCAGGTGGTGACGCCGGCCTCGCGGGCGGCCATCGCGGCGGCCAGGACGTTCGGGCTGGTCCCGCTGGTGGACAGGCACAGCAGGACGTCTCCGGGGCGGCCGTGCGCCCGCACCTGGCGCGCGTACACCTCCTCGATGCCGAAGTCGTTGCCGATCGCGGTCACGGACGAGGTGTCGGCGTGCAACGGGATCGCCGCGTACGGCCTCCGGTCGGCGCGGAAGCGGCCGACCAGCTCGGCGGTCAGATGCTGGGCCTCCGCGGCGGAGCCGCCGTTGCCGCAGGCCAGGAGCCTTCCGCCGCCGGTGAGGACGGCCGCGAGCTTGCGGCCCCATACGGAGATCGTCGGAGTGTCGGAGTCCACCGCGGCGAGCGCGGCGCTCAGGCGGGACAGGTGTGGGTGCATGGTTCAGCCTCCTGCCGTGGCGGCGATCCGGTTCTGGTCGGGGGTCGCCTGACCGGCGATCACGTCGAGGTAGACGGCTTCGGTCCGCTCGGCGACGCGGGGCCAGCCGTACCGGGACCGGGCGCGGCGCTCACCGGCCTCGCCCATGGCCGCGCGCGTCTCCGGGCGGGCCAGCAGGTCGCGCAGCACCCGGGCCAGGGCGCGGGGCCGGCGGGGCGGGACCAGGGTCCCGCAGCCCGCCACGGTGTCGAGGTGGCCGCCGACGGCGGAGGCGACGACGGGGATCCCGCAGGCCATGGCCTCCAGCGGCACGATGCCGAACGGCTCGTACCACGGGACGCTGACCACCACGTCGGCGGAGCGCATCAGGGCGGGCACGTCGGCGCGGTCGACGCTGCCGAGCAGCTTCACCCGCTCGGCGATGCCGTGCGCGGCGGCCAGGCCGGCCAGTCTCCGGGCCTCCTCGTCGTCCGGCGTGCCCCCGGCGATCAGCAGCTCGGTGTCGGGCAGGTGGCGCACGGCCTCGACGAGGGTGCCGACGCCCTTGCGGGGGACCATGCGGCCGATGCTGAGGACGCGGTGCCGCCACCCGCGAGGGGCTGCGGGACCCTCGGGGCGGAAGTGGGTCAGATCGACACCGCAGGGCACGACCGCGACGCGCTCGGCGGGCACGCCCATCGCCAGCAGCTCGTTCACCTCGTCGGCGCACGTGGCCACGACGGCCTGCGCCCGCCGTCCGATGTCCGCCTCGAGGGCGGTCCGTTCGGGCGGGCTGGTGTCCGCCGTCCCCTGCCAGCGGCGCTTGACCGTGCCCAGGGCGTGGAAGGTCTGCAGGACCGGCACGCCGCCGCCCCGGAGATCCCGCGCGGCCTTCAGCGCGGCCAGGCCGCTCATCCAGAAGTGGGCGTGCGCCACGTGGGGCCGCCACGCGGCCCAGCGCCGCCGCAGATGGGCGGCGAAGGCGGGCATGTACGGCAGCAGCATGTCCTTGGGGACGGGCACGGGCGGCCCGGCCGGGACGTGCTCGACGGTCACCCCGGGGTGGAGGGCGACGGCGGCGGGCAGGTCGCGGCGGTCGCGCCGGGTGTACACGACCACCTCGTGCCCGCGGTCGGCCAGGGCCGCCGCCAGGGCGGCGACGTGGACGTTCTGCCCTCCCGCGTCGACTCCGCCGATGGCGGCCAGCGGATTGGCGTGTTCGGATATCAGGGCGATCCTCATACGGCTGCCTCCTGGGGTACGGCCAGGCGGCGGACGGCCTCGGCGACCCGCTCGCCCGGTACGGACGACAGACAGGGGTGGCCGGGGACCGGGCAGATCCTGGCCCTGGTGCCCCGGCACGGGGCGTGCTGGTCTCCGAGGACCACCCGGGGGACGCCGTACGGCGCCCAGCGGGCGGCCGGGACGACGGGCGCGAACAGGCTGACCACGGGGGTGCCGACCGCCGCGGCCAGGTGGGCGGGGCCGGTGTTGGCCGCGACGACCACGCTCGCCCCGGCCAGGACCGCGGCGAGCTCGGCCATGGTCGTCGCGCCGCCCAGGTCCGTCACGGTCCCCGGGGATCCCGGTCCGCCGGCCGCCGCGGCGGCGATCCGCCCGGTCAGCTCCTTCTCCCCGGGACTGCCGGTCACCATGACCCGCCGGCCCCCGGCCGACAGCCTCCGCACCAGGTCGGCCCAGTTCTCGGCGGGCCAGGCCCGGGCGGGCGCGGAGACGCCGGGGTGCACGACCACGTAGCCGGGCGGCCCGGTCAGGTGGCCGGCCTCGGGCAGCGGACGCCGCACGGCGAGCCCGCCGCCGTCGCCGGGCGGCAGGTCGAACCCGGCCGCCCTGGCCAGGGCGAGCATGCGCTCGGCCTCGGGCACGTCCACGTCCTCGTCCACGACCCGGCGCAGGTCGAGCAGGGAGCCCGGGTAGTCGTTGCTGATCGCGGAGATCCTGGGCACGCCCGCGAGCCGGAGCAGCAGCGCCAGCGGGAGCGGCGACTGGTGGAAGGAGGTCAGGATGAGCGCCTGGTCCGGGGCCGTCTCGCGGACGGCCCGCAGCAGCCGTGCGGTGTGCGCGCCGGTCACCGGCGGCGGTTCGGCGTCGATCCACGGCGTGCGCCACTCGATCACGCGGGACACGCCGGGCAGCAGCTCGCCCGCGGCCCGGCCGTGCGGGCCGGCCAGCAGGACGACCTCGCGCGCCCGAGCGGCGACCGCCCGGATCGCCGGGCCGGCCAGCAGGACGTCGCCCGCGTTGTCGAGGCGCGCGACCAGCACGGTGCCCGCGGACTCCGCCGCGGGCACCGGCGCGGAAGCGGTCACCGGCGGACCCGGAGCTCGCCCCGGAGGCGGTGCGCACAGGCCACCGGCGGAATGAGCGCGCTTGTGACCGCCATCCGCCGGATCTCCTCCTTCGTGCGCGGTCCCGGGGCGATGCGCGCCCAGGCGAACTCGGCGGTGAGCAGTGCCCACACCGCGCCCGCCGCCGCGGCGGCGCCCCGGCGTCCCGCCAGTCCCGCCCCGATCGCCAGCAGGCCCGCGCCGGTGGTGACGGCGTGGCGGCGCAGCCGGCCGGGCGCGCCGCCGAGGGCGGCCCGCCAGCCGGGTCCGTGGACGCGCCGCATCAGCGCGTCGTCGGCGTTGCCCCGCTGGAAGCGCACGCTGGCCCAGAACCCGTCGTCGCGGACCGGGTGCCGGGTGACGCGTTCACCGCGCACCAGCCGGTAGCCCGCCGCCCGCACGCGCAGCGCGAGGTCGGCGTCCTCCCGGTAGGCGCGGGGGAAGCGTTCGTCGAACCCGCCGACCCGCTCCAGCGCGGCCCGCCGGTACGCCATGTCCGCGGTGATCCACTCGGCGGTCGCCAGGCCCGCGGTGTTGCGCTCGGCGTCGGTGGGCGGGCGGTCGATCGGGAGCGGGACCTCGATGCGGCCCTGGCTGCCGCCCACGTCAGCGGGGAGGTTGTCCAGGTCGGCGCGGACCGCCTTGTCCCAGCCCGCCTCGGGGATCACGTCGTCGTCGAGGAAGACGACCCAGGGGGTCCCGGCCGCGCGCCAGCCGACGTTCCTGGCGGCGGCGGGTCCCCGTCCTCCGGATCGCAGGACCTTGACCCGGCCGCCCGCCGCGCGCAGCGCGCCGAGGACGTCCACGTCGCGTTCCACCGAGGCCACCCCCGTCAGGAGCGGGCCGTCCACCGAGGGTTCGGGCAGGGGATCGACGACGAGCTCGCCCGGGCGGTCGTCGACCACGACGACCTCGGTCTTCGGGTCGATCGCCGCGAGGGTCGCGGCGAGGGTGGGGCGGCCGATCGTCGGGATGACCACAGTGATCATGATGCGAACACCTGCCCCCGCCGGATCAGGTACGGCCCGAGCACGAGCAGGTCCACCGGGGCCGAGCCGAAGCACTCCAGCGCGTCCCTGGGGTCGTCGACCATGGGCCGCCCGGCCGTGTTGAGGCTGGTGTTGACCACGACCGGCAGGCCGGTCCTGGCCTCGAACTCCTCCAGCGTCCTGGCCATCAGCGGGTCGCCGGCCCGGTCGATGGTCTGGATCCTGGCGGTGCCGTCGACGTGCACGACGGCCGGGATGCGCTCGCGCCACTCCGGCCGCACGTCGTGGACGAAGAGCATGTAGGGGCTGGGGATCGGGCCGCGTTCGAAGATCTCTCCGGCGCGCTCGGCGAGCACCATCGGGGCGATGGGGCGGAACTGCTCGCGTCCCTTGACGTCGTTGAGCCGCTCGGTGTTGGCGGGCCGGCCGGGGTGGGCCAGCAGGGAGCGGCGGCCGAGGGCGCGCGGGCCGTACTCGCTCCGTCCCTGGAACCAGGCGACGATCCGGTCGGCGGCCAGCTCGGCGGCGACCGCGGCGGCCAGGTCGCGGGGGCGCTCGTACGGCACCCGCGCCACGTCCAGCCAGGCGGCCAGCTCCTCGTCGCTCCAGCCGCGGCCGAGGTCGGCGCCGGGCATCGGCGCGGCCGGCTCGCCGGCGGCCTGGGCCAGGTGGAGGGCGCCGCCGAGCGCGGTGCCCGCGTCACCCGCGGCGGGCTGCACCCAGATCTCCTCGAACGGTCCCTCGGCCAGCAGCCGCGTGTTGGCGACGCAGTTGAGCGCCACTCCCCCGGCCATGGTCAGGCAGCGCTCGCCGGTGCGGTCGTGCAGCCAGCGGGCGAGGTCGAGCAGGACCTCCTCCAGCCGCTTCTGCACGCTGGCGGCGAGGTCGGCGTGGTCGGCCGACCAGGTCTCGCCCTTGCTCAGGGCCTTGGCGTACCCGCCCCAGTCGATCGGCTCGACGCGGAACCCGCCGTCGCCGGTGGCGTAGATCAGCTCGCGCAGCTCTCCCAGGAAGCGGGGCTCGCCGTAGGAGGCCAGGGCCATGACCTTGTACTCGTCGCTGGAGCGCAGGAAGCCCAGGTGCTCGGTGACCTCCTCGTACATCAGCCCGAGGGAGTGCGGCAGCTCCTGGGTGGCCAGGACGGTCAGCTCGCCGCCGGCGTAGCGCCCGGCCAGGTGGGAGACCGCCTCGCCGCGGCCGTCGCAGACCAGCACCGCCGAGTTCCGGTACGGCGCGGCCAGCCCCGCGGAGGCCGCGTGCGCGACGTGGTGGGGGACGTAGCGGACCTGCGCGGGGTCGAGGCCGGGAAGGACGGTCGAGAGGAAGGCGGGCGCCCGGTGGGCGTAGGTCGTGCGCAGGTCCTCCCAGCGCTCGTCGAGGCCCCGCTGGCCGGGCCGGACGAGCGCGGGATCGTAGGAGTAGGCGACGGCGTCGAGGTCCTCGGGACGCAGGCCGGCCTGCTTCAGGCACCAGGCGGCGGCCTGGTCGGGTAACTCCCAGGCGGAGAAGGGGACAGGGCGTTTACCGTGCTTGCGACGGCTGAACCTTTCTTCTTCGGCGGCGGCGACCACTTCGCCGTCCATTACAAGTGCCGCCGCCGGGTCATGGAAGATCGCGTTTAACCCCAGAAAGTTCATGATTTTCCCTCCCGCTGATGCCTAACCACTACCGAGAGAAGCGCTTCTCAAACACTTCTCTCCCGTAGAAGTGCAGCTAGGAGACCTGTCATCTGCGAGTTGTCACTGTAAGTAGTTTTCTGGGGATTAACCTTCGGGCGTCCGGGTAGCGGATTAAGTCGGTGAACAATCCCTCCGGAGGTGCTCGTGCCGCACGGGAAGCGACCCGCCGCCGTGCTTTTTGACCGGGATGGAACAATCATTTACGACATCCCTTACAACAATCGCCCCGAACTCGTCGAGCCGGTTTCCGGGAGCCGCGCCGCGATAGACCGGGTCCGCCGGGCCGGGGTGCCGGTCGGGGTGGTCACCAACCAGTCCGGCGTGGCCCGGGGCCTGATCGGCGCCGAGGAGCTGGAGCGGGTCAACGCCCGCGTCGAGGAGCTGCTCGGGCCGTTCGACGTGTGGGCGGTGTGCCCGCACGGCGAGACGGACGGGTGCGCGTGCCGCAAGCCCGCCCCCGGGCTGGTCCTGCGCGCGGCCGAGGCGCTCGGCGTGGACGCCCGCGACTGCGTGGTGATCGGCGACATCGGCAGGGACGTCGAGGCGGCCCGCGCGGCCGGGGCCCGGGGCATCCTGGTGCCGACGGAGGTGACGCTCCCCGGGGAGGTCGCCGCCGCCGGGGAGGTCGCCGCCGACCTCGCCGCCGCGGTGGCCCTCGCCCTCGGCGAGGCCCCGGAGTCCGATCCCCCCGGGCGCGATCTCCCCGAGCACACTCCCTCCGAGCGCGGTCTCCCCGAGCACGCCCCCGCGAGCCGCGTGGCGCCCGCCGCCGGAACCCTCCTGGCCCGGAAGGTGACGCGATGAGAATTCTGGTCTGGCACGTGCACGGGTCCTGGATGACCTCGTTCGTGCACGGCGCCCACGACTACCTGGTGCCCGTGCTCCCCGACCGGGGTCCCGACGGGCGCGGCCGGGCGCGGACCTACCCGTGGCCGGAGGCCGCGCGCGAGGTCCCGGCCGACCTGCTCCGCGACGAGGACGTGGATCTGGTCGTGCTGCAGCGTCCCGACGAGATCGAGCTGGCCGCCGAGTGGCTGGGCCGCCGTCCCGGCCAGGACGTGCCCGCCGTCTACGTCGAGCACAACACTCCCAAGGGGGACGTTCCTGCCACCCTGCACCCGCTGGCCGAACGCGACGACATCCCCGTGATCCACGTGACCCACTTCAACAACCTGTTCTGGGACTGCGGCCGGGCCCCCGCCCGCGTGATCGAGCACGGCGTCGTCGACCCCGGCCCCCTCTACACCGGCGAGCTGCCCCGGGCGGGCGTCGTGGTCAACGAGCCGATCCGGCGCGAGCGGGTCGCGGGCACCGACCTGCTGCCCGCGTTCGCCGAGGAGGCGCCGCTGGACGTGTTCGGCATGAAGGTCACCGGCCTGCCGGACCACCTGGGCGTCCCGCTGGGCGTCTTCGAGGATCTGCCGCAGGCGCGCATGCACGCCGAGCTGGCCAGGCGGCGCGTCTACCTGCACCCCTACCGGTGGACCTCGCTCGGCCTCTCCCTGATCGAGGCCATGATGATCGGCATGCCGGTGGTGGCGCTGGCGGCCACCGAGGCCGTGGAGGCGGTGCCCCCGGAGGCGGGCGTGGTCTCCACCCGCGTCTCGGTGCTCGCCGCCGCCCTGGACGCCTTCGTGGGCGAGCCGGAGCTGGCGCGGCAGGTCGGCAAAACCGCCCGCGCCGCCGCACTCTCCCGCTACGGTCTGGACAGGTTCCTGGGCGACTGGGACCGTCTGCTCACCGAGATCATCGAAGGGGGACCGGCGATCTCCATGTGATTCCCGTGGTCAAGGGGGAAGGGGGAGCCGATGAATCGAAAAATCACTTTTATAGCCACAATGTCTTTTTTAACCGGATTGGCCGGATGTGCGTCCGCCGAGCAGGGGGACGCCGGACAGGCGGCGGAGCGCTTCCACAGCGCGGTGGCGGGCGGCCAGGGCGAGCAGGCGTGCGCGCTGCTGACCCCCCGGGCCGCCGAGAGCCTCCAGAACGGCGATCAGGGGTGCGCCCAGGCCGTCCTCTCCCTGAACCTGTCGGGGGGCGCGATCCGCCAGGCCGAGATCTGGGGAGACGAGGCCCAGGTGCGGCTGGAGCGCGACACCGTCTTCCTGCACCGGTTCCCGCAGGGCTGGCTGGTCCGCGGGGCGGGCTGCCAGGCCCGCGGCGACCTGCCGTACGACTGCGGAGTGGAGGGCTGACATGCGTCTCATGTTCGTCACGACCCTCGTCATCATCGGCGTCGGCCTGGCGTACGTGCTCACCATCGGCCTGCTCAACCGTTAGGGGGACGCCATGCGGAGCTTTCTCAAGGACAACGCCCTGAGCCTGTTCTTCCTGGGCCTGTTCCTGCTGGCTCTGGCCGGCCAGTCGGTGGCGGGCAACGCCGACTACAACGAGCGCCAGCTCGCCGAGGGCGGGACCTCGCTCTCCTGGGCGGCGTACGTCACCTCCTCGGACTTCGCCGTGGACGTGGCGGAGAACTGGCAGTCGGAGTACCTGCAGTTCCTGCTGTTCATCATGGCCACGGTCTGGTTGGTGCAGCGCGGCTCACCCGAATCGAAGGAGCCGGGCAAGGAGGGCACGGAGAGCGACTCCGACCAGCAGGTCGGCCGTCACTCCGAGCCCGACAGCCCCGCCTGGGCCAAGGTGACCGGGCTGCGCCTGAAGCTGTACAGCAACTCCCTGGGCCTGACGATGGGACTGATCTTCCTCCTGTCGTGGCTGGCCCAGTCCCTGGCGGGCCGGGCGGCCCACAACGCCGAACAGCTCGCCCGGATGCAGGACCCGCTGAGCTGGTGGGAGTACGTCGGCTCGGCCGACTTCTGGAACCGCACCCTGCAGAACTGGCAGTCGGAGTTCCTGGCGGTGCTGTCCATGGTCGTGCTCGCCATCTACCTGCGCCAGCGTGGATCACCCGAGTCCAAGCCCGTCGGCGCGGCGCACAAGGCCACCGGCGTCGAGGGATAGCCGGAGTGAGGGTTTCCCCCGCGCGCGGCGGACGCACCGGTTCGCGGCGCCGGCGGCGGACCCGCCGGCGCCGCGCCGTGAACCGGGCGGTCACCTCGGCGACCGGACCCGGCGCAGCTGGAGGGTCAGCTCGACGATGTCGGCGTCGGCGACGTACGCCGCCCCCGTCTTGAGCGCGAAAGTCAGCTCCCGCCACATCGAGCGGCGAGTGTGCCGATAGGGCAGCCCGAGCCGCCAGGTGCCGCCGTCCACGCGGGTCACGGTGTAACTGCCGTGATAGCGGCCGATCGTGTATTCCTTGATCGAGAACACCTCGTAGCCGATCGTGCTGACGGAGTGTCCTTCGGCCAGATCAGCCTCGGCCTCGGCCAGCGCCTTCTGCGAGAGCCGGCAGACGACGACCGAGCGTATCCCCCGCCTGGCCCGCCACAGCAGCATCCCGCTGTGGCGGTCGCCGGACGCGCCGGAAGGAAGGTGGCCGCCCGCACGGCCGGGTGGTGACCGGAGCCCGTCGGCGGCCGGTTCAGCGGTAGCGGAACGGGCGGGGGCCGGTGATGTCGTGGTCGTCGAGGTGGTCGATGAGGTCGCCGTCGCCCAGGCCGTTCTCCCGCACCAGCCGGGGGCCCATGTCGCGGACCTGGTCGGCCATGTCCTCCCGGCCGATCGCGTCGAACGCGGCCCGCAGCTTGGCCAGGCCCCGGCCCATCTCCACGCTGGCCACGTGCGACAGCGTCGCCGGCAGCGCCCGCTGCAGGCTCATGATCGCCACGTCCCGGTCCCGGTCCTCCAGCTGGGGCAGGATCTCGGCCAGGGTGGACAGCGCCACGGCGCAGGTCTGGTGCTGCCGGGAGGAGGTGCTGACCACCACCAGGTCCACCAGGGCGGCCACGATCCGCCGTTGCAGGGCGTCGTCGTAGACCACCGGCAGCGGCCCGCCGTACGCCGCGGCGTCGGGCACCCCGGCGGCGGCGCAGCGGGCCGACAGGTCGCGCAGCGCCCCGACCGAGGCGAGCGCCACGTCGGGGTTCTGCCGGGTGGAGGTCGCCGCCCAGGCCACGTTTCCGAGCTGCTCGATGGCGTGGTCGGGATCGACGTCGGCGTTGCGGATCCGGTCGATCGTGACGCAGTCGAGCACGTCGTCGGCGACCGTACGGCGCTGCGCCTCGCTGCCGCCGCGGATGCGGGCGACGATGTCGCCGTAGGCGAGCAGGTCCCCGATCCGCACCTGGAAGGCGACCTCGACGGCGTCCCCGGTGGGGGCCAGCAGCTTCTCCAGGCGCGCGGTGCTGATGTCGACCACGTAGCCGGTCGCCCGGGTGGTCACCGGGGTCGCCTCGCCGTCGAGGCGGGAGCGGACGTGGGAGCGCGCGAGCAGGGGGAGCTGGCGCAGCCGGGCCGCGAAGGCGAGGTCCTGGATCGAGCGCACCACGGAGGTGGGACGCATCTGGTCGATCATCAGGTAGCCCATGAACACCAGCAGGACCAGCGCCACGGCGGCCAGGATGAGCGCGAGCAGCGCCGCGATCCCGGTCCACTCGGGCCGCATGACGGCCATGACGAGGTAGGTGTAGGTGGCGCAGCCCGCGACGTAGCCGAAGTACGCCTGATTGGCCCTGCGCCGCAGGAACTGGTCGAACACGACGGGGGCGACGGTGGTCGCGGTGTGCGAGATCGCCACCAGCAGCGCCGACAGGGTGAGCGTGGTC
Source organism: Planobispora longispora (assembly GCF_016863135.1). GTDB lineage: Bacteria > Actinomycetota > Actinomycetes > Streptosporangiales > Streptosporangiaceae > Planobispora > Planobispora longispora. The sequence continues at coordinate 132,628 of NZ_BOOH01000001.1, forward strand.
ACCGTCACCAGGCCGGTCGCGATGACCCGCAACATGCTGATCAGGTTGTCGTGCGGGAAGACGCGGAGGAAGAATCCGCGGATCTCACCGGGCCAGTCCGGCGAGGAGGAGTCGAGGAGAACGGCTCCGGCGGCGAGCGCGACGGAGCCGAGGACCATCAGAAGAGGGGTGAACAGGAACTCCGTCACCGACAGGCGCCACCGGACCCGGAGATCCTGACGGGCGGGGACATAACGCCGTAATCGCGATATCTCTGACACACAGATCGTTACCCGCGCCCCCATCCGGCAAACAGCGGCCGGAGCGCCCCACGGAGGCGACGCCGGCACTCCGGCCCCGCCTCCGGGCGGTCGGAACCCGGGGAACAGCGCGGTGTCCTGCGACGGCCCCTCCGGCTCCGGCCCTCCGGTCAGCCCGCGGCTCTCCAGGTCGGCTTGACCGCCATCATCTGGGCGGTTTCGGCGGGATCCCGGTCGACTGATTCGCGATGATACGGCTGCGCAGGCCGAGCTCGCGGATGACGGTCAGCGCCGACTCGATCTGCGGAGCCGTCCACTCGGAGACACCGAGATAGAGCACCTTGCCCTGGCGGACCAGATCGTCGAAGGCGATCAGGGCCTCTTCCAGGAGCGTCGTCTCATCGAAGCGGTGCGCCTGGTAGAGGTCGATGCAGTCGGTACGCGGACGGCGCAGGGACGCCTCGCAGGACTCCATGATGTGCTTACGGCTCAGACCGCGGTCGTTCGGGCCGTCCGTATGCACGCCACGGCCTGTTCCCGGTCCACCAGCTCGCCATGGGTGAGCCAGTTCCCATAGGTGACCTCACTGATCATCAGGCCGCTGCGCCCGAGGTTGCGGTATTCCATCGGCGACGGGATCCGGCGTCCTCCGTTTGGGACGCGATTTCCCGATTCCCCCTTTCGCGTTAATGATCACAGTATTCGCTTCAGACCGGTTTCATCCGGTTTTCGACGGGCAGCCGCACAAGACCGCAACCCACCGAAAGGAGCGAGAATGCCGACCGCACGGGACATCATGACGTCGAACGCGGAGTGCGTTAACGCCGACGAGACGGTTCTCGACGCCGCCAGGAAGATGGCGCGCCTGGGGGTGGGCTCCCTGCCCATCTGCGGCACGGACGACCGGCTGAAGGGCATGCTGACCGACCGCGACATCGTCGTGAAGGTCCTCGCCCAGGGCAAGGATCCCGGCACCTGCCTGGCCGGCGAGCTGGCCCAGGGCGAGGCCGTGACCATCGGCGCCGACGACGACGCCGCGGAGATCCTCCGGACGATGGCCTCGCACAAGGTGCGCAGGCTCCCGGTGATCGACGGCCACAAGCTGGTCGGGATCGTGGCCCTGGCCGACGTGGCCCGGGCGCTGCCCGACCGGCCCGTCGGGGACCTGCTCGACGCGCTCAGCACGGACTGACGTCCGCCGGACGCCCGTCCCCCGAGACCGGGCCGTCCGGATCGTCGAGGCGAGGGCCGCCCTTCCCGGGAAGGGCGGCCCTCACGGCTTTCCGGTCCCCTGATCTCCTGCTCTCCTGGCCTCCTGGCTTCTTCTCCGGCCCGCCGTACGGGGCCCCTACCCGCGGCGGCCGGTGGTGGCGATGCCCTGGACGAAGTAGCGCTGCCCGAGGAAGAAGATGACGATCAGCGGGAGGGTGGTGACGACGCTCGCCGCCAGGACGATCTCCCACTTGGGATCGCCGCCCTGGTAGAACTGGTCGACGACCGCCTTCAGCCCCCGGGGCAGCGTGTAGAGCGCCGGGTCCTGCAGATAAATCAGCGGCTTCATCAGGTCGAACCAGCTGGCCTTGAGCTCGAAGATGAAGGCGATGATCAGCGCGGGGCGCGACAGCGGCAGCGCGATCCGCCGGAACAGGTCGAGGTACGACGCGCCGTCGACGCGGGCGGCCTCGAAGACGTAGCGGGGCACGCCGAGCAGGAACTGCCGGAGCAGGAAGATGTAGAACGCCGAGCCGAACAGGTTGCCCGCCCAGAGCGGCACCTGGGTGCCGGTCAGCCCCGCCGCGTTCCAGATCAGGAAGGTCGGCACCAGGGTGACCGCGGCGGGCAGCATCATCGTGGCCAGCACGCTGCCGAAGATCAGGTTCCGGCCGGGGAAACGGAAGTAGGCGAACCCGAAGGCCACGAACGCGCTGGACAGGGTGACCGCCAGCGCCGCCGCGACACCGACGATCACCGTGTTGACCAGCCAGGCCAGCATGGGCGCCGCATCCCAGACCGCCGCGTAGTTCTCCGGCCGGAACGGGACCGGCCAGGGGAGGAACGGGTCGGTGAACGTCCGGTCGCGGGGCTTGAGCGAGGCGACGACGAGCCAGACGAACGGGTACAGGAAGACCACCGACGCGGCGGCCAGGACGGTGAGGAAGAAGACCCTCTTGGTGCCCCGGCCAGCCGGGTCGGCCGGCGGGGCCGTCCCGGTCCGGGCGGGGGCGACCTGGACGGTGGCCTGGATCGGTTCCGCCGCCGTCATCAGGCACGCTCCTCGGCCTCGTAGTAGACCAGCCGGTTGCCCACCTTCACCTGGACCAGCGTGATGGCCGCGATCACCAGGAACAGCCCCCACGCCAGCGCCGACGCGTACCCCATGTTCAGGAACTGGAAGGCCTGCTGGAAGAGGTACACGACGTAGAAGAGCGCGGCGTCGCCGTACGACTGCTGGGCCGTCTGGTTGCCGAAGAACATCGTGTAGACCTGGTCGAACATCTGCAGCGAGGTGATCGTGTTGATGATCACCACGAAGAAGAGCGCCGAGCTGATCATCGGCAGGGTCACCGCGCGGAAGCGCTGCCAGGTCCCGGCCCCGTCGATCATCGCGGCCTCGCTCAGCTCCCGGGGGACGTTCCGCAGGGCCGCGAACAGGATGATCGTGGTGGAGCCCAGGTTCCACAGCGACATCACCACGATGCCGGGCAGCACCCAGTCGGGGTCGGTGGTCCACTGCGGTCCCTCGATCCCGAACAGTCCGAGGAACTGGTTGACCATCCCCGCCTGCCCGTTGAGCAGGAAGAGGAAGAGCACGCCGACGGCGACGTACGGGGTCATGGACGGCAGGTAGAAGATCGTCCGGAACGCCCCGGCGGCGCGGCCGGTGATCCGGTTCAGCACCAGGGCCAGGGCGAGCGCCAGGGCGATGGCCAGCGGCACGTGCAGGAGCGTGTAGAAGACGGTGTTGCCGATCGCCCGGGCGACCTTGGGGTCCTCCGCCATCCGCGCGTAGTTGGCCGTCCCGGCGAACTCCGGCGAGCCGATCAGGTCGTATTCGGTGAACGACAGCACCAGGCTGGCGACCATCGGCCCGGCCTGGAAGATCACCAGGCCGATCAGCCACGGCAGCAGGAAGACGTACGCCCAGCGGGTCTCCGGCCGCAGACGCCTCACCGGGTCCCCCCGGCCGCCGTCCCCGTCCCCTCTCCGGCGCCGCCGTACGGCCGGCTGCTCACGAGGTCGCCTCGTCGATGGCCTTCTGCGCCTCGGTCTGCGCCCGCCCGAGGGAGTCGGCGGTCTTCTGGTCGCCCTGCAGCACCCGGATCGCCGCGTCCTCCCAGGCCTTCTTGAACTCGGTCGCCGCCGCCGACTGCGGCACCACGAACCCGGCCTGCTGGACCGAGCGGATCACCTTGACCGCGTCGTCGAACGCCTTCTTCCCGCTCGGCTTCACGATCTCGGAGAAGATCACCTCGTCGGCCTTGGCGTTGCCGGTGTAGGTGCCCGTGTAGGCCTTGCCCTCCTGGGCGCGCTTGTCGGCGCGGGCACGGGCCGCCGCGATCCAGGTGTCCGCCGCGGTCATGGTCTTGATCCACGTGCACGCGGCGTCGGGGTTCTTGGCCCCCTTGGGGACCACCCACGCGTTGCCGCCCACGTTGTTGACCGGGTTGCCCTGGCGGTCCTTGAACGGCAGCACGGTGATGGCGACGTCCGGCGTGGTCCCGGCCATCGCGGTGACCACGAACTGCTCGGTCAGCATCGCGCCGATCTGGTCCTTGACGAACGGGTTGCCCTCACCGAAGTAGTCGAAGGTGTCGGTGAACGCCTTGAGCTTCGTCCAGCCGCCCTGGGCCTCGACGAGCCCGTTCGCGTAGTCCAGCGCCTCGGCGACCTTCGGGTCGTTCAGGTGCGAGGTGCGGCCGTCGGCGCTGAGGATGTCGGCGCCGTTGGCCTTGGCCCACAGCGGGAGGAACTCCGGCAGCTTCGGGTAGAAGCCGAACCGCTCGATCTTGCCGCCCTCGGTCCGCGTCATCTTCTCGGCCAGCTCCGCCAGCCGGTTCCAGTCGGAGGTGTCGATGTCCGCCGGATCGACCCCGGCGTCCTCGGCGGCCTTGTCGTTCACCACCAGGACGATCGAGTTGTAGAACTCCGGGACGCCGTACCACTTGCCGTCGTACTTCACCTGCTGCTGGGCGGCCGGGTAGAAGTCCCCGGTCGGGACGTTCTGCTCGCTGAGGCAGCCGTCCAGCGGCTGGATCGCGCCGCGCGCCGCGTAGCTGCCGATCCGGTCGCGGCTGAGGTAGACGACGTCCGGCGGGTTGCCGGCGGCGACCGCCGACAGGAACGCCTGCTCGTCGAACTGGCCCTCGTTGATCTGGAGGGCGACACCGGGGTTGGCCTTCTTGAAGGCGTCGACGCGGACCTTGGCGATCTCGTCGGGGAGCCCGAAGCCCATCGTGGTCAGCGAGGCCGCGCCGCCGGTTCTCTCACCGCCCTGGTCTCCTCCGGATCCCACCCCGCCGCACGCGGCCAGGGTGGCGACCAGGACGGTGGCCAGGGCCGACGCCGCGGCGCGAGCTGGGTTCACCGGACTGTGGGGCATGGGGGCCTCCTCGCGAGTCATCCGTCCCAGCCCGGCGGGAGCCCGGTCCCGGCGGCGGGCCCGTCGCGGGGAGGGCGCGCTCGCCGGGCAGCCGTTCCCCGGCCGGGCGGTCGTGCTGGGAGAAGCGACTGCCCGGCGAGGCCCGGTTGAATCAACGTTTTCCGGAGAACCGCTTCTCGTCAAGGCCAGTGAACCCTGCCGTCAACAGGGGCGGTCCGTCTCCGGGCGTCGTACCCGCCCTGTCCCCCGGCAGAACGGCGGCGCCCGCGCGGGGACCGGCCCGCGCGGGCGCCGTACGCGTACGCCGTCTCCTACGCCATGACGGCGCGCTCGTTCGGCACGCAGTGGGTCATCTCCAGGCCGGTGACGTCACGCGGCCCGTTCTTGCCCAGCCGGGACAGGCGGTCGCGGTCCTCGTCGGTGAGGTCCTGGCTGGCCAGCGGCTCCAGGTGGGCGACGTCCTCGGGGGCGATGCCGAGCCCCTCCCCCACGCGCAGCCCGAGCTCGTCCTCGACGAGCAGGAAGTGCCAGACCATGCGCTCCTGGATGGGCCGGTCGCACTGCGACAGCAGCGTGACGAAGTTGAGCACGAGGTCGTCGCGCTCCCACTGCTCCATCAGCCGGAAGCGCTGCCCGGCCTGCTTGTAGTCGTTGGTGCGGGGGATGCGCTTGCGGGTGAGCCGCCCGCTGATCATCGGTCCCTGCTCGTCGTGCGTGGGGTACTGCGCCTCGCGCAGGCCGCCGGTGATCGACGGCTCGTAGTTGACGTGCGGGTTCTCCCCCGCGCCGTCCACGAGGTAGGTCATCTGGCCGTCGCGCTGGTTGGTCCGCACGTCGGCGTTCTTGGCCTGGTTGACCGGGAGCTGGAGGTAGTTGGGACCGACCCGGTAGCGCTGGGTGTCGCTGTAGGAGAAGGTCCGGCCGACCAGCATCTTGTCGTCGGAGAAGTCGAGCCCGTCGACCAGGACGCCGGTGCCGAAGGAGATCTGCTCGTTCTCCGCGAAGTTGTTCTCGACGTTGCGGTTGAGCACCAGCGTCCCGACCTTCCGGGCGGGGAACTCGTTCTCGGGCCAGACCTTGGTGTCGTCCAGCGGATCGAAGTCCAGCTCGGGGTGCTCCTCGTCGGTCATGATCTGGACCAGCAGATCCCACTCGGGGTAGTCGCCCCGGTCGATGGCGTCGCGCAGGTCCTTGGTGGCGTGCCCGAGTTCGCCGGCCTGTACGGCCGCCGCGTCCGCCGCCGTCATGCTCCGCACGCCCTGCTTGGGCATCCAGTGGTACTTCACCAGGTGGGTCTCGCCCCGGTCGTTGACCCACTTGTAGGTGTTGACGCCGAAGCCCTGCTGGTGCCGGTAGTCGGCGGGGATGCCGCGCGGGCTGAACAGGTTGACCAGCATGTGCATGGCCTCGGGCGTCTGCGACATGAAGTCGAAGATCCGGTTGGGCTCCTGGCGGAACGTCACCGGGTCCGGCTTGAGGGCGTGGATGACGTCGGGGAACTTGATGGCGTCCCGGATGAAGAAGACGGCCAGGTTGTTGCCCACGAGGTCCCAGTTGCCGTCCTCGGTGTAGAACTTCACCGCGAACCCGCGCGGGTCGCGCGCGGCCTCGGAGGAGTCCCGGCCGCCGATCACGGTGGAGAAGCGCAGGGCCACGTCGGTGCGCTTGCCCGCCTCCTGGAACAGCTTGGCCCGGGTGTAGCGGGCGATCGGCTCGTCGCCGAGGAAGCCGGTGGCCTCGAAGTAGCCGTAGGCGGTCGCGCCCCGGGCGTGCACCACCCGCTCGGGGATGCGTTCGCGGTCGAAGTGGCTGATCTTCTCGAGGAACTGGTAGTTCTCCAGCGTGGCGGGCCCCCGGGAGCCCACCGTGCGCTGGTTCTGGTTGTCGTAGACCGGGTGGCCCTGCCGGTTGGTCAGCACCGGGCGCTCATCGCCCGGACCCGGACCCATGCTCGACACGTCCGTCATGGTGACGTCTCCCTCCGTGCGCGCTAGCTTCCGGCCTTCCTTTCCGATGGCACACCGCTTATAGCTCAGGGAGAAAGAATTTTCATCAAAACGGACAGCCCTCCGGTCGTCGCGGCCCGCCGCCGGGAGCGCGGCGCCACCCGCGGGATCGGCGGCCCCGGGGACGGGTGGCCGATCGGGCCGGCCCCGGTCAGCGGGCCTCGGCCGTGGCCTTCCGGTTGGCCTTCTTGATCGCCTCGACGAGCTGGGGCTTGCTCATGGTTGAGCGCCCCTTGACGTCCAGGCGCCGCGCCAGGTCGTACAGGTGCTCCTTGGAGGCGTTGGCGTCCACGCCCTCGGCGGTCCTGCCCGCCTTCGGCGTGCTCTTCTTCGCCTGGGCGTCCGAAGGGCCCTTGCCGCCCTTCTTGGGCTCCCAGTGGTCGCCCACCTTCTCGAAGGAGTGCTTCAGCGCGGCGAAGGCCGTACGGTGGGCCCGCTCGCCCTCCCCGTAGGTCTCCACGGCGGAGTCGTGCGCCTTGATCCACGTCTCCTGCGCCTTCTTCGGGGATCGGCGCAGGGTCGACGGCAGCTCTTCACGTGCCGGCATCTCGAAACTCACCTCTTCTCCTTCTCTGATCGCCGGAGCCCCCTGCCCGATCGTCCCCGGATCATGCGGCGTGCATGGGAGGGGCCCGGGCGGGTACGGGAGGCCTGATGCTGAGGAGGGGAAACATGACGTACGAACCGCAACAGCCGGAGCAGCTGTCGAAGACCGGCAAGCCGATGGTCCCGGCGACGCCCCGTGACGTGGCGCACATCCGCATCGGCTCCTTCGCCCTGCTCGCCGCGCTCGCCATCGGCGGTCTCGCCTTCGCCGGCGGCCTCGTCTGGCTGAGCGTCGTGATGGTGGTGCTCGCGCTGGTGGCGGCCGTCGACATCGCGGTGGCCATCCGCCGCCAGAACCAGAGCCGCAGGACGCGCGGAGGCATGACGGAAGCGGGCTGAGAGGCCCTGCGGCGGGCCGTGGGGGAGCACGGCCCGTACCGGGGCCGGTCAGGCGAGGGCGTCGACGGCCTCGGGGGCCAGGATGTGGTCGAGGACCATGTGGGCGCAGCCGGTGATGCCCGCCCCGGGACCGAGACGGCTGCGCTCGATGCGCAGATTCCGGGTGGACAGGGCGGTGGAGCGGCGGTAGACGACCTCGCGGACGCCGGACACCAGCGGCTGGAACGCCTCCGCGACGTCGCCGCCGAGGACGACCACGGCCGGATTGAGGATGTTGACCGCGGTGGCGACGACCTCGCCGAGCATCCGGGCGGCGTCGCGGATCACCGCCATCGTCTCGGCGTCGCCCGCGCGGACCAGCGCGACCGCGTCGGCCAGGGTCTTGACGTCGCGGCCCCGCTCCCGCAGGGTCCGCAGGATCGAGGTGGCGCTGGCGACCGAGTCGAGGCAGTCGGTGTTGCCGCAGCGGCAGAGCACCCCCCCGCCGTGGCGGACCGGGATGTGGCCGATCTCCCCGGCGGCGCCCAGCGCGCCGCGCAGGATCTCGCCGCCCGCGATGACGCCCGCGCCGATCCGGGTGGAGACCTTGATGAACAGCAGGTCGTCGGCCTCGCCGGCGTAGATCGCGCGATGCTCGCCGATGGCGATCACGTTCACGTCGTTGTCGAGGAAGACCGGGCCCGGGAAGCGCTCCTCGATGATCGGCGGGATCGCCACGCCGGTCCAGTTGGCCATGATGCGGGCGCTCTCGGTGCGGCGGGCCGCGAACTCCACGGTCGCGGGCACGCCCAGGCCGACGCCGCGGACCTGTGAGACGGGACGGTCGCCGAGGAGCTCGCTCCAGGTCTGCATGACCAGGGGCAGCACGACGGCGGGGCCGTCCTCCACGTCGATGCCGAGGTCGGCGCGGTCCAGCACGGATCCGGCGAGGTCGCAGACGGCGATCTGGGTGCGGCTGGCGCCCAGGGCGCCCACCAGCACGACCCCTCCGGAGGCGTTGAAGGCCAGCCGGGTCGGCGGGCGGCCGCCGGTGGAGGGTCCCTCGGTGTCCTCCACCACCAGGCGGCGGTCCAGCAGCTCGGTGACGCGCAGGGAGACGGCGGGCCGGGACAGGCCGGTGACCCGCCCGATGTCCGCGCGCGTGACGGCCTCGCCCGTGCGGATGAGGCGGAGGACCTCACCGCTCGTGGCGAGCGCGGTGGCGGGACGTCGAGGCATCGGCTCAGTGAACCACACCCGCTTAGGAAATGAAAAGTTCAAACTTTCTCATCTCAAATTACAAAACTCCGCTTGTGTGAAGCGCAAGACATGGCTAGTGTCCGATCTATCCCTGAACCGGAAGATCAAGTACGGAGCTCCCCCATGTCCGAGACCCCTCAGCCCGCCGATCTGATCGTCTTCGGCGGCACAGGTGACCTCTCCATGCGGAAGCTCCTGCCCGCGCTCTACCACGCCGACCGCGACGGCCTGCTCGCCGCCGAGACCCGGATCATCGCGATGTCCCGCGGCGGGCTCGACGACGACGACTTCCGCGGCAAGGTGGACGCCGAGGTGCGGGGCTCGGTGCCGGTGGACGACCTCGCCACCTGGCAGCGCTTCCTCACCCGCCTGCACCACGTCACCATCGACATCGGCGGCCAGGACCCGACCGGCTGGGCGCGGCTCACCGCCATGCTCGCCGGGCACGAGCAGCGGGCCCGGGTCTTCTACCTGGCCAGCCCGCCCATGACCTTCGGCCCGTTCTGCCGCGAGGCGCACCGCGCCGGCCTGGTCACCCCCGCCTCCCGGGTGGTGCTGGAGAAGCCCCTCGGCCGCGACCTGGCCAGCGCCCAGCACATCAACGACGAGGTCGGCGCGATCTTCCACGAGCGGCAGATCTTCCGCATCGACCACTACCTGGGCAAGGAGACGGTCCAGAACCTGCTGGTGCTCCGCTTCGCCAACGCGTTCCTGGAGCCGATCTGGAACTCCCTGTGGATCGACCACGTCCAGATCACCGCCGCCGAGACCGTCGGCACGCCCGGCCGCCGCGGCTACTACGACCACGCCGGCGCGCTGCGCGACATGGTCCAGAACCACCTGCTCCAGCTGCTGTGCCTGGTCGCCATGGAGCCCCCGGCCCGCAACGACCGCGAGTCCATCCGCGACGAGAAGGTCAAGGTCCTGGAGTCGCTGCGGCCGATCGTCGGCGGCGAGGTGGACCGCTTCACCGTCCGCGGGCAGTACACCGCGGGCGTCTCCGGCGACGTGCAGGTCCCCGGCTACCTCGACGAGCCCGACAACACCCCGCCCACCGAGGCCTCCCAGCGGGTCGAGACCTTCGCCGCCATCCGCGCCGAGGTGAAGAACTGGCGCTGGGCGGGCGTGCCGTTCTACCTGCGCACCGGCAAGCGTATGCCGTACCGGTCCTCGGAGATCGTGGTGCAGTTCAAGGAAGTACCCCACTCGATCTTCCCGGGCAGCACGCCCAACCGGCTGGTGCTGCGGCTGCAGCCGAGCGAGGGCATCCGGCTGGAGCTGATGGCCAAGGAGCCGGGCGCGGGCGAGGTGGCGCTCAAGCCGGTCCCGCTGAGCCTGAGCTTCGCCGACACCTTCACCGCCCGCGTGCCCGACGCCTACGAGCGGCTGCTCATGGACGTCCTGGCCGGGAACCCGACGCTGTTCATGCGGCGCGACGAGGTGGAGGCCGCCTGGCGGTGGATCGACCCGATCCTCGCCGAGTGGGAGTCGCAGAGCCTGCTTCCCGAGCCCTACCCGGCGGGCACCGCGGGCCCCGCCGGAGCGCACGAACTCCTCGCCCGCAGCGGCCGCACCTGGCACGAGGAGGACCTCGCATGAACCTCACCCGCAATCCCGACCGACGCGAACCCAATGGAGGAGGCCGGATGCACCCCGTCGTCCGAGAGGTCACCGACCGCCTGATCGAGCGCAGCCGCGCCAGCCGCACCGCCTACCTGGCCCGGCTCGACGCCGAGGCCGAGGCGGCCCGCGAGCGCGGTCCCGCCCGTTCCGCCCTGGGCTGCGCCAACCTGGCGCACGGTTTCGCCGGCGCCCCGGAGACCGACAAGCCCGACCTGCGCGCCTTCGTCCGGCCGGGCGTGGCGATCGTGTCCAGCTACAACGACATGCTCTCGGCGCACCAGCCGTACGAGACCTACCCGCCGATCCTGAAGGCGGCGGTCCGCGCGGCGGGCGGCATCGCCCAGTTCGCCGGCGGCGTGCCCGCGATGTGCGACGGCATCACGCAGGGCCGCGCGGGCATGGAGCTGTCGCTCTACAGCCGCGAGGTCATCGCGATGGCCACCGCGATCGCGCTCTCCCACGACATGTTCGACGCCTCGCTCATGCTGGGCGTCTGCGACAAGATCGTGCCGGGCCTGCTGATCGGCGCGCTGCACTTCGGCCACCTGCCCGCGGTGTTCGTGCCCGCCGGTCCGATGACCTCCGGCCTGCCCAACAAGGCCAAGGCCCGCACCCGGCAGCTGTTCGCCGAGGGCAAGGTCGGCAAGGCCGAGCTGCTGGACTCCGAGATGCAGTCCTACCACTCCCCCGGCACCTGCACCTTCTACGGCACCGCCAACTCCAACCAGGTCATGATCGAGGTCATGGGCCTGCACCTGCCGGGCTCGACGTTCGTCAACCCGCGCACCGAGCTGCGCGAGGCCCTGACCAGGGCCGCGGGCAGGCGGGCGGTGGAGATCACCGCGCACGGCGCCGAGTACGCCCCCGTCGGCCGGGTGGTCGACGAGAAGGCGATCGTCAACGCCTGCGTGGCGCTGCTGGCCACCGGCGGCTCGACCAACCACACCATGCACCTCGTCGCCATCGCCGCGGCGGCCGGCGTCGAGCTGCTCTGGGACGACCTGGCCGACCTGTCCAAGGCCGTGCCGCTGCTGACCCGGATGTACCCCAACGGCCAGGCCGACGTGAACCACTTCCAGGCCGCGGGCGGCATGCAGGTGCTCATCGGCGACCTGCTCGACGCGGGGCTGCTCCACAACGACGTGCTCACGATCGCCGGCCAGGGGCTCGACCACTACCGCTCCGCCGCCGATTTGAAGGACGGCGAGCTGGTCTGGGCCGAGCGGACCGAGGGCAGCGCCGACCTCGACGTGCTCCGGCCGGTGAGCGACCCGTTCTCCGCCGACGGCGGCACCCAGATGCTCGACGGCAACCTGGGCCGCGCGGTCATCAAGGTCTCCGCCGTCAAGAAGGAGCACCTGGTGGTCGAGGCCCCGGCCAAGGTCTTCGACGACCAGCTGGAGCTGCTGCGCGCCTTCGAGGCGGGCGAGCTGGACGGGCAGGACTTCGTGGCGGTCATCCGCTACCAGGGCCCCAGCGCCAACGGCATGCCCGAGCTGCACAAGCTCACCCCGCCGATGGCGGTGCTGCTGGACCGCGGCCAGAAGGTGGCGATCGTCACCGACGGCCGCATGTCGGGCGCCTCGGGCAAGGTCCCGGCCGCCATCCACCTGTCGCCCGAGGCCGCCCGCGGGGGCCCGATCGCGCTGGTCCAGGACGGCGACCCGATCCGCCTCGACTCGGTGGCGGGCACCCTGGAGCTGCTCGTCCCGGCCGGGGAGCTGGCCGCCCGCACCCCGCAGGGCGCGCCGCTCACCGACGCCCAGTGGGTGGGCACCGGCCGCGAGCTGTTCGAGGCGTTCCGCCGTACGGCCGGGCCCGCCGAGCGCGGCGCCGGCATCTTCGCCCTCAACGGCCGCTCCGAGAGCCTGGCCGGCGCAGGCCCGGCGGAGGGGGACGGGGCGGCGTGACGACACCCTGGCTCGTCGCCGACGTCGGCGGCACCAACGCCCGTTTCGGCCTGATCACCGAGCCGGGCGGGCAGCCCGAGGCGGTGGCCGTACTGACCGGAAAAGACCACGCGGGTCTTCCCGAAGCCGTAGCCGCCTATCTCGCGGAGCACGCGGGCGGAGTTCGGCCGGGAGCGGCCTGCATCGCGATCGCCGGCCCGATCGACGGCGACCGCTACCGGCTGACCAACGCCGGATGGTCGGGCTCGGTCCGCGACCTGGGGATCGCCCGTGTCGAGCTGCTCAACGACTTCGAGGCGCTCGCCGCCTCCCTGCCCCACCTGACCGGCGGCGACCTGCTCTCCCTCGGCGGCCCCGAGCCCTCGCGCGGGGTCAAGGCGGTGCTCGGCCCCGGGACGGGGATGGGCGTCGCCGGGCTGGTGCCCGCCGCGGAGGGCTGGGTGCCGATTCCGGGCGAGGGCGGGCACGTCACCGTGCCGGTCCTGGACGAGCGGGACCACGAGATCGTCCGGGCGCTGCGCGCGGACGGCCTGGAGCACGTGGTGGCCGAGCACCTGCTGTCGGGTCCGGGCCTGGCCCGGATCCACCGCGGCCTGGCCAGGGTCCACGGCGTGGACGCGCCGTCCCTGTCCCCCGCGGACATCGTGGCGCGGCTGGACGACTCCCTGTGCGCCGAGACCGTCGAGGTCTTCTGCGGCCTGCTCGGCACCTTCGCCGGGAACGTCGCGCTGACCCTGGGCGCCCGCGGCGGCGTCTACCTGGGCGGCGGCGTGCTGCCCCGTATCGTGGACCGGGTGCGCGCCAGCGACTTCCGGCGCCGCTTCGAGGCCAGCCCGGCGCTCGGCGACTACCTGTCCGCCATCGCCACGACGCTGATCGTGGCGCCGCAACCCGCGCTCACCGGCGCGGCGGCCTGGCTGCGCCAGCGCCTGACCACCTCTCCGATGGAGTACGCATGAGCCTTCTCGACATCGCCCCGGTGATCCCGGTCGTCGTCATCGACGACCTGGAGACCGCGGTGCCCCTGGCGCGCGCCCTGGTGGCGGGCGGCCTGCCGGTCATCGAGGTCACGCTGCGCACCGCCCCCGCGCTGGAGGCGGTCCGGCGGATCGCCGCGGAGGTCCCCGAGGCGGTGATCGGCACCGGGACCGTCCGGACCGCCGACGACGTGCGCGCCTCCGCGCAGGCGGGAGCGAAGTTCCTGGTCAGCCCGGGCAGCACGGCCGCCTTGGTGGACGCCATGGAGGGCAGCGGCCTGCCGTTCCTGGCGGGGGTGGCGACCGCGTCGGAGGTCATGGCGCTGGCCGAGCGCGGGCTGACCGAGATGAAGTTCTTCCCGGCCGAGGCCGCGGGCGGGCTGCCGTACCTGAAGTCGCTGGGCGGTCCCCTGCCCGGCGTGCGGTTCTGCCCGACGGGCGGGATCAAGCTCGCCACGGCCCCCGACTACCTCGCGCTGCCGAACGTCGGCTGCGTGGGCGGGACCTGGCTCACCCCGGCCGACGCCCTGGCCACGGGCGACTACGCCCGGATCGAGAAGCTGGCCGCCGAGGCGGCGGCGCTGCGCCCCGCCGGCTGACCCTCCGGACCCCCGGCCCGGCCGGGTGGACGTCCCGGTTCAGTGATCGCGCCGCCCGGCGCCCGCCCCGCCCGGCGCGGTCACTGAACCGGGCACCCGCCCCACGCGTATCTCGCGGCGACAGCACTCCCGGACAGAGGAGGCATCAATGCGAGCACGCACCGTCACGACCTGTACGGCTCTGCTGGCTCTCGCGGCCGGTACGGCGCACGCCGCGACCGGCGGCGAGGGCCACGGCCAGACCCAGACGCGCAGCCGTTTCACCGTCACCAACCTGGTATCGGACGTCAGGGGCCGGGCCGCGGTGACCGACCCCGCACTGATCAACCCGTGGGGCATGGCCATGGGCAAGACGTTGTGGGTGTCGGCCACCGGCGGCGACCTGGCCACCGTCTACTCCGGCGGCCGGGGAGGCGTGAAACAGGAGAAGACCCGGGTCCGCGTCCCCGGCGGCAGGCCCACCGGGCAGGTGGTCAACCCGGGCCAGGAGTTCACCGTGAAGGGTCCGGGCGGGCAGGGCCCCGCGACGTTCATCTTCGCCAGCCCCAGCGGGGCGATCACCGGCTGGAACGCCCAGGCCGACCCCGACGACGCGATCATCGGCGCGTTCGTGCGCGGCGCCGACTTCAAGGGCCTCGCCCTGGCCCAGACCAACCGGGGGCCGCGGCTGCTGGCCGCCGACTTCGCGCACAACCGCGTCCACGTCTTCGACGGCGACTTCGACCGCCTGCGCACGCACCGGCGCGCGTTCCGCGATCCCGCCCTGCCCCGTGACTACTCGGCGTTCAACGTCGAGGTCGTGGGCCGCTCCGTCCTCGTGGCCTACGCCAAACGCGATCCGGAGACCGGCAAGGCGGTGGCGGGGCCGGGCAAGGGGTTCGTCAGCCAGTTCGACGGCGACGGCCGGTTCGTGGGCCGCTTCGCCGCCCGCGGCGCGCTGAACGCCCCCTGGGCGATGACGCTCGCCCCCCGCGACTTCGGCGCCCGCTCCGGCACGCTGCTGGTGGGCAACTTCGGCGACGGGCGGATCAACGCCTACGACCCGCGCACCGGCCGCCTGCTCGGGCCGCTGCGCACCTCCGGCGGCCGGCCGATCACGCTGGGCGGCCTGTGGGACCTGGAGCCCGGCACCGCGACGGTGGGCGGCGAGGACGCCCTGTGGTTCAGCGCGGGCGTCGACGGCGGCGCGCACGGCCTGGTCGGCCTGATCCGCCCGGCGGGGGCGGGGCGGGGGGCCTCGGCGCCGCCCTCCGCCCCACCGGCGGCGCCCTCCCCGTCCGCGACGACCTCGGCGCCGGGCTCCTCCTACTGACCGGTCCGTCCCGCCCCGGGCGGGCCCGGGAGCCGCGGGGCCCGCGGGGAGGCGCGAGCCGTCCCGGAGCGGGGCGGCCGGCCCGGAGGGGAGAAGCCCCACCGCTCCGGACCGGCCGCCCAGCGGGTCCCGACGGGTCTCAGCGGACCTCAGTGGGACTCGGCCCGGCGGGGTCCGCCGACCTCAGCGGACCTCCCGGCGGCGCTGGCAGCCCACGCAGAAGGCCGCCAGCGGACGCGCCTTGAGGCGCTCGAACGGGATGTCCGCGCCGCAGCCCTCGCAGCGGCCGTAGACCAGTTCCGCGATGTTCCGCAGGGCGGCGCGCACGACGGCGATGTTGCGCTCGACGGAGACGATGTCGGCGAGGACATCCGGCTTGGCGGAGACTTCCACCGCGTCGTCGTTCACCGCGGCCTCCAGCTCGGCCAGTCGCTTGGTCCAGCGGAACAGCTGCCCTCGCAGCTCCTCGCGGATGGAAGCCAGCTGGACGTCGCTGAGACGGACGTCTGCGGTCATGGTGATCAGATCCTTTCGGGAAGCGGGATCAGGGCATGCCGCGGGCCGCCGGGACCGGGCCGGAGAAAGGCGGCCGGGTCCGCGCGGCGCCCGCGGAGTGACGCGCCGCCGTACTCGGGCATGGCGCGGGGGCCTCCGCCGAGCCCGCTGCTCGGTGGAGGCCGGGAAACGCCCGGCGGAGGCCGGGGAAGGTCCGGCGGAGGCCGGGAGAAGAGGAAGGACCGCTCAGCGGGCCGGAGGGCTGCGCGGGGTGACGGCCCGCTGCGCCACCCGCCTGGGGTCACCCGCCGGACGGACGTCGTACCGGGCGAGCCGTACGAGGACGGGAACCTCCGCCGACGTCCCCGTGAACGTCAGGGAGCGCGGCTGTCCCGGAGCCGGAAGGTGCTCGGCCCCGCCGGACAGGGCCCTCGGCGCGGTCGACGGGTGCGTGTCGGTGCCCTGGAGGACCCAGAGGGCGGCGCCGGTTCCGGCGGAACGCCACCCGCCGGACCACGGAGAGGGAGCGGCGGCCGACAGGACGACCGCCAGAACCAGCCCCACCACGGCCGCTACGGCGGTGGGCCTGCGTGTTCCCCACTGCGGTCCCCTCATCACCTGGACCATAGCCCACCGCCCGGGAAAGGGCACTCCGCCGCCGGGGGGCTCCCCCTCCCACCGGCCGCGGACGCGCTCCGGTCCGCGGGCGCGGGTCACGACCCGGGGCGGGCGGGCGCGGCCGGAACCGCCCCGGGGGATGCCCGGCCTCTCCCATGTGCCGAAGAGGTCCTGGCAGCACGCATGATTGGAGGACGGTCTCCCTGATCTCCCGACCCCCATGCGAGGTGCACGTGGCCGCTACACCGGCCTGCCCGCCGTCCGTCGAGGACCTGACCTATCCGGCGGCATCCCTGGTGCTGATCACCGGCCTGCCCGGCGCGGGCAAGAGCACCCTGCTGGACCGGTTGTACGGCCTGCGCGGCGACGAGACCGGGCCGGTGACGGCCGGTGACACCGTGGTGATCGACTCGCGGCAGGCCCGCGCGTGGTGGGCGCCCCGTCTCGCCCCGCTCCCGCCGCGCCTGCGCACCCCGATCGTGCACGCCACCCACATGGCGCGCATCGTCAGCGCGGTGCTCCGCGGCCGGACGGTCGTCGCGCACAGCCGGGGCACCTGGCCGCACATCGTGTACGGCCTGGCCTGGATCGCCCGCCTGTCCGGCGCCGGGATGCACCTCGTCATGCTCGACGTCGATCCCCGGACGGCCCGCGAGGGACAGCTCTCCCGCGGCCGGGTCGTGGCCCCCGCCCTCTTCGCCCGGCACTGCCGCCGCTGGCAGCGGCTGGTCGCCCGCGCCCGCACCGGAACGCTCCCCCCGGCGGCGAGCGTCACGGTCCTCGACCGGCCCGCCGCCGACCTGCTGCGGGCCATCACCTTCGGCAAACGCTGAGACCGGGGGCCGGCTCGGCCCGCCTCACGCCCGCGAGAACCCCGGCCCCGACCGCCCGGCCCGCCTCAGGCCCAGAAAAGGGCCATGTCCGAAGCGCCGCCCATCGCGAACACCGCGGCCGGGGACTCACGGGTCGATTCGTCACGGCCCGCGTCGCGGTCCGGGAGGTCGCGGTTCAGGCGGCTCATCGCGGCGGCGAGCGCGGCGCCGTACACCACGTGACCGGCCCCCATCACCGCGACGCGGCCCGGCCGGTCGCGGGAGATCGGCGGCAGGATGCCGAGCGCGGGCACCCACCCCTGGTAGCTGGCCAGCCAGATCGCCAGGGCGTACCCGACTCCGGCCGGGACCGGGGGGCGGTGTCCCCGCGCCAGCAGGCCGAACAGCGCGCCTCCGGCGGCGCCGAACCCCGCGTGCGCGAGGGCGCCGAGCACCCCCTCGCCCGGCTTCGGCCGGTGCCGGTTCCCCGGCAGGAACGCGCGGGTGATGCGCTTGGGCGGCTGGTCGCGCATCAGCCCGGCCCGGTCCCCGGCGACCATCACCACGCTCATCGCGGCGGTGGCGAGCAACCCGGCCACGCTCCCTCGCACGAGACCACGGATCATCAGGGCCACTCCCCGGTTCGCTCGACGTCTCCAGCGCAGACCGACTCCCCGGCACACCGCCCGCCAAACAACCCACGGCGATCGGCATCGCCGTGGCACCGGTTACGGGCGGGGTGGAGCCGAAGGATGAGAACGGCGCACCAGGTCGCTTCCCGGGGTTCCCCTGATGATTTCCAGTGCGGCTGGAGAGGGTGCGAACCTGGTCCGAGAAAGACTCGAAACATCTACTCTTACAGCGATCACAGCTCATGTAAATGATATTCGAATGCCGTCGAATCCCTATCGGTGCGCGCTTCCGCCTTGGTTCACTCTTACGGAACCTACAGAAGGAGAACAGAATGGCTTCGCGCACGCTGTCCACCGCCGTCTCGTTGACCGTGGCGGCGGTGTCACTGGTCGCACTGAGCACAGGTTCTGCGAACGCCGCCTCTTGCGGCGAATCCACCAGTATCAACGTCTCCTCCTCCCTGCTGAAATCGCAATCGGTGTGGACGGACACCGACCACGGCTGGCGGCAGGTGACCGTCGAACTCCGGCAGGCAGGGATTTTTGGCGGTTCGGTTAAGGACCGGTCCTACGCCCAGATGAAGGGCCACAGGTCCGGCGACCTGACATGGGTCGATCGATCCGGCGACGGTGGAAGCACCTGGGCGCAATGCGGTCTGGGAAACCGCGCCAAAAGTCCGGCCTACAAGCACAGATATATGACCATGCGCGCATGCATGGCCGTCTGGAAGTCAGGGGTCAGTAAGACTTATTGCACGTACTGGCACTACGACGCCGACTAGAAGACCACCGAGAACCCTGCGTTCCGGCCCCGCCTCAGAGGCCCGCACCGACGTGCGGGCCCCACCTTCCGGGGGCGCGCCACCGCGCCACCGCGCCCCCGGAGCTCACAGCGGGAGCACGCCGCCGGGCTTGAGGGCCTTCATCGCGATCTGCGAGGTGAGCTTGTCCAGGCCGGGCAGGCGGCCGAGCCTCTCCAGGCGGAGCTGGCTGTAGGCCTCCATGTCGGGCACCGCGACCCGCAGCACGTAGTCGGGGTGGCCGAACATGCGCAGGCACTCGACGACGTCGTCGATCTCCATCACGGCCGCCTCGAAGGCGGTGACGGTCTCGGCGTCCTGCCCCTTCAGCTCGACGTAGGCCAGGACCTGGAACCCGCGGCCCACCGCGGCCGGATCGATCACGGCCCGGTAGCCGCGGATCACCCCCGTCTCCTCCAGGTTGCGGACCCGGCGCAGGCACGGCGAGGGCGTCAGCCGTACCCGCTCGGCCAGTTCCTGGTTGCTCAGCCGCCCCTCCACCTGCAGGAGGCTCAGAATTGCGCGATCCGTGGCATCCATGGCAGCGGATGCTAACGCATCTGGAAATGACCGTGAATATTGACATCGGGTACCGCCCCCTCTGACATAGCCTTGCCGCAATCACAGCGGGGCCGACAGACGGGACCACGAGTATGACGATCTTCGCCGACGCCCGCGAGATCTCTCCCGACGACCGGTACCTCCTCGACGAGGGCCAGGTCTTCATGAACGGCACGCAGGCCCTGGTGCGGGTGATCCTCGACCAGATGCGCGCCGACCGCCGGGCCGGGCTCGACACGGGCACGATGGTGTCCGGCTACCCCGGCTCGCCGCTGGGCGGTTTCGACCTGGAGCTCGCCCGCGCCCGCGCGCACACCGAACCGCTCGACGTCGTGCACCGTCCCGGCCAGAACGAGGAACTGGGCGCCACCGCCGCCTGGGGCAGCCAGCTCGTCCCCACGCTCCCCCGGCCGCGCAAGGCCGGCGTGCTCGGCGTCTGGTACGGCAAGGCGCCCGGCGTGGACCGCGCGGCCGACGCCTTCCGGCACGGCAACTTCGTCGGCTCCCACCCCCTGGGCGGCCTGATCGCCTTCTGCGGCGACGACCCGACCTGCAAGTCCTCCACGCTCCCCTCCGCCACCGAGAGCGCGCTGGCCGCCCTCGGCATGCCGATCGTCCACCCTGGCAGCGTCCAGGAACTGCTGGACCTGGGCCGCCATGCGATCGCGGCGTCCCGGGCCAGCGGTCTGTGGGTCGCGGTGAAGGCCGTCTCCAATGTCGTGGACGGCACCGCCACCGTGAGCGTCGGGCATGACCGGGTCGTCCCGGTCATGCCCGGCGCCGGAGACGGGGACGGCGGGTACACCGTCGAATACCAGGGCCGGCCGTACCGGCACATGCCCAACGCCACCCTGCTCACCCCGTGGTCGCTGGAGATGGAGCGCACCCTCGTCGGCCCGCGCACCGAGCTGGCCCGCGCCTACGCGCGCGAGAACGGCCTCAACCGGATCACCGCCGACCCCCCGGGCGCCTGGCTCGGGATCGCGGCCTCCGGCACCGCCTACTACGACGTGCGCGAGGGCTTCCGCAAGCTCGGCATCACGCCGGAGGAGGTCGGCGTCCGCCTGCTGAAGATCGGCATGCTCTGGCCGCTGGAGCCGGAGATCGTCCGCGCCTTCGCCCGCGGCCTGGAGGAGATCCTGGTCGTGGAGGAGAAGGCGCCGCTGCTGGAGACGCTGGTCAAGGACGTCCTGTACGGCACCGCCGGCGCCCCGCGCGTGCTGGGCAAGCTCGACGAGAACGGCGCCCCGCTGATCCCGCAGGCGGGGGCCGTGGACGCCGACCTGGCGGCCAAGGCCGTCGCCTTCCGGCTGCGCCGCAAGGGCATCGCGACGGACCAGACCCCCTCCGGCCTCGGCGACCGGGTCTCCCGGAACCTCGCCGTCATCTCCCGCCCGGAACCGCTGAAGCTGCTCACCGCCCAGCGCACCCCGTTCTTCTGCTCCGGCTGCCCGCACAACCGCTCCACCGCCGTCCCGGACGGCGCGCCGGTCGGGGCCGGCATCGGCTGCCACACCATGGTGGTCATCAACACCGAGGGCAAGGGCACGCTCACCGGCCTGACC
The DNA here is from genome assembly GCF_016863135.1 of Planobispora longispora. Classification (GTDB taxonomy): domain Bacteria; phylum Actinomycetota; class Actinomycetes; order Streptosporangiales; family Streptosporangiaceae; genus Planobispora; species Planobispora longispora. Next base: position 153,561 of record NZ_BOOH01000001.1, read on the forward strand.
CAGATGGGCGGCGAGGGCACCCAGTGGATCGGTCAGGCGCCGTTCACCGACACCCCGCACATCTTCCAGAACCTCGGCGACGGCACCTTCCACCACTCCGGCTCGCTCGCGGTCCGGGCCGCCGTCGGCGCGGGCGTCAACATCACCTACAAGATCCTCTACAACAGCGCGGTCGCGATGACCGGCGGGCAGACGATCCAGCCGTCCCTGGCGGTGGCCGATCTGACCCGCTGGCTGGAGATCGAGGGCGTGCGCCGGGTGATCGTCACCACCGACGAGCCCCAGCGCTACCGGGGCGTCAAGCTGGCCGCGATCGCCGAGGTCCGCGACCGGAGCGCGCTGGAGGACGCCCAGCGCGAGCTGGCCGCGATCCCCGGCGTGACCGTGCTGGTCCACGATCAGCAGTGCGCGGCCGAGAAGCGGCGGCTGCGCAAGAAGGGCGTGCTGCCCGACCCGGTCAAGCGGGTGGCGATCAACCAGCGGGTCTGCGAGGGCTGCGGCGACTGCGCGAAGAAGTCCGAGTGCCTGTCGGTGCTGCCGGTGGAGACCGAGTTCGGCCGCAAGACCGAGATCCACCAGTCGTCCTGCAACAAGGACTACTCCTGCGTGGAGGGCGACTGCCCGTCCTTCGTCACCGTGGTCCCGGGGAAGGCGAAGAAGGCCGGGAAGGCCGGGAAGGCGGGCAGGCGCGCCGTGCCGGCTCCTCCGGAGACGCCCTCGCCGGAGCTCCGCGCCGGGGAGGCGACGGTCCGCCTGGTCGGCATCGGCGGGACCGGCGTGCTGTCGGTCGCGCAGATCCTGGGCACCGCCGCCCTGATCGACGGCAAGCAGTCCCGCGGGCTCGACCAGACCGGCCTGGCGCAGAAGGGCGGCACGGTCGTCTCCGACATCCTGATCTTCGAGGGTGACGGCGACCGGAGCGGCCAGGCCAGCGCGGCCAGCGTCGACGCCTACCTGGCCCTGGACCTGATCGGCGCGACCGACCCCAAGCACCTGCGCACCGCCGACCGCGACCGGACCGTCGCCGTGGTCTCCACCAGCCTGGTCCCGACCGGCTCCATGGTGCTCGACCCGTCCACGCACCTGACGGAGCTCGGCTCGCCGATCGGCGCGCTGGAGGCGCGGACCCGCCGCGAGCTGAACGTCTACCTCGACGCCGAGGAGCTGGCCCAGGCGCTGTTCGGCGACCACATGCCGGCCAACACGATCGTGCTCGGCGCGGCCTGGCAGCGCGGGCTCATCCCGCTCAGCCTCCAGGCGATCGAGCGGGCCATCCGGACGGGCGGCGGGAAGTCCGCGGAGAAGACCGTGGCCGCCTTCCACTGGGGCCGGGCGGTCGTGGCCGCGCCGGAGACCGTGGCGGCGGCGACCGGCTCGCCCGAGGCCCCGGCCCCGCGTCCGGAGGGCGAGGTCCTGCGGCTGATCGAGTCCGTGGGCGCGGCCGGGGACGGCGAGCTGCGCCGGCTGCTCGAGGTCCGGATCCCGGACCTGGCCGCCTACCAGGACCTGCGCTACGCCGCCCGGTACGCCGACGCGGTCCGCGCGGTGCTCGTCCGGGAGCAGCGGGGGGCGCAGGCCGCCGGGACCCCGATCACCGAGGCGTACGCCCGGCAGCTGCACCGGCTGATGGCCTACAAGGACGAGTACGAGGTCGCGCGCCTCCACCTCGACCCGGCCGAGCGGGCCAGGATCGCCGCCGAGTTCGGTCCCGGCGCGAAGATCTCCTACAACCTGCACCCGCCGGTCCTGCGGGCCCTGGGCATGAAGCGCAAGATCCGCCTGGGCACCTGGTTCGACCCGGCCTTCCGCGTGATGTACGGCATGCGCAGGCTGCGCGGCACCCGGCTGGACCCGTTCGGCCTGGCCGGGGTGCGCAAGGTCGAGCGGGAGCTCGTCGCCGAGTACACCCGGGACGTGCACCGCGCCCTCGACCTGCTCTCCCCGGAGACCGAGGGGACGGTCCGCGAGCTGGCCGGACTGCCCGAGATGATCCGCGGCTACGAGCACGTGAAGCTGGGCAACGTGGCCGCCTACCGGGAGCGGGCCGCCGCCCTGCTGGCGAGGCTGGGCTCCGGCCGCTGACCCCGCCCGGGGAGTCCGCGAGGGGGCTTCGCGGACTCCCCGGTCAGCCCGGTGCGGGCGTCTTGGTCCGGTGGTCCTTCAGGTGCAGGTCGCCACCGATCTTCCGCTGGACGCGCTCCAGGACGTCGCGGCTGGACAGCGCGGTCCACAGGTGCCCGACCAGGTGCGGGTTGTACTCGGGGGCGGCGTCCATCCACTCGTCCTTGCCCCGCTGGGTGGCGAAGGTGGTGAGGAAGAACTCGCCCATCGGCGTCGCGCAGTGCGCCTGCCGCAGCTCGGCGGCCTCGATCTGGATCTTCGGCCGGCAGCCGACCTTCGCCGCCAGCTGCTCGACGGTGATCGGCCTGTTCTCCGGTGCGGCCTCGCCGTACCCGTCACCGGCCGGGCCGCCGGGGGCCGAGCAGGCCGTGCAGAGCACGACGGCGAGCACCAGGATGCGCGGATATGTCATCACACCGCGAGATACGCGCCTCCGCCATGCCCGGTTCAGCGCCTCGCGGTCAGGCCGGGAAGCGGTCGAGGAGGGCCTTCTCGGTGATGGGATCCTCGTGGGTGCCCGGGACCGTGCAGGCGTGGGCTCCGGCCAGCGCGCCGAGGCGGACGCACTCCTCCGTCGGGCGGCCGTTCAGCCTGCCGTAGAGGAAGCCGCTGACGAAGGCGTCCCCCGCGCCGTTGCTGTCGGCCACCGGGCCGGGCAGCGGGGTGGCGGGGAAGTGCCGCAGGCCGCCGGCGTCCAGGACGTGGCAGCCGTCGGCGCCCGCCGTGCAGACGACGGTCTCCGCGCGGCCCCGGTCGCGGATGTCGCGCATGACCTTCTCGCGGCGTCCGCCGAGGGCGGTCTCCGAGAGGAAGACCAGGCCGGAGGAGTAGGCGAAGTCGCGGTGGTGGTCGTTCTCGCCGTCCCAGTCGTGCAGGTCGGTGGAGACGGTGGCGGCGGACCGCCCCTCCAGGTCGGGGTAGACGTGCCGGGAGAAGTCGGTGATCGACACGTGGACGTGCCGGGCGCGGCGGACGGCGTCGAGGTACAGCTCGCGCGGGAGCCGCTCCCCCGGCTCGGCGCGCGGGTCGAACAGGGAGGTGCGGCGTCCGTCGGGGCCGACGAGCAGTACGCTGCGCCGGGTGCCCTGGGGGGCGGGGGCCCAGCCCGCCTCGATGCCCCGCTCGGCGAAGTGCGCCTTGACGAACCGGCCCTGGGGGTCGTCGCCGACCAGGTCGACGAGTCTCACCCGCAGGCCCAGGGCATGGCAGCCGAGCGCGACGCCGCTGCCGGTGTTGCCGATCCGGTCGATCACCGGGGGGACGGCGTAGGTGTCGGCGTACGGCAGGGGCAGCTCGGGCACGTAGACGGTGGTGTCGACACCGGTTCCGCCGATCACGACCACGTCGTGGGTCACTGGCGAGGGTCCTCTCCGGGAAGACGGCGATCGTCGGTGATCGCCGCGGGTGACTGGGATGCGGGTCCTCTCCGCGAGGACCGCGGCCGGCGGCGGTTGACCGGCGGCCGCCAGGGGTTACCGGGGGCCGTCGGCGGCCGGCCGGGGCGCCGGGGGCTGGCAGGGGTCCGTCAGCGGTTGACCAGGGGGCCGGAGCCGGTGGAGCGGCGCACCACCAGCTCGGGTTGGAAGACCAGCTCGACGTGGCGGGCGGGCGCCCCGTTGATCTCCTCCACGAGGGTCTCCACCGCGGCCGAGGCCATCGAGCCGATCGGTTTGCGCACGGTGGTCAGCGGCGGGTCGGTGAAGGCGATCAGCGGCGAGTCGTCGAACCCCACCACCGACACGTCCTCCGGCACTCCCAGCCCCCGGTCGCGGCAGGCCCGGATGACCCCCAGCGCCATCAGGTCGGAGGCGCACACGATCCCGGTGCACCCCCGCTCCAGCAGCTTCACCGCCGCCGCCTGGCCGCCCTCGACCGAGAACAGCGAGTGCGAGATCAGCTCGTCGACCTCGGCCGATCCGAGCAGCTGGGCCATCGCCTGCCGGTAGCCCTCGATCTTGCGGATCACCGGCACGAACCGGCGGGGCCCCACGGCCAGGCCGATGCGCTCGTGCCCGAGGTCCACCAGGTGCTGGACGGCCAGCCGCGCGGCGAGCCGGTCGTCCGGGGAGATGAAGGGCGCGTCGATCTGGTCGCTGTAGCCGTCCAGCAGGACGATCGGCAGGCCGCGGTCGGTGAGCCGGGAGTAGCGGTCCATCCGGGCGGTGACGTCGGCGTGCAGGCCGGAGACGAAGACGATGCCGCTGACGCCGCGGTCGATCAGCAGCTCGGTGAACTCGTCCTCGGGCGCGCCGCCGGGCAGCTGGGTGCAGAGCACGGGCGTGTAGCCGTGCTGGGTCAGCGCCTTCTCGATGGCCTGGGCGAAGGCCGGGAAGATCGGGTTGTCCAGCTCCGGCGTGACCAGCCCCACCAGGCCGTTGCTGCGCTGCCGCAGCCGCTGCGGCCGCTCGTAGCCCATCAGGTCCAGCGCCGTCAGCACCGCCTGCCGCGTCGCCGCCGAGACCCCCGGCTTGCCGTTGAGCACCCGGCTCACCGTGGCCTCGCTCACTTTCGCCTGGGCGGCGATGTCGGCCAGCCGGGTGCTGGCCCCGTCGGGACGAGACCGGGGGATCCGCGTTACTCCACCGTCCATCAGCAGTACCTCACCATGGGGTCGGGTGGGGCGCAAGCCGGGCGGGCTCTGCCGGACGCCTCACCACCGCCATGGAACCTCTTTCCGAAAGTTTCCGCAAACCTTAACATCTCAGGCTCTACCTGGTAACGAATCTCCAAAATCCGACGATAAGAACAACCGTCTACTAACCAGAAACAAGGATGTGACCGGGATGTGTGCGATTTCTGACGACATCTATGGACACATGGGCAAGTGTCGCGATGTACTACCTCATCAATCACAGGGTTGGATCCGGACATCCGCGTCCGGGAGGAACGAGCGCGCATGAGTACCGTCGTCCTGGACAACGTCACCAAGGTGTACCCCGGTGGGTACCTTGCGGTCGACCGGATGAATCTGCGTGCCGGCGACGGGGAGTTCCTGGTGCTCCTCGGCCCCTCCGGCTGCGGGAAGTCCACCCTGCTCCGGATGATCGCGGGGCTGGAGGAGGTGACCTCGGGCGATCTGTGGCTCGGCGGCCAGCTGGCCAACGACCTCGCGCCGCGCGACCGCGACGTCGCCATGGTCTTCCAGAACGGCGCCCTCTATCCGCACCGCACCGTACGGGGCAACCTCTCCTTCCCGCTGGAGATCGCCAAGGCCGACCCCGCGGTGGTCCAGGAGCGCGTCACCGAGTTGTCCAAGGCGCTGCACATCGACGAGACGCTCAACCGTCGTCCTGGAACGCTCTCAGGCGGCCAGCGGCAGCGGGTCGCGATGGGCCGCGCGATCGTGCGCCAGCCCTCGCTGTTCCTGATGGACGAGCCGCTGTCCAACCTGGACGCCGGCATGCGCACCGAGCTGCGCATGGAGATCTCCGCGCTGGTCCGCTCCCTCGGGGTCACCACGATCTACGTGACGCACGACCAGGTCGAGGCGCTGACGCTGGCCGACCGGATCGCCATCATGAACCGCGGCGTGCTCCAGGACGTGGGCACCCCCGGCCAGGTCTACAACGACCCGGCCACCGCCTTCACCGCGGCCTTCCTCAACTCCCAGCAGCTCAACCTGCTCGCGGCGACCGTCCGCACGCCGCAGAACCAGTTCATCCTGCTGGACTTCGGCCCGCACCAGATCACGATCCCGTGGACCGATCCGCGCGCCTACGCGATCTCCCAGCACGTGGGCAGTCAGATCCTCGTCGGCCTGCGGCCCGACTGCCTGGCCCCGGTCCCGGAGACCTTCGAGGGACCCGTCTTCCTCGGGCGGGTGCGCGCCCTGGAGTACCACGGCCACGAGTGGCTCGCCTACGTCGAGTCCGGCATCACCTCGATGCCCGTCCCCGAGCCCCCGGACCCCCGGCTGAGCGCCCGCACGAGCGACGCCTCCCAGGGCAGCAGGATCCGCTCGATGATGCGCCGGCTGCTGCCCACCAGCTCGGACGCCGACGAGGAGCCCCAGTACCAGAGCCAGGAGCAGACGGGCGGCATCCACCGCCGGGCCGACCTCATCGTCCGCGTCGGCTCCCGCCCCGTCTGGCGCACGGGCGAGCCCGCCCGGGTCGGCGTCGACGCCACACGCCTGCTGCTGTTCACCGCGGACGGCTCCCGCATCGACCCGCCGCACCGCTGACCGGCCCCGCCGGAACGGGACGGCGGGCCGCGGCGGCCCGTCACGCGGAGGCGGCGATGACGGAGACGATCTCCAGGACCCGGCAGGCGCGGTCCACCTCCGCGCGGTGGAAGGGCGGGCCCTCGGTGCGGGCCAGCACCACGTGCAGGGCCGCTCCGGGCACGGGCAGGCTCATCAGCCGGTAGGGGCCCGCGGCCAGGACCGAGGGGCGCAGGGACGTGAGATCGGCGACCTTGACGCCGACGAGGCTCCCGGTCTCCTCGAGTCCGGCGGGGGCCTGCCAGCTGCGGTGGACGAGCTCTCCCCCGGCGGAGACCGCGACGGCCCACTCGGCGCCCACGAGGTCGGGGACCGCGTCCACCAGGGTGGGGTAGGCCCGCGCGGGGTCGGCGGCGACATGGCGCAGCAGGTCGTAGTCGGGAGCGCTTCCGGGACTCTCGCGGGTGGACCAGACCCCCTCGACGCGCAGCCCGGGGACCGCCAGCAGCCGTTCCCGGATCGCCGCGGAATCCGGGGCGCCGGGCCAGGAGACGATGAAGTCGTCCACCGCCCGGCCGGTCTCGCGCTCCAGCACCGTCACCTGGAGGATGTCCGCGCCGAGCGTGCCGAGCACGCGGGCCACCTGTCCCAGGGCGCCCGGCCGGTCGGGAAAGGAAACCCGGAGCCGCAGTGTCATCACCGTTCACCTCGCTTCGGAGATCAGAGTGCCCTGGACAGGTTTCACCGGTGTTCTCGGAAGATGTCCAGAATATGTCCCAGTCTGCGGTGATCTGCGGCCGGGGCCATCTGTCCGTGACGGAAGGGCTACCTCTGGTAGGCGCCGGCGGCCGGGGCCGGGGGCAGCGGCCGGCCGGACAGGTCGCGGGCCAGGGCGGCCCCGCCGTACCAGGAGGGATCGAGGGTGAAGCCGCGCCGGAGAGCCGGGGAGGCGTGGCCGGGGCGCAGAGTCGCGGCGTCGCGGAAGCGGGGGTCGGCCACCACCGACCCGGGGCCGAGCTCGAACTCGATCGTCCTGCCCTGGTAGACGCTCCCCGCCTCGTCGGCGCCCCTGCCGTCCTCGTAGCCCATCTCCCCGCCGACCACGATGACGTTGTTGCGGAGCTTCAGGATCGCGGGTGAGCAGCCGCCGTGGCAGGACCAGCCGATGGTGTCGCGCGCGGGCAGGCGGACCGTGTTGTGCACGGCGACGGTCCCCCTCACCGGACCGGCGGCGTGCCGGGCGCCGCGGGTGACCAGGAAGGAACCGCGCCGCCGCGAGGAGGTCACCAGGTTGTGCGCGAACAGGTTGCCGGTGGCGGTCCTGCCCTTCTCGGCCCCGAGCTCGGCGAAGGTCTCGTTGTTGCGCGCGATGTTGTGGGTGACGCGGTTGCGGTCGCCGTTGTAGACCTCGACGGCGGCGCCGTCGGTGCGGTAGTCGTGGCTGGCGGCGTAGCTGCCGGTGACGAGGTTGCCGGTGACGAGGTTGTCGTCGCCGTTGAGCAGCACCCCGAAGGCCCCGGAGTCGTCGTCGCCGCCCCTGTCGTTGACGCTCATCCGGTTGTTGCGGGCCAAGATGCTGTTCTTGATCGTGTTGTGGGCGCCCGTGACGTGCACCCCGCTGACGTTGCGGTCGGCGTGCACGGCGTCCAGCTCGTTGCGGTCGCCGCGCACCTCGAAGCCGGCCCACCGGCAGCCGCTGGCCCGGATCCCGGTCACCCGCACGTGGGAGCCGGTGATCACCACGCAGTTCCCGCCCCTGCCGGTGATCTTCGGGGACACGCCCTCGCCGTACGTCGCGACGGTGATGGGAGCGCCGGGGGCGCCCCGGCCCCTCAGCCTGAGCGTGCCCGTCCAGGTCCCGCCGCGCCTGAGGCGGACGGTGTCGCCGGCCGTCAGCCCGGCGGCGTCGACGGCGCCCAGGGACCGCCAGGCGGTGGCGGCCGAGGTTCCCGGCGCGGAGTCGTCGCCCCGGCGGGAGTCGACGTAGTAGGTCGTCCCGGCGGCGGCCCCGTACGACATGGCGTCCCCGGACGGCACGGGGGCCTCGGCCGTTCCGGACCCCCCGGACAGCGGGGAGATCCCGGCCCGCGCGAGCGCTCCGGCGGCCGCGGCGGCCCCCGCGGCTCCGGCGGTCCCGGGCGGCGCGGAGGCTCCGGACGGCACGGGGCCCCCCACCGGTATGGGGACCCCCGCCGGTGCGAGGGCCAGCAGCCCCCCTCCTACGAGAACCCCCGCCGCGAGGGCGGTCCACCGCTGTCCGGTCGGCTCCATCCGGGCACGCTCCATCGACGTCTGGCTGGCATGGTCACAGAACGTGAACACTTCCATACCATCACCGGAGCCGCTATTCCCCGCACAGGATCTTCAATGAACCATTACCGCACGCCAGGGGCCGTTTCCGGCTTCCGTGACCTTTCCTTACGGTCGCTCAGCGCACGACCTTCGGTCCCGAGCCCGTCGACCCGCGCACGATGAACTCCGGCTGGAAGATGAGCTCGGAGTGCTGGCCCGGCGTCCCCGCGATGGCCTCCAGGAGGGTGTGCACGGCCGCGGTCACCATCGACTGCACGGGCTGGCGCACGGTGGTCAGCGGCGGGTCGGTGAAGGCGATCAGCGGCGAGTCGTCGTAGCCGACGATCGACACCTCCCCCGGCACCGCCAGCCCCCGCTCGCGGCAGGCCCGGATCGCCCCCAGCGCCATCAGGTCGGAGGCGCACACGATCCCGGTGCACCCCCGCTCCAGCAGCACCGACGCGGCGGCCTGGCCGCCCTCGACCGAGAACAGCGAGTGGGCGATCAGCTCGTCCACCTCGGTCTCGCCGAGCAGCTGGGCCATCGCGCGGCGGTAGCCCTCGATCTTGCGGATCACCGGCACGAACCGGCTCGGTCCCGCCGCCAGGCCGATGCGCTCGTGCCCGAGGTCCACCAGGTGCTGGACGGCCAGCCGCGCGGCGGCCCAGTCGTCCGGCGAGATGAACGGGGCCTGCACGTCGCCCGAGTGCCCGTTGAGCAGGACGATCGGCACGCCCTGCCCGAGCAGCCGGGTGTAACGGTCCTGGTTGGCGGTGACGTCGGCGTGCAGGCCGGAGACGAAGATGATCCCGCTGACGCCGCGCTCGACGAGCATCTCGGTGAACTCGTCCTCGGCGGCGCCGCCGGGCAGGCGGGTGCAGAGCAGCGGGGTGTAGCCGTGCTGGGCCAGCACCTTCTCGAAGGCCTGCGCGAAGGCCGGGAAGATCGGGTTGTCCAGCTCCGGCGTGACCAGCCCCACCAGGCCGTTGCTGCGCTGCCGCAGCCGCTGCGGCCGCTCGTAGCCCATCAGGTCCAGCGCCGTCAGCACCGCCTGCCGCGTCGCCGCCGAGACCCCCGGCTTGCCGTTGAGCACCCGGCTCACCGTGGCCTCGCTGACCCCTGCGTGCGCGGCGATGTCGGCGAGCCGCGCCTGACCGCTCCCGAGCGAGCCGCCGTTGTGCGTCATCGCGTCCCCGTCCCCCGTGACCCGCCGTCGCGCGTTCTCACGGCCTCATCCCCCGTGGCCCGTGCCGTCACATGTCATCGCGCCCCCACCAGGCGGCGGAGTCGGGCGCGAGCCGTGCGGTGCCGCCCTCGATGACGGGATCGGCGCTGGCCAGCAGGAGCTTACCGGGTGCGGGGAGCTCGACCGGCTCGCCGGTCAGGTTGATCGTGACGGCGAGCCCGTCGCCGCGGCGGAAGGCCAGCGTGCCCAGCGGGGAGTCCAGCCAGGTCAGCGGGGCGTCGCCGGAGGCGTCCAGCTGCCGCCTGATCCGCAGCGCCGCGCGGTAGAGGCTCAGCGTGGAGGCGGGGTCGCGCAGCTGGGACTGGACGCTGAGCGGGCCCCAGGAGCCGGGCATGGGCAGCCACGTCTCCTCGATGCCGGGCATGGTGAAGCCGAAGTGCGGCTCCACGTCGGCCCACGGGATCGGCACCCGGCAGCCGTCGCGCCCGTCCTCGGGGTTGCGCAGCCGCTGCGGGTCGCGCAGGAACTCCTCGGGCAGGTCGAGCACCTCGGGCAGGCCGAGCTCCTCGCCCTGGTAGACGTAGGCCGAGCCGGGCAGGGCCAGCGTCAGCAGGGCCGCCGCGCGGGCCCGGCGGAGTCCGAGCTCGCCGTGGCCGTACCGGGTGACGTGCCGCTTGACGTCGTGGTTGGACAGCACCCAGGTGGCGGGCGCGCCGACCGAGCCGGCGGACTCCAGCGACTCGTCGATCACCAGGCGGAAGGCCTCGGCGTCCCACGGGGTGGTCAGGAAGTGGAAGTTGAACGCCTGGTGCAGCTCGTCCGGGCGGACGTAGTTGGCCAGCCGGTCCAGGGTCGGCACCCAGGCCTCGGCGACGCCGATCCGCTCGCCCGGGTAGGAGTCGAGCAGCCGGCGCCAGGCGCGGTGGATCTCGTGCACGCCGTCCTGGTCGAAGAACGGGACCACCTCGGTGCCGATCATCTTGACCTGGTCGGGGTGGCCGACGTCGGGCAGGCCCTCGGCCTTGACCATGCCGTGGGAGACGTCGATGCGGAAGCCGTCGACCCCCAGGTCGAGCCAGAAGCGCAGGATCGACTCGAACTCGGCGTGGACCTCGGGGTTCTCCCAGTTCAGGTCCGGCTGCTCGGGGGCGAACAGGTGCAGGTACCACTGCCCGTCGGGCAGCCGCGTCCAGGCCGGGCCGCCGAAGACCGACTCCCAGTCGTTCGGCGGCAGCTCGCCGTGCGCCCCCTTGCCCTCGCGGAAGATGTAGCGCTCGCGCTCGGGACTGCCCGGGCGGGCGGCCAGGGCCTGCCGGAACCAGACGTGCTGGTCGGAGGTGTGGTTGGGGACCACGTCGACGATCACGCGCAGGTCGTGCGCGTGGGCGTCGTCGATCAGGGCCTTGGCGTCGGCGAGCGAGCCGAAGATCGGGTCCACGTCCCGGTAGTCCGCCACGTCGTAGCCGAAGTCGGCCATCGGCGAGGTGTAGAACGGGTTCAACCAGATCGCGTCCACGCCCAGGTCGGCGAGGTAGCGCAGCCGGGATCGCACCCCCAGGAGGTCGCCGACGCCGTCACCGTTGCCGTCGGCGAAGCTGCGCACGTAGACCTGGTAGATCACCGCGTCCCGCCACCACCGGGTGGCGGTCTCCGCGGCAGGGTCCGCGTGGACGAGCTCGGTCATGTTTGTCCCCCGATCAAATAACGACATTTCAGGACGTGTTAGCACGGTGGTATTACGTGGTGTTACGTGGTGACGCGAGGTGTCACAGCTTCGTGGCGCCGGAGGTGAGACCGGCCACCAGGTTGCGCTGGACGAGCAGGAAGACGACCGCCGCCGGCACCGCGATCAGCACCGCGGCCGCGGTCATCAGGCCCCAGTCCGACCAGTGCTGGCCGACGAACTGCTGCAGGCCGGCCGCGAGGGTGCGCGTGTCGTCCCCCGTCATGAACACCGTGGCGTAGGCGACCTCGCCCCAGGCGGTCATGAAGGAGTAGAACGCGGTGACCGCGAGGCTGGGCCGGGCCAGCGGCAGGATGACCCGCCAGAAGGTGCCGAACGGGCTCAGCCCGTCGATCATGCCGGCCTGGTCGATCTCGCGCGGGATGGAGTCGAAGTAGCCCTTCATCATCCACGCGCAGAACGGCACCGCCACCGTCATGTAGGCGATGACCAGGCCCGGGATCTGGTTGAGCAGTCCGAGGCCGGCCATCAGGTTGTACAGCGGCACGATCAGGATCGCCACCGGGAACATCTGGGTGATCAGCAGCATCCACATGACGCCGCGGTAGCCCGGGAAGCGGAAGCGGCTGATCGCGTACCCGGTCGTCGAGGCCAGGAACACCCCGATGACCGTGGTCAGCCCCGCGATGATCACCGAGTTGAGCAGCCAGGACGGGAACTGCGTCTCGGTCAGCACCCGGGTGTAGTTGTCCAGCGAGGAGTCGTCGAAGAGCTTCAGCTCGGTGGACAGCCAGCCGTCGCGCGGCTTGAGCGAGGTCAGGATCAGCCAGACGACGGGGAAGATCGAGATGAGGGACGCGACGACGAGCGTGCCGTGCAGCAGGATCGAGCTGCCGAGGCTGCGCTCCTCGCGGCTGCGGGCGCGGGGGCGCCTCGCGTTCCCCTCGGAGGACCCGGTGTCCACGGTGACGGTGCTCATCACCAGACCTCCCCTTGCTTGCGCAGCGCGCGGCGGTAGACGACGGCCATCACGACCAGGAGCAGCAGGATGAGCACGCCCCAGGCCGCCGAGCCGGAGTAGTTGCGGATGCCGGTGAAGGCCTCGCGGTAGGCGTAGGTGACCAGGATCTCCGTGGAGCTGCCCGGTCCGCCCCCGGTGATCAGGAAGATCAGCGGGAACATGTTGAACGTCCAGATCGTGCCCAGCAGGATCACGGTGCTGGAGACCGTGCGCAGGCCGGGGATCGTGACGAAGCGGAAGCGCTGCCAGGGCGACGCGCCGTCCACCTCGGCCGCCTCGTAGAGCTCGCGCGGGATCGACTGGAGCCCGCCCAGCAGGGCCAGCATCATGAAGGGGATGCCGATCCAGACGTTGACCGCGATGACGGCGATCTTCGCCGTGGTCGGGTCGTCGAGCCAGCCGACGCCGCCCAGGCCGATGCCCCGCAGCATGGCGTTGATGACGCCGTAGTCGCTGTTGTAGAGGTAGCGCCAGATGAACGCGGCGACGAACGGGGGGATCGCCCACGGCAGGATCAGCAGCACCCGGTAGGCCGAGCGGAAGCGCATCTTCCGGTTGAGCATCAGGGCCAGGCCGAGCCCGATGCCGTAGTGGAGCGCGACGCAGGCGACGGTCCACAGGACCGTCCAGGTGAGCTTCTCCCAGAACAGGCCGCTGCCGAGGATGGAGACGTAGTTGTCCAGCCCGGTGAACTCGTAGGTCGAGGGGATGACGTTGACGCCGATCGTGCGGCCCATGTTGGCCTCGGTGGCGTCGGTCATGGACAGGTAGACGCCCCGCACCAGCGGCCAGCCGATCAGCGCGGCGGTGACCACGACGACCGGGGCCACCATGGCCCAGGCGTACCAGTACTGGTTCAGCGAGCGGCGGAGGGGACCGGGCTGGCCGCCGCGGCCCCGGCCGCGGGCGCCGTCAGCGGCGCCCGCGGCCCGGTCCCTGGTCGTGCCGGTCACACGTCCAGCGGAGGTCGCCACGGATCAGCTCCAGTCCTTGAAGATGCCGCGGTACTTCTCGTCGACGGTCTTGAGCATGTCCTCGGGGGTCGTCTTGCCGCCCACCAGGGCCTGGTAGCCCTCCAGCAGCGGCTGGAAGAGCTGGCCGCCCTCGGGGATCCACGGCCGGGCGGTCGCGGTGTCCATGATCGGCTTGAAGACCGCGACGTCCTGGTTGCCCTGCACGTCGGGGTTGTCGTAGGCCGAGGTGCGGGTCGGCAGGAGGCTGATCTCCTTGGCGATCTTCGCCTGGGATTCGGGCGTGCTCATGAACCGGATGAACTCGTACGAGGCGTCGATGTTCTTGGAACCGGCGTAGATGGCGTAGTTCCAGCCGCCGGTGGGGGCGCCGGCCTTGACCGAGCCCGCCGGGACCGGGGCGATGCCCAGGTTCGCCTTGTCCTGGAACTCCTTGCCCTGGTAGATCTCCGACAGCGCCCACGGGCCGTTGTAGATCATCGCGGCCTTGCCGTCCTTGAGGGCGGTCATCGCGTTGGCGTAGCTGTCCTGGATGGCGGGCTTGGCCGCGGCGCCCGAGGTGATCAGGTCGGAGACGACGCCCATCGCCTTGACGTTCTCGGGCGAGTTGACGGTGATCTTCTTGCCCTGGACGTCGAGCATGTCGCCGCCCTCGCCGTACATGAAGGGCAGCAGGAAGTAGGCGTCGACGTTGAGCGCCAGGCCGTTGACGCCGGTCTTCTCCTTGACGTCGAGCGCGGCCTGCTTGAGCTCGGCGACCGTGGCCGGGGCCTTGTCCCAGCCGGCCTCCTTGAGGAGCTTCTTGTTGTAGATCAGCGCCAGGGTGTCGGTGACCTGCGGGACCGCGTAGGTCTTGCCGTTGTACTTGGTGCTGCTCAGCGGGCCGGCCAGGAAGTCGGACTCGTTCTCGACGGCACGGGTGCCGTCCAGCGGCTGCAGGTAGCCGAGCGAGGCGAACTGGGAGGTCCAGGCGACCTCGGAGCGGATCAGGTCGGGCGCGCCGGAGCCGGACTGGGCCGCAGTCTGGAACTTGTTCTGCGCCTGGTCCGACGGGACGTTGACGTAGTTCACCTTGATGTTCGGGTACTTCGCCTGGAACTCCTTGATGAGCGCCTGGAACGTCGGGCCCTCGCTGTCCGGGCGGACGGTGTCCCACCAGGTGATCTCGCCGCTGATCTTCGTCGGGTCGGACGGGGCGGACTGGGCGGGGGCCGCCGTCGAACCGCTGTCGCCGCCGCCACAGGCGGAAACCGCCAGGGCGAGGGCCGCGACGATCGTCGCAGCCGAGAAGGCTCGCCGCATGTCTTTCTCCTCATAGCTCAGGGAACCGGCCGGGAGCAGGAGAGCCGCCGGGCCGGTGTGGAGTACGCCGGACGTTACGCCGACGTGAACCTCTTTGGAAGAACTTGCTGCAAGAGTCTGCAAACTTGTTACATATCGACCTAATACCCCAAACCAGCCCAACCGCTCCGGCGGGCGCGCAATCGAGAATACCCGCACGTCACAGGGGTTTTTCCGGCTTCGATCACCCATCCCCGGTAGGGGTGAGGGGCCTCCGAGCACCCCGGGAAGACTGTGATTCAGAAAGTTGCCGCAAGGGATTGCACAGATCATGTCCGGTGAGTAACTTCCGGGCAACACCCCCGAAACACCGTGGAGGCCCCGTGCCCCGGCCGCTCCCCCCACGGCTCGCGAGGACGACCGCCCCGGCGGGCGCGCTCACGGCCGTGCTGGTCACCGCATCCCTGTTAGCCGCGCCCGCCGCCGCGGCGGGCCCATCCGCCTCCGCGACGTCACCGGCTCCGCGGGCCGCGCTGGTCTCGGCGCTGAGCCGTACCGCGGAACCCTCCGACCGGGACCTCGCCCGCGACGCGCTCCGCGCCGACCTGAGCCGCGAGCGCTTCTACTTCGCGATGACCGACCGCTTCGCCAACGGCGACCCCGGCAACGACCGGGGCGGGCTGTCCGGCGACCGGCTCGCCACCGGATTCGACCCCGCGCACAAGGGCTTCTACCAGGGCGGCGACCTGACCGGCCTGCTGGAGCGGCTCGACTACATCCAGAAGCTCGGCAGCACCGCGCTCTGGATCACCCCGGCGTTCCGGAACCGGCCGGTGCAGGGCACCGGCGACGACGTCTCGGCCGGCTACCACGGCTACTGGATCACCGACTTCACCCGCATCGACCCGCACCTGGGCACCAACGCCCAGATGAAGAAGCTGGTCAAGGAGGCCCACAAGCGCGGGATGAAGGTCTTCTTCGACATCATCACCAACCACACGGCCGACGTGATCGACTACGCGGAGAAGACCTACGCCTACCGCTCCAAGGCCGCCCATCCCTACCTCGACGCGAACGGCACCCCGTTCGACGACCGCGAGTACGCCGGCGGGGACGCCTTCCCCAAGGTCACGACCCGCTCCTTCCCCTACACGCCGGTCGCGCCGAAGGGCGTCAAGACGCCGTCCTGGCTGAACGACCCGACGATGTACCACAACCGGGGCGACTCCACCTTCAGCGGCGAAAACTCCGAGTACGGCGACTTCTTCGGCCTCGACGACCTGTGGACCGAGCGTCCCGAGGTCGTCAGGGGCATGACCGACATCTACAAGACCTGGGTGCGCGAGACCGGCATCGACGGCTTCCGCATCGACACCGCCAAGCACGTCAACATGGAGTTCTGGGAGCGCTTCTCCCCGGCCCTGCGCGGCTACGCCGCCCAGCGCGGCAACAAGCGCTTCTTCATGTTCGGCGAGGTCTACTCCGGCGACCCGGCCTTCACCAGCCGCTACTCCACCCGCGGCGCCATGAACGCCACCCTGGACTTCCCCTTCCAGGAGGCTGCAAGGTCTTTCAGCGGCGGCAAGGAGCCCGCCTCCCGGCTGGCCCGGCTGTTCGCCGGGGACGACTACCACACCGACGCCGACGGCAACGCCTCCTCACTGCCGACCTTCCTCGGCAACCATGACATGGGCCGCATCGGGCGGTTCCTGGCCCAGGACAACCCGGGCGCGCCGGATGCCGAGCTGCTCAGGCGCGATCTGCTGGCCCACGAGCTGATGTACCTCACGCGCGGACAGCCGGTCGTCTACTACGGCGACGAGCAGGGCTTCACCGGTCCCGCCGAAGGCTCAGGCGGAGACCAGGACGCCCGCCAGTCCATGTTCGCTTCCAAAACCGCAAGTTATCTCTCCAACGATCTCATCGGTACCGACGCCACCCACGCGCAGGACAACTACACCCCCTCGCACCCGCTCTACCAGGGCATCTCCTCCCTGGCGAAGCTCCGCGACGCCCACCCGGCGCTGGCCGACGGCGCGCAGGTCGAGCGCCTGGCCTCCGGCGGCGTCTACGCCTTCTCCCGGATCGACGCGCGCGCGCAGGTGGAGTACGTCGTCGCGGTCAACAACGCCGAGCAGCCGGCCACCGTGCAGGTGCCGACGTTCTCGGCGAACCTCGGCTTCACCAAGGTGTACGGCGAGGCCGCAGCCTCCGTCACCACCGGCGCCGACGCGAAGCTCGGGGTGACCGTCCCGGCCCTGTCGGCGGTCGTCTACCGGGCCTCGGCGAAGCTCGCCGCCCCGGCCGCGGCCCCGGCCGTCTCGATCGCGCTCCCGGGGGCCGAGATCAGGGGCACCGCCGAGGACGGCCGGATCCCGGTCACCGCGACCGTGCCGGGCGCCGGCTTCGACCAGGTCACCTTCGCCGCGAAGGTCGGCGACGGCGGCTGGAAGGTGCTGGGCACCGACGACGCGCCCAACCTGTCGGGCGAGAGCCGTACCTTCCGGGTCTTCCACGACCTGAAGGGCCTCACGGCCGGAACGAAGATCACTTACAAGGCCGTGGTGAAGGACTCCGCGGGCCGGTTCGCCTCCGCGACCGCGACCGCGACCGTGGCCCCCGAGCCGGAGCCCGAGGAGCCCGGCGCGGTCAAGCGCGACTGGCTCGTCGTGCACTACCAGCGCGCCGACTACGACGGCTGGGGCCTGCACGTCTGGGGTGACGTCGAGAACCCCACCGACTGGGCCGAGCCCCTCCCGCTGACCGGCGAGGACGCCTACGGCCGCTTCGCCTGGATCAAGCTGAAGCCGGGCGCGGCGAACGTCGGGATCATCGCCCACAAGGGCGACGAGAAGGACGGCGGCGACCGGATCGTCAACCCGGCCAAGAACGGCGAGGTCTGGCTGGCCGAGGGCAAGCCGGACGCCTACCCCTCCCGCGCCGCCGCCCAGGGGTACGCGACCGTCCACTACAACCGGCCGGACAAGGACTACGACGGCTGGGGCCTGCACCTGTGGGGCGACGGTCTGGCCGACGGCGTGCCCACCGAGTGGGCCTCTCCGCGGCAGCCGGACGGCGCCGACTCCTACGGCGCCTTCTGGAAGATCCCGCTGAAGGACGCCTCGCTCCCGGTCAACTACATCATCCACAAGGGCGACACCAAGGATCCCGGCCCCGACCAGGCGTTCACCCCGGCGCGGCAGCCGGACGCCTACGTCACCTCGGGTGCGGCGGCGATCCATCCCACCCGCGCCGCCGCCGAGAACGTGGCGATCCTGCATTACCACCGGCCGGACGGGAACTACGACGGCTGGGGACTGCACCTGTGGGGCGACGTGGCGAACCCCACCGAGTGGGCGAGCCCGCTCCAGCCCGCCGGGACGGACGGCTTCGGCGTCCACTTCCGCGTCCCTCTGAAAGAGGGGGCGAAGAACGTGAGCTACATCATCCACAAGGGCGACGAGAAGGACCTCCCGTCCGACCAGGCGCTCGACCTGACCGCCGACGGCCACGAGATCTGGCGGGCCGCGGCGACCGAGGGCCACGTGCTGCCGCAGGCGGCGGCGCGCGGCGCCGACGCCGACCTGTCCAAGTCCTCCGCCCACTGGATCGACCGGACCACCGTCGCCTGGAAGGTGCGGCCCTCGGCCGCGCTCACCTACACGCTGGCGTTCTCCGCCAAGGGCGACATCGCCTACGACAAGGGAGACCTGACCGGCGACCACCGCCTGATCCGGCTCTCCCCGGGCTCGCTGACCGACGCGCAGAAGGCGAAGTGGCCGCACCTGGCCGGGCACGCCGCGCTCACGGTGGACCCGCGCGACGCCGGCCTGGTGCAGGAGGCGCTGCGCGGCCAGGTCGTGGCCGTCGAGCGGGACGCCTCGGGCGTGCTGCTGACCGCGACCGGCGTGCAGATCCCCGGCGTGCTCGACGACGTCTACGCCGGGGCGGCCGGCGCCGAGCTCGGCCCGGACGCCTCCGGCGCGCTGCCCCGCCTGTCCGTCTGGGCGCCGACCGCGCGCAAGGTGGAGCTGGCGCTCTACCGGGACGCCTCCGGCGGGAGCCGCAGCGTGCACGCGATGCGCCGCGACGACGCCACCGGCGTCTGGTCGGCGCGGGGCCTGCCGGCCTGGAAGGGGCGCTACTACACCTTCCTGGTCACGGTCTACTCCCCCGCCGCGGGCAAGGTCGTCACCAACGAGGTGACCGATCCGTACAGCGTCTCGCTGGCCGCCGACTCGGTCCGCAGCCAGCTGGCAGACCTGTCCGACCGGTCGCTGCGGCCCGAGGGCTGGGCCTCCCTGGCCAAGCCCTCGGCCGTGCCGCAGGAGAAGGCGTCGGTCTACGAGCTGCACGTGCGCGACTTCTCCGCCTCCGACACGACGGTCCCGGCCGAGCGGCGCGGCACCTACGCGGCCTTCACCGGCGACTCCGCGGGCATGAAGGAACTGCGCGCGCTGGCCGCCGACGGGCTGACCCACGTGCACCTGCTGCCGGTCTTCGACATCGCGACCATCCCGGAGCGCCGGGCCGACCGCGCCGAGCCGGACTGCGACCTGGCCGCGCTGCCCGCCGACTCCGACAGGCAGCAGGAGTGCGTGGCGAAGACGGCGGCCGAGGACGGCTTCAACTGGGGTTACGACCCGCGGCACTACACCGTGCCGGAGGGCTCCTACGCCTCCGACCCGGACGGCGCCGCGCGGATCAAGGAGTTCCGGCAGATGGTCGCGGGCCTGAACGGCGCGGGCCTGCGGGTGGTCATGGACGTGGTCTACAACCACACCCACGCCGCCGGGCAGGACCCGACCTCGGTGCTCGACCGGATCGTGCCCGGCTACTACCACCGGCTGCTGGACGACGGCGCGGTGGCCACCTCCACCTGCTGCGCCAACACCGCGCCCGAGCACGCGATGATGGGCAAACTGGTCGTCGACTCCATCGTCACCTGGGCGAAGCAGTACAAGATCGACGGCTTCCGGTTCGACCTGATGGGCCACCACCCCAAGGCGAACATGGTCGCCGTGCGCGAGGCCCTGGACGAGCTGACCCTCGCCAGGGACGGCGTGGACGGCAAGTCGATCATCCTGTACGGCGAGGGCTGGAACTTCGGCGAGGTCGCCGACGGCGCCCGCTTCGAGCAGGCGACCCAGCTCAACATGGCCGGGACCGGCATCGGCACCTTCAACGACCGGCTGCGCGACGCGGTGCGCGGCGGCGGCCCGTTCGACCCCGACCCCCGGGTGCAGGGCTTCGGCTCCGGCCTGGCCGGGTCGCCCAACGGCTCGCCCGCCAACGGCACCGCCGAGGAGCAGCGGGCCCGGCTGCTGCGCTACCACGACCTGATCAAGGTGGGGCTCACCGGCAACCTGCGCGACTACCGCTTCACCGCCTCCTCCGGCAAGGAGGTCAAGGGCTCGGAGGTCGACTACAACGGCGCTCCCGCCGGGTACACCGCCGCGCCCGGCGAGGCCGTGACCTACGTGGACGCCCACGACAACGAGACGCTGTTCGACGCGCTGGCCTACAAGCTGCCGCAGGCGACCCCGATGGCCGACCGGGTGCGCATGCAGACGCTCTCGCTGGCCGCGTCCGCGTTGTCGCAGGGCACCGCGTTCGTGCACGCCGGGAGCGAGCGGCTGCGCTCCAAGTCGCTGGACCGCAACTCCTACGACTCCGGCGACTGGTTCAACCGGCTGCTGTGGGACTGCGCCCGGGGCAACGGCTTCGGCGCGGGCCTGCCGCCCAAGGCCGACAACGAGGACAAGTGGCCCTACGCCAGGCCGCTGCTCGCCGACCCGGCGCTCAAGCCGGACTGCGCCGCGATCGGCTCGGCCCGGGCCCGGTACGGCGAGCTGCTGAAGATCCGCGCCTCCTCCCCCGCCTTCGCGCTGGGCTCCCTGGCCGAGGTGCAGAAGCGGCTGTCGTTCCCGGCGGGCGGCGGCGCGGAGACCCCGGGTGTGCTGACCATGCACCTGGACGCCTCCGGGCTCGACCCGAAGTGGAAGTCGGTCACCGTCGTCTTCAACGCCACCCCCGAGCAGCGGGCGCAGGCCGTGCCCGCGCTCAAGGGCGGCCGGGTGACGCTCCACCCGGTCCAGGCGGAGGGGGAGGACGCCGTCGTGAAGCAGTCGGCCTTCGACGCCGCCACCGGCACGCTGACGGTCCCGGCCCGCACGGTCGCCGTCTTCGTGCAGTCCTAGGAAGCTCCGGGGCCGCCGTCCGGACGGCGGCCCCGGAAAGAGACCGGGCCGTGCGGGGAACGGCCCCGAGAACGCCCGGACCGCTCCGGTCCGGGAATGCCACCGGGCCGGGTGTTGCAGCACCCGGCCCGGCACGGGAACCCATCCATCACTCCTGGAGGCCCCACCGTGGAATCCTACAAATCCCCCGACCCCCGGCCCGCCCCCCGATCACCCGCCCCTCGACTCCCCGCCCGCGGGACCCGCGCCCGCACGGCCCTGGCCGCCGCGGCGCTGAGCGTCCTGGCGGGCGCCGCCGTGCTCGTGCCCGTCACGCTCGGCGCCTCCTCCTCCGCCGCCGCCTCCTCCACCGCTCTCTCCGCGGTCCAGGCGGCGCCCCCGGCCGGCACCGGCCCCATCGTCAAGCTCTGGAGCTGGAACTGGAACTCGGTGGCGCGCGAGTGCGTCGACGTTCTCGGCCCGGCCGGGTACGGCGCCGTCCAGGTCTCCCCGCCGCACGACTCGATGAGCAAGGGCGGCTCGGTCTGGTGGGACGTCTACCAGCCCGCCCGCTACACGCTCACCAGCAAGTTCGGCGACGAGAACGCCTTCAAGAACATGATCGACGCCTGCCACGGCGCGGGCGTCAAGGTGCACGTCGACGCGGTCGTCAACCACATGACCGGTCAGGGCAGCACCAGCTACGGCGGCTACTCCTTCAGCAAGTACAACTATCCCGGCCTCTACTCCTCCTGGGACTTCCGCAACTCGCCCTCCTGCGTCATCGACGACGAGGACTACAAGAAGAACGGCTGGCGGGTGCAGAACTGCGAGCTGGTCAGCCTGGCCGACCTCGACACCGGATCCGGGTACGTCCGCGACCGGATCGCCGGCTGGCTCAACAGGCTCACCGCCCTGGGGGTCGACGGCTTCCGCATCGACGCGGCCAAGCACATCCACCCCGACGACCTGGCCGCCATCAAGGCCAAGCTGACCGGCTCGCCGTACCTGCACCTGGAGGTCATCTACGGCGAGGGCGAGGCGGTCCAGCCGAGCCAGTACACCGGCATCGGCGACGTGCACGAGTTCGTCTTCGGCCGCAAGATGAAAGAGCAGTTCACCGGCCAGATCAAGTGGCTGAGGACGTTCGGCGAGAGCTGGGGACTGTCGGTGCCCGCCGACAGGGCCGTGACGTTCGTCGACAACCATGACACCGAGCGCAAGGACGCCTCCAAGAACGACGCCACGCTCAACTACAAGTACGGCGACACCTACAAACTGGCCAACGTCTTCATGCTCGCCTGGCCGTACGGCACGCCGCGCGTCTACTCCGGCTTCACCTGGAGCGACAAGGAGGCGGGCCCTCCGTCCGCGAACGGCGGCTTCGTCACCGACACCGACTGCGGCAACGGCCGCTGGACCTGCTTCCACCGGCAGATGGCCGGGATGGCCGGCTTCCACAAGGCCGTCGCGGGGACTTCGGTCGCCGACTGGTACGACAACGACGACAACGTCATCGCCTTCAGCCGCGGGAACAAGGGCTGGGTCGCGATCAACAACGGGAGCGGCTCCGTCACCCGCACCTTCACCACCGGCCTGCCCGCCGGGACCTATGCCAACGTCGCCGGGAGCGGCTCGGTGACCGTGGGATCCGGCGGCACCGCGAGCGTCACCGTCCCCGCCAAGAGCGCCGTGGCCGTCCACGTCGGCGGCGGCCCCACCCCGACCCCGACGGCCACCCCCTCCCCGACGGTGAGCCCCGGCAGGGTCGCCGCCTCCTTCAACGCGAACGCGACCACCTACTGGGGCCAGAACGTCTTCGTCGTCGGCGACGCGGCCGAGCTGGGCTCCTGGAACCCGGCGAACGCGGTGGCGCTGTCGGCGGCCGACTATCCCGTCTGGAAGGCCACGGTGAACCTGCCCGCCGGAAGGACGATCTCCTACAAGTACATCAAGAAGAATCCTGACGGCTCGGTGACGTGGGAGAGCGATCCCGACCGCTCCTTCACCACCCCGGCGACCGGCACGGTGACCCGTACCGACACCTGGCGCTGACCCCGTCCCGGCGGTGGGCGGCACGGACGCGGGCCGCGCCCGTGCCGCCCACCCGCCGTCATGACGGCACGCCGGCCGGGTTGACGGCGAGCACGCAGGCGACGGGCGGGTCGAGCTCGAGGGTCTCGGTCCGGGGCCGAAGCCGATCTCGAGCACCCCGTCGGTGGGCCGCTGGGTCGCGCGGCAGGGCATGATGGGGCAGAGCCGACCCAGGGGCGTCCCCGGACGCCCCTGGCCCCCGATGCGGTCTGGAGTGGGATGAAGTCCGTCCGAGTGTGGTGGGCCGTGGCGGCCGGGATCGTCGCGGTCGTCGCGGTCGTCACCGTGATCCTGCGCCCGGAGTCCGCCGGGCCGGCGGCGTCCGCCCCGGTCGCGTCCCCGTCCACCCCGGTCGCGTCCCCGTCCACCCCGGTCGCGTCCCCGTCCGCTCCGGCGTCTCCACGCCGCACGGTCGCGTCCCCGTCCGCTCCGGCTCCCTCCGGCGCGGTGCGGGACGTGCGGAGCGAGAAGGTCGGCGTCAGGTCCCGGGACCTGACGTTCCACTCGCCCGCGCTGGGCCGTACGGCCGAGGCCCGCATCCTGCTGCCGCGCGGCTGGAAGCCGGGGTCGGGCCCGTGGCCGGTGCTCTACCTGCTGCACGGCTGCTGCGGCTCCGGCCATCTCGGCTGGGTCGAGGAAGGCGGCGCGGAGAGGCTGACGGCCGGCGCGCCGGTGATCGTCGTGATCCCCGAGGGCGGCCCGGCCGGCTTCTACTCCGACTGGCTGCGCGGCCCCAAGTGGGAGACCTTCCACCTGACCGAGCTGCTGGGCGTGGTCGGGAAGGAGTACGGGGCCGGAGACCGGCGGGCGGTGGCGGGGCTGTCCATGGGCGGGTTCGGCGCGATGGCGTACGCCGCCCGGCACCCCGGCATGTTCCAGGCGGCGGCGTCCTTCTCCGGCGTGCTCGACCCCGAGGCCAGCCCGCAGGGGGTGATGGAGATCGTCCGGAGCTACGGATTCGAGCCCGGTGACCTGTGGGGCGTCCCCGGCGGCGCCGAGGACGTCTGGGCCGCGCACAACCCGAGGCGGCTGGCGTCCGCGCTGAAGGGCGTGTGGCTCTACGTCTCCTGCGGCAACGGCGAGCCGGGACCGCTGGACGGCCCGGCGGCGTCCGGGGACGCCGGCGAGCGGTTCCTGCTGGCCGAGTCCCGGGCCTTCGTCGACCGGGCCCGCGCGGCGGGCCTGCCCGTCGAGACCGACTTCTACGGCAAGGGCACCCACATCTGGCCCTACTGGGAACGCGCCCTCGAACGCGCCCTGCCCGGCCTGCTGGAGGCGATCGACGCCCGCTGAGCCCGGCACGGACGAGGCCGGGGCCGGCGCCGCGTCCCCGGGGGCCCGCGGTCATCCCTCCGGTGTTTCCGTGGTCCGAGGGCAATGAAGCCGATATGTTGCCCCATATGCCGAAAGATCGGTTGCGCGTACTGGCGCGGCGCTACCAGCTGCAGGCCCCCCTCGGCGAGGGCGGCATGGGCGTCGTCTGGCGGGCCTGGGACGAGCTGCTCCACCAGCCCGTGGCCGTCAAGGAGGTGACGCTGCCCGCCTCCCTGCCCGCCCCGGAGCGTGAGCGGCGGTTGCGGCGGACCCTCCGCGAGGCCCGCATGGCGGCCCGGCTCAGGAACCATCCCGGCATCGTCACCGTCTACGACGTGGTCGAGCAGGACGGGCTGCCGTGGATCGTCATGGAGCTGGTCGACGGCCCGTCCCTGGCCGAGGTGATCAGAACCGGGGGACGGCTGCCCGAGGCCCGCGCCGCCGGGCTCGGCCACCAGGTGATCTCCGCGCTGGCCGCGGCCGAGGCGGCCGGGGTGGTGCACCGGGATGTCAAACCCGCCAACATCCTGCTCAAGAACGGCCGGGCGACGCTCACCGACTTCGGGATCGCGGCGGCGGCCCACGACGACTCCGGCGCGACGGGCAGCGGCCCGCTCATCGGCACGCCCGCCTACCTCGCCCCCGAGCAGCTCGACGGCAGGCCCGCCACCGCGGCCTCCGACCTGTGGGCCGTGGGCGTCACGCTCTACCAGGCGGTGGAGGGCCGCAGGCCGTTCGAGCGGGAGAGCATGATGGCCGTGATCGCGGCGATCGTCAACCAGCCGCCCGCGCCCGCGCAGCACGCGGACCGGCTCCGGCCGGTGATCGACGGCCTGCTCCGCAAGGACCCCGCCGCACGGCTGACCGCGCGGCAGGCGATGGAACTCCTCGCGCCGGTGGCCGCCGGAGACCCCGACGCGTCCGACGCCCCCTGGCGGGGCCCGCGGCACGACGGTCCGGCGGGCGGCGGCCACGGCGGAGGGCCGATCACGGACTCCGCCCCGGGCGGGACGCCCTCGCGGTCGCCCACCCACCCCGGCCCGCCCGGAAAGCGGCCGGGCGGCCGGGTGGCCGCGGCGGCGGGATCGGTGCTGGCCGCCGCCGCCGTGACCGCCGCGATCGCCTGGGGGATCCAGCGGGGCAACGCCGAACCCGTGGTCACCCCGTCCTCCGGCTCCTCCGCGCGGGAGACCGCCGCGAGCCCCGGCGCCACCGGAGGCGAACCCGCCCCGTCGCCCGGCCGGAGCACCGCGGCCTCCCCTGCGACCCCGGGGACCCCGGAGAGCACGGCCTCGCTGCCGCGCGGCTTCACCCTCCACACCGACCGGCGCGGATTCTCCGTCGCGGCGCCCGACGGCTGGACCAAGGAGGAGTCCGGCGACCAGGTGGGCTGGGAACGCCCCGGCGGAACGTTCCTGTCGACCTCCTGGTACCTGGGAACCTTCGCCGATCCGGCGAAGAAGGAGACCAGGAGCCCGACGGCCCTGCTCGACGCGCTCCGCGGCACCCTGCAGGAGGACCAGGGGCTGATCGACCCCGCCTCCTACCGGGAGCTCGGCCGCAGGCAGGCCCCCTACCCCGGCGGCCAGGCCGCCGAGCTGGAGTTCCGGTTCTCCCCTCCGGGGGTGGGCCGTTCCTTCCGCTTCATCGCCCGCTGCCTCGTCCGGGACTCCGGCGGCGTCGGGCTGTTCTGGTTCTTCACTCCCGAGGGCGAGTGGGCCGAGGCCGGAACGCACGTCGACACCTTCGTCAGGACCTTCCGGCTGGACTGACTCCGGCGGAGCTCGACCGGCTCCCGGCGTGCCCGGCGCTCCCGTCCCGGGACCCGCTCTCCACTACATCGGTAATCGAGTACATTGTTACCATGGTAACAGTTGAGCGGGTGCAGACCGGGTTCCGGATCGAGAAGAGCATGCTGAAGGTCCTCAAGGGCCTGGCCGAATACCTCGACATGCCGCTGGGAGACCTCGTGGAGGGCATCGTCCTGCACGCCTTCGAGGGCAGGGCCCCGTTCTCCCCGGAGACGACGGCCAAGATCGACCAGCTCAAGGAGGTCTACTCCCTGACGCTGACCTCCGCCGACGCGCACAGGCTGAAGGAGACGCCGTGAGACTCACCGGCGCCCTCACCGTCCCGCTCCCGCCGGACGAGGCGTTCCGCCTGTTCACCGCCCGGGGCGAGGAACTGTGGGTGGACGGCTGGCAGCCCCGCTTCCCGGTCCCCGTCGAGGACGACACCGAGCCCGGCACCGTCTTCGAGACCGGCGCCCACGGGGAGGCGACCGTCTGGGTGGTGCTCGCCCGCGAGCGGGGCCGGAGCATCTCCTACGCCCGTGTCACCCCCGGCTCCCGCGCGGGGACCGTCTCCGTGACGCTGGAGCCGGCCGGCAGGCCCGCCAGAGAGTACGGCGAGGCCAGCGAGGTCACCGTCACCTACGACCTCACCCCCCTGACCGGTACGGCCGCCCGGGAGCTGGAGGACTTCGCCGCGGGCTATCCCGCCTTCCTCGCCTCCTGGCAGAGCGCCATCGAGACGTGGCTGGCCGGTGGGGGGAACCGGCCCGCGTGAGGGCGGACGGCCGGGCGCGTCCCCATGGACCGCGCGCGTGCCGTCACGGAACGGGCCCCCGATGGCGTCCGTCACTCCCCGGGGATCCTCCGGCGCGCGGAGGCATGCTCCACAACCTCACCGTGCCACCCGTGCCGGGGGCGGCCAGGAGGCGGCCGCCGGGATGGAAGGCCACCGCGTGAACGGGACCGTCGGAGCCGTCCAGCGGCCCCCCGGCGGGGCGGAGGGCCGGGGTGCGCCACAGCCGCGCCGTGCCGTCCTGGCTCGCGCTGGCCAGCAGGCGCCCGCCGGGGTGGAAGGCCAGTGCGGTGACGCCTCCGGTGTGGCCGCGCCGCGACCGGGCGACGGGCCGCCCGGTGGAGACGTCCCGCACCCGGATCGTGCCGTCCGACCAGCCGGTGGCGATCACCCGGCCCCCGGGGTGGAAGGCCACCGCCCAGGCCTCCGCGGCGGAGTCCGTCAGGGGACGGCCGGCGGCGCGGCCGGTGGCGGTGTCCCACAGCCGCACCGTCCCGTCCTCCCCGGCGATGGCGAAACAGCGGCCGCCGGGATGGAAGGCCACGTCCGCCGGCCGGCAGCGGCCGATCCGGATGTCCCGGAAAGGAGGGGTCATATCGCCCGAAGAATAGTCCTGACCGGACCGGCGAGACGGATCGCCGTCGCCCTCACCGTCGCGTCGCCCCGGCCGCCGCGCGGGGACGGCCTCAGCCGCCGGTCGCGGGGAACACATCCGAGAGGTAGACGATCCGCCCGGCCTCGCGGGCCTGACGGGCGGCGAGGAGGCGGGGCGCGGTGTGGAACGCGAGCCGGGCGGCCGCCTCGTCCCAGGGCAGGAATGCCGCGTCGTCGAGCTCTTCCTCCTGCAGCCGGATCCCGGCGGGGTCGGCGACCGTGCCGCCGTCGAACAGGAAGTTGACCATCGCCCGGGGCCGGTCGTCCACCGGCGGGGACCACTGGACGACGAGGAGTTCCCCGGCCCTCACGTCCAGCCCCAGCTCCTCGCCGATCTCCCGGGCCGCGCACTCCTGGGGCAGTTCCCCGGCCTCGATGACGCCTCCGGGGATCATCCAGTACGGCCGGTAGTTGGGCTTGACCACCAGCACCCGGTCGTCGGCGTCGGTGAGCAGCAGGCAGGCGGAGACGAAGGCCGTCGGCAGCGTGGCGTACCACTGCTCCGGATCGAGGAGGGGCTTGCTCATCCAGATCAAGATACCCGCCGCGTTCCCCCTCGCTCGGACCTGTCACCCCCGGACCCGGCGATGCCGGAAACCGGTCAGCGGTGCACACCGGACCGGAAGGAGGCGGAAGCCGCGATCTGGAAGTCCTCCTTCTGCTCCCCTTTCGTGCTGTCCCGGTGGGCCTACGATGATTCGACCATCTCGAGCTGGTTCGGGCTTGGATTCCTCTGGTTCCTGATCCGGCTCGTCGTGGCCCTGATCCCCGGCCTGGTCGATCTGGTCCTCATAGTGGCCTGCGTCGTCGCCGCGATCGCCTTCGTGCTCTTCGGCACCACGGGACAGAACATCGTCTACGGCCTGGAGGCCCTGCTGGCGCTCTTCATCGCTTTCGCGGGCAGCAATCTTCTCTAGCCGGACAACCGCGCACCGCCATGATCAACGGCATCTCCGGCTGCCGCGCTACCGGGGCGCGCGGTGGGCGCGGTGGGCGCGGAACCAGGAGGCGGCGAAGTCGACGAGGGCGCGCTGGCTCATCAGCAGGGCGGTCGCCGCCCCGATCGTGCCGTGCCGTACCCCGCCGGTCCCGGCGAACGCGGCCCCCGCCGCCGGGAAGTCGGCGTCCTCGACGGCGGGCTCGGTGAAGCGGACCCACCGGCGCTCCCCGCCGACCAGCAGGGGCGCGCCGTTGGGAACGCGGGCGCGGGGCAGGCCCGAGCGCGCCTCCGCCAGGTGCAGCGAGGTGTTCTTGTCGTGCCCGACGCCGAGCAGCAGCACCCGGCCGTCGAGGTCGTGGACCGCGGGCAGCGGCGACCCTTCTCCCACGGGGTCGTCGAGGTCGTGCCGGGCCGTGACGGCGTCCGCGTGCCGTCCCCACGCGGCGAACGAGCGGTGCGGATGGCCGCTGCGCCGGGCGCCGGGCATCGTGCGCAGCGCCTCGGCGACCGCGCCCATCGAGCGGGACGGCGTCCAGGCGGGGTCGTACGGGGGCATGGTCCGGCGGATCGTCTCCCACCACGCCTCCGGCACGGCCGGGTCGGCGAGGTAGGCCGGGTCGCACAACTGCCACGACTGGGCGGGGACGACCAGGGTCCCGCCCTCCCCCACCGCCTCGCGCAGGGCGAGCACCACGGCCCCGGCCCCGCCGACGACGTGGCCGAGGCGGGAGAGCGAGCTGTGCACGAGGAGGACGTCGCCCCGGGCCACCCCGAGTGAGCGCAGTCCGGTCACGAGGTGGCCGATCGTCAGCGGGTCCGGCATGTTCTACCCCAGCCGCCAGACGTGGAAGGCGGGGCCGTCGGCGGGCAGGGTGAGCACGCCCTCGGAGTCCGGGGCCAGGTCGGCTCCGCCGTACAGGGCGGTGGCGGCGGTGCCGAGCGGGAGCCGTACCGGCGGATGGGCGGCGCGGGCGGCCAGGACCAGGAGACGCTCGCCCGCGCGCTCGCGGACGTAGGCCACGGCGTCGTCGGAGACGTGCAGCCAGCGCAGGCCGCCCCCGGTCAGGGCGCGCTCGCCGCGGCGCAGGGCGATCAGGTCGCGGTAGACGCCGAGCGTGCGGGCGTGCCAGGTCTCGGGACGGTCCCACGGCATCGTACGGCGGGCGTCCTCGCCCCAGGCGCCCTCCAGGCCGATCTCGTCGCCGGCGAACATCATGGGCGTTCCGGGCAGCGTGAACATCAGCCCGGCGGCGACCTCGACCAGGGCGGGGTCGCCGCCGCACACCGTGCGGATCCGGGCGGTGTCGTGGGAACCGAGGATCGACCAGGAGGAGGTCAGCGTGCGCCACGACATCATGGCGGAGAAGGCCCGCATGGTCGCCACCGCGTCGCCGCCGCCGATCCTGGGGATGTCGGCCGGGAGGCCGAGGAACGGCAGCCGGACCTGCGGGCCGCGCAGCCAGCTCCACACCGGCCGGGTGAACCCGGCGTAGTTCATCGCGCCCTGCCAGCCGTCGGCGTCGAGGTCGCCGGTGGCGTCGTGGGCGTGCTCGGCGACCAGCAGCCCGCCGGGGTTCTCCGCGGCGACCGCCCGCCGGACCCGGCGGGCCACCTCGTGGGTGAGGTCGGCGTCGCGCAGGCGGCCCGTCATGTTGGCCACGTCGATGCGCCAGCCGTCCAGGCCGAAGCGGAGCCAGCGCCGGACCACCTCCTCCATCGCGGCGGCCAGCCGCTCGCTGGACCAGTCGAGCTTGGGCAGGGACGACACGCCCATCCACGCCTCGTAGCCGAGGTCGTCGTCGGTGAAGAAGAACATCTCCCGCTCGGGGGCGTCCTTGTCGCGCAGCGCGGCCTGGAACCAGGGGTGGATCTCGCCGCAGTGGTTGGTGGTGAGGTCGCCCAGGATCCGCATTCCCCGCCGGTGGGCCTCGTCGATCAGTGCGCGGTAGGCGGCGTCCCCGCCGAGCAGCGGGTCGATCTCGGCGAAGGAGGTGGCGTTGTAGCGGTGATTGGAGGCGGCCGGGAAGACCGGGGTCAGGTAGAGGACGTCCGCGCCCAGGGCGGCGACGTGGTCGAGGCGGGAGCGGATGCCGTCCAGGTCCCCGCCGAAGAACTGGCGGGGGGTGGCCGGTCCGGTGCCCGCGACCGGGTCGTCCCAGCCGCACGGGATGGCCCAGTCCGGCAGTTCGCGCCGGGCGCCGGAGGAGGCGAACCGGTCGGGGAAGATCTCGTAGACCACCCCGGCGGCGGCCCAGGCGGGTGGGGCGGCGTGGGTGACCAGCCGGAAGTCGGTGGCGTCGGGCACGTCGTGGGTGGCCAGGCCGCTCGCGGTGAGCCAGCGGTAGCCGTACGGGCTCCCGGTGGAAGCCCCCGTCCCGGCCGCGGACCCCGCGGCCCCGGAGCCGTTGATCAGGAAGCGGTAGCGGGTGACCGGGTTGCGGGCCACCACGTCGGCCCGCCACCACAGCTCGTGCTCGGTCTCGCGGTCGATCACCGCCTCGGTGAAGTGCGGCTCGCCGTCGGGCGTCGTGCGCACGTACACACCCGAGCGCTGGTCGCGCGGGGTCCGGACGAACACCGTCACCGTCTCGCCCGGCTCCGGGGCGAGGGTGCTGACGTGGTCGGCCGAGCCGTCGTGGTGGAAGCCCCGATCGATCATGATCATCCTTTCACGGCGCCCGCGGTCAGCCCGTGGACGATGTATCTCTGCAGGAACTGGAAGACGGCGACGGTCGGGATCGCGGTGAGCAGGGTGCCCACGGCGAACATGCCGAAGTTGGCGTTGCGGCGGTCGGCCAGGAGGCTGAACAGGCCGACGGCGAGGGTGCGGGAGTCGTCGCCGGTGAGGAAGACGCTGGCGATGAGGAACTCGTTGATCGTCGCGATGAAGACGAGCAGCGCGCTGATCGCCAGGACCGGTGCGGACAGCGGCAGGATCACCCGGCGGAACGCCTGGCCGGGGGTGCAGCCGTCGATGAGCATGGCGTCGTCGAGCTCCTTGGGGATCGTGTCGAAGAACCCCTTGATCAGCCAGGTGTTCACGCCGACCTGGCCGCCGACGTAGAGCAGGGTCACGCCCCAGACGCTGTTGAGCCCGAAGGCCGGCCAGTTGTCGCTGATCACACTGAAGATGACGTACAGCGGGACGATCGCCAGGAACTGCGGGAAGGCCTGGATGACCAGCAGCGCGACCAGGCCGATCCGGCGTCCGGCGAAGCGGAAGCGGCTGAAGGCGTAGGCGGAGACCGCCGAGACCGCCACCGACAGGACGGCGGTGAGCCCGGCGATCAGGATGGAGTTGGCGTACCACGTCGGGAACGGCGTGGTCCCGAACAGGCCCCGGACGTTGTCCAGGCTCGCGCCGCCCGGCAGCAGGCTCGCCGAGCTGAGGGTGCCGAGCGGGTTGAGCGCGGCGGAGACCACGAACAGGATCGGGAAGAGGGCGAAGGCGGTGGCGGTGACCGCGGCGGCGTGCCGCAGGACGAGCCCGCTCCCCCGCCCGCCCGCGGCGGTCCCGGGACGACGGTTCAACGGTCCACCTCCTGGAAGACCCGGGTGCGCCGGAAGCTGACGATCGAGAGGACGGCGACGATCAGGTAGACGTAGACGGACATCGCCGAGGCCAGGCCGTACTGGGCGCCCTGCTGCCCGAACGCCAGCCGGAAGGTGTAGGTGATGAGCAGGTCCGTGGCGCCCACGGCCGGATTGTCCGCGGGGAAGGGGCCTCCGGCGGTGACCAGGAAGACGCCGTTGAAGTTGTTGAAGTTGAACGCGAACGAGGAGACCAGCAGCGGGGCCAGCGCCAGCATCAGCAGCGGGAGCGTGACCTTCCGGAACCGGTGCCAGGCGGTCGCCCCGTCCACCTGGGCCGCCTCCATGTACTCCGACGGGATCGTCTGGAGCGCCCCGGTGGCGATCAGGAACATGTAGGGGAAGCCCAGCCAGAGCTGGACCAGCAGGACCGACAGGCGGGCGGTCAGCGGCTCCCCGAGCCAGTCGACCTCCAGCCCGAGCATCCTGTTGACCAGGCCGAAGTCGGTGTTGAACATGTCCCGCCAGACCAGCAGCATGGCGAAGGCGGGCATCGCGTACGGCAGGACGACCAGCGTCCGGTAGACCCGTACGGCGCGCATCCGGGGATGGTGCAGGGCCAGCGCGAGCGCGATGCCGAGGGCGGCGGTGAGGGCCACGACGGAGACGGCGTAGACCACGTTCCACCCGAAGACGCCGAGGAAGTGGGCGTTGACCTGGGGGTTGGTGAGCGCGGCGGTGAGGTTGGCCAGGCCGACGTCCACCTTCCAGCCCTGGGGCAGCGCGGTGCCGTCCGCGGCCACGAACCGGCCCTGCTTCTCATCGGCTCGCCAGACCTTCTCGCGGCCTTCCTGCCCTGCCCCGGCCTCGGTTCCGGCACCGGAGCCGGCCGCCGCGCCGGGATCGGGGCCGCGGACGCAGTCGCATCCCGCCTCGTAGGACAGCTCCGCCCTGCCCCGGTAGGCGCGGGACAGACCCTGGCTGCGGATCGCGCCGCCCTCGACCGGCACGGCCAGTTCGGTGACCTCCGCGCCGCGGGCGGAGGCCTGGGCGGCGGTGAGCACCGCGTATCCCTCGGCGGCGGCGACCCGCCCGCCGGGACCGAGCCTCGCGCCCTCCAGCGGGCGCAGCCCTCCGGCGGTGCCCGCGTAGGCGCGCCCCCCGTCCGCCAGCAGGAAGACCAGCTCGCCGTCCCGCTCGGCCACGGTGAGGCGGTACTCCGCGGAGCCGGGCTCCCGCCGGACCGAGGAGGTCTCGATCGCGGTGATCGCCTCCTGCTTGGTGCCGAGGTGCCCGTCGCCGATGTTGGTCAGCGCCAGCGACATCGTGTGGACCACCGGGAAGACCTGGAAGGCCAGGACCAGGAGGGTGGTGGGGAACAGGTACTTGGCGGGCAGCCGCCTCGGGGTCAGGTAGACGTGCATCCCGGCGGCGGTGACCACCGCGACGATCGCCGTACCGGTCCAGTTCCCCGCCGAGACGAGCGGGGCGGCCGCCCAGAGCGCGACGGCGACGATCAACCCGAGCACCAGGAAGCGCGCCGCGATCGCGCCCGGGCTCCCGGGCCATCCCCTGGCCGGTACGGCCCGCGCCCGGCGCCCCCGGGCCGGCGGTCCGCCGGGCGAGCCCTGGGGCCGGACGCGTTCGCCGGTCTCCCCGGAGCCTCCGCGCGTTCCGGCCTCCCCGCGCCGGGACGCGCCGGTGTCCCCCGGCCGGGGAAGGCCGCGGCCCTCCCCGGTCCGGGTCCGCTGGGTGCTCACTGCTTGAGCTGCCCGGCGATGGCCTCGGCGGCGGCGGCGACCGCCGCGGGCACCGGCTCACCCTTGACCGCGGAGTGGATGAGCGTGTTGAACGGCACCCAGATGGCCACCATCTGCGGGATCGCGGGCAGCGGCGTGCCGTTCTCGGCGGCGGCCTGGAACTTTGCCACGTCGGGGTCCTTGCCCGCGGCGTACTCCAGCGCCTGCTTCAGCGCGGGCATGCGCGGCTCGGCGTCGAACAGCGCCCGCGCCACCTCGGGCGAGGCCAGGGTTCCGGTGACGAACTCCTGGGCGAGCGCCTTGTTCCGGCCCTTGCTCGCCACGAAGAAGGACTGCACGCCGACGAACGGCCGGGCGGGCCCGGCGTCCTTGAAGCCGGGAACCGGTGTGACGTCGTATTCCACGCCCGCCTTGCGGGCGTCGGCCAGCCGCCAGGGCCCGGCGACCATGAACGCGGTCTTGCCCTCGTTGAAGGCCGCAGCGGCGTTGTCGGAGGTGAAGGAGCGCTTGAGCGCGCCCTCGCCCTTCTCTCCCAGCTCGGCGATGCGCTCGAACGCGGCGACCGACTCCTCGGTCCCGACGCCCAGGTCGGCCGGGTCCGGGTCGCCGGTCGGGGTGGTGCCGAACAGGTGCGCTCCGGCCGAGGTGTAGAGGGGGTAGAGGTGGTAGGTGTCGCCGGACTGGCCGTTCTGCTGGCTGACCGGGTAACCGACGATCTCCTCGACCTTCCCGGCGGCCTTGAGCTTCTTGCCGGTGGCGACCAGTTCCTCGAAGCTCTCGGGCGCGTCCGGGGCGAGGTCGGTGTTGCGGAACAGGGCGAGGCTCTCCACCGCGTACGGCACGCCGTACACCTGGCCGCCGTAGGTGACGGCCTTGCGGGCCACGTCCACGTATCCCGACAGCTGCTCCTCGGTCATCTGGACGGGGTCGATGAGCCCGTTCTGGACGAGGTTGCCGATCCAGTCGTGCGCGCCGACGATCACGTCCGGGCCCTTGCCCGCCTGGGAGGCGGTGGTGAAGGTCTGCTGCTGGTTCTGGGCCACGACGACGATCTCGGCCTTGATCCCGTTCTCCTCGGCGAACGCCTCGGCGAACGGCTTGAGGGTGGCCGAGCGCATCTGGTCCGCCCAGATGAGCAGGGTGGTGTCGCTCGCGGCGGACGGGGCGCCGGAGGACTGTCCCGCGGTGCCGCCGCCCCCGCCGCAGGCGGTGAGCGTGAGGCCGAGCACGAGGGCTCCGGCGAGGGCGTGGGGGGATCTGCGCACGGTCGGACTCCAGGTGGGAGGGGTTTTTCAGGGGGTGCACCGCGATGTGCGCCGAAGTTAACAGGGGGTTCACCGTCCCTGGAATGCCTTGCAGGGTTTTGCTGCAAAGTTTCAGGATCTCTTGCGTCGTTTCAGCGGGCTGATCCACAATCGGCCACCATGGCGGCACGACTCGACGAGATCGCCCGGCAGGCCGGGGTGAGCAAGGCGACGGTCTCCCGGGTGCTCAACGAGCGCCCGGGGGTGAGCCGGCGGGCACGGGACGCCGTGCTCACCGCGATGGGCGTGCTCGGCTACGAGCGTCCCAGCGGGCTGCGGCCGCGCAGCTCGGGCCTCGTCGGGCTGATCACCGCCGAGTTGCAGAACCCGGTCTTCCCCTTCTTCGCGCAGGTGATCGAGACCGCCCTGGCCCGCCACGGGTACACCGCCGTGCTGTGCACGCAGACCCCGGAGGGCGCGGGCGAGGACGAGTACGTCGGGATGCTGCTGGACCGGGGCGTCTCCGGGATCGTGTTCGTCTCCGGCCTGCACGCCGACACCACGATCGACCCCTCCCGCTACCGGGACCTGCGCCGGCAGCGGCTGCCCATGGTGTTCGTCAACGGCGACCTCCCCGGCCTCGGCGTCACGTGCGTCTCCTGTGACGACGTCGCGGCGGGACGTACGGCCGCGCTGCACCTGATCGGGCTGGGGCACCGGCGGATCGGCTTCGTCAGCGGGCCGCTGCGCTACTCGCCCTCCCAGCGCCGCCTGGCCGGGTTCCGCGCCGCGATGCGGGAGCTGGGACCTCCGGCGGAGGAGGAGTTGATGGAGCTGGCCCCCTTCGACGTGGAGGGTGGGCAGACGGCCGCGTCCCTGCTGGTGGAGCGGGGCGCGACCGCGCTGGTGTGCGGCAGCGACCTGATGGCGCTGGGCGCCGTGCGCGCGGTGCGGCGGCTCGGCCTGCGGGTGCCGGAGGACGTCTCGATCGTGGGGGCCGACGACTCGCCGCTGATGCCGTTCACCGACCCGCCGCTCACCACGGTCCGCCAGCCGGTCCTGGCCATGGGCGTGGCGGCGGTGCGCGCGCTGCTCGACGAGATCAAGGGCCGCCCGGCCAAGGCCGCCGAGTATCTCTTCGCCCCCGAGCTCGTGGTGCGCGGCTCGACCCTGGCCCGGTGGAGGTCCGGCGACCGGGACCCGGCGGAGACCCGGTGATCGGGACGACACGCCGGGGATTTCTCTGGTGGACTCCAACCGAAGACCAGAGAGTGGTGTTGTGTCCCCTAAAGATATTTAGATCGCGATTATCGCCCTAATTTCCGGTTATGACACTGCTCGACAACCTGTCATTCCAACGGGGAAGGCACCATGACGAACTTCGACCAGATGCGGGGCCAGGGCAGAGAGGCCGGGAGCGAGAGCGGCACCGGGCAGGCCCAGGGCGGCCAGGGCAGGAACCAGAACAAGAACCAGTCCAGGAGCCAGTCCAGGGGGCAGGCCAAGCAGCAGCCCTCGAAGAAGGTCAAGGGGTCCGGCGGGCAGGCCGACGACACCGCCCGGGACACCTTCACCCCGTAACTGATCGCTTCGGATCACCCGGCGCCGCGGGTAGGCTTCACGCCACCCGTGGCGCTTTTTTCTGCTTTATTCTGCGGCGGTTCACGGCGCATATCGGTTCACGACGCACGGGCTTTCCCGCCGGACACCCCTGGGGCTTCTGACCGATTTGTCCTAATTATTCTCGGCGGTGTTCACGTTCCCGAGAGAAGATCGGCAGACGGGACCCGCGCCCGTTTCCGGACGGGAGCTCCACCCTCGCGGAAAGTTCAGACGGGCGACTCTGGACGTTCAGCTCGCACACCCCTTTCCGGTCACCCTCGTGGCTAGCGTTCTCAACACCCCAGCTCAGGGGCGCTGCCGTAGGTTAAGAGGAGTCACTTTGCGAGTCCTGGCCGTCATCCCCGCCCGTGGAGGTTCGGCGGGTGTCCCGCTGAAGAACCTGGCCGCCGTAGGCGGAACTCCCCTGGTCGCCCGCGCGGTGAAGGCCTGCATCCAGGCCGAGCTGATCGACGACGTCGTGGTCAGCACCGATCACCCGGAGATCGCCGGAGCCGCCCTCACCGCCGGGGCCACCGTCATCGACCGGCCCGGCGAGCTGAGCGGGGCGACGGCCTCCAGCGAGTCGGCGGTGCTCCACGCGCTGGAGCACATCTCCGCCGCCCCCGAGGTGGTCCTGCTCGTCCAGTGCACCAGCGCCTTCATCGACCCGTCCGACCTGGACGCCGCGATCGCGCGGGTCCTCGACGGCACCGCCGACGTGGTCTTCTCCGGGCTGGAGACCCACGAGTTCCTGTGGGACGCGGCGAACGCGACCATGAAGGGCGTCAACCACGACCCGGCGTCCCGGCCGCGCCGCCAGGAGCGGGAGCCGCACTACCGCGAGACCGGCGCGTTCTACGTGATGCGCACCGAGGGCCTGCGCGAGCACGGGCACCGCTTCTTCGGCTCGATCGCCGTGCAGCCGGTGCCCTCGCGGCACGCCGTCGAGGTGGACACCCCCGAGGACCTGGAGATCGTCCGGGCGCTGGCGCCGTTCGTGGACCGGCCCGAGCCGATCGACGTGGACGCGGTGATCACCGACTTCGACGGGGTGCACACCGACGACCGCGCCTACGTCGACTCCGAGGGCCGCGAGATGGTCGCGGTCAGCCGCTCCGACGGCATGGGCATCTCCCTGCTGCGCCGCTCCGGCGTCAAGCTGATGATCATGTCCACCGAGCACAACCCGGTGGTCGCCGCCCGCGCCCGCAAGCTCGGCGTCCCGGTCCTGCAGGGCCTGACCGACAAGCGGACCGTGCTGCGCGACTGGCTGGCCATCGAGGGCCTGGACCCGGCGCGGGTCGCCTACGTCGGCAACGACGTCAACGACCTGGGCCCGATGAGCGAGGTCGGCTGGCCGGTCACGGTCCCCGACGCCCACCCCAGGGTCCGCGCCGCCGCCCGGGTGGTGCTCACCCGGCCGGGCGGGGCCGGCGCCGTACGGGAACTGTGCGACCGCGTCCTCGCGGCCCGCCCGGAGGTCGCCGAGGCCCCCGCTCCCCGCGCCGAGCTGCGCCTGTCCCCGATCGTCAGGCCGGTGCGGATCGGAGACGCGCTGGTCGGCCAGGACCAGCCCGTCTACGTGATCGCCGAGATCGGCATCAACCACAACGGCGACCTGGACATCGCGCGCCGGCTGATCGACGTGGCCGCGGACGCGGGCTGCCAGGCGGTCAAGTTCCAGAAGCGCACGCCGGAGATCTGCGTCCCGCTGGAGCAGCGCGACCAGATCCGGCAGACGCCGTGGGGCGAGATGACCTACATGGAGTACAAGATCCGCACCGAGTTCGGCGCGGACGAGTACACCGAGATCGCCAAGTACGCCGCCGAGCGCGACCTGCACTGGTTCGCCTCGCCGTGGGACGTGCCGTCGGTGGAGTTCCTGGAGGAGATGAACGTCGTCACGCACAAGGTCGCCTCGGCCAGCGTGACCGACCTGGAGCTGCTGCGCGCGCTCGCCGCGACCGACAAGCCGATCATCCTGTCCACCGGCATGTCCACGCTGGAGGAGATCGACCGGGCCGTGGAGATCCTCGGCACCTCCAAGCTGGTGCTGATGCACGCCACCTCGACCTACCCGCTCCCGCCCGAGGAGGCCAACCTCCGCACGATCGCCACCCTCCAGGAGCGGTACGGCGTGCCGGTCGGCTACTCCGGCCACGAGCGCGGCCTGCAGATCTCGCTGGCGGCGGTCACCCTCGGCGCGGTGGCCGTGGAGCGGCACATCACCCTGGACCGCACCATGTGGGGCTCCGACCACGCCGCCTCGCTGGAGCCCTCCGGCCTGGAGCACCTGGTCCGCGACATCCGCATCATCGAGACCGCGCTCGGCGACGGCGTCAAGCGGGTCTTCCCCGGCGAGCAGGCCCCCAAGTCCCGCCTGCGCCGCGTCACGGTCTGACCGGGCGGGTCCGGCACGTCCCCACTGTTCACCGCCGCTTCCCCGCGCGTTCAGCCCGGACGCTCCGGCGATCGCTACGGTTCAGGCGTCCGCGCCCGCGCCGCACCCCGAGAGGGAAAACTTGATCAAGCTGTCGGTCGTCGTCCCGGTGCGGGACGCCGAGCTCTACATCTCCGACGCGCTGACCTCGCTGGCCGCGAACGCGCACCGGGATTTCGAGTTCATCGTCGTGGACGACGGATCGGTGGACCAGACCGGGCAGGTCATCGAGGACTTCCGCGACGACCTGCCCGGTCTCGTCGTCCTGCGCAACGAGACCCCGGCGGGGCTGGCCGACGCCCGCAACATCGGGCTCTCGCTCGCCTCCGGCCGCTACGTGACCTTCATGGACGGCGACGACTGGCTCGCCCCCGGATACCTCGCCGACCTGGTCGGCGCGATCGAGCGGCTCGGCTGCGACTTCGTCCGGGTGGACCACGTGCAGGCGGAGGGCCGCAAGCGGGTGATCCACCGGGCGCCGCTGGCCGTACGGGAGACGGTGGTCAAACCGCGCGAGCACATCCTGCCCGCCCGGTCGAAGACCATGGTCGACTACCCCTACGCCTGGGCCGGGATCTACCGCCGCGACCTGGGCGACCTGCTGACCTTCCCCGGCCGCCTGCACACCGCCGAGGACCGGCCCTGGATCTGGCGGCTGCACCTGCAGGCGAGCTCGTTCGCGGTGGTCTCCCTGGCCGGTCTCTTCTACCGGCGGATGGTGCCCGGCTCGCTGACCCAGATCGGCGACGAGCGCCAGCTGCACTTCTTCGACGCGTTCGAGCTGGTCTTCGACGACCTGCCGGAGGAGTTCGCGGCCAAGGCCGTCCGCCAGTTCTGCGCGCTGCTGGCCCACCACCTGGAGCTGCGCGAGCGTTTCACCCCGGAGCTGCGCGCCCGTTTCGAGCGGCGGGGCGCGGACGCCCTGCGGCGGCTCCCCGCGGACCTGCTGGCCGCCACCACGCTGGACCCCGAGCGCGACGGGATCCTGCGCGGGCTGCTGGAGGCCCGGTGACCTGTCCATCCCGGCCGGAGGCCATGGTCCCGGCCCGCCGTCCCGGATCGGCGACGAGCGGAGGAATCCGATGACGCAGCTGTTCTACGCCTCGACCCTGTTCGGCGCGATGACGCTGGCCGCCGCGCTGGACGAGGGCGTGTTCGGGCCGCACGAGGGCCGCCGGATCCTGCTGGTCTCCACCAACGCGGCCATCCCGGAGATCACCCCGTCGCTGGACCGGGCGCCCGGCTTCGCCGCGCTGCGCCCGCGCTTCGACGAGGTGCGGTCGTGGAACGAGATCGTGGCGCCGCTGCACCCGTCGGACTGGAAGGCCCGCGTCATCGAGGTTCCGATGATCGGCCGGCTGCTCCGTTCCCACCTGTCCCTGGGCGACGGCCCGGACGAGCTGATCGTGGAGTCCATCGCGGTCCCCCCGGCGCGGACCATCGCCGGACTGATCAAGGACTGCCCGATCACCGTCTACTCCGACGGCCTGATGAGCTACGGCCCGACCCGCGACCCGCTGCCCGCCGAGATCGCCGGGCGGATCACCCGCCTGCTCCACCTGGACCTGGTGCCCGGCCTGTCGCCGCTGCTGCTGTCGGAGTACGGCGTGCCCGCGCGGGTCGTGGGGGACGAGGCGTTCCTCCGCGTCCTGTCCGAGGTCTCCACCGCCTCGGAGACCGGCACGCCGGAAGACGGCGCGCCGGAGGGCGGCCGGGCGATGATCCTCGGGCAGTACCTGTCGGCGCTCGACATCGTCACCCCCGAGGAGGAGGCCGGGCTCCACGCGGACATGCTGCGCGGCCTGGCCGCCCGGGGCTTCGGCTCCGTGCTGTTCAAGCCGCACCCGGCCGCCGGCCGCCGGCACGCCCGGGAGCTGCGCGCGACGGCCGCCGAGCTCGGCGTCCGGCTCGACGTGGCGGGCGAGGCGATCCCGGCGGAGTCGTACTTCGCGGCCCTGCGGCCGGAGCTGGTGGCGGGCTGCTTCTCCACCGCTCTGGTCACCGCCCGGCGCTGTTTCGGCCTGCCGGTGGCGGCCGTCGGCGGGGAGCTGGTGCTGGAGCGGCTGGCGCCGTACGAGAACAGCAACCGCGTCCCCGTCACGATCACCGACGCGCTCCTGCCCCGGCTCGGGGCCGACGGCTCCCTGGAGGAGCCGCCGGAGATCGACCTGCCGGACCTGGTCCGCGCGGTCGGCTACTGCATGCAGAGCGAGGCCTACCCGGACCTGCGCGAGACGGCCGGGACCTACCTGGCCGCCCACGGCCCGGCCCGCTACTTCAAGCGCCAGCGCCTGACCGCCCTGGAGCTGCTGCCCGCCGCCCCGCAGTCCCCCGCCGCGGCCGGCACG
Organism: Planobispora longispora; assembly: GCF_016863135.1. Lineage (GTDB taxonomy): Bacteria > Actinomycetota > Actinomycetes > Streptosporangiales > Streptosporangiaceae > Planobispora > Planobispora longispora. The sequence goes on from NZ_BOOH01000001.1 coordinate 194,971, forward strand.
CTCGGAAGACTCCGCCGCCGGCTGTCCCGGGCGCTGTCGTAGGCGCGGGACCCGCCCGGAGCGGAGCCCGTCCCCCGCGGGACGGGCGGCCGGGACGCCCGTCCCGCGGAGGTCCGATCAGAGCCGCCGGTAGTAGACGGCGACCGGGAGCAGCGTGCACCCGAGACTCTCGTAGAGGGCCCTGGCCGGCGCGTGGAAGGGGTCTCCCCCGGTGCCGATCTCGACCACCGTGGAAGGTGCGCCTTTCAGGCTGAGGGCGTGATAACCGATCAGCCCAGCGCCCTGAGGTAGCGGCGCATCCGGCGCTTGGCCCGGTAGCCGACGCGCAGCACCTTCGGCGGCACCTCGACGCGGAGCCGGGCGCGGCGGCGGGCGGCGGCGTGCTGAGGGCCGTCGAGCAGCGAGCGGGCCGGCTCGAGGCGGCCCGAGCGGGCCTGTCCGACGAGGGTGACCAGCCTGCTCGCCCAGTCGTTCTCCGAGCCCGGGTGGAAGTAGTTGGCGCGGCACCACTCCGCGTCCGGGGTGAGGAAACGTCCCCCGGACAGGTCGTCGAGGGTGCCGAGCACGCCGCTGCCCTCGAAGACCAGGTTGATCATCTCGGCGCTGACCCCGAAGTCCGACAACACCAGCAGCGGGACGGACTGGGCGATCGCCTCCAGCGCCGCGGTCGAGCTGACCGTGACGAACCCGGCCGCGTGGGCCAGGTGCTCGTGCATCGGCCCCGCCGCGAAGCGGAGCACGTCCTCGTCCCCGCCGAGCTCCCGCCAGAGGCGCTGGTAGTGGTGGCGCTCGTTGTGCGTCTGCCGCTCCCCGTCCAGCGCGCGGAGCTTGACCACCACGTCCAGGTCCGGCCGCCGCCGTGCCAGGTCGGCCAGGGAGGCCAGGATGCGCTCGCGCTCCTCGCGCCGCTTGGGGACCTTGGCCTGGGTGGCGAAGACGACCCGGTCGCGCGGCCCGGTGGCGGGGACCTCGCCGCTCCCGTGCAGGAAGGGCAGCCGGGCCAGTCCCACCTGGCCGCCGCCGCCCAGCCGCCGGCCGACCTCCGTGAACTCCCGGACCTCCCGCCCGCTGTGCAGCACGAACAGCTCGCACCCGCTCCGGAACAGCCAGGCCTTCTCCGTCGCCGGGATCGAGATGCCGGGCAGCCCGGAGACGAACACCGGCCGCGGCGACAGGCCCGCGAGCACCTCCGCGGCCAGGATGTCCACCACCGGCCCGGTGCAGGCCAGCAGGACCGCGTCGGGCCGGAACCGCTCGGCCGTACGGCGCAGCGCGCGGGCCGACACCACCGGCGGGTCGCCCGCCTGCGCCCCGGGCTCACGTCCGGCCCCCGTGTCGGACGCGGCCGGGCGGAACCACGGCGCCCCGGCCACGGCGGCGTGGATCTGCGCCGGGGACGGCGTGATGGGCGTGCGGATCACCGCCAGCTCCGTCGTGCACCCCTCGGGCAGATCACCCAGCAGGCACGCGGCCCACTTCAGGTAGGAATCCGAGTCGGCCACGGCCAGGACTTTCAAGTGCTGACTCCAGTGTCGTGATGGGCGAACATCGAAAGGTGGGAGCGCAGTGACGGGGCGGCCTGGGCGGTCCACCACTCGTCGGGGACCTCCACCGTCTCCACCGCGACGCCCCGCGGCCCGAGGAGGACCCGCAGGGAGGTGACCGCGGTGGAGGGCAGGCTCAGCACCCGCTGCTCGGCGGCCAGCCCGCGCAGGGTCATCTCGGCCGGGGCCCCGCCGTCGTAGACGGTGATCCCGGGCTGTTCCCCGACCAGGGCCAGGTCCCGGGGGTCCTCCCGCCGGTGCGGGAAGTAGGCGACCGGCCCGTCCGAGCCGAGACCCGCCAGCCAGGTGAAGTAGCGGTCGCGATGGATGAGCCCGTTGCGGACCAGCGAGGTGCCCAGCACGACGGTGCGTTCGGCGGGGCGGGGCCTGCGCAGCGGCTGGGCGCGCAGCCAGGCGAACTCGTGGGTGACCAGCTCGGCCCCGGTGCCCCGGACGGCCCGCGCCAGCGCGTCGGGGACCGGCAGCGCGGTGAAGATCGACAGCTTGCCGGAGCGGGCGGCCAGCCGGAGCCGGAGACCGGCCGCGGCCCCCAGGGCGGTCCTCAGCGGCCCGGCCGTGGCGCGGGCCCGGAGCAGCGGCGTCCACGCGCGCCCGGAGAGCAGTTCCAGGAGCCTGATCGTGGCCAGCCCGTCATCGACGATCACAACGCGGCGGGGGAATGCGGTGAGCCAGGCGAGCTGGACCTTGCCGGAGAAGGCGTCGCCGACCACCCAGGTCGCGCCCCGCCCGGGCCGCGGCATGTCCGCCTCCGGATCGGCCAGCTCCAGCCCGTCCGGGAGGGAGAGCCGGCGGAGCTCCCGGCGGGTGACGGCGAGCGGACGCAGCTTCGCCCGGGGGACCAGCCGGGTCCGGCCGCCCAGCAGCCCCGCGTGGTGGGCCTCCACCGCGCAGAGCATCTGCAGCGGGGACTCCACCCAGGCTACGGCCGAACACTGCTCCCGCGCGTGGTCTCGACCGTCTTCCTCCACGCCGGGCGATGACCCGTTCACGACCCGCCCACCGTAACCCGGCGGCCTTACGCGCCCGGGAACCGAAGGTGAACACCGGACTACACCGTTGCGCGCCGGGCGGAGGCCGCCTACCGTGGTGTACGAAACGGTTCCGTACACCACCCTGCACACCACTCCGCACACCACGCCCCGCACCACTTCGCGCACCCCGAGGAGCGAGCCATGTGGACGCCCGACGACATCCCCCGCCTGACCGGTTCCACCGCCCTGGTGACCGGGGCGAACAGCGGCATCGGCGTGCCGACCGTCCTGGAACTGGCCAGGCACGGCGCCCGGGTCGTCATGACCGCCCGCGATCTCGCGAAGGGCCGGGCCGCGCTGGAGACGATCAGGGCGGAGGTCCCGGAGGCGGACGTCGAGCTCAGGCGGCTGGACCTGGCCGCCCTGAGCTCGGTGCGCGAGTTCGCCGCCTCCGTGGACGAGCCGATCGACATATTGATCAACAACGCCGGGATCGGCATCATCCCCCGGAGCACCACCGCCGACGGCTTCGAGACGCAGTTCGGCACCAACCACCTGGGCCACTTCGCGCTGACCGGTCTCCTGCTGCCCCGGCTGCTGGAGCGGAAGGACGCCCGGGTCGTCACCGTCTCCAGCGACGCGCACGCCGTCGGCAGGATCGACTTCGACGACCTCGGGCTGGAGCGCGGCTACGGCAGGTTCTCCGCCTACGGCCGTTCCAAACTGGCCAATCTGCTGTTCGCCCGCGAGCTCCACCGCCGGGCGGAGGGCCGGCTGCTCAGCGTGGCCGTCCACCCCGGCTCGACGAGCACCGGCATCCTGAAGCTGGGCGTGCTCACCCGGCCGGTCATGGCCCTGGCCGGGCTCTTCCTCCAGTCGGCCGCCAAGGGCGCGGTCCCCTCCCTGTACGCGGCCGCCTCCCCCGCCGTCCGCGGAGGCACGTTCATCGGCCCCGGCCCCAAGGAGCTGCGGCCCAGGCCGCACGCGCTGGACGAGGCCGTGGCCAGGCGGCTCTGGGAGACGTCGGAGGAGCTCACCGGCGTACGATTCGAGATGCTCGACCCGCACGTCTAGGCACCGGAGGCACCTTGCGTCTCGACCCGTCCCGTGAGCGCGCCATCCTCGAGGCGACGCGGGAACTGCTCGCGGAGGTCGGGTTCGAGCGGATGTCCGTCGACCAGATCGCCAGGCGCGCCAGCGCCAGCAAGGCCACGATCTACCGCCGCTGGACGGGCAAGGAGGCGCTGGTGGTGGACCTGGTCTGCAACCATCTGGAGCTCGACGTCCCGGCGCCGCCCGACACCGGGACGATACGCGAGGACCTCGTCGAGGCGGTCACCGGCTTCTGCGACGTCCTGCGGCGCAAGCACAGCATGATCGTCGGGCTCCTCCCCGGCCTGCTCACGAACCCCAACCTGGCCGGGGCCCTGCGCGACAACGTGCACCGCCCCGACATCACCGGCACCGTCCCGCTGCTCGAGCGCGCCCGGGAGCGGGGCGAGCTGGCCGGCGCGATCGACCCGGCGCGGCTCAGGACGGTGGTCGAGGCGCTGGTCTGGCACCGGCTGCTGATCACCGGCGAACCGCTGGACCGGGCGTTCGTCGAGAGCGCCGTCGACGGGACGCTGCTTCCCCTGATCCGCTCCTGGGCCGGTACGGGATCATGAGGGACACGGCCTCCGTCGCTCCCGACGACGGCGTGCGGACGCCGCGGCCCGGTTCCGGCGTCTGACGGGTCCCCGACGCCGAGGCGTTTCGCCGGGACTTTCATGCCTTTTGGCCCTCAGTGGAGGCAGGCAGCCGTCTGACGGGGCGTTCACGTCTCCCGCTTGACCAGACGTTGACCTTTCGCGGCTCATCCCACCGCTCCGCCCGCCGATGGGATGGCACGGAAGCCTAATCCGCGGCCCCGCGGAGCCGGGAACCCATGTGTTTCCTGGGGTGAATCGGCGCGTTCGCGCGCCGTAGGGCACTTCCGAGCCCGAACCCGTCAGCTAACCCGGTAGGCACTGGAAGCCGAGCAAGGAGTCGTACCCCTCCATGGGCAAGCACCGCCGCGTTCCCCCGTTCAAGAAGCGCCACCTGACCCGCGTCGCCGTCGGGATGTCGGTCGCGCTCACCGGCGGTACGGCGGCCGCGCCCTCCGCGCTCGCCGACACCGGGACGGGCAATCCCCTCAACGCCCCTGCGGCCGACGTCCCCGTGACCGCCTGGGCCCCGGTCGAAGCGTCCGCCACCGGCGCCACCGCCTCCAAGACCCCTCTCGAGGCCGTCGCCGAGGGGCTTCCCCCCGTCTCGGCCGAGCAGCTGCTGGCCATCGCCGAGCAGCAGATCGGGATCACGGAGAACTCCGCGGGCGGCGGGACCAAGTTCCACTCCTGGTACATGAGCTCCCCGCGGGTGTGGGAGACCATCGCCCGCGACGGCGGCAACGTGCGGGCCTACGCCAACGCCCCCTGGTGCGACATGTTCGTCTCCTGGGTCGGCGAGCAGGCCGGCATCCGCCCCACCGTCGGCTGGGACGCCTACACCGTCACCCACGCCGAGTGGTTCAGGAACAACGGGCACTGGGGCGCCCAGGCCGAGCCGGGCGCGGTCGTCTTCTTCGACTGGAAGGGCGGCGACAGCCTCTACGGGATCGACCACGTCGGCTTCGTCAAGAAGGACAACGGCGACGGCACGATCACCACGATCGAGGGCAACACCGGCAACGGCAACGTCGAGCAGCGCGTCCGGCCGAAGTCCCAGGTCGTCGGGTACGGCTACCCGGTCTACAACGGCTGATCGCGCGTCCACCGCCAGGAGTACGGCTCGCGCGGGCCGTGCTCCCCGAGCCGGTTCCGGTGAGCCGTGCCCCTTGAGCCGGTTCCGGTGAGCCGTGCTCCGCGAGCCGGTTCCGCCCCCGGCGGCTCCCCGTCCGGCATGGCCGAGATCACACTGAGGATCTTTACCTATCGGAGCAGCCGCCGAACGTGCAGTTTTGCGCAGAGATGGACCGTCCTCCCCTCCGATCATGAGGACGAAAGGTGAGCGGGCCTCGGCTTGGCCCGCTCCTCAGCTCCGTTTCGGACAAGGAACCGCACATGAACACCATCAAGCGAGGCGCGCTGCGCCTGACCATGCTCGGCGGCCTCGTCGCCGCCCTGGCCGCGATCCCCGGGACCGGCCTGGCCGCCGCCGCCCCCGGCGACCTCGTCGTCGAGCGCGTCTCCACCGCCATCACGATCGTGCCCGGCGCCACCGCGGTGAACGACACCGTCCAGGTGGTCAAGGTGGGCTCGATCTTCCGCGTGAGCAACACCACCGGCACCCTGAAGGCCACCCCCGGCAAGGGCTGCACCCAGGTCACCGCCACGGTGGTCGACTGCGGCACCGGCGTCACCGGCCTGTCGGCGAGCCTGGGCGGAGGCAACGACACCTTCACCGCCCGCGTCCCGCTCACCGGCGCGGTCAACGGCGGCGACGGCTCCGACGTCTTCAACGCCGGCCTGTCGGCGGGCGGCGGGACCACGCTCACCTACCAGGGCGGCGCGGGCTCCACCGACATGGTGAGCTACGCCCAGGCGAACGTCGGCGTCTTCATCAGGAAGGACGCCGTCAACAACGACGGCCGGAACGCCGGCGGGAACATCGACCGCGACAAGGTGCTCGGCGACGTCGAGATCGTCGTGGGCAGCCGGTTCGGCGACACCATCGAGGGCGACAACGCACCGGAGACCATCAACGGTCTCGGCGGCAACGACCGCCTCACGGCCAACGGCGGCGACGATCGCATCGTGGCCCAGGACGGGGGGATCGACTCCGTGGTGTCCTGCGGCGCCGGCGGCGGCGACATCGCGGACGCCGACGCGGCCGACCAGCCGACCGGTTGCGAGACCGTCAACCGGTGACCCGCGGGGGCGCGGCTCAGGGAAGGGCCGTGGCGCACCCGCCGCCGAGGCCGCGGCCCGGGCTCTCCCCGGCCGCGCACGTCACCCGGCGGCATTTCCCGGACCCCGGCCGGAATGAATCCCGAAAGCGCATTCCGGCCGGATCCCTCAGCCGCCGCTATTCGTTCCCCTTCGCACCGGGGAGCGAATAGCGGCGAGGCGGTTTCCCGGCGCCGCCGGACGACATTCCGGCCGTCGCCCGCCGAATGCCTTCCCGCCTCCCGACGCCGTCCGGGCTCTCCGGCGCACGCCTCACTCCGGTTGCCGGGCCGTGATCGCCGCGGAGCTCCGTACCAGCAGATCAGGAGATCCCGCCGCACCGGAGGCGGGAGCGGCGCGGGCCGGCCGATCTCCACCGGCACGGGACCGCCGGATCACCGCCGGATCCCGGAATCCCCCGCCGGATCCCGGAATCCCCCGCCGGCGGATCCGGCGTCAATGTCACGGACACCGGATCGTCGTCATTGTCATCGCGATAACGCCATCGCCTCTCCGGCCGTCCCGGGCCGCCTTTCCCCCTGATTTCACAATCCGTCGGACCGGACTTCTCTCCCGATCCTCCGGCGGCCATTCAGCGGGTGCATCCGCCGGCCGGACGGCAGCGCCCGGGACGCCTGTGACCGGGGACACCCGCGTCACGCAAAGCGACCAGAGGTCCGCTTGACGTCATATGAGCCAGGAATCACCCCGATGCCGTCTCCCGTCATGGGAGCGCTCCCAACCATATGTTTGGGGTCTTCGTCCTGGTTAGGCCCTATTCATCCCGCAGATGTGGCCATGATGTAACGGTTGAGTTTCGGGATATTGACGCCCGCGTGGCCCTTCGTCCACTCTTCGTGGGAGCGCTCCCAAACACGCTGACGAAGCACCCGCCGCGGACGGAGCTGTCGGGGACTGTCTGCGGCGCCACCTCCCATCGATTCGGGCGACCACCTGAGAGGGGTCCGGAATGTTCAACAGCAAGCGGCAGGGCAAGCTCGCCGCCGTCGCGGTCATGGCGGTCACCGCTTTGACCCTCACCTCCTGCGGCTCGGAGGAGCCCACCAAGCCGAGCGCCGGCGGCGGCAGCTCCGCCCCGGCCGAACCGGTGACCATCACCGTGCACACCTTCGGCGGCGGCGAGAACTTCGGTTACGACAAGGCCGTCGAGAAGTGGAACGCCGAGCACCCGAACATCCAGGTCAAGTACCAGAACCTGACCGACCGGTTCGAGGACGTCTACCTGCCCCAGCTGCTGCAGAAGCTGCAGGCCGGCAGCGGCACCGCCGACATCGTCGGCATCGACGAGGGCGCGATGGGCCTGATGGCCCAGCGTCCGCAGTTCTTCACCGACCTGGGCCAGTACGGCCTGGACAGCCGCAAGGCCGAGTTCCCCGCGGCCAAGTGGGAGAACGGCATCAACAAGGACGGCAAGCTGTTCGCCCTCGGCACCGACATCGGCGGCATGGCGATGTGCTACCGCAAGGACCTCTTCGAGAAGGCCGGCCTGCCGGGCGACCGCGAGGAGGTCGGCAAGCTCTGGCCGGACTGGAACGCCTTCATGGAGACCGGCAAGAAGTTCCAGGCGAAGGTCACCGACGCCAAGTTCCTCGACGGCCCGAACACCCTCTTCAACACGGTCCTGTCGCAGGAGGCGCCGAAGAACGGCAACGTCTCCTACTTCGACAAGAGCAACCAGCTGGTCATCGAGAGCAACCCGGCGATCAAGACGTCCTTCGACACGGTCAAGTCCTTCAGCGAGGCGGGCCTGACCGCCAAGCTCGCCTCCTTCACCCCCGAGTGGAACGCGGCGATCAAGAAGGGCGGCTTCGCCGTCATGGGCTGCCCCGCCTGGATGGTCGGCGTGATCGAGGGTGCGGCCGGCGAGGAGAACAAGGGCAAGTGGGACGTGGCCGCGGTTCCCGGCGGCGCCGGCAACTGGGGCGGTTCCTACCTGGCGGTGCCCGCGCAGAGCAAGCACCCGAAGGAGGCCGCCGAGGTCCTGAACTACCTCACCGGCAAGGACGGCCACATCGCGGCCTTCGAGGAGGCCAACGCCTTCCCGAGCTCCCTGACCGCGCAGCAGGACCCGGCCGTGTCCGGCAAGAAGAACGCCTTCTTCAACGACGCGCCGGTCGGCAAGATCTTCGGTGACTCGACCGCGGGTCTGCTCCCGGTCTTCCTGGGCGAGAAGCACGCCCAGGTGAAGACCGCGGCGGAGAAGGTCCTGGAGGGCATGGACAAGGGCTCCATCCCCTACGGCGAGGCCTGGACCAAGTTCATCGAGGCCGGCACCAAGGCAGCGGGCTGATCCCCTCTCCCACGACGGGCCCGACGGCGGCCATCCCGCCGCCGGGCCCGTCGCCTGCCCTTCGCTGAAAGGCTGACCGATGACCCTGAACATCGACACTCCCGCCCCCCCGAAGCGGACCGGCCCCCGCCGGTCGTCGGGGCACCGGGGTTCCGGACGAGGTGGTAACGCGCTCACGCGGTTCGACCTGCGGGCGACCCCCTACTTCCTCGTCTCGCCGTACTTCCTGCTCTTCGCCCTCTTCGGCCTCTTCCCCCTCGGCTACACCTTCTGGGCGTCCCTGCACGACTGGGAGCTCGGCGGGGACAAGTCCTTCCTCGGCATCGACAACTACACCGAGCTGATCGCCGACGACGGCTTCTGGAACGCGGTGGTCAACACCGTCGGGATCTTCATCATCTCCACGATCCCGCAGCTCGTCCTGGCGCTGATGCTCGCCAACGCCCTCAACAAGCGCATCCGGGGCCGGCTCTTCTTCCGCCTCGGAGTCCTGCTGCCGCTGGTGACCTCGGTCGTCGCGGTGGCGGTGGTCTTCACCCAGCTCTACGGCCGCGACTACGGCATGGTCAACTGGTTCCTCGGATTCTTCGGCGTCGAGCCCATCGAGTGGCAGAACCAGAGCTGGACGGCGTGGATCGCCATCTCCACGATGATCGACTGGCGGTGGACCGGCTACAACGCGATCATCCTGCTGGCCGCCATGCAGACGATCCCCAAGGACCTCTACGAGGCCGCGTCCCTCGACGGCGCCTCGCCCCGGCGTCAGTTCTGGCAGATCACCGTCCCGATGCTCCGCCCGACGCTCATCTTCGTCGTCTTCGTCTCCACCATCGGCGGCCTGACCCTGTTCGCCGAGCCGGTCATGTTCGAGGGCAACCCGACGATGGCGGGTGGCGCCACCGGCCAGTACCAGACGGTGGCCATGTTCATCGTCAAGGAGGCGTTCCGCGACTTCGACATGGGCTACGCCTCGGCGGCCGCCTGGATGCTGTTCGCGCTGATCCTCGTGGGCATCCTGATCAACTACTCCTTCACCCGCCGGATCGGGGGCAAAAAGTGACGGCCATCCAGACCCGGCGGCGCCCGGCGGGCTCCGCCTCCGCGGCGAACCGCATCTGGGACGCGGGTCCGCTGACGAAGGTGGTCCTCGCCTTCGCCCTCGTGCTGTCGGCGTTCCCGATCTACTACATGTTCATCATGGCCACGCGGAGCAAGGACGAGGCGCTGGACACCCCGCCTCCGCTGCTCCCCGGCGGCCGTCTCGGCGAGAACATCCAGCAGCTGCTCGACAACGAGAACGCCTACTTCGCCACCGGCCTGATCAACTCGGCCATCATCGCGACCACGGTGACCTTCTCCGTCGTGGTCATCTCCACGCTGGCGGGCTTCGCCTTCGCCAAGCTGAAGTTCAAGGGCAGCAAGATCCTGCTGGGCTCGATCCTGCTGACCATGATGGTCCCGCTGCAGCAGATGGGCATCGTCCCGCTGTACGAGATGATGGTGAACCTCGGCTGGACCGGTCAGATCCAGGCCGTGATCCTGCCCTTCCTGGTCAACGGGTTCGGGGTCTTCATGATGACCCAGTACACCACCCAGGCGGTGCCCGACGAGCTCGTCGAGGCGGCCCGCGTCGACGGCGCCTCGACCATGCGCATCTACACCAACGTCATCCTGCCCGCGGTACGGCCCGGCATGGCGGTTCTGGCGCTGCTCACCTTCATGCAGAACTGGAACGAGTTCATGTGGCCGTCGATCGTGCTGAACCCGGACAACCCGGTGGTCCAGACCTCGATCGCGGCGCTCAACCAGGCCCAGGGCACGGACTACGCCATGCTCTTCACCGGCACGGCCGTCTCCGTCCTCCCGCTCATCATCGTTTTCGTCGCGTTCGGCCGGCAGATCGTCGGCGGACTCATGGAAGGTGCGGTCAAGGCGTGACCACGCAAGAGACGCAGACCCAGACGCCGGAGCTGGTGTTCCCCACCGGATTCGCCTGGGGTGCGGCCACCTCCGCCTACCAGATCGAGGGCGCCGTCGCCGAGGACGGCCGAGGCGCCTCCATCTGGGACACCTTCGTCCGGCAGCCCGGCCGGGTGGTCAACGGCGAGAACGCCGACACGGCCATCGACCACTACCACCGCTACCGCGAGGACGTCGCGCTCATGGCGGAGCTGGGGCTGGGCGCCTACCGCTTCTCGGTCTCCTGGCCCCGGATCCAGCCGGACGGCAGCGGCCCGGTCAACGCCAAGGGGCTCGACTTCTACAGCAGGCTGGTCGACGAGCTGCTCTCGCGGGACATCGACCCGTGGGTGACGCTCTACCACTGGGACCTGCCGCAGGCGCTGGAGGAGGCGGGCGGCTGGCCGTCGCGGGACACCGCCCACCGCTTCGCCGAGTACGCGGCCCTCATGCACGACGCGCTGGGCGACCGGGTCCGCAACTGGAGCACGGTCAACGAGCCGTGGTGCGCGGCCTTCCTCGGGTACGCCTCCGGAGAGCACGCCCCCGGACGGCGCGAGCCGGCGCAGGCGATGTTCGCCGCGCACCACCTGCTGCTCGCGCACGGCCTGGCCGTGCAGGCCATGCGGGCGCAGGGGAAGAACACCCGGATCGGCGGCTGCGTCAACCTGTACGCGATCTCCCCGCAGACCGGTTCGGAGGCCGACCTGGACGCCGCCCGCCGCATCGACGGGCTGCAGAACCGGTTCTTCCTGGACGCGCTGCTGAAGGGCCGCTACCCCGAGGACGTCCTGGCCGACCTCGGCCCGATGGCGGACTTCGTCCGGGACGGCGACCTGGCCCTGATCTCGGCGCCGCTGGACATGCTGCTGATCAACTACTACAGCCGCTTCACCGTCTCGGGCGTCCCCGGCGGCGCGGCCTCCGCGGCGGCCGCGCCCACCGACACCGGCTCCCCCTGGGTGGGCAGCGAGCACGTGTCGTTCGTCAACGGCGGGCGGCCGGTCACGGCCATGGGCTGGGAGATCGACGACTCCGGCCTGGAGGAGCTCCTGCTCCGCCTGGCCCGCGAGTACCCGCGGGTCCCGCTGGTCATCTCCGAGAACGGCGCCGCCTTCGACGACGTCATGACCGATGATGGGACCGTGTCCGATCCCGAGCGCCTGGCCTACATCGAGGCGCACCTGCGCACCTGCCACGCCGCGATCGAGGCCGGGGTGCCGCTCCAGGGGTACTTCGCCTGGTCGCTGATGGACAACTTCGAGTGGGCCTGGGGGTACGGCAAGCGTTTCGGCCTGGTCCACGTCGACTACCAGACCCAGCGGAGAGTTCCGAAAGAGAGCGCTCTCTGGTATGCCGATACCATCAGGCGCGGAGGCTTGAACGGTCCGGCACAATAAGTCGCTACCGAATATTCACTTTCATGGGGGCGAACATGAACGGCGGCCGTCGTCCGACGCTCGAGGCGGTCGCCGCCCTGGCCGGTGTCGGCAGGGGAACGGTTTCGCGAGTCATCAACGGCTCGCCGAAAGTGAGCGAGAAAGCCCGTGAGGCGGTCCACCGGGCGATCGACGAGCTGGGCTACGTGCCCAACCGGGCCGCCCGCGCGCTGGTCACCCGGCGCACCGACACCGTCGCGCTGGTGGTCTCGGAGTCGGAGCTGCGGGTCTTCGACGAGCCGTACTTCGCCGGGACCATCCGCGGCATCGGCTCGGCCCTGTCCGAGACCGGTCTCCAGCTCATCCTGGCCATGGCCCAGTCCCAGCAGGAGCACGAGCGGCTGGAGCTCTACCTGACCGGGCAGCACGTCGACGGCGTGCTGCTGATCTCGCTGCACGGGGCCGACCCGCTGCCCGGGCGGCTGGAGGCGATGGGCGTGCCGACCGTCATCGGCGGCCGCCCGATCGGCCTGGACCCCTACAGCTACGTCGACGTCGACAACCGGGCCGGCGCCCGGCAGGCGGTGAAGTACCTGCTGGGCAAGGGCCGCCGGCGGATCGCCGCCATCGCGGGCCCGCAGGACATGGGGGTGGGCGTCGACCGTCTGGCGGGCTACCGCGACGCGCTGCTCGCCACCGGGGTGCCGGAGATCGTCGCCTACGGCGACTTCAGCGAGGAGAGCGGCATGGCCGCCATGCGCGCGCTCCTGGCCGACCACCCCGGACTGGACGCGGTCTTCACCGCCTCCGATCCGATGGCGCTGGGCGCGATGCGGGTGCTGCGCGAGGAGGGCAAGGACATCCCCGGGGACGTCGCGGTGATCGGCTTCGACGACTCCCCCGCCGCCGCGCACTCCGTCCCCGCCCTCACCAGCGTGCACCAGCCCACCGAGGCCATGGGCCGCCAGATGGCCCACCTGCTCGTCTCCCGGATCAACGGCGAGCACCTGGAGCAGCCCGTGGTGATCCTGGACACCCACCTGGTCGAGCGGGAGTCCGCGTGATCGTGACCCCGGCGGTCCCGCCGCGCCTCTGACGTCCTCCCCTCCCCCCTCCCCCCGGAAAGGACCCCCGTGTCCCGGCAGTTCACCCTCCGCAGCGGCCTCCTCCACGCCGAGATCACCCAGCGGGCCGCGGCCCTGCGCGTGCTCCGTCACGACGGGCGCGACCTGGTCGCGAGCTGGCCGGCCGACGGGCCGATCCCCTGCTACAGCGGCACCCTGCTGGCCCCGTGGCCCAACCGGGTCGGCGGCGCCCGCTACCGCTTCGGCGGCGAGTCCTTCGACCTGCCGGTGAACGAGGAGGACCTGGGCAACGCCCTGCACGGGCTGGTGGCCGACGTCGCGTGGGAGGCGGTGGAGTGGCCGGCCGCCGACGACGAGCACGGTCTCGTACGGCTGGCGCACACGATCGCCCCCACCCCCGGCTACCCGTTCACGCTGGCCCTGCAGGCGACCTACTCCCTCACCCCCGAGGGGCTGACCACCACGCTGACGGCCGAGAACATCGGGACCGCGGCGGCGCCGTACGGCTGCGGCCCGCACCCCTGGCTGCTGGCCGGCGGCGCGGTCGAGGACTACGAGCTCCACCTGCCCGCGGGCCGCGTGCTGCTCGTGGACGACCGGCTGCTGCCCCGTTCCCTGGAGGACGTCTCCGCCACGCCGTACGACTTCGGCGTCCCGCGCGTGATCGGCGGCGTCCCGGTGGACCACGCCTTCACCGGGCTGGTCCCGGACGCCGACGGGCTGGTCCGGGTCCGCGTGCGCGGGCCGGAGGGCGGCGTCGAGATCCGCTGGGAGGCCGCGGCGATGCCGTGGGCGCAGGTGTGCACCGGGACCGGGCTCGGCTACGCCGGGCTGGCCGTGGAGCCGATGACCTGCCCGCCGGACGCCTTCAACTCCGGCACCGACCTGATCGTGCTCCAGCCCGGCGAGAAGACGGAGCACTCCTGGACGATCTCCCCTCTCTGAGGTCACCGGCGGCTCCGGGACCCTCCGGGGCCGCTCTCCCGCCCCTCCCCAGCCCGACCACCGCCCCGAGGTGAGGCGATGCACAGCCAGACCAAGCGACGGCTCTCCCCGGCCGAGCTCGACGCCCTGCTCCGGCGGGCCCTGGGCGCCGGGGTCGTCTCCTCCGCCGAGCTGAGCGACGGCTTCGCCAACGCGGTCTGGCGGCTGGCCCTGGACGACGGCCGCGAGGTGGTGCTCAAACTGTCTCCCCCGCCCGAGCTGGAGCAGCTGCGGTACGAACGGAACCTGCTGCGCGCCGAGGCCATGGTCTACCGCACGGCCGCGCTGCCCGGGCCCGAGCTGCTGCACGCCGGGTTCGACGATCCGGTGCTCGGCGGCGACTACCTGGTGCTGTCCGTGCTGGACGGGGTGGCGTGGAACCGCGCCCCCGAGGCGCCCTCCGAGGTCCTCCGGCGCGAGCTCGGCGGCCATCTGGCCCGGCTGCACGAGGTCACCGGCGAGGTGTACGGCTACCCGCACGCCGGGCTGACCGGGCCGAGCTGGCGCTCCGCGTTCCAGACCATGATCGGCGCGGTCCTGGACGACGCCCTGCGCTACTCCATCTCCCTGCCGGTCTCCCCCGCCTCCGTCGCCGCGGCCGTCGAGTCCGCGGCCTGGGCCCTGGACGAGGTGACCACCCCCTCGCTGGTCCACTTCGACGTCTGGCCGGGCAACGTCTTCCTCACCCCCGAATCGCTGAACGGCGGCCCGCCCCGGATCCAGGCGATCATCGATCACGAGCGCGCGTTCTGGGGCGACCCGCTGGCCGACTTCGTCACTCCGACGATCTTCGAAACGCTGGAGGAGGGCGACGCGATCGTGGCCGGTTACCGAGAGGCGGGCGGGACCGTGCCGTTCGACGACGGCGCTCGCGTCCGGATCGCCCTCTACCGGAGCTATCTGTCCCTGATCCTTCTCGTGGAGAACGGCCCGCGGCAGTATCCGGAGGAGGACTACGCCCCGATCCGCGACCTCAGCGTCGCCGCCCTCGTCCGGGACCTCGGCTCCCTCTGATCCGGCCCCATCCGGCCCCGTCCGGCTCCGATCCGGTTCTGATCCGGTTCTGATCCGGACGGCGGGCCCGGCGGCGGCCTCCCCGCGTCGCCTTCCCCGCGGACGGGCACGCGGTCGGACGCACGACGGGCACGCGACGGGCCGCGCTCCCCTGGCGGAGCGCGGCCCGTCCTGCGATGTCCGGTCTACATCCGCGCGTGCGAGGGCATCCGGCCCTCGGCGTAGGTGCTGTCGAACATCTCGCGTTCCGTCAACCGGGTGTTGTCGCTGTGGGTCTCCTCGATGCGCAGCGCCAGGCCCATGGCGAAGAAGGTCGGAGCCCACTCGCCGATGAAGATGCCCCAGCGGTCCGCCCGGGCGAGGCTGGCGTTCTCTACGTTCTTGGAGGTCAGCCATGAGGCGAACGACAGGCCGATCGACGCGATCCCGGCGGTGTACATCATGCCGGACTTCACGCCCATCCGGTGAAGCATGTTGATCATTTCTCATCCCCCCGATGGTGGTTCGTCCCTATCGCTACCCCTCACTATCCATACGTAACCGACAATGTGCACTCTGTGATGTGATCAGCTGTCCCGGGAGAGACGGAACATCTCCGACTCCAGCCCGAAGAAGCGGCGGGTCCGCCCGAGGGGCGTCATGCCGAGCCTGCGGCAGACCGCCGCGGACGCCTCGTTGCCCGGCATCACGAGCGCGTGGACCTCTTCCAGCCCGGAGGCGAAACCGCGCTCCACCGCCCCGCGGGCCGCCTCGGTGGCGTACCCGTGCCCCCAGGAGTCGGGATGCAGGTGCCAGCCCACCTCGACCTCCCCGTCGCCGCCGGGGATCGGGCGGAACAGCACGCTCCCGGCCACGAGACCGCTCCGCCGGACCTGCACGGCCCACGAGCCGTAGCGCCGGTCCTTCTCGTGGAAGGCGCGCCAGCCCTCCACCGCCCCGGCCGCGTCGAACTCGAAGGGCGGCAGCCAGCGCGTCACCTCCTCGCGCGTGTAGATGTCGGTCATGCGGTCGAGGTCGGCCGGGTCCGCGGTCCACTCGCGGACGATCAGGCGCTCCGTCTCGTAAACAGTCATGGCGGCCACCATGCCGCACCCCGGCCGGCGGCACGTCATCCGCCAGGCGGATCTCCCGGCGGAGGGGATCGCACGCCGTCCCGCCGGGGGATCGCGCATTTCTCCGGCGGAAGGGGCCGGGCGGCCGTTCCCTTCGGGGAGGCTCCGTGCAATAATTTCATTAGGTGATGAATTATGAACGGGAACACATGTGTGATCGCCGGGGGCGGCCCGGCGGGGGCCGTGCTCGCCCTGCTGCTGGCCCGGTCCGGAGTCCAGGTGACCCTGCTGGAGAAGCACGCCGACTTCCTGCGTGACTTCCGGGGCGACACCATCCATCCCTCGACCCTGGAGATCCTCGACGAGCTCGGCCTGGCCGAGGAGTTCCACCGGCTGCCCCACCGCAAGACCAGCCGGCTGGAGATCCACACCGACGACGCCGTCGTCCCCCTCGCCGACCTGAGCGGGCTCGGCAGCCGCTACCCCTACATCGCGTTCGTCCCGCAGTGGGACTTCCTCGACCTGGTGACCACCGCGGCCGCCCGCTACCCCGGCTTCCGGCTGCTGATGAACGCCGAGGTCACCGGCGTGATCCGGGAGGGGAACGCGGTGCGCGGCGTCCGCTACCGCGACGCCTCGGGGGAGCACGAGCTGCGGGCCGCGCTCACCGTGGCCGCCGACGGCCGCCGCTCCGACGTGCGCCGGGCCGCCGGGCTGGTGCCGGTCGAGCACGGCGCGCCGATGGACGTGGTCTGGTTCCGGTTGCCGCGAGAGCCCGCCGACCCCGATGAGACGTTCCTGCGGGTCTCCGCCGGCCACCTGATGGTCGCGATCAACCGGGAGAGCTACTGGCAGCTCGCCTACGTGATCCCCAAGGGAGGCTTCGAGACCCTGAAGGGCCGCGGCGTCGACGCGTTGCGCGAGCCCGTGGCGCGGATCCTGCCGTTCCTCGGCGACCGCACCGGGCTGATCAGGGACTTCGGCGACGTCAGCGTGCTGTCGGTGGCGCTCAACCGGCTGCGCCGCTGGCACCGTCCCGGACTGCTGGTCATCGGCGACGCCGCGCACGCCATGTCGCCGGTCTTCGGCGTCGGCATCAATCTGGCCGTGCAGGACGCGGTGGCCGCCGCCAACCTGCTGGCCGGGCCGCTGCTGGCCGGCGGCGAGATCCCCGAGGCGCTGCTGGCCCGGGTCCAGCGCCGGCGCACCCCGCCGACCGTGATCACCCAGTTCGCCCAGCGCGTGGTCCAGAACCGGCTGATCCGCCCGGTCCTGGCCGGCGGCGCGAGACCGGTGCGGCTCCCGCGCGACGTCTCCCGGCTCCCGCTGATCTCGTCCCTGGTCCGCCGCTTCGCCGGGCTGGGCGTGCGCCCCGAGCACGTGCGCACTCCCGAGGCGGATATACGCGCGTGATACGGGTGATGTACGCGCCCGCGCGACCCTGATCCGGCAGGGGCGGACCGCCCCGCCGGACCAGGAGGAGCATTCCATCGATGAATAGACCCGCACGCGCTCTTGTCAGGGCGTTCCTCGGCATGGCCCTCGTCACCGCGGGCGGCACCGCGTGCACGGCCCATGCCGACTCCGCCGCCCGCGGGAGCGCGGCCCCCGGGGACGCCGCCCACGGGAACGCGGCCCCCACGGGACCGGGTCCGGGCGGCGCGGCCGCCTACGAGGGCAGGACGATCGACCTGGCCAGGAGCTGGGAGGGCGCCCGGGCCTGCGCCGTCCTGTCCGCCACCGCCGTCACGTGCTACGGGACCTACCAGGAGGCCAACACCGCCAGCGTCCGGGACGGCGGCGACGCGGGATCGGTCACACTCGGCACCGCCGACTGCCCCGCCGGGTGGGTGTGCGTCTACGAGCATCCCGTCTGGGACGGCCGCCGCCTGCAGTTCCGCGACGAGCGCTGGATGAGCCTGGCCCCGTACGGCTTCGCCCGGCAGGCCTCCTCCTGGCACAACAACCAGAACTGCTCCGGGGGCCGCAGGAGCGACGCGGCGTCCCTGCGCAACGGCTCCGGCCGGAGCCTGGCCATGGCGGCCTGCTCCCGGTCGGGTTCCATCGGCTCCTTCAACGACGCCGCCGTCGACATCCACGGCTGACCCCGCGGCCGGGGCGGCGCGCCTGCCGCCCCGGGTTTTTCCCGAGAGCGGAAAGAATCGGCGGTGCCGCGACATAGACCGAGTGTGCGCCAACAGGCAGACAGCGTGACGGGCGGGATCCCGCCGGACCCCGCGGCCACCGGCGGTGAGCAGTGCGACCACTTCATCGCCATGTACAGCCGCTACTACGACGAGGTGCTGCGCTACGCCTGGCGCCGGGTGGGGCCCGACTACGCGGCGGAGGTCGTCAGCGAGACCTTCACCGTGGCCTGGCGCCGGGCCGGGGAGCTGCCGGAGCACGAGCTGCCCTGGCTCTACACGGTGGCGCGCAACATCATCGCCAACCGGCGCCGGGCCGAAGAGCGCCAGGAGCACCTGCTGACCGCGCTGGCCGAGACCGTCCGGACCGAGCCGGACCACGCCGACGCGGTGACCCGCAGGCAGGCCGCGGTGGAGGCGCTGCAGAGCCTGAGCCCGGACGACCGGGAGCTGGTCCGGCTGGTCGCCTGGGACGGGCTGGACGCGCGGGGCGCCGCCGCCGTCCTGGGGTGCAGCGCCGCCGCGGTGCACGTCCGCCTGCACCGGCTCCGCAAGAGGCTGAGCCGCACGCTCGGCTCGTCGATCCGTACGGAGGCCCGCCCGTGAAGTCCGACATCGCCGCGCTCCGTGAGCTGATCGGCCCGCACGACCCCGCCGCGGCCGTCCACGGCGACCCGTCCGTGCGGCGGGCCACGCTCTCCACCGTCTTCGCCGCCTCCCCCGGTCCGGACGGCACGCCGCCGTCCCAGCTCACCGCCGTGCTCGCGACGCGGAACGGGCCCCGCTCCCCCGTCCTCGCCCGCCGCATGCTGATCTCGGGACTGGCCACGGCCGCCGCGGCGACCGTCGTCGCCGTCCTGTCCAGCCTGGACAGGGCGGCGCCCGCCCATGCCGCGACGCCCGCGCCGCTCGCCTACGCCGGCGCCGGCGGCAGGCCCGTGCGCGAGGCGCTGCTGGAGATCGCCGAACGGGCCGCCCGCCTGCCCGACGACACGGGCGCCGGCCGCTATCTCTACACCAGGACGCGCGGCTGGCACCTCGGTTCGGCGGTGAACGGCCGGAGCGTGCGCTCGGCGGTCGTGCCGGTCGTCACCGAGCGGTGGACGGCGCCGGACGCGCCCGGCCGCGTCCGCACGGTCACCTCCTCACCGGAGTTCCCCTCCGAGGAGAGCCTGGCCGCCTGGGCGGCGGAGGGGCGTCCCGGGCTGCGGCCGCAGGTCTCCGACGAGACGCTGGACCTGCGTCCGCGCTGGAATCCCGACGACCTCGCCCCCGACCCCGAGGCGCTGGGCGCCGCGCTGGGATGGGGAGGGCCGCCGGAGGCCGGCGAGGCGGAGCTGCTCATGACGATCGCCGACCTCTACCGCGAGCAGCCGGTCCGCCCCGCGGTCCGCGGCGCGGCGTTGCGGCTGCTCTCCGGCCTCACCGGCCTGCGCTACGAGGGAACGGTCACCGACCGGGCCGGGCGCGCCGGGGTCGCGGTCAGCCTGGACTCCGATCACGGCGGGCTGCCCAACCGGCACACCCTGATCTTCGACGGGCGGACCGGCGTGCTGCTCGGCGAGGAGCGGACGCTGACCGTGACTGCCGGCGAGCTGGACGTGCCGGTGCCCTCGGTCATCTCCTACACCCTGTTCATGGACGCCGGGAGAAGCAATTCACCCACCCCCCGGTGAATTGAACGTGATTCGGACTCCCGATTTTTACATCTGAGATTACTCTTGCCTGAAACTCCTGTTGATGCAACGATTCTCCATGCTGTCCGATCGCCATCCGGGGGCAGGAGTGCTTTTCCATATTCTCGGTCCACTGACGGTGAGAACCGAGCACGGCCCCGCCGACCTGGGCACGAACAAGCAGCGACTGCTCCTTGCCGTATTACTCTGCCGCCCGGAAAAGGTGCTCTCCACCGACTGTCTGGCATATGCCCTTTGGGGTGACAAACCGCCCTCATCGGCGGCCAGCAATATCCGTCTCTATGTGCACCGGTTACGCCGGGCGCTCGGCCGGGACCGCATCATCACCCAGGGGCGCGCCGGTTACCGCCTGCGCGCCCAGCCCCCGGAGATCGACGCGCACCGCTTCGCCGACCTCGTCCACGACGGTCACGCGGCCTTCGGCGCGGGCGACCCGCACCGGGCCTCGCAGCGGCTGCGCTCGGCGCTCTCGCTCTGGCGGGACCGCCCCTTCACCGGCATGGAGGACGAGCCCGCGCTCCAGGCGGAGGCGGACCGGATGAAGGAGATCCACCTGAGCGCCGTGGAGCTCCGTCTCGACGCCGACCTCGCCCTCGGCCACCACGTCGGGCTCGTCCCCGAGCTGGTCGGCCTGGTCGCCGAGCACCCGCTGCGCGAGCACCTCCACGCGCAGCTCATGCTCGCGCTCTACCGGTCCGGCCGGCAGGCCGAGGCCCTGGACGTCTACCGCCGGATCCGCCGCCTCCTCGTCCGGGAGCTCGGCCTCGAACCCGGATCCGAGCTGCGCGCCATGGAGGCGATGATCCTCTCCGGCGCCTCGTTCCCGAGCCCGCGACTCCCGTCGTTCCCGGGTCCGCATCCCCTCCCGGAAGGCTCGCGCCCCCTCATGGAATCTCACCAGGGAAAAAGACCTTCTCACTCCGTGGACATCGGGGTCGGTTCGCCAAGCGGGGTGCAATAGCCTGTCAATCGTGAGCATCAACCTCGATTCCTGGCGGAGCCTGCCCGCCGCGCAGCAGCCCGAATGGCCCGACCGTGGCGCACTGGAGCAGGTCGTCACCAAGCTGCAGGGACTGCCGCCCCTCGTGTTCGCCGGCGAGTGCGACAACCTCAAGGCGGAGCTGGCTGCGGTGACCCGGGGCGAGGCCTTCGTGCTGCAGGGGGGCGACTGCGCCGAGACCTTCGCCGGGGCGACCGCCGACGCCGTGCGCAACAAGCTGAAGACGCTGCTGCAGATGGCGATCGTGCTCACCTACGCCGCGAAGGTCCCGGTCGTGAAGATCGGCCGGATGGCCGGGCAGTTCGCCAAGCCCCGCTCCAAGGGCACCGAGACCCGCGCGGGCGTGGAGCTGCCGGCCTACCGGGGCGACATGGTCAACGGCCTGGACTTCACGCCCGAGGCGCGCATTCCCGACCCCGAGCGGCTGGTGCAGGCCTACCACTCCTCGGCGGTGACGCTGAACCTGATCCGCGCCTTCACCAAGGGCGGTTACGCCGACCTGCGCCAGGTGCACGCCTGGAACCAGGACTTCGTGGCCGAGTCCCCGGCCGGCAAGCGCTACGAGCAGCTCGCCCGCGAGATCGACCAGGCGCTGGCGTTCATGCGCGCCTGCGGGGCCGACCCGGAGGAGTTCCACACCGTGGAGTTCTACTCCTCGCACGAGGCGCTCATCCTGGACTACGACCAGGCGCTCACCCGGATCGACTCCCGCACCGGCCTGCCGTACGACGTGTCGGCGCACATGGTCTGGATCGGCGAGCGCACCCGCCAGCTCGGCAACGCGCACGTGGAGTTCTTCGCGAGCATCCGCAACCCGATCGGGGTGAAGCTCGGCCCGACGACCAGCGTCGACGACGCGCTCGCGCTGATCGACAAGCTGAACCCCGACAACGAGCCGGGCCGCCTGTCCTTCATCACCCGCATGGGCGCGCCGAAGATCCGCAAGCACCTGCCCGAACTGGTGGAGAAGGTCACGGCCAGCGGCGCCCAGGTGGCCTGGATCTGCGACCCCATGCACGGCAACACCTTCGAGGCGCCCAGCGGCCACAAGACCCGCCGCCTGGACGACGTGCTGGACGAGGTGGCCGGCTTCTTCGAGGTGCACCGCGCGCTCGGCACGCACCCCGGCGGCATCCACATCGAGTTCACCGGTGACGACGTCACCGAGTGCGTGGGCGGCGGCCAGGAGATCGTCGAGGGTGACCTGGCGCTGCGCTACGAGACCGCCTGCGACCCCCGCCTCAACCGCGGCCAGTCACTCGACCTCGCCTTCCGCGTGGCCGAGCTCTACCGCTCCGCCTGACCTCCGCGAGCCCTCCTCGGGTCACCGGGCGAAGACCCGGACGGTCCGAGGAGGGCGTCGTATGATCATCTCCCGCGCAAAGCCTACGAACCGGGAGAATCATCCATGGCGGACGAGTCCTCGGCTGTCCACGGGGTCGATCCCAGCGTCCCCAACGTCGCCCGCATGTACGACTACTATCTCGGCGGAAAGGACAACTTCGCAGCCGACAGGGCCGCGGCCGAGCAGATCCTCACGTACTTCCCCGAGACCCGCCCCTCGGCGCAGGAGAACCGGGCCTTCCTGGCCCGGGCCGTACGGGCCCTGGTGCAGGCCGGGGTGCGCCAGATCGTCGACCTCGGCTCCGGGCTGCCGACCCGGGGCAACGTGCACGAGATCGCCCACCGGATCGCGCCCGACACCCGCGTCGCCTACGTCGACTACGACACCGTCGTGTGCGCGCACGGCCGCGCGCTGCTCGGCGGCGACAACGTCAAGATGATCCAGGGCGACATCCGTGAGATCGACGCCCTGCTGACCTCTCCCGGCCTGCGCAAGCTCATCGACTTCGACCAGCCGGTGGCGTTCCTGATGCTGGCGGTGCTGCACTTCGTCTCCGACGAGGACGGGGCCTACGACATCGTCCGCACGCTGCGCGCCGTCAGCGCCCCCGGCAGCCACCTGGTGATCAGCCACGCCATCGACGCCCGCCCGGACACCACCCCGGAGGCGCTGGAGATCTACAAGCAGGCCACCGCCGCGCTCAGCCTGCGCACCTCCGAGGAGATCGGCCGCTTCTTCGAGGGGTACGAACTGCTGGAGCCGGGCCTGGTCTTCCCCCGGGACTGGCGGCCCGACCCCGAGCAGACCGCCGCACCCGAACGACATCGGCCGATCGGCTACGCCGGCGTCGCCCGCCGTCCCTGACCCCGTCCACGGGGCGCAGTCCCCGTCCGCGGGCGGCGGGGCGGACATCTCCGCCCCGCCGTCCCGTCGCGGCGCTCGTGTGCTCCGGCGCCTGTCAGCGCGTCAGTTCTGCGCGCCCAGCTCGCTGGCGAGCTCGGCGCGGATCGCGTCCATGTCCAGGGCGCGGACCTGCTTGATCAGATCCTCCAGGGCGGGCGCGGGCAGCGCGCCGGGCTGGGCGAAGACGACGATGCCGTCGCGGATCGCCATGACCGTCGGGATCGAGGTGATCTCGAACCCCTGGGCCAGGGCCTGCTCGACCTCAGTGTCGATCTTTCCGAACGTGATGTCGTCGTGCTTCTCGGACGCCTTCTCGAAGATCGGCCCGAACGTCCGGCACGGGCCGCACCAGGCCGCCCAGAAGTCCAGCAGGACGATCCCCTTGTCGGCGATATCGTTGAAGTTCGCTTCGGTTACCTCGATGGTCGCCACTGCCGGCTCCTCTTTCCTCTCCGTCGTCTGTACGGCTCGCATAACCCCGTACCCCCGCTGAGCATTCCATCCCTCGCCCCGTAGGGAAAACCGGCCCGGCGGCCGCGATGACAGGCCCGTTCCGCGGTGAACGGCCGCTGTCCGGGCAGCCCACCCCCGTAGCCTCGATGGACTCCCGGAAGGCGCACGGCATGACAGGCGGCGAGGAGACGGACGCCCGGCCCGCCCGGGTCCTGGTGGTCGGAGACGTGCACGGCGACTTCGCGTCGCTGGCACGCTGGTCGGCCGCCGTACGGCGGGAGCGCGGGCCGCTGGACGCCGTCCTCTCGGTCGGCGACCTGGAGCCCCACCGCGACGAGGCCGACGCGGCCGGGGCCCACGGCAGGGGCGGGCTCGGCGACTTCCCCCGCGTCGTGGAGGGCGCGATCGACCTGGGCGCGCCGCTGTACTTCATCGGCGGCAACCACGAGCCCTGGCCCGCGCTGGACGACGCCGGTCCGGGCCGGTGGGGCGGGGTCGCCCGCTTCCTCGGCAGATCCGGGGTCGGCGAGGTCGCGGGGCTGCGGGTGGCGTTCCTGTCGGGAATCTACGCCGCCCGCGTCACCGACGCCCCCGGCGCCCGCCGGGAGACGGCCAAGGACCGCACCTACTACACGCGGGAGGAGGTGGAGCGGGTGGGCCTCGCCGCGCAGCGGGCGGGGGACGTCGACATCCTGCTGACCCACGACTGGCCCTCGGGCATCGCCGGCCCACGGCTGGGGGCCCATGTCGGCCGCCCCGAGCTGCGCGCGCTGTGCGAGCGCGTCCGGCCCCGCTGGCACTTCTGCGGTCACATGCACCGTCCGCACCGGGCGTCCATCGGACCGGCGGAGGTCGTCTGCCTGGCTCACATCCGCTCCGGGTACGCCGCGCTCGCCGTCATCGAGCGGGAGGCCGGCGGGCCGCCCGTCCGCGTCCGCGGTCTCGGCGGCCGGAGGTCCCACGGCCCGCGCCGTCCGTCCGGATGAGACCGCCGGGAAGGCTCCGGAGAACGGGAGGGCTCCGGAAAAAGAACTCGCCCCGCCGGTGACGGCGGAGCGAGTCCTCGGGAACGTCGGGCTATCCCCTGCCACCCGGCAGGTTCAGGCCGATGATCACGGGGTCGTGGTCGGAGGAGCGGAACGCGTTGGGCTCGTAGAGGCCCGGCGGGTTGTACTCCAGGTTGTAATCGAGGGACCTGCTCTCATCCGAGTTGATGTGCCAGATCGTGGCGCCGGTGACCCGCCGGAGCAGCTGCTTGCCGACCAGGGCGTGGTCGAGCTCGCCGAGCTGGCCGTTGAACAGGTAGCTGTAGCGCAGCGGGGCGGGGATGAACTTCTTCGTCACGCTGGTCAGGCCGCCGGCCTCCAGGGTGTCGATCGGGTCCTCCTCGCCGTAGGCGTTGAGGTCGCCCAGGACCAGCGGGTTGGGCAGGTCCAGGCTCTGGATCAGGCCGAGCGTGGCCTGGGCCTGGCGGACGCGCTCGCCGTTGTAGCAGCTCTGCCCGTCGCCCTGGTCGGCGTCCGGCCCGGTGGCGTCCTCGTCGCAGCCCTTGGACTTGTAGTGGTTGACCAGCACGGTGAACGACTGGCCGCCCTGGACCCGGCGGAAGGTCTGGATCAGCGGGGGCCGGCGGAAGACCGGGTCGGTCGAGGACTGCGCCGCGCCGACGAGCTCCACCTTGGCCGGCTTGTAGATCATCGCGACGTGGATGAGGTCGGTGCCGGGGTAGGGGTGGGCCAGCGCCGCGTAGGTGCCGGCGCCGACCTCGGCGTTGAGCGCGTCGACCAGGGCCTGGACGGCGGTCTGGCCGTTGTTCTGGACCTCCATCAGGCCGACGACGTCGGCGTCGATGCCCTTCAGCGCGGCGACCAGCTTGGTCAGCTGGCGCTGCTGCTCCTCGGCGGTGTTCGCGCCGCGCGAGCCCAGGGTGGTGAACCAGTTGAGGGTGTTGAAGCTCGCCACCTTGACGTTGCCGAACACCGGCAGCGGCTTGGGCAGGCGCGGGCTGGTGCGCAGGAACTTCACCGGCTCGGTCGGCTGGAGGCGGTACTTGCCGAAGCCGTACCCCATGACGCCGGTGAGGCCGATCGTGGTGTCGCCCAGCCGGACCACGCGCGGTTCGGTGTGCGGGATGACCGGCGGGTTCTCCACGGTGGAGCCGTCGTCCACCAGGAGGGTGCGGCGCGCGTCCTTGGCGGGGTCCACGCCCGGCCGGTCGGTCGGCTGGTACACGCGGCCGTCGGAGGCGACGTTGATCTCGCCGTAGCGGCCCTGGTTGTAGTGGTCGGTGACGGTGAGCGGCTCGGGGAAGGTGACGAGCATGCTCTCGACCGGCTCGAAGGTCGCGCCCTCGGCGCGCGGCAGGTTCTGCTTGGCCGGGGCGATCGTGCCGGTGCCGCACACGTCCACGGCGGTGGCCGGGGAGATCTCGGTCCAGCCGTTGAACTCCACGGCCCTGCCGGTGACCAGGACGCGGTCGCCGACCTTGACGTCCTTGAAGGACGCGCGGGCGAAGACGAACAGGCCCTCGGAGGTGGCCGGGTCGGCGTCCGGGGTCGGGTCCTGCAGGAAGAACCCGTTGAGCTGGTTCGGCTGCTGGAAGTCGGCGGTCACCACGCCCTCGACGCGGACGGTCTGACCGGCCAGCGGGCTGACGTCGCCGCTGCCCTGCACCTGGGCGATCTGGTGGGTCGCCGGGGTCTCGCACGGGGCGGTGGTCGGCGTCGGGCTGGGCGTGGGCGTCGCGGTCGGCTCGGGACCGGTGCCGCAGGGCGCCGGGGCGGTGGCCCGGTTGCGCGGGGCCGGGGCGGCGGCCTCGACGTCGGCGCCGTTGGCGTCGGTGTCGGTGCAGCCGCCGGCCTTGCGCAGTCCCGCGGTGGTGTTCGACAGGGTGGGGGCGGCGGCGCCCTCGGAGTAGTTGGCGGTGCCGTAGCCGACGAGGTCGGCGATGAGCGCGGTCTGCTCGGGGGTGCAGGGCGCGGAGCCGCCGTTGCAGGCCAGGCCCTCGGCGGAGCGGACCAGGGCGACCTTGCCCGAGCTCCCGCTCATGTTGACCGAGCCGGTGCTGTCCGGCGTGGGCAGCGCGGCGCCGTTGGCCCCGCCGGCGAGCTGGACCAGGTGGTACTGGCCCGGGGCCAGGGTGCCGGACAGCGCCACCGTGCCGGCGGCGAAGTTGCCGGTGCCGGTGGCGCTGGCGTACTGGACCGACCAGCCGTCCAGGGCGACGGGCGCGGAGCTCCGGTTGAACAGCTCGACGAAGTCGTTGGCGAACGGGGCGCCGCTGTTGCCGCCGCCGCCGTAGACCTGGCTGACGACGACGGTGCCCGGCGCGGCCAGAGCCGGGGTTGAGGTGAGGACCGCGACACCGGCGGCGGTGACGCCGACGGCCGCGAAGGCGGCGAGCGCCCGGGATAAAACACGCATGGCAGGAGCGTAGAGCCCATCGAATCGCCTTACGTCCGCCTATAAGTGGACGGAAGGCGAAATTAGGAATATTGACACTTCATGTCGATCCGCTGTACGGAACCTCGGCTTGCCTTGACCTAGCCCGGCCGCCCGACGGCGGCTCCGGGTCATCTCAGGGTCCTCCCGGATGCGCGGCCCCTTCCCGATGACCAGGATGGATGCCGGATACCCTGGAAGGGGACCGCACACCTGGGGAGAGCATGGCGAGCAACGGGGTCATCGACGACTACGTCACCGGGCTCGGCCGGGCGCTCCGCGGGCCGCGGGGCGCCAAGCTCGACCTGATCACCGAGGCGCGCGACAGCCTGCTCGACGCCGCCGAGGCCCTGGAGCTCGACGGCCTGGACCGGCCCCGGGCCGAGCGGGCCGCGGTCGAGGAGTTCGGCACGATCGGCGAGATCGCCCCGGGCTACCAGCGGGAGCTGTCCGTCGCCGCGGGCCGCAGGCTCGCCGCTCTGATCTTCCTGTCCGTGCCGCTCACCGCGGCCCTGTGGACCGCGATCTGGCAGGTCTTCCCGGTGGACGCGACCTCCCACGCGGCCCAGCCGGACTGGTTCGTGCCGGTGGCCCGCGCCATGGACGTCACGCAGGTCGGCATCGGGGTGGTCGGCGCGTTCGCGCTGCTCGCGCTCGGCCGGGGACGGCGCAGGCTCCGGCGGCCGTGGCTGGTCACCCGGGCGCTGGGGGTGTTCGTCTGGGCCATGCTGCCGGTCATGCTCGTGCTGTGCGGGGCCCTGATGTACGGCTCGGACAGGTCGTTCGGCTTCTCCGACTACCCGCCCGGCCTCGTCGCCTCCGTGGTGAGCTACGGCGTGTGGGGCCTGCAGATCTACTGCGCGACCCGCTGCATCGGCGTCACGGCCTTCGCGGGGGCGGACCCGGCGGCGACCCGGTCATAGCGGGATCCGCCCCGACGGCTCGGCACAGACCCTGACGACCCGGCACAGACCTGGCCGCCCGACAGACCTGACGGTCCGGCACAGATCCCGACGGTCCGGCACAGATCCCGACGGCCCGCGGCCCGCGCCCGGCCGGGCCGGGGCCGGCCCTCACTTGGTGGGGCGCGGCTCCAGCACGCTGCCGATGGTGCTGGCGAAGCGCCGCCAGGCCGAGCGCTCGCCGGCCAGGGCCGTACGGCCCGCCGAGGTCAGCCGGTAGGTGCGCCGCTTGCGCCCGCCCACCGTCGCCCACTCGCTGGCCAGGTATCCCGCCTGCTCCAGGCGGCGCAGCGCGGGGTAGACCGTGCCGGTCGGCACGTTCAGCGCGCCCCCGCTGCGCTCCTGGAGCGCCTCGATGATCGCGTAACCGTGCAGGGGCTCGCTCTCCAGTACGGACAGCAGCAGGGCGTCCATATGCCCGCGGAGCGCGTCGGTGTTCACGTCCTTCACCCTACCTCTCGAATAGACAGCCTACATGTAGGTGTTCTACATGTAGGCTGTCTATAAGTAGAGTGTCTACAAGTAGGCCAACAACGGAGGTGACGCCATGGACGTGCTCGACCTGGCCCGGACGCAGTTCGCGGTGACGGGGAGCCTGCACTTCCTGTTCGTCGTGCTGACGCTGGGCCTGGCCCCCCTCGTCGCGATCATGCAGACCGTCGGCACGTTCCGCGGCAGGCCGGACATGATGCGGATGGCCCGCTTCTGGGGCCAGATCTACGTGATCAACTACGCCCTGGGCATCGCCACCGGCCTGGTGATGGAGTTCCAGTTCGGCCTGAGCTGGAGCGGCCTGTCGCACTACGCGGGGGACGTCTTCGGCGCGCCGCTGGCGATCGAGACGCTCGGCGCCTTCTTCCTGGAGTCCACGTTCCTCGGCCTGTGGATCTTCGGCTGGCACCGGCTGTCACCGAGGCTCCACCTGGCGTGCATCTGGATCGTCACACTGACCGCCTACGCCTCGGCGTTCTGGATCATGGTGGCGAACGCGTTCCTGCAGAACCCGGCGGGCGCGGCGGACCGGGGCGACCACCTGGAGCTGGTCGACCCCGGCGCGCTGCTCGCCAACCCCATGCTCGTCATGGCACTCCCCCACGTGATCGGCGCGTCCCTGCTCACCGGCGGTTTCGTGGTCATGGGCGCCAGCGCCTACCGGCTGTTCCGCAGGACTTCCGAGCAGCGGTTCTTCACCGCCTCCCTCCGGTTCGGGGTGGTCGTCGCCGCCGTCGGCGC
This sequence comes from Planobispora longispora, assembly GCF_016863135.1. Taxonomy (GTDB): domain Bacteria; phylum Actinomycetota; class Actinomycetes; order Streptosporangiales; family Streptosporangiaceae; genus Planobispora; species Planobispora longispora. The sequence goes on from NZ_BOOH01000001.1 coordinate 224,377, forward strand.
CGTGGTCACGGTCGCCTTCGGCTTCGCGCAGTTCGGCCCGGTCGGGGAGTTCCAGCCGGGCAAGTTCGACGACGCCCCGCTGGCCGGGGCGGGGCTCGGCTTCATGATCATGATCGGGGAGCTGCTCCAGCTCTTCGTGCTGTTCTTCCTCCTGCCCGTCATCCACTGGCTGCCGCGCTGGCGCTGGGTGCACCCGCTCGTGATGCTGGCGACCCCGCTGCCGTTCCTCGCCGCGATCCTCGGCTGGCTGGCCCGCGAGGTCGGCCGCCAGCCCTGGCTGATCTACGGCAAGCTCACCGTGGCCGACGCGATGTCCCCCGGGCTGACCTCCGGGATGGTGACCACCTCGCTCATCGCCTTCACCGCCGTGCTCGGCCTGCTCGCGGTGACCGACTACATCCTGATCGCCCGCACGGTACGGCGCGGCCCGGCCGCCGTCTCCCTGGGCGCGGCCCCCACCGGCCCCGACCCCGCCCCCGAGCGCGCCGCCGCGCTGAGCCTGTAAGGAGGCACCCGTGGACATCCTCTGGTTCGGCGTCTTCGCCGTCCTGCTGCTGGGCTACTTCGCCCTGGAGGGATTCGACATCGGGCTCGGCATGCTCCTGCCGGTCCTCGGCCGCACCCAGGAGGGCCGCGACCGCGTCGTGGCCGCCATGGCGCCGTACGTGCTGGCCAACGAGGTCTGGCTGGTGGCGGTGGCCGGCGTGCTCTTCGGCGCCTACCCGCGCGCCGAGGGCGAGGTCCTGTTCGGTCTCTACCCGCTGGTCGTCTCACTGCTGGTCTCGTGGATCGTGCGCGACGCCGGGCTCTGGTTCCGCCGCCGTCTGGACGGCCGCGCCTGGCGCGCCGGGTGGGACGGGGCCATCTGCCTCGGCTCCTTCGGCCTGGCGTTCAGCTGGGGCGCCGCCCTGGTCGCGCTGGCGAGCGGGATGTCGATCACCCCGCTCGGGCTCGCCGGCGGGGTCGCGGTCGCCGCGGCCCTCGCCTTCCACGGGTGGACCTTCGTCTCCTGGCGGCTGCCCGGCCGGGTGACGGGCGCGCGCCGGAGCGGGACGGCGCTCCTCGTCTCCGCCTGCGTGGCCGCCGCGCCCGCCGCCGCGCTGCTGGCCGGGGCCGCACCCTGGCTCCTGGGGCACACCGCCCCCACCGATACGCTGAATGTGCTCAGTCTCATGATCCTGCCCTTCGCGCCGGTCATGATCGGTGGGCAAGTATGGGTGTGGCGCACGTTCGGTCCCGGGCGGGCGCCGGAGCGCACTCCGTCCTTCTTCTAGGGACTCCCCCCGGGGCCCCGGACACCCTCGTAAGGCACGCATGCACAAGGATCTCCTGCGGCTGGCGCGAAGCGAGCGAGCCGTCCGCCGTCATCTGGCCCTCTGCCTGGCCGCCGCGGTCCTCGCCGGGCTGCTCGTCCTGGTCCAGGCGGAACTGCTGGCCGGTGTCCTGTCCGGGCGCTTCGCCGCCGCGGCCCTGCTCCCGCTGGCGCTGGTCGTCGGGGCCCGGGGAGTGCTCGGCCTGGTCCAGGGCGTGGCGGCCGGGCACACCACGACCGCGGTGAAGTCGGTCCTGCGCCACCGGCTGCTGTCGCGGCTGCGCGAGCTGGGCCCGGCCCGGCTGGCCTCGCACCGCTCCGGTGAGCTGGTGACGCTGGCCGGCCGGGGCCTCGACGCCCTCGACCCCTACCTGAACGGCTACCTGCCGTCGGTCGCGGTGGCGGCCGTCGTGCCGGTCGCCGTGCTCGTCCGGCTGGTCACCGCGGACCTGGCCAGCGCGGTGATCGTGCTCGTCACGCTCCCGCTGATCCCGATCTTCGGCGCGCTGGTCGGGATGCACACCAAGGCCGTCACCGAACGCCAGTGGCGGGCCCTGTCCCGCCTCGGCGGGCACTTCCTCGACGTGGTCCGCGGCCTGCCGACGCTGCGCGCCTTCGGCCGGGCCCGCTACCAGGCGGAGGTGATCGGGCGGGTCGCCGACGAGCACCGGGCCGCGACCATGCGCACGCTGCGCGTGGCGTTCCTGTCGTCGCTGGTGCTGGAGCTGGCCGCGTCGCTGTCGCTGGCCCTGGTCGCGGTCCCGATCGGCCTGCGGCTGCTGGGCGGGACGCTGGACCTGCCGGCCGCGCTGCTGGTGCTGCTGCTGGCCCCGGAGGCGTACCTGCCGCTGCGCACCATGGGCAACAGGTTCCACGCGGCGATGGAGGGCGTCGCAGCCGCCGACCAGGCGTTCGCCGTACTGGACGGGGAGAGCGGGGACGACGCACGCGGGGCCGCGCACGGCGGGCACGGAACGGACGGGCGCGCGGGCGCGTCCGGCCCGGATGGGACGGGGACCGCGCCGCGGGCCCGGCGGGGGGCGCCGGAGATCCGGCTGGAGAACGTCACCGTGCGCTATCCGGGACGCCCGGAGGCGGCGCTGGAGGACGTCTCGCTGGTGATCGGGCCCGGTGAGCGGGTGGCGCTGGTCGGCGAGAGCGGCGCGGGCAAGAGCACCCTGCTCCACCTGCTGCTCGGTTTCGTCACCCCGGAGAGCGGGAGGGTGCTGGTCGACGGGGCGGAACCGACCGCGGACGACGCCTGGCGGCGGCGGCTGGCCTTCGTGCCGCAGCGCCCGCACCTGTTCGCCGCCTCGGTGGCCGACAACATCCGGCTGGGCTCGCCCGCCGCGACGATCGAGGAGGTCTGGGCGGCGGCGCGGGCCGCGCACGCCGACGGGTTCACCGCGGAGCTGCCGGAGGGCTACGACACGGTCCTCGGCGAGCGCGGCGCGAACCTCTCGGCCGGGCAGCGGCAGCGGGTCGCGCTGGCCCGCGCGTTCTGCCGCCCGGGAGCCGACGTCCTGCTGCTGGACGAGCCGACCGCGCGTCTGGACGGCCGGAGCGAGGCCGCGATCGTCGCGGCCACCCGGGACCTCTCCGCGGGCCGGACCGCGGTGATCGTGGCCCACCGGCCCGCGATGATCGACCTCGCCGACCGGGTGATCCGGATCGCCGACGGCCGGGTCGTGTCGGATTCGGCGTCGATGATCGAGGAGTCGCGATGAAGCGGATGGGCGGGCGGCTCGCCCTGGCGGCGGCGGCCGGGGCCGCGGCGGAGCTCGCCGGGCTGGGACTGATCGGGTCCGCGGCGTGGCTCATCGCCAGGGCGGCCGAGCAGCCGCCGCTGGCGGCGCTGAGCGTGGCGATCGTCGGCGTGCGCGCGTTCGCGACGAGCAAGGGCGTCTTCCGGTACGGCGAACGCCTGGCCGGGCACGACGTCGCGCTCCGCGCCCAGGCGACGACCCGCGAGCGGCTCTACCGGGCGCTCATCCCGGCGGGGCCGCGCGACCAGGGCGGGGCCGACCTGCTCAGCCGGATGGTCGACGACACCGACGCGGTCCAGGACCTGCTCGTCAGAGGGCTGCTCCCGGCGCTCGCGGCGCTGGTCACCGGGGTCGCGGCCGTCACGGTCGGGTTCTTCCTGCTCCCGGCGGCGGCGCTGGTGCTGCTGGCCGGGCTGCTGGCCGCCGGGATCGTGCTCCCCGCCGGGGTGACCGCCGTCACGCGGCGCCGGGCGGCGCGGCTCGCCCCGGCCCGCGCCGAGCTGGCCGCCCGGGTCGCCGACCTGCTGCACGGGGCCGCCGACCTGGCCGCCTACGGGGCGGGCGACCGGGCGCTGGCGGCCTCCGCCGAGGCCGACGCCCGGCTGGCCGCGCTGGAGCGGGGCCAGGCGCGGGTGAACGCGGCCGCCGCCTGTCTGGGGGTGCTCGCCCAGGGACTGACCGTCGTCGGGGTGGTGCTGGTGGCCCAGGCGGCGGACGCCGGGTCCGTGGCGACCGCCGTGCTCGCGCTGACCTCGCTGGTCTCCTTCGAGCCGGTCCTGCCGATGGCCGCCGCCGCCGAGCGGATGGCCGGGGTGTCCGCCGCCCTGCGCCGCCTGAGGGAGGTCCGGGCGGCGCCGCCCGCCGTCGCCGAGCCCGGCCGGCCGGCGGCCGTTCCGGCCGGCCCGCTGACGGTGGAGGTCGAGGACCTGGTCGTCCGGCACGCCCCCGGCCGCTCCCCCGCCCTGAACGGCGTCGGCCTGACCCTCACCCCGGGCAGGCGCGTGGCGATCGTCGGCCCGAGCGGCGCGGGCAAGAGCACTCTGCTGTCGGCCCTGATGCGCCTGGTCGAGCCCGAGTCGGGCACGCTCCGGCTGCGCGGGGAGGACGGGCCTGCGGTCGATCTGCGGGAGCTGCCCTCGGACGAGGCCCGGCGGGTGATGACGGGGCTGACGCAGGACCCGTACGTGTTCCAGGCCCCGCTCCGGGACAACCTGCGGCTGGCCGGCCCCGAGGCCGGTGAGGAGGAGCTGGCCGAGGCCGTACGGCGGGCGCGGCTGGACGGGTGGGTCGAGCGGGTCGGGTGGGACGCCGCGCTCGGCGAGGACGGGCGGACGGTCTCCGGCGGCCAGCTGCAGCGGCTGGCGCTGGCGCGGGCCCTGCTGAACGACCCGCCCGTGCTCCTGCTGGACGAGCCCGCCGAGGCCCTCGACGAGGAGACCGCCGACGCGCTCATGGCCGACCTGCTCGACGCCACCCGGGGCCGTACGACGCTGCTGGTCACGCACCGGCTGCGCGGCCTGGAGGAGGTGGACGAGATCGTCGTGCTGGAGAACGGCTCGGTCGTCCAGCGGGGCGCCCACGACGAGCTGGTCGGCGTCCCCGGCTACTACCGGGACCTGTGGCGCGCGGAGGCGATGGTCTCCCGCCGGTGACCGCGGCCGGAGGTCTCCCTCTCCCCGGGAGCCTCCGGCCGCGGGCCTCAGGACCGGCCGCACGCCTCGGGGCAGAACTTGACCTCGGGGTGGTCCGCCGACGGCTCGTCCAGCAGGGGCTGCGGCTGGGACTTCAGGTGCCGGTCGAGGAAGGCGGCCACGTACGTGCGGGTGAGCTCGGCGGCGCGCTTGGCGTCCAGGGCGCCGTAGGCGGGCGTGATGCCGAGGGCGCCCGCCAGCAGCGGCAGGTCGGTGGAGGACTGGTGATCCGCGCCCGTCAGCACGAGCCAGCGCTTCCAGCCGGTCAGCAGCTTCCAGTCGCGGTCCCAGGAGATGTCGCGACCGCCGGGGACGTGCTGCGGCGAACCGATGAACATGAACGGCCGGGTGAAACCGCCCTTGGGGATGCGGGCGTAGGTGGTGCCGTCCATGTCGATCCCGGCGCGCACGCGGGAGTCCTTGATCAGGGTCGCCATGGCGCTGGCCCCGCCGATCGACTGGCCCGCCATCGCGATGCGGGAGCGGTCGATCCGGCCGGAGCCGTCCCACTCCGACGGCAGCCGGTCGAGCACGAAGGAGACGTCGGCCGCCCGGCCCTGGACCACGCCCGTGCCGAAGCCCGGGTCGCTGTCGCTGTCACACGCGATGCATTCGGCGAACCGCCCGTCGGGCAGGGCCGTGACGTAGCTCTCGTAGGGGTGGTCGATCCCGACCACGACGTATCCCCGGCTGGCCAGATCCTCGGCCAGGGACGTGAGGGTGCTCACCGGCTTGGTGAAGCCGGGTGAGAGCACCACCAGCGGAAGCCCGCGCCCGGAGGGGGCGGCGTCCTTGACGGCGTGCGTGCGCGTCTTGCTCAGCGTGTCGTACGGCACGCCGACGATCTTGGAGCCCTTCAGGAGGAGTTCCGATTCCTTCGGCGTCATGTACGGCGCCCGCTGCCCGTCACGCTGCTCGGTCGGATACCAGAGGGTGACCTTGAGCTCCCTGGCGTCGGCGTCGAGGTTCCAGGGATCGGGGCGGGAGGTGTCCTTCAGGTACAGGACGGTGGTGCCGACCGGATGGGGACCGGTGGGGGCCGGCAGGGTGACGGGGCCGGTCGGCGTGGCCGCCGCGCCGGCGGGTCTGGGCGGGGCGGGCGCGGTGCAGGCGGACGCGGCCAGGACGGTCAGGCCCGCCGCGGCGACGGCCAGGAGCTGTCTCATCGGCAGGTCCCTTTCACTTGTGCAGCAAGGTCAGGGCCTTGGCCAGCGCGGGGTCGCGTCCGGCGGCCGCGTCCTCGGCGGTCGGGGGCACGTGGTGGTCGGGCGGCACGCCGATCCGGTCGATCACCTCGCGGTTGGGCCCGAGGTGGTGCTTGGACGGAAAGCCCAGCAGGGTGTTGTTGCTCAGCAGGTAGGAGGAGGCCGGGCCCGATACCGCCCCCGCGGTCCTGGTGCCGACCAGCTGGCCGAGGCGCAGGTCCTTGACCGCGGCGCTGAAGTGCTCGCACGCCGAGGGGCAGCCGGGGCCGATGAGCACCACCAGCGGCAGGCCGAGCAGCTCGACGGTGTCGTCGGTCCGCATGGCCTCGCATTCGCCGTCCACGGTGCACTGGTAGGCGGTGACCTTGCCGTGGCCGAACGCGCTGAGCAGCCGGGTGGTCTCGGCGGGGCTGCCGCCGCCGTTGTCGCGCAGGTCCAGCACGACGCCCGACAGCGTCCGGCCGGTGCGCAGCCGGGCGATCGCCTTGAAGACCCTGTTCGCGGCGTCGGAGGCGAACCCGCGCAGCCGCACGTAGGCGACGTCGTCTTCCAGCAGCTTCGACTGCACCACCCGCAGGGCGGCCGGATCCTGCGGGAAGAGGCCGGGTGTGAGCGTCACGCTCCAGCGGCGGCCGGTGGCCTGCCGCAGCAGCCGCAGCTCGACCGGGCGCGCCTCGGGGTAGTCGGGGTAGAGGGCGGCGACGGCGGGGGTGGCCCTGCCGTCGATGAAGGGCGCCGAGTCGTTGACGGCTTCGATGATGTCGCCGGGGCGCAGCCCGGCGGCCTGCGCGGCGCCGCCCTGCACGGCGGTGACGAACAGCGGGGGGATCGCGGCGCCGGGGTCGCCGCCCGCCTGCAGGGAGGTGACGCTGACCTGCAGGCCCAGGCCGTAGCCGTCGACGTCGTAGGAGTCGGGCGGCCGTCCGGCGTCGTGCGCCCAGCGGGCGTGGTCGTCGCCGAGGGCGGCCACGATGGCCTCCAGGGTGGTGACGGCCAGCTTGTCGCGGAGATCGGGGACCCGGTCGGTGACCTTGCGGTAGGCGGTCTCGAAAGCGGCCCAGTCGGCTTTCCTGTCGCCGGTCAGCGCGGGCATGATCGCCTCGGGCACGTCGCGCCCGTTGCGGTTGAGCTCCTGGGTCAGGGCGAGGAATCCGGCGGCCAGCAGCGAGCGGGCGTCCAGCACGGCGCCGGCGTGGTAGCGGTCGAGGATGCAGAAGTACGCCTGCTCGATCACGTCGACCGTGGTGGGCGTCTCCGCCCCGAGGGATCCCGAAGGCCGCGCGCAGGCCGTACCGGCCGCCGCGCTGGCCTGGCTGCGCGGCGGCGTCGGCGCGGTGCAGGCGGCGGCCAGGAGCAGGGCGAGTCCGGCGGCCGCGGTCCTGACGGCGGTCATGGGCCCTCCTTCGCCGGCCTCATGACCGAGGTGCTGTGTCCGTTGATGACCTCGACAAGCCCGGTCATGAGAGCCGCCTGCGGATCCACCGGAAGCAGAGTCCCGTGAGACCGGCGGTGAGCAGGGCGTAGATCCCGGTCTCGATCCACTGCAGCGGCCAGAAGCGCTCCAGGGGCTGGTAGGTCGCCTTCTGCCGGTAGCCGAGCCGGTTGACCTCGGCCGGGCACCCGTCCGGTGAGCCCGCTGCCGGCGCGCAGGCCCCCGACGTGGTGGAGACCCCCGTGATACGGCCGTCCTGGCCGCTGACGGCGATCGTGCGCCCGGACGGATCGACCAGTTCGCTGGACAGGACCCATGCGCCCGTGTGCCCGGGGATCGCCGCTTTTATGCGGACGTCGAAGGTGCCGTCACGGTTGATGCCGAAGCCGTCCACGTTCTCCCGGCCGAGCTCGAAGGCCGAGGTGACCGGGGGGATCAGGTGGGGCCGGACCAGCAGGGGCATGGCGAGCTGGACGGCGGCGAAGGCGACCAAGGTGAGGGCCATGGCGGGAAGGGTGCGGCGCACCAGCATCCCCACGGTCACCCCGAGGGCGAAGGCGAAGGCCGCATACCCCAGGGGGGCGATCCCGCGCGCGCTGAACACCAGGGGGTCCATGAGCGCGAAGCCCTCCGGGGCGGATTGGTCCAGCGGGCCGGACCACCAGGTCACCGCCAGACCGGCCGTTCCCGCGGCGGCCACGGCGATCAGGCCGGTGAACCCGAGCTTGACCGCCAGCCACCGGGTCCTGGTGATGCTCTGGTTCCACACCAGCAGGTGCGTGTCCGCCTCCAGCTCGCGGGTGATCAGCGGCGCCCCCCAGAAGAGGCCGATCATGGCGGGCAGGATCAGCACGACGAGGATGCTGGCCAGGAAGGGGATCTCGTAGTCGTCGAACAGCTGGTCGTAGAAGCCCACGCAGTCATCGCCCCGTATGCAGGCGGCGAGCCCGCCGGTGTAGTCGGCGGCCAGCTGGGAGCCGGTCGGGACCAGGACCGCGGCGAGCAGCCCGAGCAGGATCGCCGTCATCACGGCGGCGCCGCGGAGCTGGCGCCAGGTCAGCCAGATCATCGCTGGACCTCCAGGGGGGCACGCCGATCGGCGGCGGCGGGCTTGTCCATGTAGGCCAGGACGAGGTCCTCCAGGCTGAGCCGGGTGACCGTCCAGGCGGGGTCGTGGATCGGGGCGTCGGTGCGGACCACGTACGTGCTCTGCCGGTCGGTGTGGCGCGCGGAGACCACGTGCTGGCCTGCGGGGAGCCGGTCGGGGTCGCGGCGCGGGCCGGTGAGCCGGTGGTGGGCGGCCAGCAGCCTGTCGGTCTCCCCGGCGACCTGCACGCGCGAGTCGACGAGGACGATCAGGTAGTCACAGATCCGTTCCAGGTCGGAGACCAGGTGGGAGGAGAGCACGACGCTGAGCTCGTGCTCGGCGGTGGCCTCCATCAGCCCCTGCAGGAACTCGCGGCGGGCCAGCGGGTCGAGCGAGGCCACGGGCTCGTCCAGGATCAGCAGCTCGGGCCGCTTGGCCAGCCCCAGGGTGAGGGCGAGCTGGGCGCGCTGGCCGCCCGACAGCTTGCCCGCCCGCTGGGCGGGATCGAGACCGAGCCGCGCGACGCGCTCCCGCGCCATGCCGTCGTCCCAGCGGGGGTTGAGCCGCGCCCCCAGCCGCAGATGCTCGGCGACGGTCAGTCCCGCGTAGGCGGGGGTGTCCTGGGCGACGAACCCGACCCTGGCCAGCTGCGCGGGCGTGCCCCCGGGCCGCCCGCCCAGCACGGCGATGTCGCCGGCCGTCGGTTCGAGCTGGCCGCTGGCGAGCTTCAGCAGCGTGGTCTTGCCGGCCCCGTTGGGGCCCACCAGCCCGACGACGTGGCCGGCCGGGATGTCGATGGTGCACTCGCGCAGCGCCCAGCGCCTGCCGTACCTCTTGCCCAGTGCCTGGGCCGTTAAGACGGTGGTCACGCTATGTCCTCCTGAGCGGTGGTCCGAAAGGTGGTCATGAAGAGGGCCTCGATGCTCTCCTCGTCGAGGCCGGCCCGGCGCGCCTTGGCCAGCCAGCGCTGCAGCTCCAGCCGGAGCGGGCCGTGCGCGGCCAGCGAGGCGCCGGTGAGGGTCGCGGTCACGAACGTCCCGACCCCCGGCCGGGCGGTGATCAGGCCCTCGTGCTCGAGTTCCCGGTAGGCCTTGAGGACGGTGTTGGGATTGATCGCCAGCTGCGCCACGACCTCCTTGACCGTCGGCAGCTGATCGCCCTCGTCCAGGAGGCCGAGCCGGAGCGCGTGCCGTACCTGCCGGACCAGCTGCAGGTACGGCGAGACGCCGGTCTTGGCGTCCAGATGGAACTCGATCACCGGTTCCTCCATTTATCTAATGTCCTAGGACTTTAGATACTGGCATGTATGGAGCCGGTTAACGATCAGCACGCGGGAAATGCCGCGCCGGGCGGGCCACTCCGCCGCCGAGGCGTCACCGCCCCGCCGCCGTCTCCGGAGGGCGGCGGGCCGCCGGATCCGGAGGGGTCGGGCCGCCGGATCCGGAGGGGGCGGGGCCTTGAGTTGACACCGCAGTGTGGTTTACAGTTCAAACCACAGGTTTGCGATGCAAACTCGTTTGAGCCTTCAAGAGGGTCGCATGAACATGGATGACGACGAGCTCGCGCTGAGTCCGGAGGAGACGCTCCGGCTGATCGAGCAGCAGGAGACGGCGACGGTGAACCGCATCGTCCCCGACCCCGTCCCGCACTACCTGGCATGGGGCGTCGCCTGGTTCGTCGGGTTCGGTATGTTCTTCCTGCACCACGGCCTGTCCGGCACGCCGTACGTGGAGATTCCCATCGGGGTCGTGCTGGCGCTGCTGTTCGGGCTGATGGCGATGGCGATGCTCGTCAGCGCCATGACGACGTGGCAGCTGCGCAGCCCCGTGCGGGGCGCGTCCCAGGAGCGCGGCACGATGTACGGCATGGCCTGGGGCTTCGGCTTCTTCGCCATGTGGGTGATCGCCGTCAGGTTCGGCCCGCTCCTGCCCGCCCCGGAGCGGAGCCTGCTGTGGTCGAGCCTGTCGATGCTGGTGGTCGCCCTCCTCTACATGGCGGGCGGGATCATCTTGTCGTTGCGGCCGATGTTCGTCCTCGGCGCGGGCCTGGCCGTGCTCAACGCGGTCGGCGCCGCCGCCGGGCCGGGCTGGCACGCCCTCCTGATGTCGGTGGGCGCCGGGGGCGGATCCATCGTCACCGCGCTCGTGCTGCGCCGGAAGCGCCGGAGGCTCCGCCGGTGACCCCCGACCTCGACCCGGTGATCCACGCGCAGGCCCGGCTCCGGGTGGTCGCCACGCTCAACACCCTCGCCCAGGGCGATCAGATCACCTTCCCGGGGCTGAAGGACCTCCTCGGCATGACGGCCGGCAACCTCTCGGTGCACCTGAGCAAGCTCGAGGAGGCCGGATACGTGGAGATCGTCAAGACCCACAAGGGCCGCACCCCCGTCACCTACGTCGCCCTCACCCGCCGCGGCCGCCTCGCCTTCGAGGAGTACACCGCGGCGATCCGCGAGCTGCTGGACACGGCCAGGGCGCCGGCGTCCGGCGACACCTGACCCCTCCGAGAAAGGAAACCCCTCCGATGGCGGAGCCCACCGCGGGACCCCTCGCAGAATCCACCGCGGCGCCGGTCGCGGCCCCCTCCACGGACCCGGCGGCCGGAACGCGGGCGCGGCCCGAGACCCTGGCCCGCGCCGTCGGGGTCACCCGCCGCTACGGGGACGTCCTGGCGCTGGACGGCCTCTCCCTCGACATCCGCTCCGGCGAGCTGGTCGGCCTGCTCGGCCCGAACGGCGCGGGCAAGTCCACCCTGATCAACCTGTTCGTCGGGCTGCGCAAGCCGAGCTCCGGCCGGGTGGAGCTGCTCGGCGGCTCCCCCGCCGACCCCGCGCGCAGGCGCGGCATCGGCGTCACGCCCCAGGAGACCGGGCTCCCGGCGACCCTGCGGGTCCGCGAGGTCGTCGACTTCGTCGCCGCCCACTACCCCCGGAGCGTCGAGCGCGGGGCCCTGCTGGAGCGGTTCGGCCTGTCCGGGCTGGAGCGCCGCCAGATCGGCGGGCTGTCGGGCGGGCAGAAGCGGCGGCTCGCGGTGGCGCTGGCGTTCGTCGGCGACCCCCGGCTGGTCTTCCTCGACGAGCCGACCACCGGCCTGGACGTCGAGGCGCGGCGGTCGCTCTGGGAGGCCGTCCGGCACTTCCACGCCGAGGGCGGCACCGTGGTGCTGACCAGCCACTACCTGGAGGAGGTCGAGGCGCTGGCCGAGCGGGTCGTGGTCATCGGGCAGGGCCGGATCCTCGCCGACGGCACCACGGCCGAGGTGCGGGACATCGCGGGCGTGCGCCGCGTCACTCTGACCGCCGGCGACCTTCCCGAGCTGCCGGGCGTGCTCAGCGCGGAGCGCGACGGCGCCCGGACCCACCTGCTCACCACCGACGCCGACACCCTGGTCCGCGCGCTGGTCCGGGCCGACGTCCCCTTCTCCGACCTGGAGATCCGCCCCACCTCCCTGGAGGAGGCGTTCATCACCATCACCGCCCGCCCGTCCCGGGCCGCCTGACCCACCGGCCCCCGGCCACCGGCGGACCGGCCGAACCCGCGCGCCCGGCGGGACGACCTCGCTTCCACGAGAGGACCGTGCCATGGCACTTCTGCTCACCCATACCCGGTACCAGTTACTGGAGACCGTCCGCGTTCCGATCGCCCTGGTCGGCAACGCCTTCTTCCCCGGCGCCGCGATGCTCTTCTTCGTGGTCCCCGCCGCCGGGGACCACCCCGTCGGGGCCACGATCGCCGCCGCGTCGATGATGACCTTCTCGGTCATGACCAGCGGCCTGTTCACCCACGGCCTGGGCGTCGCCGAGGACCGCGCCCAGCCCTGGGACCCCTACACCCGCACCCTGCCCGCCGGGCCGTGGCCGCGGTTCGGGGCCCGGATCCTCACCGCGCTGGGCATGACGCTCATCGGGATCCTGCCGGTGCTGGCCATCGCCGTCTTCCTCACCGAGGCCACCGCGACCCCCCTCCAGCTGCTGCTGGGCCTGGGCGCCCTGGTGGTCGGCTCGATCCCGTTCCAGCTGCTCGGTCTGTTCATCGGCTACGCGCTGCCGATGAAGGCGGCGGTCGCGGTGGTGCAGCTGCTGTTCTTCCCGATGGCGGTGGGCGGCGGCCTGCTGACCAACCCGATGGACCCCCCGGCGTTCATCGCCGCGGTCGCCCCCTTCCTGCCCAGCCGCGGCGCGGCCGAACTGGTCTGGGCGGCCGTCGGGTACAACACCCCCCGGCCCCTGACGATGGTCATGTTCGGCGTCTGGATCGTGGTCGCGGGGGCGCTGGCCCTGTGGGCCTACCGCCGCGACGAGGGCAACCGCTTCTCCTGAGGCGGCGCCTCGCCGAGGGGCGTGCGGCACCCGCCCGTCAGCGGGGCCCGCGAGTGGAGAGAGCGGAGAGAAGAGAGCGCCGCCGGACCCCGCAACGGTCCGGCGGCGCTCTCGCCCCGAGGGAGGCTCTCCCGGGTTTCCCGAGCCCCGGGAGAGCCGGGGGAGTCTACTCGCCGGTCTTCTCGGCGAGGGTCGCGGTGGCGGTGAGGGTCCGGCCGTCGCGGACGTAGGTGAGGGTCACCTTGTCCCCCGGCTTGAGGCCGCGGACCACGCCGACCACCGTGGACGAGCCCTCCACCGCGGTGTCGCCGATCTTCGTGATCAGGTCGCCCTGCTTCAGGCCCGCCTGCGCCGCCGGGCTGCCCTCGGTCACCTGCTGGACCATGGCGCCGCCCGCGTCGCCGATGGCGTCGGCCATGCTCACGCCGAGGAAGGCGTGGGTGACCTTGCCGGTCTCGATGAGCTGCTGGGCGACCTGCTTGGCGGTGTTGATCGGGATGGCGAAGCCGACGCCGATGTTGCCCCCGCCGCCGCTGGTGGCGATGGCGGTGTTGATGCCGATCACCTGCCCGCTGGAGTTGACCAGCGCTCCTCCGGAGTTCCCGGGGTTGATCGCCGCGTCGGTCTGGATGGCCCCGCCGATCGTGGTGCCGGGGCTGCCGCCGCCCTGCTGCCGGCCGTCCCAGCCGGGCGGGAGCTGCTGGCGCTGCTCGCCGCCGACGTTCAGGGTCCGGTCGAGCGCGCTGATGATCCCGGCGCTGACCGAGCCGGACAGGCCGAGCGGGCTGCCGATGGCGAGCACGGAGTCGCCGACCCGGAGCTGGTCGCTGTCGCCGAGCGACGCCTTGGTCAGGCCGGAGACGTTCTCCGCCTTGATGACCGCGAGGTCGGTGGCGGGGTCGGTGCCGACCACCTTGGCGGTGGCGGTCTTGCCGTCGCTGAACTTGACGGTCAGCTCACCGCCCTGGGCGGCGGAGTCCACCACGTGGTTGTTGGTGAGGATCATCCCGTCCTCGCTGAGGATCACCCCGGAGCCCTCGCCGTTCCCGCCCTGGCCCTTGACCTCGATCGACACGACCGAGGGCTGGACGGCCTTGGCGACGTCGGCGACGGTGGCCGAGTTGCCGGCCGGGATGGCCACCGGGGCCGAGGAGGCCGCCACCGGGGCCCTGTCGTCGAAGGCGGTCGCGGCGAAGGCCCCCGCCACCCCGCCGCCCACGGCCATGGCGGCCAGCGCCAGTCCGGCGCCCAGCTTCTGCGCGGCGCTCAGCCGGGCCCGCTGGGCGGGCACCGCGGGCGCCGCGGCGGCGTGCGGGACGAAGGGGCCGGGGATCGGCCCCGTGACCGGCTCGGCGGCGGGCGGGGCGAAGACCGGCTGCTCGGCGGTGTGCTGCGCCGCGGCGGCCTGCCCGGCGCCGGGCTGTGCCGGGATGGGGTGGACCAGCGTCGGCTCCGTTCCGGCGTCCGAGACCGCGGCGCTCTGACCAGCGGCGTCCGGGCTTGCGGCGCTCTGACCGGCGGCGGCCTGGCCCGCGCGGAATCCGCCGGCACGCGGCGGCACCGCGCCGAACTGGGTCCAGCCCCCGTTGCCGGAGGTCTCGTTGCCGGAGGCCCCCTCCCCCGGGGTGGCGTCCTGTGCGGGGACGGAGCCCTGCGCCGGAGTGATGTCCTGCTCGTCCTTGTTGTCGTTCATGTCATCCCCCATGTCTCACGTCCGCCCGTGGACGCCACGGTGACGACCGGTTCCTCCGGTGACATCCACGATGCCGGGGGGCGCATAAACACTGGTTAAGAGGATGATCGGCCTGCGCCGCGCCCCCTGACGGGGGCTTTATCAGCCGTGGTCAGGGGGCGCGGCGCGGGCCGTACGAGAACTAAAAAATCATGATTTGGCGGGCCAGTACTCGTCGCGGAGCAGGCGCTTGTAGAGCTTCCCGGTGGGATGGCGGGGCAGTTCCTCGCGGAAGTCCACGGATCTGGGGCACTTGTACGGCGCCAGCCGGGCGCGGCAGTATTCGATCAGCTCGGCCTCCAGCTCCGGCCCGGCCCGCTCCATGGACAGCGGCTGGACGACGGCCTTGACCTGCTCGCCCATCTCCTCGTCCGGGACGCCGAAGACCGCCACGTCGGCCACCTCGGGGTGGAGCACGAGGATGTTCTCGGCCTCCTGCGGGTAGATGTTCACCCCGCCGGAGATGATCATGTAGGAGCGGCGGTCGGTGAGGTAGAGGAAGCCGTCCTCGTCGACGTAGCCGATGTCGCCCAGGGTCGTCCACCCGCGCCCCTGCGGGTCCCGGGACGCCTTCGTCTTCTCCTCGTCACCGTGGTAGACGAACTGCGGCCCGTCGGAGAAGTAGACGGTGCCGTGCTCACGCGGCGGCAGCTCGTTGCCGTCCTCGTCGCAGATGTGCACGACGCCCAGGAGCGGGCGGCCGACGGTGCCCTTGTGCTTGAGCCAGTCGTCCGAGCCGACGTAGAGGAAGCCGTTGCCCTCGGTCCCCGCGTAGTACTCGTGGATGACCGGGCCCCACCAGTCGATCATCTGCTCCTTGACCGGGACCGGGCAGGGCGCGGCGGCGTGGATCGCGCACTTCAGCGACGACAGGTCGTACTTGGCGCGCGCCTCCTCCGGTAGCTTGAGCATCTTGATGAACATGGTGGGCACCCACTGCGCGTGCGTGACGCCGTACTTCTCGATGATCGCGAGCGCCTGCTCGGGGTCGAAGCGCTCCATCACCACGACGGTCGCGCCGAGGCGCTGGAAGCTCATGCAGTAGCGCAGCGGCGCGGCGTGGTAGAGCGGGGCCGGGGAGAGGTAGACGCTGTCGGCCGAGGGCGCGAACAGGAACTGGATGAGCTGCAGCAGCGGGCCCGGCGTGTCCAGCGGGGCCTGGGAGAGAGCGGGCTTGACGCCCTTGGGCCGGCCGGTGGTGCCCGAGGAGTAGAGCATGTCCACGCCCTGGCACTCGTCCTCGATCGGGGTGGCCGGGTGGGCGGCGACCGCCTCCTCGTAGGAGTCGAAGCCGGGGGCGACGCCGTCCAGCATGAGCCGGAGCCCGACCCGGGGCGTGGCCTCGGTGACGGAGGTGGCGACGTCGGCGAGCGCGGCCGAGGAGATGAAGACCCGGGCCTCGCAGTTGTCGACGATGTAGGCGAGTTCGTCGGCCTTCAGCCGCGAGCTGATCGCGGTGTAGTAGAGGCCGGATCGGTGCGCCGCCCAGGCCACGGCCAGGAACAGCGGGTGGTTCTCCAGCATGAAGGCGATGTGATCGCCCGGGCCCAGACCGGCGGAGCGGAATAGGTGGGCGAGGCGGTTGGATTCTTCGTCGAGCTCACGGTAGGTGACGACCCTGCCGGAACCCGCCATGATCACAGCGGGTCGGTCCGGCGATGCTGCTGCGATGGCTCCGGGGTGCATAAAACCGAACGCTACTCGGTTTGCCTTCCCGTGAGAAGTGTCCGCTTACGCGACGGAGCCGCGACCTCCGTGAAGGAGATCGCGGCTCCGCGCTTGCGGGTGATGGCCTGCTGCTCCGGGAGTACCGGCCAGGCCGCCTTACGGTCAGACCTGGCTGTAGACGCTCTGCCAGCCGCCGAAGTAGCCCTTGGGCCCGTGCGGGTTGCCGCGGCTCACCTGGACGTAGATGGCCTTGGCGTCCTTACCGTGGAAGGTGTAGAACTTCGCGTGCTGGGTGCAGTTCTTGAAGCTCACGAAGTGCGTCGAGTTGTCGAACTTCACGATCTTGAAGGTCTCCCACGCGCAGTGGAACTTCCACTTGCCCCACCACTTGTGGTTGATGAGCTTGCTGTCAACGGTGAAGGGGTACTCGTGAACCCACTTCCAGACCTTCTTCTTGACGACGATCTTGACCCACTTGCACTTCTTGTGGCCGTTAACCCACTTACACTTCTTGACCCACTTGGAGTACTTCTTCCAGTACCACTGCTTGTAGGACTTCTTGTGGACCGTGACCTCACCCTTGGCCTCAGCCTTGTGGTTGGAGGAGGAGTACGGTCCCCAGGTGTCGTGGAAGACAACGGGGGTCGTGGCGGTGGAGGTGGCCTGGACGGGAGTTGCGGGTGTGGCGGTCGAGGCGTTTGCGGCGACCGGGGCGCCCATCGCCAGAAGGGTGGCCACCCCCGCGCCAACCAGGAAACGGGTGACGAATCGCATTGAGGGGTCCTCTCGGGAATGAGGATTTTCTGACGTTCCCGTTGTAGGACCGGACGATTGCCATCCACTTTCAATTCGCTTTAAGCGCCAGGCCACGCCGAAGATTCGATAAGTGGATTTTCCCGATCTTTCCCAATAAAGATCGTTAAATCATCGGCGCGACCTGGCTATTCCCTCACCCGTCAGGGAAACGATCACTTCGCCGCGGCGGAAGTGATCGTTTCACCCGGCGCGATCGATCACTTCCCGTCGGCGGGGATGACGGAGCCGTTGTACGTCTGCTCGATGAACTGCTTCACCTCGGGGCCGGACAGCAGCTCGGCGAGCTTGACCACGCGCGGGTCCTGCTCCTTGCCCGCGGCCACGACCAGGCCGTTGGCGTACGGGTTGCCCTCGGCCTTCTCCAGCACCAGCGCGTCGGTGGCGGGCTTGAGACCGCCCTCGATCGCGTAGTTGCCGTTGATGACGGCGGCGTCGACGTCCTCCAGCGAGCGGGGCAGCTGGGCGGCCTCCAGCGGCTGGAAGGTCAGGTTCTTCGGGTTGGCGGCGACGTCGCGCTCGGTGGCGGCGGTGCCGACGCCCTCCTTCAGGGTGATCACGCCGTTGTCGGCCAGCAGCTTCAGCGCGCGGCCGAGGTTGGTGGCGTCGTTGGGCACGGCCACGGTCGCGCCGTCGGCCAGCTCGGCGGCGGCCTTGATCTTCTTGGAGTACAGGCCCAGCGGCTCCAGGTGCACGTCCTTGACGTAGGTCAGTTTGGTGCCCTTGGAGGCGTTGAAGTCGTCCAGGTACGGCCGGTGCTGGAAGAAGTTGGCGCCGAGCTGGCCGTCGTCGAGCTGGACGTTCGGCTGGACGTAGTCGGTGAACTCGACGATCTCCAGGTTCAGGCCCTGCTCGGCGGCGAGGTTGTCCTTGACGAACTTCAGGATCGCCGCGTGCGGGACCGGGGTGGCGCCGACCTTGAGCACCTCTCCCGCCGCGGGCGCGGCGGCGCCGGTGGACTCGGAGGTGCCGGACCCGGTCGAGCCGCAGGCGGTCAGGGCCAGGGCCAGGGCGGTGGCGGCGGATGCGACGGCGAAGAACCTGCGCATGGTGTGCGCTCCTTTTCGGATGGGAGTCCGGGACCCGCTCATGACGGAGTCCCGGGAGAGAAGCCTCACGACGAGGCTCTGGAAGAGAGGCGGGAGGGCGTCAGCGGCGGGTGAGGCGGCGGGCGACGGCGTCGCCGACGGTCTGCACGAGCTGGACGATGACGATCAGCACGATGACGGTGACCACCATGAGGGTGGTCTCGAAGCGCTGGTAGCCGTACCGGATGGCCAGGTCGCCGAGACCGCCGCCGCCGATCACCCCGGCCATGGCCGAGTAGGAGATCAGCGCCACCACGGTCACGGTCAGCCCCGCCACCAGGCCGGACCTGGCCTCGGGCAGGAGGACCTTGCCGATGATCGTCCAGCGGCCGGCGCCCATGGCCTGGGCGGCCTGCACCGTGTCCCGGCCGACCTCCCGCAGCGCGGTCTCCACCAGCCGGGCGAAGAACGGCGCGGCGCCGAGCGTCAGCGGGACGACGGCGGCGAAGGTGCCGATGGTGGTGCCGACGATCAGCCGGGTCAGCGGGATGACCGCGATCATCAGGACGATGAAGGGCAGCGACCGGCCGATGTTGACGACCAGGCCGAGCACCCGGTTGACCGGCGCGGAGGGCAGCAGCCCGCCCCGGTCGGTGAGGATCAGCGCCACGCCGAGCGGGAGGCCGAGCAGGACGGTGAACAGCGTGGACCAGACGACCATCAGGGCGGTCTGCCCGGTCGCCTCCCACAGCAGCGGGCTCATCTCATCCCAGCTCATGCCGCCTCCTCCACCAGCAGGCCGCGCCCGGTCAGATAGTCGAGGGCGGCGGCGCGCTCGCCGCCGGTGAGACGGACCCGGAGCCGCCCGGCCGAGACGCCGGCCACCTCCTCCAGGGCGCCGCCGAGAATGCTCACGTCCACGTCGAACTTGCGCACGACCTCCGAGATCACCGGCTCGTCGGCCCGCCCGGTGAAGGTGACCGTGACGCTCCCGGGCTCGGGATCGGGCAGGGGGAACAGTTCGGCGGCCAGCCGGGAGCCGGGACGGGCGATCAGCTCGGCGATGCCGCCGGACTCCTCGATCAGGCCGTCGCGCATCACGGCGACCGAGTCGCAGATGCCCTTGACCACGTGCATCTCGTGGGTGATCAGCAGGATGGTCAGCCCCAGCTCGCGGTTGAGGTTCTTGAGCAGGGCGAGGATCGACTGCGTGGTCCCGGGGTCGAGGGCCGAGGTGGCCTCGTCCGACAGCAGCACCGAGGGGTTGCCGGCCAGCGCGCGGGCGATCCCGACCCGCTGCTTCTGCCCGCCGGACAGCTGCGCCGGGTAGGCCCCGGCCTTGCCGGCCAGCCCGACCAGCTCCAGCAGCTCGGCCACCCGCCGGGCCCGCTCCGCCCGGCCGACGTCCATAACCTCCAGCGGGAAGGCGACGTTCCCGGCGACGGTGCGCGACGACAGCAGCGCGAAGTGCTGGTGGATCATGCCGATCCGCTGCCGGGCCCGCCGCAGGTCGGCCTCGCCGAGCGCGGTCAGCTCCCGGCCCGCCACGGAGACGGTGCCCGCGGTGGGCCGCTCCAGCAGGTTCACGCAGCGCAGCAACGTGCTCTTACCGGCGCCGCTCTGCCCCAGCACGCCGAAGATCTCACCCTGGCGGACGTGGAGGTCGACACCGCCCAGGGCGACGACCTCGCGTCCCCGGTCTCGATAGACCTTGCGCAGGCCTGACACATCGATCACAACGGTTCCCCAACATGAATAGATCGCGGAAGAAGACTTCAGGCGGGGGAAGGGCTAGCGCGTGCCGGGAGGGAACGGCAGGTGGCTCAGGCGGCGCAGGACGATGGTGTCCGCGGGGCAGTTCATGGTGCAGGACCTTCTCGGGAGGAACGGGGCCGGGGCTTCGGCGCGAGCGGGGGGCGTCCGGGCTCAGCGCATCGAGGGCATGCCGCCCATGGCACACGCGCAGGGCGTCCCGCACATGCGCGCGGCACGACACATGACCCGGCCCTGCGGGGTCATCCAGATGTCGTGCGCCACGTTCACGTCTGCCTCAACACATCGCTCCTCTCCCGCATTCCCCTCGGTTCACGTGATACCCATCACACACACGAGCAGCCGGCCCGCCCGTGGAACCGGGCCGGACACGCCGGGGAAGAGGCGCTCTCCCCCCCGTCAGGAGGGAGAGCGCGGGAAGGGCTCCATCAGGCCGGCCTCGTGGGCGAGGATCGCCGCCTGGACCCGGTTCTCCAGCCCCAGCCTGGTGAGGATGCGGTTCACCCGGCTCTTCACCCCCGCCTCCGACAGGCCGAGGCTCCTGGCGACGCGAGTGTTGGACATGCCTCTGGCGACCAGGATCAGGACCTCCAGCTCGCGCGCGGTCAGCTCGCCGATCCGCCGCGCCGCCTCCGACCGGGCATCCGGCCGCGCCGCTCCCCCGGCGGGCCGTGGAACGTCGGCGAGCAGGGCGGCGGGCAGGGCCGTGACGGCGCCGATGATCCGCCGGGTGACGCTCGGGGCGAGCGCGGCCTCTCCTGCGGCGACCACGCGGATGGCGTCGGCGAGCCGGTCGGGCGTGGTGTTCTTCAGCACGAAGCCGGAGGCTCCCGCGCGCAGGGAGGCGTGGACGTACTCGTCGAGATCGAACGTGGTCAGCATCAGCACGCGGGGGCGGGGGCCGTCGTGCGGCCAGTCACCGAGGATGCGGCCGGTCGCCTCCACTCCCGTCATCCCGGGCATGCGCACATCCATCAACACCACGTCGGGCCGGAGCGCGAGGGCCGCGGCCACCGCCTCCTGTCCGTCGGCGGCCTCCCCGGCGACCGTCAGATCGGCACGCCGCTCGATCATGAGGCGCAGGGCCGCCCTGACCAGTTCCTGATCGTCGGCGATGAGCACGCGCACGGGCGTCATGCCGCTCCCCGAGGGTCCGTGACGCCCCCGGTGACTCCCGGCGGATTCGCGATGTCCCCGGGAGCTTGCAGCGGGGTCTCGGCATGCGGGGCCGGTTCCGGGAAGGGGAACAGGGCCTCCACCCGCCATCCGCCGCCGTCCCGGGGGCCCGCCCGCAGGAGGCCGCCGAACAGCGCCACGCGCTCGCGCATGCCGACCAGCCCGAGCCCGGAGCCGGTGAGGGGGGTGCGGCCCGGCGCGGGCGGCCCGTTCTCGACGGTGACGGCCAGCCGCCCCTCCTCCCGCACCAGGACCACCCGTACGGCCGTGGCGCCCGCGTGCCGCAGCACGTTGGTGAGCGCCTCCTGCACGACGCGGTAGGCCGACACCTGCACCGCGGGCGGGACCCCTCCCACCGGGTCCGCCTCGATCGCGACCCGGCATCCGGCGGCGCGGGCGGCGGCGGCCAGCCGGTCCAGATGACGCAACGACGGTTCCGGGGCGGGATCCGGCCCGTCCCGGTCGTCGGTGAGCAGGCCCAGCAGGCGCCGCATCTCGGCCAGCGCGGTGTCGGCGGCCGTACCGATCGCGTCCACGCCCCGCCCGGCCGAACGCGGGTCGTCGGTCAGCGCCTCGGCCGTGGCACGCGCCTGCATCGCGATCGCGCTGACGTGGTGGGCGACCAGGTCGTGCAGGTCGCGGGCGATGCGCGCGCGCTCGGCCACGACCGCGCGCCGGGCGCTGACCTCCTGTTCCGCGCGCAGCCGCCCGGCCAGCCCCCGCAGGCGGACCGCGTCGGCGTGGATGTGGCGCCGGGAGGCGCCGAGCCACCACACCCCCGCCGACAACGCGACGACCAGCACCACCCCGAGGGGGTCCACCACCGGCTCACGCGGGGCGGGCAGGCTCAGCCAGGGTCCGGCGAGCTCCGGCGCCAGCACCGCGACCGCCACCACGACGACCGCGGAGGCGCTCGCCGGCGGGCGCGCGTGCCGGGCGACGGCGTAGCCGGCGAACAGGATGCACGCGCCGTCCTTGAAGTCGACCATGGGATCGACCAGCTCGTAGGCGATGTAGGCGGCGGCGACCGCCGCCAGGACCGGCCATGGGCGCGACCGGCGCCATGCCAGCGGCACGGCCTGCGCCAGCAGCAACGCGATCACCGTCGCGCTCCCGGCCCCGTCGGCGGGAAGCCCTTCGCCGCGCCGCATCAGCAGCACCGACGCGGCCAGCGCCGCCGCGAGCAGCGCGTCCGCGAGCAGCGGACGGGCCCGGACGCCCCGTCGCATCACGGAGATCGAGCGGCAGAAGCGGGAGCGCCGCGCCGCGGAGACCGCGCGGGAGAAGCGGGAGCGCCGCGCCGCGGAGACCGCGCGCAGAAACCGCGTCGCGGAGACGGAACCTGGGATGAGTGCCTCATTCGCCTCGGGGGACCGGGCGGCGCCCCCGCCGGGAGCCGGGGGGCGCCTGCTACGCCGCCAAGCGTAGGACAACGGCCTCGCCGGGGGAACGCATCCAAAGTCGCGCCGGGGCCCGCCCGCTCCTCCCAAAGGTCGATGCGGATCCGGGCTTATGGCCGATCCGGCGGACGATCTTCCTTCCTAGGGTCGAACCGTCTGCCGGGACGACCGGCGCCGACCACGGAGGGAACCACTTCATGAACAACACCGCTTCCCGGCACTCCGGCTCGCGGATGGCGGGAGGACGCGGGCGTCGCCTGGCGGCCTTGTCCGCCGCCTGCGCCGTGACCGCCGCCCTGGCCGCTTCCCTCGTCCCCCCGCCCGCCTCCGCGGCCGGGACCGCCGCCCCCGCGTATGGGAACTCCGCCTCCGCGTCCGGGGACTCCGCCCCCGCGTACGGCCGGGCCCGGCTCCAGCGCGACGTCGACGCCCTCCGCAGGATCGGGGTCATCGGCGTCGACGCCCAGGTGGTCACCGCCGACGGCCGCCGCCTGGTCGCCACCGCCGGCGTCGCCGACCTCCGTACCGGGCGGCCCGTCCCCCCGGGCGGCTACACCCGGATCGCCAGCGTGACCAAGACCTTCGTCGCCACCGTGGTCCTGCAGCTCGCCGAAGAGGGCACGCTGTCCCTCGACGACACCGTCGAGCGCTGGCTGCCCGGCGTGGTGAAGGGCAACGGCAACGACGGCGGCGCGATCACGATCCGCCACCTCCTCCAGCACACCAGCGGCATCCCCGAGGCCTACCCGTCCTTCGCCTCGCTGGAGGACTACCTCAAGCACCGCTACGACCCCTTCACCGCCGAGCAGATCGTGGCCGAGGCCGTGAAGCGCAAGCCGGGCTTCGCCCCCGGCAAGGACTGGATGTACTCCAACACCGGTTACCTGCTGATCAGCATGATCATTGAGAAGGCCACCGGGAACCCCTGGCACGTCGAGGTCCGCGACCGCGTCAGCCGGCCCCTCGGGCTGAGGCACACGCGCTGGGCGGGCGCCTCAGTGGGCGTCCCCTCCCCCCACGCCAAGGGCTACCTGGTGGCCGCGGGCAAGAAGCCGGTGGACCTCACCAGGCACTTCGACGGCGACGCGGCCGGTGGCCTCATCTCCACCACCGGCGACGTCAACCGGTTCCTGCGCGCCCTGGCCGGCGGCAAGCTGCTGTCACCCGCGATGCTGGAGCAGATGCGCGCCACCGTCCCGGCCACGCCCTTCGAGGAGGCCTGGCCGGGTGTGCGCTACGGGCTGGGAGTGATGTCACGCCCCCTGTCGTGCGGCGGCGTCTACTGGAGCCACGGCGGCGACGACCCCGGATACCAGACCCGCACCGGCGTCACCGCCGACGGCCGGCGCAGCGTCGTGCTGGCGGTGTCCTCGCAGTTCGGCGACGCCCGCACGCGGGATCAGGAGAAGGCCGCCACCGACCTGGTCGACCGCGCGCTCTGCGGGAGGTGAGCGGGGGTCACTCCACCCGGCCGTACGGCTGACGGGACAGGGCCGCGGGGTCGCGCCGCCCGGCCGTACGGCTGACGGGACGGGGCCGGAGCCGCGGCCTCCCGGCCGGGGAGGGCGTCAGCGGTAGGGGTCGCGGAGCGGCGTGATCCGGGCGGCGAAGGGGGCTCCAGCTGCGGCGTTCCGTACAGCATGGAGCCCATGACAACATGAGCGAATCATTCGGTCGATCAACTTGATGATTCGTCCATATATGTCATCTGCCCATGCGGACCGGCATCTCCTTGATGGAATTGACGAAGTTGGAGCGCAGGCGGCGCGCCTGTCCGGCGGGGGCGATGTCCGGGGCGCGCTCGGCCAGGACCTCGAACAGCACCCGGACCTCCATGCGGGCCAGGTGGGCGCCGAGGCAGAAGTGCGGGCCGCCGCCGCCGAAGCCGATGTGCGGGTTGGGGTCGCGGCCGATGTCGAAGGCGTCCGCGTCGGGGAAGACGTCCGCGTCGCGGTTGCCCGAGGGGTAGTAGAGGACGACCTTCTCCCCCGCCGGGATCTTCTGGCCGCCGAGCTCGGTGTCGGTGAGCGTGGTGCGGCGCATGGTGATCACCGGGGAGACCCAGCGGACGACCTCGTCGGGGAGCGTGCGCAGCAGCGATCGGTCGTCCAGGAGCCGCCGCCACTGGTCCGGGTGGTCGAAGAACGCCTGGAGCCCGCCGGAGGCGGCGTTGCGGGTGGTCTCGTTGCCCGCCACGGCCAGCAGCATCACGAACACGCCGAGGGAGAGGTCGTCCATGCTGGTGCCGTCCTCACCGGGGGCGACCAGCTTGCTGACGATGTCGTCGCGCGGCTCGGCTCGGCGCCGCGCGCCGAGCGCGGTGGCGTAGTCGAGCAGCTCGAAGATCGGCGTCAGGTCACCGGTGGCGAACTCCGGGTCGTCGGCGCCGATGAGCGCGTTCGACCAGGTGAAGATCTTCTCCCGGTCCTCGGGGGGCGCGCCGAGCAGCTCGCAGATCACATACAGCGGGAGCGGCGCGGCGATGTCGGCGACGAAGTCCGCCGAGCCGCGCTCCAGGGCGGCGCCGACCAGGTCGTGGCAGATCTCGCGGATGTGGTCCTCGAGCTTGCCGATCATGCGCGGGGTGAAGCCCCGGTTGACGACGCTGCGGGTGGCGGTGTGCTCCGGCGGGTCCTGGAAGAGCATCATGAGCCGGTTCCGGGAGAGCTGCTCCTCGGTCTGGTCCGGCACCATGATGCCGCCCGCGTAGGAGGAGAAGACCTCCGGGTGCCGGGAGACGCGCTGGATGTCGGCGTGCCGGGTGACGGCCCAGAACCCGGGGCCGCCGGGCTCGGCGTGCCGGTGGACGGGGGAGTTCCGCCGGAGCCAGGCGTAGCCGTCCCAGGGAACGCCGATCTCATACAGCGAGGGGTCGTAGACGTCGATCTCGGTGCTCATCAAGTGCCTTCTGTACGTCATGTCAGCGGATAGCCGATGGCCCTGAACGACCCCATCTTTGTGATCACGCTCTGGGATTGGCAATCGGCGATCGTCGAAGCGCGGGATGGGGGTTCCCACGCGCGTCCGGTCGCCGGCCCGCTCTCGACGATCGGTGACTCGAGGCGAGCCCGGAGGGCGCGGATGCGTGCTGACGAGTACCGCGGCCGGCTACTTCTGGTGGATCTGGATCCGGTGGCCGTCCGGACCGTCCACATGGGCATACGTGCCCCACGGTTCTTCGACCGGGTCGGTGACCGTCGCCCCCGCGTTCCGGAGTTCGGCGACCGTCGCCTGGATGTCGTCGCACGTGAAGGTGAGGTACGCCCCCTCCCCGGGCCGCTTCCCGGACGCCGCGGCGTCGTGGATGGCTATCGCCGTCTGGCCGTTCGGCGGAGTCACCTCGATCCAGCGCGTTCCCTCGGACATCTCCGCGTCGACGGTCTTGTTGAAACCGAGCCTTTCGACATAGAAGTCCACGGACTCCTGCTGGTCGCTGACGTAGAGCACGGCCACGCCGATATGCGTGATCATGGCGACTCCCGAAGTCGAGATCTTGAGAGGCGCTGCCAGCGTACGGCATCCGTCGCCGCGGGGCAGCCCTCCGCCGAGATCGCTCAGCGGCGCGCGGTGGGCTCATGGCGTCACGGCGGTCCCGCCCGGCGGCGGTGACGTCACGCGGTGGGCAGGGTGAAGAAGAACGTGGTGCCTCCTTCGGGGGTGGATTCGACCCAGATGCGGCCGGAGTGCCGGGTGATGATGCGCTGCACCAGGCTCAGGCCCATGCCGACGCTCTGGTAGGTGCCGGTGCCGCGCAGCCGCTGGAAGGAGGAACACGGCCCATCGGCCGCCCAGTCCGCCTTCGCTGTCGGCCTCGGCCACGGCCACAGGCACCTCCCGGATCTCTCACACCTTGACGCCGTCGTGCTGCGCGACAGGCCGGGTGACCGGCTCGCCTCACCAGACGGTCCCGACCGAGAGTGACCGTCGCGCGACAGTCTGTCACCCAAAGCTGCTAAGCGCTCTCAGAGATCAGGCGCCGACCCGAGGGATAGACGGGAACTCTCCACGCCGAGGACGCGGACGGCCCGCCCTCCCCCGCGCCGGGGAGGGCGGGCCGTTCCTGCCTACCCCTCGATGGGGCCGTTCCCACGGGACGGTCAGACCGTTCCTGTGAGACGTCAGGCTGTTCTGTGCGCCGTCGAGCGGTCTTGCGAGACGTCAGGCCGCGGCGGGCTCGGCGACCTTGGCCGGGGCGAGCGCGATCTCCAGGACCTCCCGCACGTCGCTCACCAGGTGGATGGTGAGCTCGTCGCGGACGGCCTGCGGGACGTCGTCCAGGTCGGGCTCGTTGCGGGCCGGGATCAGCACCGTGGTGACGCCCGCGCGGTGGGCCGCCAGCAGCTTCTGCTTCACCCCGCCGATCGGCAGCACCCGGCCGGTGAGGGAGACCTCGCCGGTCATCGCCACGTCGTTCCTGACCAGGCGGCCGGAGAGCAGCGAGGCCAGGGCCGTGGTGAGCGTGATGCCGGCGGACGGGCCGTCCTTGGGCACCGCCCCGGCGGGGAAGTGCACGTGCACCGCGCGGTCCTTGAGGGACGAGACCGGCAGCTCCAGCTCCGCGCCGCGCGAGCGCAGGTAGGACAGCGCGATCCGGGCCGACTCCTTCATGACGTCGCCCAGCTGGCCGGTCAGGGTCAGGCCGGTGTCGCCGGTCTCCGGGTCGGCCAGCGACGCCTCCACGTACAGGACGTCGCCGCCCGCCCCGGTGACCGCCAGGCCGGTGGCCACGCCCGGCACCGCCGTACGCTGCCGGGACTCCGGGAGCGAGGACTCGGGCACGTGGCGCGGGCGGCCGAGGTATCCGACCAGGTCGCCGGCCGTCACGGCGACCGGCAGCGCGTCCTCGCCGAGCGCGGCCTTGGCGGTGACCTTGCGCAGGACGCGGGCGATCGAGCGTTCCAGGGACCGGACGCCGGCCTCCCGGGTGTACTCGCCCGCGAGCTTGCGCAGGGCCTCCTCCTCGACCGTCACCTCCTCGGCGGCGAGGCCGGCCTTCTCCAGCTGGCGCGGGAGCAGGTGGTCGCGGGCGATGGCGACCTTCTCGTCCTCGGTGTAGCCGTCGAGCGTGACGACCTCCATGCGGTCCAGCAGCGGGCCGGGGATGGCCTCCAGCACGTTGGCGGTCGCCAGGAAGAGCACGTCCGACAGGTCGAGCTCGACCTCCAGGTAGTGGTCGCGGAAGGTGTGGTTCTGCGCCGGGTCGAGCACCTCCAGCAGCGCGGCGGTCGGGTCGCCCCGGTAGTCGGAGCCGACCTTGTCGATCTCGTCGAGGAGCACGACCGGGTTCATCGAGCCGGCCTCGCGGACGGCGCGGACGATCCGGCCGGGCAGCGCCCCGACGTAGGTGCGCCGGTGGCCGCGGATCTCGGCCTCGTCGCGGACGCCGCCGAGGGCCACGCGGACGAACTTGCGGCCCATCGCGCGGGCGACGGACTCGCCGAGCGAGGTCTTGCCGACTCCGGGGGGACCGGCCAGCGCGAGCACGGCGCCGCTGCGGCGCCCGCCCACCGCGCCCAGGCCCTTGGCGGCCCGGCGTCCGCGGACGGCGAGGTATTCGATGATGCGGTCCTTGACGTCGTCGAGGCCGGTGTGGTCGGCGTCGAGGACCTCGCGGGCCGCGGTGATGTCGTAGGAGTCCTCGGTCCGCTCGTTCCACGGGATGTCGAGGACGGTGTCGAGCCAGGTGCGGATCCATCCGGTCTCGGGGGACTGGTCGGAGGTCCGCTCCAGCTTGTCGACCTCCTTGAGCGCGGCCTCGCGCACCTTCTCGGGCAGGTCGGCGGCCTCGACGCGGGCGCGGTAGTCGTCCTCCTCCGAGTCGGCGGAGTCGCCGTTGAGCTCCCTGAGCTCCTTGCGGACCGCGGCGAGCTGCTGGCGGAGCAGGAACTCGCGCTGCTGCTTCTCCATGCCCTCCTGGACGTCCTTGCGGATCGTCTCGGCCACGTCCAGCTCGGCGAGGTGCTCGCGGGCCCACTCGACCAGCTTCTCCAGCCGGTCGGCGGGGTCGGGGGCCTCGAGGATCTCGACCTTGCGCTGGGTGCTCAGCCAGGGGGCGTAGCCGGAGTTGTCGGCCAGGACCGACGGGTCGTTCATCTGGTTGACGGCGTCGACGACCTGCCACGCGCCCCGCTTCTGCAGGATCGTGGTGGTCAGCGCCTTGTATTCCTTGGCCAGTTCCTCGGCCCGCTCGCTCGCCGGGACCGGGTCGATCCGGGTGGCCTGCACCCACAGCGCCGCACCGGGGCCGGTGGTGCCGGCGCCCACGCGGACGCGGTCGACGGCGCGCACCACGGCCGCGGGCTCGCCGCCGGGCAGCCTGCCGACCTGCTCCACGATCGCCCGGACGCCGACCGGGCCGTACCGGCCGTCGATCCGGGGAACGAGCAGGACCCACGGCTTGTTGTCGTCGAGTGCCTGGGCGGCCTCGATCGCGGCGCGGATCTCCGTGTCGGACAGGTCCAGAGGAACGACCATCCCCGGAAGCACGACCGCGTCGTCCAGCGGAAGGACCGGGAGGATCAAGCTCTCACTCATCTGCACTCCAGGGGGTTGAGTTATACAGACTCAATTAACAGGAGTCCCTGAATGTTCCCAGAGTTGAGCTGTTTCGCTGTGAGCGATCGTAATTGTGTAATTTCCGTTCGCGGAGGACGGAAGATCCTCCCGAGGACTCTCCGGGATGAGGCGGGGGATCACTCCACGGTGTGATCCGGATGATCGGCGGTCTCCCTAGACTGGCCGGATGGCTTCTCCCCCCGCCCAGCGGGCACGGCTGCGGCCCGTCGCCCGGCTGGGCCGCGCGCTCACCGCGGCCGTGTGGACCGGCAGGGCCGGTCCGCCGCACCCCCGCCCCCGGCGGCTGGCCCCCCGCGTGCCGGGGTTCCTGAGCCTGCTGCCGTTCCGCACGATCGACCTGGTCCTCGTCGCCGATCTCGTGCTGGCCTTCATCCTGTTCCGCGCCGTGCAGGGGCTCATGAGGGACGAGTCGCTGCATCTGGCGACCCCCCTGGACGAGGGAGAGATCGCGTTCATCGCCGTGACCTCCTCGCTGCCGCTGGCGCTGCGCGACCGCTGGCCGCTGGCGGCCTGGCGGCTCGCGGTGGTGCTGATCCCCTGGGGGATCGCCACCCGCGGCCAGGACCTGGAGGCGGCCTTCTCCGCCGACGCCGTGATCATGTACCTGCTGGTGGTCTACGCGGTCGCGGTCCGCTGCGAGCGGCACGTCATCATCGGCGTGTGGATGATCTCGGCTGCCGCCCTGTGGATCCTCGGCATCCAATCCGGCCCCAACCTGCCCGGCGTGACGCTCATCGGCATCGCCTTGGTGACCGTCACCGTCCTGTTCGGCTACAACGTCCAGGCCAGGAGGACGGCCGCCGGGCGGCTGGCCGAGGAGGAACGGCGCAGCGAGCAGGCGCTGGCCGGGCAGGCCGTGCTGGAGGAGCGGGCCAGGATCGCCCGGGAGCTGCACGACGTGGTGGCGCACCACATGTCGGTGATCGCCATCCAGGCGGAGGCCGTGCCGCTGAAGGCGCGGGGGGACGCGCGGCTGCTGGAGGAGGGGCTCGGCGAGATCCGCGCGCTCTCGCTGGCCGCCATGACCGAGATGCGCCGCGTGCTGGGCGTGCTGCGCGACGGGGACGGGCGTACGGACACCGCGCCGCAGCCGGGCCTGGG
This sequence comes from Planobispora longispora, assembly GCF_016863135.1. Taxonomy (GTDB): domain Bacteria; phylum Actinomycetota; class Actinomycetes; order Streptosporangiales; family Streptosporangiaceae; genus Planobispora; species Planobispora longispora. Next base: position 254,455 of record NZ_BOOH01000001.1, read on the forward strand.
CCGCCTGGACGAACTCGCCTCCACCGCGCGCTCCGCCGGGCTCGCCGTGGAGCTCAAGCTGGGCGGCGACCTGCTCGAACTGCCCACCGCGGTGAGCCTGTCCGCCTACCGGATCGTGCAGGAGTCGCTCAGCAACGCCATGCGGCACGCGCCCGGCTCGGCCGTCACGGTGAAGATCTCCCGATCCGGCGACGAGCTGAACATCCACGTGGCGGACGACGGCGGGGACCGCGCCGCCGCGGAGGCGGCGAAGGCGGGGCGCGACAAGCACACGGGACACGGCCTGATCGGGATGCGGGAACGGGCCGCCATGCTCGGCGGAAGCGTGTGGGCGGGGCCGGCGGGAAAGGGCTTCGCGGTCACCGCGATACTTCCGATCGCTGAGGAAGCATGACGATCCAGGCGATCATGGAGGACGTATGACGATCAGGGTGCTCATCGCCGACGACCAGGGCATGGTCAGAACCGGCTTCACCGTGTTCCTGGACGCCCAGCCCGACATCGAGGTCGTGGGCGAGGCGGTGAACGGGCGGGAGGCGATCGAGCGCATCGCCGAGCTGCGGCCGGACGTGGTCCTGATGGACGTGCGCATGCCGGTCATGGACGGGCTGGCCGCGACCCGGGAGATCCTCTCCCCCGGCCCGCGCGGGGAGGCCGGGGAGCGCGGGGAGCGGACCGGTTCCGGCGAGGACGAGGGGTGCCCGCCGAAGATCCTGATCCTGACCACGTTCGATCTCGACGACTACGTCTACGAGGCGCTGCGGGCCGGGGCCAGCGGGTTCCTGCTCAAGGACGCCTCCGCGCAGCAGCTGGCCGAGGCCGTACGGGTGGTCGCCGCCGGGGAGGCGCTGCTGGCGCCCTCGGTGACCAGGCGGCTCATCGCGGAGTTCGCCCGCGTCGGGCCGCAGCGCCCGCGCGTCCGGCTGGACGGCATCACCGAACGCGAGACCGAGGTGCTCGTCCTCATCGCCAAGGGCCGCTCCAACCAGGAGATCGCCGAGGATCTCGTGCTCTCGGAGCAGACGGTCAAGACCCACATCGGCCGGATCCTGGCCAAGCTGAACCTGCGCGACCGGGCCCAGGCGATCGTGTACGCCTACGAGTCCGGGCTGGTCCGCCCCGGCGAGTGAGGTTCCCCGGGGACCGTCCCACGCCCGGCTCCCCGGATGGCGTCGCCCCCCTCCCCCCGAGGGGTGACGTGAAGGTGAGCACCGCGGTGTGACGCGAGTTACCGATCTTGATTCGTAGCGTCCTGTCTCGTTCCCCCGAACCGGACAGGAGGCCCCCGTGCTCCGCTCCACGCTCGCCGTCGCCACCGCCGCGGCGCTCACCTACCTGGTCGTCCCCTCGCCGCAGGGCGACCGGATCATCCGGGTCTACGGCGATCTCAGTACGGCGGAGCACGTGGCCGTCATCGTCCCCGGCGCCGACACCACGTCCGCCACCTTCGACGGCGGGCGGGCCAAGCCGTACAGCACCCCGGGAGGCGGGGCCCGGGCGGTGCTCGCCCAGGCGCGGGAGCTGGACCCGGGAGCCCGGCTGGCCGTGGTCGCCTGGCTCGGGTACGACAGCCCGGCGACCGTCAGCCTGAGGTCCGCCACCGGCTGGGCCGCGGAGAAGGGCGCCCCGGCGCTGCGGCGCTACGTGAACGAGACGCTCCGCGGCAAGCGGGTCAGCCTGCTGTGCCACAGCTACGGGTCGGTGGTGTGCGCCAAGGCCGCGCCGGGGATCCGGGCGGACAACCTGGCCGTGTTCGGCAGCCCCGGGCTCGGCGTGTCCTCGGCGGCCGAGCTGGGCGGGGTCCCGCTCTGGGCGGGCAGCGGCACGCAGGACTGGGCGCGCGGCATCCCCAAGATCAAGATCGGCCCGCTGGGCTTCGGCCGCGATCCCGCCGAGCCCGGCTACGGCTCCCGGGTGTTCGCGGCCGGCGCCGCCGGGCACAGCGACTACCTCGCCCCCGGCGGCGAGTCCCTGCGCAACCTCACCCTGATCGCCCTCGGGCGGACCGCCGAGGTGTCCCATGCGTGACCTGGCCGGGCGCCGTACGGCGGCGCCGATCACGCCCGCACCCGCCCTCGCCGCACCGGCGCCGGTCACGGGAAACCCGGACGCGGAGCGGGGGAAGGTCGGCGCGGGATGGGCGGCGCGGGTCGAGGCGATGACGCCGCCGGGGCGGGACCGGGGGGTGGACGCGCTGCGGGCGCTGGCGATCGCCGGGGTGGTGCTGGGGCACTGGCTCGTCACGGCGTGGGTTCCCGGGCCCCGGGGGACGGTCTCCGTCTCCAGCCCGCTCGCGTCCATGCCGGAGCTCGCACCGCTGTCGTGGGTGCTGCAGACGCTGGCGGTGTTCTTCTTCGTGGGCGGATACGCGGCGGCGCGGAGCCTGCGGACTGTGGGTGATCCGGCGCGGGCGGCGGGTCCGGCGTGGGTGCGGGCCAGGATGGGGCGGCTGCTGCGGCCGGTGGTCCCGCTCGTGCTGGTCTGGGCGGGGATCGCGGCGGGGCTGGCGCTGCACGGCGCGCCGTACGCGACGGTCAGGGCGCTGGCGCTCCCCGCGCTCGGGCCGATCTGGTTCCTGGCGGTCTTCGCGGCGCTCACCGCCGCCACCCCCCTGCTGCTGAAACTGCGGCCGGGCGTCACCGCCGCCTCGGCGGCCGCGGTGGTGCTCGCGGTGGACGCGGTCAGGTTCGGCCTGGACGGGCCGGGCTGGCTGGGGTGGGTGAACCTCGCGGCCGGGTGGCTGGTGCCGTACATGCTGGGGGTGGGCTGGGCGGGCGGCGGGCTCGCCTCCCGGCGGACGGCGGTGGCGCTGCTGGCCGGAGGGGCGGCTGGGACGGCGGCCCTGGTGGCCGGGTTCGGCTATCCCGCGAGCATGGTGGGCGTGCCGGGGGCGGGGGTCTCGAACCTCAGCCCGCCCACGCTGGCCGCCGTCGCCTTCGGGCTCGCCCAGGTGGGGCTGGCGCTGCTGGCGCACGGGCCGCTGGGGCGGCTGATGCGCCGGCCCCGACTCTGGGCAGCGGTGGCGCTGCTCAACCTGTCCGCTATGACGATCTTCCTCTGGCACCTGACGGCGGCGGCCGTGACCACCCTGGCGGCACTGCGCTTCGGCGCCGTCCCGGGACTGCTCACCCCGCCCGCCCGCCTCTCCTGGCTGCCGGAGCGCCTGGTCTGGCTGCCGGTGTTCGGGGGACTGCTCGTCCTGGCGGGGGCGGCGGCGAAGCGGTTAAATGACAGGGTGTCGCGATCAGCTTGACGCAGCCTCCGGATGTTTGTGACACTGTGTCATGAAAGGCCCCTGCGACATGGAGCGATCATGACCCAGCCGTCGTTCTCCGAAGTTCTCAAGAACTCCACCTGGAGCGACCACGAGTCAGCCGAGGGCGACGGTTACCTCAAGGCCCTGATGGCGGGCCGGCTCAGCCGCGAGGCCTACGGCGAGATGGTCGCCCAGCACTATTTCGCCTACGTCGCCCTCGACGCCGCCTCCCGCGCCCTCGCCGACGACCCGGTCGCCGCGCCGTTCGTCTTCCCCGAGCTCTACCGGGAGGAGGCGCTGGCCCGCGACCTGGAGACGATCTACGGGGCCGACTGGGCGGACCGGATCGAGCCCTCCCTGCCGACCCGGACCCTGGTCGCCCGGATCAACCAGGTCGCCTCCTGGCCCGGCGGTTACGTCGCCCACCACTACACCCGCTACCTGGGCGACCTGTCCGGCGGGCAGTTCATCCGGATGGCGCTGGAGAAGATCTACGGCTACGGTCCGGGCGGGGGCGTCGACTTCTACCGCTTCGACGCGGTCGGCAGCCTCCCCCGGTTCAAGCAGGAGTACCGCGCCCGGCTGGACGCCCTGCCCGTGGACGAGGCCGAGAAGCGGCGCATCATCCGCGAGACCAAGCTCGCCTACCAGCTCAACACCGAGGTCCTGGGCGACCTCGGCCGGATCGCGCGAGCCGAGGTCGCCGCCTGACGGCCGTCGTCCCCGGCTGAGACGACGCGAGAACACCGCCACCCCGCCGGGGCGGCACGGGAACGCCGCCACCCGGCCGGAGCGATGCGGGACCACCGTCACCCCGCCGGGGCCGCGTGAAAACCGCGGGAACACCTCACCCCGGCTGCGGCGCCGCGAACACGATGTCGTGGGCCTTCGCCCGGGCCGCCACGAAGGCCAGCAGGGCGGTTCCCTCGGCGCTGACCGCCTCCTCCTCGGCGCCGGTCAGCTTCCGGAACGGGCGCACCGTCAGCGTCGCCGTCCCGCGCTGCTTGACGATCCTCCAGGTGGCGGCCGCGAAGCCGTCCACCAGGACCGTGCTCGGCTCCTCCCCGGTCATGCCGAACCCCTGGTCGGCGTAGTCCACCGTGACGACGCGGCTCACGTCGGCGTGCGAGCGCAGCAGGTTGTCGTAGTCGTAGACGAACCGCACGGGCGCGGGCGTGTCCGGGTCGGGCCGGGGGGCGTCCGGCAGGTCGAACAGCTCCCGTCCCTTCTCGTCGCGGAAGACCGTCAGCTCCGGCCGGAGCCGCTCGACGACCTCCGCCAGCCGGGTCAGGCCGCACCAGTGCTGCACGTCGCGGACCGTCGCCGGGCCGAACGCGGCCAGGTAGCGCAGGACCAGCCTCTCCAGCGAGGCCCCGGCGTCCACCGGCTTCCCGAGCCACGTCTCGACCGCCTGGTGGGCGGCGGGCCCGCTCCGGCCCCACAGGCCGCGCGGCGGCACCTGCACCAGCGGCACGTACGCGCGGATCGCCTGGGCCATCGAAGCCGGATCGTTCTCCGGCCACCGCCCGGCCAGCTCGCGGCCCAGCTCACTGAAGGTCAGCGGCCTGCCGGCCAGCAGCTCGCGGCCCGCCGTCACCAGTTCGCCGAGGTCCAGTCCGGTCAGGCCGCGGCGGAAGTTGCTCATCGTCATGCGCTCGATGACCGGCTCCACCAGGGGGCGCAGCCACAGGCAGTCGTCGGAGGTCACCAGGTGGATGGTCGAGCGCATCAGGGCCATGCGCACCGCGCCCCGCTCGCACAGCAGCCGCACCGTGTCCTCCGGGGTGTAGTCCGCGAGCCGTGACCACAGCCCGACATACCACGTGTGCGTGCTCTGGGCCTGGAGGCCGGCCAGGTGCTCCAGGGCCTGCGGCACCGTCAGCTCCGAACGGCGCAGCAGGAGCTGCCTGGCGAGGGTCGCGCGGTTGAGCGCCCTGGAGCTGAGAATCGTCATTCGTGCCCTCCGTGGTCCAGCGGATCCCGCCGCCGGCGACGGAGTCCCGTCGCCGTTGATGACCACGATGTCACCCATCGCGGAAAGGTAGCTTCCGCGATGGCGAGCGCACCGCACAGATCGACGAGCCGGTCCCCGTGCGCTGTGCCACCATGGGACCATGCCCCGGATTTCGGCCGCGACGATCGGCGAGCACCGCGCCCAGACCCAGGACCGCATCCTGCAGGCGGTCTCGCGGCTCTCCCGACACCAGGGCATCGACGCCATCTCGATGACCGACGTGGCCGTCGAGGCCGAGATCACCCGCACCGTGCTCTACAACTACTTCCCCGACAAGGCCGCGCTGCTGCTGGCCTTCACCGAGCGGGTGACGCACTACTTCATCGAGGCCTACGAGCGCGAGCTGCCGGAGAACGCCTCCCCCGCCGAGCGGCTGCGGGTGTTCGTCCGGCTCCAGCTCGCCGGGCTGCTCGCCCACCCGCACCCCGGCCCCGCCGACCTGTCGGCCGCCCTGGGGCCCGACGCCTACCAGCGCCTGGCCGAGCACGTGGCGCCGATGCAGCGCATCCTGACCGGCATCATCAGCAGCGGCGTGGAGGCGGGCGTCTTCCACGCCCCCGACGTGCCGGCCACCGCACGGATCATCATGGCCGTCATCGGCGCCGAGCGGCTGCCCCTGCTCGGCGGCACGGTGACGGTGGACGAGGCCGAGGAGACCGTCGCCGGCTTCGTCCTGCGCGCCCTGACCGCCGCCTGACGCCGTTCCCGGCGTCCTCATCCGGGACCGTCCTGGGACATGGATCACACCGTGGAATCCTCAGCCCGGACGGCGTGACCCCCAGCCCAGCCCCCGACACGCCCCCGACCGCCAGGGTGGGCCGCGCGCCCCTCCTGGCCGCGGTCGTCGTCCCCGTGGTCACCGCGCTGATCTGCATGGGCGCGGACCGCATGCTGGGACAGGTGCCCGCCCTCCTGCCCGCGTTCCTCGCGGTGGTGTGCGTCAGCGACCTGCTCACCGCGTTCCTGCTGATCACCCAGTTCCTGGCGGGCGGCGACCGCCGGCTGCTGGCCCTGTCCTGCGCCTACCTGTGGTCGGCGGCGGTGATCGTCTCACACGCGCTGGTCTTCTCCGGCCTGTTCTCCCCCACCGGGCTGCTCGGCGCGACGATTGGAGGCCGGGGCCGGGAACATTCCCGTGATCATGGCCAACGGGAGCTACCGCGTGCTGACCGAGCGGTTCGGCGCGGCCATCATCGCGCTGAACGTCGTGGCCCTGCTCCTGGCCGCCACCCGGTTCCGCGGCGCCGTACGGGGCCTGGAGGCCTGGGCGATGGTGGCGGTGATCGCCTCCTGCGGAGACGTGATCCTCACCCTGTTCGCCGGGGCGCGCTTCACCTTCGGCTGGTACGGCGCCCGCCTGCCGGCCCTGGTGGCCGCGCTGGTGGTCCTCACCTCGCTGCTGCGCGAGATCACCACGCTCTACCGGCGCGTACGGCGCCACGCCGACGAGCTGTCCCTGCACAACGAGGAGCTGCGGCGGGCCAACGCCCTGCGCGACCATCTCGTCGCCGTGGTCTCGCACGAGCTGCGCTCGCCGCTGGCCGCCGTCAGGGGCTTCCTGGAGATCGTCGACGACCATCCCGACCTGCCGCCCGAGCGCGCCCGGCAGATGATCGCCCGTTCGCAGGTCCTCATCACCCGGCTGACCATGCTCACCGAGGACCTGCTGACCACTCCGGGCCTGGACGCCGGCCAGCTGTCGATGAGCCCGGTCCCGGTGGACCTGCGGGAGGCGCTGACGGAATGCGCCGTCCTGTTCCCGGAGGCGTCGATCACGGTCGACTGCCCGGACGGGCCGCACGCTCGTTCCCGCCCGGATCCCGGAGCGCCGCCGGCGTGCGGCGGCGGCGCTCCGGACCGGGGCTCCCGGTCATCCGAACTGGCCGGGCTGGTAGTCACCGGCGGGCTGCCGGGCGATGACGTTCACGCGGTTGAAGGCGTTGATGAGGGCGATCCCGGACATCAGGGCGGCGAGCTGCTCCTCGTCGTAGTGCTTGGCGGCGTTCGCCCAGGCCTCGTCGGTGACCCCGCCGGCCGCGTCCGCGATCCGGGTGCCCTGCTCGGCCAGCTCCAGCGCGGCGCGCTCGGCCTCGGTGAAGACCGTGGCCTCCCGCCAGGCCGCGACCAGGCTGAGGCGCACCGGCGACTCACCGGCGGCGAGGGCGTCCTTGGTGTGCATGTCGGTGCAGAAACCGCACCCGTTGATCTGGCTCGCGCGGAGCTTCACCAGCTCCTGCGTCGCGGCCGGCAGCGTCGATTCCGACAGCGCCTTGTTCGCGGAGACGAGGTGCTTCAGGAACTTGCCTGCGGTCGGGCTGGCGAAGAGGTTCAGGCGGGCATCCATGGTGGACTCCTCTGTCGTGGTCGGTGGTCGCACACCTACGACGGGACAGCGCCGCGCAATGTGACACGGGTGAATGTGACGTGCGTCTCCTTTCCCGCTCCGCCGGCGCGGGCCGTGGGTGGCCGCCCGGGCCCGCGCCGGCGGCCCGCGCCGGGGGAGCGGCCGTCCACGGCGCGGTAGCGGTGCGCGTCCCGCCAGACGGCGACGGAGGCGTCCTGGATCGCGTCGTCCACGAGGTCGGGGTCGGCGCAGCGGCGGGCCAGCCGTACCCGGAGCCGGGGGGCGTGCCGCCGGTGCAGGATCTTCAGCGCCTCGACCCGCTCCGCGGCGACGGCCAGCAGGAGGTCGGCGTCGCCGCTGTCGGGGGTGATCGGGGGTGGTTCCCGGCGTCTGGCGAGGAATCGGTACACGTTCTGATCTATCGCGGGATCGGGCGCGTCCGGTTCCGCCGGCGGCCGGAAATGTCGGTGGCGAGGACTAGTTTTCCGATCAACCCCGAGATCGAGGAGCCAGCGACCCATGTACCGCCAGGGTGACATCCTGATCGTTCCCGTCCCCGTCGACGCCGTCCCCCTCTCCGTCCAGGCGGCCCCTTCCGTCCCGCGCGACGCCCGCGGCCGCCTGGTGCTGGCCCTGGGCGAGGCCACCGGGCACGCCCACGCCGTGGCCGGCCCCGGGACCCTGGTCCGCTCCCCGCACCCGATGGACCCCGACTACCTGCACGTGCCCTCCGGGGGCCGGCTGGTCCACGAGGAGCACGCCGCGATCTCCCTGCCCAAGGGCTGGTACCGCGTGCAGCGCCAGAGAGAGTACGTCCCCGGCGCCTTCCGCGTCGTCGCCGACTGACCCCTCCCGACGCCTCCTCCCGACGTTCCCTCACACCAGGAGCCCGCTACATGACTGTCACCATGGAACTCGCCGACGTGTTGACCGCGGCGGCCCGGCGCTGGGAGGACGTGGCCTTCCAGACCGGTCCCGCGGACCGGCCCCGGGCCGAGGCGGGAGTGCGGCTGGCCTACCGGGCCGCCGGGCTGGCCGAGCCGGAGAAGATCATCTGGGTTGACTCGCCCGCCGCGGGCGCGCGGGCCATCGCCACGCTGGGCGCCGGGAGATCGGTCCGCGACGAGGTGCGGACCCGGCCGTGGGAGCGGGCCAGGGCCGAGGCGCACGCGGCGCTCGGGCCCGTGGGCTGGCCGCTGGCCTGGTCGCTGACCGCGGGGCGGCTCTGGGACCCGGCGAACGGGCTGATCACCCGGATCCGCCAGGCCGTCGCCGCGCTCGAGGAGTCGGAGGCCGCCGGCGCGGCGCTGCGCGCCTCGACGCTGGACGCCGTGCTGGGCCAGCAGGACGCGCCGTGGTTGTCGCTGTTCGACGCGCTGGAGCGGCCGGAGCTGGAGGGGCTGATCCAGGTGGCCCGGTCGGCGGGCTGGTGGTGGCCGTTCGAGCGGGTCGCCATCGTCTGCGAGCGCCCCGTCGAGCTGCACCGCGACGAGCTGTCGCGCCTGCACCGCGCGGGCGGCCCGGCCCTGCTCTTCCCTGACGGCTTCGCCGTGCACGCCTGGGGCGGCATGCCGGTCCCCGCCGACTTCGCCGACTCCATGGCGACGCTGACGCCCGAGCGCATCCGCGCCGAGGAGAACGCCGAGCTGCGCCGGGTCATGCTGGAGCACTTCGGTTACGACCGCTATCTCGCCGAGTCCGGGGCGACCCCGCTCCACCGGGACGAGACGGGCGTCCTCTGGCGGATCGACCTGCCCGGCGACGAGCCGGTGACGATGGTCGAGGTGGTCAACTCCACCGCCGAGCCCGACGGCACCTTCCGCAAGTACTGGCTGCGCGTCCCGCCCGGCACCCGTACCGCCCGCGCGGGTGTGGCCTGGACCTTCGGCATGTCCGAGGCCGACTACCGCCCGGAGCGGGAGACCTGACCGCTCCTCACCCGTGCCGCCCGGCGTCACCGGCGGCCGGAGGACGGCGGATAAGACAGACGAAACATCGGTGACCGCCAAGAAAACCTCACCGCTTTTTGGCCGAATATGACAGAAAGCAACTGGAGCGTCCTCTACGGCAAGTGAGATTATTCATGGCGATGAGCGATCGACCGAACACGGTCGATTGCAGAAATCAACCATGATTCTCTCTTCCATGGAGGAAAAGCCATGATTCGCCGTTTTCTCGCCGGTGCCGCCATCGCAGGCTTCGCAGGCCTGATCTTCGCCGGCCCCGCCGCGGCCACCTGCGACTGGGGCAAGGGCGGCGGCGGTGGCGGATACGTCTACATCGACGACAGCAACCACAACGAGGTCCTGAACGACCTCCTCGACGTCGCCCTCCTCGGCATCATCGAGAACTGACCTTCTCCGGAAGGCACCGGGCGCCCGGCATCTCATGCCGGGCGCCCCTGTCCGGGGCCGGCTCGCCTCCGGACACCCCTGCCGATCGGCAGACATCGGGAATTCTCCCGAAAACCGGGAGAAGAACGTTCCCTTGCGACACGCTCCCTCTCCGGGGGCACTTCTGGCAATTTCAAATATCAGCAAAAATCGGCTTCATGACCGGGACCCCGGCCATGAAGCCGATTTTTCATGCCCCCGGTGAGACTTCTGCCGTACCGGCGAATCCCGCAGATCAGAGAAAACGATAATCACCAAAAGACATAGCAATCATATGGTCGAATGTGATGAAACTCCCCTAGAGCGACTTCTGGGACAAGTGAGACTATTGAGTACGGCGAGCGATCGACCGACCACGGTCTGTCGCGAAAGTCATCGATGATTCTCTGATCCCATGGAGGAAAAATCATGATCCGTCGTATTCTCGCCGGTGCAGCCATCGCCGGGTTCGCCAGCCTCGCCTTCGCGGGCCCCGCCGCGGCCGACCACGACTGGGACCGCTGGGACCGTGGCCATGGAAATTACATCTACATCGACGACAGCAACCACAACGAGGTCCTGAACGATCTCTTCGACTTCGCGTTCCTCGGCATCATCGAGAACTGATCCTCAGGCGGAAGGCGGCTTCACGGCCACGCGGACAACCGTGGAGCCGCCTTCCGCGCGCCGGCCCGCCCCGCCGGGTCAGCGGTCACATGAGATGTGCGGGAAGTGCGGGATGCGCTCCAGGATGCCGCCGGCGAAGACGTCGTACAGGCCGGTCGGCTCCAGATGCACGTAGCCGATGTGGCAGTCGCACAGCGCCAGCGGGCAGGGCCGGGCCCGGGGGCGGAACGTCCCGTCGTAGAGGTTGCCGAGCACGGCGGGGACGAAGTGGCAGCGCCGCACGGTGCCGTCGCCGTCCACCGAGATGACGCTGTCGCCGGTACGGCACGGCCGCCCGGCGCTGCGGTGCGGGGTGCGGCTGTAGGGGAACAACGGGTCGATCGCCGTCCACTCGGCCGCCTCGGCGTCGGTGCAGGGGCGGCCCTCGGCGGCGTTCACCCACAGGTACACCTGGTCCGGGAGATCGGCCCGGAGCCTGCGGGCGTGGTCCAGATGCTCGGGCAGACCGACGATCCCGACGCTGAACCGCACTCCCCTGCCGGCCAGGTCCCGGCACTTCTCCAGGAACCGCTCGTAGGCGACCTGGCTGGGGTGGTAGGTCACCCAGAGGGCGAGCGTGCCGAGGTCCGCCTCGGCCAGCCAGTCCGGGCGGCAGCTGAAGTTGGTCTGGATGGCCACCCGCCGGACGTGCGGCAGATGGCTGAGCTCCACCATCGCCCGGCGGTACCACGACCGGACGAGCCCCTCGCCCCACGGCGTGAACAGCACCGAGACCGGATGGTCCCGCTCCGCCACCCACCCGGCGAACCGCTCCAGCGCCGCCCGGTCGGCCCGGAGCCGCTCCGGGTCGTCGCGCCGCTTGGCGAACGGGCAGTAGGCGCAGTCGTAGTCGCAGCTCGACAGCGGCCCCCGGTAGAGGATCATCAGGTGCCCGGGGTCGTCCGCCGTCTCCCGGCCCACCGCCCCCGGCCCCGCCGTCTCCCGGCCCGCCGGGCGCCCGTCCCCCGCGCGGTCGGGCTTCGGGCCGATCCGCAGGAACACCGGGGAGGCGGCCCCTCCGGGCTCAGCGGGTTTCATAGGCGGCCATCAGCTCACGGGCCCGGCCGGAGAACAGCGCCGGGCCGATCGCGTCGGAGTGCGCCAGGCCCTCGGGGGTCAGCCGGAGCCGGACGGCCCCGGCTCCATGCCCGGAGCGTCCCCGCCCGTTCCCCTCTGCGACCCCGCTCCCCGCGGCGGGCGGCTCCAGCCAGCCCCGCTCCGCCAGGCGCTCCAGCTCCTCGCCGAAGTCGTCCGTGACACCGGTGCCGAAGCGCTCGCGGTAGGCGGCCGGGTCGAGCCCCTCGGCCTGCAGCAGCGACTGGATCAGGTGACGGCGGCGGCGCTCGCCGGAGTCGAGGCGGAAGCCGACGTTGGCGACCGCGAACTCCTCCGGCGCGAGCCGTACGTAGTCGTCGATGATCGCGCGCACCTGGCCCGCGCCGACCGCGTACTCGTAGGAGTAGTGCAGCCCGGAGGTGTAGGAGCGGGCCCCGCAGCCGAGGCCGACCATGCCGTCGCTCTGGCAGCAGTACTCGGTGGCGCCGCCCGTCCCGGGCAGCCGGAACATCCGCATCGACACCTGCTCGTACCCGGCGGCCAGCAGGTGGTCGCGCCCGTGCCGGTAGAGGCCGAGCCGGTGGTCGTCCCAGTCGCGCGCCCGCCGGCCGAGGCCGGTGAGCGGGCGCACGTACAGCGGGTAGAGGTAGATCTCCTCGGGCTTCCACTCCAGCGCGGCGTCCAGGGAGTACCGCCACGATTCCTCGGTCTGCCCGTCGATGCCGTAGATCAGGTCGATGTTGAGCGCCTCGAACCCGGTCTCCCTGATCCGGCCGAGCGCCGCCTCGACCTCGGCCCGCTTCTGCGGCCGGACCGCGGCCCGCGCCTCGGCGTCGATGAAGCTCTGCACGCCGATGGAGATCCGGGTCGTCCCCCGCTCGGCCAGCACCGCGAGCCGGTCGGCCGTGGCGGTGGCGGGCGAGGTCTCCACCGACAGCGGCACGGCGCGCAGGTCCGCGCCCATGATCCGCTCGGTGAGGTCGAACATCCGGGTCAGCTCGCCCGCGCTGAGGTAGGTGGGCGTGCCGCCGCCGATCGCGGCGGTGACGAACCGCGGGCCGTCCAGGGCGTCCCGTACGGCGCGCGCCTGCCGTTCCAGCGCGTCCAGGTAGGCGGCGACGAGGTCCTCGGGCGCGCCCGTCCTGGTGAACAGGTTGCAGAACCCGCAGCGCATCTCGCAGAAGGGGATGTGCAGGTAGAGGAAGAGGTTGTCCAGCGGCTCGCCCGCCCACACCTCGCGCAGCGCCGGGCGCGGCTCCAGCGGCCGGTAGGCCGTCTTGTGCGGGTAGGCGTACACGTATCCCTGGTAGGGACCGGACGGGGAGCCCTCCTCCGCCCGCCCGCCGGAGCCCGGCGCCGCCGGTTCCCTCCCCGGCGGGGTCGCCGCCGCACCGGGTGCCGGAGCCGCCTCGATGATCTCCAGCGCCCGCCCGGACCTTGCCGTCACCGCCACGCTCCCCGCTCCAGTTCGAACTCTCCGTACGGCACCGTCCAGACCACCTCGTGGCCGATCCGATGCCCGACATATCCGTCTTCACCGTAGGCCGTACCGTGATCGGAGCAGACGATCGCGAACCCCGGCCGCTCCCGGCTCACCAGCGCGAACAACCTGCCGATGTGCCGGTCCACGTACTCCAGCGCGGCGGCGTGGCTCTCCGGGCCGTCCCCGTGCTCGCGGGCCGCCCCGGGCAGGTGGAACCAGTTCGGCTGGTGCAGCGCCGAGACGTTGACGAACAGGAAGACCGGCCCGCCCGTCTCCGCCCTCGCCCGCGCGACCGCCCGCTCCGCGCACGCGACCTGCTGCTCGAACGAGGTCGGCGAGGCGACGCCGTACCCCGGCTCCCAGTGGCTCTCGGCGAACATCCCGGGCAGGACCGACCCGAGCGGGGTGAGCTTGTTGAAGAAGCCCACGCCGCCGACGCAGACCGTGTGGTAGCCCGCCCCCGCCAGCCCCGCGGGCAGGTCGGGCGCGTCGAACACCCAGGTCCCCTCCGCCGTGGTCTCGCTGCCCGGGAACGTGGCGGCGAACAGCCGGGGGTGCGGGCCGGGCGCGGCGGGCGTCGGCAGGAACCCGGCGAGGATCGCGGCGTGCGCGGCGTAGGTGAAGCTCCCCGGGCTGTGCCGCCGCTCCCACCGCCCGCCGGGCAGCGCCCGCGCCAGGTTCGGCAGCCGTCCCGCCCGGACCAGCTCGTCGGCCGCGTCGTAGCGGAGCGTGTCGAGCGTCACCAGCAGCAGATCGTGGCTCCCCACGATCGTGTTCATGTCCCGCATGTGCTCCCCATCATCGCCCGGACCTGGGTGTCGTAGGCGTCCAGGTCCTCGGCGCCGCTCCCGGGGAAGCCGGTCAGGCCGGGCAGCAGGTCGCCGAAGGCGTTGACCTCCGCCACCGCGACCGACGTCCAGTCGGCGCCGATCATCACATCGACCCCGGCCGCCGGGCTCCCGGGGAAGCAGGCCGCCGCCCGCGAGCAGGCGTCCAGCACCCGCTCCCACCCGTCCTCGCCGAGCCGGGCGCGGACCGCGCCGAGGTCGCCGCGAGACCCGCCCAGGTGCAGGTTGGTCATGGGGGCACGGCTCGCGCGGACCACCGCGTGCGTGGGCCTGCCGGCCACGACGACCACCCGCAGGTCGAACGTGAGCCCGTCCATGCCCGCCTTGGGGAACCAGCGCTCGACGTGGAGCCCGTCCCCGGCCAGCCGGTCGACGATCACCGCCAGGTCGGCCTCGTCCTCGTAGCGGCGCACCCGCAGCGAGTTGTACAGCTCCCCCGAGGACAGCGCCGCCGACGTCACCGCCAGGACCCGGCTCCCGGCGGCGTGCAGGGCGATCACCCCGGACGCCGACGAGCCGTGCGCGGGCTTGACGAACACCCGCCCCCACCCGGCCCGGTCCATCCGCTCGCGCAGCGAGCGGTAGTCCTCCACCGGCCCGGGCAGCGCGGGCGGCACCGGCACTCCGGCCGCCGACAGCCGCGCGTGGCAGAGCCGCTTGTCGAACATGACCGCGATCTCGTCGACGTCACCGAGCAGCACCGCCCCGGGCGTGCGTTCCACGGCCTCCCGCACCCGCGCCGTCCCGGCGGTGAACGCGGCGTGCCAGCGCGCTCCCCCGCCGACGCGGGACGGCTCGCCGGGACCGCGCAGCAGCGCGTCGGTCTCGGCGTCCTCGCCGGGCGAGTCGATCCGCACGAGCGTGCCGGGCTCCAGCACGATCTCCTCGCCCCGGAGCACGGAGGCCCACGGGACCACGCGCGGCGCGGGCAGGCCGTACCGGACGCAGGCGTCGGCGAACATCGTCACCCGCCGGTCCCCCGGCGTCCCGACGACCGCCAGGGCCGGGTCGCTCATTCGGCGACCGCCACGAACCGATCGCTCTCGTCCCATTCGTCTTCGTCTTCATCGTCATAGACGAATCCGAAGCGCTCGGCGAGGTCGATCTCATCGCTCATGTCCACCCGCACGCCGGGCAGCGCGGCCGTGATCCGCTCCTGCATCGCCGTACCGAGGTAGTGGTGGTGCAGGTCGAGCACGCGCAGGTGGGTCAGCGGCTGACCGGCCAGCAGCGCCTCGGCGCCCGCGTCGCCCAGCGTGCCCATCGACAGCGCCAGCCCTTCCAACCGGGCCACCACCGGAGCCGACGCCACCGCCGCCGCGATCTCGTCCTGGATCTCGCTGTCCTGCAGACCGAGACGGCGCAGTGACGGCAGCCGCTCGCCCGACAGGATCCCGGCGAGGTCGGCCACGGTGGCGTTCCCGCCGTACTCGGAGATGCCGAGCCACAGTTCGAGGTGCTCCAGCGCGGGGAAGTCCGACGCGCCGACCGCCCGCACGACCCCGGCGGGCAGCCCGCCCGACTCGAAGCGCAGGACCTTGAGCGCCTCGTGGCGCCCCGGCCGCAGCCGCAGACCGCTGCCCCCGCGCACCTCCAGCCGCTCCAGCAGCGGGAACGCCTCCAGCAACGGCGTGACGTCACCCTGTTTGATCCAGGAGATCTCACACTGCTCGTACGACATGTCCCCCAGGAAGAGCGCCCTGAGCGCGGGGAACGCGGCGGCGTTCTCGGCGAGCGCGGCGACGACCAGGTCGGCGCTCTCGGTGTGGGGCTCCTCCCAGGAGGAGATGACGAGTGCCGTCACCCGGGTGGTGTCGACGTTCTCGAGGAACCGGCGCAGGAGCGTTTCGAAGGTGCCCTCGGAGGTGCGGAACTCGACCACCTGCAGGGCCCAGGCGACGGTCTCCGGCGGCGGCGGTTCCGCGGTGATCCCCTTGTGGACGCGGAAGAGCGGCAGGCCCGCATAGCTCTCACGGCGGCGCTGCATGGGGGCGAAGCCGTCCGCCCCGTCGAAGATGTTCATGCCGGGAACTCCATACGCGTAGATTCCCTCGTGAGGTTCCCGACGTGGTCGTCGAACTCGGAACAGTCCATTCCAGGGCTCCCGGGGGTGAAAAACGACGGACCATGTCCTACCAGAGACTGCCGACACTCCTGACATCGCCGATGCCTCGGGCGGATCCGTACGGGATCACTCCGACACGGCGACGTAACGCTCGCCCCCGGTCCTGGCGAGGTCGGCCTGCTGCGACAGGTCCGCCCCGGGAAGAGCGTTCCCCAGGCGTTCCATCATCGCGTCACTCAGATAGTGACAGTGCAGGTCCAGGCGCTTGAGGTGGGTCAGCGGCTGACCGGACAGCAGCGCCTCGGCGCCCGCGTCGCCCAGCGTGCCCATCGACAGCGCCAGCCCTTCCAGCCGGGCCACCACCGGGGCCACCGCCACGGCGGCGGCGATCTCGTCCTGGATCTCGCTGTCCTGCAGCCCCAGATGCCGCAGCGACGGCAGCCGCTCACCGGACAGGATGGGCTCCAGGTCTTCCACCGTGGCGTCGCCGCCGTAGTCGGAGACGCCCAGCCACAGCTCCAGATACTCCAGCGCGGGCAGGTCGCACGCGCCCACCCCCCGCACCGCCTCGGGGGGCAGGCCCCCCGACTCCAACCGCAGGACCTTGAGCGCCTCATGGCGCACCGGCCGCAGTCTCAGACCGCTGCCCCCGCGCACCTCCAGCCGCTCCAGCAGCGGGAACGCCTCCAGCAACGGCGTGACGTCACTCTGCTCGATCCAGGAGATCTCGCACTCCTCGCTCGTCATCGCGCCCAGGAAGATCGAGCGCAGCTCCGGGAGGCGATGCGCGTTGTCCACGAGCAGCCCGACGACCTCGGCGCTGCTCTCCCCGTGGACATGCCACATTCCGGCGATGATCGCTTTGATGGCGGAGGCGTCCGCCTTCTCCAGGAGGCGGATGAACCGGCGCTCGAAGGACTCCTCCCTGTCGAAGACGTCCCTCGCGATCCGCCACGCCGTCTCACCCGCCGCCGGGATCTCCGTGTCCGCCTCACCGGGCACCGGCGCGATCGGCAGACCGGCGTAGATCCCCTCGGAGAGGCCGCTGACGCGGTCGTTGAACTCGGAGTAATCCATCCACGGCTCCTGTCAGGAAAAACACGACGGACCGTGTCCTACCAGACAAACGTGTCCTACGAGGAATAGACGACGCCTCAAGACTTGGCCGGCGCCTCAGGTCCTGACCGGCGCCGTTCATTCGGCGACCGCCACGTAGCGCCAGTCGTTGTCGATGTCCTCCTGATCGGACAGGTCGATCTCCACTCCCGGCAGGGTCTCGCGGACCCGCTTCATCATGGTGTCGCTCAGGTAGTGGTGGTGCAGGTCCAGGCGCTTGAGGTGGGTCAGCGGCTGACCCGACAGCAGCGCCTCGGCGCCCGCGTCGGTCAGCATGCCCATCGACAGCGACAGCGACTCCAGCCGGGCCACCACCGGGGCCGACGCCACCGCGGCGGCGATCTCGTCCTGGGCCTCGCTGTCCTGCAGCCCCAGATGCCGCAGCGACGGCAGCCGCTCACCGGCGAGGATCTCCCGCAGGTCCGCCACCCGGGCGTCGCCGCCGTACTGCTCGACGCCGAGCCAGACCTCCAGGTACTCCAGCGCGGGAAACTCCGACTCACCGACCGTCCGGACCACCCCGGCGGGCAGCCCGCCCGACTCGAACCGCAGGACCTTGAGCGCCTCGTGGCGCACCGGCCGCAGCTCCAGTCCGCTGCCCCCGCGCACCTCCAGCCGCTCCAGCAGCGGGAACTCCTCCAGCAGCGGCGTCACATCGCCCTGCTGGATCCAGGAGATCTCGCACTCCTCCCCCTCCATCGCGCCCAGGAAGATCGAGCGCAGCTCCGGGAGGCGATGCGCGTTGTCCGCGAGCAGCCGGACGATCATCGCGCTGCTCTCCTCGTAGGCGTCCTCCCACTCGCCGATGATGATCGCCTTGACGGCGGAGGCGTCCACCTTCTCCAGGAAGCGAGCGAACTGCTCCGCGAAGGTCTCCTCGGCGTCGTAGGTCTCGACCGAGAGCCGCCACGCCGTCCCGCCCGCGGCCGGGATCTCCGTGTCCTCCTCGTCGGGCACCGCCGCGATCGGCAGACCGGCGTAGCTTCCCCGGGAGAGGTTGTCGACACGATCGTTGAACTCGGTGTGGTCCATCCATGGCTCCTGAGCGGCGGGGACAATGGACCCTGTCCTACCAGAGATCACCGACACTCCAGGGCCTGACGGGCGCTCCTCATTCGGAGATCGCGACGTAGCGCCAGTCGTCCTCGTCGGCCTCCTGGCGGTCGGACAGGTCGACCTCGACTCCCGGGAGCGCCGCGCGGAGCCGCTCCGCCATCTCCTCGCTCAGGAAGTGGTGGCTCAGATCCAACCGCCGCAGGTGGGTCAGCGGCTGGCCGGTCAGCAGCGCCTCGGCGCCCGCGTCGGTCAGCGTGCCCATGGCGAGGGCGAGCGTCTCCAGCCGGGCCACCACCGGAGCCGTCGCCACCGCCGCCGCGATCTCATCCTGGATCTCGCTGTCCTGCAGCCCCAGGCAGCGCAGGGCGGGCAGCCGCTCACCGGACAGGATCGGCCCCAGGTCGGCCACGGTGGCGTCGCCGCCGTACTCCTCGACGCCGAGCCACAGGTCCAGATCCTCCAGCGCGGGGAACTCCGACGCGCCGACCGCCCGGACGACCTCGGCGGGCAGGCCGCCGCTCTCGAACCACAACGTCCGCAGCGCCCCGTGCCGGACCGGCCGCAGCCGCAGGCCGCTGCCCCCTCGGACGTGCAGGTGCTCCAGCTTCGGGAACGCCTCCAGCAGCGGGGTGACGTCGCCGTGCTCGATCCAGGAGATCTCCGCCTCCTCCTGCTCGATGTCACCGAGGAAGATCGAGCGCACGTTCCTCAGCCGGTCGCCCGCCTCGCTCAGCAGCCTGACCGGCAGCTCGGAACTGTGCCCCCGGTATCCGGCTCCCCACCAGCCCACGACGATCTCGCGCACGCGGCCGGGGTCGCGGCCGGCCATGAACGCCTCGAACTCCCGCTGGATCGCGGGAACGGCCTCTTCCTCCTTCTTCCCGTGGTCGAAGGGGTCGGCGGCCAGGCGCCAGGTGACGCCCTCCGTCAGGTCCTCGTCGGTCATCTGCGTTCCTTTGCCTGCTGGAGGGGACGACGACCCATGTCCTATCAGAGATCGCCGGCACTCGGGCGCATTCGGCTCGCCCCTCGCAGGAGCGACCGCGGCGTTTCGGAGGGGAGCCGTCAGCCGCCCCGCCCCGGCCCGTCCGCCATCCGCCGTCCGCGCGGCGACCGTCCCGGCTCGCACCGGCCCGCCCGCCGGCCGTGCGGAGACCGTCCCGGCTCACCCCGCCGTGCGGCCGTTCACTCGGCGACCGCCACGTAGCGCCAGTCGTCCCGGCCCTCTCTCCGGCCATCGGACAGATCCACCTCGACCCCCGGGAGCGCCGCGCGGACCCGCTCCGTCATGGCGTCGCTCAGGAAGTGGTGGTGCAGGTCCAGGCGTTTGAGGTGGGTCAGCGGCTGGCCGGACAGCAGCGCCTCGGCGCCCTCGTCGGTCAGCACGCCCATCGACAGGGCGAGCGACTCCAGCCGTGCGACGACCGGAGCCGTCGCCACCGCCGCCGCGATCTCGTCCTGCATCGCGCTGTCCTGCAGCCCCAGGTGCCGCAGGGCGGGCAGCCGCTCGCCCGACAGGATCGGCTCCAGGTCGGCCGCCGTGGCGTCGCCGCCGTACCTTTCGACGCCGAGCCACATCTCCAGGTGTTCCAGCGCGGGCAGGTCGCACGCGCCCGTCGCGCGCACCACGTGCCCGGGCAGGCCGCCGCTCTCGAACCTCAGGACTCTGAGACTCTCGTGCCGGACGGGGCGGAGCACCAGCTTGTCTCCTCCCCTGACCTCCAGCGCCTCCAGGCGGGGGAACGCCTCCAGCAGCGGGGTGACGTCGGACTGCTCGATCCAGGAGATCTCGCACTCGTCGGCGGGGATGTCGCCGAGCGCCACCAGGCGCAGAGCCGGGAAGCGGTCGGCGGCCCCGGTGAGCAGCCGTACGGCCTCCTCCGACGACGCATGCGGCGACCCCCACAGCTCGAAGATCAACTGGCGGATCACGGTGGTGTCCACCTCGTCGAGGAAACGGGCGAAGTAGTCGGCGAAGGGCTCCTCGCCGTCGTCGTAGTACTCGTTCAGCCAGAGCGACCACGCCTCGGCTCGGGAGGGTTCCTCCGCTTCCTCCTCCACGTCGGCGAGGCAGGGGAACTGTTCCACCTCAGGGGTGCGGAACCTGCTCAGACCGCCACGCGTCATCGGACCGCTCCGTCCCGACGACGCGGCGCCGGAGCGCCGCACCGGCCGGAACCGGCCGCGCGGACATGAAGATCGAGGTGGTCCATCCGTGGCTCCTGGGAGGCGAGAACACAACGGATCATGTCCTACCAGAGATAGCCGACGTTTCCTCTCACATACCCGGGCCCGCCGCCCGGGTGCGCGGCCGCCGGTGATCGGGAATCAGAAGGCGGCCTCCGTTGTTGCGGATCTCCTGTCACGACGGATCACCGGACGCCGCGGATGATCATCGCGGGCATCGGGAAGGACGGGCGCCATGGACAACGGCCACATCCGGTTCGCCTCGCCCGCCGGCCGGTGGGTCCTGCTCGCCACCGTGCTCGGCTCGGGGGTCGCCATGCTGGACGGCACGGTCGTCAACGTGGCGCTGCCCACGCTCGGCACGGCGCTCGGCGCCGACATGGCCGGTCTCCAGTGGACGGTCAACGCCTACACGCTCACGCTGGCGGGCCTGATCCTCCTCGGCGGCTCGCTCGGCGACCGGTACGGCAGGCGCAAGGTCTTCCTCGTCGGCGTCGTCTGGTTCGCGCTCGCCTCGGCCCTGTGCGGCCTGGCGCCCAACGTGGAGACGCTGATCGCGGCCCGGGCGCTGCAGGGCGTCGGCGGGGCGCTGCTCACCCCGGGCTCCCTGGCGATCATCCAGGCGTCCTTCGACCGCGAGGACCGGCCCCGGGCCATCGGCGCCTGGTCGGGGCTGGGCGGGGTCGCGGCGGCGGTCGGGCCGCTGCTCGGCGGGTGGCTGGTGGACACGGCCGGCTGGCGGTGGGTGTTCCTGATCAATCTTCCGCTGGCCGCGCTCGTCGTGGCGGTGACCGTGCGGCACGTGCCGGAGAGCAGGGACACCGAGGCCACCGGGCGCTTCGACGTGCTCGGCGCGGCGCTGGCCGCCCTGTCCCTGGCCGGGATCACCTACGGCCTCATCGATCTCCAGGTGCTCCCCCTCGTGGCGGGCGCGGTCCTCGGCGCGGTGTTCGTCGGGTCGCAGATCCGGCGCTCGCCGCGGGCGCTGGTGCCGGTCGGGGTGTTCTCCTCCCGCGTGTTCACCGCCGTCAACGTGGTCACCTTCGTCATGTACGCCGCGATGGGCGTGGTGTTCTTCCTGCTGGTCGTCCAGCTCCAGGTCTCCGCGGGATTCTCGCCGCTGACGGCCGGATCCTCGATGATCCCGATCACGGTCCTGATGCTGCTGCTGTCGGCCCGGGCCGGCGAGCTGGCCAAGCGGATCGGGCCGCGGATCCCGATGACCGCGGGCATCCTGCTCTGCGCCGCCGCGCTGCTCTGGATGGCCCGGATCGGGGAGGGCTCCGGCTACGTGGCGGACGTGCTGCTGCCGACGTCGCTGTTCGGCCTGGGCCTGTCCGCGGCGGTGGCCCCGCTCACCTCGACCGTGCTCGCCACCGCCGAGGACCGGTACGCCGGGGTGGCCAGCGGCGTCAACAACGCGGTGGCCCGCACCGGCGGGCTGCTCGCGGTGGCCGCGATCCCGCCGCTGGTGGGCCTGACCGGCGACGCCTTCACCTCCGCGAGCGTGTTCACCTCGGGCTTCCGCGCGACGATGCTGATCGGCGCGGCGATGATGGCGGTCTCCGCGCTGATCACCTTCCTCACCATCCGGGAGAACGTCCTGATCGCCTCCGAGCCCTGCATGAGCTGCCCGGTCGATGCCCCACCACCGGCCACCCCCGCCGGCGCGGCCCGCGGAGCGGAACCCGTCCCTCCGGCCCACCCCTGACCCCCGCCCGCGGCCGAGCAGGAGACTCATAATCCCTTGGTCGCGGGTTCGAGTCCCACGATGACCGACTCGGGTGTTCTTTACTTCGGAATGTGTTCCGAAGTACGGTGTGACATGGCCATGCCGACTGTTCCGTTCTCCGACCTCTCGAAGCACTCCAAGCAGGTCGCCGAGACCATCGACCGGTTCCACCGCGTGCATGTCAAACGCCGCGACGGAGAAGACCTGTTCATCTCCACGGCCCGGCACGACCGTCAGCGTGAGGAGACGGCGGATGTCGCCGCCCGCATGATCGCCGCACTCCTGGCCAGTGACGAGGGCGTCCGCGCGGTCCTGCACGCGCTGCCCGCGGTCTTCCCCTGGGTGCGGCACCTGTCCGCGGACGAGAGGCGCGAGTTCGTCCAGGAACTCGTCGACGCCACGCGAGACGCGGTCGATCTGGACGTCCATGCCACCTTGCACCGGGTCATCGTCGAGTGGCGTTCCACCGCCCGGATCCTGGCCGATCCCGCACTGACCGCACAACTCACTCGCCCGCTGCCGGGGGAGGACTACGGCGAGGTGACCGCGCCGTGAGCCCGAAACGCGGCGATGCCGCGGCTCCGCCGCCGGTGGGTGACGAATGGCAGCTGCGGTTCGCCACCAGCGAGGCGGCCAAGGGCTGGATCGACCTGTGCGCCGAGGCGGCGGGCAACACCCGGCGGTGCTTCGAGGCGTTGCGCGCGGATCCACTGTCTCAGGAGGAACCGGACCGGCAGCACCGGCTGCGCGGCCGTCTCGCTACCGGGACATTGGGCGGGCGCGAATATCCGCAGTGGGAGTATGAAGTCACCGCCGGTGGCCGGGTGCGTTATCTCGTTGACGAGTCTCGCCGGACCGTCCATCTCGTCTACGCCTCACCACGTCATCCGAAGGACACCGACGCCTGATCCCAGAGTTTTCCCTAGTGCGTTCCCCGAGGCGGGGCCACGCGCTCGCGCCTATCGTCGGCCGGACGGAGCCAACACGCGTGCCTCGACGACAGGTGACTCTCATGTTGGAAGATCTCGACCAGGTCTTCGCCTGGCTGCTCGCCGTACTCCTCTCCGCCGCCCAGCGCCTCCCCGACGCGGCGGCCCTGCTGGAGGACACGACGGCGGGGAGCGGTTCGGTCAAGGCAGGGCCGGCCGCCGCGTTCCCGGATGTCCCGCCGTTCCGGGTGCGCGTCGAGACCGAGATCATGGAGGTCACCGGCATCGCGGCGGACGGCGCGCTGATCGTGACGCGCGGCGTGGAGGACACCGCGGCCGCCGATCACACAACCGGCACGCAGGTGGAACCGATCCGCTGGTCTGACCGGCTCACTCCGGTTCCCGCCTTCTTCTACGAGCGGTACGCGGGAACGGCCACCGGCGTCGTCAACCCATGGACCCGTTTCGTCCTGCGCCGATGGAAGCAGAAGAGGCGGCGCTGCCCGATCGTGGTGGAGGCGTGGCGGCTCCGGGAGGGACAACCCGAGCGCATCCACACGATCCCGGCCGCCGATGGCCGGCCCGCCCGGCGTGCCGACAACGTATGGGGACATCGTGAGGTCGCCACGAACGAGCCGCGTTTCTACGTCCGGGACCTGACGCGCACGTGGCACCGCCCTGATCGCCCGCCTGTGGTCCCGTCCCGCCCGGAACTGGATGTGACGGGCGACTGGGCCACATACGCGACAGTCTGGGCGGGCCCGCGAGCCACCCCCGACGCCGGTCACACGTGGCGTCCGGAGGCGGAACTGCTGCCCGAGCACCTGCCGCCCGTTCGCGGCGACAGTTCGGGGCCCACACTGCAGCAGCTCGTGGACGCCGCCGAGCGACGTGGCCTCAGCACGTACAAGGTGGTGCGCGCGGTGAGCGAGGTCGAGGCCGTCGGTTATTTCGACGGGCTCAACGCCTACGACACCGCGTTCATGTCACTGGGCCCGTGCCACTGGACGGCGGGCGCGGCCGGCACGGCCTCCGAGGGAACCCCCGTGGGGACGGCGAGCTGTGGGGTTTCCTCAGCTATCTGCGGGCCGCCGACCGGAGCGCCTTCGATCGGGCCGTCGGCCGGTTCGGGCTCGACGTCGCCACCGACTGGGGGCAGAACGGCAAGGATCTGTTCTATGCGAACCAGCGCAAATACGTCTCCCGGCCGACCGTCCCGCAGGAGAACGGTCCCATGCGGGAGCTGCCGCAGGTGGTGGAGGAGTTCGACGTGTTCCGCGGCTGGCACTGGTTCTACCGCTTCCAGATGGCCGCCCGTACGGTGGACGGCTTCCGCCGCAGGATGTGGCACATGGCACGGCTGCGGCTCCGCGACATCGCCGAGACACCCTGGAACGGACCGGCGGAAGCACCCACGTGGACGGTCCCCGATCCGCAGGCTCCCGGCGGTCTCCGTCCCGCACGGATCAAAGACGTGATCACATCCGAGCGGGGCATGGCCCTGGTCTACCGGTGGCACATCAGCCTTCCCGTCCTCTGACTCATGCCGGGAGACCGCATGGGTCGCGAGTCGGGAACAGAAGGCGCGAGACGGTGTCCGCCTCGGCTTCAGCCGTCTGCCAGCCGGGCGACCGGTACCAGGCGTCACGGCGGTAACGATGGCGACCGCCACGGGGTCAGAAGGTGAAGCGCTGGGTGCGGACGCTGTTGTCGAAGTTGGACAGCAGCAGTTCCGGCTCGCCCACCGAGCGGATGCCGGGGAGGCGGGTGAACAGCTCCCGGAACATGGTGCGGATCTCCTGGCGGGCCAGGTTGGCGCCCAGGCAGAAGTGCGGGCCGGGGCCGCCGAAGCCGACGTGGGCCTTGGCGTCGCGGGTGATGTCGAAGCGGTCCGGATCGGGGAAGACCGCCTCGTCGCGGTTGGCGGAGCCGTAGAAGAGCACGACCTTGTCGCCGGGTTTCAGATGCAGGCCGCGCAGGTCGTAGTCCTGGGTGACGGTGCGGCGGAACTGCATGATGGGCGAGACGTGCCGGACCATCTCCTCGATCGCGCCGCCGATGCGCCCGTCGAAGTCCGCCAGCAGCAGCTCGCGCTGGTCCGGGTTGTCGGTGAGCAGCCTGATGCCGTGCGCCATGGTGTTGCGGGCGGTCTCGTTGCCCGCGACGAGCAGCAGGGCGAAGAACGAGCCCAGCTCGCGGTCGGTCAGCCTCTCGCCGTCCACGTTCGCGGTGACCAGCGCCGAGACCAGGTCGCCGCGGGGCTCGCGGGCGCGCTCCCGGCCCAGCTCGATCACCATGCGCTGCAGCGCCAGCAGGGCGAGCATGTTCTGCCCGGCCATCCGGAGGGTCTGCGGCAGGCTGGGCCGTACCCCGGTGTAGGCGGTGGAGACGTCGACGTGCCGGTGGACCTTTTCCCGCATGGCGTCGGGGATGCCCATCATGTCGCAGATGACGTGGATGGGCAGCCGGGCGGCCACCCGGGTGACGAAGTCGCCGCCGGGACCGGCCGCCACCACGTCGTCGACGATCCGCGTGCACGCCTTGTCGATGTCGCCCTGCAGGTTGGAGAGCATCTTCGGGCTGAACGCGCGGGAGACGATGCGGCGCAGCCGGGCGTGCCGGGGGTCGTCCATGTTGACCATCGACTCGCCGAAGACGTGCTTGACCCAGCCCGGCGGCTCGGGGTTGGTCACCGCGGGCTCGCTGGAGAACACCTTGGCGTTGCGGCTGGCCTCCACCACGTCGGCGTGGCGGACCAGCGCGTAGAACCCCTTGCCGGAGCGGAGCAGCGGCACCCGCTTCTCCTCGAAGAAAACCGGCGTGTCCAGGCGTCGCAGCCGGGTGAACGCCTCGTGACGCTCCGCGAGGGGACGCCGCCAGAATCCGAGATCGGCCAGGTCGATGTCCATGTCCCCATCCTGGCACGCGCGCTCCCGGAATCCCGGCACGTGCTCTACTCACCCCGGTCACGTGGATTTCATGTCCCGGTGGGTCGCGTGTCCGCGACGCCGGGAACCATCCCGGGTATGAGAGCCGCGCTCCTCGCCTCTGCCGTCCTCGCCCCCGCCATCCTCGCGACCCCCGCCTCCCCCGCTCCGGCCGTCTCCGGGCCCGCCTCCCCCGTCCCGGTCTCCCTCGTCGCGCGGGCCTGCTCCGGCGTGCCCTCCGACTTCGACGGCGACGGCCGCGCCGACCTCGCGATCGCCGCGCCGTACGCGACGGTGGGCGGCCGCTCACGGGCCGGATCCGTCACGGTCCTGTACGGCATGCGCGCCGAGCGGCGGCTCACCCAGGACGGTCCCGGCGTGCCCGGCGAGGCGGAGGCCGGGGACGCGTTCGGCTCGGCGGTGGCGGCCGGGGACTTCGACGGCGACGGCTGCGCCGACCTGGCCGTGGGTGTCTCCGAGGAGGACCGGCCGGGTCCCGGCTCCGACGGCAAGGGGGCCGTGCAGCTCTTCCGGGGCTCGCCGGACGGCCTGCGCCCCGGCGAGGTGATCGACTCCGGGGACCTCGGGCGCCAGCGCGGCCCTGACCGGTTCGGGGCCGCGCTGGCCGCCGGGGACCTGGACGGGGACGGCGACGACGAGCTGGTGATCGGGGTTCCCGGGCTGGGCGGGGGCGGCGTCGGGGTCTACGGGCACCGGGGGCGCAAGCCGTACGTGATCACGCAGGACAGCGGCTGGGTGGACCAGTCCGAGCGGAAGACCGACCAGTTCGGCCTGGTCCTGGCGACCGGGGACTTCGACGGCGACGGCCGGGCCGAGATCGCTGCGGGCGCGCCCGCCGACACGATCCTGAAGAACGGCCAGGGGTCGGTCACCGTGCTCGACGTCCGGCGGCGCCGGGCGGTGCAGCTCACCCAGGACAGTCCGTGGATCACCGGCCGCGCCGAGGCGTGGGATCTGTTCGGCGCGGCGCTGGCCACCGGCGACTTCAACGCCGACGGCCGCGCGGACCTGGCGATCGGGGTGCCCGGCGAGGGGCTGACCGCCGACCAGCGGGCGATGGACTACGGCGACGGCACCGTGGTGGTCGTCTACGGCGCCCGCGGGGGGCTGCGGACCGCGACCTCCGAGGCCTGGTCGCAGCGGGGGCTGAAGGGCCGTCCGCGCTACTCCGACCGGTTCGGCGCGGCGCTGGCCGCCGGGGACTTCAACGGCGACGGC
Organism: Planobispora longispora; assembly: GCF_016863135.1. Classification (GTDB taxonomy): domain Bacteria; phylum Actinomycetota; class Actinomycetes; order Streptosporangiales; family Streptosporangiaceae; genus Planobispora; species Planobispora longispora. The sequence goes on from NZ_BOOH01000001.1 coordinate 281,745, forward strand.
GACGACGAGCTGGCGATCGGGGTGCCGGGCGAGAACGCCGTCCAGGTGCTCGCCGGCACCCGGTCCGGCGGGCTGACGAAGAAGAACAACCTGCTGGTCACCGGTCGCGGCGGGGACTTCGGCTCCGCTCTGGCCGCCGTCCCCGGACGGGACCTGGTCGTCGCGGCGCCGGGCGAGGGCAGGCTCACCCTGCTGCGCGGGAGCCTGCGCAAGGGGGCCTACCCGGGCCTGCGCCCGGCGACGGCGAGAACCTTCGCCACCGCCGCCGGGGACACGCTCTTCGGCTACGCGGTCACCCGGGCCGGGTCGTGACCCGGGTGGAGCGTCCCTCATGCGGTCCGGTCGTGAGCCGGAGCGGGCGTCACACGACCTTGCTCTTGAACTTCTTGAAGCGCATCTCGTCGATCAGCTCGTCCACGTCCACGTCCGGGCTGTCGGCGTAGGTCACGCCGAACTGCGTGGTGTAGGTGCCGCGCTTGGACGGCGAGAGCCAGGCGCGGACCGTCAGCGTGGTGGTGTCGCCGTTGTCCAGGGAGGCGATCCAGCAGCCGAGGGCACGGCCCTCGACGTCGCAGGTGATGCTCCGCGGCTTGCTGATCACCTTGATCTTGCGTGTCCCGGCCGGGAAGGCCCCGGCGAGCAGGGCGTACGCCTGGCCCTCGTACCCCTTGTTGGTGATCTTGAGTTTGTAGGTCGCGTAGCCGCCCCGGCGGAGGTACTTCTGGTAGTAGACCACGGCCTTGAACTGGGGCGCGGCCGTGGCGGCGGGGGCGGTGACCGCGGGGGCGGCGACGGCCGCCGCGGCCGGGCTCTGCACGAGGAGCGTGCCGCCCAGCACGAAGGCGGCGGCCGCGGCGGTGAACCGCGTGACGAAGTGACTCATGCGGCAGATCATTTCGCACACAACCGACATTTCGCCAATAAGATTCGTAACTCCCGCGCGGTCAGCGGGGATCGAGGGCGCTCTCACCCGACGGCACGGTGAACCGGGCGCCCGTCCCGGCCTCGGCCCCGCGGCGGCTGATGTAGTCCAGGACCCGGAAGTCGGCCTGGAGCTCCTCGGCCGTCAGGCGGCAGGCGATGTAGCCGCGCCGCTGGTCGAGGTAGGAGATGTGCCGGTTCTCGGTCGTCAGCCCGGCGACCCGGCCCTCGTCCCGGTAGCCGTCGCCGTCACTGGAGACGGACGAGGTCACCAGCTCCACCCCCACGCGGGGCGAGTCCGGGTCGTCGAAGTCGAGCCTGAGGTCGGCCGCGTGGTGCATGTGCGCGTCCCCGGTCAGCACCACCGGGTTGGACGCGCCGGAGTCGCGGAACCCGGTCAGCAGGCGGGTGCGCTCGGCGGCGTAGCCGTCCCAGGAGTCCAGGTTCACCTCGGTGCCCGGTCCCACCCGGTGGTCGCGCTGGGCCATGATGATCTGCTGGCCGACCAGGTTCCACCGGGCCTCGGAGGACGCGAGCCCGTCGAGCAGCCAGCGCCGCTGGTCCTCGCCCAGCAGGGTGCGCTCCGGCGCCAGCCGTTCGTCGCAGCCCGCCCTGACGCCGTCCTCGCAGGCCTGGTCGTCGCGGAACTGGCGGGTGTCGAGCAGGTGGAACCGGGCCAGCGGCCCCCAGTCCACCCGCCGGTGCACCCGCATCGACGCCCCGCCGGGCACGCTGGAGCGCCGCAGCGGCATGTTCTCGTAGTAGGCCCGGAAGGCGTTGGCCCTGCGCCGCGCGAACGCCGGCGCGCCGGTGCTGGAGACCCCCGCGGCCCAGTTGTTCTCGACCTCGTGGTCGTCGAAGGCGACCAGCCAGGGCGCGGCCGCGTGCGCGGCCTGCAGGTCGGGGTCGCTCTTGTACTGCGCGTGCCGCATCCGGTAGTCGGCCAGGGTCTCGCACTTGCCGGGCGTGTGCTGCCGTACGGCGCCGCCGATCGCGGTGTACCCCTGCGGCGCGTACTCGTACATGTAGTCGCCCAGGTGCACCACCAGCTCCGGCTCCTGCTCGGCCAGCCGGCGGTAGGCCGTGTAGTAGCCGTGCTCGTAGTGGGCGCACGCGGCCACGGCGAACGTCAGCGGGGACGGCGCGGCGTCCGCGGCCGGGGCGGTGCGGGTACGGCCCGGCGGCGACAGGTGCCCCTCGGCGCGGAAGCGGTAGAAGTACTCCCTGCCGGGCTCCAGCCCCTCCAGCTCGACGTGGACGCTGTGCGCCCGCTGCCAGCCCGCGGTCGCGGAGCCGGAGCGCACCACCTTCGTGAACCTCTCGTCGGCCGCCAGCTGCCAGCGCACCTCCACGTCCCGGGCCGGCATGGCGCCGCGGCCGTTCAGTCCGAACGGGTCGAGCGCGAGCCGGGTCCACAGCACGACCCCGTCCTGGGACGGATCACCGGAGGCGACCCCCAGGATGAACGGGTCGCCGGCGAGGGCGCGGGACCGCATGGCCGGGGTCACGCCCGCGGCCTGTCCCGTCCCGTTGAGCACCAGGCCGCTCGCACCCGCGGCGGCGACGGACATGAACACCCTGCGTGACAGACTCTGCTTCACCCGTCCAGTGCAGACGTTCCAGCTGTCGCGCCCATGACCTGGGATTCAAGGGGAAGTGAACAGTCATCGCACAGGAAAGCGCATTACCCACCGTGATTGAACGGAGGCAGGACTTCAGGTGACATCTCTCCCGCCGGACGGCGAAGATCCGCCGTCAGGGGCAGGGCTCCCTCAGGGCAGGTACGGCTTCAGGTGGTCGTTGAGGGCCCCGCAGCCGAGGTACTTCTCCACGGTGTGGAAGTCGATCCAGTCGAGGTTGACCATGAACTCCTGGTCCACCCCGGTGAAGCACGCCCGCAGGCTCGCCGGGATGGCCGCGATGTCGTCCTTGTCGGCGATGTTCACCCATCGCCGCACCTGACGGGGCCGCTGGCCCCAGCCGTTGACCGGGGAGGGCAGCAGGCGTTCGAAGACGACGTCGCGCATGCCGAGCGGGCTGCCGAGAGTGATCAGCAGTTCCACCTCCAGGTCCGGATTGGCCCAGAGCGTCTCGTAGGTCACCACGCTGCCCAGCGAGTGCGCGATCACCACCCTGGGCCGGTTGCGGCGGATCACCTCGGCCACGGCCGCCCTCGCCGCGGCCCGCGCCTCGCCGTCGGCGGTGAGGTAGGCGGCCACCTCGGGGGCGAAGAACCGGGCGAACTCGGCGGCGTTGCCCGCCAGACGCCCGAGCAGCCAGCCGGTCAGCCGGTGCAGCGCGCCGGTCAGCCCCTCCCCCACCCCGGCGAACTGCCGGGCCCAGGCCACGAAGACCTCCTGCTCCGGGGCGCTCATGCGCTGCACCGCGCGGGGCTCGTCGTCCTGTTTGGCCTCGCCCAGCAGGTGGGCGTAGTAGGCGACCTCGGTGACGTACCGCTGCCCGTTGTGCGGCGCGCCGCCGGTCAGCCCCCTGTGCAGGTAGCGGTCCCACTTGTCGCGCATCGCGGCGGCCGCCCCGGCCACCGAGTTCCCCGCGTCGCGGTAGTAGCGGTACTTGCCGATCCCGTGCACGCCGACGATCGCGTTCATGGCCCCTCGCCTCTCGTCCCCGGTGCGGCCGGCGCGCCGCCCCGGGAGTCACCGTCCGGGAAGTCGCCGTCCGAGGAGTCACTGTGACGGAAGGATGGCGACATCACAAGCCGCCCGGAATGGGTATAGCCCTCTGAATCCCCTGACGAGGCATAAATCATTTGAAATGTGGGTATCAGCCAACGTTACGCTGAACGTCCGTTCCCTGTGAGGGGCGTCCGCTCCCTCCATGGAAGACGTCCGCAGGAGACGCCCGAAGAAAACGTCCGTTCTCCCCGAGGAGTCGTCCGCCATGCCCGGTCCGCTTCAGATCAGCGGCTCGGTCTCCATCCCCGAGACCGAGCTCCAGTGGCGGTTCTCGCGTTCCTCGGGACCCGGCGGCCAGGGGGTCAACACCACCGACAGCCGGGCCGAGCTCAGCTTCGACCTGGCCGCCACCGAGTCCCTGCCTCCCCTGCTCAAGACCCGCGCCCTGGAGCGCCTCGCCTCCCGGCTGACCGGGGGCGTCATCACCATCGCCGCCTCCGAGTTCCGCTCCCAGCTCCGCAACCGCGAGGCCGCCGGGATGCGCCTGGCCCAGCTGCTGCGCGAGGCCGTCGCCCCGCCCCCGAAGAAGCGCCGCCCCACCAAGCCCAGCAGGGGCGCCGTCGAGCGCCGCATCGCCGCCAAGAAGCAGCGCTCCGATCTCAAGCGTCTCCGCCGGGAGATCTGACCGCGGCGTCGGCGGCGGCGAAGCGCCGGGCGGTGACCACCGTCGCCGCCCCGGCCAGGATGATGAGCCCGAACACCGTCATCGCGATCCGGAACCCGGCCGCCTCGCCCAGCGCGTACAGCGGGATCGCGGCCAGCGTGCTCCCCCCGAGGCAGAACACCGCCCACGCGTACGCCTGCGAGCGCACCTCCCCCGGGGAGACCCGGCCCACCAGCGACAGGTAGGGCGGCAGGAAGGCGCCGCCCCCCACCCCCATCACGAACATCACCACGAAGGCCACCGCCGGCCACGGCGACCAGCCCAGGACCAGCAGGCCCGAGGCGAACAGCAGCGCCGCCCGGCCGGCGACCGTCGCCACGCCGTGCCAGTCGTCCCGCGAGGAGGCCCGGGTCGCCTGGCGTCCGCCGACGAACAGACCCACCACCTGACCGGCGCCGGCCACGGTCAGCGCCGCGCCCCGCTCCGCCGCCCCGAGCGCGAAGACGTCGTCGAGGAACAGCGACAACATCTGCGGCAGCGCGACCAGCGCCATTCCCGACAGCAGCGCCGACAGCCACAGCCGCCGCAGCGTCCTGATCCGCAGCAGCAGCCGGGTGGCGACGGCGAACGGCAGCCCGCTCCCGTCGCTCCCGGCCGTGTGCGAGCGGGCGCGTCCGGGCTCGCGGAGCCGTACGGCCATGCCGAGCAGCAGGAACGTCGGGATCGACAGCAGGATGAACGCCAGGCGCCAGTCGTAGGCCGCGGCGAGGGCCCCGGCGACGATCGCGGAGACCTGGCTGAGCGGGTTGGCCAGCCGGTGGAACTGGAAGATCCGGGGGTGGACCCGCGGCGGGTAGTAGTCGGTGAGCAGGCTGGCGTGGACGACCTCGTTGCTCACCCGGCCGAGCCCGGCCAGCAGCCGCACCGCGAACAGCAGCGCCACCGTGGCGACCAGCCCGGTCAGCGCGCTCATCGTGCCCCACAGCAGCGCCGCCCCGGCCACCAGCCACACCCGGTTGACCCGGTCGGCGAGGTAGCCCAGCGGGACCGCCGCCAGCAGGATGAACACGCTGACGATCGAGCCGATCGCGCCGATCCCGGTGGCGCTGAGCCCGAACGCCTCGCGGATCTCCGGCGAGAGCGTGGCGAAGGCCAGCCGGTCGATCTCGTCGACGAAGTTGAGTCCGAACAGCACGGCGAGCGGGAAGGCGGGGGCTCCGCCGGTGACCGCGCCGAGGCGGCCCGGGACAACGGTTCTCGTCACAGAGGGCTCCCTCTTGACCGAATCTTGTTCCGTTGTCTAAATCCCGGCAGGGGGGCACGTCAAGAGAGAAAGGGAGGAATGCGAGAATTCTGAAGATGTCACTGGTCCCCAGCGTCCGCGCCGTCCTCCTCGACGGCGACCGCCTCGTGCTGTTCCGCCGCACCGTGCCCGGCAGGGAGCTCTACTGGTCGGCTCCGGGCGGCCACGTCGAGCCCGAGGACGCCTCCCTGGAGCACACCCTCCACCGCGAGCTGCTGGAGGAACTGGGCGCCACCGTCACCGACGTCACCCCGCTGACCACCCTGAGCTGCCCGCGCGAGGGACTCGTCAAGCTTCAGCACGTGTACGGCTGCCGCCTGGTCTCCATGGACCTCGCCCTGCGCAGCGGGCCCGAGTTCAGCGACCCGGCCAAGGGCGTCTACGAGGTGGTACGGCTCCCGCTCGACCCCGCCGAGATCACCGCCATCAACCTCATCCCCCCGGAGCTGGGCGACTATCTCGCCACCACCGTCACCCGTCTGCCGGAGCTGATCGGCCGGGAGTGACCGCTCAGGGCGCGAGGGCCTCCAGCGCGGCCTCGGCCCGGCGCATCGACTCCCCGGGATCGGCGTCGGGCGAGCCGATCCCCGGATCGAAGTTGAGATCGTGGAAGACGTCGGTCACCCCCTGCGCCGCCAGGACGTCCAGGTCCCCGCGGATCTCCTCGAACGAGCCGCTCAGCAGCCTGCGGCCGGGCTCGCCCGAGGGCCGGACCATGGTGACCGCCCGGGTGACGAAGCGCAGCGATCCGGGATCCCGCCCGGCGTCGCGGGCCGCCTCCTTGACGACGGAGATCTTCTTGCCGAGACCGGCCGGATCCTCCCGGCTCGCGCTCACCCAGCCGTCCGCCAGCCGCCCCGCGCGGCGCAGGGCCGCCTCCGCGCCCCCGCCCAGCAGGATCGGCGGCGGCGGGGCCGGCCGGGGATCCTGGTGCACCGGCGGCAGCCGGTAGAACTCGCCCTCGTGCCGCACGGTCTCCTCCGTCCAGAGCGCCCGCAGCACCTGGAGGAACTCCTCTGCGCGCCGGCCGCGCCGCTCGAACGGCACCCCCGAGGCGGCGAACTCCTCCGGCAGCCAGCCCAGCCCGAGCCCGGCGTCGAGCCTGCCACCGGAGACCGCCTGGAGGCTGGCGAGCTGCTTGGCCAGCAGCGCGGGCGAGAAGAACGGCATGTTCAGCACCGCCACCCCCAGCCGGATCCGGCTGGTCACCCCCGCGAGGTAGGCCAGCGCGACCACCGGATCGTGCACGCTGCGGTAGACGGGCCCCATCGCGTGCCCCTCGGGGTACAGCAGCCGCTGGAACGTCCACACCTCGTGGTAGCCCAGCGCCTCGGCCCTGCGAGCGATCCGGGCCATGTTGGCGGGCGTCGCCCACGACCCCGACACCGGTGCCGCGAATCCGATTCTCATACGGGAACCCTACGCGGCGGGCCGCCCGCGGGCGATCATCCCCGCCGGATCAGAGACGGCGGTCCTGCATCTCCCAGAGATGGTCGATGACGTGCCAGGCCATGCGGCGGACGGCGTACCGGGCGGGCCAGCCGCCCGGCCTGAGCGGCCCGCCGTCCGACGGCCGGGACAGCACCTCGGCGATCTCCGCCCGCATGGCCGCCAGTCCCCCGGCGTCGTGGAACGGCTTGTGCCGGACGCCGATCTTGCGGGCGTAGGCGCGCTCGGCCTCGACCACGTGACCGACCATCTTGTCGCGGTCCCGGCCGCCGCCGCGCGGGCCCTTGCGCAGCTCCTGCGGGGAGTCCGCGGCGGTCTCGCCGAACAGCTCCCACGCCGCCCGCAGCAGGGCCGTGGCCCGGCGCGCCTCCTCCTCGCCCACCGGGACGGAGTCGAGCTCGGGAACGGCCTCGATGGCCCCGAAGTCGGTGGTCGTGCCGCCTGCGACCCGCTCCACGACCACCGGGTCGCCCGGCTCGAACACCAGCCCGGCCCGCTCGGCGACGGTCCGGTAGCGCGGCGCGTAGAGCATGAGCGCCTCCAGCGCCGCCTCCTCCGACTTCCCGATCCGGCACCAGCCGGGCCACTCCGCCGAGCAGGCGAAGACCTTCTTGGGGCCGATCTCCAGATAGACGTTCGTCATACCGGGAAGCCTCGCACCGATAGGTGACAGATGCCGTCAGGAACTCAATCGATCATGTCGATCAGGTCGGCGACCGAGTCGACCACCTGGGACGGGCGGAACGGGTAGCGGTCCACCTGCTCCTTGGCCATCACGCCGGTGAGCACCAGGATCGTGTGCAGCCCCGCCTCCATGCCGGAGACGATGTCGGTGTCCATCCGGTCGCCGATCATCGCGGTGCTCTCGCTGTGCCCGTCGATGGCCCGCAGCGCGCTGCGCATCATCATCGGGTTGGGCTTGCCCACGAAGTACGGCTCCACGCCCGTCGCCTTGGTGATCAGCGCCGCGACCGCCCCGCAGGCCGGCAGGGAGCCCTCGTTGGAGGGACCGACCGGGTCGGGGTTGGTGGCGATGAAGCGGGCGCCGCCCTCGATCAGCCGGATCGCCCGCGTTATCTGGGTGAAGCTGTAGGTGCGGGTCTCGCCGAGGACCACGTAGTCGGGGTCGATGTCGGTCAGGACGTAACCGATCTCGTGCAGGGCGGTGGTCAGCCCGGCCTCGCCGACCGCGTAGGCCGAGCCGCCCGGACGCTGGTCGTCGAGGAACTTCGCGGTGGCCAGGGCCGAGGTCCAGATCGCCTCCGGCGGCACCTCGAGGCCCGCGGCGCGCAGCCGTACGGCCAGGTCGCGCGGGGTGTAGATGGAGTTGTTGGTGAGCACCATGAACCGCTTGCCGCTCTCGCGCAGGCGGCGGATGAACTCGTCGGCCCCGGGCACGGGGTGCCCCTCGTGGACGAGGACCCCGTCCATGTCCGACAACCAGCACTCGATCGGCTTACGGTCGTTCACCGTTCCCCCGCGTTCATCCCAATAGCCCAGACAGTAGGAAACCAGGATGACAGGTGCGGAGCGCTCGCCGTGCAGCGTCACCGCCGGGCGTCGCCGCACGGTGCCACCGCCCGGCATCGCCCGGCGTCGCCGCACGTCACCGCGCGGTTCGCGGGCCGGTCGGCGTCACTGCACGGTGCGCCAGGCCTGCTCCTCGACGAGTTCCCTGCTCCGCCAGCCGTACATCGTGCGGATCATGCGGTGGTGGTACCAGCCGCCGCCCCGGACGAATCCGGCCGCGTCGGCGGCGACCATCTCCCTGGACGGCGCCAGCGTGTCGGTGAAGGAGGCCGTGACCAGGGCCTCCTCCCCCTCGAAGCGGACGGCCGTCGTCCCGATCAGGTGCTGCCTGCCCGGCCACTGGGACAGCACCTCGGCCAGCCACGCCCGCACCTCGTCCCGGGTTCCCTTGATCCCCCCGGCCGCCGTGTAGTCGATCACCGCGTCGGGGGTGAACACCAGGTCGAGGCGGCCCCAGTCGCCGGTGTCGATGGCGTGGGTGTAGCGGGCCAGCACGTCGCCGATCTCCAGGCGGTCCGCGATCTCCTGTGGTCTCATGCCCCACATCCAACCAAACGCTTGGTATGCGCGGGAGGCCCTGAATCCCACTCCTCGCGGATCTCCTCCGTCGGCGCGGCGAGGCTTTCCCCGACGCTCGCGCGGGTTCTGCATGCGAACGACCACGCTCCTTTACATCGTAGATTCGGTGCTGGAACGGTCCCGGCCTGTGATTCACTTGCCGGGTGAGCGAGAGCGACGATCTCATCGGCGAACTGGGCCGGATCGGCCTCCGGTACGGCGACGCGCCCCCCGAGGTGCTGCCGACCCGCCCGGACGTGGTCATCCTCCGGGCCGGCTCCGTCGTGGTCAAGGCGCACGCCCCCGGAGCCGCCGGGGAGCCGCTGGCGCTGCGGATGCGCGCCGCCCGCCACCCGGCGCTGCGCGGGATCCTGCTGGAGCCGGTGACCGAGGAGGTCATGGAGGCGCACGGCAGGCTGGTCACCGTCTGGCCGACCGGCGTCCCGGTGGATCACGACGCCCCGGAGGCCGCCCCCTGGGAGGCCGGCGCCCGGCTGCTGGCCAGGATGCACGCCGTGCATCCCGAGGCCCTCCCCCCGCTCCCCGCCTCGGGCGGGCCCCCGCGGGTGGGCGAGGTCGTCGCCCGGATGAAGGGCGGTTCGGCGGCCGAGCGCGTCGTGCGCCGCGCCTTCGACTGCCTGCCCGGCCTCGGCTCCGCCCCCGCGACCGGAGACGTCCCCCGGTTGCTGGCGCACGGCGACTGGCACATGGGGCAGATGGTCCGCCACGGGGGCGAGTGGATCCTCATCGACGCCGACGACATGGGCGTCGGGGACCCCGCCTGGGATCTGGCCAGGCCGGCGGCGTGGTTCGCGGCCGGGCTGCTGGACCCGCAGGCCTGGCACCGCTTCCTGGGGGCCTACCGCGCCGAGGGCGGGTGCGCGGTCCCGCCGGACGGCGACCCGTGGGAGCGGCTGGAGGTCCCGGCCCAGGCGCTGACCGTACAGCTCGCGGCGGCGGCGGTGGCGACGGCGGCGCGGCAGGAGCGGGAATTGGACGAGGTAGAGAGCGTGCTGATCGATACCTGCCAAAGGATTGTTAAGTTCCGTAGCGCCTGCCATAGTGTGGCGACGCAGTAAGTTGTGGGTACGACCCGACGCCCAGGCAAGGAGATCGACCAAATGCAGTGCCCGAAGTGTCGCGGCAACATGCGCACTTATGAGCGCAATGGTGTCCATATCGACCAGTGCGACGGCTGTCGCGGGATCTTCCTGGACTACGGCGAGCTCGAGACCCTGACCCGCATGGAGAGCCAGTGGTCCCAGCAGCACGCCACTCCCGCGCCTCCGCCTCCTCCGCCTCCCGCCCACGGCGCTCCCGGCTGGGGCGCTCCGGCCCCGCACTACGGCGGCCACTACGGCCACCACCGTCACCGCAGCTGGGTCGGCATGCTCTTCTCCACCTGATCCGATCAGGGGGGACGAGGCCCCGTCCGGGCTGACGACGAGACCGCGATCTCAGCGAGATCGCGGTCTTCGTGTTCTCCGGCCGGATCGCACGCGGAGCGGCTTCTCCGGCGGGGGGCACGCGGAGAAGACTCTCCGGCGGGACCCCCGCGGGACGGCGGGGCCTACTTGGGGAAGGCGTCCGGCTTGACCGGCTTGGACTGGACGGTGCCGCCCTTGACGGCGTGCAGGGTGAGCGTCCAGTTGTTCCAGCGGACATACCCTCCGGAGTAGGTGGTCTTGAAGGGCACCTTCTTGCCGAACTCCGTGAAGTCGCACGAGCGGGTGAACGCGCGGGCCTTGCCGTCCCAGTCGGCGCCCGTGGTGTAGAAGACCCGGTAGGTGCCGTCACGCATGCCGCTGATCGTCGTCCTGCCCTTCTTCCGCACGTAGAAGGAGAGCACCCGCTTGCCGCCGCGCGTCACCACCACGACGGCGTCCTGCTTGCCGCCGTTGTGGACCTTCATCGAGCCGCGGCCGGTGCGGCTCTCGGACTTGATGATCTTCCCGTTGGACAGGCGGCGGTTCTTGCGCTCGGCGACCTTCACCGAGATCACGTCGGCCGGGTACCCCTCCAGCCCCTTGGCGGCGGTCTTCATCTGGGACAGCCGCCCGAGCTTCTCCAGCTCGGCCAGGACCGAGGAGCCGGTGCACACCTTCTGCGACTCCACGTCCCAGCGGGCCGCGCCGACGGCGTCGGCGAACTCGCGCAGCGCTCCCACGTAGGTGCCGTGCTGGGCCGCCAGCTCGGGCGGCGGCGTCAGCCCCGACAGGCGGGCGACGGCGTCGTCCGCCGCGCTCGCGGTGCTCTCGACCCGGCGGTCGAGGCTCTTGAGCCCGCCGGTGCCCGCCAGCTTCCGCAGCGCCTCCTTGACGGGCTTGCCCGCCTTCTCCAGCTCGGCCCGGTAGGCCTCGGCCGTCAGCGCCGACGGGGAGGGCGCGGCGGACGGGCCCGCGGTGGAGGGGGCCGCGGACGGGTCCCCGCCGGAGGCGTCGCCCGCCCCGCCGAAGGAGCCCACGACCCCGCCCGCGGTGGCCTGCCCGCGCACGGGCTCCCGCTCGGGAACGAAGGAAGAACACGCGGTCAGGGCGAACACGGTGACCACGGCGCATGGCAGCAGACGGCGAGCAGCCGGGGGGATACTCATCTGCCCCACTATCTCCGGATCGATCCTTATGAGTCAAACTCCTTTGATTCCACCTTTACCCCCTCCTTCCCTTCCTCCGACAGCCTTCCCGCACGATCGAGGACCAGCCGGCGGGTGATCCCCGCGGCCTCCAGGAACGGCAGGTCGTGGCTGGCCACGATGAGCGCCCCCCGGTACGCCTCCAGCGCCTGCGCGAGCCGGCGGACGCTGGCCAGGTCGAGGTTGTTGGTCGGCTCGTCGAGCAACAGCAGCCACGGCGGCGGCTCCGCCGAGAGCAGCGCCGCCAGCACCGCGCGGAAGCGCTCGCCGCCCGAGAGCGCCCCGGCGGGCAGGTCGGCCCGCCCGCCCCGGAACAGGAAGCGGGCGAGCCTCGCCCGCAGCGCGTTGACCGGGGCCGACGGCGCGAACCGGCGCACGTTGTCCACCACGCTCAGCGTGTCGTCCAGCAGGTCCAGCCGCTGCGGCAGGTACCCCACGCCGGGGACGCCCACCTCGACCGAGCCCTCCGCCGGATCCAGCTCCCCGGCGATCGTGCGCAGCAGCGTGGTCTTGCCGGACCCGTTGGGGCCGAGCAGCGCGATCCGCTCGGGCCCCCGCACGACCAGTTCCTCCACCGTCGTCCCGCTCACGGTCCGCACGTCGGTGAGGGTCAGCACGGTCTTGCCCGCGGGCACGGCCGTCTCGGGCAGCGCGATGCGGATCACGGCGTCGTCGCGTACGGCCGCCTCCGCCTCGCCGAGCCGCTCGCGGGCCCCGGCGAGCTTGGCGGCGTGCATGTTGCGGTGCTTGCCCGCCGCCACCTGCGCCTGCCGCTTGCGCTCCTGCATGATGATCTTCGGTTCCCGTTTCTGCTCGTACATCTTGTTCCCGTAGCGGACCCGGCGGGCCAGTTTCACCTGGGCCCGCTCCCATTCGCGCTTCTGGCGGCGCACGTCGGACTCGGCGACCCGGACCATGCGCTCGGCGGCCTCCTGCTCGGCGGCGAGCATCTCCTCGTAGGCCGGGAGGTTGCCGCCGTACATCCGGACCGCGCCGCCGGTCAGGTCGGCGATGGCGTCCACCCGCTCCAGCAGGGCGCGGTCATGGCTGACCACCACCAGAATCCCGGTCCACGACTCCACCGCCGCGTACAGCCGGTGGCGCGCGTCGAGGTCGAGGTTGTTGGTCGGCTCGTCCAGCAGCAGCACGTCCGGACCGCGCAGGAACAGCGCGGCCAGCCCGACCATGACGGTCTCGCCGCCGGACAGCGTCGCCACCGTCCGGTCGAGGCCGACGTGGTCCAGGCCGAGCCGGTCGAGCTCGGCGCGGGCGCGTTCCTCGACGTCCCAGTCGTCGCCGACGACGGCGAAGTTCTCCTCCGAGACGTCCCCGCGCTCGATGGCCAGCAGCGCGGCCCGCCGCTCCGCGATGCCCAGCAGCTCGGAGACGGTGCGATCGGTGCCCAGCGGGAGGTTCTGCGGCAGGTAGCCGACCTCTCCGGTGACCGCGACGGAGCCCCCGGCGGGGGTGAGCTCGCCGGCGATCAGCCGCAGGAGGGTGGACTTGCCCGAGCCGTTGACCCCGATCAGGCCGGTGCGGCCGGACGGGAACGCGGCGTCGAGGTCCTCCAGGACGGTCGTGCCGTCCGGCCAGGTGTAGGAGAGGCTGTCGCAGACGATCGAGAAAGAGGGGAAAGACATGAGGCGGCTCCCAGAATGTGTCGTGATTTATCGAGACACGGGGACACCGCAGGCACGCACGCCTTCAGAGGGAGACCACGCGAGGGCACGGAAGGCTCCACGCGGGAGAAGCCGTCGCCGGAGAACGGCGGGACGGGTCCGCTGAGGTCGGGTGCGCGCCGGGCCGACGAACGGCTCGCATGGCACGGTGTCCGGAACCTCAGATCTCCAACGGACGCTCCCGGGGGACGGCAGTACGACGCTCCACAGGCTACTGATGCGACTAAAGTCGCGTCAAGGGTTTTCGGAAAACTTCCGGATCTTCACCCGTCCGGCGCGGGCCACGGCCGGGCGATCGCCCAGACCGCGCGCACGCCGGCCCTGGTCACGGCCGGACGATCGCCCAGACCGCGTACTCGACCTCCGGCCGGATCGCCTTCAGGTCGAACCCCTCGGGGTCGGCCAGATAGCGCCGGGCGCACTCGTGGACCGGGGCCATGACCACCGCGTCCAGCGCCCAGAGCGGGACCGGGCGCAGCTCGCCGCGCGCCGTACGCGCCGCGAACCACTCCCCCAGCGGGGCCATGACCCGCGCCTTGAACTCCGCCTTGCCGTTCTCCTCGATCAGGCCGGCGACCGAGGCCCGGTAGACGAACTCCGCGCGGGTCGGCTCGGCCACGACCCAGTCGAGGAAGCGCCCGGCCAGGTCGGGCACGACGGTCCAGGCCGGGCGGTCGTCGAGGGCGGGAAGCATCGCCCCGACGAGCTCGGCGAAGCTCTCCCTGTACAGCGCGCCGACGACACCGCCGCGACTGCCGAAGTGGTGGTAGATGCTCCCGTTCGAGGCCCCGGAGACCTCGGCGAGGCGGCTGATCGTCATCGCCTCCAGGCCGCCCTCGGACACGATCCGCAGCGCCGCACTCATGACCGCTTCACGCGTGGCGCCGTTCGCCACCGCTCCACCCCCGATTGCTAGAGTGACGCTCTAGAGGGCCACTCCAGCGGAGGTGCGTCATGAGCGTCGAGTTCACCGGTTCCCTGCCCGCGATGTTGCGGAGCCGAATCCGAGCGACACCGTACACGGAGGCGTTCCGCCACCCCGCGACAGACCGCTGGAACTCGCTCACCTGGACGGAGCTCGGCGAGCGGGTCCGCGCCCTGGCGCTGGGCCTGCGCGCGCTCGGCTCCGATCCCGGCACCCGGGTGGCGGTGCTCTGCGGGACCCGCGTGGAGTGGATCCTGGCGGATCTGGCGATCCTGTCCACCGGGGCCGCGACCACCGCCGTCTACCCCTCGAACACCGCCGCGGAGTGCGCATTCATCCTCTCCGACTCCGGCAGCGTGCTGGTCGTCGCGGAGAACGACGCGCAGGTGGCCAAGCTCCGCTCCGTCAGGAGCGAGATCCCCGCCGTCAAGCACGTGATCGTCATCGACGGCGAGGCGGACGAGGAGGGCTGGGTGCTCACCCTCGACCAGGTCGCACGGGTGGACCCGGACATCGCCGGGCTGACGGACGGGGCCGCCGCGGACGAGACCTCCACCGGGGGAGAGACCGCCTACGACCGGATGGTGGACGCCGTCACCGAGGACGACCTGGCCACCCTGATCTACACCTCGGGCACGACCGGCCGCCCCAAGGGCGTGGAGCTGACCCACGGCAACTGGCTGGGCGCCGCCCGCGCCGTCACGGAGGTCGGCTTGATCACCCCGGACGACCTGCACTTCCTCTGGCTGCCGATGTCCCACTCGTTCGGCAAGCTGCTGGAGGTGGCGGTGATCGCGGCGGGCACGCCGACCGTGATCGACGGCCGCCTGGACCACATCTCCGCCAACCTCGGCGTCGTCCGGCCCACCGTGATGGCCGCCGCGCCCCGGATCTTCGAGAAGATCCACAACACCGTGGCGGCGACCGTGCAGCGCGAGGGCGGGATCAAGCTGCGGCTGTTCCGCTGGGCGCGGGCCGTCGGAATCGAGGTCAGCCGCGCCCGGCAGGAGGGCCGCGCCCTCTCCCCCGGCCTGCGGGCCCGCCACGCGCTCGCCGACCGGCTGGTCTTCGCCAGGCTCCGCGCCCGGTTCGGCGGGCGGGTGCGCTACTTCATCTCCGGCTCGGCGCCGCTCTCGCGGGAGATGGCCGAGTTCTTCGACGCGGCCGGGCTGACGATCCTGGAGGGGTACGGCCTGACCGAGTCGTCGGCCGGCAGCTTCGTCAACCGGCCCGGGGAGGTGAAGTTCGGCACGGTCGGCCCGCCGCTGCCCGGCGTCACCGTGCGGATCGCCGAGGACGGGGAGATCCTGATCGGCGGGCACGGCGTCATGCGCGGCTACCACGGCCTGCCCGAGGAGACCGCCGAGGCGCTCCGGGACGGCTGGCTGCACACCGGCGACATCGGCGAGCTCGACGAGGCCGGGCGGCTGCGCATCACCGACCGGAAGAAGGAGCTGATCAAGACCTCCGGCGGCAAGTACGTCGCGCCGCAGCACCTGGAGGGCCGGATCAAGGCCGCCTGCCCGTTCCTGTCCCACGTCGTCGTCCACGGCGACCGCCGCAACTACTGCACGGCGCTGGTGACGCTGGACCCCGACGTGACCGGCCCCTGGGCGCGGGCCGAGGGCCTGCCGTCCGACCCGGCCGAGCTGTGCTCGCACCCGAGGATGCGCGAGGAGGTACGGCGGGCGATCGAGGCCGTCAACGCCGATCTGGCCGGCTACGAGACCGTCAAGGAGTTCGTGATCCTGGAGGGCGACTTCACCGTGGAGAGCGGCGAGCTGACCCCCAGCATGAAGGTCCGCCGCCGCGAGGTGGAGGAGCGCTACCGCGACACCCTCGACTCCCTCTACGAGGGTTCCGTGAAACGGCTCTGACCGCCGGGTCCCCGAGTGCCCCGGCGGACGCGCGCGGCCGGTCGGGGGCGGCCGCGCGCCGTGCGGCCGCCGGGGCGGCGGAGCCAGACGGCGAGCCAGGCGATCTCGGCCGCCGCGTCGAGCAGGTAGGTGGGCCGGATCCGGCCGCGCGGCACGTAGACCAGGTCGACGGCCAGGAGGGTCGCCGCGGTGGCGACCCCGATCCGCCGGGCGTCGCGCAGGCCCGCCGGGGTGGCCTCGGCCCGCAGCTGGGTCCAGCCCACTCCGAGCAGCAGCCCGGCCACCGTGCGGACGAGCCAGTCGTCCTGCTTGGGCCCGAAGACCTTCTCGAAGCTGGGCAGGTGCAGCAGGGGCCAGAGCCCCGAGGCCACGTTGAACGCCCCCTGCGCCCGCGCCCGCCGGAGCCCGTCCGGCCGGCCGTCCCCGTCCTTTCCCATGCCCGGGACGCTGCCCCCTCCCCACCCGGGCAAACTCCGCCGAGCTCCGCGGGCTCCGCGAGCTCCGCGAGCTCCGTGACCTGCGCCGGAGTCACGGCGGCTCCCCCGGCGGGCAGCCGCGCCGGGCTCAGTCCTCGTCGGCCGCGTCGGGAGCGGGGTCGGTCAGGTCGTGGCCGCGGGCCGTCAGCTCCTCCTCCACCGCCGCGCACACGGTCTCCACCACCGCGACCCGGGCGTACCGCTTGTCGTCACCGGCGATCACGTGCCAGGGGGCGGCCTCGTGGTCGGTGCGCTCCAGCATGTCCTCCACGGCGAGCTCGTACTGGGGGCGCTTGTCCCGGTTGCGCCAGTCCTCGTCGGTGAGCTTCCAGACCCGCAGCGGGTCGGCGGCCCGGTCGTGGAAGCGGCGGAGCTGCTCCTCCTCCGAGACGTGCATCCAGAACTTGACCATGATCATGCCTTCGGCGGCGAGGGTCCGCTCGAACTCGACGATCTCGTCGTAGGCGCGGGACCACTGCTCCTCGGTGGCGAAACCCTCCACCCGCTCCACCAGCACCCGCCCGTACCAGGACCGGTCGAGCACCGCCATGCCGCCCCAGCCGGGCAGCACCGGCCAGAACCGCCACAGGAAGTGGTGGCGCTTCTCGTCGTAGGTGGGCGCCGCGAACTGGGCGACCCGTACGTGCCGGGGGTCGAGCGGACGGACCAGCCGCTTGATCGCCCCGCCCTTGCCGGAGGCGTCCCAGCCCTCGAAGACCACGCACAGCGGGGGACCGATGCGCTTGTCGCCGATCTGCCCGCCGAGCATGAGGCGGAGCCGGAGCAACCGGCGCAGCGCGGCGTCCAGCCGCTCGTTGCCCTCCTTCTTCGACAGTTTGACGGACAGGTCGGTCTCAGCCAGTCGATTCATGCCCACCAGCATTCCCGATTCCCCCGGCTATCGAGCAATCCCGGCATTCCAGGCGTGGCGCGCGCCCGGCTCACTCCACGGTGATCCGGAAGGTCGCATCCCCCGAGAGGCTCCTGCTCTGCTCGTCGGCGGGAACCCGGCCGGCGCCGCAGCGCCAGCAGTTGGAGACGGTGACGACGACCGTGCCGCGCTGTTTGGCGTTGAAGACGAAGTACCGCGCCCCGCCCCCGCCGGTGACGTCCTCCCCGCCCTCGCTCTCGTACTCCGCGCTGATGAAGGAGGCCACCTTCGGGTCCGGCAGGGGCCCCAGCTTCCAGCTGTCGCCGACCGAGGCGTTCTCGGACACGACGAGCGAGAAGCGCTGACCGGGCGTGACCTCGATCTCGACGGTCCGGCCGACCCCTCCCTCGACGGCCTTCCCGTAGTCGGACACGGCCGATTCCGGGCCGCAGCCCGCGACCGGCCCCGCCAGTGCCAGGGTCAGGGCGGCGATTCCCATTCGGTGTCTCACGCGGGACGTTCGGTGTTTCACGCGGAAAGGCTACCGAGCGGTCCCGCCGGTCCCACGGCAGGTGCCCGTGTCCCGGCGGGAACGGTCAGGTCAGGCGGTCGCGGTAGACCGCGCGGGCCCGCTCGTACAGCGCCAGGTGGTCGTCGAGCTGCGCCGCGGTCTCGAACCTGCCCTCCTCGCGGACCATCGCCTCCAGCGCGTCCAGCCAGTCCAGGCACCAGCGCACGTCCTCGGGGCGGGCCACGTGGCGGCCGTCCACGTCGAGGTAGACCGGGCTGGTGCAGGCGTAGACGCCCGTGGCGTGGAAGCTGCGCTCGTGCGGCCCGCCGGAGGCGATCGCGACCACGTAGTCCGGCCGGTCCGCGGCCAGCTCGACGGCCAGGTGGCCGCCCGGCCCCTCGGCGAGCACCCCGGCGGCGGTGCGGATCTCCAGCCGCTCCACCTCCGGGCCGACCGAGCGGACGGTGATCGTGACCCGGTCCCCGGGCGACGGGCGCAGGGTGTCCCCCGGCCCGTTCCCGTTCACCGACAGCTCCAGCCACGGACCGGTGGTGGCGAAGGTACGGCCCCGCCGGATCGCCTCGGCGAACGCGGCGGCGCTCAGCGGCCCGTCCACCCGGGCGTAGACCCGCTCCCAGCCGGGCGGGCTGGACTGGTTGCCCCGGCGGGCGAAGGAGACCATGCTGTCGGTCCCGGCGGTGACCGCCAGCCGGTTGCCGGCCCCGATCAGCCGCCGGTAGACGAGCGCGGTCGCCTCGATCGAGGAGTGGTTGAGCACGTCGAGGCTGTCGATCAGGCCGAGCGCCGCGTCGGCGACGATCTCCCGGGCCGAGCAGTTGCGCCGCCACAGCAGCGCCGCCCGCGGGCCGTCGGTCTCGGCGAAGGGGACGTGGAAGGGGTGGCTGTAGCCGGTCACCGCGCCCAGGGCCCGCAGCTCCTGGCAGGCGGCGCTGTTGGGCGGCCAGTCGGCGGCGCCCAGGAAGCCGGTGTGGAAGCGGGACGGCGGGGCCTCGGGCGCGAAGGCGTAGAAGTGGCCGAGCAGGTCGTTGCGGTACTCGACGCCGATCCGGGCCAGGTGGGCGGCGTCGGACCAGGGCAGGTCCCTGCCCGCCCAGTGCTCCAGCGCCTCGGCGTCGTAGACCCGCGCGGAGGAGACGTTCCCGGCGACCAGGTTGAGCACGTGCAGGTCCTCGCCGTGCTGCATGGCGGCGGCGAGCGCGGGGGTGCCGACCATGTCCCCGGCCCAGTTGAGGTGGACGTGCATGTCCCCGCCGTACCAGCCCCGGGCCGCGGCGTCGTAGAGCCGCGGGGGGACCAGCTCGACCAGCGTCTCCTCGCCCTCGGCGGGGGTGACGGTCACCTGGGCGGAGCCGTACTCCATGCCGCGCCAGACGCGGACGGCCAGCGGCTCGGCCGGGACGTCGAGCACGAGGTCGTCTCCGTGGAAGTAGGGCCGCACCAGGGCGTCGCGCCGGTGCGGGGCGCCCTCGGGATACCAGCCCTGGCCGTGCGCGCCGGACACGCTCCACCGGCACGGCATCCCGGCGCGCACCCGCAGGCGGGCGGCGGCGGCCGGGCGGGACAGCGGCGCCAGGTCGATCTCCGCGCCGTCCGCGGCGACCCGGCTCCCGCCGGTGATCGGGATCAGCAGGGCGCCGCGCGGGCCGACCTCGTGGGCCTCCCCGTCCACCAGCACGGTCGCCGGTTCGTCCCGGGCGGAGTCGACCAGCAGCGTCGTGCGCAGGACCTGCCCGCCGAGGACGGCCCGCGGCCGCGCCTCCAGCGCGGCCCCGTCCCGCGTGAGGCGGAGCGCGGCGAGGTTGTCGGGCAGGTCCCCGGCGAGGACGTCGCGCACGATCTCGGCCATGTCCAGTTCGAGGAGGTGGTCCTCCAGTTCCTTGACGTCGGCGCCCGGGTGCCGCTCGGCGACCTTGCGGTAGCAGGTGCCCCAGAAGTCGCGCGGGCCCATGAGGTAGGCGTCGGCGGCCATCGACTTCACGTAGAAGATCGGGTCCTCGCCCCAGGTGACGCCGTGGGCGGCGAGCAGCGCCCGGTAGTCGTCCAGCGCCCGCGCCATGGCCGGGGACATGCCGGGATCGTCGTCGCACATGGGTGTCTCCCCGTGTAGAACCTCCATGATCGCCGTCATCGTGACACGGCGAGCGCGGACCGTTGAGGCTTCGCCCGCCCGCTGGGGGGATTTATCGCTACTCGGGTTGATAAATGTAACTACGGGATGGCTTCCAGCCGTCCCGGGCCGGCGGAGAGCGAGTGGCCGAGCCGTACCTTCATGGCGTGCTCCACCAGCGCGATCAGGACATCCTTGCCGGACTCCCGCCTGCGCGCGTCGCAGAGCACGATCGGCACCTGCGGGGGGAGGGTCAGCCCGAGCCGCACCTCCTCCAGGTCGTAGCGGCGGGCGCCGTCGAAGCAGTTCACCGCCACGATGAAGGGCGTCTCCCGCCGCTCGAAGTAGTCCAGGGCGGGGAAGCAGTCGGCCAGCCTGCGCGTGTCGGCCAAGACGACCGCTCCCAGCGCGCCGAGGGCCAGCTCGTCCCAGAGGAACCAGAACCGCTCCTGCCCCGGGGTGCCGAACAGGTAGAGCCGGTAGGCGTCGCCGATCGTGATGCGGCCGAAGTCCATGGCGACGGTCGTGGTGGCCTTGCCCTCCACCCCTGCCAGGTCGTCGACCCCGACGCTGCGGTCGGTCAGGGTCTCCTCGGTGCGCAGCGGCTCGATCTCGGAGACCGCCCCGACCAGGGTGGTCTTGCCCGCCCCGAAGCCGCCCGCGACCAGGATCTTGATCGCCTTGGGCAGGACGGCCCGTCCGGCGTCGCGGTCAGAGCGCACGGAGTCCATCGAGCACCGCCCTGTACATCCTCTCGTCGTGCATGTCCGTCTCCGAATGTGGTTCTTGCAGGGCGATGTATCCCTGGTCGAGCAGGTCGCTGAGCAGGACCCGGACGGTTCCCGCGGGCAGGTTGACGTGGGCGGCGATCTCCGCCACCGACTGCGGCTGGCGGCACAGGTTCACGATGGCCAGGCACTCCGGGCTGAGCCCGATCCCGCCCGGCAGCGCGGGGCGTACGGTCACCGCCAGCGTGATGAGGTCGAACCGGCCGCGGGTCGGCTCGGTCCTGCCCCGGGTGAGGACGTAGGGCCGGACGATCGGCCCGGCCTCCTCGCCGATCCACTGGGCGTTGTGATGCTCGTCACGGGGGTTCATCGCCGAGCATCACCGCCGGCGGAGGCTCCCGGCGTCCGCGCGGGCGAGGTGAGGTACTGGCCGACCCGGGTGACGAGCATGGCCATCTCGTAGGCGACGAGCCCGACGTCGGCCTCGTTCGTGCAGAGCACCGCCAGGCAGGCGCCCTGTCCCGCGGTGGACACCAGCAGATAGGCCGAGCGCATCTCGATGATGGTCTGGCGCACCGCCCCGCCGTGGACCCGGTCGCTGACGCCCCGGCCCAGGCTCTGGATCGCCGAGCCCACGGCGGCCAGGTGCTCCGCGTCGGCCGGGTCGAGGCCCGCCGAAGACGCCATGAGCAGCCCGTCGGTGGAGAAAACGATCCCGTGCTGAGCCTCCGCCACCCGTGTGACCAGGTCGTCCAGCAACCAGGCCAGATCGGTGACGGACCCTGTTCCCTGCACCACTCGTTGTCCTCTTTCTTAGGCCGTCGTTCGGCTCCGGCCGTCCGGCGGGCCGGAGCCTGCATGCGCGGATCGGGGTCGTCTGGGTCACGCGGGCGGCCGATCGCCCCCCGGGGACTCGCCGCTCTCACCGCCCTCGCCGAGCAGCTGGGCGGCGTCGGACCGGCCGCGGCGCGTTCCCGCCTGGTAGGAGGAGAAGGCGGCGCGGATCTCCTCCGGGGAACGGTCGTCGTCCCCGGCGGGCGGTTCCGGGGCCCGCGGAGCCGGCCGCGGCTCGTCCTCGCGCAGCGGTGCGGCCAGGTGGGTCTGGGGGACGCGGCGCGGCAGGCCGCCCGGCGTGTGGCTGGTGTCCGGCGGCGGCAGGATCGGGGCGGGCGCGGGACCGGGAACGGGGTCCGGCCCGGTGACGGGGGCGGGGGCGGGAACGGACCGCGGAGCGGGGTCCGGCCCGGCGGAAGCGACCGCGGCGGGGGTCGGCCCGGTGACGGGGGCGACCGGAGCCGGGATCGGCCCGGTGACGGGAGCGACCGGGGCGGGAGCCGGGATCGGCCCGGGAGCCGGGGCCGGCGACGGCGTGACCGCGGGGACGGCGCCGCCGGGCGCGGCCCCCGCTCCCGGGAACGCCGTCTCCGCGAACGGGTCCCAGCCGCCGGTGGCCGCGACCGTGCCCGGGCGGGCCGGGGAGGCGATCCCGCCCGCCGGGACTGCAGCCCCGGCCGGGGCGCTCACCCCCGCGGGCACGGCGGCCTCCGGCGAGGCCGCCGCGGCGCCGTCGCCGATCAGGTCCTGCGGGATCAGCACCACGACGGTGGTGCCGCCGTACGGCGAGGCCGTGAACGTCACCCGGATCTCGTGCCGCTCGGCCAGCCGGCTGACCACGTACAGGCCCAGGCGGGCGTTGCCCGACAGCTTCAGCTCGGGCGGGTTGGCGATGCGCTCGTTGGTCGCGGCGAGGTCCTGCGGGGTCATGCCCAGGCCCCGGTCCTCGATCTCGATCGCGTAGCCGTGCGCCACGGTGTGCCCGCTGACCTTCACGGTCGTGTAGGGCGGCGAGAAGGAGGCGGCGTTCTCCACCAGCTCGGCCACCAGGTGGATGACATCGCCGACGGCCCGCCCGTCCAGCGCCACGTCCCCCATGGGCAGCACGTCCACCCGCGTGTAGTCCTCGACCTCGGCCAGCGCGCCGCGCACCACGTCGAGCATCGGCACGGCCTCCCGCCAGGCGCGGCCCGGGGCCGCTCCGGACAGGACCAGGAGGTTCTCGGCGTAGCGGCGCATCCGGGTCGCCAGGTGGTCCAGCCGGAACAGGTCGCGCAGCTCGTTCGGGTCCTGCTCGCGGCGCTCCATGGCGTCCAGCACGCTCAGCTGGCGGTGGACCAGTCCCTGGGTACGGCGGGCGAGGTTGCGCAGGATGTCGGCGATGTCCCGGCGGAGCTGGGCCTGCTCGGCGGCGACCCCGATCGCGGTCTGCTGGACGACGTTGAACGCCTTGCCGACCTGGCCGATCTGGTCGTCGCCGAACTCCAGGGGCGGCGCCTCGGCGGCGACGTCCACGTTCTCGCCGCGGCCGATGCGCTCCACCACGCCCGGCAGCCGCGTGTTGGCCAGCTCCCAGGCGGCGCCGCGCAGCTTCTCCAGCTGCTGGACCAGGGCACGGGCGGTGGTGATGGACAGCACGACCGAGGCGATGACCGCGATGAGGCCCAGGCCGCCGGCGAGCACGAGCCGGACGATGACCCCGGCGGCCACCGGGCCGGCGCGCTCGACCACGCCGTTGCCGGCGGTGAGCACGGCCTCGGCCAGCTTGGACTCCGCGGGCTGCGCGTCGGCGCTCCACCGCCTGGCGTCGATCAGCCCGGCCGGGACCGCGCTCGGGTTCTCGATCAGCAGGTCTTCCATGGCGCGCAGCCGGGTGAAGTGCTCGCCCGCGGCCATCCGCCGGTAGGCGTCCTGGTCGGCGGCGGGCAGCTCGTCGGCGACCTGGGCGAGCAGGAAGCGCCGGGTGCCGACGATCTGCGTGAACCGCACGCGCTCGTCCTCGGTCAACCGGCCCGCCGTGAGGGCGCCGATCACCAGGGAGTCCCCCTGGGCCAGCATGTCCCGGGCGCGGTTCATCGCGATGAGCGTCCGGGTGTCCTTGGCGAGCTCCTGGTCGTCCAGGGTGGCCAGCGCGTCGTAGGCGCGGAAGATTGAGTCGACGACGCCGGTGAACGCCCCGATCGCCTCGGTCCTGCCCGTCCGGCCCTCGTCGACCGCCTTGCGCACGGCGGGCAGGCCGTCCAGCAGCCGGCGGACCTCCCCGATGCGGCGTTCCAGCGTCTCGCTCCCGAAGAACGTCACGCCGTTCCCGCCGGTGATCTCGCGGAAGCGCGCTCCCGCCCGGTCGGTGCGCTCGCGCTGGGCGCTCAGCGCCTCGCGGTTGCGGCGCTCCGTGCCCGGAGTGCCCAGCGCGATCGCGGTGAGCCGGCGCTCGGCCTGCAGTTCGACGATGAGCTTCTCGCTCGGGTCGGCCACGCCGGAGTCGAGCGTGGCCACGCCCAGCATGTTCAGGCCGTCACCGACGGTGACCCACGCCGTGAAGGCCCAGAGCGCGGTGAGTGACACCAGAAGTGCCGTGACCTTGGTCCGCAAGCGCGCGTTGCGCAAGCGCATGGCATCCACCCCGGGGGAAGCTGAAATAAATAAACGTCATATCCTACGGCGTCAGCGCATATGCGTTACATATCCGCTAAACGACCGCAGAAGCGCAGGACTAGGGCACCCCACGTCACACCAGCCGAACCCTAGCAATGTCCCTAAACACACTCAAGGCGAGGTCGAGCAAATACGACTTTCTGTCCCTTTTGTGATTCTACGGTCGGTTTTCAACGTGAGTCAGGCTCCGGTAAGTGTCGCAGTTCGCTCCGCGCCAGGTGAAGCGCGCCCAGGACCGCCGCACGGACGATCACCACCGGCAGGTACAGGTCCTTGTCGACCCAGAGGGGCGGCGCGTCGCGATCGCGGATCTCCAGCAGACGCCGGTACCCGCGTCCCACGGCCTCCCGGTCCCGCCGGGCGGAGCCGGTCAGCAGCAGGGTCTGCAGCGCGTAGGCGGTCTCCTCCGCGGTGCCCTCCCAGCGGCCCCACGACCCGTCCGGGCGCTGGCCGCCGAGAACCCAGGCCGCGGCGCGGTCCACCGCGTCCGCGGACTCCTCACCGCCGAACTCGTGCAGCGCGATCGCGCAGCAGGCGGTGGCGTAGTACGGCGAGACGTGCCAGCGGTCCCGCCAGCTCCCGTCGGCCTCCTGGCGGTCGCGGATCCAGGCCGCCAGCCGGGCCACCACGTCCGCGTGGCGGGGTCCCCCGCCGTCGCGGCGCACGTAGGAGCCGAAGGCGTCGAGCACGTGCGCGTTGGTGGTCAGGGACGTCCCCTCCTCCCCGCGCCAGGTGCAGAAGTGGGTCTCCGTCTCGAAGGGCCACAGCCCCTCCGGCTCGCGCGGCTCGCCGAGCAGCGCCAGCGCGTACAGCGCGACGGAGGTGGTGTCGGCGTCGGCCGGCAGCCCCGGCCCGGTCGCCGTCCCGTCCGGGCCGAGCCCGTCCCGCAGGCTCGCCGCCAACTCCGGCGGGACGTCCACGGGGACGCCCGCGCGCCGCAGCCAGCTCAGCGCCCAGCCGCGCTCGAACACGGTGATCGGGAGCGCGCACGGCACCGGCCCCCCGCAGGAGGCCGCGACCGCCTCCAGGTACCGGCGCACGGCCGTCTCCTCCGCCGCGGGCCCGCCGCGGCCGTACGGCACGACGCTCCCGGCACCGGAACCGGCACCGGACAGGGACACGGCGCCCCCGACACCGACACCGGAACCGGACGCGACACCGGAACCGGACGCGGCCAGCCAGGCGGCGCTCGCCGCGGGCGAGGCCCCGACGGCCGCCATCCCGCCGGGCATGGGCGTGGGGACGACCGCGGAGGGGGCCACCGCCTCCCTGCCCGCGACCTCCAGCGCGTGGACCAGCTTCTGCGGGACGGCCGCGCCCGAGGCGAGCCATGCCCTGACCGCGGCCAGCTTGGCGTCGCCCATCCCCGCGGGCGGCTCGGGCCGCGCCGGGCCGGGGCCCTCGCCGCCCAGGCCGGGAGTCCCCGCGTCGAGATGGCCGCCGATCAGGCTCAGCAGGGACGGCACGATGAGTTCGATCGCCGGCATGTCCGGCAGCGAGGCCGCCGGGAGCGAGCAGTCCCGCGCGGCCTCCAGCCCGCGGGCGGCGACCTTGGCCAGGAGCTCGCGGTCGACGCGGGGGGTCTCGCGCCGCAGCTCCGCCAGGAGCGCCTCGACCGCGCTGAGCGTGGGCACCAGGGCGTAGCCGGGCGGGCCCCAGCTCCCGTCCGCCCGCTGGGCGGCGATCAGGAAGTCCACCCGCGCGGCGTGCCCGGCCAGCCACGGGGCCAGGCTCACCACCCGGCCCGTCTCGTACGGCGAGGCGGACACCTGCCCCCACGGCCGGGCCAGCATCCCGGCGACCAGCTCGCGCGCCTCGGCCGCCACGTCGATCTCCGGCGGGGTCGCCGCCACGGCGTCCGGCGACGTCACGGGGACCGCCGACACGGCGTCCGGCGACGTCACGGGGGCCGCCGTCACAGGGTCCCCCAGTAGTCGCCGACCTGGTAGAACCCGGCGCAGAAGTCCATCTGCCGCTCCATGTATCCGGCCAGCTCCGGGCAGGTCTCCCCGAGCGGGGCGAGCAGTTCCCTGCTCCGGGCCGCGAGGTCGGCGATCCGCCGCTCGACCCCGGCCCGGTCGAGGAGCAGCAGGGCGTTGAGATCCCCCCAGGCCAGGTCGCGCTCGTAGGTGCCCAGGTCGTTGAGGAGGCGGATGACCCGCTGCACGGCCCAGCTCGCCTCGCGCGTCCGGCCGGCGTCCGCGACCGGGCCGTCGGCCGTGACGTGGATCCAGTGGGCGGCGAAGGCGAAGGAGAACCCGAGGTTGTCGGCGTTGCCGAGATACTCCTCGAAGGTCGGGGTGACCTTCTCGCTCTTCCAGTCCCACTCCGCGAGCATCCCGCCCAGCATCCGCTCCAGCTCGTCGCGCCAGACCGGCCCCAGCTCGCCGTAGGCGGGCGAGGCGGCCAGCTCGTCGCGGATGTCGGCGAGCATGCGGGTGAGGTCGTCGCCGGGGACGGGCGGTGCGCCCGAGGCCGTCTCCAGGCAGCGCCGGGCGATGTCCGCCACCTCGGCCCGCGAGGTGGCGACGTAGTCGACGAGCCAGTCCAGGCCGAACGCCCACAGGGAGGTCTTGTTCGCCAGCCTCAGCTGCCCGGGGGTGAACCACGGGCCGCTGAACGCCATGGCGAGCGAGAGGGTGCTGTACAGGGCCGCGTCGAACGGCTTGGCGGAGAACAGCCCGGGGTAGGTCTCCGCCCACTCGCGCATGTCCCGCTGGGCCCGCCCGGCCCCCGCGCAGATCATGCCGGACCGCGTCGCCCCCGGCCAGGCGCCGGGATCGGAATGGACCGTCATCGGGTGACCGCGCTCCGATCGCGTGCCGCGAAGGACACTCCCAGCTCGATCCGGCCCTTGGGACGCAGCGAGGCGGCCCAGGCGGTGGTGTGCGGTCCCGGGGTGCGCACCGACACGCGGAACCGGCTGAGGATGGACGCCACCACGAGCGGCGCCTCCAGGTAGAACAGGTGCTCGCCCAGGCACTTGTGCGGGCCGCCGCCGAAGGGGAAGTAGGAGTACCGGTGCCGGCGCTCCCCGCCGGCGGTGTTGCCGGTCCTGAAGCGCTCGGGGTCGAACTCGTGCGGGCGCTCCCAGAACTCCTCCAGCCGATGCGTGGCGTAGGAGCTGAGCAGCACCGTCGAGCCGCGCTTGATCCGCACGCCGCCGACCACGCCGTCCTCCATGACGTGCCGGGGCAGGAGCCAGCCGGAGGGGTACAGGCGCAGGGCCTCCAGCAGGACCATCCGCGTGTAGGACAGCTGCGGGACGTGCTCGGCGCGGGCGGGTCCGTCGCCCACCACGTCGTCGATCTCCGCCTGGAGCCGGGCCGCGACGTCGGGGTGCTCGTCCAGCAGGAGCCACAGCCAGGTGAGGATCATCGCGGTGGTCTCCGACGACGCGGCGTACACGCTGACCAGGGCGTCGCGGATCTGCTTGGCGGTGAGCGGCGCGCCCTTCTCGTCGGTGGACCGGCAGAGCATGGAGATGACGTCGACGCCGTCGTCGGGACGGGCCATCGCCTCGCGGACGATCGGGAGCACCACGTCGTCGATCTGCTTGACGCCCCTCAGGCAGGCCCGGTCTCCGGGGATCCGGACGACGTACGGCATGAACGGCATGAGGAACCGGAAGACGAGCGAGTGGGACACCAGGTCGAAGGCGGGGACGATGCGCTCGGCGTCCTCCCGGCTCAGCTTGTCCCCGAACAGCACCCGGTTGACGATGTAGGTGAGGATGCCCGACATCTCGGCGGTGGCGTCCATGGACCGCCCGCTGCGGGCGTATCCGTCCCACTCCTCGATGCGCCCGGCGACGCGGGCCGCCACCTCCTCGGCGAGGGTGGCGATGTACCGCGTGGTGAACAGGGGCTGCAGGATCGTCCGGCTGATCCGCCACTGCTCGCCGTCGCCCATGATGCTGTTGCCGAACAACCGCTCCAGCGGGCGCCAGAACATCCCCGTGCGCTGGTAGTTCGTCCACTCCATGCGCATGACCTGCTGGACGTGGTCGGGATGGGTCACCAGGTAGGGGCGGAAGGGTCCCAGCTCCAGCCGGACGACCTCTCCCCCGGCCTCCTGCGCGAACTCCCACAGCCCGCCCGCCGGGTCGTCCATGAGCCTGCGCAGGGCCCTGCGCATCGGAACGGGCCTCGCCTTCCGGACGGGCCCGGCCTCCACCTCGATCGACATCGCCACGCGTCTCCCACCTTGCGTGACGTGAGCGCGCAACACGGAAAACCGCCCGCGGTCAGGCGGACGGTTCAGCACATCCAGCGCCGGGACACCCGTTGCGTCCCTTTCCCGTCCCGGATATGGAGCCGGGCCGGGATCGGCCGGCGGCCATTCCGGGACCCCGGAACCTCGCCGTGCGCCCCCTACGGGAGCCGTACGTCAAAGGCGCGTCACATCACAGCATTCGCATTTCTCCGGACGAAGTATCACATGATCGGCCAGTAGTGATCAAGCTCGCATCGACCCCAAATAGTCGCAAATTCGGGTATCCGCTGCTGGTTACCGTCCGTTAACACGACCATCCCCGGCGCTCCGCCCGGACGCCGCCCCGCGCTCACCCTCCGTGAACGCCGCGAGGATGCGATCGGCGGCCAGCGCGGGGGTGAGCGTGCCGGCCAGGACCTCGCGCTCGGCCTCCGCGGTCACGGCCGCCACGCCCGGATGGTCGTGCAGCATCCGCAGGAGCCGGTCGACGACCATGGACCGGGTCCAGCCGACCTGCTGGCGCCGCCGCTTGTCGGCCAGCTCCCCGGAGGCGTCGAGGCCGTCGCGGTGCGCGACGGCCTGCTGCCAGAGCTCCTCGAGGCCGGTCCCCTCCCGCCCGCTGCAGGTCAGCACCGGCACGGCGCGCTCGGAGCGCCCGGAGCGCAGCAGCCGCAGCGCCCCCGCCAGCTCCCGGGCCGCACGGCGGGCGTCCGTCTCGTGCGGGCCGTCGGCCTTGTTGACCGCGATCACGTCGGCCAGCTCCAGCACGCCCTTCTTGATGCCCTGGAGCTGGTCGCCGGTCCTGGCGAGGGTCAGCAGCAGGAAGGTGTCCACCATGTCCGCGACGGCGGTCTCCGACTGCCCGACGCCCACGGTCTCCACGATCACCACGTCGTACCCGGCCGCCTCGACCACCACCATGGCCTCGCGGGTCGCCTTGGCGACCCCGCCCAGGGTCCCCGAGGTCGGCGAGGGCCGGATGAAGGCGTTGTCGTCGGTCGCCAGACGGGACATGCGGGTCTTGTCGCCCAGGACGCTGCCGCCCGTCCGGGTGGACGACGGGTCGACGGCCAGCACCGCGACCCGGTGGCCCCGCCCGGTCAGGTGGGTGCCGAGCGCGTCGATGAACGTCGACTTGCCGACCCCCGGCACGCCGGAGACGCCGAGCCGGCGGGCCCCGCCCGCCAGCGGCGTCAGCTCGACCAGCAGCCGCTGCGCCAGCTCGCGGTGGTCGGCCCTGGTCGACTCCACGAGGGTGACGGCCCGGCCGATCCAGCGCCTCGACCCGGACCGCACCCCCTGGACGTAGTCCTCAAGGGCGCTCAAGGCTCAGGACTCATGGCCGAGCCGGGCCGACAGGTCCGCCAGCAGGCCGAGGGCGGCCTCGGCGATCACGGTGCCCGGCGGGAAGACCGCGGAGGCCCCGGCCTCGCGCAGCGCCTCGACGTCGCCCGGCGGGATGACGCCGCCAACGACGATCATGATGTCGTCGGCGTCCAGCTCGGCCAGGGCCCGCTTCAGCGCGGGCACCAGCGTCAGGTGCCCCGCCGCCAGCGAGGAGACGCCGACCACGTGCACGTCGGCCTCGACCGCCTGGCGGGCGACCTCCTCCGGCGTCTGGAACAGCGGGCCGACGTCGACGTCGAAGCCGAGGTCGGCGAAGGCGGTGGCGATCACCTTCTGGCCCCGGTCGTGGCCGTCCTGGCCCATCTTCGCGACCAGGATGCGGGGGCGGCGGCCCTCGGCCCGCTCGAACGCGGCGCACGCCGTACGGACCTCGTCCACGCCGGATCCCACCTCCTCGCGGTACACCCCGGAGATCGTACGGATCTGCCCGGCGTGCCGCCCGAAGACCTTCTCCAGCGCGTCGGAGATCTCCCCGACCGTGGCCTTGGCCCGGGCGGCGTCCACCGCCAGCGCGAGCAGGTTCTGCTCCAGGCCGGGCGCGCGGGTGCCGTTCAGCGCGGCGTCGGCGGCCTTGGTGAGCGCTGCCAGGGCTTCGTCCACCGCGCGAGGGTCGCGCTCGGCGCGCAGCCGCCGCAGCTTCTCCAGCTGGCTGGCCCGCACCGCGGTGTTGTCGACCTTGAGCACCTCGATCGGCTCGTCGGCGTCCGGCCGGTACTTGTTGACGCCGATGACCGGCTGCCGCCCGGAGTCGATGCGCGCCTGGGTGCGGGCGGCGGCCTCCTCGATGCGGAGCTTGGGCAGCCCGGCGTCGATGGCCTTGGCCATGCCGCCGGCGGCCTCGACCTCCCGGATGTGCCCCCACGCCCGCTCCGCCAGCTCGTGGGTGAGCCGCTCCACGTAGTAGGAGCCGCCCCACGGGTCGATCACCCGGCAGGTGCCCGACTCCTGCTGGAGCATCAGCTGGGTGTTGCGGGCGATGCGCGCCGAGAAGTCGCCGGGCAGGGCCAGGGCCTCGTCCAGGGCGTTGGTGTGCAGCGACTGGGTGTGCCCCTGGGTGGCGGCCATCGCCTCGACGCAGGTCCGCACCACGTTGTTGAAGACGTCCTGCGCGGTCAGCGACCAGCCGGAGGTCTGCGAGTGGGTGCGCAGCGAGAGCGACTTGGGGTCCTTCGCGCCGAAGCCCGCCACCAGCCGGGACCAGAGCAGCCGGGCGGCCCGCAGCTTGGCGACCTCCATGAAGAAGTTCATGCCGATGCACCAGAAGAACGACAGGCGCGGCGCGAAGCGGTCGACGTCCAGCCCGGTCTCCACGCCCGCCCGCAGGTACTCCACGCCGTCGGCCAGGGTGTAGGCCAGCTCCAGGTCGCAGGTGGCCCCGGCCTCCTGGATGTGGTAGCCGGAGATCGAGATCGAGTTGAACTTCGGCATCCGCTCGCTGGTGTAGGCGAAGATGTCGGAGATGATCCGCATCGACGGCCCCGGCGGATAGATGTAGGTGTTGCGGACCATGAACTCCTTGAGGATGTCGTTCTGGATGGTCCCGGCCAGCTGCCCGGGCGCCACCCCCTGCTCCTCGGCGGCCACGATGTACAGCGCCAGGATCGGCAGCACCGCGCCGTTCATGGTCATCGACACGCTCATCCTGTCGAGGGGGATCCCGTCGAACAGCTGCCGCATGTCGTAGATCGAGTCGATGGCCACGCCCGCCATGCCGACGTCGCCGGCCACGCGCGGGTGGTCGGAGTCGTAGCCGCGGTGGGTGGCCAGGTCGAAGGCGACCGACAGGCCCTTCTGCCCGGCGGCCAGGTTGCGCCGGTAGAAGGCGTTGGACTCCTCGGCGGTGGAGAACCCGGCGTACTGCCGGATGGTCCAGGGCTGGTTGACGTACATCGTCGGGTACGGCCCGCGCACGTACGGCACCGCGCCCGGGTAGGTCGCCGGGAAGTCCAGCCCCTCGACGTCCGCGGCCGTGTAGAGCGGCTTGACGCCGATGCCCTCGGGCGTCTCCCACACCAGCTCGTCCGGGCCGTGACCGGTCTCCTCCCGGACCGCCCGCGCCCACCGCTCAAGGCCGTCCGGTACGGCCTCCGCCCGGCCGCCCAGCTCGATCCCCGAGAAATCCGGAATCATCGGGTCACCTCCCCGGTCCTGTCAGTCCTCGTGCTCGTCCCGCCGCCTCCCGGGCGACGCTCTCCCGCCCGGGGCGCCGCGGCGGCGCCGGGCCCGCGCCCGTCCGTCCCGGGCCCCGGCCCTCGGCAGGCTCTCACCGGGCCACCTCCAGGTCGTCGAAGGTCTCGCGGAGCACGGCCAGGGCGTCGCACCCGGCGTAGAGCGCGGCGTCCACTCCCGCGTAGGACCCCTTCCCCGCCAGCCAGACCTTTCGCGCGCCGGCCGCGCGCAGCGCCGCGGCCACGGCCTCGGCGTGCTCGCCGTACAGCCGGTCGCTGGAGCACAGGCAGGCGACCGGCGTGCCGCTCGCGGCGAAGGCGGCGGCGATCCGTCCCGGGTCGGTCTCCGGCCCGGACAGGACGGTGGCGACACCCCCGGCCTGGAACAGGTTGGCCGCGAACGAGGCGCGGGCCGTGTGCGCGGCCACCGGGCCGATCGTGGCCAGGAAGACGCTCGGGCGCTCGTCCCGGGCGTCGGCCAGGTCGCGCAGCGCCTCGAACTCCTGGGCGTAGGCGACCCGCGGCAACCCTCCTGCGGGGCGCTCCGCGCCGTCCGGGGACGGCCCCGACCCCGGCCCCGTCCCCGCGCCTGTCCCCGCGCCCGGCCTGGGCGCCCGCACCGGGAGCTTCTCGGTGAGGTTGGGGAACTCGCTGACGCCGGTGACGGGGTCGCGGCGGCGGGCGATGTTCGCCGCCCGGCGCTCCCGCGTGACCGCCAGGCGGTCCGCGACCAGCCCCGAATCCAGGGCCGCGGCCATGCCGCCCGCGCGCTCGATCTCCTGGAACCACTCCCACGCCCGGACCGCGAGGTCCTCGGTGAGCCGCTCGGCGTAGAAGGAGCCGCCCGCCGGGTCGGTCACCCGCGCCACGCCCGCCTCCTCCACCAGCAGCGACTGGGTGTTGCGCGCGATGCGCCGGGAGAAGGCGTCGGGCAGGCCGAGCCGGGCGTCGAACGGCTGGACGGTCACCGCGTCGGCGCCGCCGACCCCGGCGGCGAAGCAGGCCACGGTGGTGCGGAGCATGTTCACCCACGGGTCCCGGGCGGTCATCATGGCCGAGCTGGTCACGGCGTGCTGCACCTGGCGGCCGGGCGCCGCGCGCCGACCGGCCTCACCGGAACCGTCCTGAGCGGAGCCGTCCTGAGCGGAGCCGTCCTGAGCGGAGCCTGAGCCGGCGGCCCCGCTGACGCCGCACGCCTCGGCGACCCGCGCCCAGAGCCTGCGCGCCGCGCGGAGCTTGGCGATGGTGAGGAACTGGTCGGCGGTGGCGGCGTAGCGGAACTCCAGCTGCCCGAACGCCTGCTCCAGGGTGAGCCCGCCGTCCGTCAGCGCCCGCAGGTAGGCGACGCCGGTCGCGATCGAGCAGCCCAGCTCCTCGGCGTCGCTCCCGCCCGCGTCGTGGTACGGCGTCGCGTCCACGACCATCGCCCGGAGCCCGGGGAACTCCGCCACGCACCGGCGGGCCAGATCCACCGCGACCGCGAGCCCGCCGTCCCGGTGACCGCCCTCGGCCCCGGCCTCGGTTCCGTCCCCACCCCGCGGAGCGGAAGCCGCGGCGGAAGTGCCGGTGCGGGCGTGGTGGGCGAGGGGGTCGGCGCCGAGGGTGCCGGTGAGGGCGGCGGACGCCGCCTCCGCGGACCCCGCCTTCCGGGCCGCGAGGGCGAACAGGGACTCGGCGGCCTCGCGGGTCCGCTCACCCGCCTCCAGTGTGACCGAGACGAGCTCCAGGTGGACCCGGTCGAGGGCGCGCGGCAGATCCTCCGGCGCCAGGGCGAGCCAGAGCGAGGTGACGCCGTTCTCCAGGTCGGCCAGGACGGCCTCGGGGTCGGCCGTCTCGTGGCGCTGCCGTACGTCCCAGCTCCCGGACACCGGGCGGGATCCGCGCGTGTAGGGAGCGGCGCCCGGCAGGCCCGGGTCGCCCGGGAGATCGGAGGGGTCGTAGAGCGGCGCGACGGTCACGCCGTCGTAGGTGGTCGCGGCCAGCGCCTCCTCGGGCGAGCCGGCCTCCACCCCGGACTTGCGCAGGACCCCGAGCGCCAGCTCCCGCCACCGCTCACGGGTGATCGGCGGGAACGACGGGGCCGGCGGGGTCGCTGCGGCCGGGCGGAGTTCCTCAGGCGGCACGGTCATGAACCGGATAGTAGGCGCACCGCCTGTAGAACATTCCTCCGGGGTCCCACGGAGTGGACACCGCGCGCCGGTCGTCTCACCCCTGCGGGTGGTCCGCCCCGTCCCGGCCGGCGGGCGCGCGGAGCGCCCGCAGGCATCCCTTCGAGAAGGCGACGAGGACGTCCACCACCTCCTCCAGGTCCGGGTAGCGCCCCTCCAGATGGCCGACGGCCATCGTGTTGGTCAGCGAGTTGATCCCGTCGGCGACCATCTCCAGGCGGCGGCGGTCGTGCTCGCTCTCGGTGGGGAAGCCCATGGCCGCCAGGTCGGCGGCCAGGTGCGCCCGGTAGGCGGCCGCGGTCTGGATCGCGAACTCCTGAAGCGGGGAGCAGGGGTCGTGCCGGGCGCGCATGCCGATGCGGAACAGCTCCGGATGGCGGCAGATGGCCTCCAGCGGGATGCGGAAGGCGTCGCGGTGGCCCCGCGCGTCTCCGGCCACGTGAGCCTTCAGCCTGGCCTCCCGCATCGTGGCCCGGAGCCGCTCGCCCGCCTGGTCGCCGAGCGCCCGCAGCAGCTCGTGCCGGTCCTTGAAGTGCACATAGAAGCTCGACTGAGCGATTCCGGCCGCCTTGGCGACCTTGACCGTGGTCAGTCCGGCCTCGCCCTCCTCGTCGAGGATGGCGAACGCGGCCCGGATCAGACGCCGCCTGGTCAGCTCCTTGGCCTCGCTGCGGCTCAGTGAAGTGCCGGCCATCGTCCCTCCTCGGTCCCCGACAACCCTACGTGGCACGCGGCTCCCGAAAGCGGTGCGAACAACGGCTTCAGAGGCCTTGTGAGATTTTTCACCGATAGTACTATCGGTGAAATTGCTCTCGGGGGGCTTACCGGGAGGAGGCGCGCATGCGGCGCTCCATGATTTCCATCGTTTCTGTCCTATGCCTTGCCTTGGCCGCCTGCAGCGGCCCCCGCCCCACCGAGGGCGGACCACCACAGGGCGCGGGGGCGTCCCCCGCGGGGTCACCCGTCTCGGGCGGGCGGCTTGTCTACGCGCTCAGCGCCGACGCCGCGGGCTTCAATCCCGTCACCGACCAGTTCGCGTCCCAGAGTTACAGCATGACCGGGACGATCATCGAAGCCCTCGTGGGGGTGGACGCCGAGGGCAACTGGAAACCCATGCTGGCCGAGTCCCTGACGCCCAACACCGACGCCAACGAGTGGACCGTCAAGGTGCGCCCCGGGATCGCCTTCTCGAACGGGGAGCAGCTGAACGCGGAGGTCGTCAAGGCCAACCTCGACGCCCAGAAGGCCTCTCCGCTCAACACGGCGGTGTTCGCACCGGTGAAATCCGCCGAGGTCGTGGACCCGATGACGGTGAAGGTCACGCTGAACAACCCCTGGGTGGCCTTCCCCTACTACCTGGCCGCGCAGATCGGCATGATCGTCCCCAAGTCCTCGCTCGCCGACCCCAAGGCCGCCAGCCGCACACCGGTCGGGACCGGGCCGTTCGTGTTCAAGGAGTACGTGCCCGGCAGCCGCTTCGTGGTGACGAAGAACCCGAACTACTGGCGCAAGGGCTTCCCGTACCTCGACGAGATCGAGTTCCGGATCCTGCCCGACAGCCAGACCCGGGCGCAGACCCTGGAGGCCGGCGGCGTCGACGCGATCGGCACCACCCGGGACGAGGACATCGTCAAGTTCGGCGGGCTCAAGGACGCCTACACCGTCAGCCGGGCCGCCGGGATGGCGGTGCCGGAGTACATGTTCATGCTCAACACCGCCGTGGCGCCCCTGGACGACCTGCGGATCCGCCGGGCGCTCGCGCACGCCACCGACCGCAAGACGGTCATCTCCACGCTCCGCGGCGGGCTCACCCAGGAGGCCGACAGCCCCTGGTCGAAGGAGTCCAAGTGGTACGCCCAGGGCGGCGACTACCCCGCCTACGACCCGGCCAAGGCCACCGAGCTGATCAAGCAGGTCGAGGCCGAGAAGGGACCGGTCAAGTTCGAGATCGTCTCGCCGCCCGACCCCAACACCATGCAGGGCATCGAACTCGCCCAGGACATGTGGCGCAAGATCGGCGTGGAGACGACGATCAGGCAGGTCGACCAGGCCGACCTGATCAACCGGGCGGTGACGGGTGACTACCAGGCCACCGTCTGGGTGCAGTTCTCCTCCCCCGACCCCGACGGCGAGTACATCTGGATGCACCAGAACTACGCCCAGCCGGTCGGCGCCGTCTCCCTCAACTTCACCCGGATCAAGGACGCCGAGCTCAGCAACGCCCTCGACACCGGCCGGAGCAACCCCCAGGAGGACGTCCGGAAGAAGGCCTACGCCACCGTGCAGCAGCGGCTGCGCGCGCTCGTCCCGTACGTCTTCATCGACCACCTCAACACCGGGGCGGTGGTCGCCAAGACGAAGGTCAAGGGCATCGGGCAGCACGTCCTGCCCGACGGCTCCAAGGGGATGCCGCTGACCGGGTCGCCGATCCCGTACCACCCGTTCTCCCAGCTCTGGCTCGACCAGCCGTGATAGCCCTGCGGCTGGTCCGCCTCCTGGTGGTGCTGCTCGTGGTCACCTTCCTCTCCTTCCTCCTGCTCAGCCTGCTGCCGGGTGACCCCACCACGCAGATCCTGGGCCTGTCGGCGAGCGAGGAGGCCCGCGAGCAGCTCCGCCGCGAGCTCAACCTGGACGACCCCCTGTTCACCCGCTACCTGTCCTGGCTCGGCGGCCTGGCCACCGGCGACCTGGGCGCCTCCTACACCACGAGCGTGCCCGTCACCGAGGCCCTGGCCGAGCGGCTCCCGGTCACGCTGGAGCTGCTGATCGCGGCGCAGCTGGTCGCGCTCGGCCTGGCCGTGCCGATCGGCGTCGCGGCGGCCCGCCGGGCCGGCCGGCCCCTGGACCAGGCGCTGACCGCGCTCAGCTTCGGGCTGCTGTCCACCCCGGTGTTCGTGCTCGGCGTGCTGCTGATCCTGGTGTTCGCCGTGAAGCTGCAGGTGCTGCCCGCCACCGGCTGGACCTCGATCTCGGTGGACCTCGGCTGGAACCTGACGTCGGTGCTGCTGCCCGCGATCACCCTCGGCTGCGCGCAGACGGCCGTCTACGCGCGGCTGCTGCGCACGGACCTGATCGCCACCCTGCAGGAGGACTACATCACGCTGGCCCGCGCCCGGGGCCTGTCCCCCCGCCGCATCCTGTGGCGGCACGCGCTGCGCCCCTCCGCCATCTCGCTGATCACCGCCATCGGCCTCAACCTCGGAGCGCTGATCGGCGGAGCGGTGATCATCGAGACGCTCTTCGGGCTGCCCGGCGTGGGCCGGCTCATCGTGGAATCCATCTTCGCCCGTGACTATCTGACAGTGCAGGGAGGCGTGGTGCTGATCTCGGTCGGCTACGTGCTCGTCAACTTCGCGGTGGATCTCGTCTACGTCGCCGTCGATCCCAGGATCCGGCGTGCGTAGGCGGCTGGGCTGGAGTTTCTGGCTCGCGCTGGGCTGGATCACGCTGATCCTCGCCGCGGCGGCCACGGCCGACCTGCTCCCGCTGCCCCGCTACGACGAGACGCTGGTCGGGCCGCCCCAGGCCGGCCCCGGCCCGGACCACCCGTTCGGCACCGACGGCCTCGGCCGGGACGTGCTGAGCCGGGTCGTGTACGGCGCCCGGGTCTCCCTCATCGTCGGCATCGGGGCGGTCCTGCTCGGCGTGCTGTTCGGCGCGCCCCTGGGCGTCCTGGCCGGCTACCGGCGGCGCGCCACCGACGCGGTCATCATGGGGGTCAACGACATCGCGCTCGCCTTCCCCGCGCTGGTGTTCGCGCTGGCCGTGGTGGCGTTCGCGGGGGCGAGCCTGCTCAACGTGCTCATCGTGCTGGGCGTGCTCGGCGTCCCCGCCTGGGTCCGGCTGGTGCGCGGCGCGACCATGGTCTTCTCCGAGCGGGAGTTCGTCGCCGCCGCGAGGGTGCTCGGCGCCCGGGACCGGACCGTCCTGTGGCGCGAGGTCGTGCCCAACGTGTCGCTGCCGGTGCTCTCCTACGCCTTCATCGGCATGGCGGTGGCCATCGTGGCCGAGGGCAGCCTGGCCTTCCTCGGCCTGTCGGTCCAGGCCCCCACCCCCACCTGGGGCGGGCTGATCAACGAGGGCCGGCCCCTGATGGAGGACGCGCCGCACGTCGTCCTCATCCCCTCCTTCGTCATGTTCCTGACCGTGCTGGCCTTCAACCTGATCGGCGACCGGCTGCGGGCGCTGACCGACGTGCGGCAGAGCAACCTGGAGCCGGTACGGCGCCGCCAGGCCGACCGGCTGCCCGCCCGGCCGCACCACGTGGAGGAGGACGTCCTCCTCCAGGTCGCCGACCTGCGCACCCACTTCACCACCGCCCGCGGCGCCGTGCGGGCCGTGGACGGCGTCTCCTTCACCCTGCAGCGCGGCCGGACCCTGGCGATCGTGGGCGAGTCCGGGTCGGGCAAGTCCATGCTGATCCGCTCCGTCCTCGGTCTGACCCCGGAGGCCGGGACGCGGCGCGGCGGGCGGGTGTACCTGGACGGGCAGG
The DNA here is from genome assembly GCF_016863135.1 of Planobispora longispora. Lineage (GTDB taxonomy): Bacteria > Actinomycetota > Actinomycetes > Streptosporangiales > Streptosporangiaceae > Planobispora > Planobispora longispora. The sequence continues at coordinate 320,572 of NZ_BOOH01000001.1, forward strand.
ACCTGACCGAGCTCGACGACGAGCAGATGCGGCACATCCTCGGGACCCGTATGGCCGCCGTCTTCCAGGATCCGATGACGGCCCTCAACCCGGTCCGGACGATCGGCACCCAGGTCATGGAGCCGCTCATGGTCCACCTGGGCATGAAGCGCAAGGCCGCCCGGGCCCGGGCCGCGGAGCTGCTGGCCTCGGTCGGCATCCCCGAGCCCGCGCGGATCCTGCGCCGCTACCCCCACCAGCTCTCCGGCGGCATGCGGCAGCGGGTGACGATCGCGATGGCCCTGTCGTGCGGCCCGGACATCCTGTTCGCCGACGAGCCGACCACCGCGCTCGACGTCACCGTCCAGGACCAGGTGCTCCGGCTGATCCGGCGGCAGCGCGAGGAGCGCCACATGGCCGTGGTCCTGGTCAGCCACGACCTGTCGGTGGTGGCCGAGTGGTCCGACGAGGTCATCGTGATGTACGCCGGCAAGGTCGTCGAGCGGGGCCCGGCCGACTCGCTGTTCGAGCGGACCCGCATGCCGTACACCGAGGCCCTGCTGCGGGCGGTGCCCAAGCTGACCGATCCCGCCCACCACCCGCTCCGCCTGCTGCCCGGCCGCCCGCCGGACCTGGCGCACCCGCCGTCGGGCTGCGCCTTCCACCCCCGCTGCCCCTACGCCAGGGAACGGTGCTCGCAGGAGGAGCCGCCCCTGTTCCAGGCGGAGACCCTCGACCACCTCTACGCCTGCTGGTACCCCGTGGGAACCGGGGCCGGGGTCGTCGAGACGTCGCCCGAGCTGTCCGGAGCCTCCGGGACGGCCGAGGCGCTCAAGGCCGCCGAGGAGGCCGCGGAGCTCGAGGAGGCGGCGGAGGCCGCGGAGGTCGTGGCGGAGGCCGCGGCGGAACTGGAGACGACCGACGTGATCGAAGGAGCCGACAGCCGTGGCCGGTAGCGGGAACGCCCACCTCCGTCCCCCCGGGGAGGTGGTGCTCCGGGTGGAGGACCTGGTCGTGGAGTTCCCCGCCGGGCGGGGACGCAGCGTGCACGCGGTGTCCGGGGTGAGCTTCGATGTGGCCCGCGGGGAGACCCTCGGCATCGTCGGCGAGTCCGGCTGCGGCAAGTCCACGACGGCGCGGGCGCTGATGCAGATGCCCCCGCCGCTGCGCGGCTCGGTCCGGCTGGACGGCCTGGAGCTGACCGCCCTGCGCGGGGAGGCGCTGCGCAGGACCCGCAGACGGCTGCAGATGATCTTCCAGGACCCGATCTCGTCGCTCAACCCCCGGCGGCGGGTGCGCGACATCGTCGCCGAGGGGCCGCGCGTCTGGGGCGCGGGCGCGGACCGGGTGGACGAGATGCTCACGGCCGTCGGGCTCGACCCCGCCACGGCCGCCACCCGGCGCCCGCACGAGTTCTCCGGCGGGCAGTGCCAGCGCGTCTCCATCGCCCGGGCGCTGGTGCTCGACCCCGAGATCGTCATCTGCGACGAGCCGGTCTCCGCGCTGGACGTCTCGGTGCAGGCCCAGATCCTCGCCCTGCTGGAGGAGCTCAAGGAGCGCTACCGGCTGACGCTGGTCTTCATCGCCCACGACCTGGCCGTGGTCAAGAACGTCAGCGACCGCATCCTGGTGATGTATCTCGGCAAGGTGTGCGAGCTCGCCTCCGGCGACGCCCTGGTCGAGCGGCCTGCGCACCCCTACACCCGGGCGCTGCTGGCCTCGATCCCGCGCGGCGGGCTCGGCCTGCCCCCGGCCGACCAGTTGATCAGCGGCGAGCCGCCGTCCCCGGTGACGCCGCCCAGCGGGTGCCGCTTCCGCACCCGCTGCCCGGCGGCCACGCCGCTGTGCGCGGCCGAGGAGCCGGTGATGCGCCGGATCGGCACGGATCACTGGGTGGCCTGCCATCATCCGCAGGAGACCGGGGAGATCCTGAAGCCCGTGGAGGCCCCGCAGGTCGCGCGGGCCCCGGAGGCCGCGTTCCCGCAGCCGGCGGAGGAGGCGGAGGACGCACGGGTCCCGAAGTCCCCGAAGGTCCCGAAGGTCCCGAAGGTCAGGTGATCGGCGCCTCCCAGGTCGCGTTCCAGGTGGCGCGGTTGACCGCGCCGGTGACCGCCAGGCCCTTCTCCTCCTGGAACGCGCGACAGGCGGCCCGGGAGGCCTCGCCGTAGAGGCCGTCGACGTCGAGGTCCCAGCCGCGCCTGCGCATCTGGCGCTGCCAGGTCCGGACGTCCTCGCCGACCATGACCGGCGGGTATTTGAGCGTGCGGCCGGGGAAGGAGGGGTGCGGCTCGGGCGGCGGCTCGGGGTCCCCGCCGCCGGGGCGGGGGGCGCCGCGCCGTACCCACCGGTAGAGGGGGTCGCCCGGGCAGGAGGTCGAGTAACCGTCGCGGTGGCCCTTGATCTCGCGGCCCGCGCCGCCCCGGTCGCGGAGGTGGTCGACGGCGTCGAGAATGGCGTGCAGCATCGCGTCGTTCGGCTGGACCAGGCCGGACGAGCCGACCAGGCCGAGGACCGCGTAGTGCGCGCTGTTGAGACCGGCACCGTTCGCGGCCGGGAGCCGCTTGGGTCCGCGTCCTTCAAATACCTTTTTATGCGGACACGCGATCATGGAATAGCCGATATCTATCCATCCGTTCCCGTCCATGTGGTGGATTTGGATGGATTTCACCAAATTTACGCACCTAGCGTGATCGTCAAGAATTCTGGGATCGACCCGACCGCCCGTGTAGTGAATTTTCACACCTCTGGTCGAGGTGAGGGAGCTGTAGGAACCACGCGGGGAGCGGGCCCCCCATTCACGGCGGGACACGAGGTCGATGGCCACAGAAATCTCCAGGGGGTTGAGCAATGGTGCCTAATCGGAGCGTAATAGGTGACGCGCGGCACGCCGGGAGGTTTACCGATTGATCTACCTTGGACATCGGTATGACGCGGCTCAGGAAAACGGATCAGGCTCCGCCGTCCATCGCAAATGCCGGAACCCGCCCTATGCCCGTACCGTTCGGTATCGCTAGCCTTGCCACCGTGACGGCGACTCCTCTCGTGCCCGGCGACCCCGTACGGCTCGGCGCGTTCCAGCTGGTCGGCCGGCTCGGCGAAGGCGGTCAGGGCGTCGTCTACCTCGGGCGCGCGCCCGACGGCGAACCGGTCGCGGTCAAACTGCTGTACCGCGCGGACCAGGAGTCCCGCAGGCGGCTCGCCCGGGAGCTGGCGGCGATGGAGAGCGTCGCCGCGTTCTGCACGGCGCGCGTGCTGACCGCCTCGGTGGACGGGCCGCGGCCCTACGTGGTCAGCGAGTTCGTCGACGGCCCCTCCCTCGACCAGCGCGTCAAGCAGGGCGGCCCGCTGCGCGGCGGCGAGCTGGAACGCCTGGTCGTCGGCACGGCCACCGCCCTGGCCGCGATCCACGCCGCCGGGGTGGTCCACCGCGACTTCAAGCCCGCCAACGTGCTGCTCGGCCCGGACGGCCCCCGGGTGGTGGACTTCGGCATCGCCCGGGACGAGAGCGCGGCCACCCACACCTCCGGGCTGGTCGGCACCCCGGCCTACCTGTCCCCCGAGCAGATCTCCGGCTCCCCGGCGTCCCCCGCCTCCGACGTGTTCGCCTGGGCGGCGACCATGGTCTGCGCGGCGAGCGGGCGCGCCCCGTTCGGGGCCGACACCGTGCCCGCCGTGCTGCACCGCGTCCTCACCCTCCACCCGGACCTGTCGGCGCTGCCCGCCCGCTACGGCGCGCTCATCGCCTCCTGCCTCGACAAGGACCCCGCCCGCCGCCCCACCGCCCGCGACCTGATGATCGGCCTGGTGGACCCGGGCACGCGCACCCCGCCCTCCACCGAGGACCTGGTACGGCTCGGCAGCGCGATCGCCTCCCCGGCCGGCCCGCCGGACGGCGGCGCCTTCCCCTCCGGCCGGCCGGACGGCGCCGGCGCCCCGGGGGACACGGGCTCGCCCCGCGATCCGGCTCCCACCGGCTTCCCCCGCTCCGGCCCCGGTCCCGGCGTCCCCGCCACCCCGGAGCGGACCGGCCCCGGCCGGTCCGCCCTCACCACGCAGACGGGGCGGACCCGCTCCCGGGGGCTGGTGGCGGCCTCGGTCCTGGTGGTGGTGGCCGTGCTGGCCACCGCCGGGATCGTCGCGTGGATCGCCCTCGGCGACCGCCTCGACGGCCCCGGCGCCGCCACGTCCACCCCGACGTCCGCGACCGGCTCCCCGCCGGCCGAGAGCACCGCCTCCGGCCCGGACGGAACCGCCTCCGCGGAGCCCTCGGCAGCGGAACCCTCCGCGAGCGCCTCCTCCCCGCCGGCCGGAGACGGGCTGGAGATCCCGGCCGCCTTCGCGGGCACGTGGTCCGGGCACATCAAGCCCAGCATCCCGATCGGGCTGAAGGAGCACGACGTGACGATCAGCCTGGAGGCCGGCGCGAGTTCCGGGAAGTGGACCGAGCCGACCTCAGGCTGCGCCGGAACGCTCAATCTCACCAAGGTCACCGGCTCCACGCTCAGCTTCGATCTGAAACAGGACGATCCCGCCGCGTGCGTGGAGGGTCCGCTGGACCTCACCCAGAAGGGCACGGACGAGCGGACCCTCGCCTACCGCTGGGTCGACGGCCTCGGCCTGGGCACCACCTACACGGGCGACCTGACCAAGAGTTCCTGACCGAGGATTCCCGGCCGCGGGTCCCCGGCCACGGGTTACCGACCAAGAGTTCCCGGCCGCGGCACGGGCCGGGAAAACCCTTCGACCTCCGCGGCCGTGGCCGGGATCATGGCGTCATGTCCGTGTTGAAGGAGGTACGTTTCGCGCCGGAGCAGCACCCGGCGGAGCTGCCGATGAACATCTGGCTCGACGACGCCGACAGCCCCGCCGACGTCATCGACGCCCTCGCGCTGTCCCCGTTCGCCACCGGCTCCCAGCCCTGGGCCCGTACGGCGAACCTGGAGCGGGTCCGCTCCGACGCCCCGCTCATGCCCGCCGGCGGGACGCTCGTCCGGGCGGCCCGCGACGACGACGGCCGGGAGTCGCAGCTGGTGACCGGGGAGGGCTGGACGCTGCGCGTGATCCGGTACCGGAACCGGTCCGCCACCCTCAGCGTGACCGCGGTCAGCGAGGATCTCGCCCGGACGGTGATCGCCGAGATCTCCGAGGGGGCGACGGAGCCCGCCCCGGAGAGCGACCACGTCGAGATGGGCTTCTGGTGGCACAACGGCCACGGCAGCCGCCGCTCCGGCAAGCCGATCACCGCCTCCCCGTGGGCGGAGGTGCGCGGCAACTACGCCAGGTCCCTGCACACCCCGCTCTCCCGGCTGATGGCCCTCACCCCGGACGACATCCACGGCCGTCTGCTCCTGCTGCACGGTCCGCCCGGCACCGGCAAGACCACGCTGCTGCGCACCCTCGCCCGCCAGTGGCGGTCGTGGTGCCAGGTGGACTGCGTGCTCGACCCGGAGCGGCTGTTCGGCTCCCCCGGCTACCTGATGGAGGTGGCCGTCGGCGCCGACTCCCACCACGACGGCGAGGACGGCGAGGACGGCAAGAAGTGGCGCCTGCTGGTGCTGGAGGACTGCGACGAGCTGATCAGGGGCGGCGCCAAGGAGGCGGCGGGCCAGGGGCTGTCCCGCCTGCTCAACCTGACCGACGGCCTCCTCGGCCAGGGCCGCGACGTCCTGGTGGCCGTCACCACGAACGAGGATCTGGCCCGCCTCCACCCGGCGGTGGTCCGTCCGGGCCGCTGCCTGGCCCAGGTCGAGGTGGGCGCCCTCCCGTACGACGAGGCGGCCGCCTGGCTCGGCGCCGCCGAGGGCCTCTCCCCCTCGGGAGCCACCCTCGCCGAGCTGTTCGCCCTCCGCGACGGCGTGACCGCCCAGACCCCCGCCCCCGACACCACCGGCCTCTACCTCTAGGACCTGCCCGGGCGCCTCCGGGGCCGCCCGGGCGCCTCCGGACGGGCGAGTCCTGAGCCGGCTGGAGCCGTGTGCGTATTTTTCAGCGGTACGGCCGGGCACGCTCGCTCACGATGGGACCCATGCCTCCTGTCATCGTCGGAGACGACGGCCCGCTCTCCGGTCAACGCTTCACGCTCGGCGGCACGCCCACCACCTTCGGCCGCGGGCCCGCCTCCAGCGTGGTGATCGCCAGCAGACGCGCTTCACGCTGCCACGCGGAAGTGCGGCACGAGGGCGGGCGCTACGTCCTGCACGACCTGGGCAGCCGGAACGGAACCCTGGTCAACGGCGTGCGCGTGACATCGCACGTGCTCCAGCCGGGCGACCTGATCATGATCGGCGAAGAGCGCTTCCGCTTCCTGGCAGCCGACGAGGCCGTCGACGGAGCCGTCGACGGGGCAGCCGACGGGGCCGCCACGCTCCTCGACCCATCGCTTCCGGTCCTGAGGGTGTCGATCTCGGGCGGCGGTCCCGTCGGACTGAGCCTCGCGCTCCTCCTGGAGGACCTCATGGGCCCGCGGGTCGCCGTCACCGTCTACGACGGGCGCTGGACGGAGAAGGACTCGCGGATCGTGTGGAAGGGGCAGGCCGAGGGCAACGTCCGCCGCCAGCAGGTCGTCACGGTCCAGAGCCGCCAGTACCTGAATCTCCCCGGACCGGTGCAGGAGCGGCTGTTCACCCCCGGGGCGTACTCCGAGATGTGGCCCGCCGGCCCCGACTCCATCCGCGGCCACGCGCCGCGCAACCTCCGCATCGCCGCCATCGAGGACAGGCTGCTGGAGCTGGCCGGCGACAAGCCCGGTCGCATCCGGCTCGTCCCCGCCCGCTTCTCGCCCGAGGAGCACGGCGAGAGCGTGAAACAGGAGCACGTGCTGGCCATTTGCGAGGGTGGGCGGTCGCGCACGCGGGAGCACTTCGCCGGCAAGTTCGGCGCCGCGGACAGCTCCATCTACTCCCTGGACGGCCGGCACCTGCAGGACGTCGTGCTGGGATTGCGGGTGCGGTCCGGCCTGCCCGACGCCATGAGCGTCCTGCTGACCGTGGCCCAGAACCGCTTCCTGCTGAACGCCCTGGACGGCGAGGGCTTCCTCAACATGCGTCTCACCGACGAGGAGGCCATGGAGGTCATCGGGATCGATCCCGTCCGTCACGTCTTCGAGCAGTGCGTCGCCGCCAGCCCCTGCATGATGGGACGCAACGACCACGGCGAGTTCCGCTGCTCCACCCACGGCACGCTGTTCCTGCCCGCTCTGCTCAAGGGCTCCGCCCTGTGGCGGCGGGTCAAGGAGGGACTGGTCATGTTCGGCGTGCGGGAGAGCGACCTGAGCGCCGTCACCGCTTTCCGGCTCGACATGGTGCAGCGGCCGCGGTTCACCGCGCGCCTGCACGCGCCGACCGCGTCCACGCCGGGCACGTACGGCTTCCTGCTCGGCGACGCGGCCAACGCCATCCACTTCTGGCCGGGCCGTGGCCTCAACAGCGGGCTGGCCTCGGCCATCTCGCTGGCCCGCTCGCTCAGCCAGGCCTGGCGCGGGCACCCCTTGCGCGACGCGGACTTCATCCGGCACGAGGCGGCCATGGCGATGCTCCAGTACCGGCACAAGAGCCGCGCCTGGCAGGCGATGGTCACCACCGATGAGCACGGCGTCACCCGGGCCATCAAGGACGACATCGCCACGGCCCTCGCGGGCGGGGGCGAGGACGCGCAGGCGACGCGGGAGGCCGACGTCGAAGTGCTCATGGAGCGGCTGCGGCGTATCCGGACCCGCCTGACCCGGCGCGTCACCGGCCTGCCCGACGACGCCTCCCTCCGCGCCCACCTCGGCGAACTGTCCGCTGAGACCCTGCGCACCCTGGTCGTCAGCGGCGCGTGGGACACCCTGGTCATGGGCGGCGAAGAGGTCGACATCGACATCTTCTACCGCCAGGAGCCCGCGGGCGCCGGCCGCGGGGAACCGCCGTGGGCGCCGCGGCTGGCTCGCGAGCGTGATGAGCACACGAAGGTGATGGCCAGGGGAACCGTCAGGGCGCTCGCACGGGCTCAGCGCTAGGGTCACGCCTCGCCGTACCCGCTCCCAGGTTCAGGACCCACCCGTCCAGGACCTGCCCGGAGCCCGGGGCGTCCGGCCCGGCGGGGTCGCCTCACACCTGCCCGGTGGGCATCGCCACGATCTGCGGGAAGTTGACGTGCCGGGGACGGGCGACGGTGAAGGCGATCAGTTCCGCCAGGTCGGCGTCCGACAGCCAGTCGAAGGCCTCGCGCCAGTCGTCGATCGCCGCGTTCACGTCCGGGTGGTCGACGTGTCCCTGCAGCTCGGTGGCCACCAGGCCGGGCTCGATGCTGGTCACGCGGACCTTCCGCGGGCCGAGCTCCGCGCGCAGGTTGCGGGAGAAGTGGGACAGGGCGGCCTTCGTCGCGCAGTAGACCGCGAAGCTCGGGAAGACGCCGTGGGCCGCGACCGAGGAGATGTTGACCAGGTCGGCGGTACGGCCGTCGGCCGCGGCGGCCAGCAGGTCCGGCAGGAAGACGTCGACCACGCGCAGCGCGCCGGAGAGGTTGGTGTCGATCATGCGCTGCCACTCGCCGGCGCGGCCGTCGGCGAAGGGCGCGGCCAGCATCACGCCGGCGTTGTTGACCACCAGGTCGACCCGGCCGAGCCCGTCGGCGATGATGAGGCGGATGCGCGCTCTCATACTGGACACCGTGAACATGCGCGCGGATCTGGCCGAGTTCCTGCGGACCCGCCGGGCCCGGCTGCGGCCCGAGGATGTGGGGCTGCAGCCGTTCGGCGGCGCCCGCCGCCGCGTCCCCGGGCTGCGCAGGGAGGAGCTGGCCCAGCTCGCCGGGGTGAGCGTGGACTACTACGTGCGGCTGGAGCAGGGCCGTACGAACAACGTCTCCGAGGAGATCCTGGAGGCGGTGGCGCGTGCGCTGCGGCTGGACGAGGCCGAGCGCGCGCACCTGCGCAACCTCGCCCGCCCGGCGCCCGCGCGGCGCCGTCCCGCACCTCGCCCGGAGCGGGTTCGCCCGGGGCTGCGGCGTCTGCTGGACATGGCCGAGGGCATCCCCGCCTACGTCATCGGGCGCCGCGGTGACGTGCTCGCCTGGAACCGGATGGCCGCCGCGGCGTTCCTCGACTTCGGCGCGCTGCCGCCGGCGGAGCGCAACTGGGCACGGATGATCTTCCTGAACGAGGACGTCCGCGCGCTGTTCGCCGACTGGCGGGCCAAGGGGCAGGAGACGGTGGCCTACCTGCGCCTGCGGGCCGGGGCCTACCCGGACGACCCCGAACTGGCCGCGCTGGTCGGCGAGCTGTCGGTCAAGAGTGAGGACTTCCGCAGGTGGTGGGCGCACCACAACGTCAAGGACAAGACCAACGGCCGCAAGGTGCTGCGCAATCCGCTGGTCGGCGAGCTCGTACTGGACTACGAGTCGCTGCGCCTGCCCGACGACCCCGACCAGGTGCTCGTCGTCTACACCGCCGAGGCCGGCTCCCCCTCGGAGACCTCGCTGCGGCTGCTGGGCAGCTGGCGCGCGCGGGAGCCCGGCCGGCCGGGACCGCGCCGGGCCGGGACCGCGCCCTCCGTCAGGGGGTGAGCCGTTCGACGTATGCGGTGACGTCCTCCCGGCTGCTCCACCCGCCGGTCAGCTGGACCTCTCCACCGGTGATCGGCTCCAGGACGGCCGGAGTGCTGATGATCTTCCCGTCCACGACGAGGGCGATCTGGTTGCGGGGGTCGGGCTCCGCCGCCAGGCGGCCGGTCAGCTCGGCGAACGCGGCGCCGTCGGCGGGGGTGAGGGAGACGAGAAGCGCCCACTCGACCCCGTCCAAATCTGCTTCCCGCACCTCCCTGGCCTGCCTGACCGTCATCCCCTCGCCCAGCCGGTAGCACGTGCCGCTCTCGTCTCCCGGCAGCTCCGCACCGGTGCAGGAGTCTCTGTACTCGACTTCCAGCACGGGCCGGAAGACGAGCGGGGTGGAGAGGGTGAAGGGGGGCTTGTCCGCGGCGGGACGGTTCAGCACGACGACCGCCACGACCGCCGCCGCGGCGACCAGGATCGCCGCGCTCACGACGATCAGCGCCGTCCTGCGCCGAGGCCGGGGAAGTGTTCTCTTCATCATCGCTCCATGAGGTGACGACCGGCCGCCGGCGACGACGCGAGCGGACACGGGTCGTCCTTCGCGCGCGCTCGGCTCAGTGGGAGGAACACGAAAGGTAGTCCGCGCCGCGCCGCACGGCGTCCCTCCCGCGGGTGACGGCGGCTCCGCCACCCGGCCGACCGGGAATCGTGTTGCGGTCGCCGCAGGCGCCGTGGCAGCGTTCGGACGACGCGTCCAGCCCGATCCGGGAGGTCGATCGTGGCGACCGAGGTTCTCGGCGAGTCCCCTGCCGCCGTTCCGACCGCGGAGCGCACCGGGGCCTGAGCCCTCTCGCCGCCGACCGCCGACTCACCGGCCCCGAAGGACGGCCCACCACGGTCCTGCGCCACGGCGACACCGTGCTGCGCCCGGCCGGGCCGTGGACCCCCGCCGCGCATGCCCTGCTCCATCATCTGGAGCGCGTCGGATTCACCGGCAGCCCGCGCGTCGTCGGCACCGCCCGGCTGAACGCGCAGCTCCACGACGACGACGTCGCCGAAGCCGTACAGGCCCGGATCACGCCCGAGTCCGCCGATGCCGAACCGCTCTGGGCGGTGGCCTGGCGGGCACGGTCCGCGGCCTGGATGATCCGCCACCGCCCGCTCCTCGAACGCGCCGTCACGACCTGACCTCGATCGCCCCGGGCGTCCCGGCTCGTGAAACCGGCCGGACGACGACGGCGATGGCGATGAGCAGTGCGAATGCGGCCAGCGCGGCCAGTGTGCGGAGGGTGTGGAACAGCTCCCATCGCTGGATGATCTCGGCGTGTCCGGCCGGGACCGCGCCGGCCGCCCACTGCCGGAAGTGCGCGTGCAGCGGGATGTTGCCGAACACGGTGATCAGCAGCGCGGTCAGCGTCAGCGCCCCGGCGCCGAGCGCCAGCCGCCGCGACCGGCCCCGGGCGGCGATCGCCAGGCCGAAGGAGGTGAGGATGGCCAGCGCCATCGTGCTCTGCATGACCGGTTCGTTGACCTTCATCATCATGGTGTGGAAGGTCAGGCGCACATCCATCGGGACGGCCCTGAAGGTGGGGATCACGTTGGCCGCGCCGTACCCGAAGGCGCCCGCGAGCAGCCCCGTGGCCAGCAACGCGGCCCCGTGGACATATCCGGCTGAGGTTCTCATGATCCGCAATCGTCCTCCGGCCGCCGGCCGGGGGCGTCCCCTCCGGGGATCATCCGCCGCTACCACGGTCGGCGCAGCCTCCGGCCGGGCTACGCCCCCGGGAGTAGCGACGATTCATCAGCCGAGGCTGAGCAGCAGGGCCAGGGCGAGGGCGAGCAGGAGGGAGTCGAGCCGGTCCAGCAGCCCTCCCGCGCCCACCAGCCAGGAGGCCGAGTCCTTGACCTCGGCGCCCCGCTTGACCATCGACTCCAGCAGGTCGCCCAGCGGGGCGCCGAACGCCGCTGCCGTCGCCAGGGCGGGGGTGAACGCGTCCAGCAGCGCCAGCACCCCCAGGCCCGCGGCGGTCCCGGTCAGGACGCCGCTCCAGTGCTTGGCCGGTGACAGCGGCGAAAGACGCGGCCCGCCCAGCAGACGGCCGCCGAACGAGGCGGTGATGTCGGCGACCGACACCGCGGCGAACAGCGCCAGGGCGGCCGGGCCGAGCAGGACCACCCCGATCAACGGCGCGAACCAGACGACACCGAGCACGCCCAGGCACAGCCGCTTCAGCCCGCCGGCCGCGTCACCGGCGAACAGCGGGACCAGGGCGACGCTCAGGACGGCGCCGCCGAACACGCGGGGCGACTGCGCCGGGGCCAGCCAGGCGGTCACCGGCAGCGCGGCCACGGCGGTGGCGAGCATCACGCGGTCCGGCCGGGGCAGCCGGGTCAGCAGGCCGTACTCGGCGGCGCACACCACGCCCACCGCAGCGGCGAGGGCCGCGGCCCCGCCGGGGCCCGCGTGCAGGATGGCGATCACCACCGGTACGGCCACCGCCCAGACGCACCACCGCAGGATGTACTCCCGCCGCCGGGACAACGCGACGGCGATGCCGCCGATCACGAGCGCGCCGGCGATGTAGGGGATCAGGTCGCCGACGCCGGTCACCCCACCGCCCATCACATCGACGTCCATCACATCGACGTCCATCACATCGACGCCCGTCGTCCCGCCGCCCGTCACACCGTGTTCCGCAGGTCGCGCAGCGCCTCGGCGACGGCCGCGACGATCCGGGCGTTGGCGGCGGCGTCGCGCACCGCGATCCGTACCGTCCTGCCTTCGAAGGCCGGTGACATCGGCGACAGGTCGCGCAGGAACACGCCCCGGCCGCGGCACCGGCGGACCAGGCCGGCGGCGCCGGGGCCGCCGCGCGGCAGCCCGAGGAGGACGAAGTTGGCCACCGACTCCTGGACGTGTACGTCCTCGTCGATCGCGGCGAGCGCGGCGGCCAGCTCGGCGCGGAGCTTCCCGGTCTGCGCCCAGCGGCCGGTGTAGTAGGCGGGGTCGCGGAGTGCGTGCACCGCGGCGATCTGCGCCGGCAGGCTCACCGCCCAGGGCGGGGTCCAGCGGCGCAACTCGGCCGTGATCTGCTCGGGCGCGGTGAGGTAGGCCGCCCGCAGGCCCGACAGCGCGTACATCTTGGACAGGGAGGTGCACACGACGGTGTTGTCGGCGGTCGCGGCGTACGGTTCCAGCGACTGTCCCGGACCGGCGTAGCCGACGTAGGCCTCGTCGATCCAGAACCGGGTCCCGCCCGGGGCCGCCGCCAGCACCTCGCGCAAGTCGTCCGCGTCGAGGTGCACCCCGGTCGGGTTGTTGGGATTGACGACGACCACCAGGTCGTAGCGCTCGCGCAGCGCGTCGGCGAGGCGGTCCGGGTCGATCCGCCACCCCTCCTCGCGCCGGAGCGCGAACCGGTCGGCGCGGCAGCCGATCACCCGCTCGGCCACGTGGGCGTATTCGCCGTAGGAGGGGTCCACCAGCAGCACCCGGGAGGAGGCGTCCAGCCAGCCGCGGAACGCACGGAAGATCAGGTCGGACGACCCGGCCCCGACCGCGACGGCCTCGGCGGGCAGGCCCCGGCGGGTCCCGATCTCCTCGATGAGTCCCTCGGCCTGCGCGGGCGGGGAGGTGTGCGCGATCCAGTCCTGGTGGTCGGCCAGAGCCGCGGCGGCTCCGGGAGCGGGCGGGAACCAGGCGTCGAGCACGTCGGCGGGCACGACGTCGCCGTGCGCCGGCAGGGTGTCGAACCGGCGGCCCAGCGCCTCGATCGAGGTGCCGCCGTGCTCGCAGGCGCCCGCGGCGGGCAGGAAGGGCGTCTCCAGGGTCCAGCGCAGCCCCGGTTCCAGGGCGCGCAGCACCGGCTCGTACGTCCGCAGTGTCCGCTCGGCGAGGTCGGCCACCTCACCGGTCAGCAACTCGAAGGTGAGGGCTCCCGAACGCACCGATGCGCCGGTGGGGGTCAGTCCGAGCGTCAGGTACATCGGGAGGAGCTCGGTACGGCCCAGCGCCACGATGGTGCGGCCCCCGTGCGCCATCACCCAGCGCAGCGCCGCGTACATCAGCAGTTTCCCGGTCAGCCCGCCCCGCCGGTCCGGGTCCACGGTCAGGATGCGGAGTTCGAACAGGCCATCCCCGTTCAAGACGGGGTGCTCCTCGCGCCGGAGGTATTTGTCGATCGAGTAGCGCCCCCGCCACGGGGGCGTCACGCTGATGAACCCGACGGGTCGTCCCCGCCGGGCCGCCACGAGGTAGACGTTGCCCTCGTCGAGCTCGTCGCTGAGCCGCCCGGCCTCGTTGACGGCGTGCTGGCCGAGCTCGCGGGCGTACACCTCATGACGGAGCCGGTAGATCCACTCACGGTCGGCACGCGACCCCAGGCGTAGTTCCAGCTCGTCGGCGCCCACGACCATGTCCTCGCTCCGTATTCGACGGCCTGTTCCGCGTCTGCCGGGGCCGGGCGCCGGAGGCGATCGACCGCCGATGGAACCGGCCCGCGCCCATCGTCGCCGACGCGTGGCGCGATCCGGGTGCAAGGACGTTCGGCACATCCGTTCTGTGGGTTTATCCGTAGCTCCCGCTATCGACGCTTTGCCGTACTGGAGTCCAGACGCCCCCGGGAAGGCGTGCGACATGCGAAAAGCGCCCACGATCGCCGGACTGGTCCCGGTGACGGCCGGGCCCGGCGGCGGCACGGGCACCGACAGATGCCTGTCCGACGCGGGCGACGGCGAAAGCCTCTGCGAGCTCGGCCGGCGTCCGGGATCGCTCACTTCCGCGCGAGGAGTTCCTCGGGCAGGCCGAGGTGGTCCTGGAACGCGTGCCGGCCGGTGGCCGTGACCGTCACGGCGCGCGTGGTGCCGATGCGGGCGATCCACCCCGCGTCGAACGCGTGGCGGCACATGGCGGCGCCGACGGCGCCCGCCAGGTGGGAGCGGCGCTCGGTCCAGTCCAGGCACGACCGCACCGCCGGCCGGCGCGTGCCCGCCGGGACGGTGACGCCGAGCCGCCCGAGCCACGCCTCTCCGTCGGCGGTGAGACTGAGCCCGCGTTCCCAGTCCAGCAGCCCCCGCTCCGTCATCGTGTCGGTGATCGCGACCGCGACGGCTCCGGCGAGGTGGTCGTAGCAGGTGCGGGCGTGGGCGAGCGCCCGCCGGCGGCCGTCCGCCGACAGGGAACGGGGCGGCGCGGTACGGCCGGGCGCCATCGCGGCGAGGCTCTCGATCAGCTCGGCGACGTGGGGACCGGCCAGCCGTACGTAGCGGTGCCGCCCCTGCCGCTCCTCGGCGAGCAGGCCCCCGCGCACGAGCGCGTTCAGGTGCTCGGTGGCGGTCGAGGCCGCGACCCCCGCATGGCGCGCCAGTTCGGTCGCCGTCCAGGCCCGGCCGTCGAGCAGGGCCACGCAGAAGCTCGCGCGGGTGCCGTCGGCCAGCAGCCTGGCCACGGAGGCCAGGTCGGTGCCCGCCGGATGTGCGTGCAGGGTGTCCATATGTTCGATTATCACCCTCATTACTTCGGCACCCGCCGAAATATCTGACCGTTGGGCGCCGCGCCGGGGGTGCCGCCCCGCACGGGCCGCCCATATGAGACTTGTCATATATTGGATGAGTCTCATATCGTACGGTCATGTCCCTCCGCCACGCGGTGCTCGGGTTCCTCTCCCTCAAGCCCCTCACCGGCTACGACTTGAAGAAATACTTCGACGGGAGCGTCGGGCACTTCTGGAACGCCGATCAGGCGCAGATCTACCGGGCGCTCACCCAGCTGACCGAGGACGGGCTCGTCCACGTCCGCGTCGTCCCGCAGGAGGGGCGGCCCGCCCGCAGGGAGCACCACCTCACCGACTCCGGCCGGGCCGAGCTCGACGCGTGGTTGCGCGCCCCGGCCGGACCGCAGGCCGTGCGGGAGCCGTTCATGGTGCAGGTGTTCTTCGCGGGCCGCCTGCCGGTGGCCGAGACCACCGCGCTCCTGGACGCGCGGATCGCCGCTACCCGGGAACGGCTCGGCGTCCTGCGCGCCATCGCGGCGCAGTCGGCGACCGCGCTCGAC
Source organism: Planobispora longispora (assembly GCF_016863135.1). Classification (GTDB taxonomy): domain Bacteria; phylum Actinomycetota; class Actinomycetes; order Streptosporangiales; family Streptosporangiaceae; genus Planobispora; species Planobispora longispora. Next base: position 336,131 of record NZ_BOOH01000001.1, read on the forward strand.
GCCATCGCCGACACCGACACCACCGGCACCGGCACCACCGCCTCCGGCGCCGTACCCTCCGCCCTGGACCGGCTGCTGGCCACCGCCACGCTGGAGAACGGCATCCGGCACCTGACCGCCGAGCTCGACTGGCTGCGCGATCTCCGTACCGACCTCGATGATCTTCACGCGGCCCCGGCCCGGATCCGGCGGCGCCTGGACCGCGCTGTGAGCGACGGCCACGCGCACCACCCGGGGCAGGACGCATGAGCGCGTCGATCATGCGGATCGCGGCGGCCGCCGCCGCCACCGGGCTGGCCGGTGTCGCCGTCTTCCACATCGTCCTGGCGCTGGGCGCCCCGCTGGGCCGGGCCGCCTGGGGCGGCAACCACACCCGCCTGCCCGTCGCCCTGCGCCTCGGCAGCGTCGCCTCGGCCGTCGTCCTGTGCGCCGCCGCCCTGATCGTGCTCGGCCGCGCCGGGTTGTGGACGGCCGACGGCCCCGCCGGCCTCTACCGGTGGGGCGTCTGGGCGCTGGCCCTCCTGCTCGGCCTCAGCTCCGTGGGCAACTTCGCCTCCGCCGGCCGGTGGGAGAACCTCCTGATGGGCCCGCTCGCGCTCACGTTGGCGCTGCTGTGCCTGCTCGTCGCTCTCGGTCCCGCCCATCCGCCCGGCGGGCCCCCCGGTGCCGCGGGGCCGGGCGCCCCGTAGAGGACCGGCCCCGGCCGGTCAGGGGCGGGTGAGGAGGGTGTGGAGACGGCGGCATCCGCGGGTGACGCGGCTGGAGCCGGGCCGGTCGGCGGCCGCCGCGACCTCGGGGATCTCTCCCCGCGCCCCGGCCCATCCGGCGGTGACGACGCCCAGCTCGGCCAGGCCGGCCAGCCCGCGGGGCGCCTGCCGGCCGGGGGCCGGGAGCAGGACGGGGAGCATCGCGGCGACCACCGCCCAGACGTCCCGATGGGCGCCCTGGTGGGCGGCCCGCTCCAGCGCCGGTGTGATCTCGCCGAGGGCGAGCCCGTCCCACCGGACCCTGGCCGCGAGCTGCTCGCCCAGGCCGGCGGCGGGCAGCCGGTCGCGGGCCGCGAGCGCGAGCAGCTCGCGCAGGGCGGCGTCACGGTCGTGACCGGTGAGCCGGTAGGCGAGCAGCAGGGCGAGCGCGGGCCCGGCCGGGCCGTCGGACTGGGCCAGCTCGGCCGGGGACCGGGCCTCCGCCCGCGTCCTGTCCCAGTTCGGCACCAGATAGGTCACCAGGTGCGCGGCGACCGCCTCCCGGTGCGATGGCATGACCGCCGCCCACCAGCCCATGTGCCCGCCGCCGTCTGCACATTCGCGGCCGGCGTCGTTCATGAGGGCGTCGACCAGGTGCAGGCCCGTCGAGACCGGCTCGACGGACACCTCGGGCGTACGGTTCCCCTGCGACCCCTGCGACCCCTGCGACCCCTGCGACCCAGCGTCCACCGGGGACAGGGGCATCGGGGACAGCGCCGCCGAGAACGGGGTTCCCGGGGCCGGAGCCCCCGGGACGGCGGGCCACGTCCCCGTGCCGCCGGCGCCGGCGCCGGCCCAGTGCACCGTCACCGCAGGGTCGGCGCCGGCCCAGTGCACCGTCACCGCGGGATCGGGCGGCGGGCCCGTCCGCAGCAGGCGCGCGGCCCGCCGTCCCGCGCGTGAGGTCAGCCGTCCCGCCCGCGCCACGACCTCCGGGTCCGCCCGCCGCGGCACCCGCAGCATCGCCTGCTGGAAGTCGGCCTCCAGCGGCTCGGCCCCCGCGGCTTCCAGCGCCTCCAGCCGGGCCACCAGTTCCGCCGCCTCCAGATGCCCGTTCATGAGCGTGGGCGTGGCCAGCAGCAGCGGCGGGAGCGTGCCCTCCCGCAGCGCGGTGAGGATCTCCGCGCACCGCAGCAGGAGGAACCGGTGCGGAGCCGAGATCTGTCCCACGTGGGGCACCCGGCGTGCGGCGTGGTCGGCGGGAGCGGCGGATTCCCCGTCCTCCCCGTCCCGGCGCGCCTCGATGACGACCGTTCTCGTGGCCGCCGGCGGGGGCCGGCTCCAGAGCCGCTCCGCCCCGGGCTCGGCGACCTCCCAGCCGAGAGCGGAGATCCAGTCGTCCACCCAGCGCCAGCTGCCCTTGCGGAAGAGCCGCATGCCGCTCTGCGGCGGATTCGCCACGAGATTCGCGCGCAGGCCTTCGGGGTCGAGGGCCAGGAGGCGGACGAACCCGGCGAGATAGCGTTCGGCGGCCGCCCAGCCGCCGGAGTCCCGCAGCGGCTCCAGCTCCTCAGGGGTGGCGGGCGGCGGCGGGAACGGCGAGGGAGACGGCGGCGCGGGCAGCGCGGGAGGGACGGGGCCCGGTTGCCGAGTGCGCCGGCCGGTCGCCTGCGGCGCCTCCGGGAGTCCGGGGGATCCGGCTCCGAAGGCGATCGCCAGCCGGGCGGTCAGCTCCGGAGGGAGGCCGGCCGCGGCCTCGGTGAGAAGTTCCGCCGCGGCGGGGGTGAAGCGCCCGGCGTGCCTGGCCGCGATCCGGACCCCGTACTCACGGATGTCCCGTTCCTCGTGGCCGAGGGCCGTGGTCAGCGCCGGGGCCAGGTCGTCGGCCAGATCGGGCGCGCGGCGCACCGTCCGGTCGAGCCAGGTGAGCCCGGACCGCGCCAGTTTGCGCTCCGGCCGGAACACCGCCGCCTCCACCCCCTCGACCAGGTCGGCCGGGCCGAGCCCCGCGAGCTCGCGGAGCTCGCGGAGCTCGCAGACATCCCGGACATGGCGGAGGGCGAGCTCGGCGACCGGGCCGGGCGCGGCGGGGATCAGCCGCAGGTAGTCGCGGACGTGGACGGCGGTCTCGACCGGGAGCGGTTCCAGCGCCCGGTGGAGCCGGACGAAGAACCGCAGGTCCGCGGCCTCTCCCCCGCGCAGGAAGCGGCGGACGCACCCGTCCAGCAGCATCCCGCGCGCGATCGCGCCGCCGGCCGCCGCCCTGACGAGACGGACCAGCAGCGAGTCGTGACGGTCGCCTGTGTCCCACGTCAGGGACCGGCCGACGCCTTCGGCCTCGAAGAGCCTCGGCGCCATCACCGTCAGCAGCGGGTCTTCGGCGAGATTCCCCTCTCCGGGAGCACGCCGCTCGTTCGCCCAGACGACGACCAGCGGATCATGCGGAGGCGGCTCGACCCCCAGGGCGCGCAGGAGGTTCAGGGCGAGGGACGCGTCGCGGTCCGGGCGCACCCGCGACGCCAGCCGTACGACGACGTCGGCCCGCCACTCGCGGGGCCGCAGGGCCAGCACCCCGGCCAGCGGGCCCGCCTCGCGCACCGGGGCGAACTCGGCCCGGCCCAGCCAGGAGGCGACGGCCGCGGCGCCGCCGATCGTGCCCGCCCCGGCCAGGAGCAGCGCCTCCCCCCGCGCGCCGAGGTCGCCCCAGGGCAGCCGGGTGGCCCACATCGTCCGCAGGTGGCCGGGAACCTCGGCGGCGACCTCCCTGCGCTCCGCCGCGCTGAGCGCGGCGACCCGCTCGGCCACCGCCCCGATCTCCCCCGCGCCGATCAGCTTCCGGATCTCCGGCCAGGCTCCCCCGGCGCCCCGCCCGCCGTACGGCTCCGCACCGGCGGTCACGGCTTCTCCCCCGTCCGCTTCTCCCCTGTCCGCGCCGGGGACGTCAGAAACGCGTGCAGGCTGCGGCATTCCCGCAGCAGCCGGTTGTCACCCCGCCGGGCGGCGGCCGCCGCGACCTCGGGGATCTCCCCGGACGCCGCGGCCCACCCGGCGAGCTTGCGGGCGAAGACGACGAAGTCCAGCAGGACTTTGCGGGGCCGTACGCCGGGGGCGGGGAGGACCGCGGGCAGGATCTCGGCGGTCATCGCCCAGGCCTCGCGGTGGGCGCCCTGCCGGACCGTGTCCTCCAGGACCGCCTGCACGTCCTCGATCGTGGCCCAGGACCGGCGCACCCGCTGCCCGAGCTCCGCGCCGAGGTGCGCGGCGGGCAGCGCCCCGGTGGCGGCGAGGTGCTGCAGGGCGCGGAGCGGGTGCGCCGACGGCCCCCCGGCGAGCCGCTCGGCCAGGAGCAGGGTGATCGCCTGCCCGGCCGGGCCCTGCCGCACGGCGAGATCGGTGAGCCGCCGGTGGACGGACCCGGCTGCGCGGTCGCTCCAGAACCGGATCGGGACCAGGTGCGCGGCGACCACCTCCCGGTGGGACGGCATGACGCCCGGCCACCAGTCCGCGCACTTGCCGTAGTACCCGAACACCTCCTCGGCGATCGGAGCCGGCGGGACCAGCAGCTCGGCGGCGAGCGCGGCGACGGCGCGCCCGAGCGTCCCGGAGCCGGCCGGCGGCGCCGGGGAACCGGCCGGGGTGATGGAGACCACCGCCATCGCCTGCCAGGGCTTGAGCTCTCCCTCCGGCTCCCACTCGTCGAGCCAGTGTCCGGCCGGGCGCTCACCCCCCGTCCACCAATCTCGCGCGACCTCCCACCAGCTGTTCGCCCGCTCAGGCGCGCAGAACCACCGGACGGTCACCTCCGGGTCGGGCATCCCCTCCCCGGCCAGCCACCGGGCCGCCTCACGGCCGGCGGCGGAGGTCAGCGCGGCGGCCCGGGCCGTCACGGCCGGGTCGGCGGCCGTCCGGGGCAGCCGCAGGAGCGCCTGCAGCAGGTCCGCGGGCAGTGGCTCCGCCCCCGCCTCCTCCAGCGCCTCCAGCCGGGCGACCAGCTCGGACGGGTCCAGGTGGCCGGTGTCGAGTGTGGGCGTGGCCAGCAGCAGCGGCGGGAGCGTGCCGTCCCGCAGCGCGGTGAGGATCTCCGCGTACCGGTGGAGGATGAACCGGTGCGGCGCGGAGGCCTCCCACGCGCCGGGGATGTGGCCCGCGGCGGGCCGGGGCGGTGCGGAGAGCGGCGCGAGCCCGGCCGCCTGACCGACCTCGTTCAGCAGCCGGAGGGCCCCGCTCAAGAAGGCGAACCCCCAGGACTCGTGCTCTCGGGACTCGCTCTCCCGGGGCTCGTTCAGGAAGGCGAATCCTTCCGGAACGTATCCTGCTCCCGGCTGGGCGAGCTCCGCCACGAGCGCGGCGGCCCACTCTTCCGGATACCACCACAGGTGCTTGTCCACGATCGGGGCCCGGTGGGCGGCCAGGGCCTCGCGGAGCCCGGCCCGGTCCCGCGCGGCGTGGCGGACGAACCCGGCGAGGAACCGTTCGGCGGCGGTCCAGTCACCCTTCCCGTACAGCGCGGCCACGTCCCGGGGCGTCTCCGGCACCGGCGGGAACGCCGTGGCGGCGGGCAGTCTCGGGATCTCCCGGGGTTCGAGGACCTCTTCCGGCTCCGGCTCGGGTCCTGGCCCCTCCAGGAGCTCCCCGCCGAAGGCCGCCGCCATCCGGTTGTGCAGGTCGGGCGGGAGCTGCCCGGTCGCCTCCCGCAGCGTCCGGGCGGCGGACGGGGTGAAGGCGGCGGCGTGCTTGACCGCCAGGCGCACGGCCCGTTCCTGTACGGCATGCGCCTGGTGCCCCAGGGCCGAGGCCAGCGCCGGAGCCAGCCCGTCGGCCCGTCCCGGATCCGCCTTCAGCTGCTCCTCCAGCCAGGCCAGCCCGGCCCGCACCAGGCCGCCCTCGGCCCGGAACAGCAGCCCTTCCAGCGCCTCCACCACATCGGCCGGGTCCAGCGTCTCCGCGGCCGTGCCTCCCCCGGCCACGACCGTGCCCGAGCCGGCCGTGCCCGGCGCACCCACCGGGTCAGGTCCGGCGACCGCCCCGGACGGGCTTCCGTCCAGGCGGCGCAGGTGCTTGAGCGCCAGCTCCGCCACCGGCCCCGGGGCCACCGGCAGCAGCCGCAGGTAGTCCCGTGCCCGCGCGGCCACCTCGGCCTCCGACGGCTCCAGCAGTTCGTGCAGGCGCGCGAAGAAGCGCAGGTCGGTGGCGTCCCCGCCGCGCAGGAACCGGCCCGTGCACCCGCTCAGCAGCAGCTCACGGGAGATCCGTCCCTCCCCCGCCAGGGTCGTCAGCACCCCCAGCCACGAGTGCGGCGCGAGCGGGTCGGACCGCTCCTCCCGCAGCGCCCGGCCCACCCCCTGCGCCTGGAAGATCCGCGGCAGCAGAACGTCCAGGAGCGGGTCGTCGCGCAGCCGGTCCGCGTCCGGTGTCATCGACACCCAGCCCGCCACCAGCGGATCGTGCTCCGGCGGGGCCACGCCGGTCTGCGCCAGCAGCGCGAGCGCCAGCGGCAGGTTCCGGTCGTCCGGGTCGCCGTCCCGGGTCCTGCGCCGGGCCCTGACCTTCAGCGCCAGCCGTACCGCCAGGTCGGCCCGCCACTCGGCCGGGCGTGCCGCGACGGCCCGGACCACCGGCTCGACCGCGTCGGCGGGGGACCCCCAGCGGGTGAAGTCGCCCCGGTTGAGCCAGGAGACCACCGCCGCCGCACCCGCGATGGCGCCCGCTCCGGCGGCCCGCATCGGGTCGATCCAGGAGTCCCGTTCGGCCATCCGGGTGTCGGGGCCCCAGCCGTGCAGCCAGTGGCCGTGCAGGTTCTCACCCCAGCCGTCCTGCCGGCTCTCGACCCAGTGGCGGTAGTAGTCCTCCCGGGCGATCCCGCGCTCGGCGGCGTACCGGATGAACTCCCGCTTCCGGAGCCTGCCCGCCTGGTCGCGTTCGGCCAGTAGCCTGCTCTCCTTCTCCGCCACGGCCCGGTGCGCCGCCTCCCTGGCCGCGGCGAGGTGGCCGGGCAGTTCCCCGGCCACCTCACGCCGCTCCGCCTGGTCCAGCTCCGCGACCCGGGCCGCGACCTTGTCCGCGTCGCCCGCGTCGATGAGCGCGCGGACCTCCTCCCACACGCTCACGCCGGGGTTTCCTGACCCGCGAGGGTCTCTTCGACGACGTTCTCCCGGACGGCGATGCGGGCGGCGAGCACGTGCTTGCAGGGGCCGCGCGAGCCCCGGTGGTCGTACCACCACTCGCAGGTGCACGAGCCCTCCTCCATCCGGACCCGGCGCACGCCGCCGTCCGTGGTGACCTCGGCCGAGTCCGCGCCGGTCAGCCGGACGGCGCCCGCCTCGACCAGTCTGCGGGCGGAGGTGAGGCGGGGGTTGAGCGCCGCGACGTGGGCGCGGTCGTAGGGCAGCTCGCGGTGGAAGTGGGCGGCCTCGGCCAGGTCGTAGCCGACCCGGCCGGCGGTGCCGAGCTGGGTGAGGGCGGCGCGGACCCGCGGGATCGGCAGGCCGGAGCGCTCGGCGAGCACGCCGAGCTCCAGGGTGGGCTCGAAGTTGAGCAGGACGCCGATCAGGTCGGCGTCGTCGGCGGTCTCGTCACGGGACAGGTCGTCGAGCACCGCGCCCTCGCCGGAGAAGCCGCGCCAGGCCTGGGGGGACAGGGCCAGCGTGTAGCGCATGCCGGGCAGCTCCAGCTCCCAGGCGCTGGAGCCGGAGCCGTCGGCGGGGCCGTACACCCGCAGGGCCTTGGCGAAGCGGAGCAGCCGCGTCATCGTCGCCAGCCGCCCGACCCCGGCCAGGTGGACGCCGCCGGCCCCGGCCCGGTCCGTCACCCGCAGCTCCCGTCCGGCCGGCACCGCCCACACCTCGGCCGTGGCCCGCTTGGGCAGGCCGCGCAGGAACCGTACGGCCTGCGGACCGGGCAGCTCGGCGCGGAGGTCGAACCCGGAGGCGATCACCTGCACCTCGGCGAAGCCGCGCAGCCACCGGCCGGGCAGCGGCACCTTCTTCTCCACCACCGCGCCGTCCGCGGTGGTCACGGTCAGCTCGTCGGGGCCGACGCCCACGTGCAGCGGGTCGCGGCTCCCGACCCTGGCCAGCGCCTCACGCAGCGGGTTGTTCACGTCCACGTTGGTGGTTCCCCGGTCGAACACCTCCCCGTCGAGGGCGGGCCCGAGCACGTCGAGGCGGGCGTAGACGCCGCCGCAGGCGGAGAAGGACTCGAAACGGAGCCGGTCGCCGCCGCAGGTCACCACGGGGTCGCGGGTGAAGCCGGGCTGCGGCCGGTGGTAGCGGGCCAGCGCCACGTCGGCCACGGCGAGCAGCCCCGCCGCGGCGGGCGCGGCCTGGGTGAGCAACCCGCTGAAGAACCGGGGGTGATCGAGGAATCCCGTGGCCGTCCGGCCTCCGGATGTCGACAGTCCCAGATGTCCCTCCGCCAGCGTGGAGGGCCCGGCGTAGGAGTACGCCTGCACCGCATTCGTCATGCCGCGGACATTAGAGATATTCACCGACAAAACCGAATTCTCCGCGACCGCGAGGCCAGGTAGGGTCGCAATTGCGCGCCGTTCACATGGAGCAGCACGGAGAATGGGGACCTTCGGATTGGACCATCCTCAGCTCGGCCACGACCCCGGACGGCCTTTCCCGCCGCCCGCGCGGCCCCCTTCGCCCCCCGGTTTCCCGCCCGCACGGCCTTCCCCGCCGTGGGGTCCCCCATCCGCCCGGTCTTCTCTTCCGCCCCGTTCCCCGACCGCGGGATTCTCCCCGTCTCCGGCTTTCCCGCCGTCGGTCTCCACGCCGCCTCGGGGATTCTCCCCGTCTCCGGGATTCTCTTCCCCGCCGGAATTCTCCCCGCTGCCCATCTCCCTGCCGTCCCCTCCCCCGCCGGCTCCGCCCCGCCCGGGCGCGCCGCCCCCGGACGCCTTTCCCGGGCCGGGGAAGGCGGTGGTCGCGATCTCCACCCTGACCGTCATGGGGAGCGTCCTGGCGGCGGGTCTCATCTTCCTGTCCGACAGCTCCGCCGCGCCCGATCCGGGCGCCGCCTCCTCCCCGCCGCCGGTCTACACGGCGGCTCCGGACAGCGGGAGCCCCTCCCCCGGCGGGAGCGGCGCCCCTCCGTCGTCGGACGACCCCCGGAGCGAGCCACCGGGGACCGTCCCGGCCCAGGGGGACGGGGACTCGCACCCCCAGGGCAGGCACCTGGTCCCCGACGTGCGCGGCGCGGACGGGGTGACGGCGAAGAACCGGCTGGAGTCGGCCGGGTTCTACTCCTTCACCATGGTCGCGCCCGGCGGCGGCGCCGTCTCCGACCCCGCCGCGTGGCGGGTGGCGAAACAGTCTCCCGAACCGGACAGGGCGGTGGGCACCGGGGAGCAGATCACGCTGGAGATGGTTCTGATTCCTTCGTTCTGAACGTGGCGGGCGGCCCCCGCCGGGGAACGGAACCCCGCATCGACCGTCAACCGTCCCCCCGGGAGCGTTCTTCCATGAGCGAGGTCGCGCAGATCTGCTCGGACCTGATCAGGTTCGACACCACCAACCCCGGCTCCGGCGAGCGCCCGGCGGCCGAGTACGTCGCCGGTCTGCTGTCCGGCGCGGGCATCGAGCCCGTCGTCTTCGAGTCGGCCCCGCGCCGTACCAGCGTGGTCGCCAGGATCCCCGGCGACTCGCCCGAGGCCCTGCTGATCCACGGCCATCTCGACGTGGTCCCCGCAGAGCCCGCGGACTGGCGCGTCCACCCGTTCTCCGGCGAGGTCGCCGACGGCTGCGTCTGGGGCCGCGGCGCGGTGGACATGAAGGGCACGCTCTCGATGACGCTGGCCCTGGTCCTCGACTGGGCGCGGCGCGGCGTGCGCCCCGGCCGCGATCTGGTGCTGGCCTTCCTCGCCGACGAGGAAGCCACCGGCGAGTACGGCGCGCGCTACGCGGTGACCCGCCACCGGGAGCTGTTCGACGGCTGCACCGAGGCGATCAGCGAGTCGGGCGGCTACAGCGTCGAGGCGGCGGGCGCCCGGATCTACCCCGTCGCGGTGGGCGAGCGCGGCACCGCCTGGATGCGGCTGACCGTCCGCGGCGTCGCAGGCCACGGCTCCCGCCCGCCGGTGGACAACGCGGTCGCCGAGCTCTGCCACGCCGTGTCCCGGCTGGCCTCCCACCGCTGGCCGGTACGGCTGACGCCCGCCGTGGCCGCGCTGATCGACGCGCTGGAGGACATCCTGGGCGAGCGCATCGACCGGGACCGCCTGGAGGCGGAGGCCGACCGGCTCGGCCGGGCCGGCGCGCTGTTCAGGGCGCAGATCCGCAACTCGGCCAACCCGACGATGCTCGAGGCGGGATACAAGGTCAACGTGGTCCCCGGCTCCGCCGTCGCCCACGTGGACGGCCGGTTCCTGCCCGGGCTGCGCGAGGAGTTCCTGCAGACGGTCGACCGGCTCCTCGGCCCCAAGGTGACACGCGAGTTCGTGAACCTGGAGGAGGCCCCCTCCGCGCCGCTGGACGCCCCGTTCTTCGACCGGCTCGGCGCGGCGCTGGTGGCGGAGGACCCGGCCGCGCGGCCGGTGCCGTACGTGATGTCGGGCGGGACCGACGCCAAGTCCTTCGCCGGCATCGGCATCGACGGGTACGGCTTCGCCCCGCTGATGCTCACCCCCGACCTCGACTACCACGGCATGTTCCACGGCGTGGACGAGCGCGTTCCGGTCACCGGCCTGGAGTTCGGGGTGCGCGTCCTGGACCGTCTGCTCACCTCACGGGGCTGATCCCGCACCGTCCGCCCCTTCGGGGGGACCGAAGAACGTCATGAGATGGATAGCCCTGATATATCGTGCTTTCTGTCACTTCGGGACTCGGTTGACCAGCATGGAGGTCGGATGCCCAAGGTCCGGCCGTTGCGCCCGGAAGAACCCGCCCAGCTGGGCGGGTTCAAGCTGCTCGGATCCCTCGGCGAGGGTGGCCAGGGATCCGTCTATCTCGCCGAGGGCGCCGACGGCGAGCAGGTGGCCCTGAAAATCCTGCACGCCCGGCTGATCGGCGACGCCTCGGCCCGCGAGCGGTTCGTGCGGGAGGCCGACGCCACGCGCCGGGTGGCGCCCTTCTCCACTGCCCGCGTGATCACCGTGGGGGTGGACGAGGACCGGCCCTACATCGTCAGCGAGCTGGTCCGGGGCGACTCCCTGCAGCAGGTGGTGACCGGGAGCGGGCCGCTGCGGGAGGACGCGCTGGTACGGCTGGCCATCGGGACGATCGCCGCGCTGGCGGGGATCCACCGGGCCGGGATCGTGCACCGCGACTTCAAGCCGAGCAACGTGCTGCTCGGCCCCGACGGGCCCCGCGTCATCGACTTCGGGATCGCCCGGGCCCTGGACGGCACCTCGACCCTGTCCAGCGGCGTGCTCGGCACCCCGGCCTACATGTCGCCCGAGCAGATCTCCGGCGACCGGCTGAGCCCGGCCACCGACGTGTTCAGCTGGGCGGTGACCATGGTGTTCGCCGCCACCGGGCGCCCCGCCTTCGGCGACGACGCCACCTATCCGGTGATCATGCACCGCATCCTGCGGACGGAGCCGGACCTGTCCGCCGTCCCGCCGCCCCTGCGGGGCCTGCTGACCCGGTGCCTGAGCAAGGAGCCCGCCCAGCGCCCCTCCGCGACCGACCTGATGCTGGCCCTGGTCTCCGACCACGGCGCCGACGCCCCCGCTCTTCCCGGCGTCGCCCTCCCCGGCGTCGATCAGGGTCCGCCCGGGCCCGGCCGGGCCCCGGCCGCCGGGCCGGGGCCGTCCGCGTGGTCCCCCGGCGACACGTCACCGTCGTGGTCCCCCGGCGCGCCGCCGCCGCCGTGGTCGCCTCCCGTGGCGCCGCCCGCCTGGCAGGCTCAGCCGGGCCACACCCCGATGCCCCCGCCGTGGGGAGACCCGCGCGGGAGCCGTACCGAGCCCGGCTCTCCCTGGGGCGGCCCGCCCGCTGCGGCCGGGACCCCCCACTGGAGCGGCCCGCCCGGCCCCGCCGGTCCCGCCGCGCCCTGGGGCGGCCCGCCCGGTCACCCCCGTCCCGGCCAGGCCGACGACGCCCGGCGGAGGAAGAAGGCGATGACCGTCGCCGCCGCGGTGGCGACGGTGCTGGTGGCCGTCGCCGTCGTGGTCGTGGTCGTCCGTTCCTCCTCCACGACGGGCGAGCCCGGCGTCTCCCCGTCGGCCCTCGCCGTCACCGGCTCCGCCTCCCCGCCCACGTCCTCGCCCGAGGCGACCGCGTCGCCGACGGCCACGGCGTCCCCGACGGACGCTCCCACCGGCATCCCGGACGGGGTCACGAAGCTCTGGGCCACCGCGGGCTCCCGCCCGTGGATCAACGCCCTCACGATCGGCGACTCGGGCGGCGAGCAGATCGTCATCTCCGGTGACGACAAGGGCGTGATCGAGCGGTGGCGGCTGTCCGACGGCAGCGCGTTCGGCCGGCCCATCACCGCGCACCGGATGAGGATCAACTCGCTGGCCGCCGGGACGAGCGACGGCCGCGCGCTCATCGTCTCGGTCAGCAACGACCGGACGATCCGCCGGTGGGACCTGGCCAGCGGGCAGCCCGTGGGCAAGGTCATCCGCGCCGACTCCGAGGTGTACGCCGTCAACCTGGTGCAGGTCGGCGGCCGTACCGTGATCGCCGCGGAGCTGGGGACCGGGACCGGGCTCTACGACCTCGGCACGGGCGACCGGCTCCCCCTTCAGGGGGTGAGCCTGTCCATCAACGCCGTCTACCGCAACCTCGGCGGCCGCGCGGTGGGCGTCGGCGGCGACTACGCCACGCCGCCCGGAGTCGTCGCCTACGATCTGGGGACCGGCGCGCAGATCGGCCAGGCGTTCAAGGGGCACGAGTCGAGCATCCAGGCCGTCGACGTCGGCATGGTCGGCGACCGCCAGGTGGTGCTCTCCGGCAGCGAGGACAAGACCATCCGGCGCTGGGACCTGGGCACCGGGGAGCAGATCGGCGAGCCGCTGCGGGGGCACACCGACCACATGCGGAAGGTCGCCCTGACCGAGCTCGGCGGGCGCACCGTCATCCTGTCCACCTCGCTCGACGACACGCTCCGCGTCTGGGACTTCACGGCCGACGGAGGGCCCGCGCGCACCATCCCGCTGGATTCGGCCGCCATCTCCCTGACCCTCACCAAGGTCGACGGCGACCTGGTGGCCCTGTGCGGGGACCTCGACGGCGTCGTCACCGCCTGGAAGATCACCTGAGGGCCGCCCCGGCTCACCCGGGGATCATCCGACGCCGGCCAGCCGCCCCAGCGGCACGGCGGCGAACTCCTGGACGAGCTCGAACCAGACCTTGTTGACCCCCGCCTCCCGGACCAGGCCCCAGCGGTGGGCCAGCGCCTCCACCAGCGGCAGGCCACGGCCGCCGGTGGCCTCGTCCGAGGCGTGGCACACGCAGGGGATCTCCGGCGATCCCTCGTCCTGCACGCAGACCCGCACGCCGCCGGGTGAGCGGCACACCATGAGGGTGAAGGCCCCGCCCTGCCCGGACCTGGAGTGGACCACCGCGTTGGTGGCGAGCTCGCTGGTCAGCAGCACGCAGTCGTCGTAGAGCGGGTGATCGCGGCCCAGGGTCATCGAGATCAGGCGGCGGGCCTGCCCCACCTGATCCGGAGCCCCCTCCAGGCGGACGGCCCACTGGATTCCATCATGCTCTGCGTCATACTCCGGCGAGTCGTTCATGCGATCCTCCCGATGCTGTTCGCGCTCTGGAAGACGCGGCACCCGGAAGGTCAGATGTCTCGAAAAAGTAGGAGTTGGATCACTCACCGGACAGGCAGGTCGGGCTTGCCAGGCGGACGCCCGCCTGCATGCCCGCACCTGCCGTCACGTGCGCTTTCCCGCGTCACACCCGATGCCAGCGCGCCTCGAAGAAACAGTAGACCGCGAACAGGAGCAGACCGAGCGCGACGATTCCCAGCAGCCACCCTCCCGCGGGGGTCTCGGCCAGCGCGCGGAGCGTCGCGTCGATGCCCTTGGCCTGGTCCGGGTCGTAGCTGACCGCCGCCTGGATCACGAAGACGCCGGCCGCCACCGCGATCACACCGCGGGCCAGGTATCCGGCCAGGCCGAGCCGCTCGGCGAGCGAGCGCATCTTCGGGGGCATCTCACCGGTCCGCAGGTCCTTCAGGAAGCGCCGCTTCCAGCCCTTGTGGATCCAGTACGCGCCCAGCGCGATCACGCCCAGTCCCACCAGGCCCACGATGATCTGCCCGCCGGGCAGGTCCATCAGCTTCGCGGTGAGGTCCCTGGAGTGCTCGTCGGTCGAGCCTCCGTGGTCGTTGCGGAGCAGCAGACCGAGCAGCGTGGCCGTGACCAGCGCGTAGACGGCCGTACGTCCGGCCGACTCCACCCGCTCCTTGGTCTGGCCGCGCCCGATGAGCGCCTCGGAGAGCTGCCACACGGTCAGCGCGGCGAAGCCCACGGCCATCAGCCAGAGCAGCACCGTGCCGAACGCCTGCTGCTGGACCAGCTCTATCGCACCCGTCTTGTCGGCCTCCTTGCCCCCGCTCCCCTGCCCGAGAGCGATCTGCAGAGCCAGGAAACCGATCAACCCGTAGAGGACGCCCCGGCAGACCATGCCCAGGCGGGCCAGCCTGTCCAGCGTCCGGCTGTCCGCCGCCCGGCGCGCGGCGCCTTCCACCTGAGAAGCATTCATACCAGTGCGCTCTTACCTGTCGAACGACCGGTAAACCTGGCCGGAGCCCGGCGCCGGGGCCGTGGCGGCGGCGCGATCAGCCCGGGTCCCGGCCCGGACGGCGGCGCGATCAGCCCGGCAGCGTGTCCAGGTGCCTCAGGATGATCCCCTCCCGCAGCGCCCAGGGGCACAGCTCCAGCTCGTCGACCTGGAACAGGTCCATGGTCGCGTCGGCGACGACCGCCCCGGCGGGCAGCTGCCGTACCCGCCCCTCCGAGACGCCCGGCAGCCCCGCGCGCTCGGTGGAGTCCATCGCGGCGAGCCGCCCGGCCCACGCGGTCAGGTCGCCGTGCCGGAGCGTCCGGCGGATGTTCGGTCCCTCGCTGGACGAGGCGGCCCCCGTGATCCGGGCCAGCTGCTTGAACGTCTTGGAGGTCGCCACCGCGTGGTCGGCCCGGCCGTACCGGACGACGTCGCCCACCGAGCGGGCGATCTCCGCCCGCACGTGCCTGCGCAGCGCCCGCACCTCCTCGGCCGGGGGCGGGTCGGCGGTGAACCAGCCCCGGGTCAGCCGTCCCGCGCCCAGCGGGAGCGAGATCGCCACGTCCGGCTGCTCGTCGATGCCGGAGGCGATCTCCAGTGAGCCCCCGCCGATGTCGAGCACCAGCAGCCGCCCCGACGACCAGCCGAACCACCGGCGCACGGCCAGGAACGTCAGCCTCGCCTCGTCCTGCCCGGAGAGCACCCGGATGTCCACCCGCGTCTCGTCCTTGATCCGCGCGAGCACCTCCTCGCCGTTGACGGCCTCCCGCACCGCCGAGGTGGCGAACGCCATGAGGTCCTCCACGCCCTTGTCCTCGGCGATCCGCAACCCCTCCTCGACGCACGCCTGCAACCGGGCGGCCCCTTCCGCGGAGAGCCGCTCGCCGTCCTCCATGTGCTCCGCGAGCCTCAGTTCCACCTTGTGCGAGTAGGCCGGCAGCGGCCGCGCCCCCCGATGGGCGTCCATCACCAGCAGGTGAACCGTGTTGGAACCGATATCGAGAACGCCCAGTCGCATGGGTCGAAGTTACTACTCCTCCAGAGCCGATCTTCCCGGGGCACGGCACCGGGAACGGCGAGACGCGACCGGGCTTCGTCGGCGGGGACCGATATTCCCCTCAGGGCGTCCGGCGGCGCCGACCGACCGCTACCGACGGCTGTCGTCCCACGAGCGGCGATCACGGAGGCGCCGCCGGGCGCCACCGGGTAAGCCTGTTGTCACCTTTCGATAGCAGGAATGAAAAAACCGCAGCTCAGCCCAGCCTTCCGGATCGTCGATCCGATCGCGGCGAGCTCTGGACGGCACCGGCCGGAACCCGGACGCGAGCTGGGGACGGGCGGCCCCTCCCGCACCCGCCGCACCACCGGCGGTGATCGCGGCGCCCGGGACCGATTTTGTGTTTTCGGGTTTCCCTCATGGATGTGCGGTTACCGAGTGGGACGAACCACAAAGGAGGGAAGGAACGACGTGATCACTCAGAACCAGATCCAGACCGTCATCAACCAGGATGTATACGACATCACCGGCGAGAAGATCGGCGAAGTCAAGCACGTCTACCTCGACGAGGCCACCGGCCGCCCCGAGTGGCTGTGCGTCAAGACCGGCCTGTTCGGCACCAAGGAGACCTTCGTGCCGGCCCAGGCCGCCGACGTGGTCGCCGACCACGTCGAGGTGGGCTACCCCAAGGACCGCGTCAAGGACGCCCCCAGCGTCGACGTGGAGGCCGGCGGGCACCTGTCGCCCGACGAGGAGCGCGAGCTGTACCGCTACTACGACATCGACTGGGACTCCTCCTGGCACCACGCCAACCGGCCCGGCGAGGCGGGCGGGCGGGCCGGGTGGGCCCACACCGGCGGACAGAGCGAGCGCGAGCGGCTGGGCCGTACCGACGAGGCCATGACCCGCTCCGAAGAGCGGCTGCAGGTCGGCACCGAGACCCACCAGGCGGGGAAGGCGCGGCTGCGCAAGTACGTGGTCACCGAGGAGCAGCAGGTGAGCGTGCCGGTCAGCCATGAGGAGGTCCGCATCGAGCGCGAGCCGATCACCGGGGCCAACCGGGACGCGGCGCTGTCGGGCCCGGACATCAGCGAGGCCGAGCACGAGGTGACCCTGCACGCCGAGCACCCGGTGGTGGACAAGCGGACCGTTCCGGTCGAGCGCATCCGCATGGGCAAGGAGACGGTCACCGGCCGGGAGGCCGTCTCGGGCCAGGTCCGCAAGGAGCACGTCGAGGTCGAAGGCGACACCGACGACTCCGGCCGCAGGTTCTGACCGGCCGGCTCCTCGCAGGTCCCGCCGTCCCCGTCCACGGGGGCGGCGGGACCTTTTCCCGCTCGCCGCACCGGCGCCGCACGGAGCCGAGTCCGCACCGCCGTACGGCGGCTCAGCCGTCGACGTCCGGACGTGCCCCCGTCACATCCCTTCCCGAAGCTCGTCGAGGTGGCGTTCGACCCAGGAGCGCAGCGCCCCCAGGGGCTCGGCCACTCCGCGTCCCAGCCCGGTCAGCTCGTACTCGACGTGCAGGGGGACGGCGGGATAGATCGTGCGGTCCACGAACCCGGCGTCCTCCAGGCGGCGCAGCGTCTGGGTGAGCACCTTGGGACTGATGCCCTCCAGGCGGCGCTGCAGCGCCCCGAAGCGCTGCGGGCCCTCCTCCAGCACTCCGATCGCCAGCGCCGTCCACTTGTTGGCCAGCAGGTCCAGCACCCCCCGGCACGGACACTGCGCCGCGTAGACGTCGTGCCTGTCGTGCCGTCCCGTGGCACAGGTCGTGGACATGGGAGATCCTTCCCGCCGCAGGCTCTATGCTTTCCGAAAGGAAGTAGTAGCCCTTGATAGTTACTACATCCCTGAAGATAGCGTGCTCCCGTCCTGATCCGAACCGGCGAGGAGACATCGATGCCACTCATGCGTGCGATCAGCCAGGACGCCTTCGGCGGGCCCGAGGTCCTGCGTCCCACACGACTGCCCCGGCCCGAACCGCTTCCCACCGAGGTCCTGGTCCGCGTCGTCTCGGCCGGGATCAATCCGGTCGACCACAAGACCCGCGGCGGGGGCGGCATGGCCGGGGTGCTCGGCGATCCCCCGTTCGTGCTGGGCTGGGACGTCTCCGGGGTGGTCGAGGAGGTCGGTTTCGGAGTGCACACCCTGCGGGCGGGCGACGAGGTGTACGGCATGCCGTGCTTCCCCCGCCAGGCGGGCGGCTACGCCGGGTACGTCACCGCGCCCTCCCGGCAGTTCGCCCGCAAGCCCCGCTCGCTGGGCCACGACGAGGCGGCGGCCGTGCCGCTGGCCGCGCTCACCGCCTGGCAGGCCCTGGTGGACGCCGCCGCCGTACGGCCCGGCCGGCGGGTGCTCGTCCACGCCGCGGCGGGAGGCGTCGGGCACTTCGCCGTCCAGTTCGCCAAGCACCTGGGGGCGCATGTGACCGGCACCGCTCGCGCGGACAACCACGAGTGGCTGTACGGGCTGGGCGCCGACGACCTCGTCGACTACACCGCGACCCGTTTCGAGAAGGAGATGGACCGGGTGGACGTGGTCATCGACCTGGTCGGTGACGAACACGACTCCACCAGCACCCGGTCACTGGACGTCCTGGCTCCCGGCGGTCTCCTCCTGGCGATCCCGTCCGGGGTCTCCCCCGAACTGCTCCGGCGGGCGCAGGAGCGCGGCGTGCGCGCCGCCCCGTTCCTCGTCGAACCGGACGGCCCGGCGCTGACCCGCATCGCCCGGCTGATCGACGACGGCCACGTCAGGGTCGAGGTCGAGGAGGTGTTCCCCCTGGAACGGGCCGCCGAGGCACACGAGCGCCTCGCGCGGGGCCGTACCCGCGGCAAGCTCGTCCTGCGCGTCGGCTGAACCGGCGGCCCGGTCAGCGCACCTCCAGCAGGGTCTTGCCCACCGTGGCCCGCGACTGGATGGCGGCGTGCGCGTCGGCCGCCCGCTCCAGCGGGAAGCGCTGGCCGATCACCGGGCGGAGCCGTCCGGCCGCGGCCTCGGCCAGCGCGCTCTCGGTGAACGCGCGCAGTTCCTCCGGGGTGGCCTGGGCCCGTACCAGCGACACCCCGCGTTCGGCGGCGGTCTCCTCCGGCACGTCCGCCCACGAGCCGCCGGCCAGGCCGTAGCTGAGCATCCGCCCGCCCCGGCCGAGCAGTTCGAAGGCCGAGCGGGCGATGTCGCCGCCGACCCCGTCGAAGACGACGTCCAGCTCGCCGACGGCCTGGCGCACCTGCTCCGCCCAGTCGGGTTCCCGGTAGTCGACCGTCACGTCGGCGCCCAGGTCCCGGGCCAGCTCCAGCTTGCGGGGGCCGCCGGCCGCCGCGACGACCCCGGCCCCGGCGGCGCGGGCGAGCTGGACCAGCAGGGTGCCCACCCCGCCCGCCGCAGCCTCGACCAGCACGCGGTCCCCGGCGCGCACTCCCGCGGCCCGGAGCATCATGGTCGCGGTACGGCCGTCGGCCAGCAGCGCGACCGCGGTGTCGAGCTCCAGCCCGTCCGGGACCTCGATCAGCCCGGCGGCGTCCACCGCGACGCGCTCGGCGTAGCCGCCCGACCCGCCGGTGGAGGTGATCACCCGCCTGCCGGCCAGGCGATCGTCCACCCCGGGGCCCACCGCCGTGACGACGCCGCCGACGCCGTTGCCCGGGATGACCGGGAGCTCGGCCTTGAACGGGCCGAAGCCCCCGGACCGGAACTGCGTCTCCACGAAGGTGATGTTGGCGAACGCCACCTCGACCAGTGCCTGCCCCGGACCGGCCACCGGGTCCGGGGCCTCCCCCGCGACCAGCACCTCCGGCCCGCCGAACTCCTTCAACCACACCGCGCGCATCGGTTCACGCCCCTCGACTCGACTACGAGGCGATCATGCTTCCTCAAGCATGGTTGAGGTCAAGGCGGCGAATTCTCCGCCACCCGCCCGGCCGCTCCCGGCCGTGATGAGAATGCGGATGATCCGCCATAACCTGATGGGTGCCAGAACCACCGCGTCGACCGGCGGCGGGCCGGCTCCGGCGCGTGCAGATATCACCGGTGGCGGGAGGCGGGATGAGCGGCGTGACACGGACACCGGTGGGGCACGGGATCGATCCTGAGGTGTGCTCGCACTGGCGGCTGACGCCCGGCCGGGTGCTGGGCGACCGGGTGGCGGGCACGTGGGAGGCCACGCGGGACGGCGCGGCGTACGTGGTGAAGCACTTCGGCCCGGCGGCCCATCCCGACTGGCGTTACCCGTTGCGTGTCGCGGCGGCGCTGCGGGCGCAGGGGTGGCCGACTCCCGAACCGGCGGAGGAGCCGCTGGCCGGGCCCGGCGGCGCATGGGTGCTGTTCCACCGGTTGCCCGGCCGGTCCATGCGGCCGGGCGAGACGGACAGGCCGGCTGAGGAGCGCGCCCGCGGCCGGTTGCTCGCCGAGCTGCACGCAGCCGCGGCGGCCACCGGCATCACCGACCAGCGGAACGGTTTCACCGGCCCCGCGGAGCTGGTGACGGATCCGGAGCTGGACCGCTGGCTGCGCGTGCACGAGCTGGCCCGCCCGGCCGAAGGGCGGATGCTGCGGACCTGCCGTGACGCGGCGGCGGAATGGTTCGCCGGCAACCCGGCCCCGGATGCCCCCCGCAGCGTGATCCACGGTGACTTCGCCCCGTGGAACCTGCTGTTCGACGACGGACGGCTGACCGGCGTGCTCGACTTCGAAGCGACCCGCCACACCTTCCAGGTGGCCGACTTCGCGCTGTCCTGGCGCGGGTACCAGGACGACGTCCTACGGGGCTATGACGAGGTGCGCGCCCTGTCCGACCTCGAGTGGCACCTGGTGCGACCGGTGTTCTGGGCGTGGCTGCTCATCGGGGTCAAAGATCTGCTCGCCGCCCACTACGGCGGCGGCGCCGGCGCCGCCGGCGCGGCGCCACCGGAGCTGGGGTGGCAAATCTCCCATCTGCGGAAACACTCCCCTCTGCTGGCACAGAAAGGACACCCTCCGCGTACGGCATGGGAGTGACACGCCGCGCGGGCGGCAGGGGACGCGTCGTACGGGCGGCGCCGGATCACGCCGCCCCCACGACTCGCCGCACCGGCGCCGGGCCTCGCTCTGGTGCGCGCCGTATCGGCGCAATTCAGACCGTACGTGGTCAGAAGCCCTGGGCCAGGCGGTAGTAGGCCTGGTTCCAGCGGATCTCCTTGGTGAACTGCCGGATCTCGGTGCCGGCGTCGATGACGAGCAGCTCGACGCCGAGCATGTCCGCGAAGTCGGCCAGTTCCTCGGTCCCCACGGCGGCCGAGAGCACGGTGTGGTGCGGCGCGCCGGCCGTCAGCCACGCCTCGGCGGAGGTGCGCATGTCGGGGCGGGGCCGCCACACGGCGCGGGCCACCGGGAGGTTCGGCAGCGGCTCGGCGGGATTCACGACGTCGATCTCGTTGGCGACCAGCCGGAACCGCTCGCCCATGTCCGCCAGGCCGACCACCACGGCGGGCCCGGGCCGGGCGTCGAAGACCAGCCGGACCGGGTCCTCCCGGCCGCCGATGCTCAGCGGGTGGATCTCGCAGGAGGGGGTGCCGGAGGCGATGGTCGGGCAGACCTCCAGCATGTGCGCGCCGAGGATGAGCTCCTGGCCCGGCACCAGGTGGTAGGTGTAGTCCTCCATGAACGACGTCCCGCCGTCCAGTCCGGTGGACATCACCTTCAGCGTGCGCAGCAGCACCGAGGTCTTCCAGTCGCCCTCGCCGCCGAAGCCGTACCCGTCGGCCATCAGCCGCTGCACGGCCAGGCCGGGGAGCTGGCGCAGGCCGCCGAGGTCCTCGAAGTTCGTGGTGAACGCCTTGAACCCGCCCGCCTCCAGGAAGCCGCGCAGGCCGAGCTCGATCCGGGCGGCGTAGCGCAGCGAGTCGTGCCGGTCTCCTCCGGCGCGCAGCTCGGCGGCCACCGCGTAGGTGTCCTCGTACTCCTTGACGAGCCCGTCCACCTCGGAGTCCGGGGCGGCGTCGACGGCGGCCACCAGGTCGTTGACCCCGTAGGTGTTGACCGAGACCCCGAAGCGCAGCTGCGCCTCGACCTTGTCGCCCTCGGTGACGGCCACGTCGCGCATGTTGTCGCCGAAGCGGGCCAGCTTCAGCGAGCCGACCTCGGCGCGCCCGGCCGCGGCGCGGGCCCACGCGCCGATCCGTCCGGCCACCGACGGGTCGCTCACGTGTCCCGCGACGGTCTTGCGGGGCACCCCGAGCCGGGCCTGGATGTGCCCGAACTCGCGGTCGCCGTGGGCGGCCTGGTTCAGGTTCATGAAGTCCATGTCGATGGAGGCCCAGGGCAGTTCCAGGTTCGCCTGGGTGTGCAGGTGCAGCAGCGGGGTGCGCAGCGCGTCGAGCCCGGCGATCCACATCTTGGCCGGGGAGAACGTGTGCATCCACGCGATCACTCCGATGCACGCGTCGGAGGCGTTCGCCTCCAGGCACATGCGCCGGATCGCCCCGGCGTCGGTGAGCACCGGCTTCCACACCACGGGGAACGGCAGCGCCTCGTTCAGCTCCTCGGCGATCCGCCGGGACTGCTCGGCCACCTGCCGCAGCGTGTCCTCGCCGTACAGTCCCTGGCTCCCGGTCAGGAACCAGATCTCGCGCTCTTGACGGGTCACCGTGAACTCCTCTGTCCGTAAACGTTCTGGTAGCGGTCGTACAGGCTGTCGATGTCGGCCTGGGCGATGGGCAGCGGCGTGCCGAGCTGCCGGGAGACGTGCACCGTGCGGGCGACGTCCTCGCACATCACGGCGGCCTTGACGGCGGCCTTGGCGGAGGCGCCGATGGTGAAGACGCCGTGGTTCTGCATCAGGACCGCCGGGGAGCGGTGACCCTCCAGCGTGGCGACGATGCCCTTGCCGATGTCGTCGCCGCCGATCAGCGCGAACGGCCCCACCGGGATCTCGCCGCCGAACTCGTCGGCCATCGCGGTGAGCACGCACGGGATCGCCTCGCCGCGGGCCGCCCAGGCCGAGGCGTAGGTGGAGTGGGTGTGCACGACGCCGCCGACGTGCGGCATGGCCCGGTAGACGTAGGCGTGGGCGGCGGTGTCGCTGGAGGGGGCGTGGTCGCCCTCGACCAGGTTGCCGTCCAGGTCGCACACGACGATCGACTCGGGGGTCAGGTCGTCGTAGGAGACGCCGCTCGGCTTGATCACGAACAGGTCCTCGCCCGGCACCCGGCCCGAGACGTTGCCCGCGGTCCAGGCGACCAGGTTGTTGCGGACCAGCTCGGCGTGGAGCGCGCAGACGGTCTCCTGCAGTTCCCGCACACGAGAGCTCACGCGGTCACCTCGTTCCGCAGGGCGCGCAGGCGGTGCAGGACGTCGTTGCCATGGGGGTGCTCTCCTCGCCCGAAGTGGTCGTGCAGGTGGCAGTACTCGGCGTAGAGCCGGTCGTAGGCGTCGGCGCGCCCGGCGTCGGGCACGTAGGCGGCCTCGGTGCGCTTGCCCATGGCCGCGGCGGCCTCCCCGATGCCCGGGTAGGCGCCGGCGGCGACGGCGGCGTGGACGGCCGAGCCGAGCGCCGGGCCCTGCTCGGAGCCGATCACCGAGATGGGGCGGCGCAGCACGTCGGCGTAGACCTGCATGAGGAAGCGGTTCTTCAGCAGGCCGCCGGCGGCGACGAACTCCTCCACCGGCACCCCGGCGTCCTCGAACGTCTCGACGATCATGCGGGCGCCGAAGGCGGTGGCCTCGATGAGCGCCCGGTAGGTGTGCTCGGGCCGGGTGGCGAGGGTCTGGCCGACGATCACGGCGGACAGGTCGTGGTCGACCAGGACCGACCGGTTGCCGTTGTGCCAGTCGAGCGCGACCAGGCCGTGCTCGCCGACCTTCTGCGCGGCGGCCAGCTCGGTGAGGTGCTCGTGCACGGTACGGCCGAGCCGCCCGGCCTCGCGCTCGTAGGAGGCGGGCACGCAGGTGTCGACGAACCAGCCGAAGATGTCGCCGACGCCGGACTGGCCGGCCTCGTAGCCCCACAGGCCCGGCACGATGCCGTCGCGCACCACGCCGCACATGCCCGGCACCTCGGCCAGGGCGTCGGAGGACATGACGTGGCAGGTGGAGGTGCCCATGATGGCGACCATCTGGCCGGGCCGCACGGCGTCGGCGGCGGCCGCGGTGACGTGGGCGTCGACGTTGCCGACCGCGATCGCGATCCCCTCGGGGAGCTTGGTCCACTCGGCGGCCTCGGCCGTCAGACGGCCCGCGAGGCCGCCGAGTGGAGCCAGTTCCCGGCCGAGCTTGCCGGTGAAACCGGCGAAGGCGGGATTGAGCTCGGCCAGGAAGTCATCGGAGGGGTAGGCGCCGTCCTGGAAGACCCCCTTGTACCCGGCGGTGCAGGTGTTGCGGGACTCCACGCCGGTGAGCTGCCAGATGATCCAGTCGGCGGCCTCGATCCAGCGCTCGGCCAGGCCGTAGACCTCGGGGTCCTCCTCCAGCACCTGCAGGCCCTTGGCGAACTGCCACTCGGAGGAGATCTTCCCGCCGTAGCGCGGGAGCCAGCTCTCGCCCCGCCGTTCGGCCAGGGCGTTGATCCGGTCGGCGTGCGGCTGGGCGGAGTGATGCTTCCAGAGCTTGGGCCAGGCGTGCGGCCGCTCGGCCAGCCCGTCGACCTCGCACAGGGGCGTGCCGCCGGCGGTGGCGGGCAGCACGGTGCAGGCGGTGAAGTCGGTGCCCAGGCCGATGACCTGGGACGGGGAGATTCCGGAGGCGGCGACCGCCTCGGGCACCGCGGTGCGCAGCACCTCGCGCCAGTCCTGCGGCGACTGCAGAGCCCAGTCCGGCCCCAGCTTCACGTCCGTGCCGGGCAGCCGGTCCTCGATCACGCGGTGGGCGTACTCGTGTACGGCGCTGCCGACCTCGGCGCCGTCGGAGACGCGGACCACGACGGCGCGTCCCGACAGTGTGCCGAAGTCGACGCCGATCACATAGTGATCGTTGTTAGCGTTCACATTGTTCCCCGAATCAGAAGAGACATAGAGGGCGGCTCCATTCCGGCGTCAGGACCGTCGCGCTGTGATCAGGCGCTGCAGCAGGATGAAGACGAACAGCAGCAGACCGATGAAGATCTTGGTCCACCAGGGGCTGAGGGTCCCCTCGAAGCTGATGATCGTCTGAATGAGGCCGAGGACGAGCACGCCGAGGACGGTCCCGAGCAGATAGCCCGACCCGCCGGTGAGCAGCGTCCCTCCGATGACGACCGCCGCGATCGCGTCCAGTTCCATGCCGAGCGCGTTGAGGCCGTACCCGGAGAGCGTGTAGAGCGAGAACAGCACGCCGCCGAGCGCGGAGCAGAAGCCGCTGATCGTGTAGACCGCGATCTTCGTCCGGGCCACGGGCAGGCCCATGAGAAGCGCCGACTGCTCGCTGCCCCCGATGGCGTAGACATTCCTTCCCAACCGGGTGTAATGCAGCATATATGCCGCAAAGAGGACTACCGCCAGGGCGATGACGACGCTCACCGAGAGGTGCATCTCGCCGGGCAGGCTGATCTGCGTCTGGGCGACGGCGGTGTAGGTCTCCTCGGTGATCGGGATCGAGTCGGTCCCGATGACGTAGCACAGGCCGCGGGCCAGGAACATGCCCGCCAGCGTGACGATGAACGGCTGGATCTCGAAGTAGTGGATCATGCAGCCCATCGCGAGGCCGAGCACCGAGCCGATGAGCAGCACCAGCGGGACCACCGCCAGCGGCGACCAGCCGTGGTCCGTCATGAGGGTCGCCGTGACCATGGTGGAGAGCGCGACCACCGCGCCGACCGACAGGTCGATGCCCCCGGTGAGGATCACGAAGGTCATGCCGACCGCCAGGACGAGCAGGAAGGCGTTGTCGATGAAGACGTTGAGCACGATCTGGCCGGAGGCGAACGCCTCGTAGCGCAGGCCGCCGACGGTGAACATGGCCACCAGCAGGCCCGCCGTCACCAGGACGGGGAGGTAGCGCTGCCGGTCGCGGAGCGCCGCGGATCGGCCGGCGGTCAGGACGTCCGAGCTCATGCCGGCACCTTCACCTTCGGGTCGGCGCTCGCCGGCGCCGCCTGGGGACGGCGACGGCGGCGGTTGAGGGCCTTCTCCCGGAAGGCGGGGGACTGCAGCAGGCACACCGCGACCACGACGAGCGCCTTGAACAGCAGCGTCGTCTCCGGCGGGATGCCGATGGTGTAGATCGTGGTGGTCAGCGTCTGGATGACGAGCGCGCCGAGCACGGTGCCGCCGAGGGAGAAGCGGCCGCCCGCCAGAGAGGTGCCGCCGATCACGACGGCGAGGATGGCGTCGAGCTCGATCCAGAGGCCGGCGTTGTTGCCGTCGGCGCTGGAGACGTTCGAACTGACCATCAATCCCGCGATGCCCGCGCAGAGCGCGCAGAAGGCGTAGACCGTCACGATCAGCCCGCGCGAGCGGATGCCCGCCAGCCGGCTCGCCACCGGGTTGCCGCCGACGGACTCCAGGAGCAGCCCCAGGGCCATCCTCCGGGTGAGGAACGCGGTGATCGCGAGCACGGCCGCCACGATCAGCACGCCGAACGGCAGAGTGAGCCAGTAGCCGCCGCCGATGAGCTTGTAGGGGGCGCTGTTGACGGTGAGGATCTGCCCGTCGGTGATCAGCTGGGCGAGGCCGCGTCCCGCCACCATGAGGATGAGCGTGGCGACGATCGGCTGGATGCCGATCCCGGCGACCAGGACCCCGTTGCACAGTCCCAGGAACAGCGCGAGCCCCAGGGCCAGGCCGACGGCCGTGAGCACGCCGCCCACGCTCTGCTGATCGTCCAGGTCGGTGATCCACAGGCAGGCCAGGGCCCCGGAGATCGCCACGACCGAGCCGACCGACAGGTCGATCCCGCCGGTGGCGATGACGAGGGTCATGCCGATCGCGACGAGGATCAGCGGCGCGCCGAACCGGGCGATGTCGATCAGGCTGCCGTAGAGGTGGCCGTCCTTCAGCTCGACGGACAGGAAGCCCGGCGTGAAGAACACGTTGGCCGCCAGCAGCAGGACGAGCACGGCCGCCGGCCAGAAGAGCCGGTGCCTGATCACGGCGGCGGCGTTCATGCGCGGCCTCCGCTCGCGATGGTCTCCATGAGGACTCCGGTGGTCAGGTCGTCGTCGTTGGGCAGCTCGGCCACCAGTCGCCGGTCCCGCAGGACCCCGACCTTGTGGCTGAGCCGGAGCACCTCCTCCAGCTCGGCGGAGATGAACAGCACCGCCATGCCGCCGTCGGACAGCTCCACGACCAGGCGCTGGATCTCGGCCTTGGCTCCGACGTCGATGCCCCGGGTGGGCTCGTCGAGGATGAGCAGCTTCGGCTCGACGATCAGCCAGCGGGCCAGCAGCACCTTCTGCTGGTTGCCGCCGCTGAGGTTCTTCACCGGGCGGTCGGGGTCGGCCGGTCTGATCTTCAGCGCGTCGATGTACTTGGCGACGAGCTCGTCCTGGGTGCGGCGCGGGATCGGCCGGGCCCACCCGCGGGCGGCCTGGAGGGCCAGGATGATGTTCTCCCGGACGGTCAGGTCGGGGATCAGGCCCTCGGCGCGGCGGTTCTCCGAGCAGAAGGCGATCCCGTGGTTCGTGGCGGCGCGCGGCGTGCGCAGCGTCACGGGCGCGCCGCCGACGGACAGTTCGCCGGTGGTGGCGTGGTCGGCGCCGAACAGCAGGCGCGCCACCTCGGTGCGGCCGGAGCCGAGCAGCCCGGCCAGGCCGACGACCTCCCCCTCGTGGATGGTGAGGGTGAACGGCTCGACGGCGCCGGGGCGGCCCAGCGACCTCGCCTCGGCGAAGGGCCGCGAGCGCTCGGCGGCGGCGATGTCCTTGGGCGCGTTCTCGAGCGACTCGAGGTCCTTCAGTTCCTTGCCGATCATCTTGCCGACCAGCTCGACCTGGCCCAGCTCGCCGGTGAGGTACTCCCCCACCAGCCTGCCGTCGCGCAGGATCGTCATCCGGTCGGCGATCTCGTAGATCTGGTCGAGGAAGTGGGAGACGAACAGGATGGCGATGCCCTCGGCCTTGAGCCGGCGCATCACCCGGAACAGCTGCGCGACCTCGCCCGCGTCGAGGCTGGAGGTCGGCTCGTCGAGGATCAGCACCCGCGCGGAGACGTCGACGGCGCGGGCGATGGCGACCATCTGCTGGACGGCCAGGGAGCAGGAGGACAGCGGGGCCGACACGTCGACGTGGATCTCCAGCCGCTCCAGCACCGCGGCGGCGCGGCGCCGTACCTCCTTCCAGTGGATCCGGCCGAAGCGGCGCGGCTCACGGCCGATGAGGATGTTCTCCGCGACCGAGAGGTTCGGGCAGAGGTTGACCTCCTGGTAGACCGTGCTGATGCCGGCCTGCTGCGCCGCCAGGGGGCCGGAGAAGGACACCGGCGCGCCGTCCAGCGTGATCTCGCCGCCGTCGACGGCGTGGACCCCGGTGAGGACCTTGATCAGGGTCGACTTGCCGGCGCCGTTCTCGCCCATCAGGGCGTGCACCTCTCCCGGCAGGAGCCGGAAGTCGACGTCGCTCAGGGCTCTGACGCCGGGGAACTCTTTACAGATCCCGCGCATGTGCAGGATCGGGGCGGGTGCGTCGTCCATGCGGCGTCCCTCTCCTCTTCATCTGGTCCTCTGATCCGTGGGCTTCCCGATTCACCGGGTCCACGTGGTCCGCCGTGCCGCCCGCCGGCCCGGAGAGGGCCGGCGGGCTCCCGCGGCGGGCCGCTCCGGAGTGCGAGTCCGGGGCGACCCGACCGGTCAGTACTGACGGCTGGGCAGGGCTTCCTTCGCCTGCTCCTGGGTGAACGTCGTCTCCTCGGTCACCACGCGGGCGGGCACCTGCTCTCCCGCGACGACCTTCTTGGCCAGGTCCATCAGTTGCGGGCCGAGCAGCGGGCTGCACTCGACGATGTAGTTGATCTTTCCGTCGGCCAGCGCCTGCATGCCGTCCTTGACCGCGTCGACCGTGATGATCTTGATGTCCTTGCCCGGGACCTTGCCCGCGCCCTCGATCGCCTCGATCGCGCCCAGGCCCATGTCGTCGTTGTGCGCGTAGAGCACGTCGATGTCCGGGTTGGACTTCAGGAAGGCCTCCATGACCTCCTTGCCCTTGGCGCGGGTGAAGTCGCCGGTCTGCGAGGCGATCACCTTGAACTTGGCGTCGGCCCCGATGACCTCGGCGAAACCGGCCTTGCGGTCGTTGGCGGGAGCCGAACCGGTGGTGCCCTGCAGCTCGACGATGTTCACCGTCTCAGTGGAGTCCTTGTACTCCTCCACCAGCCACTGCCCGGCCTTCTTGCCCTCCTCGACGAAGTCGGAGCCGAGGAAGGTCTTGTAGAGGCTGGTGTCCTGCGAGTCGACGGCCCGGTCGGTCAGGATCACCGGGATCTTGGCGTTCTTGGCCTCCTTGAGCACGGTGTCCCAGCCGGACTCGACGACCGGGGAGAAGGCGATGACGTCGACCTTCTGCTGGATGAAGGAGCGGATCGCCTTGATCTGGTTCTCCTGCTTCTGCTGCGCGTCGGAGAACTTCAGGTCGATCCCGGCCGTCTTGGCCGATTCCTGGACGGACTTGGTGTTGGCGGTGCGCCAGCCGCTCTCCGCGCCGACCTGGGAGAAGCCCATGGTGATCTTGTTGTCACCACCGCCCGATCCCGATCCCGTTTCCGTCGCCGACGTCGCCCCGCCGCTCCCGCAGCCGGCCATGGTCATCACGGTGGCGCCGACAAGCAGCAGCGCCGACATCCTCTTGAACACGTGGGGGGTCCTTTCAACTATGTGAGCGTTAACATCGTTGCCCGACGTCGCACCCTTTTCCGTACGGCCCGCGGAGGGCCGCTGTGCGGCTGCGCGCCGCGCGATTCCGGTACGGCGGTACGGTTACCGCCGGGCCGGCGCGGTGCTGGCCCTGACTTTGAACAGCGGCGGGACCACCAGCCTCTCGCGTGAGCGATCCTGCCCCGCCTCGATCTGCCGGAGCAGGATCCCGATGCTGTTGCGGCCCACCGCCCCGAAGTCCTGACGGACCGTGGTGAGCGGCGGGGAGAAGAACTCCGACTCGGGCACGTCGTCGAAGCCGACGACGCTGACCTGCCCGGGCACCTCGACGCCCGCCTCGGCGAACGCCCTCAGCAGCCCCAGCGCCATCTGGTCGTTGGCCACGAACACCGCCGTGACCTCGTCCATCTCGGCCAGGATCCGGCCCGCCTGGTAACCGGAGCGCGGGCTCCAGTCGCCGGGCAGGATCTCGGGGACCGCCCTGCCGTTGGCGATCAGCACCCCGCGCCAGCCCGCGATGCGGCCCTCGGCCTCCAGCCAGTCCGACGGACCGCTGACGTGCCAGACGGTCTCGTGGCCCAGGCCGATCAGGTGCTCGGTGGCCAGCCTGGCCCCCTCGACCTGGTCGACGCTGACCACGGAGACGTCGCCGGCGTGGTCGCCCTCGACGGCCACCATGGGCACGTCCGCCGGGAGGTCGGCCAGCGCGCGGGCCGCCGACCGCTGCGGGGCGACCACGACGATGCCGTCGACGCCCTGATCGGCCAGGTAGTCCAGCGCGTCGCGCACTCCGG
The DNA here is from genome assembly GCF_016863135.1 of Planobispora longispora. Taxonomy (GTDB): domain Bacteria; phylum Actinomycetota; class Actinomycetes; order Streptosporangiales; family Streptosporangiaceae; genus Planobispora; species Planobispora longispora. The sequence continues at coordinate 366,048 of NZ_BOOH01000001.1, forward strand.
CCCGGTCCATGGTCCGCAGGCTGACGATGCTGACGAAGTATCCCGCGTCCCTGGCGGCCTGCTCGATCCCGTAGACCGTGCTGGCCGGGCCGTACAGCGTGGTGTCGAAACTCACCACGCCGAGCGTGCGGGAGTGGCGGGTGACGAGGGCGCGGGCGACCAGGTTGCGGCGGTAGCCGAGCTGGTCGATCGCCGCCAGGACCCGGGTGCGGGTCTCGGCGCGGACGTTAGGGTGGTCGTTGAGCACACGCGAGACCGTCTGGTGCGACACTCCGGCCACCTTGGCCACGTCGGCCATCACCGGAGAGCGGCGCCCTCGGCTGGTAGAGCTCACCGGTGCTCCTTTCCTCGTCTGAGGAGACTGTGAGCGTTAACATCCCCCACCGTCAAGAGTCTCGCTCATTACAGTGCGGTCACGGGCCCCCACCCCGGCGGCCCGCTTTTGATCCGCCCGAAACACATGTTTCCGAGCGCGGGTTTTCCGGGGCTCCGTCACCCGCCCCGGGCCGGGACGGGTGACCCGAAAGGGATTTTGTACTCTCATGTCCGGTTAACCTCGATGTCACGTTGCTGTTACGACGCTTGACAGGCATCCGGACCCCGAATTTGATAGCGCTCACACCCCGACCAGCTGGACCGACGGGTGTGTTGGCGATGTTGTGAGCGTTAACAAGAGCGGGCGGGCCGGAACGCCGGACCACAGCCGCTCCGGCGCCGCCGCATCGGAACGTTTCCGGAAGCCATACGGGCGGCTTCCGGGCCGCCGACCGCGGCGACAAGGCCGGCACCACCTCCAGATCGATATCGCGTTCGTATGAAGGGCAGAACATGAGGCTCTCGAAGCTGGCCACCGTGCCTGTTGGCCTGGCTCTCGCCATGGTGATGACCGCCTGCGGCTCCGCCACCAAGACCGTCGACCAGGAGCAGACCGCGACCGGGTCGTCGGAGGGCGCCCTGGTGGGCGTCACCATGCCGACCAAGTCCTCCGAGCGATGGATCCACGACGGCGACAACGTCAAGAGCTCTCTTGAGAAGCTGGGCTACAAGGTCGACCTGCAGTACGCGGAGAACGACATCCCCACCCAGGTCAACCAGATCGAGAACCAGATCACCAAGGGCGCCAAGGTTCTGATCGTCGCCTCGATCGACGGCACCGCGATCACCACCCAGCTCCAGCAGGCGGCCGACAAGAAGATCCCCGTGATCGCCTACGACCGTCTCATCCGCAACTCCCCGAACGTCGACTACTACGCCACCTTCGACAACTACAAGGTCGGCGTGCAGCAGGCGACCTCGCTGCTGGTGGGCCTCGGGCTGAAGAAGCAGGACGGCTCCGAGGGCGACGCCAAGGGCCCGTTCAACGTCGAGATCTTCGCCGGCTCCCCGGACGACAACAACGCGACGTTCTTCTACAACGGCGCGATGGACACCCTCAAGCCCTACATCGACAAGGGCACCCTGGTCGTCAAGAGCGGTGAGACCGACTTCAAGACCGTCGCCATCCTGCGCTGGGACCCGGCCACCGCGCAGAAGCGCATGGAGGACCTGATCACCAAGGCCTACTCCGACGCCAAGGTCCAGGGCGTGCTCTCGCCGTACGACGGCCTGTCCATCGGCATCCTCTCGGCCCTCAAGAGCAGCGGGTACGGCACCGCCGACCAGCCCTACCCGGTCGTCACCGGCCAGGACGCCGAGGTCGCCTCGGTGAAGTCGATCATCGCCGGCGAGCAGTACGCCACGATCTACAAGGACACCCGCCAGCTGGCCGAGGTGACCGTCAAGATGGCCGACGCCCTGCTCAAGGGCGGCAAGCCCGAGGTGAACAACACCACCGACTACGACAACGGCAACAAGGTCGTCCCGTCCTACCTGCTCGAGCCCGTCATCGTCTACAAGGACAACTACAAGCAGGCCCTCGTCGACACCGGCTACTACACCGAGGACCAGCTCAAGTAGCCGACCGGCACCCCGTGCTCGGGTCCCCGGCCGCAGCGGCCGGGGACCCGTCCCGGTGAGAAGAGCGACGCGGAGACGGACGCGATGACCGACTACATACTTCAGATGCGCGGGATCACCAAGACCTTCCCGGGCGTCAAGGCCCTCCAGGACGTCAACCTCGCGGTCCGGAGGGGTGAGATACACGCGATCTGCGGAGAGAACGGCGCCGGCAAGTCGACCCTGATGAAGGTCCTGTCCGGTGTCTACCCCCACGGGACCTACGAGGGCGAGATCCACTTCGACGGGGAGCCGTGCCGGTTCTCCGGCATCAGGGACAGCGAGCGGCGCGGCATCGTCATCATCCACCAGGAGCTCGCGCTGAGCCCCTACCTGTCGATCGCCGAGAACATCTTCCTGGGCAACGAGCGCACCAGCCGCGGGCTGATCGACTGGAACCGCACCAACGCCGAGGCCGCGGAGCTCCTGGAGCGGGTCGGGCTGCGCGAGAACCCGGTGACGGCCGCGATGGACATCGGGGTGGGCAAGCAGCAGCTGGTCGAGATCGCCAAGGCCCTGTCGAAGGAGGTCCGCCTGCTCATCCTCGACGAGCCGACCGCGGCGCTCAACGACGAGGACTCGGCGCACCTGCTCAACCTGCTGCGGGGGCTGCGCGACGAGGGCATCACCTCGGTGATCATCTCGCACAAGCTCAACGAGATCGCGGCCATCGCCGACTCCACGACCATCATCCGGGACGGGCGGACGATCGAGACCCTCGACATGAAGGCCGACCGCGTCACCGAGGACCGGATCATCTCCGGCATGGTCGGGCGCGACCTGGAGCACCGCTACCCGCCGCACGAGCCGACGATCGGCGAGGAGGTGCTGCGGATCGAGGACTGGACGGTGCACAGCCCGGTCCAGCACGACCGCGCCGTCGTCTCCGGCGCCGGCCTGACGCTGCGCCGCGGCGAGATCGTCGGCCTGGCCGGCCTGATGGGCGCCGGCCGCACCGAGCTGGCGATGAGCCTGTTCGGCCGGAGCTACGGGGTGGGCATCTCCGGGCGCGTGTACAAGAACGGCGAGGAGATCCGGATCGGCTCGGTCCGCGAGGCGATCGCCCACGGCATCGCCTACGCCACCGAGGACCGCAAACGGTACGGGCTCAACCTCATCGAGGACATCAAGCGCAACGTCTCGGCCGCGGCGCTGGGCAAGCTCGCCAGGCGGGGCTGGATCAACGGCAACGAGGAGCACAGGGTCGCCGACGGCTTCCGGGCCGGCATGAACATCAAGGCCCCGGACGTCTCGTCGATCACCGGGCAGCTCAGCGGCGGCAACCAGCAGAAGGTCGTGCTCTCGAAGTGGATCTTCACCGACCCCGACGTGCTGATCCTCGACGAGCCCACCCGCGGCATCGACGTGGGCGCCAAGTACGAGATCTACACCATCATCAACGAGCTGGCCGACCAGGGGAAGGCCATCCTGGTGATCTCCTCGGAGCTCCCCGAGCTGCTCGGTCTCTGCGACCGCATCTACGCCATGTCGGCCGGGCGGATCACCGGTGAGCTGCCGCGGGCCGAGGCCACCCAGGAACGGCTCATGCAATTCATGACGAGGGAAAAGGAATAACGGCCATGAAGAGCGTCGAGAAGGCCACGGCCGACACCCCACCGGCCGGCGGTGCTCCCCCGCACCTGGCCGCGAAGCCGTCCGGCGGCCGCCTCTCCTTCAACCTGCGGCAGAGCGGCATCTACATCGCCTTCGCGCTGATCATCGTTCTGTTCTCCATCCTGACCGACGGTGAGCTGCTCAGCCCGCAGAACATCTCGAACATCATGGTGCAGAACTCCTACATCCTGGTCCTGGCGATCGGCATGATCCTGATCATCATCGCCGGTCACATCGACCTGTCCGTGGGATCGGTGGTGGCGCTCAGCGGCGCGATCTCGGCGGTGCTGATGGTCGAGATGGACATCGCGTGGCCGCTGGCCCTGCTCATCACGCTCATCGCCGGCGCGCTGATCGGCGCCTGGCAGGGCTACTGGGTCGCCTACTTCGGCATCCCGGCGTTCATCGTCACCCTCGCCGGGATGCTGGTGTTCCGGGCGCTGACGCTGACCGTGCTCGGCAACCAGGGCATCGGCCCCTTCCCCGACGAGGTCCGCACCCTGTCCAACGGCTTCGTCGAGGGCTACCTGGGCAACATCGGGCTGGGCCCGCTCGGCGGCGCCGACCTGATCACCCTCCTCGTCGGCCTCGCCGCCGTGGCCGCGATCATCGGCAGCCAGTGGCGCGCCCGCCAGGGACGCATCGGCTACCGGCAGTCGGTCGACTCGCTGCCCGTGTTCGCCCTCAAGATGGCCGCCGCCTCCGCCGTCGTGCTCGTGGTGATCGTGCAGCTGGCCCGGTTCAAGAACCTCCCCTGGGTCCTGGTGCTCCTGGCCTTCCTCGTCGTGGGCTACACCCTGGTCACCAACCGCGCCGTCTTCGGCCGGCACATCTACGCCATCGGCGGCAACCTGCACGCCGCGCGCCTGTCGGGCATCAACGTCAAGTCCGTCACGTTCTGGCTCTTCGTGAACATGGGCGTGCTGTCGGCGATCGCCGGGATCATCTTCGCCGGTCGCCTCAACCAGGCCGGTCCCACGGCCGGCAACAGCTTCGAGCTCGACGCCATCGCGGCGGCGTTCATCGGCGGCGCCGCCGTCCAGGGAGGCGTCGGCAAGGTGGTCGGCGCGATCACCGGCGGCCTCATCATGGCCGTGATCAACAACGGCATGTCCCTCATCGGCGCGCCGAGCGAGCGGGTGATGCTCTTCAAGGGCCTCGTCCTGCTGGCCGCCGTCGCGCTCGACGTCTGGGCCAAGCGCCGCGCCGGCGCCTCGGCCGGCTGACGGCCGCGGGCACGCGACGGCGGGTATACGGGCTGTATGACAGCGCACACGGCGGGCGCGGACCTCGGG
>NZ_BOOH01000002.1 GCF_016863135.1 Planobispora longispora
CGGACCTCGGGTCCGCGCCCGCCGTCGTCGTCCCGGTACGGCCGCGCGTGCCTTACGGCGGCGGACTTCCGGGACGCGAGGTCGGGTGACAAAGGACTTCCGGCCCTCCACACGGGGCCGCCGCTGGGGTGAGATGGGATCAGGCGACCCCACGCCGCTCTTGAGGAGGCGATGTGTGAAGGCCGGTGGGGTTGTGGCCCGTCATAACGACTCCGCATCTCGAATGGGACGGTAGCGATGCTGGTACGCGATGTCATGAGCAGCCCGGTCGTCACGGTCTCCCCCGACGACTCGGTACGCGAGGCCGTCCGGGTGCTGTACACCCACAACATCACCGCCGCCCCCGTGGTGGACGACTCGGGCGCCCTCGCCGGGATCGTCAGCGAGATGGACCTGCTCCAGGGCGAGTTCCAGCCCGATCCGCGCGCCACGGTACGGGCCGTGCCGGGCAACGCCGCCCCACCGCCGCACCGGGTGGCGGAGGTGATGACGCGCGAGGTGGTCACCGTCTCGCCCGTCACGGACGCCGTCCAGCTGGTCGGCCTGCTCGTCGCCAAGCGGGTCAAGAGCCTGCCGGTCGTGCAGAACGACCGGGTGGTCGGCATGGTCAGCCGCCGCGACCTGATGGCCATGCTGGCCCGGTCCGACAAGAAGCTCCGTGAGGACGTGCTCGCCGCGCTGCACGAGCAGTATCCCTTCGGGCCCCGCTGGGAGGTCACCGTGCGCGACGGCGTCGCCGAACTGCGCGGGCACGCCGGCGTCCACCACGACCAGATCGCCGACCTGCTGGCACGCACGGTTCCCGGGATCGTCCGGGTCCGGCACCTCGGGTAGAGGATCACTCCGCGGCCCCGGGACGCCCTGAGAATCCGCCGACCGCGCGTCCTCACAGCTGATCGTGCGTCCTCACGGCAGCCTGTGCAGCCTCACAGCAGCCCGTGCGTCCTCACAGCAGCCTGTGCAGCCTCACAGCAGCCCGTGCGTCCTCACAGCAGCCCGGCCAGGAGCGCGGCGGCGCGCGCGGCCCCGTCCCCCGGGACGGGACGGTACTCGACCGGGCGGCCGATCTCGGCGGCGATGGTCTCGGCCAGCAGGCCGGGGTCCAGGTCGGCGTAGTCCAGCCGCCTGCCGGCCCCGTGGCGGCGCAGCCGGTGGGCGACGTGGAACTGCTGCTCGAAGTGGTTGCGGAGCGGGACGTAGACGAACGGCCGCGCGGCCGCGGTGAGCTCCATGCAGGTCGTCAGCCCGCCCTGGACCACCGCCAGGTCGCAGGCGGCCAGGTGGCGGTGGAGGTCGGGGACCCACGAGCGCACCTCCAGCCCGGGACGGGACGGCAGCCGGGACGGATCGACCCGCGGCCCGGCGACCACGACCATGCGCAGGCCGGGCACGCGCCGCGCGGCCTCGGGGAAGGCGGCCGCGACCCGCCCCAGGAGGTCGCCGCCGACGCCGGAGCCCCCGGCGCTCACCAGGCACACCGGCTCCCCCGGCCGGTAGCCGAGCTCGGCGCGGAGCGCCTCCCGGTCGGTGTGCGCGGCCGGGTCGAAACCGGTGACGTACCCGGCGAAGTCGTAGTGGGCCTCGGTCCACTCCCGGATCGACGGCAGCCCCGGCCCGAAGCGACCCCCGACCACGTCCTCGGGATCGCCGACGAACACGGCGCGGTCGCGCAGGCGCGGGAAGCGTTCGACCCGCCCGATCATCTCGGCGTTGTGGTCGGCGGCGACCAGCGCCTCCCGCTCGCCGCCCGCGGGCATCGGCAGCATGCCCACGAAGTCGGTGAGCCAGGCGTAGGCGAACCGCTTCAGCTCCGGATTCTCGTGCAGGAAGTGGTCGACCTCCCACGCCTCGTCCCCGACGACCAGGTCGTACGGCTCGTCCCGCACGACGTCGTGGAAGACCATGAAGTTGGCCAGCAGGATCTCGTCCATCCGCCGCAGCGCCTGGAAGCAGTGCAGGTCGTGCTCGCCCGCCTCGCTCTCGACGTGCGCGGACTCGCAGGCCAGCCAGCGGCTCGCGGGGTGCACCCGCTCCCCCGCCGCCTCCAGCGCCCGGGTGACCGGGTCCTGCGCGAGCCAGTCGATCCGCACGTCCGGGTGGAGGGCGCGCAGCTCGCGGGCTATCGCCACGTCCCTGCGGGCGTGCCCGAGCCCGATCGGGGAGCACAGGTACAGCACCCGGCGCGGCCGGCGGCTCCACCGGCTCCAGGTCCGCCGCGGCTCCGGCGGGGCGAACCGCGCGGCGAAGTCGTGGACGAGCAGGTTCACCCGGACCGGGTCGCGGACCATGGGCAGGTGGCCGCCGCCCTCGACCACCTCCAGCCGTCCGCCGGTCAGCTCGGCGAGCGCGACGCCGCACTCGGGCGGGACGACGCGGTCGCCGTCGCCCTGGATCACCAGCACCGGGCCGGTGACGCGGGCGCACCAGGCCCGGACCGTCTCCTCGTCGGCGCGCTCCGCCCGGCTCTCGGCGACCAGCACCTCGCCGGTGGTCTCCAGGCCCCACGCCACCCCGTCCTCGATCGCCTTGGTGGAGTGGGGCTCGGAGAAGCACTGGCCGAAGAAGAACCAGAGGAAGTCCTCGTGGTCCTCGATCCAGTAGCCCCGGTTGTACTTGTACCAGTGTTCGGGCGGGTCGTGGCGGCCCCGCCGTACCGCCGAGGGCTCCATCGCGGGCGGCGGGCCGTCCAGGTTCGGCGGGCCGTACCGGACGAGCGGCACGGAGGGGCAGAGGGCGACGGTCCCGAGGACCCGGCCGGGGTGCTCGGCCGCCAGTCCGAGCGCCCAGTTCACGGCCCTCGACATCCCGGCGACCACCGCCCGGTCGGTTCCCGTCGCGTCCAGGACCGCCAGCGCGTAGCCGATCTGCGCCCGCCACGCGTAGGCGGCGGGCGCGAGCGGCCGGTCCGAGCGTCCGTTGCCCGGGCCGTCGTAGAGCACCACGCGGTGGTGCCGGGCCAGGAAGGCGAGCTGCATCTTCCAGACCTGCTTGTGCACGATCGTCCAGGTCGGCAGGAGCAGGACGGTGGGCCCGCCGGTGCCGTGCACCTCGTAGTGGATCTTCACTCCGCCGTGCTCGACGAAGCCCTCGGAGTCCGCCTGTCTCGCCTTCATGGCCCGGCCTTTCAGGGACGTTCCCCGTCTTCTCGGGGACTTCCAGCGACTTTCAGGACTTTCAGGGACGCGCCTCGTACACCATGTTGAACGGATTCTCCGCGACCTTCCGGAAGCGGGTGAACCCGGCGTCGGAGGCGAGCCTCCGGATCGGCGCCTCGCCCGCCTGCGCTCCGAGGGCGTACCCGCCGGCCTGCGACATCGCGTTGGGCACGCACAGGAAGGTCGAGAACGAGTAGTAGACGCGCCCGATCGGGTTGAGGTTGGCGGCGACGCTGTCGCCCGCCGCGGGCTCGACCACCATCCAGGTGCCGTCGGGGGCCAGCGACTCCCGGATGTGCCGGGCCGCGCCGAGCGGGTCGCCCATGTCGTGCAGGCAGTCGAAGGAGGTGACCAGGTCGTACGGCCCGCCGCCGAACGTCTGCGCGGAGGCGGCCTCGAAGGCGACCCGGCCGTCCAGGCCCGCCTCGGCCGCCCGGACCTCGGCCTGCTTGACCGACTCGGCGTGGTAGTCGGAACCGGTGAAGGTCGACTCGGGGTAGGCCCGCGCCATCAGCACCGTGGAAGCGCCGTGCCCGCAGCCGACGTCGGCCACGCGCGCCCCGGCGCGGAGCTTGTCCTCCACGCCGGTGAGCGCGGGGATCCAGGTCGTGACCAGGTTGGCGGCGTATCCCGGGCGGAAGAACCGCTCGCAGCCGGTGAACACCTCGGGGTCGTGCTCGTGCCAGCCGACGCCGCCGCCGGTGCGGAACGCCTCGATGATCTGCTCCTGGGCGCGCAGCGCGCCGACGGCGAGCTGGAAGGCCCCGGGGACGAACACCGCGCCGTCCGGGTCGGTCAGCGCGAACGCCTGCTCCTCGGTGAGCCAGTAGGTCCCGCTCGCGACGTCGTACTCCACGTAGCCGCCGGCGGCCTGGCCGCGCAACCACTCCTCCGCGTACCGGGGGTGGGTGCCGGTCCGCTCGGCGAGCGCCTCCGGCCGGAGCGGCCCGTCCGTCAGCGCGCGGTACAGTCCCAGCCGCTCGCCCACGACCACGTTGCCCGCGGCCATCGCGCCGCCCAGGTCGCCGACGAACTTGAGCAGGAACTCCATGAGCTTGTCCTGATCGACCGCCATGATCGATCTCCCCTCTGTCCGGATCGCCGCGAATCGCTATGAATCGCCGCAGATCGCCGTGGATTCGTGTAGATCGCTCCAGATTCCTCGGAACCGTTGCAGGAACGTTGCAGAGCGAAGGCAAGACTTGGGGGCGTGGGCGACGAGATCGAACTGCGGCTGGCGGGAACCCTGGCCGTCGGCCGGGCCGGCGAGATCCGCTCGGCCGGCGCGGTGGGCAGCCGTCAGGCGCGCACGCTGCTGGCCCTCCTGGCGGTACGGCGCGGCAGCCTCGTCCCCGCCGACGCCATCGCCGACGCGCTGTGGGGCGGCGCCCCGCCGTCACGGCCCGCGCAGAACCTGGCCACGCTGGTCAGCCGGTTGCGCACGACGTTCGGGCCCGACCTGATCACCGGGGGGCGCGGCGGCTACCGGCTCGGTCCCGGCGTCGCCGTCGACCTGGACCGGGCGGCGGAGCTGGTCGGCGAGGCCGAGAACCGGCTCACCGGCGGGGAGCCCGCGCTCGCGCTGGCCGCCGCGCGCGGCGCGGCGGACCTGCTGGCGGCGGAGGTGCTCGTGGACCAGCCCGACGCGCTGTGGGCCGAGCCCGCGCGCGCCGGCCGGGCCGGGTTGCTGCGCCGGGCCCGGCACGCCGCGGCCGAGGCGGCGATCCGCACCAGGAATCCGGCCGGGGCCGTCGCGGCGGCGGAGGCGGCGATCGGCGCCGACCCCCTCGACGAGGCCGCCCACCGGCTGCTGATGCGCGCCCACGAGGCCGCCGGGGAGCCGGGCCGGGCGCTGGCGGCCTACGAGAGGCTGCGGGAGACGCTCGCCGAAGAGCTCGGCGCCGACCCCGCCCGCATCACGCGGGACCTGCACGAGGCCATCCTGCGGGAGCGGACGGCCACCGGGCAGGTCGTCGGCGAGGCCGCGCCCACCGGCCCCGAAGGCGGATTCACCGGCCGCCGGGCCGAACTGGCGCGGCTGGCCGCCGCCTGGGAGGACGCGGTGCACGCCCGGTCGCGGCTGGTGCTGCTCACCGGCGAGGCCGGCATCGGGAAGACGAGCCTGGCCGAGCGGGCCGCCCGGATCGTGCTCGACGGCGGCGGCCGGGTGGTCTCGACGCGCTGTTTCGAGGTGGAACGCTCCCTCTTCCTCCAGCCGTTCACCGAGCTGCTGACGCAGCTCGCGGGCGGGCTGTCCGCCGCCGAGCTGCGGGAGGCGGCGGGCGACCGGGCCGCCGCGCTGGCCCGGCTGGTGCCCGACGTCGCCGCCGCGCTCCCCGGCGCGATGGCCGAGCACGCCAGCGCGGAGACGGAGCGCCGCTGGACCTACGAGGCCATCGCCCTGTTCCTGCGGCGCATGTGCGCCCGCCAGCCGGTCCTGCTGGTCCTGGACGACCTGCACCACGCCAGCATGGCCACGATCGAGCTGCTCCACTACCTCGCCGCCCGCTCGGGGTCCGGCCGGCTGCTCGCGCTGGCGACCGTGCGGGCCGAGGAGGGCCGGCACGTCCTGGACCTGCTGGGAGAGGTCGCCGAGCAGGTCGAGGTGGGGCCGCTGGACCCGGCCGCCGTCGCCCGGCTGGCCGCCGCCGCGGGCCACGCGGAGCTGGCCGGCCAGATCGGGGAGCGCACCCGGGGCCACCCGCTGTTCGTGGTCGAGACGTTGCGGGCGCTGGCGGCGGGCGAGTCGGGCATCCCCGCCTCGCTGCGGACCAGCGTGCTGGCGCGGGTACGGCGCGCGGGCGAACCGGCCGAGGAGCTGCTGCGCGCCGCGGCGGTCCTCGGGCCGTCGTTCTCCCCGGAGACGGTGGCGGGCCTGCTCGGCATCGGGGTGCGGGAGGCGGCCCGCCGCTGCGAGCGGATCCTCGCCGCCCGGCTGAGCGTCGTCACCGGCCGGGTCTACGAGTTCGCCAACGACCTGGTCCAGGAGATCCTGTACGACAGCGTCCCCGCGCCGACCCGGGCCGCCTACCACCGTGCCGCGGCGGATCTCCTGGCCGGCAACCCGGAGGCCGTCGCCCGGCACAGCGCCGCCGCGGAGGACTGGCCGAGGGCCGCCCGCGGCTGGCTCACCGCGGGCCAGCGCGCCATGGCCGGATACGCGGTCGACGACGCCAAGGGGCTGCTCGACCTCGCGCTCGACGCGGCGACCCGGGCGGCGGACCCCGAACTGCGGGGCCAGGCGCACCTCCACCGGGGCCGGGTCAACGAGATGGCGTTCCGGTACGAGGAGGCGCTCGTCGACCACGAGGCCGCGGTGGAACTGGCCCGGGTCACCGGTGACCGCCGGCTGGAGATGAACGCGCTGCGCCAGCTCGGCGGCGCGGCCTGGGCCGGGGTCGGGCGGTCCGTCGACGAGGGGGCCGCGCACCTGATGTCCGCGCTCCGGCACGCGACGCTGCTGGGCGACCACGGCGCCGAGGCCCACCTGCTCGGCTGGCTGGCCGTGGTCGGCAGCAACCGGCTGCTGCTCGCCGACGCGCTCGCGTACGGCGAGCGGGCGCTGGCCGCGGCGCGGCTGTCCGGCGACGACCACGCCCGCGCCGCCGCCCTGGACGGGCTGAAGACGGTCCGCGCCCACCTGGGCGAGATGCCCGCGCTCGGCCGCCTGATCGGCGAGCTGGAGCCGTTGCTGCGGCGGCTCGGCGACCTGTGGCTGCTGCAGTGGTGCGTCTTCGAGTCCGCGCTGCCGGCGGCCGCGACCGGGGCGTGGGACGAGGCGGCGGCCCGGATGTCGGAGGCGCTGGCCGTCAACCGGCGCAGCGGCTACACCGGCTACGAGAAGTGGTACGTCGCCCACCTGGGCTGGATCGCCCGGCTCCGGGGCCGCCACGACGACGCGGTCCGTTACGGCCGTCGATCGCTCGACCTGGACGCGCACGCCTGGTGGAGTGCGGCGGCCCTCGGCATGCACGCGACCACCCTGATCGAGATCGGTGAGACCCGGGAGGCCGCCGCGATCCTGGAGCGCGGCCTGGAGGACCACACACTGCCTGACGCCCAGGCGTACCGGTTGCGCTGCCTGGCCCCGCTGGCGGAGGCGACCGGCTCCCGCGCGCTCCTCGACGAGGCCGACGCGATGCTGGGCGCCGTCCAGGCGCCGCCCGGCACGGCCTGGCTGCAGGGCACGGACGCCTACGTGTCGGTGGCCCGGGCCCGGCTCGCCCGCGGCGAACCGCGCGAGGCGCTCCGCGTGCTGAAGCCCCTGCTCACCGCCGCGTCCCAGGCCGGCTGGCTGGCCCCGGCGGCCGCGGCCCGGGACCTGGCCGCCCGCTGCCGTGCGGAGCTCTGAGCCACCGGACGCAACCCCCGATCACCGGGCAGGTCTCCGAGCCGTCCCGTCCGGGTCACTGCGGAACTCCGGACCACCGGGCGGCCCCACGTCGCCGGGCAGGCTCCGAGCCGTCCCGTCCGGATCATTCCCGCAGGTCTCCGAGCGCCACCACGGCGTCGTCGGGCACGTCGGCGACCCGCAGCAGCTCGCCGCTGGACACCCGCCAGGCCAGCAGCCGGGACGGCCCGCCCCTGCTGGCGAAGAGCACGGTGTCCTCGTCATACCAGCCCATCACCTGGCAGCATCCCTTCCACCGGTCCATCCCCGGCACCTTGAGGGCCGCGACCTGCTCGCCGGTCACGGCGTCGAGCACGACGACCGCCTCGGCCTCGAGCCGGCCGCCCGAGCCGAACACGTCGCCGGCGACGCGCCCGCCACGCAGCCAGGCCGATCCCCACCACTCACCGGTCCCCACGGTGAGCCGGGGATTCTCGCGGGCCAGCAGGTTCCCCGAGGCGTCCCAGCGGGTCAGCTCCGTCTTCGCGGGCCCCGTGACGCCCAGCCGGTGGAGATCCGAGGCGCTGCGCAACCGGTGGAGATCCGTGCCCGGTTCGCCGCCGGCCACGGTTCCGAAGCCGGGATACGGCTGCCGCCCGGCCTTTCCGGTCCGGCTGTCGACGAGGAACACCGTCTCCTCCTGCTCGACCACGAGGGTGACGCCGTCCGGACGCCAGGAGACGATCTCGTTGAAGCCCGGCAGCGGCCAGCGGCGGGAGGTCCCGTCGGTCAGGTCCGCCACCACGACCTCATTCCGCTGCGGGAAGGCGGCCCGGCGGCCGTCGGGGCTGAGCGAGGTGCCGTTCAGCGGGAGGTGCGCGTTGCCGTGCCGGTCGGTCGGCCGGGTGAGCTCGACCCCGTCCAGCTCACGCAGCCCTCCGTCCACGTCCAGGGCGAACACCCGGTCGAGATCGCCCTCGCCGTACCGCTGGAACAACGCCAGCGCCCGCGTCATCGGCGCGGCGGACAGCGGTACGGCGCCGTCCGTCGAGAGCGTCTCCGGCAGCGCGGTCGCCAGCCGCGGCAGCCGCCCTTCCCCGGCCCTGTCGGCGCCGACCCTGACGCCCGGGGCCACCTGCCTGGCGATCACCGTGGCCGGCGGCGACGCCGTCGCGGACCCCGCGGGCCCGGACCCCGACGGTACGGCCCGCGCGGGTGCGGTGATCGCCGCCGACGGATCGTGCGCGGGCCCCGCCCCGCTCAACCGGGGCCAGACCATCACGGCCGTCAGGGCCACGGTCAGGACGACGGCCGAGGACACCGCCCAGACCGCCCAGCGCGGCCTCCGCGGCCTCCCGGCGCCGCCGAACACCCCGCCACCCCATGCCCCGCTGTCGAGCACCTCGGCTCCCCGCACCTCACCGCCGGGCGCCCCGCCGCCCCGCGCCCCGACGCCGGGCGCCTCCCGATCGTCCACCGTCCCGCCTCTCCTGCCCGAGGAATGATCCACCAGCCAGTACCGGCGGGCGCCGGGAAAGGTTCCCGGCCTCTTCAAAGGTTCCCGGTCTCTTCCCGGGAGCGGGGATCTCCGCGGGGACGAGAAGGCCACGGATCCGCGGGGACGGGCGGGCGACGGCGGCGCGTCGGCGCCGAGCTCGTCCGAGGCTATCTTCCGCGCCGCCCCGGCGAGGACGTCGGCGACCTGGACCCGCGGGTCCGAGCGGGAGTCGACGAGCGTCAGAGCCGCCAGCCCCCTCCCGGCGGGCGGCGGACGACGGCGGGACACGGCGCGGATCAGGTCGTTGAACGCCCCCAGGAACGCCTGCCAGCGTTCCCGGCCGAAGGCGGCCGCGCCCTCGCGGTACAGGGCGACGGCCAGGGCCCCGGCCTCACGGGTCCGGCACGATCCCGCGTCCGCCGTACAGGTGACGTCCCCGGCGAGCAGATCGGCGATCTTCCCCACCGCGAAGAAGGTCTTGTCGACCAGATGGACGTGGGCCCTCCCCCGGATCGGTCCCGACGGCCCGAGCAGCCATACGAGAGCCGCCCGGTGTTTCGCGCGGAGCAGGATGTTGGCCTTGTACTCCGTCGCCGGGGAGGGCGCCCTGTCCCGTATCTCCCGCATGCAGTCCGCCGCCGCGCCGACGGTCAGCCCGACGCCGGCGTGGGCGAACACGTCGGTGTTCCCTCCGATGAGCTTCTCGCCCTCCGGACCGGACTCGTCGCAGGCGATCTCCAGGACGGTGGCGGGACCCGCCGCCGGCGCCGGACCGGAGGGCGGGCCCACGCCACGATCGTCTGTTCGCGCCCCGCAGAAGAACGCGGAATCACCGAGCACCGGCACATCCACCATCCAAGTGAGCTCCGCACGGCCGGTCCACCCGATTTCCCGCGCCGGTGTCCGGATCGGTCGGATGACCGGTTCTGCATCCGGTGAACGGCCGCCGGGCGGGCGGGGCGGATGACGACCGGACATACTTACCCACGAGTAATGGATCATCGGAGGAGGGATGGGTCATGCGCTATCCGGACGGCCCCGCGACGGAGCACGAAGTGCACATCCAGGCGGAACCGGCCCGGGTGTGGGAGCTGGTGACCGACATCGAGCTGCCCGCCCGCTTCAGCCCCGAGCTGCGCCGCGTGCGCTGGCTCGACGCCGCCGACCGGCCGGCGGTGGGCGCCCGCTTCGAGGGCCGCAACCACAACTCGATCATGGGCGAGTGGCGGACCGTCTCGTACGTGACCGAGCTGGACGCCCCGCGCGCGTTCGCCTGGGCCGTGGTCGACCCCGACGGCCGGTTCGGCGGCGGCGCCGCCGATCCGCGCGCCCCGATGGCCACCTGGCGGTTCGACCTCCGCCCCGGCTCCGGCGGCACCCTGCTGCGGCAGAGCGTCCGCCTCGGCCCGGCGCGCTCCGGGGTCAGCCTGGCGATCGACCGCATGCCGGAGAAGGAGGAGGCCATCGTCCGGCACCGGCTCACCGATCTGCTCGCCGGGATCCAGGCCACGCTCCAGGGCGTCAAAACCCTCGCCGAGCGGCCGCGGTGACGCGGGAACGGCGCCTCACCGCGTGAAGCAAGCGTCTGTTACCCTGCTCCCAGGTGTGCCGGGAAGACCGGTCGGCTCCGTCCCCGCCCCTCGGCCGGGAGAGTCACCGCACGGCCCGCGGCACCCCGTCTCCATCCCCCCGCACCAGCCCGGACCCGTGTCGTGAACGATGAGGAACACTCCTCCGGCGGCCTGCACGTGGACGTTCAGCCCTACACCGACCTGACCGTCCTCCACCTGACCGGCCACCTGAGCGGGGCGACCGCCCCGATGCTCCACGTGCTGCTGGCCAAGGCGCTGGCCGCGCGCGTCCCGCCGGTCGTGATCGTGGACGCCCGGGGGCTCAGCGTGATCGACCCGTCCGGCTGGGCCATCCTCGACGCCGCCGACCGGCACGCCCGCGACTCCGGCGGCCGGGTGATCGTCACGGGCGGCGGGAATCGGCTCGTGACTTCGCCGGCCCCCCGGGAGATCATGTAGGGGATCGTCCCGGAAGGGACGGGCGAAAGGGGCGGACCTTGACGCAGCACGCTTCGGACATCGGCGAGGCGCCCGCCGGCTTGGGCGCGGAGACGCTCGACGCGATCCGGCGTTCCGTCGGGACGCGGTCCCGCCGATGGCTGCTCGCGATCACTCTGCTGCTGGGCCTGCTGGCCGCCGCGGCGGTGACCGCGGGGGTACGGCCCGCCGATCGGACGTTCGCCGCCCTCTCGGAACCGGTGCAGATGCTGATGTCCGTCACGGTTCCGTTCCTCGGCGCCCTGCTCGCCAATGACCTGCGGCGGGCGCCCCGGACGCCCCGGCTCGCCCCCACCCTGCTGGCGGCGGCGCTGCTGGCCGCGGGCGCCGGCGTCTTCGGGGTCCTGGCCTGCGCCGGCGCGCTCGCGGTCGCCTCGCCCGCCACCGCCCAGGACCCGTGGAGCCACGCCGGGACCGTCGCGGCGGGCGGTGTGCTGGTGCAGGTCGTCGCCCAGCTGGTCGGCACCGGGCTGGGGCTGCTGATGCGCTCGCCCGTCGTCGCGTCCCTCGCCAGCGTCGCGCTGCCGCTGGGCCTGTGGGCCGCGCTGGGCGGCGTGGACGTCCTCCGTCCCGCCCAGGAGTGGCTCACGCCGTACGCCGCCGCGCAGAACCTGCTCTCCGGTCGGATGAGCGCGGTGATGTGGGCGCAGTGGCTCGTCGTCCTCCTGGTCTGGGGCAGGGGCCTGAACGCCGCGGGCATGGCACGGCTGACCCGGATAGTGTGACGGCCACCGCTGCTTGCCCACCGCCGCCGACACGGTGATGGGTGATCCCGTACCGGCCGCGCCGGCGTGCGAGTGAGGAGTTCACCATGGAGGACGAGGAGATCGCGGCCCGCCGCCCCGCCCCGCGGGCCGAGGAGACGGCGCCGGCCCCCGCTCCGGGCGGCGGCGCGCGCCCCGCGGCCGTCCCGCCCGGTATCGTCATCCGCCCGCTGCGCGAGGCCGACGCCGACCAGGTCCTGGCCATCTACCAGGCGGGACTCGACACCGGCGACGCCAGCTTCGAGACCACCGCGCCCAGCTGGGAGGTCTTCAGCCGGGACAAGGTGCCGGGCCTGAGCCGCGTCGCCGCCGACGCCGCGACCGGGCGGCTCCTGGGCTGGGTCGCCGCCTCACCGGTGTCCGGCCGCTGCGTGTACGCCGGGGTCGTCGAGCACAGCGTCTACGTCCACCCCGGCTGCCAGGCGCGCGGCGTCGGCCGCGCGCTGCTGAGCGCCTTCATCGCCGCCAGCGAGGACGCCGGGATCTGGACCGTCCAGAGCGGCGTCTTCCCGGAGAACACCGCCAGCCTGTCCCTGCACCGGGCGCTGGGCTTCCGGGTCGTCGGCACCCGCGAGCGCGTCGGCCGCCACCACGGCCTCTGGCGCGACGTGGTCCTCCTGGAACGGCGGAGTCCGGTGGTCGGCTGAAGCACCCGGAGGCGACGGGAGCCGGAAGGACCGGAGCCGCCCGGCCCCGCGCGGGCACGGCGGGCAAGGACCGGAGCCGCTCAACCCCGCGCGGGCACGGCGGGAAGCGCCCGCCGGGCCACCTCGGACTCCGTCAGTCGGTGCCGGACTCCATGGCGGCGAGGTCGAGCAGCTCGTCGTCGCCGGGAGCCTCTCCGCGGGAGGCGATCGCCTCGGCCCCGCCCTCGGACATCGCGCCGATCAGCCCGGTCGCGGCCGCCTGCGCGGCGCCGACCAGGGCCGCGGGCCGGCTGCCGACCATGCCGAGCCTGGAGTACTGCTCCAGCCGGGCGCGGGAGTCGGCGATGTCGAGGTTGCGCATGGTCAGCTGACCGATGCGGTCGACCGGTCCGAAGGCGGAGTCCTCGGTCCGCTCCATGGAGAGCTTGTCCGGGTGGTAGCTGAGCGCCGGTCCGGAGGTGTCCAGGAGGGAGTAGTCCTCACCGCGCCGCAGCCGCAGGGTCACCTCGCCGGTGATCGCCATGCCGACCCAGCGCTGCAGCGACTCGCGCAGCATCAGCGCCTGCGGGTCCAGCCAGCGGCCCTCGTACAGCAGCCGGCCCAGCTGCCGTCCCTGGGTGTAGTAGACGGCGAGGGTGTCCTCGTTGTGGATCGCGTTGACCAGCCGCTCGTACGCCGCGTGCAGCAGCGCCATGCCCGGCGCCTCGTAGATGCCCCGGCTCTTGGCCTCGATGATCCGGTTCTCGATCTGGTCGGACATGCCCAGGCCGTGGCGGCCGCCGATGGCGTTGGCCTCCAGCACCAGGTCGACGGCGGAGGCGAATTCCTTGCCGTTGATCGTCACCGGCCGCCCCTGCTCGAAGCCGATCGTGACGTCCTCGGGGGCGATCTCCACGGCGGGGTCCCAGAACCGCACGCCCATGATCGGCTCGACGAGCTCGATTCCCGTGTCGAGGTGCTCGAGCCGCTTGGCCTCGTGGGTCGCGCCCCAGATGTTCGCGTCGGTGGAGTATGCCTTCTCCGTGCTGTCCCGGTAGGGCAGGCCGTGGGCGAGCAGCCACTCCGACATCTCCTTGCGCCCGCCGAGCTCGCTGACGAAGTCGGCGTCCAGCCACGGCTTGTAGATCCGCAGGGAGGGGTTGGCGAGCAGGCCGTACCGGTAGAACCGCTCGATGTCGTTGCCCTTGAAGGTCGAGCCGTCGCCCCAGATCTGCACGTCGTCCTCGAGCATCGCGCGCACCAGCAGGGTGCCCGTGACGGCCCGTCCGAGCGGGGTGGTGTTGAAGTAGGCGCGGCCGCCGGAGCGGATGTGGAACGCCCCGCAGGCCAGGGCCGCCAGCCCTTCCTCGACGAGGGCCGCCCGGCAGTCGACCAGCCGGGCCACCTCCGCGCCGTAAGCCGTGGCGCGCCCGGGCACCGAGGCGATGTCGGGCTCGTCGTACTGGCCGATGTCGGCGGTATAGGTGCACGGCACTGCACCCTTCTCGCGCATCCACGCGACCGCTACCGAGGTGTCGAGGCCGCCGGAGAAGGCGATTCCGACACGTTCACCGACAGGCAGGGAGGTGAGCACTTTAGACACGGGTAGAAGTATATGCACACCAACGCATGAACATGCAACGCGGGCCGGACTCCGGCGCAGCCGGACCACCGGGACCCGCTTGGTACCGGTGGGTCGCCCACGTGTCCCCTGTTCGCCGATCATGTGGTCATGACGGGAAAATCGATACCCGAACGTCTGTCCTGGGCGGTGGAGACGCTGGATCTCGCCCCGTCCGACCGGGTCCTGGAGATCGGATGCGGCCGCGGCGTCGCGGCCGCGCTCGTCCTCGGCCGCCTCGCGGGGGGATCCCTCACCGCCGTCGACCGGTCGGACACGGCCGTCGAGGCGGCCAGGCTGCGCAACGGGGAGCACGTGGCGGCCGGCACGGCGCGCTTCCTGGTGACGGCGCTGGAGGACGCCGAGTTCGCCGACGCCTCCTTCGACAAGATCTTCTCGGTCAACGTCAACCTGTTCTGGACGCGATCCCCCGCGCGGGAGCTGGCCGCTCTGCGCCGCTGGCTCGCTCCCGCCGGGAGCCTCCGGCTGTGCTGGGAGCCGCCGGGGCCGGAACGGGCGCGGGAGATCGCCGCGAAGGTCTCGGCGGTCCTGGCGGAGCACGGCTTCGAGACCACCACGCTGACCGGCCGGACCTCCTCCTCGGCCGGCCTGGTGTGCGTCGTGGGCCGGCCCCGTGAAGAACCGCCGGGGTGACTCCGCGACATGCCGCGCGGACGGCCTCAGCGGATGCGGTGGCCGAGCCGGAACACGGCCCGCACGTCGAACAGCGCGGCCGGGTCGGCCAGGGGATCGCCCGCCACCGCGAGGATGTCGGCGTCCATTCCGGGCGCCAGCCGTCCCTTGCGACGGTCGAGGCGGCACAACCGGGCCGGCAGCGAGGTGACCGCGCGCAGGGCCTCCAGCGGCGGCCAGCCGAACATGCGGACCGCCATGCCGATCGCGTGCGGCAGCACGTCGTGCGGCTTCGGCGGGCCGATCCCGGCGTCGGTGCCGAAGACGATGGTGGCGCCGGCCTGCCGGAGCCGGGCGAAGAGGTCGGTCAGCGCGGCCATCCTGGCGACGATCCGCGGCGGTATCGTCCCTCCCGGGACGGCCCCGAGCGTCGCCGACACCACCACTCCGGTGCGGACCAGCCTCTCGATGACCTCCGGCATGGCCCCGACGCCGTCCTCGGTGAAGAACGAGCAGTGCTCGACGGAGTCGACGCCGGCCTCGACCGCGTCCGCGATCGCCTGGCCCGCGTGCGCGTGCGCGCTGACCGGCAGGTCCAGCCGGCGGGCTTCGTCCACGGCCGCCCGCAACTCGTCGATCCCGTACTGGGGGATGTGGGAGTGGGTGCCGGGGGTGAGCTCGCCGCCGCTCGCCATGATCTTGATGACGTCCACTCCCCGCTCGGCGCGTGCGCGCACCGCCGCGCGCACGCCCTCGACGCCGTCGGCTTCGCCGCCCAGGTACCAGCAGTGACCGCGGGTCGTGGTGATCGGCGGCCCGGCGGTGAGCAGGTGCGGGCCCGCCGCGGGGTCGCGGGCGAACTCCGCGCGGAGCAGCAGCCCGAGGTAGCCGCGGTCGCCCAGGTCGCGGACGGTGGTGATGCCGGCGGCCAGCGCGGTGCGGGCCGCGGCCCGCATGCCTTCGAGGGCCTGGGCGTCGTCGCGGGCGGCCAGCGCGCCGACCGGGTCGGCGCCGGCGTCGAACGCGAGATGCACGTGGGCGTCGATCAGGCCGGGCAGCAGCGTCGCGTCGCCCAGATCGACCAGTTCGGCGCCGGAGGGGACGGCGCCGTCGTGCCGCACGGACACGACGCGGCCGTCCTCGACGATCACTGCGGGCTCGCCGGCGAGAACCGTCTTGTCTCCGTCGAACAGGCGAGCCGCCCGGATGACCTGCATCGATCGTCCTCCTCACGTCATGGGCGACACCGGATGGAGACGCCCCGTGCGCATCACGACTATGGACGCCGAAGCCCCGCCCCGCATGAGTACGGCCATGCTCAATTCCTCCGGCCGCACTCACCACGGACGCCCAGGTCGCCGGGGAAATCATCGGGAGGCGGAGCCGGTCCTCCCGGCCCGCGGGCGGTTCGCCTCCGGATTCCGCGCGTCCCGGCGCGGAAAATGTCGTAGCGAGGCCTTAGTTTCGTGGTGTGCCGAGTCGAGCGGCCTCCGCCCGTGAGCCCGTCGAACAGGTCGGGGCCCGCCGCGCTCGATTCGCCACTTCACGCTGACGTTCACACGGGCGGCCCGCAGGATCGCGGGCCGCGTCCCACCCCCCCGACGACACAGGAGCAGAGCCATGGGCAAGATCGTCTCGAACTTCTTCATCTCGCTGGACGGCGTGGTCGAATCCCCCGACCAGTGGCACTTCCCCTACTTCAACGACGAGATGGGCGCCGTGGTCGGCGAGGGCATGCAGAACGCGGCGGCCTTCCTGATGGGCCGCACCCTGTATGAGGAGTGGTCATCCTACTGGACCACCACCGACCAGGACCAGGAGTTCGCCGCCTTCATCAACGGCCTGCCCAAGTACGTCGTGTCCAGCACCCTGGAGAAGGCCGAGTGGAACAACACCACCGTCGTCTCCGGCGACGTCGCGGCCCAGCTGCGCGAGATCAAGCAGCAGACCGCCGGCGACATCCAGATGTCCGGCTCGGCCACGACCGTGCGCTGGCTGCTGGCCAACGGGCTGCTCGACGAGCTGCACCTGCTGGTCCACCCGATCGCCGTCGGCCACGGCCGGCGGCTGTTCGAGGACACCCCGACCCACCCGCTGAAGCTGGTCAAGTCCGCGACGTTCCAGACCGGCGTGCTCGACCTGATCTACGTTCCGGCCGCCGGGTGACCGACGCCTCCGGGGGACGCCGCCGTGACCCGGGCCCGCGGTCACGGCGGCCCCGATCGCCCGAGTCACGGTTTCGCCCCCCCTCGCCGAGGAGATCGCTCTAGCCTGGTTTCACGCCGAAGGAAAAGCTGGGGAGAGTGAGTTAGGGCTTTAATCCTTTTATGTGATAGTTCTGGCAGGGCTCTTTCCAACTGCATGCACGCGTGTGGGAGGCGGGATATTCCGATGGAGACGGCCTCCGCGTTCACCCCGGAGCCGCACGACGGCTCTCCGGCCGCGCACGACAGTGCCCCGGCCCCCGCCCACGCGACGCGGGAGCGGCTGGCGGCGGTGCGCCGCTACGAGATCCTCGACGCTCCGACGGACGGAACCTTCGACGAGATCGCCCAGATCGCCGCCGACGTCTTCGAGACGCCCATCGCGACGGTGACCATCGTCGACGCCGACAGGGTGTGGTTCGCCGCGTGCCAGGGGCTGGAAGGCGTCACACAGATCGGCACCGAGCCCGGCCTGTGCGCCTCGGCCGTGCTCTCCGACGACCTGTACGTGGTCCGTGACGCGGCCGTCGACCCGCGGACCCTCGACCACCCGCTGGTCCGGGGCGAGCTGGGCCTGCGGTTCTACGCCGCCGCCCCGATCATCACCGACGACGGCCACCGTCTCGGCACGGTCAACGTGATCGACCAGCAGCCCCGCAAGATCACCCCGATGCAGGAATCCGTCCTGTCCCAGCTCGCCAAGGTGGTCGCCCGCCATCTCGACCTGCGCCTGGCCACGCTCCGCGCCGTACGCGCCGAGCAGGAGCTGCGGGCCGACGCCGAACGGCGCGCCGCCGCGGCGGCCGAACTCGCCGAGCGGCTGCGCCAGTCCGTCTCCGCGCACCACGGCGGCGAGCGTCCCGAGACCTGCGAGCTCGGCGGCGCGCGGCAGCGGTGCCCGCAGCAGGCCGAGCTGAAGATCGTCGACGGGTGGGGCAACGCCGCCTGGGGGTGCCTGTCGCACGCGGAGGAGTCCCTGTTCGCGTCCGGCACGTTCATCGCCAACCCGGAGCAGGCCGGCCTGGCCGCGTATCTCAACCGCAAGGGCTACTGACCGCGCGCGAAAGCGGATCCCGCGGCGCGCGGAATTCCACGCCCCGCGAAACTCCACGCCCCGCGGAATTCCACGCCCTATCGCAGCGGGAGCCAGGAGGGCCACCAGGGCGGGAGGCAGCCGCCCGGAGTTCCCCCGGCGGCGACGTCATAAAGAATCATCGCGGTCGGACCGGCCGAAGCGACGAGGACGGCGAGAACCATCAGGACGCCCCTCAGCCAGCCGCGCTTCGCGAACCTCGGCAGGTGGGCGATCAGGCCGACCGGAAGAGAGACGAGAGCCGAGCCGCCCGCGACGATCGGGAACACGAGGAACCGGCTCATCGCCCAGACGAACCCGGCGAGCCCCTCTCCCGCGCCCAGGTCACCGAGGCAATGTCGTTGCGCCCGAACCACCAGAACGATATCGACGAACGTTCCCAGCGTCGCGTAGGTCAGCGCGACGGCCATTACTATTCCGCAGCCCATGACCCAGAACACATCATTTGTTCCTGGAGTGCTTTTCTCGGCCACGACGCCATCAAAACAGACTCCTATGACGGCCGGGCGCAGGGAGTGTGAGAATACGGTGCAGGAATCGCCTTCGAGATTCGCGATGCGAGCGGGGGCGGCGACGGCGCGCGCCGAGGAGGACGGCTGCCCGCCGCGCAGGCCGCCGGTCCGCGAAGAGTCTTTCCATGTTGGATGACATAGGCCGTATCAATCAGCACCCGGGCTGCCGTACGGCATAGCTGGTTAGATGGTCCGCATGGCCACGCGACGCGCGGAGACGACCGAAGAGAGCCGCCGCCTGCTGGTGGCGGCCGCCGCCGGGCTCTTCGCCGAGAAGGGATACCGGCAGACGAGTTTCGTCGACATCGCCGAGAGGGCCGGCATCAGCCGCGGCTCCATCCCCTGGCACTTCGGCAACAAGCTGGGCCTGCTGAAGGCGGTGCTCGACGACCGGCTCCAGACCGTGCTGACCGGGGTCGCCCCGCCCGGCGACGACCGCTCCGGAGACCCGCTGGACCAGGTCATGGACTTCATCCGGCTGCCCGCCACGCGCCTGTTCATCACCCTGCTCGCCGAGGCCGTGGAGGTGGACTCGCCGATCCGCGAGCACTACGCGCAGCTCCACTCGGCGCTCCGGCAGGCGGTGCAGTCCCGGATACCGGCCGGAGCAGTGCCCGCGGGAACCACCCCGGAGGCGTTCACGGTCCTGCTGGTCGGGGCCGTCATCGGCGTTCACGCCCAGTGGCGGATCGCCCCCGAGGCGGTGGACCTCGAAGCCGTCCAGGCCGCGATCCGCGCCCTGGCTCTGGCCGGTCCCCGTTCCGGATGAAACGTCCCGCGCCCGGCCGGGGCGCGCGTCACCGCGGGCCCTCCCGGTCCGCGGCGGCGGTCGTCGAGGGACGGTCGAGCAGCAGGTCGGCCGCTCGGGCGAGGACCTGGCCCCGGGTACGGCCGCCGTGGTCGGCGGCGAGGAAGTGCTCGCCGATCGCCACGCAGAAGGCGAGCAGGCTGCGGGCTTCGACCTCGTCGGAATCGGAGCAGAAGGTGCCGATCATCTCGCGGAGCAGCGCCATGCGCCGGTTGTCCACCCGCCGCAGGCGCTCGGCGACCGCCTCGTCGCGCCGCGCCCAGTCACGGATCGCCAGGTCGATCGGGAGCAGACGGTCACTGGAGAAGGTGAGCACGCCCGCACGCAGGGCCTTGGTCCTCGCGTCGCCGCCCTCCCGTTCGACGCGGTCGATCACCTCGTCGGTGCTCTCGCGCTCCCAGGCGTCCAGCATCGCCTCCAGCAGCGCGTCACGGTCGGCGAAGAACCCGTAGAACCCGCCTTTCGTGACGCCGAGCCGTTTGGCCAGCGCCTCGACGCGTACGGCGTCCGGGCCGCCGGCGGCCAGCGCCCGCAGCCCTTCCTCGATCCACCTGTCACGCGGCGTGCGGATCGTGCCCACCATGCGCCCCACCTCCTATATACGCCACCGTATAAATGAGCTAGCCTGGGTTTATACGGTAGCGTATACATGAACGGAGAGAGCGATATGACCGTCGGATCTGTTGACGGCGTCATAGGGACGCCCGGCATCCCCGAGTCCGTCCGCGCGCTCAGCTCGTTGCCCGGCATCGACTACGCCGACCGGTTCACCCTCTCCACCGACCTCGACGCGTCACCGGAGCGGTGGGCCCGGGCGATGTTCGGCGACGTCCCCAGCCCCGGGGAGCTGCTGATCTGGCGCGGTCTCCTCGGTCTCCGGCTCAGCCCGGGACGGTCACCGGCCACCGTGGCCGGATGGCTGATCGGCGGCCGGGGCGACGGCTGGATCCGGCTCGAGGCGGCGTCCTGGTTCCTGTCCTGCAACCTCCTGGTCCAGACAGCCGGCGGGCGGGTGTCGCTGACGACCTTCCTGCGCTACGACCGGCGTCTGGGCCATGGCGTGTGGCCCCCGCTGTCCGCCGTCCACCGCCGGCTCGCACCCGGGCTGCTCCGCGGCGCCGCGGCCCGGGTGGCGCTCGACTCCCCCCGGCGGAAGGAGGGGACGGCATGAGCGGACCGGTGCTCGCCGCGTCCGTACGGTACGCGGACGACGGCGCGGTGGAGATCCTCGACCGCCGTGTCTACCCGTTCGAGGTGAGCTGGGTGCGCTGCGCGACCAGCGAGGACGTGGCGGTGGCCATCGAGCGCATGGTGACGCAGAGCACGGGGCCGCTGTTCGCGGCCACGGCCGGCATGGTGCTGGGGGCGCGCGAGGCCCGCGGCGACGGACCACGGGAGGCGGCCGCGCGACTGCGCGCCGTGGGGGCGCGGCTGGTCGCCACCCGGCCGACCAACAACCACATCCGCGACGCGGTGCACGCCGTCCTGTCGGCGACCGTGGACGGAGACGGGGATCCCAGCGGGGAAGATCCCGGTGGGGAAAATCCCGGCGGCGGTCGTGCGCGGCTCGCCGGGGACGAGCTGGTGGCGGCGGTCGAGGCGGCGGCACACGCACACGAAACCGCCTATCTCGCTAAGAACGCCGCCCTGGGAGAGCACGCCGCCTCACTGCTCGACGACGGCACGCGGGTTCTCACTCACTGCTGGGCCGACACGTTCCTGATCGCGACGGTACGGGCGGCGCAGGCCGCGGGCAAACGTCTGGAGTTCGTCTGCACCGAGACCCGCCCGTACCTGCAGGGCGCCCGGCTGACCGCCGCGGCGCTGGTCGAGATGGGCTACCGGCCGACGCTGATCACCGACGGCATGGTGGCCGCCGCCCTGTCCGACGGACTGGCCGACGTGGCGCTGACCGCCGCCGACCGGGTGACGCTGGACGGCCACGTGATCAACAAGGTGGGCACGCTCGGCGTCGCCCTGGCCGCCCGCGCCTTCGGCGTCCCGTTCTACGTGCTCATCGACGCCCCGGACCCGCAGGCCCCGACCGCCGCCGACGTGGTGATCGAGCGACGCGACGGCGACGAGGTGCTGCACGCGCTCGGGCGGCGCACCGCCGCCGAGGGCGTCACCGGCTACTACCCGGCCTTCGACGTGACCCCGCCCCACCTGGTGACCCGCATCGTGACCGAGCGCGGGATCTACCGCCCCGACGGCGTGCGGGAGAGCCTGGAGGTGCGGGAGAGCCGGTGAGACACGTCACGGCCGGGCGGTCGCCGACCGGCCTCCGGCCGCCTTGAGCCGCAGGCCCGACCGCTCGTGGAAGGACGCGAGCGCGTCCGGCGCCGCCGCCCCGACGCGCACCGTCGAGGTGATGTGGGAGTAACTGGCCAGGATCCGGGCCGGCCGGTCGATGAAGCTCAGCCAGTCGCCGCCCCGGCAGGCCTCCCGCGAGCCGACGTACTCCAGCAGCGACTCGACGGTCTCCAGCTGCCCTTTCCGCAACCGGCAGGTGGCCTGGTACGGCAGCGACATCACCGCCTGCTTGCAGGCGACGTTGAGCAGGAAAGCCGACAGCCTGCGGAACTCGCTGAACCACCGCTCCCCGGGGCCGGCCCGGCCGTGAACGCGGGGATCGGGCCAGCCGACGTCGTCCGGGCGCGCGCTCCACTGCGCGGGCCACCGGTTCTCCCCGCAGAAGATCAGCCACCCGTCCTCGACCGCCAGGTGCTCGGGGGCGCGCAGCCGGAAGGTGTGCTCGTACCCGCCGGCGCCCATCAGCTCCGCATGCCGTCCGGCCACCGTGTAGTAGTCGCGCAGAGCCTGCGGCAGGCCGATCCCGAGACGCTCCTCGGCCGTCGTGATCTCGGCGCCGGCACACCCGCTCTCCGGCGTCCACTCGCCGTACGCGGTCGCCATGACGTCCCGGAGCCACTCCTCGATCACGCCGCGCTCCACCGTTCGATCCGTCGTCCGAGACGGGCCGTGCCCCGTCGCCGGTGATCATAGAGCGCGGCTCCGCCACGCGCTCGGCGTGCGGGACACCGGTGACAGCCCGGCCCCGTGCCCGGTCGCCCGGCTGACCGATCCATCGGAGCGCCGCCCCGGGGCTCAGGGCCGGAGCGCGGGGCCGGAGCGCGGGGCCGGAGCGCGGGGCCGGAGCGCGGGGCCGGAGCGCGGGGCCGGAGCGCGGGGCCGGAGCGCGGG
>NZ_BOOH01000003.1 GCF_016863135.1 Planobispora longispora
GCGCGGGGCCGGAGCGCGGGGCCGGAGCGCGGGGCCGGAGCGCGGGGCCGGAGCGCGGGGCCGGAGCGCGGGGCCGGAGCGCGGGGCCGGGACGGCGCGCCGCCGAACGGCCGGGGGCCATACCGCGGCGGCCGCCCCGCACCGCACGATCTAGGATCGGGGCATGCCCTTGACCGCGGACGACGTCGACCGGTTCGAGGCCTCCAGGCCGCGCCTGCAGGCCATCGCCTACCGCCTCCTCGGCTCCGCCGGGGAGGCCGAGGACGCCGTGCAGGAGACGTTCCTGCGCTGGCAGGCCGCCGACGTCGACCGGATCGAGGTCCCCGAGGCCTGGCTGACGAAGGTTCTCACCAACCTGTGCCTCAACCAGCTCACCTCCGCGCGGGCGCGCCGCGAGACGTACGTGGGTCAATGGCTTCCCGAACCGCTGCTGGCCGGGGA
Source organism: Planobispora longispora (assembly GCF_016863135.1). GTDB lineage: Bacteria > Actinomycetota > Actinomycetes > Streptosporangiales > Streptosporangiaceae > Planobispora > Planobispora longispora. The sequence goes on from NZ_BOOH01000003.1 coordinate 442, forward strand.
CCCGATGCTCGGCCCGGCCGAAACCGCCGAGCAGCGCGAATCGGTCTCGTACGCGGTCCTCACCCTCATGGAGCGCCTATCCCCCAGCGAGCGGGCGGTGTACGTGCTGCGGGAGGCCTTCGACTGTCCGCACCGGGAGATCGCCGAGATCCTCGACATCACCGAGGCCGCCAGCCAGCAGATCTTCCACCGCGCCAAGAAGCACGTCGCGGACGGCAGGACCCGCGCCGAGATCGACGACGCCGCCGCCCGGCGGATCGTCGAGGAGTTCCTGGCGGCCGCCACCAGCGGCCGGATCGAGCCGCTCGTGCGCCTGCTCACCGAGGACGCCGTCTCGATCGGCGACGGCGGCGGGAAGGTCCCGGCCCGCGCCAAGGCGTTCGAGGGCGCCGTCGCGGTCGCGAAGTTCCTGCGGGGCCTGTTCAAACCCGGCGAGGCCAAGCGCGCCCTGGCCGGCGGCACGGTCGAGGTCTACGCCTGGACCGCCAACGGAGACCCCGCCGTGGTGGCCGTCGTGGACGGCCGGGTCATCGGCGTCATGTGCCTGGAGGTCACCGCCGAGGGCATCGTCGCGTTCCGCAACCAGGTCAACCCCGACAAGCTCGAACGCGCGACCGCGCACTGGGCGGCCGTCGACCACGGAGAGCCCTTGTTCAGCGCCTTCTGACCATTGTGCGAGGCGTTTCCTGTGATGTGAGGTGTTTCACATCGCGTTCCTGTCAGGAAACGGCGGGCCGCCCGGTTCAAACGGCGAACCCCGCACAGACAGGAGCAGGAAATGCAGCACCGCATCGTCGTCCTCGGAGCCGGATACACCGGAGCCATCGCCGCCGGCCGCCTGGCCAAGCGGCTCCGCCGCCAGGACGTCGCCATCACCCTCGTCAACGCCGAGCCCGACTTCGTCGAACGCGTCCGCATGCACCAGCTGGCGGCCGGCCAGGACCTCAAGCCCCGGCCGTTCCGCGAGATGTTCGCGGGCACCGGTGTCGAGCTGAGGCTCGCGAAGGTCACCGGCGTCGACGTCGACCGCAAGACCGTCGCCGTCGTCGACGCCGGCGGCGCCGGAGAACTCGCCTACGACACGCTCGTCTACGCCCTCGGCAGCGGCTGGAACGCCCAAGGCGTCCCCGGGACCGCCGAGCACGCCTACGAGATCGCCAGCCGTCCCGGAGCGCTCCGGCTGCGCGAGCGCCTGGCCCGCCTCGACGCCGGGCAGACCGTGGTCGTCGTCGGCGGCGGCCTCACCGGCCTGGAGGCCGCCACCGAGATCGCCGAGGCCCGCCCGGACCTCGACGTCGCCCTCGCCGCCCGCGACGGCCTCGGCGACTGGCTCTCGCCCAAGGGTCGCGAGCACCTGCGGAAGGTCTTCGGCAAGCTCGGGATCACCGTGCACGAGCACACCGCCGTCACCGGCGTCGGAGCCGACCACGTCACAACCGCCGACGGCGAGACCGTCCCGGCCGCGGTCACCGTGTGGACCACCGGCTTCGCGGTCCACCCGATCGCGGAGGCGACCGCCCTGGAGGTCGCCGGCACCGGCCAGATCGTGGTCGACGGGACCATGCGCTCGGTCTCGCACCCGGACGTGTACGCCGTCGGCGACGCGGCCATGGTGATGGGCCCCGGGGACAAGCCGCTGCGGATGTCGTGCGCCTCGGGAACGCCGACCGCGTGGCAGGCCGCCGACGCGATCGCGGCACGCCTGACCGGCGGGAAGCTCCCGAACACGCCGATCCGCTACTTCAACCAGTGCATCTCGCTGGGCCGCGGGGAAGGCCTGATCCAGTACGTCACCGCCGACGACCGCGCCGTGCGGGCGGTCCTGACCGGACGCCTCGCCGCCGTCTACAAGGAACTGGTCTGCAAGGGCGCCGCCTGGGGCGTCGCCAACCCGACGCTCGGCCTGCCGACCCGTCGCCGCCCCGTCACGCGGGAACGCGCCGCGGCGGGTTCGGCCGTCAAGGCCCCGGCGTAGCGCCACACCGGAGGCCGCGCGGCGGCGGCTCGGCGCGGCTTCGGGACACAGGGCCCGTGGAACAGCAGCGTCAACGGTGAATACGCAGTCATCTGGAACAGCACCCGCTACGACGACAAGAACCGCCAGCAGCTCCAAAGCGCAACGAGGCCCCAGCCGTCGTGAGATGGATGGGGCCTGCACATGTCAGGAGCGGACCGTGGTGACAACGGCCAGGGATGCCGGATAGACCACCCAGCCTCGTCACCGTTCCAGCCGCCACCATCTCGCGGGCGGCGGGATGATGCGGGCGGAACCACGAATACGTCCTTCGCGTTGATGAAGGAGTGAGGCGATCTCCCAAGCGGAAGAAGTCGTCCAAGCGGAACGACCAGCCGCCCCGAACCGCCGACCCCTATCCCCCTCTCGCGCTCACCAAGCGCCCCCGCACCTGGTCCGCCCGATACCTCGGTGCGGGAATCGCGGTGCTCTTGGCGCTGCCCTTCTGTGTGCTGTTCAGCGTGGTCACCGGCCGCAGCGCCCTCAACCTGCGCAACGGCGCCGAAGCCCCCGCCACGGTCTTGGAGGTCGATCGCCCGGCCTCTTGGAGATGGGGCGGGATAATGGTCGACTTCACCACGCTCGAAGGCGACCAGGTGGTCACCTGGATCGACGATTTCCCCGTACGGCCCGTGCTCAAGCCGGGTGACCGCATCACTGTCCTCTACGACCGGGACGATCCATCCGGAAACGTCGTGGATCGCCGCGTCGGCCCTGACTTCATGCCCCCCGTAGTGCTCGGCCTGCTCGCCCTCGCATCCCCTGTCGTGGCGGTCGTGAGCCTTCGACGGGCCTTCCTGCACCCCAGCGCCTGATCAATCCGCCATAGGGATCTGTCCCTAAGTTCACCCGGGCAAGTGGGCTTGATCCGGAAAGACATGACCCGGGACTGTCCCGTCTGGCACGGCGGGGCGCCAATGCCTTCACCAGCGACCTGGACGGTGGTGTGCTCTGAGTCTGTCGCCGAGGCCGCCCGGCTCTTGGGAATCAGCGCTCTTGGGAATCAGCCCGCAGACCATCACTGCCCGGCTGCCTGAAGGAGGATCTGCGCCAGTTCGCGCGGCTGGGAGAACATCGGCCAGTGGCCGGTGCCCATCTCGACCAGCCGCCAGTGCGCGCTGGCCAGCAGCTTGGCCACCTCGTCGTCGAGCTCGTCTGCGGCCAGCCGGCATCGGACGTACGTCGCCGGGAGTTCGTCGAGTGGCCGTGCCAGCACGGCGGGCTCGGTCAACGTGGCGCCCGGGTGCGGCGTCGAGCCGTCCACGATCCGTGCGATCTGCTCGTCGGTGAGGCCCTGGCCGTCGTAGTAGGCCGCGGGCACGCGTGGCCAGAACCCGCCGTTCTCGGCGATCGACGCCTTCACCATCGCCCCGCCGTCCGGCCAGGCGGAGACGAACGCCTCGCCATCGGCCGGAACGCTGGAATCGACGAAGACCACGTGGGCCAGCCGGTCACCGACGCGCTCCGCGGCCTGACCGACCGGGATCCCGGAGTAGCTGTGGCCCACCAGGACGACGTCGCGCAGATCCCGGCCTTCGACCTCGTCGACGATGTCCTGGACGTGGGTCTGCTGCCCGGCCGGCACGCCCCGCTTGTCGGCGAGACCGGACAGCGTCAACGGGTGAGCGTCGTGGCCGGCCGCACGCAGATACGGCACCACCTCGTCCCACGCCCACGCCCCGAGCCGCGCACCTGCAACCAGTACGAAATTCGCCATGGCCGCACCGTAGCGGAGCAGCCTGACAGCCCCCGTCCCGAACACGTTCGATAGCGCCCCAGTGCTGCTCAGCGGCGCAGAGGCGGCGGTCCGGATCTCCACGTGAGCGGAGGGACGGTCAGCTGGGCACCCCGGACGTCACTCACTTCGCCATTCGCTCCCGCGATTGGAGTTGATTTCTAGACGATTTGTCCATAAACAACCCATTCAGCCTTCCGATCTTTCCTTGTGGGGCATACCGGACCAAACGAGCGCCCCAAAGTGTTCGTCTCACAGAAAACCGAAGAAATCAATTCCACCTATGCGCAATGGCATTTCAAATAGCGATAACCAAACCTTTCAGGTTCCGCTAAATTCAACGTCGCGACTATTGCATTTGACCACGGGAGTGACTGACAATCATTCAGAAGCAAGTGCGGTTCGAAAGCCCAAGCATGGAACAGGGACATGCAGTAAGGCCAGTCCCGGTCACAGAGTGCGCGCGGCGGGAGCCGGTCCGCGCCGAGTCGGCGGCGCGTGCGGCCGGTCGGGGCCGCTTTAAAGCTGTACCGAAAGTTCTCACATGCAGGGGTTGGCGGTCCGTCCTGCTGCGCCTAGCGAGCCAACCGACCGGCCCATGGCCCCGAAGGCATCCGGTTCGTAGCGCGAAGGGTGATCCCGGAACGATTACGGTCATGGACGGACGCGATTGCCGGCCTCGCCATTTGGATGCTCCCCTGGGGAATCTCAGACGAACCCGTTGTCCGGACGCCTCTTCTGGACGTGTGCCCGGCATGTGAGATAGGCGGGCTGCGTGAGCCGTCGCCGTGTGATGATCGTGTTTCGTTGGATCACCATCGTGTGAGGGCAGGCGAGTGGCTGAGCGGGAATTCGGTTCCCTGCTGCGGGAGTTGCGCGCCGATGCGCGGATGACGATCGAGGAGCTGTCGGAGGCCTCGGGAGTGAGCGTCCGGGCGATCGGCGATATGGAGCGGGGCAAGGTGAGCTCGCCGCAGCGCCGTACCGCCGAGGCGCTGGCGGACGGCCTGAAGCTGGCCGTTCAGGACCGGGAAAGGTTCCTTGCCGCGGTGAAGACCCGGCCGCGGGCGGGGGCCCTGGCCCAGCTTCCGGCCGATCTTCCGGTGTTCACCGGCCGCCGCGCCGAACTCCGGGAGGCTCTCGCGCTTCTGGACCGGCAAGGCCAGGAAGCACAGGCTGTGGTGATCGGCGCGATCGGCGGGATGGCCGGGGTGGGTAAGACGGCGCTGGCCCTGCACTGGGCGCACCGGATCGCCGACCTCTACCCCGACGGACAGCTGTGGGTGGACCTGCGAGGTTTCGACCGGGGTGGGCAGGTGCTGGATCCGGGGCAGGTGCTGGGCGGGTTCCTGCGCGCCCTGGGGGTCGCCGACAGCCGCATTCCGGCCGGCACCGATGATCGGGCCGCGCTGTTCCGCAGCAAGTTGTCCGGCCGCCGGGTGCTGGTGGTGCTGGACAACGCCCGTGACAGTGAGCAGGTCCGTCCGCTGCTGCCCGCCACCGCGGGCTGTCTGGCGATCGTGACCAGCCGCAACCAGCTCACCGGGTTGGCCGCTACGCATGGTGCGCGCACACTCACCTTGGACGTCTGGACGACTGAGGAGGCGAAGGAGGCTCTTGCCCGCCGGCTCGGTGCGGACCGGGTGGCGGCCGAGCCGGAGGCGACGGCGCAGATTCTGGAGCTGTGCGGGCATCTACCGCTGGCGGTGGCGGTCGTGGCCGCCCGCGCCGCCGCCCGGCCGTCCTTCGCCCTCACCGACGTCGCTGCCGAACTGCGCGAGGCGCACGGCACCCTGGATGCCTTCCACACCCTGGACGGGGTCGATCCGCGTGCTGTCTTCTCCTGGTCCTATCAGGCACTCAGCCCGGCCGCTGCTCGTCTGTTTCGTCTATTGGGCCTGCATCCGGGGCCCGACCTCACGCTGTCGGCCGCCGCTTCCCTCGTCGCCCTGCCGCCGCGCCGGGTCCGTGTCCTGCTGGACGAGTGCAGCGCCGCTCACCTGGTCACCGAGCATGCGCCGGGCCGCTGGCGCCTGCACGACCTGCTGCGCGCTTACGCCGCCGAGAGCGCTGAGGAACACGATGGCCCCACCGAGTGCAGACAGGCCTTCCACCGCTTCGTCGATCATCTGCTGCACAGTGCGCACGCCGCCGACCAGGTCATCAATCCCGTCGTCTCCACGCCCATCGAGCCGGCGCCTCCGCGACCGGGCGCGGTCGTCGAGGTCTTTCACAACCGGGAGCAGGCGGCCGCCTGGGCCGCCCGTGAGCTGAGGGTGGTGTGGGCGGCTCAGCAGCAGGCGGAGATCTTGGGCGGGTTCGACAGCCATCTGTGGCAGCTCGCCTGGACCACCGTGGATGCGTTCTCCGGTCACGTCTGGTCTCTGGGCGGGGAATCGCTCGCCTTTCTCATCCGTGCCGCCGAAGCCGTGCGCCGCGATCCCGGTGGAGCTCGGTACGCCAGCGCCGTCGTGGGCTGGGTGGCGATACAGGAACACCAGCTCGGACGCTCCCAGGAGGCCAAAGCGCGCCTTGAAGCGCTTCTGCGCGCGCCCGATTCGCCCGCCCGATCCCTGGATCAGGCCCGCATCCACCATGACCTGGGCTGGCTGCACGGCGCACTCGGCGAATACGACGATGCGCTGCGCCACTCCCTGGCCGCCCTCAGCCTCTACCACGAGGTCGGCAACCTGCCCGGCCGTGCCCGGGAGCTCGCCTCTGTGGCCTGGTATCACGCCCTGCTCGGCCATTACGACGAGGCCGTCACCTACGGCGAACAGGCCATCGCGCGCCTGGCCGAGCAGCACATGGCGGCCGCCGAAGCCTCAGCGTGGGACACCTTGGGCTATGTTCACCACCATCGGAAAGATCACCTGCAGGCCGTCGCCTGTTACCGGAGGTCTCTCGATCTTTACCGTCACACCGGTCGCCCCGCGCTGGAGGCCGAAGTCTTGGAGCATCTCGGCGACGCCCACCACGCCATGGGCGCGGCGAGTGCGGCGGGCAGTGCCTGGCAGCAGGCGCTCGACCTCCTCATTCCGCTCGATCACTCCAGCGCCGACCGCTTGCGTGTGAAGCTCTCCACCGTTGCGGCGATCGGCTGACCCATCGGGGCGTAGCCGCCATCGGCACGAGGGCTGGGCACGGTCGGCGTGGGAGTTTTCTGCCTGTGATCCGCCTGGAGAGCGGCGCGCTCCGCTGCTTGGCTGATCAAGCCGGCCCGCGGTGAGGCTGCCGGTTCACATCGGCCGAGGGGGAGCCCGTTGAGCGTGGTGTTGACGACTGCTTCGGTTCCGGATCGCGACAAGCTCACCTACTGGCGCGACGCCATGAGCAGGACGCTGGTGCCGGTGACCATCGCCCCTGGAGGCGATGGGCCGTTCAACGGGCGGATCGTCGCCGACACCCTCGGGTACCTGCAGATCTGCTCGATGGAGGCGGACGCCAAACGGGTCGACCGGACACCGGCGCTGATCGCACGGGCCTCGGAGGCGTTCGTGGCGGTCGGCGTCCAGGTGTCGGGCACGGCGACGCTCAGCCAGGACGGCCGTCGGGCGCAGGTGGAGGCGGGAGACCTGGTGGTCTACGACACGACGCGGCCGTACTGCATGGAGTATCCGCAACGGTTCTGCGTGCACGTCTTCCAGCTGCCCCGCCGCGTGCTGGGCCTGCCGGACGACGACCTCATGCAGGTCACCGGTACCGCCATCGGCACCAGGGACGGCCTCGGCGCGGCGCTGCTGCCTTTTCTGACCACGCTGGCCGCCTCGGCGCACACCTTCGCGCCCACCGTGGCGGACCGGCTGGCCGGCAACGTCACCGACCTGCTGGCCACCCTGGTGGCCGAGCGGACCCGGCCGCTTCCCCGGTATGCGGATGGCGCCCGAACCCACTTCATCCGGCGGGTGCGCGATCACATCAACCAGCACTTAGGCGACCCCGCCCTGTCACCGGAGAGCATCGCGCAGGCGCACCGGATCTCCGTGCGCTACCTGCACCGGCTGTTCGAGGGTGAAGGCATCACCGTTGGCCGGCTCATCCAGCAGCGGCGCCTGGAGGAGTGCGTACGGGAGCTGGCCCGTCGCGGCAGGAGGGCCCCGAGCGTGTCAGCTGTGGCGCTGCGCTGGGGGTTCGTCAGCCCCGCCCACTTCAGCCGGGCCTTCCGGGCCTCCTACGGTCTTTCCCCCCAGCAATGGCGCACCCTGCGCGCCGCGGAAGGCGGCCGTACGGCCGAGCCGGCCGCCCCCGCGGAGGCCGGCCGCGCGCTGTCTGCCACGTAAGGTGTCCCTTCGTCATCGGGAAGCTCGAGGCGGGTCCCGAGCGGCGCGTCTGCTCTCGGGCCGCGTGTCGTCTTGGCCGCGGTTGATCCGTAGGGTGAAGCGCGGCGCCGGGAGCCTTCGCTGCCCGCACCGCGCTCGCCTGCCCGAGCGCGGCAGGCCGACTCGTCCGACGGCCCGCGGCCGCGCCCCGCGCAGGAGGCTTCGTGGAACATGACCTTCCCGCCCCGCAGCCGCCGCTCGTCCTCGATCGTCTGGCCCGGGCATTCATCCGGCAGCACCATCGCTGCGTGGCTCCGGACAGCGCGGATGTGGCCGCGGCCCGCGCCGCGATCGGGGCGCTGTGGGGCGGGGCCGGGCCCGGCTCCGAGGTGGAGGAGGACTGGCTGGCGATCCCGGGCTGCGACAAGGACCGGATCCGGGTACGGATCCTGCGCCCCGCCGGTAGCCGGGGCCCGCTGCCGGTGGTCCTCTACCTGCACGGGCTGGGCTGGATGCTCACCGACGCCGCGGCTCACCAGCAGCTGCTTGTCGACCTCGCGCTGGGAGCAGACGCCGCCGTCGTCGTGCCCGAGTACGACCGGTCCCCCGAGACGCGCTACCCGGTGGCCCTCGAACAGTGCTACACCGTCGCGCGCTGGATCGCCGACAACGGCGCCGAATGCCACCTGGACGGCGAGAGGATGGCGGTGGCGGGCACCTCCGCCGGCGCGAACCTGGCGGCCGCGACCACACTGCTGGCGAACCGGCGCGGCGGGCCGCGCTTCGTGCACCAGATCCTGGTATGTCCCGTCACCGACGCCGGCATGGACACCTCCTCCTACCGCCGGTTCGCCGAGGGCTACTTCCTGGGGCGCTCGGCGATGCGCAGCTTCTGGCAGCAGTACGCGCCGGATCCGGCCCAACGCGCCCAGATCACCGCCTCCCCGCTGCGCGCCGCGCCCCAGGAGCTGACCGGGCTGCCGCCCGCGCTGATCCTCACCGCCGAGGCCGACGTGCTGCGCGATGAAGGCCAGGCGTATGCGGCCAAGCTGCGGGAGGCCGACGTGCCCGTGGTGTCGGTGTGTTACCACGGCACGATCCACGGATTCATCCTCTTCGACGCGCTGCGCGGCAGCGACGCCTCCCAGGCGGCCCGCACGCAGATCATGGACACCCTGCACGTGGCACTGCACAGCCATCGCGGCTGAGCCGCAGACGAACCCCTCTTCCGGTCACCGGCCTCGTACCGGGGTGCGGCGACCACGTCGTCCGGTGCGGGAGCGGGCCTTTCGCCTGCCTCGGCGAGACGGCGGCGGGGCGGTTGTGCGCGCGCGGTCAAGCGCCTGTGCACACGAGGTCCGATCACCGGGCCATCACCGCAATAGCGTCCTTTTCGCGCCCACTGGGCCGAGGTGACGGGCCTCTGGCCGTCGCCATGTGCACTTCGCCGTCCTCAACGAACAGGTTCGAACCATGACCGACTACGTTCCCACCGCTCCCGTTCTGGAGCCCGCCGCGACCGACTTCGCCAAGGCGACCGCGCAGCCGCCGTACCTGTTTCAGATCTTGCCGGAGGAGGGCCGCAAGGCCGTCGACGACGTCCAGTCCGGCCCCGTCGACAAGCCCGCCGTGGACGAGGAGTGGGTGACGGTCCCCGGCGGGCCCACGGGTGAGGTCAGGGCCCGCATCGTCCGCCCGGCGGGCAGCACGGGCGATCTGCCGGTGGTCGTCTACATCCACGGTGCCGGCTGGGTGTTCGGCAACGCCCACACCCACGACCGGCTGGTGCGCGAGCTCGCGGTGGGCGCCGAGGCCGCGGTCGTCTTCCCCGAGTACGACCTGTCGCCCGAGCACCGCTACCCGGTCGCGATCGAGCAGAACTGGACGGTGGCGCAGTGGGTCGTCGCCGAGGGCGCGTCCAGGAACCTGGACGCCACCCGGATCGCGGTGGCCGGTGACTCCGTCGGCGGCAACATGAGCGCCGCCCTGACGCTGATGGCCAAGCAGCGCGGTGGGCTGCCGCTGCGCCAGCAGGTGCTGTTCTACCCGGTGACCGACGCCTCCTTCGACACCGGCTCCTACCACCGGTTCGCCGAGGGCTACTTCCTGCGCCGCGACGCCATGCAGTGGTTCTGGGACCAGTACACCACCGACGAGGCCCAGCGCGCCGAGATCACCGCCTCCCCGCTGCGGGCCACCGTCGAGGAGCTGACCGGGCTTCCCCCGGCGCTGGTCATCACCGCCGAGGCCGACGTGCTGCGCGATGAGGGCGAGGCGTACGCGGACAAGCTGCGCGCCGCCGGGGTGCCGGTGACCGCCGTGCGCTACCTGGGCATCATCCACGACTTCGTCATGCTCAACGCGCTGCGTGAGACGTACGCGGCCGACTCGGCGATCGAGCTGGCCGCCGGCACGCTGCGCCGGGCGCTGCACGGCAGCTGAGCCGATGACCACCGGCGACAGCCTCCCCGCTGAGCGTCCTCAGCCCAGCGGAAGGCGTTTCGAACCCGATCTGCGCGCCATGACGCGGATCAACCTGCGGCCGATCGCCTCGCCGATGCCGCTGGGCTTCTACGCGGTGGCCATCGCCTCGGTGATGATCGCCAGTCTCCAGCTGGGCCTGTTCCCGCCCGGCGCCCACCGTGCGGTCGCCCTGACCGTCATCCCGGCCTTCATTCTGCAGCTCGTGGTCGGCGTCTTCGCCTTCGGCGCCCGAGATGTGATCGCGGCCACCCTGATGGCCTGTTTTTCCGGCATGTGGCTGGCCGGCTCGCTGGTACTGGCCCTGGATCCGCCCGGCGGCGCCGCGGTGCTGGGCGCACTGAATGCGGTCTTCGCCCTGTTCGCCGTGCTGATGGCGAGCGTGGCCAGACCCAAGCGGGCGCTGTGGCTGGTGCTGGTCACGGCCGTGCCCCGCTTCGCCGTGGCCGCCGCCGCCAACCTGACCGGCGCCCCCTGGCTGACGACCGCGTCCGGCGTGCTCGGCCTGCTGCTGGCCGCCGTGGCGCTGTATGCGGCGTTCGCGCTGATGCTGGAGGACATGCGCGGCCACGAGGTGCTGCCCATCGGCCGCAGCGGACCCGCCCACCACGCCGTCGAAGGCGACTTGGCCGTCCAGCTGCGCAACCTCGAACGCCAGGCCGGCGTGCGCCGCACCCTGTGATTCGCACCTGACGATCGCCACCTGCCACGTGTGAAAGAGAGAGCCATGACCACGATGCCGGTCGCCGGTATCATCCCCGCACCTTCCCGAGAAGGGCGTCAGAGCGCCGACCTCGTCGTCCGCAACGCGAAGATCTTCACCGGCGACCCCCGCAACCCCGCCGCCACCGCCGTCGCCGTCCGCGCGGGCCTCATCACCGCCCTCGGAGACGATCACGACGTCGCCGCGCACGTCGGCGCGGACACCAAGGTGGTGGATGCGCTGGGACGCCGCCTCGTCCCCGGACTGAACGACTCCCACCTGCACGTCATCCGCGGCGGGCTCAACTACGTGCTGGAGTTGCGCTGGGACGGCGTGCGCTCGTTGCGCCAGGCCCTGGCCATGCTGCGCGAGCAGGCCGCCCGCACCCCCAAGGGCCAGTGGATCCGGGTGGTCGGCGGCTGGACGGCCGAGCAGTTCGCCGAAAAACGCATGCCGACCGCGGCCGAGTTGAACGCCGCCGCCCCGGACACGCCCGTCTTCGTGCTGCACCTGTACCAGTCGGCCGTCTTGAACCGGGCCGCCGTCCACGCGGCCGGCTTCACCCGCGACACCCCCGACCCCAAGGGGGGCCAGATCGTCCGCGACCGCGACGGCGAGCCCACCGGGATCCTGCTGGCCGCCCCGAGCGCGCTGATCCTGTACTCCACGCTGGCCGGCGCGCCCACCCTCGACGACGCCGACAAGAAGATCTCCACCCGGCACTTCCTGCGCGAGCTGAACCGTTTCGGCCTCACCTCGGCCGTCGACGCCGCAGGCGGTTTCCAGAACTTCCCCGACAACTACCGCACCGTCATCGAGCTGGCCCGCGCCGGCGAGCTGACTCTACGCATCGCCTACCATCTGTTCCCTCAGACTCCCGGGCAGGAGCTGGCGGACCTGAAGCGGTGGATCGAGACGGTGCGGCCCGGCGACGGCGACGCGTGGCTGCGCCTCAACGGCGCGGGCGAGAACCTCACCTGGGCCGCGGCCGACTTCGAGAACTTCTCCGAACCGCGCCCCGAGCTCGCCCCCGGCTACGAGACGGAGTTCGAGCAGGCGGTGCGGCTGCTGATGGAGAACGGCTGGGGCTTCCGGCTGCACGCAACCTACGACGAGACGATCCGGCGGGACCTGGCCGTGTTCGAGAAGCTCGCCGCCGAGGGCCTGTTCCCGGCCGGCAACAGGTGGCTGTTCGACCACGCCGAGACCGTCTCACCGGCCAGCCTGGATCGCATCGCCGCGCTCGGCGGCGCGATCGGCGTGCAAAACCGCATGTCGTTTCAGGGCAGGGCGTTCGCCGACCGGTACGGTGCGGCGGTCGCCGCCCGCACCCCGCCCATCAGCCAGATGCTGGAGCGCGGGCTCGCCGTGGCGGCGGGCAGCGACGCCACCCGCGTCTCCTCCTACAACCCGTGGGTGGCCCTGCACTGGCTGGTCACCGGACGCACCGTCGGCGGTCTGCGCCTGTACCCCGCCGAGCGGCTGATCTCCCGGGAGAAGGCGCTGGAGTTGTATACGCACGCCGGCGCCCGTATCACCGGCGAACAAGACGTCAAGGGCGTCCTGCGCGAGGGCTGCTTCGCCGACTTCACCGTACTCACCCACGACTACTTCACCGTCCATGCCGACGACATCGCGCACATCGAATCGGTGCTGACCGTGGTCGGCGGCCGGATCGTGTACGCCGAGGCCGAGTACGCGGGCATGGACGAACTCGTCCCGCCGGTCAGCCCCGCCTGGAGTCCGGTCGCCCGTTTCGGCGGCTACCAGGCCACCCCCGCTCCCGGCGTCGCGGGGGCGCGCCAGGCCGACCGGCTGGGTGAGGCCGCTGCGGATGCCGAGCAGCACCACCGGTGGCGCATCGCCCGCGGCCACGTCTTCGAGCCTCAGAGCTTCGACCCCTGCTTTGCCCCCTGACGCCCACATCCGCGTCGACCCCCGGTTCCCGCGCCATGACATATCAGCCGCGCGCGGAACGTCCCGCCGGCGAAAAGCGCCGGAACCGCATGGACGGTGCGGCAGGCGAGTGAGATCCGCCCCTCGCACCGTTCATGACGGTTGCTCGCCTCCCACCCCTCACGAAAGGAATGATCATGGTCAACCTCGACAACGTGCACGCCGCTCCCAGCCCCGACCTGCTGACGCCCGGCAACGCGATGATGCTCTTCGTCGACCACCAGCCGCAGATGTTCTTCGGCGCGGCCAGCGCCGACCGTGCCGGCGTCATCAACGCCACCGTCGGCCTGGCCAAGGCGGCCCTCGTCTTCGACGTCCCGGTCGTACTGTCGACCGTGGCCGCGGAGTCCTTCTCCGGCCCGATCCTGCCGCAGCTGGCGGAGCTCTTTCCCAAGCACGAAGTGGTGGACCGCACCACGATGAACGCCTGGGAGGATCCGGCTCTGGTGGACGCGGTGCGGGCCACCGGCCGCAGCAAGATCATCCTGTCCGGGTTGTGGACCGAGGTGTGCGTGGTGCTGCCCGCCATGTCCGCGCTCGCGCAGGGCTATGAGGTGTACGTGGTCGCCGACGCCTCCGCCGGTGTCACCCCCACCGCCCACGAGCTCGCCATGCAGCGTATGACCGCCGCCGGCGCGATCCCGGTCACCTGGCTTCAGGTGCTGCTGGAGCTCCAGCGGGACTGGGCGCGCGGTGAGACCTACGCGCCCACTCTGGAGGTGGTCAAGGAGCACGGCGGCGCCTACGGCATGGGCGTGGTCTACGCCCAGTCCATGCTCGGCTCGCACGCCGGCGGCTGACCCCGCCGCCGCCCCGCGAGAGATCGCATCCATCATGACGATCGACCTGGGCCTGCTGATCCTGCGCCTGGTCACCGGGCTGCTGCTGGCCGGTCACGGAGTACAGAAGGTCAGTTTCCGTCTCGGCGGCGCCGGGCTGGCGGGCGGTGCGCAGGAGTTCCGGCGGGACGGCTTCCGCGGCGGGGCGGCGACCGCCCTGGCCGCGGGCGCCACCCAGATCGGCACCGGGCTCCTGCTCGCCTGCGGAGCGCTCACCCCGCTCGCCGTGGCCGGCGCGATCGGGGTGATGACGGTCGCGTTCACCGTCAAATGGCGTCACGGCCTGTGGGTGCAGAAGGACGGCTACGAGTACCCGCTGGTCCTCATCGCCGTCTTCACCGCGCTCACGCTGACCGGGCCCGGCCGCTGGTCCGCCGACCACGCTCTGCGCCTGCTTCCCTGGCCTGCCTGGCAGGCCGCCCTCGCGGTGGCCGGCGGAGCCGGCTGTGGCCTGGCCGTCCGGCTGCTCCTGCACCGCCCCTCCACGACGAGCGCCGACCGGCCCGGCACATCCCGCCCCTTCCATGACCGGAGCCCACGATGACCTCACCCCCGGCCACCACGACTCCCGACAGCGACCGGCAGACGCCGATCCGCGACGGCATCCAGCCGCCGCTGATCCAGAAGGGTCATGAACTGCAGTCCTTCGGCACCGTCAGGCAGCTGCCGATCGGGCTGGCCCACGATGCCCGCGTGTACGGCTGCCGACGGCTCAACCGGCTCCTGGCCGACGCTCAAATGCTGTACGGCCTGTACAAGAAGCACCACTGGCTCCTGCGCGGCGCCACCTTCTACCAGCTGCACCTCCTGCTCGACAAGCACGCCGGCGAGCAGCTCGTGATCGTCGACGCCCTGGCCGAGCGGGTCCAGAGTCTCGGCGGCGTCGCGGTGGGCGACCCCCGGCATGCCGCCGAGATCACTGCGGTGCCGCGCCCGCCCGACGGAGTCGAGGAAGTGCCCGCCATGCTCTCGCGCCTGCTGCAGGCGCACGAGTCGATCCTGATCGACGCCCGCGACGCCGCGACCCGGCTGGCGGCCCTGGGTGACGATGGCAGCAACGACCTGATCGTCTCGGCTGTGATCCGCACCGGCGAGACGCAGGCGTGGTTCCTCGCCGCGCACCTGACGGACACCCCGCTGACCCGCGTCTGAGAACCTCCCGGCGCGCACGACGGCAACCGGCCGTGCGCGCCGGGGCGCCGGCGGCCCGCGACGCCGCCGTGACCCCGCCTCGCCCTTGTCTCTCTCATCTGAAGGACGGATTCATGTCATCGACCTCCGAGGCGTCCTACGCCCGCGACCTCGCCCAGATCGAACGCGCCAACGCCTCCGGCCGGATCCCGGTCGTCTTCGTGCACGGGCTGTGGCTGCTGCCCACCAGCTGGGACCGGTGGGCGCGGGTGTTCGACGAGGCCGGCTACGCGCCCATCGCACCCGGCTGGCCCGACGACCCCGACACCGTGGCCGAGGCCAACGCCCACCCCGAGGTGTTCGCGCACAAGACCGTCGGCCAGGTCGCCGACCACTACTGCGACCTGATCGGCAAGCTGGAGCGCAGGCCCGCCGTCGTCGGCCACTCCTTCGGCGGCCTGCTCACCCAGATCCTGGCCGGGCGCGGCATGTCGGTCGCCTCCGTCGCGATCGACCCCGCCCCGTTCCAGGGCGTGCTGCCGCTGCCGATCTCCTCGCTGCGCTCGGCCGCGCCGGTGCTGACCAACCCGGCCAACATCCACCGCGCCGTCCCGCTCACCTACGAGCAGTTCCGCTACGCCTTCGCCAACGCCGTCAGCGAAGAGGAGGCCAAGCACCTGTACGAGACGTTCGCCGTCCCGGCCCCGGGCGCGCCGCTGTTCCAGGCCGCGGTCGCCAACGTCAACCCGTGGAGCGAGACCAAGGTCGACAGCACCGGCCCCGAGCGCGGCCCGCTGCTGCTCGTCTCCGGCGAGAAGGACAACACCGTGCCCTGGGCGATCACCAACGCCTCCTACAAGAAGCAGGCACGCAACACCCACCACGTCACGGAGATCGTCGAGATGCCCGGCCGCGGCCACTCCCTGACCATCGACAGCGGCTGGCGCGAGGTGTGCGGCACCGCCCTGACCTTCATCCAGCGCTTCGCCTGCCCGTGAAAGGAACCCTCGTGCCCATCGTCAACCGTAGCCGCGCCGCCCATGTGGGCGCCCGCACGTGAACGCCCACGGCCATCATGATCCGGCGGTCTTCCGCCACCGGTTCTGGCTCAGTCTGATCCTGTCGGTGCCGCTGGTCGTCACCAGCCCGATGGTGGGCGAATGGTTCGGCTACACCCTGGACGTGCCCGGCCTGTGGCTGGCCGGGCCCGTCCTGGGCTCCATCGCCTACTTCCACGCCGGGTGGCCGTTCCTGGCCGGCGCCTTCCACGAGATCCATCATCGGGCGCCGGGCATGATGCTGCTCATCTCGATGGCCGTCACCGTCGCCTACGCCGCCTCCCTCGCCACCACCTTCGGCTGGTTCGACCTGGACTTCTGGTGGGAACTGGCCACGCTGGTCACCGTCATGCTGCTCGGCCACTGGCAGGAGACCAAGGCCATCGGCCAGGCGCGAGGAGCGCTGTCGGCTCTGGCGGCGCTCCTGCCCGAGGAGGCCGAGCTGTCCGACGGTACCCGGGTGCCGCTCTCCGGCCTGCGGATCGGGGATCTGGTCCTGGTACGGCCGGGCGGCCGGATCCCCGCCGACGGCCGCGTGGCGGAGGGCGAGGCCGGCGTCGACCAGTCCATGATCACCGGGGAGTCGAGGCCCGTCGTCAAAGGCGCGGGGGACGCGGTGGTGGCCGGAACGGTCGCCACCGACTCGGTGCTGCGCGTCCGGGTGGAGGCGGTCGGGGCCGACACCGCGCTGGCCGGGATCCAGCGGATGGTCGCCGAGGCCCAGGAGTCCAGGGGCCGCGCCCAGGTGCTGGCCGACCGGTTCGCCGCCGCGTTGTTCTACGTCGCGGCACTGACCGCCGTCGCCACCTTCGCGGTCTGGTCGATCGCGGGCGAGCCGCGCGAAGCGGTGGTGCGTACGGTGACCGTCCTGGTGATCGCCTGCCCGCACGCCCTGGGCCTGGCCATCCCGCTGGTCGTCGCCTTGTCCACCGCGGTCGCGGCCAAGGCCGGGATCCTGGTCAAGGACCGGCTGGCGCTGGAGCGCATGCGTACGGTGGACGCGGTGCTGTTCGACAAGACCGGCACCCTGACCACAGGCGCGCACGCCCTCACCGCCGTCACCACCCACAACGGCTTGAGTGAGCGGGCGGCGCTCGACCTGGCCGCGGGCGTCGAGAGCCTCAGCGAACACCCCCTGGCCAAGGCGATCGTCTCGGCCGCCGCCGCTCCGCGCCCCGCCACCGGTTTCCGGTCGCTGGCCGGACGCGGCGTGCGGGCGGTCGTGGACGGCGTGCCCTACGCCGTGGGCGGCCCGGCGCTGCTGCGCGAGACCGGCGCCCGCGTCCCGGACGGTCTGCCGCGCCAGAGCGACGGCGCCGCCGTCCTGCACCTGATCGCCCTGGACCCGGAGCCGCACGCCGTCGCGGCCTTCACCCTGCGGGACGAGATCCGTCCCGAGGCGGCGCAGGCCGTCTCGGAGCTGCGGCGGGAGAGCGTCGGATCCATCGTCATGATCACGGGTGATGCCCGGCCCGTCGCCGAGAAAGTCGCGGCCGAACTCGGCATCGACGAGGTCTTCGCCGAGGTGCTGCCCTCCGGCAAGGACCAGGCCGTCGCCGAGCTCCAAGGCCGCGGGCTGACCGTGGCGATGGTCGGCGACGGCGTCAACGACGCCCCCGCCCTGGCCCGTGCCGACATCGGCATCGCCATCGGCGCGGGCACCGACGTGGCCATCGAGTCGGCGGGCGTCGTGCTGGCCTCCTCCGATCCCCGCGGCGTGGCCGCCGTGGCCCGGTTGTCACGCGCCTCCTACCGCAAGATGATCCAGAACCTGTCCTGGGCCGCCGGGTACAACCTGATCACCCTGCCGCTCGCCGCAGGCGTCCTGGCCTGGGCCGGAGTGGCGCTGAGCCCGGCGGTGGGCGCGCTGCTGATGTCCGCCTCCACCGTCGTGGTGGCGCTCAACGCCCAGCTCCTGCGCCGAGTCCGGCTCACTCCACGTGAGTAGGCCGGCCGCCGGAGACGTCGTCCGTACCGGGTCTCCCGCTCCGGGTGATCCGCTCGGCCGACGCCGTTCAGCGCCGGGGATCGACGCCCGCGAAACTCGCCGCCGAGCCGCGCGAGCCCGCCGACGAAGTCGAACGTGCCCTCAAGAAGTAGTTCCCACAACCCGGTGATCTCGTCCCCGATCGGGGGCGAGATCACCCTCGGCTCCTGACCGTCCTCGGCGTCACCTCAACCTCGATCATCCGTAAATGCGCAAGTGTGGTCCGGGGACTCGGGCGGCTCCGCACGCCTCAGGAGCCGAACCTGGAAACGTCAAAGCCGGTCAGCGGAGCGTCGGCGTCCCATACCCACCAGCGGTGCGGATCCGGCGCGGGCCTGTGGTCCGCCCAGCAGTCGACCAAGACCTCGGCGCGTCCATCCCGGTCGTAGTCTCCCGCCCGTATCAGCGTCGCCGTGTAGTGGTCGTCCCCTGGGCAGGCGAACGGGCCGATCTCCCGCCGGTCGGACAGACCTCCCGCAAGCAGCTCGATCCGGCGGCCGGCGCGGAAGACCAGATCGTCGCGGCCGTCGCCGTCGACGTCTGCGGCAGTCAGTTTGCCGCGCAGGCCGGGCCGGCCGGGCAGACCGGGCACCCGGATCACCACCGGCGCCCGCGGCGCGCGCCCGTAGTAGACCGTGATCGCCTGCGTGGCGCCGGTGGTCCGGTAGCCGGGCTCGTCGTTGCGGCTGCCGTCGTCGCCGACCGCGACGTCCCTGCGGCCGTCCCCGTCGAAGTCCCCGACGGCCGGCCATTCCGAGGACCCGCGTCCGGGGCGGGGCACCGGCACCGTGGGCGACAGAGCGCCCGTCACGGGCCCGTCCGGACCGCCCCACACGATGTGCAGCGCGGGGTCGGAGCCACCGGGCGGTCCGATCCGGATCGGGATGTCGGCATATCCGTCACCGTCGAGATCGGCGCTCTCCGGCCGCCGGACGCGCCAGTCGGAACCGAACGGCCACAGCGTCTGATCCCCCGGCCGCACCACGGACCGCCGCTCCGGGTCCAGGCCACGGCCCGAGCCGTACAGGACGATGAGAGATCTCAACTTCGGCTGTCCGGGGACGACCCCCTCGGCCCGCTCTGAGGTGATCACCGCGTCCGGGTAGCCGTCCCCGTTGACGTCATCGCTCAATGCACTCCCCCCGCGGCACCCCCTTCGCGGCTACCGACACCACCGGCTCGGCGGCCGGGGGCGGGCCCGACGGCTGAGCGGTCGCGGCCGGACCCGACGGCTCCCGGCCCGGCGGCGAAGGACCGGCGCCGCTCGGCCGTCCCGCCTGGGAGGAGGGTGCGCCGTACCCACCACCTGCGGGCCCATGCCGCCGCCCGCACCGCGCGCGTCTGGACGTGACCTCGACCGAGCTCGGATACACCGCTTTCGACCTTGACTCCTTGAACCAAGCACTTCACCGCATCGAGTCGGCCCGGACCGCGCTCATGAGCACGATGGGCTGCTTCGCGCCGGCGACCGGCACCGCCGCAGCGCGCCCGGCCGGCTACGGGCGCATCTTCGAGAGCCTGCACGTGCTGACCTACGTCGATGACGAGCCGTACCGCTGCGACATCAAGGCCATGCGCAAGCACATCAGCGTGCACGGCCACCACTCCTTGCACCTGACCGACCTCGGCGGCGGCCATCGCCGCTCCGATGGAGACGGCGGGCCGCGGGTGCCGCCGGCACCATGGCCTTCCACAACCTCCAGGGGGCTGCGTCCTGCTGGACCGCGAGATCACACGAGGATGGAAAACCTCCGGGGCAGGCGGGCGAGTACGTCGGCAAGAGGCGTATGGATCGCGTCAACAATCTGCCCGGCGGCGTAGGGAAAGCGTCAAGATGCGGGGAAAGCGCGGGCTGTCGCTATTTCATGAGTTTTGGCTCTTGCGAGGGCCTCAATAGGTTTCCGGGATCTGGGGAATGGTGATCGGTGTGCCACGGGGGGCGGCTGCGGATTTACCTGGGCGCGGCGCCGGGGTCGGTAAGACCTTCGCGATGCTGAGCGAGGGGCGGCGCGGCGTGGAACGCGGCCGGGCCCGCGCCGCCGCCCTGTCGGGATCATCCCTCGCAGGACCCTGGTACACCGAGGTGAGAGCTTCACCGAACTGGACAGCGCGGCGGTCATCCCCCGCGGACCGGAAGCCGCCCTGATCGACGAGCTCGCCCATGCCGATCCTCCGGGGCGGGCAACGCCAAGCGCCGGCAGGACGTCGAGGAGATCCTCGACGTCGGTGTCGACGTCGTCTCCACGGTCAACATCCAGCACTCGGAGTCGCTCAATGACGCGGTACGGCAGATCATCGGGGCGGCCCGGCACGAGACCGTGCCGGATGAGGTCGTACGGCGGGCCGGCCAGGTCCGGCTAGTCGGCATGGTTCCCCAGGCGCCGCTCGGAGTTCGGACTACCGCTGGGCCGCCGAGGGCGACCCGATCGGCGCGCTGCTGCGCTACCCGGTCTCCGGCAGCGACATCCCGCCGCTGACCCGCGAGGTATCGCGCCAGACCGAGCCGGACCCCGCCCGCTGGTCCATGTCGGCCAAGCAGCCACCGGCCCCCGCACCATCGGGGATGCCCGCCGGTGAAAAACTCCTTCATCGCCGGGACCGACTGTTTCCGCTAGATCCGTCGAGTGGGTGGTGGGAGGAGATCCAGCGGTGAGCCATGGATCCGCCCGCGGTCCGAGCCCCACCTATCGAGATCGGCTTTTGGGCCGTCATCACCCCGCCGATGCCCAGGCGCGACTCAAGCGACAGGATGGTGCAATCAATGCGTCGTTTCGCCTCTCGAGTGCTGTTGGAGCGCTTCCAGCATCCGGCTCAGATCATCGTGACCGCGTTCGCCGTCGCCGCGGCGCTCGGCACCGCGGCGCTGGCCAGCCCGTGGGCCGGTGAGTCCGGCACCGCGACCCGGTGGATCGATGCGCTGTTCACCGCGATCTCGGCGGTGTGCGTGACCGGGCTGGTGGTCGTCGACACCGCAGGTCACTGGTCGGTCTTCGGCGAGGCCGTCATCTTGGTGTTGATCCAGGCCGGCGGTCTGGGCATCATGACGCTGGCCACCCTGTTCGCGATGATGATCTCCGGTCGGATCGGGCTGCGCGCCCGGATGTGGGCCCAGGCCGAGACCAAGACCTTGGCGATGAGCGACCTGCGCGGGGTGATCGTCAAGGTGGTCCTGTTCAGCCTGGCCACTGAGGCGCTCACCGCCGCGGTGCTGACCGCCCGCTTCGCACTCGGCTACGGCCAGCCGTTCGGCCGGGCCCTCTACCTGGGCGTGTTCCACGCGATCTCGGCGTTCAACAACGCCGGCTTCGGGCTGTGGCCCGACAACCTGATGCGCTTCGCCACCGATGGATGGATCTGCCTGCCGATCGCGGGTGCGGTCATCGTCGGCGGCCTGGGCTTTCCGGTCATTTTCGAGCTGCATCGCTTCTGGCGCCACCCGAACCGGTGGTCGGTGCTGACCCGCATCACCGTCGTCACCACGCTGGTCCTGCTCGTCCTCGGTTTCCTGGCCTTCACCATCACCGAGTGGGCCAACCCCAAGACCTTGGGACCGATGGATGTGGGCGGCAAGCTGCTAGCCGGCCTGTTCACCGGCGTGATGCCCCGCACCGCCGGATTCAACAGCCTGGATATCGCCGGCATGTACCCGACCAGCTGGCTGGCCACCGACGTATTGATGTTCATCGGCGGCGGCAGCGCCGGCACCGCCGGCGGTATCAAGGTCACCACCTTCGCCGTGCTGGCCTACGTTTTGTGGGCCGAGCTGCGCGGTGAGACCCAGGTCAACGCCGGCCACCGCCGCCTGGCCGCCGCCGTGCAGCGCCAGGCGCTGGCCATCGCCCTGCTGGGCGTGGGGTTGGTCATCGCCAGTACCTACGCGCTGCTCGCGCTGACCCCGCACAGCCTGGATCGGGTGTTGTTCGAGGTGGTCTCGGCCATCGCCACGGTGGGGCTGTCCACTGGGATCACCGCCGATCTCACCACGGCCGGGCAGCTGCTTGTCGCGACGTTGATGTTCGCCGGCCGGGTCGGCCCGGCCACCCTGTTCTCCGCCTTGGCCCTGCGCGACCGCACCCGCCGCTATGAGCTGCCCGAGGAAAAAGTCATCGTCGGCTGAGCCGCGCCGGCGGGCGGCGGGCGGCGGGCGGCGGGCGGCGGGCGGCGGGCGGCGGGTCGATCATGAGGCATTCGCCCTGATGCCTCAGTGAACATGCACCACCATGTGGATCTTTTTGGGCACACTGGATGGGCGCGCTCCCTCGATGAGGGGATCGGTGTCGATATCGGCGTCATCGGATGTGCGGTTCTTGCTGGAGGTGCTCGGCACTGAGGCGACGGTTAAGCGATCGGCGGTGGCGTATCGGTGCCGGGCTGCGCGCGCTCCGCCATGATCTGGCTCCCGGCCGGCAGGCGCCGCTGCTTCCTCTGCCGTCGGCGCGCTTTCCCTCCACCGCCTGGACGGTGCATCTGGTGGTGGGCATCTACTCGGTGCTGATCGCCGCGGTCGCCTGGCACACCCTGATTGAGGACTACGGTCTGCGCACCGAGATGGCCGGGCTGCTGGGCATCGCCCAGGCGCTGGCGCTGCCGCTGTGCCTGTATTGGCCGATGGCGGGCTGGTGGCTGTCGTTGGCCGCCGCCGCGCTCACCGCGGTGATCGTGCAACCCGTCGTGGAGGAGACGATCTGGCCCGCTCCCTGCCTGGCCGTCCACATCAGTGTGCTGGCCTTGGCCGGCCTGAAGGCCGGGGCGCGGGTGCTGGCCGAGATGTGGCTGATCACCGCTGTGGCGGGCGTCGTCCTGGCGGTCGTGCTGCCGGGCGGGCGGGAGCTGGCGGCTCTGGCCGACATGACGGTGCTTTCGGCCGCGGTCCTGGTCGCGGTCGGCGCGCTGCGGGGGCGCAGTGAGGCGTTGCGCCGGATGGCCCGTGCGGAGTTGGTGAGCGGTCAGGAGCAGGCCCGGCGCGCGGTGCTGGAAGAGCGCACCCGCATCGCCCGGGAGCTGCACGATGTCGTGGCCCACCACATGTCGGTGGTCGCCGTCCAGGCCGAGGCCGCGCCGTACCGGGTGGCCGATCCGCCGCAGGAGTTGATGCGCAGCTTCGCCACCGTCCGCACCAGCGCCCTGGAGGCGCTGACCGAGTTGCACCGGATCCTCGGCCTGCTCAGAGGGGAGGCATCCGCAGCGGAGTCCGGCCCGCAGCCGACTCTGGAGCATCTGGGCGATCTGGTGGACCGGGTACGGCAGGCGGGCCTGGACGTGACGGTGAACACGATCGGAGACCGGCGGATGCTTGCCGCCGGAGTGGAGCTGTCGGCCTACCGCATCGTTCAGGAGGCGCTGAGCAACGTGCTGCGGCACGCCCCCGGTGCCACGGTGCGCATCGAGGTCGTCTACCGGCCGGTCTGCCTGGAGCTGCACGTGACGAACGGCCCTCCTCCGGTTCCGCCGATTCCGCCGCCGGCCTCCGCAGGAGCCGGGCACGGGCTGCTGGGGATGCGGGAACGGACCGCGATGCTGGGCGGGCAGTTGAGTTCCGGTCCCCGCGACGACGGCGGCTACGCCGTCGTGGCACGGTTGCCCTTTGAGGAGAGCGAGGACAGATGAGCATCCGCGTGCTGGTCGCCGATGACCAGGCCATGGTGCGCGAGGGATTCGTGGTGCTGCTCAACGCCCAGCCCGACATCGAGGTGGTGGGCGAGGCCGCCGACGGTCGCGCGGCCGTCGCCAAGGCCGCCGAGCTGAAGCCCGATGTGGTCGTGATGGACGTGCGCATGCCCACGCTCAGCGGATTGGAGGCCGCCCGGCAGCTGGCGGGCCGTACCAAGGTACTGGTGCTGACGACTTTCGATCTCGACGAGTACGTCTATGAGGCGCTGCGGGCCGGAGCCAGCGGATTCCTGCTCAAAAGCGCCACCGGCCGTGAGCTGGGCGAGGCGGTGCGGGTGGTGGCCAGAGGCGACGCGCTGCTGGCCCCGTCGGTGACCCGGCGGCTCCTCGACGCCTTCTCCCGGCTGGCCCCGTCCCCGGCGCGCACCGGCCTGCGGGTCGAGCCGCT
This sequence comes from Planobispora longispora, assembly GCF_016863135.1. GTDB lineage: Bacteria > Actinomycetota > Actinomycetes > Streptosporangiales > Streptosporangiaceae > Planobispora > Planobispora longispora. The sequence goes on from NZ_BOOH01000003.1 coordinate 24,663, forward strand.
GACCGAGCGCGAAAACGAGATCCTCGCGCTCGTCGCGCACGGTTTGTCCAACGGGGAGATCGCCGAGCGGCTCACGATCGCCGAGCCCACGGTGAAAACCCACATCAGCAACCTGCTGACCAAACTGCGGCTGCGCGATCGCACGCAGGCGGCGGTGTACGCCTTCCAGGTCGGCCTGGTGCGTCCCAACGGCCGCCCGCCGGAACCGCTGTGACCCTGCCCCGGTCTGCCTCGTCCTTGAGGACCAGCTGCGCGGATCGATCTGCGGGCCCATGACGTCCAGCTGCCCGCGTCCGTAGGTTCCCTTCGAACCCGCCGGCGGCACCGGCCGTCCGGACCGGCGCAGAAGGAGCAGCATGACCATCGCAGCGCGGCTTGCCGAGACCATGCACCGCACGCTCTTCCGGACGGTGTCCCTGCTGAGCCCACGAGGCCAGGGAGCGGTGCTGAGCCGGTACTTCGACTGGTGGCACCGCCGTCCGGATCCGTGGAACCTGACCGTCGACGGCTACGAGCGCCACAAGTACACCGCCACGCTCCGGCAGCTGCCCGCCCGGCCCTACCGGCGCATCCTGGAGGTGGGCTGCAGCGAGGGCGTCTTCACCCGGCTGCTGGCGGCGGCCTACCCCGATGCCGAGATCACCGGCATCGACATCTCCGCGCGCGCTCTGAGCCGTGCCCGCCGGCGGATCGGCGCCGACCGCCGCGTGCGCTTCCTCGAGGCCGACCTCCTCAGCCACCATCCCGGGCACCGCTTCGACCTGGTCTTCTGCGCCGAGACCCTCTACTACCTGGGACGCGACGACCGCCTGCGCCGCGCCTCGGCCCGGCTGAGCGACCTCCTGGACCCCACCGGTCTGCTGGTCGTGGTGCACCCCTGGCCGGAGGCCGCACGGCTCCACCGCTATCTGGAGAGCGGTACGGCGGTGGTCAAGCTCAGCGAGCATGTGGACACCAGCGTGCACCGACCCTTCGCCGTGGCCGTCTACCAAGCCGCCCGGGCGCGGCGAGAACGGCCTGCAAGGCCATGGTTAGCCGCGCCTGCGAAAGATCCTCGCGCTGCTGCTTCGGACGTACAGGATCGGACCTTGCCGACCAGACTTCCCGGCGCACCACTGACCACTGCACCGCCATCCCTCCTGTGGAAGGGGATGGACGGCCGACCGCAGCCGGGTTAATTTAGTTGCTGGTTGGCAACTAGTGCGGGATGGCACATGGACGACCGGCACACGGATGACCGGGAGCATCTCCTCCACCTGCTCGCCTCGATGCAGCGCGACCTGATGCCGTCGCTAATGCGCATGCACGACGGCGACGATCTGCGGATGCTCGACAGCGTCATGCTCCAGGTCCTCGACCGGAGCGGGGCGCCGACCGTCAAGGAGCTGGCGGCCCTGGTCGGCCGGTCGGTCTCGCGGACCAGCCGGATCGTCGAGGGCCTGGTCCGGCGCGGGCTCGCCGAGCGATACGGAGATGAGGCCGACCGCCGGATCCGCAGGATCCGCATCAGCCCGGAGGGTGCCGCGACCCTCCAGCGGATCCGGCAGGTCCGGATCGACGGGCAGATGGCGCTCTGGAACCAGTTCACGCCGGAAGAGCGGGAGATCGTGCTCCATTCCATGGAGATCTACGCCAAGGCCGCGAGGAGGATACGGGATGCGACTGATCCGCCTGGCTGAGATCGACGCCTCCATGATCGATCTGGTGGGAGGCAAGGCCGCCGGGCTCGGCACGATGGTCAAGGCGGGTGAGCGCGTCCCGGAGGGCTTCTGCCTGACCGTCGAGTCCTACGTCTCCCGGGATCTCCCGGAGAAGGAACTGGCCGACGCCTACGAACGGCTCGGCGGCGGGCGCGTGGCCGTGCGCTCCAGCGCCACCGCCGAGGACCTGCCGGAAGCCAGCTTCGCCGGCCAGCAGGACACCTACCTCAACGTCGAAGGCCCGCATGAGCTGATCGACGCGGTGCGCAGCTGCTGGGACTCCCTGCACAGCGACCGCGCCGTGGCCTACCGCGCCGCGGCGGGCATCGACGAGGCCGCCATGGCCGTGGTGGTCCAGCGCATGATCGACCCCGCGGTCGCCGGCGTGCTGTTCACCGCCAACCCGATCACCGGCTGCCGCACCGAGATGGTCGTCGACGCCGCCCCCGGGCTGGGCACCGCCATCGTCGAGGGCACGGTGGTTCCCGACCACTACCTCCTCGACCACCGGGTGCCGGCCGCGCCGAACGGCGACGGGTGCCTCAACGAGGAGCAGCTCGAAGAGCTGCGAAAGGCCGGACTGCGGCTGCAGGGACTCTTCGGCGCTCCCCAGGACATCGAGTGGGCGATCGACGCGGACGGCACGCTGTGGCTGCTGCAGTCCCGGCCGGTCACCACGCTGTTCCCCGCCCCGCCGGACACCGGGGACACGCGGCTCTACCTGGAGTTCGGCCACATCCAGGGGATGCTCCGGCCGACCACGCCGATGGGGGTGTCGCTGCTCAAGACGACTTCGAGCATGTGGTTTGCGGCCGTGGGCGCCACGGTGGACCCGCGCGATCCGCTGCCCCGGCTGGTCCCCATCGGCGGGCGGCTCTACTTCGACCTGACCGACTTCATCCGCAACAAGACCATGCGCGAGGGACTGCCGGCGTCTCTGGAGGTGTACGGTCCGCGGGTGCAGGGCGCCGTCCGACGCATGCTGGACGATCCGCGGTTCGCCCCGCGGCGCGGCCTGCCGTTCCGCCCGGGCAGCGCCGTGAAGATGACGGTACGGCTGGCGCCCGGCGCGGTCTTCGGCATCCTCCGGAGCCTGGCCCGGCCGGACGCCGCCAGGGCCAGGGCCTACCGCGCCGTGGAGGAGATCAGGCGCCGGATCACGCCGCCGGGCGAGTCGGCCACCTCGGCCGAGCGGCTGCGCTGGGTGATCGAGGACTCCCACCGAGCGATCATGAGCATCGACATGCTGGGGATCGTGTGGCCGCTGATGACCGGGATACTCGTCGGCATGGCGCCATCCGGACTGCTCAGAGGCGTCGCCACCGAGGAGGAGCTGGACGCCGTCCTGGGCGGGATGCCGCACAACGTGACCACGGAGATGGACCTGGCGCTCTGGGGGATCGCGGCGGGCGCGCGCGAACACCGCGACCTGTTCCTCACCACCCCGCCGGAGGAACTGGCCGCGAAGTATCGTGCGGGGGAGCTCCCCGACATCGGGATGACCGGCTTCCTCGACAGATACGGCATGCGCGCGGCCGCCGAGATCGACGTCGGCATGGCCCGCTGGGAGGAGGACCCGGCGCCCCTCTTCGCCACGATCGCCAACTACCTCCGGGTGGACGACCCCGATCAGGCGCCCGACCTGCGGTTCCGGCAGGCCGCAGAGAGGGCCGAGAAGACGATCGAGACGCTGTCGCGGCGGGCGCGTCGCAGGCGACCGGTGCGCGGCCGGCTCGCGACCTTCCTCATGCGCCGCTCGCGCAAGCTCACCGGGCTCCGGGAGATCGCGAAGTTCGCCTGGCTGTCACCGCTTCAGGCGGCGCGCCGCCAGCTCCTGCTGATCGGAGAGGACCTGGTCTTCCGCGGTCTGCTGGAGAGTGCCGACGACATCATGTTCCTCGATCTGTCCGAGGTCCGGGCCGCCGTCCACGACGGGGCCGACCACCGGGATGCGGTCGCGACGCGACGCGCCGACTACGCCCGGGAGCTGCGGCGCCCCGCCGTCCCCGGAGCCCTGCTGTCGGATGGGACCGATGTGGAGGCGCTCGCCCCATCCGGGCCGGCGGAGGCCGGGGTGCTGACCGGGATGGCCGGGGCCGCCGGCCGGGCGACCGGCAGGGCGCGAGTGATCCGCGACCCGGCCGGCGCGCACATCGAACCGGGCGAGATCCTCGTGGCCCCCACCACGGATCCCGGCTGGACCCCGCTGTTCATGACGACGGCGGGGCTGGTGACCGAGACCGGATCACCGATGGCGCACGGCCCCACCGTCGCCAGGGAGTACGGCATCCCGGCCGTCATCTGCATCCGCAACGCCACCCACGAGATCAAGACCGGACAGTTGATCACCATCGACGGAGCGGCGGGCACGGTGCGGATCGAGGGCAACGACTGAGGCGCGGGTACCGCAACACCCCGCTGCCCTGTGCGAGCGGCGCACGCTCATGGATCAGCACCGGGATGCCCACCTCACAACCGGCCGCGACACCGGCAGGCGTCATAGGTCACCTAGGTCACCGGGGTGTGAAGCGTTCGCACCCGAGGCATCCCGCTGAGGTGGAGCGCCTCCCAGGCCGCCACCGGCGCCCCGCTGTGGGCCTGGTGACAAGCACCGGAGGCGGAAAGCCCAGCTGGCGCAACAGTCCTCTTCCCGCCTCCGCTGACCCCGCCTGCACCGTCACCGGGCGAGCCGAGGCCGACCGGTAAAGGGTTCGCCCGGGGGTCCGCGGGCATCTGCGAACTGCCGCCGGTAGCGCCGATGGCGCCCCCGGGGCCCCGGATGCGATCACCGGCCCTGACGCCGCACCCGCGACCTGGCGCTGCCGGTGGGCCCGCCCGTCCTGGCCGAAAAGGTCGTCACCGCAGTTGCTAAGGTGGCGGCGGTGTGCCGGGAAGTCTGGTCGGCGAGTCGGTGACGTGTTCCATCAACTCGACCGGAGCTGCCTGTGACCCTGTTGCTTGTCTTCGCCTGCGTGCTGCTGCTGGCGGTGCTGCTGTCCAGCCTGGCCCACCGCACGATCCTGTCGACCGCGGCGCTGTTCCTCATCGCCGGGTTCGTACTCGGCGACGGGGTCCTCGGCGTGGTGTCGATCGGCGCCGCCGACGAGGTCGTCGCCGTGCTGGCCGAACTCGCCTTGTTCGCGGTGCTGTTCACCGACGGCATGCGCCTGGGCTGGGCCGAACTGCGCAGCGCCTGGCGGCTGCCCGGCCGGGCGCTCGGCTGGGGCCTGCCGCTCACCCTGATCGTCACCGCGCTGGGCGCGCACTACCTGATCGGCCTGGGCTGGATCGAGTCCCTGCTCATCGGCGCGATCCTGGCGCCCACCGACCCGGTCTTCGCCGCCGCCCTGGTCGGCAACGAAAAAGTGCCGCCCCGGCTGCGGCAACTGCTCAACGTCGAGTCCGGCATCAACGACGGCCTGGCGCTGCCGTTCGTCATGGTGTTCCTGGCCGTGGCCGCCGGCTCCGAGAACCTGCACCTGGGCGAGCTCGGCCTGGAGCTCGGGCTCGGCGTGCTGATCGGCGTCGCCGTACCGTGGGCGGCGATCAAGCTGGAGCAGACCCGCTGGTTCGCCGCCTCCACCGCCTACGAGCCGCTCAACGCACTCGCCATCGGCCTGCTGGTGCTGGCGCTGGGCAAGGCCACCCACGGCAACCTGTTCCTGGCCGCCTTCGCCGCGGGCATCACGGTGGCCACCTTCGGCACCCGGCAGCGTGAGTCCTTCGAGCACTTCGGCGAGCTCATCGCCGAGCTGTTCAAGCTGGCCGCCCTGCTGGTCTTCGGCGCGCTCATCACCCCGGCCCTGCTGGGCGCGGTCGGCTGGACCGGCTGGTTGTTCGCCGTGCTGGCGCTGGTGGCCGCCCGGCCGATCGCGATCTGGATCTCCTTCCTGGGTTCCGGGCTGTCGGTGCGCGAGCAGGCCGCGGTGGCCTGGTTCGGTCCCAAGGGCTTCGCCTCGGTGGTCTACGGCCTGATCGTCCTAGGGTCGGGCATCTCCGCAGCGGAGGAGGTGTTCCAGCTGGTCGCGGTCACCATCGTGCTGTCGATCCTGCTGCATTCCTCCACCGACATCGTCGTGGCGCGCTGGTTCGACGACGAGCGCGAGGTGCCCGCCTGGTACGGCGCCGCCAGCCGGGTCCGCGCCCGGCTGCGGGGCAGGGACGACCCGGCCGATACCGAGTCCTGAGCGGGTTCACCACGCCGGGCGTGTCAGGGAAGGGGCATCGATCGCCGGCCTCACCGGTGCTGGTCGGCACGCTGCCACCAAGCCGCGGTGGTGAATGCTCCGGCGAGGCCGACCACCGCCACCAGCAGGTGGCCGAGCACGGCAGCGGCCGATCCTCCGGCGGCGCAGTCCGCTACGAAGGAGACGAGGGCGATGAAGGAGGGCAGGTCCGCCCAGCGCCGATCGGCAGCGGGGGCCGGGGCGGGCATCGCGATCTGGTCCGCCATGGGCGCCTCCCCGCCGGATCCGACATGGACATTGCCGACCGGACTTCCCGGCGCACCAGCACTCACCTTGACAGCAGTGATATCGGCGCCTCAGCGACGCGGCAGGCGCCGATACCGGTCAGCTAGTCACGGGCACGGCCGGGCGGGCCGGAACGCGTGCGCCGCGGCCCGTAGGCGGCGGTACGGAGGATCCCGTCCGGGGTCGCAGCCGGCGCAAGGCCGGCAGGGCCGGCCCGGCGATGCCGTAGGCCAGCAGGATGTCGCCGAGCCACAGCAACACCATGCGCAGGCCGCCGATCACGATCAGCGCGGCGCAGCGGCGCAGCGGCGCAGCGTCCGGGCCGTCCCACGGCGGCCACCGCTGCGTCTGGGCCGACCCCCGCCGGCGGGTGGTGCTGCCGGGCCTGGCCGGGAGCGGTCATCGGGCGCTCCCGGCGGCCGGGCACCTTTGGTCGATGGGCAGCGGCGCGCGGCCGTCTCGGACCAGGTAGCGCAGCACGATCCCGGTGGCGCATTCGTTGTAGCCGACCACCCCGTGCCCGCCGGCATCGACGGTGAGCAGAGCGGCGCGCCTGCCGAAGGCGTTGCGCATGCCCAGGCCGGCGATCCAGGGGGTGGCGGGATCACGGCGGTTCTGGACCACCAGGATGTTGCGGGGTCCGTGGCCGGTGACGCGCACGGGCGGTTCGATCGGGGCGGGCCAGAAGGCGCAGGGGCGGATGTTGGCCGAGCGGCCGGCGTCGTCGGGATGACGTCGGCGATCGGCGCGTACGGCCTCGGCGTAAAAGCGGGTGTCGCGGGGCCAGACGGCGTCGTTGCAGTGAACGGCGGTCTCCAGGGCGATCCGGTTGTCCTCGGGTGGAGCCGGTGCGGGGGCGGGGACCGGCGGCGTCGCAGCCGCCGCAGCGCGGCCCTGGGCGAGCGCGGCCAGGTAGGCCCACGCTGCGGCGATCTGCGGGAAACCGTGCGCTTCGGCGGTCTTCAACGCCCCGAGGGTCATCTGGCGCAGCATGTTGCCGTCGATACGGACGCCGGAGTGCTCCACCGGGTCGGCGTCCAGCCCGGCAGTCAGGCTGCGATAGCGCTGACGCACCTCGGCCGGGGTGCGGCCGAAGCCGTAGGCGTCGTGCCGGGCGGCGACCCAGGCGGTCAGGTCGGGCAGCCGCTCGGCCACACCCCGCCCGCCCAGGCGGATGAAGTCGTACCACACCCGGTGCGGATCGACGGCGCTGTCCAGGACGACGCGGCCGGTGCGGTGCGGGAACAAGGTGGCGTAAACGGCCCCCAGATAGGTGCCGTAGGAGATGCCGTACAGGGAGATCGTGCCTTCGCCGAGGGCGGCCCGGATGCGGTCGAGGTCGCGGGCCGCGTTGGCGGTGCTGAGGTGGCGGATGAGGTCGCCGCCGGTGCGCAGGCAGGTGGCGGCGGTGCGTCGGGAGTAGTCGATCACGGCGTCGATGGAGCCGCCGGGGTCCGGGTAGCGGAGGCCGGGGTCGGCAGCCGCGAGACCGCAGGTGACGGGGGTACTGTGGCCCAGACCGCGGATGTCGAAGCCGACCAGGTCGTAGCGGTCGCGCAGGTCGGGCGCCCCGTCGCGGTACTGCTCGCTGGGCCAGTTCAGGCCGCTTTCCCCCGGCCCGCCGGCCAGGTGCACCAGCGTGCCCAGGCGGCGGGCGGGATCGGCGGCGGGGATGCGGGACAGTTTGATCGTGATGCGCCGGCCGTGGGGACGCCGGTAGTCCAGCGGCGCCGACAGGTCCGCGCACTGCTGTCGCACGTGGGCGGGCTGCTCCGCGGGCGGACAGGGGCCCCATGTCAACGACGGCCGGGGCGCTTCGGCGCCGGGTGGCGAGGGGCCGGCAGCGGCGGTGGCGGGCGCGCCGACGGCCAGAGCGGCCAGCGTGGCGACGGCGGTGAGGGTTGCACGAATGGCGCGGGGGGACATATCAGTTCCCTTCATTCGATGTCAGCGAGGTAGAACAGCTCTTCGACGGTGGTGTGCAGGGCACGCGCCAGCTTGAGCGCCAGCACGGTGGAGGGCACGAACTTGCCCGTCTCCACCGTGTTGATCGTTTTGCGGGTGACTCCGACCAGGTCGGCGAGTTGCTCCTGGGTCAGGTCGTGCTGGGCCCGGGCCACCTTGATCCGGTTGCGCAGCGGGTGACCGCTGTCGGCGCCGCGCATCACGCCTCCCGGTTGAGCCACAGCCGGGCCGCGCCATAGCTCACCAGCGCCGCCGCGACGGTGAACTTCGCCTGGGCACTGGAGACCGTCGTCACGTCGAAGAAGTACGGCGCCTGGGCGGCCAGCGCGCCGCCCAGTGCGACGGCCGAGGCGTGCCGGTTGGTGATCACCGTGCGCTCGTCCTCGACGACCGCGCCCATGCGCTTCAGCGTCGCCTTCGCCCACACCGCCACGACCAGGGCGGGGATGGCCAGCAGGAACGACAGCAGATAGATCAGCTCCAGCCAGTGCGGCCAGACGTCGCTCTGCCGGGCATCGTTGACGCCGGCGGCGATGAGGTTCGCCGCGGCCGCGACGCCCCAGGCGAACAGTGCGCCGTCGAACACCCGGCTCCGCCGGGCACGGCTGGCTTTGATCGATGTTGAGGACACGACAACCCCCTGAAAGTAACCTCTACTACTCATGGAGAACCATATATCACTCATTATGTAACCTAAAAGTTCCTTTTCGTCTTACGTGCGAGCGGTGACCTCAGCGCCGATCCAGCGGTGGGGTTGCTGATACGGTGACGGCAGGTGAGCCGGGAAGCCTGGCCGGCATGTCCTGTTCCCGTGGACGAAGGACATGCCCGTGCGTGCCCGTGATCTGCTTGCCGACTTCCCGGTGGTCGGACTGGACTCGCCCGTCATCGACGCAGCGAGGCTGCTCGCCGACCAGGACCTGCCCGGCCTCGTCGTGATCGATCACGACGGCTCGCCACTGGCCATCCTGCCCGGCACCGAGGTCTTGCGCCTGGCCGTGCCCGCCTACTGCCAGGACGACCCTGCGCTGGCCCGGGTGATCGACGAGGCCTACGCCGACGGCTTCCTTCGTGATCTGCGCGGCCGGACGGTGCGCGAGTGTCTGCCGCCCCGTCCGCGTGAGCTGCCGGTCGCCGACCCGGACGCCACCGTGCTGGAGCTGGCGGCGCCGACCTGGTGCAGGCAGGCGGAGGCGACGAGACGGCCCAGGTGCTGTGGTGGGCGCTGGCCTTCGGCCCCGACCTGGACGGCAACGCCACCGCGGTGGGCGCGGCGGCCAACGTGGTGGTGCTGGGCATCGCGGCGCGCAACCGCACGCCGATCAGCTTCTGGCAGTTCACCAGGCACGGCCTCGTCGTCACGGCGGCGACCGTCGCGCTGGCCGCGCCGTACCTGTGGCTGCGCTACCTGATGTGATCACCATGAGGCGCAAGGGGCCGCAGCACGCTTAGAGCTCCCAACAGAGTGATCTCCGTTGTGCTTTGATCTCTCGCTGTAGCGATGGCGCGAGGAGCAGACGGCCCCGCTGAAGCCGTGGGAGGTCGGTGACGAGCTGCGGGCGATCATCGAGCCGCCGCTGGAGGCCATCGATCAAGGTGCGCGGCAAGCGCGGCCGCCCTCGGCGGGCCGATGTCGTGCTGGTTACGTTAGGAGCCCAAGGGCGCCCCGGCCATGGGCAAGATCCTCAAGAAGCGGAACCGGTCCGCATGACCGGGTGGCTCCCCGTTCGGCTCCCGGAGATCGGAAAAGGGGCTCCGGAGAACCTCCGAAACCCCTGTCGACCAGCGATTATCTGGTCGGGACGACAGGATTTGAACCTGCGACCCCTTGACCCCCAGTCAAGTGCGCTACCAAGCTGCGCTACGTCCCGGTTTGTCCTTTGACCCTTGCGGGCCGCCCCTCTCGGGGGGACGTCATAACCTTAGCGCAGATCTAGCGGGCGTGTGCACGCCAACGTGCGCACCGGGCGGTTGTGATCATGCGGAGGGCGGGAACGCGTGGGGCGGAAGGCGTTGATCGATCAGGACGAGCTTCGGCGGCTGGCCGGGCGGGGATTGTCCACCGCGGAGCTGGCCGCGCACTTCGGGGTGAGCGAGTCGGGGATCCTGCAGGCGAAGCGGGCCGCGGGGCTGTCCAAGCCGATGCTCGACCACTCGCGGGCGATCCCGTGGAAGCTCGACCGCGCCCACAACCAGTCCGGCCCGGCCACGAACCTGCGCAACCTGTCGTCCGTCGCCCAGGGGCGGGCGATCCCGCCGGAGAAGCTCAACACCGCGCTGCGCTGGGCCGGCCGGCTGGTGGCCGCGGGCCTGGACATCGCCTACGACGCGGGACGCGGGTTCCACGAGGTCCCGGCGCCCGAGGGCGGATCGCTCATCGAGAGGGTCCTCGCGGAGGCGAGGAAGGCCATCGCCGATTGAGGGCTCCCGAGTCGTAGGAGCCTTGAGGGCTTCCGAGCCGTAGACGCCGGTTGAGAGCCTCTCACCGCGGTGTGCCGGAGAGCTCCTCCGGCAGCGTCGCCCGTTCCGAGGGAGAAAGGGTAACGCTGCGGCAATGCAGGAGTAACCGGGCGGTTTTGGCGCGGCTTTCCAGGGCAGCGGGCGGGGACAACCGCTGACGCAACCGGAGGCGCACATGTCCACCGAGACCTTGATCTGGGTGGCCGTCATCGCGGTCGCGGTGGTGGCGATCATCGCAGTCGGCTACGTCGTACTGCAACAGCAACGCCGGCACCGACTCCGCGAACGATTCGGCCCTGAGTACGACCGCACCCTGCGCGAGCGTGAGAACCGCCGCGAGGCCGAGCAGGAACTCCTCGCCCGTGAGCAGCGCTTCAGCTCGCTCGACATCCGCCCGCTCGACGACGAGACGCGGGCGGGCTACGCCAAGAAGTGGATCGAGGTCCAGGAACGGTTCGTGGACGCGCCCGGGTTCGCGGTGACCGAGGCCGATCACCTGGTGACCTCCGTGATGGCCGACAAGGGCTATCCGGTCGAGGACTTCGAGCAGCGGATCGCCGACCTGTCGGTGGACCACAGCAGCACCCTCGACCACTACCGGCAGGCCCACGAGATCAGCGGCCGCGCCGCTCGCAAGGCCGCCTCCACCGAGGAGCTCCGCCAGGCCATGGTGCACTACCGCGCCCTGTTCGAGGAGCTGCTCGGCGCCCCCACGGCCGAGGCGGCGAAAGCCGCGGACGACGGGCACACCCCCCGGCACGCCGCGGTCCCGCCCCGCCGGGAGGCGCAGTCCGAGCGTGATGACCACGACGTACGGCCCGGCCACCACGAACCGCACCACAACGACGTGCAGCCCGGCCATGACGAGCCGCACCACAACGACGCACGGCCCGGCCCCGGTGAGCGGGCCGGTGAGAACGAGCGGGGCGCTCCCCGCGACTCCCGAGGACGGTGACATATATGAACGACCGACCTGATCGGCTGGTCCACGGCCGCCCGACCCGGGCGGACGAGGACACGCAGCCGCAGGTGCCACCGCAGCGCGACGACGCGGTGCCCCCCGATCAGCGGGTGCACCCCGTCCGCTCGGCGCACCCCGGTCAGCCGGCGGCTCCCGACCAGGTGTCCCCCGATCAGGCTCCCACCGGCCGGCCCGGTGACAGGCCGGAGCGGGAGACGCCGCTGACGGACGCCGATCGCGCGGAGAGCACCGAGCGCGACCCGAGTGCCGACGCTCTTCGCCCCGGCGACCGGACCGGCCCGAAGCATGCCGGGCCGAATGACCGGCAGCCCGCGGAGACGGCCGGTCCCGTTCATCCGGCACCCGTGCAGGCGCCCCAGTCTCCCGGCCGGACGACGCTGTTCGGCCAGGACCCCGAGGACGTACGGCGGCGCTGGCAGGAGGTCCAGGCGGGTTTCGTCGACGACCCCCGGCAGGCGGTGGAGCGCGCGTCCTCGCTCCTCGGCGAGGTGACGGACGCGATCCGCGCCGCGCTGGAGGCCCGGGCGACCGATCTCCAGGGCCGGTGGAAGGACGGCGGCCAGGAGGGCGCCGAGGGAAGCGACACCGAACGGCTCCGCACGGTCCTGCGGGAGTACCGCTCGACGCTCGAGGAACTGCTCGGCCTGCCCGTCACGTCCGCAGGAAAGAGGTAAATCATGCTGGCGATCGCCGCCGCCATCGTTTTCGGTATCGGCCTGCTGTTCGAACTGCTCGACGCGAGTCTGGGCGGGGGCTTCGGCTCGACGGCCTTCCTGCTTCTCGGGCTGCTCCTGCTCTCGCTGCACCAGGCCGGTGTGGGCACGGCGGGATGGCGCGGGAGCGGCACCTGGCGCCGTAGCAGGAGGTGACCGCGCGGGGACGACCGCCGTTCCGCAGAGGTCGCCCCGCTGAGACCCGCCGAGCACACCGAGACACCGAGACACCGAGACAGGCTGTCCCGCCGGGAGCGGGGCTTCCGCAGATTCTCAGGGGCGCCGTCCGCCGGGACGGCGCCCCTTCGCCGGTCGTCGTGTCATCTTTCCGTTCGGCCGTCACGCGCTTCGGCCGAGATCCGTCACTCGCTCTGGCCGAGGTCCGGCCGGGCCGCGAACTCGAACTCCTGCCGGGGGTGGGCCAGAGCGCCGAGCGAGGTGATGTCCCGCCGGAAGAACAGGGCGAGCGTCCAGTCGATCAGCACGCGCACCTTCCGGTTCACGGTCGGCACCCGGGACAGGTGATAGGTCCGGTGCATGAACCAGGCCAGGGGTCCGCGCAGCTTGCGCCCGTAGATCTGCGCGACGCCCTGGTGCAGGCCCAGGCTGGCGACCGAGCCCGCGTAGGCGTGCCGGTACGGCCGCAGTTCGGTGCCCCTGAGCGTGGCCAGCACGTTGTCGGCCAGCGTGCGTGCCTGCCGTACGGCGTGCTGGGCGTTGGGCGAGCACATCTCGCCCGGCCGGGTCAGGTCCGGTACGGCGGCGCTGTCCCCGGCGGTGAACACGGTGGGACGCCCCTCGACGAGGAGTTCGGCGGTGGCCTTCACCCGTCCCTTGTCGTCCAGCGGGAGGCCGCTGGCCCGCACGAGGGGGTGCGGCTTGACTCCGGCGGTCCACACCAGCGTGGCGGTGTCGAACTCGCTGCCGTCGTCGAGGACGACGCGGCCGTCGTCGGCGGACTTCAACCGGACTCCGAGGCGCACGTCGATGCCCCGGCTGCGGAGCTGCTCGACCGTCCAGCGGCCCATCTCCGCGCCGACCTCGGGCAGGATGCGCCCGGTGGCCTCGACCAGGATCCAGCGCATGTCGCCGGGGCGGATGGACGGGAAGTTGCGGCAGGCGTCGCGCGCCATGTCCTCCAGTTCGGCCAGGGCCTCGACCCCGGCGAAGCCGCCGCCGACGAAGACGAACGTCAGAGCCCTGTTCCGGACCGTCTCGTCGGTGGTGGAGGCGGCCAGGTCGAGTTGGGCGAGCACGTGGTTGCGCAGGTGGATGGCCTCCTCGACGGTCTTGAAGCCGATCCCGTACTCGGCCAGCCCGGGGATGGGCAGGGTGCGGGAGACGGAGCCGGGGGCCAGGACGAGGAGGTCGTAGCCGAGGATGCGGGGCGGGCCCTGGTGCGGCCGCATCTCGACGGTCCGGGCCTCCGGGTCGATTCCGATCACCCAGCCGTTGAGGATCTCGCATTTCCGCAGGACTCTGCGGAGGGGGACGACGACGTGCCGGGGTTCGACGTTCCCTGCCGCGGCCTCCGGGAGGAAGGGCTGGTAGGTCATGTACGAGTCGGCGTCGACGACGGTGACGCGGGCCTCTCCGCGCCGGAGCCGGCGCTGCAGGCGCAGGGCGGTGTACATGCCGACGTAGCCGCCGCCGACGATCAGAATGCGCGGGGGTGTGGTCATGGGCCTGCCTCTACCCAGAAAAGCGGCCTCACCCCAGGAAAGCGATTTCAGGTCCCCGTCCCCGCGGTACGGCGGCCGCGAGTCAGGACTCGCGGCCTCCCCGGGGCGGCACCGCGAAGCGCATGGTGATGACCGTCCCCTCGGCCCCGGTCCGGAAGGCGATGTCGGAGCTGACCATCCGGGCCACCCACAGCCCCATGCCACTGGTGGCGTAGGGGGCCGGGGGCGTCTCGCCGGGAGGGGCGGTGGGGTTCCACCGCCCTTCGTCCCGGATCTCGACGGAGAGGAAGCCGTTCTCGACCCACATGCGCAGCAACGCCTTGGCGCTGGTGTGCCCGTGCGTGACGGCGTTGGTCGCCACCTCGTTCACGGCGACCAGGAAGTCGGCCAGCCGTTCGGCGGCGATGCCGCTGCGCAGGGCCTGAGCGGCGGCGAAGTCACGCACGTCGGGCAGGTCGGGCAGGCAGAAGGCGACCTCGGCCGCGACGGGCCTCGCGCGGAGGCGTCGGTCACCGGCCGCCGGGAGGCGGCCCGGACGAGCGCCGTCCTCTTTCACCCGTGATCCGCCTCCCTGTCCCATGGTGCCGTCCTCCCGGCGGCTGGGGCTCATCGAACGCACTCTATGCCACATCGGACTCCGTCGGCTCCGGTGCCCCGTAGCGAGGCTCATATTCAGCATTCGGCGACGAGTTCTTCCCGCAGCTGGTCGAGCACCTTGCGGAGGATGCGGGAGACGTGCATCTGGGAGATGCCGAACTCGGCGGCGATCTCGGCCTGGGTCATGTTTCCGAAGAAGCGCAGCAGGAGGATCTTCTTCTCCCGCGGCGGAAGCTTGTCGATCAGCGGCTTGACCGCCTCCCGGTCCACCAGGAACGAGAGCGTGTCGTCCTCGTCCGGGATGACGTCGCCCAGTGCGGCGGCGTCGTCGTCGGTGCCGAGCGGGGCGTCGAGCGAGAGCGCGCTGTAGGCGGCCGAGGCGTCCAGCGTGAGCAGGACGTCCTCTTCGGTGATGTTCATCTTCTCGGCGAGCTCGGCGACCGTCGGGGCCCGGCCCAGCTCCTGGCTGAGGTCGGCGACCAGGCGGTTCAGCTCGGCCCGGCGCTCCTGGTAGACGCGGGGTACGCGGATCGCCCAGGTGCGGTCGCGGAAGTGCCGCTTCACCTCGCCGGTCATGGTGACCACCGCGTAGCCGCGGAAGGCGTGGCCGAGCGTGGGGTCGTAGCCGTTGATGGCCTTCATCAGCCCGACGTACGCGGCCTGCAGGAGGTCTTCCAGCGGTTCGCCCCGGTAGCGGTAACGGCGAGCGATCTCCATGGCGAGCGGACGGTGCATCTCGACGATCCGCTCGCGCAGGCGCTCGGCACGATATTCGGAGATCTCAGGCATGGACATCTCGGCGAGGAGTTCCTCGGCGGTCATGTCGGTGAGTTCGACTGCCTGAACAGACATTGCTGCTCCCTGCTATGACTGTCGGCGACACCGGCGGCCAGCGGAGCAGTTTCCGGGCAGACGGCATCGCCTCGACCACTTTTCGAGGCGAGGCCCTCTGCTGGACCTCTGGGCGAGAGTATTCCCACGATTGCGGGAGTATTACTCGCCCGCAGGTAACAGTAAGGTTGCTATGCGAACGGCGAGGAGGCGTTGGGTGACGGTGTCGGAGAACGGCGGTGGCGCGGTCGCGCTGACTTTGGCCTCGGGGCTGGTCGGCGGGGTCAATGTGATCCGCGTGACGGGTCTGCTCGACGCCACCACCAGGGACCAGTTCGCCGACTATCTCGCGGCGGAGGCCGCCGAGCACGGCGCCGACATGGTCATCGATCTGAGCGGCGTCACCTTCATGGACTCCCGGGCGCTCGGGCTCATCGTGCACCAGTGGCAGGTCAGCACCGCCGGGGGCGGCAGGTTCGCCCTGACCGGGGTGGAATACTCCAAGACCCGGGTGATGTGGATCACCGGGCTGGCGCAGCGGCTCCCGCTCTACGACACCGTCGACGACGCGCTGGCCGCGTTCGACCGGTCCGCCTGACGGGCCGATTCACCTGACGGTCCGGTCCGGCCGACCGCCGTCCGGCCGCTCCGCCTGACAGTCCGATCGGCTCGACGGGCCGATCCGCCCGGCAGTCTCCGGCGCGGCGGTCAGCCCTCCTTCAGGCCCCGGTTGCGCTGGTGCTCGTCGACCAGGAGCCTGGCCAGGTCGGCCACCTTCACCTGGTGGTGCTGGGAGACCCGGCGCAGTTCCTCGAAGGCGGCCTCGGCCGAGCACCCGCTGGACTTCATGATGATGCCCTTGGCCTGGTCGATGATCGCCCGACCGGCCAGCGCCTCCTGCATCTGGGCGGCGTCGGTGCGCACCTCGTCGTAGTCCCACATGTTGGCCAGCGCCACGGTCACCTGCTCGGCCAGCATGTCGGCCAGCGAGGGCACGCCCCGGGCGGCGAAGGCGCCGGGGCGCACGCCGTACAGGCCCAGGATCAGGACCGCGCGCTCGACGGTGATGGGCATGGCCAGGATCGAGCGGACCCCGCACCGGATCGCCATCGCCGCGTAGTCCGGCCAGCGGGGGTCGCGGAGCACGTCCTGGACGATCACGTGGCCGCCGGTGGCGCGCGCCTCGGTCGCGGGGCCCTCTCCCAGCTCGCTCTCGCTCTCGACGAGGACGACGAGCTCGCTGTGGGAGGCCGAGACCACCAGCCGCTCCCGCCGCCAGAGTTCGGCGGTGCCGCCCGCGCAGCCGGGCACGCCCCCGGCGAGGGTGGCGGTCAGCCCGGACAGCACGCTCTCACTGGAGGTCTCCTCGCTGACCCTTCCGAGGGTGGCGAGATCGCGTGCGAGAACGGGCGTCACCATGTCCATGTCGTGAGTCCCCTTCCCGGTATGGATAACTTAATCACTATCTGACCGCACATCGATAAGCTTCACCGGGTGGCGTAGCGTCTACGACGGGACCAGTTCCACCTCGGCCGGCGATGAGGATGAGCATTGACCGAAGCCCTTGGCCTTCCTGCCCTGGAGCACGCACTGAGCGCCCTGACGTCCAGGGTCTCCTCACTGCGCGAGGCCCGTTCCGCCTACCCGGCCGACCCCCGCTCTACGCTCGACGCCGCCCTGGCCGAACTGGACACCGCCCGCGAGCTGCTGGACGCCGCCCTGCGCGAGGTGCGCAAGACTCCCCGGCGCTCGGGTGAGCGTGAGAGCGGCTCCCAGCGGGAGCTGAAACTGCTGCGTCAGGTGTTCAAGACGTTCCCGGTCCCGGTGCTGGTGCTGGACGGGTCGGGGACGGTCCGCCGGATCGGCTCGGAGGCCTCCCGGATGCTGGGCAGCCCGGCGGGCTATCTGATCGGCCGCTCGTTCGCGCTGTTCGTCGACATCTCCCGGCGGGCCGCCTTCCGCTCGCATCTGACCTCGGTGCAGCAGGGCGGCCGGACGGTGACCTTCCAGACCCGGCTGGCGCACCAGGGCCGGGCGCACACCGTGCAGCTGGCCCTCACCCGGCTGACCATGCCCGGCGAGCCGCACGAGATGACCGCGGTCCTGGTCCTGCCGCTGGAGACCCAGGTGGCCGACGCGCCCCCCGGACCGATCGAGCGGGCGGACTCCGCCCTGATCATGGCCGCCGCCCACCGCCAGGAGCTGCTGTCGCGGATGACCCGCCTGCTGCTGGACGAGGACAGCCTGAACCAGCCGGTGACCGTCACGCGGGCGGCGCGGCTGCTGGCCGCGGAGGCCGCCGACTGGGTGATCGCCGACGTGGTGCGCGACGGCTCGCCCCGCCGGGCCTGTGTGCTCGGCCCCGCCGACAAGCCGGTGAACGAGCTGATCCGGCTGGTCGAGAACTTCAACCCGCTGACCGCGCCGCTCATCGCCCACGTGCTGACCGGCGGCACGGGCGTGGTGCACGAGATGCTCGAGGACGAGACCCTGCTCGGCGGCATCGCCGACGGCCCGCCGCTGCTGCGGGTGATGGGCGCCGCCTCCGCGCTGTGCGTGCCGATCAGCGGGCAGGACGGTCCCGCGGGCGCCCTCACCCTCCTGCGGCTGCGCGACCGCGAGCCGTTCTCCCTGGCCGATCTGGGCCTCATGGAGGAGATCGGGGTCCACCTGGGGCTCGCCCTGCGGGCCCGGCGCAGCTTCCAGAACAGTTCCCAGGCCGCCGAGGCGCTGCGCACCAGCGTGCTGCCCCGCACCCTGCCGGACATCCCCGGGTTCGAGGCGGCGGCGATCTACCACGCGGGCTCCAGCCTGGTCGGCGCCGAGTTCTACGACGTCTTCCCGTTCTCCGAGGGGTGGGCGTTCGCGCTCGGCGGGGCGGCGGGCAAGGGCGAGGAGGCGGCGTCGGTCAGCGCCATGGTGCGCAACGGGCTGCGGGTGCTCAGCGTCTGGGAGAGCGATCCCGGCGAGACCCTGCGCAAGCTCAACCAGGCCCTGTCCGCCCAGCGCAACGGCATGTTCGTGATGGCCGTGGCCGGGTTCGTCAAGGGACGGCGGATCAGGCTGGCCAGCGCGGGCCACCATCCCGCCGCCCTGCTCCAGCCCGACGGGACGGTGCGTTTCACCAGCGGGGGCGGCGTTCCGCTGGGCATCTCCGCCGACGGCGAGACGTTCGAGGAGGAGATCACGCTGGCCGCCGGCCAGACCCTCCTGTTCTACTCCGACGGCCTGGTGAACTCGCGCAACGAACACGGCGAGGCCTACGGCGAGGGCCGCCTGGCCGACGTGCTGGCGCGGTGCGTGTCACAGGCACCGGCCACGGTGGTCAAGACCGTGGAGGAGGACCGGCACGCCTTCTCCGGCGGAAGGGTGTGGGACGAGATCGTGATACTTGCCCTGCGCGTTGTGTAGGGATCGTATAACTTAGCGTTTCATCACTTGACGTGTGCCTGAGCCGTGCGAGGCGGAGACGAGGTGTGCGGGCGAGGCGAGTACGACGACCGGTCGGGACCCGGTGCCCGGCCTCCCTGAGCGGGATGACCTTCGATGACTTCGATTCACCAAGCGGCGGTCTACGACTCCGACAAGCAGTTCCTGGAGATCGCGCTGCCGTTCGTCCGTGACGGGCTGGCCAAAGACGATCCGGTGCTGGTCGTGACCACCTCGGCCAATCTGGAGCTCCTGGGTGACGCCCTGGGCCGGGACGGCCGCCGGGTCGACTACGCCGACACCACCTTCCTGGGCCGCCGCCCGGTGCAGCGCACCACCGCCTTCCACCGCTACTGGCTCCGGCGCGGCCCGGAGGCGCCGTACGGCGGGCACGTCCGGGTGCTCTCCGAACCGCTCTGGATCGGCAGGTCCTCCGGTGACATGCGGGCCTGGCAGCGCATGGAGTCGATTCTCAACCTGCTGCTGCGGAGCACCAACGTCTGGATGGTGTGCACGTACGACGCACGGATCCACGACCCCTCGGTGATCACGACCGCGCGGCGGACGCATCCCTCGTTGTCCGAGGACGGCCGCGGCCTCCTCCCCTGCCCCGACTACACCGAGCCGCTGGAGTTCGTCCGCGAGTGCGACGCGGTCCCGCTGCCCCGGCCCCCCGCGGACGCGGTGGCCAAGTCGGTGGAGACGCTGCCGGCCCTGCGCGGTTTCGTCTCCGACCACGCGTCCCTGCTGGGGCTGACCCAGGACCGCGCGACCCTGCTCGCGGTGGCGGTCAACGAGGTGGCCGCGCACCTGGACCCGCCGATCGACGTCCACCTGTGGGAGCGGTTCGGCGCCATCACCTGCCAGATCCACCGTTCCGGGGGCGGCCTGACCGACCCGCTGGCCGGTTTCGTCCCGCCGAGCCCGACCTCCGGCCCGGGTGACGGGCTGTGGATCGCCCACCAGCTCTGTGATCGGCTGGACATCCACCACGGCGGGGACGGGTGCACGGTCCAGCTGCATGTGCCCAGCTCCCGGGCGGAAGAATTACGACAGAGTCGGAAATACTGATGTTTGCCACCGATAGTGATCGGGGTATTGTGTCAGGCATACAGATGAGTGCCTAAGACGCAGGCACCCCCTGGAAGTCCAGGCTTTCCATGCCTATCTCCCCCAGAGGTGTGCCGTGAATATTGCATTTGTCTCGTCCGACGCCCTGTCCGCCACCCAGGACCAGCCCGTGCCGTCCGCGCACCGCAACCAGATCCTGGCCGTGGCCCGTGAACTGGGCAGGGAGCACAAGGTCACCATCTACACGCGCAGGGGCGCAGACTCCAGCAAGACGCGCGTCCGCGTGGCCCACGGCGTCACCATGGAACACCTTCCCGCCGGACCGGCCCAGGACCTGCCCGAGGACGGAGTTCTGCCCTACCTGCCGGACATGGGCAGCGAGCTGATGCGCCGCTGGGGACAGAACCGGCCCGACGTCATCCACGCCCACTCCTGGACCGGCGGCCTGGCCGCCCTCGCCGGCGCGAGCGGCCTGCACGTCCCGGTCACCCAGACCTTCACCCGCCAGACCGGCGGCGACGCCCGGAAGGCACGGCTGCAGCGCGCGCTGGGCCGCCGGGCCGACGCGGTGATCGCCGGGTGCGGGGACGAGGAGTCGGAGCTGATCCGGCTGGGCGTGCCGCGCCGCAACATCGCCGTGATCCCCTGCGGGGTCGACGTCGAGCGCTTCCGCCGGCAGGGCCCGGCCGCGCCGCGCGGCACCCGGGCGCGGCTGCTGCACGTGGGACCGCTCTCCGACGACAGGGGCGTGCGGACCGCGATCCGGGCGCTGGCCGGGATCCCCGACGCGGAACTGCTGGTGGCGGGCGGACCGGCCGCCTCCGACCTGGAGCACGACGCCGACGCCTACCGGGTCCGGATGCTGGCCAAGGAGCTGGGCGTGGACGACCGGGTCAGCCTTCTCGGGCAGGTCCCGCACGCCTCGGTGCCCAAGCTGATGCGCAGCGCCGACGTCGTCCTCTCGCTGCCCCGCGAGGCCGCGGGCGGCGTCGTCGCACTGGAGGCCATGGCCTGCGGCGTGCCGGTCATCGCCTCGGCGGTCGGCGCCCACATGGACTCGGTGGTGGACGGGGTCACCGGGCTGCTGGTCGCGCCGGACCGTCCCGCGCAGACCGCCCGGCTCGCCCGCGAGCTGCTCGCCGACCCCACCCGGCGCACGGCGCTGGGCTTCGCGGCCGCCGACCGGGTCCGCTCGCGGTACTCCTGGGAGCGGATCAGCCAGGAACTGGTGCGCGTGTACGAGGACGCCCTCGCCGCACAGCGCTGAGGCTCCGCCCCGGAGCCGGGACTCCCACGCGGAGCTGAACCTCCACCTCGGACGAACCGCGTCACGCGGTCTCACATATCCATCCGGTACGGCCGGCACGGGCTCGCCCCGCGCCGGCCGTACCGCGTTCGGGGACCTCGCGGACGGCGCCGCGCGGGCGGTCCCTCTACGCCTGCTCTACGGTCCCCCTACGGCTTCCCTACGCCCGTCGGCGAGGCTCGTCCCGCGGGGCCGTCCGGCCCCTCCGAGGGAGGTCATGCATGATCCGGAAACTGGAAGAACTCGGCGACCGGCTGCTCGGCCTGGCGCTGCCGAAGATCTCGGCGTCCGCGGCGGAGTACTGCTACTGGGGCAGCTGCGGCTGCCAGAGCGTCCGGAAGTGGCGCGCCTACACCTGCTGCCTCAACGGCCGGTGCAACACCCAGTGCAAGTACTACCACGACTGCGGCTGATCCGAACGCCCCGCGGGTGAGCACCCCCGCCCGCGGGGCCCGAGATTCGGGAGACTGATGGACTATCTCGTCGTCGCGGTCCGCTGCGCGCTCTTCGTGGTCTTCGCGGCCTCCCTGGTGAGCAAGGTCCGCGGCCGCGTCTCCTTCGCCTCGTTCACCGCGTCCCTGCCCGGTTTCGGGGTCCCCGCCGGCCGGGCCCGCGGCGTGGCCGGCGCCGTCGTGGCCGCGGAGGCCGCCGTCCTCGTCCTGCTCGCCCTGCCGGACACGGTTCCCTTCGGGTTCGCCCTGGCCACGGCCCTGCTCGCGGTGTTCTCCTGGGCCATGGCGCGGGTCCTGCGCCGCGGGGCGCGCGTGCCCTGCCGGTGCTTCGGCGCGTCGGCCACCCCCGTGTCGGTCCTGCACGTCACCCGCAACCTCGTCCTGGCCTGCGCGGCGCTGACGGCCGGGGCGTTCTCCGCCGCCGCCGGACAGCCGCCGCACCCGGCGGGCCTGATGATCGCCGCGGCCACCGGCGCCGTGCTCGCCGCGCTGGTCATCACGCTCGACGACATCGCCGGGCTGTTCACCGCATCCCCCTCTCACCTCAAGGACCGGAGATGACGTACCTGACCGCCGCCGTGGTCTTCGTCGGCCTGCTGTGCCTGTTGAACCTCGTGCTGCTCCTGGGCGTCGTGAAGCGCCTGCGGCAGCATTCCGACCTGCTCGCCGCGGGCGGCCGCCCCGGCCCCGGGCCCTCGCTCGAACCGGGCGGGACGATCGGCGACTTCCGCGCGCCCACGGCCGACGGCGCCACCCTGGCCGCCGAACAGCTGGCCGGCGGGACGATCGTCGGTTTCCTCTCCCCGGGCTGCGGGCCCTGCGAGCGGATACTGCCGGAGTTCGCGCGGTTCGCCGCCGCGGACACGCGCCCCGTGCTGGCCGTGGTGGTCGCCGCCGCGCCGGAGGAGGCCGGCCCGGCCGCCGAGCTGCTCTCCCCCGCCGCCACCGTGGTGGTCGAGGGGATCGACGGGCCGGTCGCCCGGGCCTTCGGGGTCGACGCGTTCCCCACCTTCTGCCTCGTCGGCGAGGACGGCACCGTCGCCGCGGTCGGGCTCGACCACCGCGACCTCCCCGCCGCCGTCCCGGCATGATCGATCCCTCCTCGCCCGGAGCCACCGTGGCGGGAGCGCGCCGGGCCGTGGCGCTGGCCCGGCGCTCCGCCCCCGGCTGGCTGCTGTGCCACGTGCTGCTCACCCTGGCCGGGGCCGCGACCCCGGTCGCCGCGGCCTGGCTGACCAAGCTCCTGCTGGACGCCCTGACCGCCGGCGCCGACCCGGCCGGCCCCCTGCTCGGGCTCGCGGCGGCCGGGCTGGCCGCCGCGGTGACGCCGCAGCTGCTGGCCTATTCCAGGGCCGAGATGAACCGCGCCGCGCGGCTGCGCGCGACCGGGGAGCTGTACGCGGCGGTGAACGACTTCACCGGCCTGTCCCGGTTCGAGGACCCCCGCCTCCTGGACCGCCTCCGGCTGGCCGAGCAGGCCGCGCTCACCGCGCCCAACCAGGTGGTCGAGGGAGGGCTCGGCGCAGCGCAGAACCTGCTGACCTTCTGCGGGTTCCTCGCGTCCCTGGCCGCCCTGAGCCCGGCCATGGCGGCGATCCTGGTCGCCTCGGCCGTCCCCGTGCTGCTGGCCGAACTCGCGCTGAGCCGCCGCCGGGCGCGGATGATGTGGCGCATCAGCCCGGCCGAACGCCGTGAGCTCTTCTACGGCGGCCTGCTGAGCACCGCCGAGGCCGCCAAGGAGATCCGGCTGTTCGGCGTCGGGGAGTTCCTGCGGGGCAGGATGCTCGCCGAGCGCCGTACCGCGGACGCGGCGAAGCGGGCCGTGGACCGGCACACGCTGCTCGTCCAGGGCGGTCTGGCCGCGCTCGGCGGGGCGGTGGCCATGGGCGGCCTCTACTGGGCCGCCTCGGGCGGGCGGCTGACCGCCGGCGACGTCGTCCTGTTCGCCGCCGCGGTCGCCGGCTCGCAGGGCGCGGTGGGCGCCCTGGTCGGCGAGCTGGCGCAGACCCACGAAGCGCTGCTGATGATGCACCACTTCACCGCCGTCACCTCCGCGGGTCCCGACCTGCCCGAGCCGGCGCGGCCCCGGGCCCTGCCGCCGCTGCGGGAGGGGATCGAACTGCGCGACGTCTGGTTCCGCTACGCCGACGACCAGCCGTGGGTGCTGCGCGGGGTCAGCCTGCGCATCGGCTCGGGCCGCTCCGTCGCGCTGGTCGGGCTGAACGGCGCGGGGAAGAGCACGCTGGTCAAGCTGCTGTGCCGGCTCTACGACCCCGGCCGGGGGACGATCCTGTGGGACGGCGTCGACATCCGGCAGGTCCCGGCCCGGGAGCTGCGCCGCCGGATCAGCCCGGTCTTCCAGGACTACATGTGCTACGACCTGACGGCCGCCGAGAACATAACGATCAGCGACCTGCAGGCCGCGCCCGGCGTCGTCGAGACGGCCGCGCGGAGGGCGGGGGTCCACGACGTGCTGTCCGCCCTGCCGCGCGGCTACGACACCCTGCTCAGCCGTACCTTCTCCAGCGAGGCCGAGCACGAGGACCCCGAGGCCGGCGTCCTGCTGTCCGGCGGCCAGTGGCAGCGGGTCGCGCTGGCCAGGGCCCTGCTGCGGGGCGAGCGCGACCTGATGATCCTGGACGAGCCGAGCTCCGGGCTGGATCCCCGGGCGGAGCACGAGATCCACGCCATGCTGCGCGAGCACCGGGCGGGGCGGACCAGCCTGCTCATCTCCCATCGCCTCGGAACGGTCAGGGACAGCGACCTGATCGTGGTACTGGACGACGGCAGGGTGACCGAGGAGGGCTCCCACGAGGAGCTCATGGCCCGCGGCCAGGTCTACGCCCGGCTGTTCAGGCTCCAGGCCGAGGGCTACCAGGCCGACGCCGTGGTCCCGGGGCGGCCGTGATGCCGGCCGCCGTCGCGCTCGTGGCCGTGGTCGCGGCCGTGATCGCGGTCCTCGCCGCGGTGCTCCTGTGGTTGCGCGGCCGCCTGTTCGTCGTCACCGTCGAGGGCCGGAGCATGGAGCCGTTCCTGCGCGCCGGGCAGCGGGCCCTGGCCAGGAGGGCGCCGCGCGGCGGCGTCCGCGCGGGCCAGGTGATCGTGATCACCAGGCCGGAACTCGGCTCCGAGGCCGAGATCGTCGGCTGGGAGCCCGGCCGGTGGATGGTCAAACGGGTGGCCGCCGTCTCCGGCGATCCGGTGCCGGCCGCGCTCGCGGACGCGACCGGAGGCCCCGGAGCCGCCGCAGCCCGTGAGCTCGACGGGACTCACGGAGCTGGCCGGACTGGTGAGGCTGATGGGGCTGATGGGGCTGACGAGGCTCGCGAAGCTGGCCGGACTGGCGGGGCTGACGGAGCTGGCGGAGCTCACGGGGCCCGGGCCGTGCCGCCGGGCCGCATCCTGGTGCTCGGGGACAATCCCGAGGTCAGCCTCGACTCCCGGACGTTCGGCGCCGTGCCGGTGGAGCGCGTCCTGGGCGTGGTGATCCACCGGATGCGCGCCCCCGCGTGACGACGGGACGCCTTGGTCCGGCCCCGGGGCCCGGATATTCTCCTGATCATGAGGGCGACCGCTCCGGTTCCGCGTTTCCGATGCCTCGGCCCGCCGTCGATCCGGAACGGGACCGGCTGGGTGGTCCCGGGAAGCCTGAAGGTCCGCCATCTTCTGGCCGTCCTCCTGGTCAGCGCCGGGCGCAGCGTGCCGGCGGGGGACATCGTCGCCGAGCTGTGGAACCGGGATCCCCCGGCCACGCACCGGACGCTCGTCCGCGGTTACGTGCGGGAGCTGCGGCGGCTCCTGGGCGACTCGGAACGGGACGTGGTACGGCATCACAATGACGGTTACCTGCTCCGGGTCGAGCCGGGCGAGCTGGACTCCGAGCAGTTCGAGCTGCTGTGCGACCAGGCGTGCGAGATGCACGGCGCGGGCGACCTGGAATCGGCGGGCCGGCTGTTCGACCAGGCGCTGGCGCTGTGGCGGGGCCCCGTCTTCGCGGGCGTCCCCCCGACGCTCACGCTGCTGCCCCACGTCTCGGCGCTGCGGGAACGGCGGCTGCTCGCGCTGGAGTCCCGCGCCGACATCGACCTGCGCACGGGCCGGCATCGCGAGGCCGTCCCCCGGCTGCGGCAGCTCGCCGGGAAACATCCGCTGCACGAGCCGTTCACCCTGCTCCTGATGCGGGCGCTGCGGGAGACCGGCCGGCGCGCGGAGGCCCTGAACGCCTACTCCCTCCTGCGCGGGCACACGGTGCGGGAACTGGGGCTGGAGCCCGGACCGCAGCTCCGGCGGCTGCACGCGCTTCTCCTGGCCGAGGAGGACGCCGGAGCCGATGACGCCGGAGCCGGGAAGGACGGAGCCGGGAAGGACGGAGCCGGGAAGGACGGAGCCGGGAAGGACGGAGCCGATGAGGGCGCCGGGCGGGCGCCCGCGTTCACCCCGCCCGTCCCCGCCCAGACGCCCCCGGACATCGCCGACTTCACCGGGCGGGAGAAGGAGGTCGCCCAGTGCCTGTCGGTGCTCTCGGCGGCGGACGGCCCCGCTCCCCGGATCCTGTCGGTGTCCGGGCGCGCCGGGGTCGGCAAGACCACCCTGGCCGTGCACCTGGCGCACCGGTTGCGCGGGGCCTACCCCGACGGGCAGCTCTACGCCGACTTCTCCGCGCCGCACACCACCCCGGACGAGGTGCTGGGCCAGTTCCTCCGCGCGCTCGGCCTCCCCCGCACCGCGGTGCCGGGCGGTCTCGCCGAACGCCTCCAGTGCTACCGGAGCGTCCTGGCCGGCCGCCGGGTGCTGATCGTCGCGGACGACGCCCACTCCGAGTCCCAGGTCCGCCCGCTGATTCCGGGATCGCCCGGGTCCTCGCTGCTGGTGACCAGCCGCAGCCGTCTGCTGGGCCTGGAGTCGGCGCACTTCGCCGACCTCGACGTGCTCCCCCACGGAGCCGCGCTCGACCTCCTGGCGGGCATCGCGGGAGCCGAGCGGGTCGGGAGCGAGAGCGAGGCGGCGTCGGAGATCGTCGAGCTGTGCGGCAGGCTGCCGCTGGCCATCAGGATCGCCGGAGCGCGCGCCGCCGCCAGGGCGGCCCGGCCGCTGTCCGCGTTCGCCGCGGAGCTGTCCGACGAGGCGGACCGGCTCGACCTGCTCAGGGCGGGCGACCTCGACGTCGAGGCGGCCATCACCGGCACCTACACGAGCCTGGACCCGCGCTGCCGGAGGCTCTTCCGGCTGCTCGGGCTGCTCGGCGCGCCCGACTTCTCCCCCTGGCTCGCCGCTGCGCTGGCCCGCCTGCCCGAGCGGGAGACGAGCCGGCTGCTGTCGTCGCTCGTGGAGGCGCGGCTGGTCGACGAGACCGGATGGTCCAGGTTCCGGCTGCACGATCTCGTCCGCCTCTTCGCCCGCCGCCGCGCGGAGACGGACGAGGACGCGGCCGCCCGGACGGCCGCGCTGCGCCGGGCGTTCGGGGGGCTGCTCCTGCTCGCCCAGGAGGCCGACGCCCGGCTCGGGGTCCGGACCGTGGCCCGCCTCCGCCCGGCCGTCCCCCGGGGCGCGCCCGGCTCGCCCGAGGCGCCCGCGGACAGCCCCGAGACGCTCATGGACAGCCCCGAGGTGCTCGTGGGCGACCCTTTCGAGTGGTTCGAGACGGAGCGGAAGACCGTCTCCGCCTCGGTGCGGCAGGCGGCGGCGGCAGGACTCACGGATCTCGCCTGGGGCCTGGCCGCCGCCGCGCAGACCTTCTACGAGCTGAGGGACGTCGGCGAGGGGGCGGAGGTCCACCAGGTCGCGCTGGCCGCCTGCCGGAGATCGGGGGACCGCCTGGGCGAGGCGGTCATGCTGCGGAATCTGGCGGATCTCCACACGGGAACGGCCGGCGCCGTACTCGACGACAAGCTCGGATGGGCCGAGAGCGCCCTGATGATCTTCCGGGAGCTGGGTGAGCGCGAGGGCGAGGCCGACGCGCTCTACCTCTGCGGTGACGTGCACAGGCTGCGCGGCGACCACGAACGGGCCCTGCGGTGCTTCCGGGAGAGCTCCGCCGTCGCGAGCGCCCACGGCTACCTGCTGGGCCAGTTGCACACCCTCCAGCAGCTCGCCGGGATCAGCCAGGCGCAGGGGAGCCCGGACGCCGCCCTCCGGTACGCCGAACGGGCTCTGTCGATCGCGGAGGAACTGGCCAGCCCCCGGGACGAGTGCGTCGTGCGAGGGCTGCTCGGCATGATCCACCGCCGGCGCGGCGAGCTCGTCCCCGCCGAGGCGCAGCTGCGGCGGGCGGCCGCGAAGGCCCAGGCCGCCGCGGACCCGCTGATGGAGGCGCAGATGCTCGCCCACCTCGGGCAGCTGTACGCCGACGACGGCCACGCCGAGGCGCGGCAGACGCTGGAACGGGCGCTGCTGCTCGGCACCGTCCATCATTACGACTTCGGCCGGGCCGTCGCCCTGCACGGGCTCGGGCTGCTGGAGATCGCCGAGGACCGCCCGCAGGAGGCCGCCGGCAGGCTCCGCGCGGCCATGGAGATCTGGGACGGGCTGCAGAACACGCTGGGCAGGGCCCGCACGCTCGCCGCTCTCGGCGAGGCCCACGCGAAGGGGGGCGACCGGGCCGCCGCGCGCGCCGCGCTGGAGGAGGCCCGGTGCGAGTATCGCAGGCTCGGCGACGACCGGGAGGCGGACAGGATCGGCGCCCTGCTCTCCTCCTGACCGCCGCCCGTGCCGGCCGTATCGCGCCGGAACGGTGTTGAACGAACCGTTTGGATGGATATACGGTTTACCGCATGTTGATTCACCCATGGGACGCCGCGACCGAGGACGAGGCCCTGGACTTCGTCCGCGCCAACGAGTTCGGCCACCTGATCGCCTCCGGCCGGGACCGTGACGTGCCGGTCGTGGTCCCGACGCAGTTCCTGCTCGCCGGCGACCGCGAGATCCTGCTCCACCTGGCCCGGCCCAACCCGATCTGGGCCGCGATCGAGGAGAACCCGGCCGTGCTGCTGTCCGTCGCGGGCGACTGGGCCTACGTCCCGGGCGGCTGGAAGGTCCTGCCCGGCGAGGACGACCCGCGCCGGGGCGTGCCGACCACCTACTACGCGGCGGTCCAGCTCGTCTGCCGCGCCGAGATCGTCACCGACGCCGCGGGCAAGGCCGAGATCCTCCGGGCGCAGATCGGCCGCCTGGAGAACGAGGGGGCGCTGGTCGACCCCGCCGAGCACGAGCGGCGCTTCGCCGGAATCCGGGGGCTGAGGCTGGCGATCCAGAAGGTGGACGGGAAGTTCAAGTACGGCGGCAACGTCGACGAGGCGCACCGGCGGCACGTCGCCGGGCGGCTCGCCGAGCGCGGCGCCCCCGGCGACGCCGCCGCCCGGGGACACCTCCTGCGCCGCCTGGGCGGATGAGCCCCGCGGGCCGGTGAACGTCGCGGGCGAGAGCGCGGATGCGTGTTGAGGCCATGAATCCCGCCAAGGCCGATCAATGCCACATACGGCCTATGAAGCGAAAAATCCCGCGCGCCTCCCGTACCCCTCTGTCAGGGTGGAGGGCACGGGAGGCGGATGACACATGGATCTCAGCGACGCCAAGCACCTGTCCCACGCGCTCAGCACCCTCATGCGGGACGCCCACCTGACGCTGGAGGAGAACAGGAAGACGCCCGAGCTGGTGGCCAGGGTCACCGGCCACCTCGGCTGCGATCTCAAGCACGTGGTGTCGGTCACCGAGACCTTCGCCGCCTGGGAGCAGGCCAACCTCCAGCGCGGCGTGGACGCCTACCTCGCCCGGCACAGCCCGCAGGCCGAGTGGTTCGGCGTCGCCGGGCAGGGACGCGAGCACGACGACTACGTGAACATGCTGGCCGGCGCGGCGCGCGGCTACGAGCAGTACGAGATCGGCGCGGTCGACTACGCCACGGCGTCCATCGGCCCCGACGCGACCATGGAGATCATCGCGCTCGGGCTGGTCCTCACCCGCTCGCCCGGCGGATCCCCCGTGGTGATCGGCCTGCGCGGCCCGCAGGAGCGCGGGATGCAGCAGTCCCAGATCACCGTGCTGGCCGCCGAGCGGCGGGACGCCGTCGCCACCCGCGACGAGGCCGGCCGGCTGATGCGCGAGAACGACGTCTACCGGGGGCAGGTCCTGTCGTTCATGTGGAGCGAGCACCGGGGCAACGACCTGGTGACGTTCCTGCCGCGGCCGGAGATGGCCGCCGACCAGGTGGTGCTGCCCCCGGGTGTGCTGGACACGGTCGAACGGCACATCGTCGGCATCGGCGAGCTGGCCGTACGGCTGCGCGAGCACGGCCAGCACCTCAAGCGCGGCCTGCTGCTGCACGGCGCGCCCGGGACCGGCAAAACCCACACGGTCCGCTACCTGATGGGCCGGATGACCGGGTCCACGGTGATCGTGATGACCGGGTCGGCGATCAGGTTCGTCAGCGAGGCGGCCGGGCTGGCCCGGAGGCTCCAGCCCGCGGTGGTCGTCCTGGAGGACGTGGACCTGGTCGCCATGGACCGCTCCTTCAGCCCCGAGGGCAACCCCCTGCTGTTCGCGCTGCTGGACGCCATGGACGGGGTGGGCGCCGACTCGGACGTGACGTTCGTGCTCACCACCAACCGCGCGGGGGTCCTGGAGCGGGCGCTGGCCGACCGCCCGGGCCGGGTGGACCTGGCGGTGGAGATCCCCAAGCCGGACGCGGCCGGCCGGGCCGCGCTGCTCCGCCTCTACGCCCGGGACCTGCGCCTGGAGGCCGACCTCGACCCGATCGTCACGGCGACCGAGGGGGCGACCGCGTCCTTCTTCAAGGAGTTGCTGCGCCGCGCCGTACTGACCGCCCTGCGCGAGGACGGCGCCGGGGGCGGGGCGGAGGGCGGGGCGGTGCCCGGGGGCGCCGGCCTCGTGCTCACGGGCGCGCACCTGGAGACCGCGCTGGAGGAGATGCTCAGTGAGCGGGAGGCGCTGACCAGGGCCCTGCTCGGGTCGGGAGAGCACGACCCGGACGGTGAACCTCCCTTGACGGTCTCCGGCGACGTCTACCCGGGCGACTACGACGATGGAACCTCCGTCGGGTTCGTCAGCTTCGGGCCCTGAGCACCGCCGCCCGGGAATGATCTCGCGGATGCCGGACCCGTGGAGGCCGGATCCCGTGGAGGCCGGATCCCGTGGAGGTCAGCCGACGAGCCGTTCTTCGGCGGGGCGCGGAGACTCGCTCGCGTCGCCGCGGCGGGACACGGTCGCCAGCACGGAGCCGCCGAGGATCAGCGCGAACGAGACGAGGATCGGCACGGTGAGCGGCTCCCCGAGCACGATCACGCCCGCGGTGACGGCGACCGCCGGGTTGACGTAGGTGAACACCAGCGCGCGGGAGGTGCCGACCTCGCGGATGAGCGCGAAGAACACGATGAACGCCAGCGCCGTGCAGATGAGGGCGAGACCGGCCAGCGCGGCCAGCACCTGCCCGCTGGGCAGCGCGTCCGGCCAGGTCAGGACGGCCGGGGGCGTGTAGACGAGCGCCGCCAGGCCGAGGCAGACCGCGGTCATGGGCAGGGCGGGGACGTCCTGCAGCCGCCGCGCGGCGATGATCGGCGCGATGGCGTAGCAGGTCGCGGTCAGCAGCACCTCGGTGATCGCCCAGGGGTCCCCGCCGCGCAGCTCCGGCGCGGCCAGCACGGCCACCCCGGCCAGCCCCACGGCCAGCCCGGCCCACCGGACGGCGCCGAGCCGCTCGGTGTCGCCGGTCAGCCGTCCCAGCAGCACCGCGACGATGGGCGAGGCCGCGATGAGCAGGCCGGTCATCGAGCTGGTGAGATGGCGCTCGGCATCCGACAGCAACCACCACGGCACCATGATCTCGATCGTCGCGAAGGCGGCCAGCGGCCGCCAGTGCCGGAGGATCCCCCGCAGCCGGCCGCCCCGCAGCGCCAGCGGGAGCAGCACGGCGGCGCCGACCGCGGTCCGCGCGAACACCAGCACGGGCACGGACACGCCGTCCACCGCCACCTTGATCATCAGGTACGGGACGCCCCAGATGACGCTCATCAGGGCGAACAGGATCCAGCCGCGCCTGCTCATCGGATCACGCTCCCGGCCCGGCCGGGCCGCTCGTCGGCCGTCGTTCCCACGCGGACCTCGCTTCCTTGGCATCCGTCGCGAACAGGTCGGTGCGGAGTCACCCACGACCCTAGGAAAACGATTGGCCGGATGTAAGGTCCAATAACAGCCGATCCGATTGGGCCAATGGAGGAACGGATGGAGTTCCACGTCGCGCTCACCGGACGCGGCGACCTGAGCGCGCGGATCTACCGGGAACTGCGCGAGGCCGTCCTCGACGGCCGCCTGCGGCCCGGGGAGCGTCTCCCGCCCACACGTGAGCTGGCGGGGCGGCTGGGCGTCTCGCGCAACACCGTGGCCGTGGCCTACGACAGCCTCACCGCCGAGGGCTTCCTCACGGGCAAGGTCGGCTCGGGCACGTTCGTGCGCGCCCGGCCCCTCCCCCGCGGGCTGCCGCGGAACGCCCCGGCGGGCGGCGGCGTGCGGCCCCGGCCGGTGTGGGAGGCCATCCTGGCCGAGGACACCATGGCCGGGGGTGTCCTGACCGGAGAAGCCTGGGCCGAAGGCGGCGCGACCGGACACACCATCGCCGGGGACGACCGGCCGGAGTACGACTTCCAGACCGGGGTCCCCGATCCCGGGCTGTTCCCGCTGGAGGCGTGGCGGCGGCTCATCGCCCGCGAGCTCCGCGAGCTCCGCGGACTCGGTGAGCGCGGTGAGCGGAGTGAGCGGGGCGGTTCCCACGGGCCCCACGCGTTCCACGAGCCCCACCATCCCGCCGCCGGTCTCGGCCGTTACGCCGACCCCGCCGGACATCCCGGGCTGCGGACGGCGATCGCGCGCTCCGTGGGCGTCTCCCGCTCGGTGCGCGCGGGGGCCGGAGACGTCCTCGTCACCCAGGGCGCGCAGCAGGCGCTCGACCTCGTCGCCCGCGTGCTGATCGAACCGGGCGACCGGGTGGCGGTCGAGGAGCCGGGCTACCCTCCGGCCCGGCTGCTCTTCCGGTCGCTGGGCGCCCGGGTGAGCGGCGTCCCGGTCGACGGGGAGGGCCTGGACGTGGCGGCCCTGCCCACCGGCACGCGGCTGGTCTACGTCACGCCGTCCCACCAGTTCCCGCTGGGCACGCCGATGTCCCTGGCGCGCCGTACGGCGCTGCTCGCCTGGGCGGAGCGCAACGACGCCGTGGTGATCGAGGACGACTACGACAGCGAGTACCGCTTCGCCGGCCGCCCGCTCGAGCCGCTGCAGAGCCTCGACCGGTACGGCCGCGTCGTCTACGTCGGGTCCTTCTCCAAGACGCTGCTGCCCGTGTTGCGGCTCGGCTTCCTGGTCGCCCCGGCCTCGCTGCGGCCCGCGCTGCACGCCGCCAAGCGCCTCACCGACTGGCACGGCGACCTGATCACCCAGGGGGCGCTGGCGCGCTTCATCGACGAGGGGCTGCTGTCACGCCACATCCGCAGGGCGACGCGGGAGTACGCGGTGCGCCACGCGAAGATCATGACGATGCTCCGGGAGCGCCTCGCCGGCCGGTTCCGCCCGGTTCCCTCGGCCGCCGGCCTGCACCTGTGCGCGCGGCTCGCCCCGGACGCCGGGATCGACCTCGGGCGGGCGCTGGACCGCGCCCGCGAGGCGGGGGTCGGCGTCGAGAGCCTCGCCCGCTACTGCGGAGAGGCCCCCGCGCAGGAGGGCCTCGTGATCGGATACGGCGCGATCCGGACGTCCCTGGTCGACGAGGGCCTGCGGCGGCTGGCGGCGTGCCTCGGCGGCGACGGCTGACAGCGCGCGGCTCCCGGTGCCTCCGGTGGACCTCCGCGTCTCAGGCGCCCCAGCCCGCCTGGGCGCCGCCGACGCGCTCGGCGACGATCCTGCCGGCGTAGCCCGAGCGGGCGTAGGCGGCCATCGGGTCGGGATCCAGGCCCGCCCGGCGGCGCAGCCCGGCCAGGATCGGGCGCACGTCGGTGGCGTAGGCGTCCATCAGCACCGCGTTGGCGCCCAGCACGTCACCGGCGGCCTGGGCGCGCGCCAGCGCCTCCCGGTCGACCAGCAGCGCCTTGGCGGTGGCCTCCTGCACGTTCATCACCGACCGGATCTGGCCGGGGATCTTCGGCTCGACGTTGTGGCACTGGTCGAGCATGAACGCCACGCCCGCCTCCGGCTCCAGGCCGCCGCCCCGGACCACCTCGAACATGATCCGGAACAGCTGGAAGGGGTCGGCGGCCCCGGCCATGAGGTCGTCGTCGGCGTAGAAGCGGGAGTTGAGGTCGAAGCCGCCGAGTTTGCCCTCGCGCAGCAGGAACGCCACGATGAACTCGATGTTGACGCCCGGGGCGTGGTGCCCGGTGTCCACCACGACCTGGGCCTTGGGGCCCAGGCGCAGGCAGTGGGCGTAGGCGGTGCCCCAGTCGGGCACGTCGGTGGCGTAGAAGGCCGGCTCGAACAGCTTGTACTCCAGCAGGAACCGCTGCCCCTCCCCCAGCCTGCCGTACACCTCGCCCAGCGCCTCGGCCAGCCGGTCCTGGCGGGCGCGCAGGTCGTCCTGGCCCGGGTAGTTGAGGCCGTCGGAGAACCACAGCTTGAGCGTGCCGGAGCCGGTGGCGTCCATGATGTCGACGCACTCCAGCAGATGGTCGACCGCCTTGCGGCGCACCCCGGCGTCGGGGTTGGTGACGCTGCCCAGCTTGTAGTCGTCGTCCTAGAAGACGTTGGAGTTGATCGCGCCGATGCCCACGCCCAGTCCCCGGGCGTGGCGGGCCAGGTCGGCGTAGTCGTCCACCCGGTCCCAGGGGATGTGCAGCGCCACGGTCGGCGCGGCCCCGGTGAAGGCGTGCACCTGCGCGGCGTCGGCGATCTTCTCGTACGGGTCGCGCGGCACGCCGGGCTGGGCGAACACCTTGAAGCGCGTGCCGGAGTTGCCGTACGCCCACGAGGGCGTCTCGATGCGCAGCGCCCCCAGGCGGGCCGCGATGTCCATGGGAGTGCCCGATTCAGTCAAGGTGGAACACCTCTGTCAGAGGCCGCATGCTCTCATCCGGGTTCCCGTCGAGGCCCGCGAAGAAGGGGGCCATCTCCGCCTGCCAGCGCGCGTTGACCCCGGTGGCGGCCATGCCCTCGCGCGCCTTGCCGAAGTCGTCGGTCTCCAGGTAGCCGACCAGCAGGCCGTCCTCCCGCAGGAAGAGGGAGTAGTTGCGCCACCCGGTGTCGCGCAGGGCGTCGAGCATCTCCGGCCAGACCTCCGCGTGCCGGGCACGGTACTCCTCCAGCCGGTCGGGCCGGACCCTGAGCACGAAGCAGATGCGTTCCATTCACATTCCTCTCCGGGCCCGGTACGGCGCGCGCCCGCGTGACGCGCGCCGTACCGGAACGCCGTCACGTCAGAAATCGAAGTCGTCGATGTTGTCCTTGGTGAACACCGTCGGCTTGCCGAGCAGGATCTCCCCCTTGGGCCCGATGGTGTACTCGCCGAGCTTGCCGGCCTTGAACTTCTCGCCCTCGGCGCCGGTGATCTGCCCGGAGGCCAGGGCCGCGGCGGCGTAGCCGGCCAGGTAGCCGAGGTCGCCCGGGTTCCACAGCTCGAAGCCCTCGATGGTGCCGTCCTTGACGAACTTGCGCAGCTGGTTGGGGGTGCCCAGGCCGGTCAGCTTGACCTTGCCCTTGTGCGGCGAGCTCGACAGGTAGCGGGCCGCGGCGGCGATGCCGACCGTGGTCGGGGAGATGATGCCGGCCAGGTCCGGGTAGGAGCGCAGCAGGCCCTGGGTCTCGGTGAAGGACTTCTGGTCCTCGTCGTTGCCGTAGGCGACCTTGACCAGTTCCATGTCCTTGTACTCGGGCTTGCTCAGCTCGTCCTTCATGAACTCGATCCAGGTGTTCTGGTTCGTCGCGTTCGGCGTCGCCGACAGGATCGCGATCTTCCCCTTGAAGCCGATCTGCTCGGCCAGCAGCTGCACCTCGGTGCGGCCGAGGTCCTCGGCGCTGGCCTGGTTGACGAACAGGTCGCGGCCCTCGGGGGCGGTGTCGGAGTCGTAGCTGACGACCTTGATCCCGGCCGCCCTGGCCTGCTTGAGCGCGGGCACCACGGCGTTGGGGTCGTTGGCGGAGATGACGATGGCGTCCTGCTTCTGCTGGGTGAGCGTGTTGATGTAGGAGACCTGCGAGGAGGCGCTGGCCTCGGACGGGCCGACCTCCTTGCCCTCGCCGCCGACCTCCTTGAGCGCGGCGATCCCTCCCTCGTCCGCGATGGTGAAGTAGGGGTTGTTGACCTGCTTGGGCAGGAAGGCGATCTTCAGACCCTGCTTGATCGGCGCGTTGGGGTCGGCCGCGGCCGACGAGGCGGGGGCCGCGGGGGCGGAGGTCTGCTGGGTCACGTCGCTCCTGGTGGTGCCCGCGCACGCGGTGGCCATGAGGGCCAGGCCGGTCAGGAGCGCCAACCGGCGCCAGGGGGTTCTCGTCGTCATGGGACCGACTTTCCTTCCGATGGTGTTGGGAGGTGCCGCCGTCGCCGGATCGCCCCCAGGTTCGGCGCCAGCACGGACGCGACGAGCAGCAGGCCCGTCACGAAGTTGAGGACCTCGTTGGCCACGTCGGCCAGGATCAGCGCGTTGCGCACCAC
The DNA here is from genome assembly GCF_016863135.1 of Planobispora longispora. Classification (GTDB taxonomy): domain Bacteria; phylum Actinomycetota; class Actinomycetes; order Streptosporangiales; family Streptosporangiaceae; genus Planobispora; species Planobispora longispora. Next base: position 60,964 of record NZ_BOOH01000003.1, read on the forward strand.
CCCCAGGAGCAGCACCGCCATCAGCACGCCGGGCAGCGTCCCGCGCCCGCCGAAGATCGACACCCCGCCGAGCAGGACCGCCGCCACCACGGCCAGCTCCAGGCCGACGCCGTTGTCGGCGCGGGCGCTGGCGTAGCGGAAGGTGTAGACGAGCGAGGCCAGCGCGGCGCAGGCGCCCGAGGCGACGAAGAGCCAGAACTTGATCCGCTTGACCCGGACGCCCGCGAAGTGGGCGGCCTCCTCGTTGGCGCCCAGCGCGAAGATCGACCGGCCGAGCCCGGTGGCGTGCAGCACCGTCGCGGCCAGCGCGGCCAGGACCGCGACCAGCACGGTCGCCAGCGGCACCGGGCCGAAGGTCTGGGTGGCCAGGCCGGTGTAGGCGGGCGGCAGGTCGGCCACCGCCTGGTCGCCGAGGATGACGTAGGCCAGGCCCCGGTAGAGAGCGAACGTCCCGATCGTCACGGCCAGCGACGGCAGCCCGAGACGGGTGACGAGCACGCCGTTCACGGCCCCGCAGAGCGCGCCCGTCAGCAGGCAGATCGGCATGATCAGCTCGATCGCCAGCCCGGCGTTCCACAGCCACCCCAGCACCGCGCAGGACAGGCCGAGCGTGGAGGCGACCGACAGGTCGATCTCGGCGGCCACCACCACGAGGGTCATGGTGAGCGCCATCAGGGCGATCTCGGTGGTGTCGAGCAGCAGGAACGACACGTTGGAGGCGTTCGCGAACCCGTCCACGCCGGCCGAGGCCCACAGGGTGACCGTGACGAGCAGGACGAGGATCAGTCCCTCCCATCGGCGGATCAGGCGACCGGCCGGATCGCGGGGCGCCGCGGCGCCTCCTGCGGCCTCACGCGGCATCGCGGCACCTCCTGCGGCGTCACCGGGCTCCACCACGCCTCCTGCGGCGTCACGTGGCATCGCGGCACCTTCCCCGGCCTCACGCGGCATCGCGGTACCTCCTGCGGCGGAGCGCGGCGGCCACCCGCAGCGCGAGGACGCGGTCCAGGACGATGGCGGTGATGATCAGGGCGCCGTTGATCGCGGTCTGGGCCAGCGCGTCGACCCGGAGCACCGCCAGCGCGCTGGAGATGCTCGCCAGCAGCACCGCGCCGAGCACCGCGCCGTACACGGTGCCGCTCCCGCCGAAGATCGCCACCCCGCCGACCACCACGGCGGCGATCACGTCGAGTTCCTTGCCGGTCGCCACGGTGGCGTCGACGGTGCCGAACCGCGCCGCCCACATGGCCCCCGCGAGCCCGGCCAGCGCGCCGCTGGCCACGAACGCCGCGACGACCCGGCGCCGCACCCGGATGCCCGCCAGCACGGCCGCCTCCGGGTTGGAGCCGATCGCGTACAGCTCGCGGCCCGGCGGCAGGTTGCGCAGCGCCCAGCCGACGGCCAGCAGCACCGCCAGGGCCACGAGGGCGAGCAGCGGCAGCCCGAGCACCGAGGCCGAGCCCAGCGCGAGGAAGCCCTCGGGCATGTCGGCGGCGTTCACCTGCCGCCCGCCCGCCCAGGCGTAGTCGACGCCGCGGAAGGCGTAGAGCGTGCCGAGCGTGGCGACCAGGGCGGGCACCGCGGCCACGCCCACGAGCAGGCCGTTGACCGCCCCGCACAGCGCGCCGAGCAGGACGCAGCCCGCGATCACCAGGGGAGCCGGCACGCCCGGATGGTCGGCGAGGACCAGCGCGCCGCCGAACGCCGACAGGCCCACGACGGAGCTGACCGACAGGTCGACGTTGCGGGTGATGACGACCAGGGTCTGCCCGATCGCGAGCACCGCCACGATCGAGGAGTTCAGCAGGATGTCGCGCAGGCTGTCGGGGGACAGGAAGCCGGGGTTGACGGCGCCGGTGACGGCGAACAGCAGGACGAGCGCCACCACGATGCCGAGCTCCCGCACCCGCGCCACCCGGCTGACGAGCCGGTCGCCGCGCGGCGGCGGTGCGGGCGCCGCGGCTGACTCCGCGGCCGGCGCCGCGAGCCCGGTCTCCCGGCCGCTCATGCCGCGCCCCTTCCGGTGGCGGCCGCCATCACGCTCTCCTCGGTCGCCTCCGCCCGGGGGATGTCGGCGACCAGCCGGCCCTCGTGCATCACCAGCACCCGGTCGGCCATGCCGAGCACCTCGGGCAGCTCCGAGGAGATCATCAGCACGGCGACGCCGCCGGCCGCCAGCTCCGACAGCAGCCGGTGGACCTCGGCCTTCGTCCCGACGTCGATGCCGCGCGTCGGCTCGTCCACGATGAGCACCGACGGCTTCCTGGCCAGCCACTTGGCCAGGACGACCTTCTGCTGGTTGCCCCCGGACAGCACGCCGACCGGGTCGGCCAGCCGGGCGAACTTCAGCCGCAGCCGCACGGCCCAGTCGTGGGCCCGGGCGCGTTCGGCCGCCCGTGAGATCAGCGGGCCGCGCCGTACGGCCGGGAGCCCGGCCAGCGCGATGTTCCGCTCGATCGACAGGTCCATGATGAGCCCCTGCTGGCGGCGGTCCTCGGGGACCAGCGCCAGTCCGGCGGCCATGGCCGCGGACGGGCTCGCGGGCCGCAGCCGCCGCCCGCCGACCTCGACCCGCCCCGCGTCCGGGCGGTCGACGCCGAAGACCGCCCGGGCGACCTCGCTCCGCCCCGCCCCCACCAGGCCGGCCAGCGCGACGACCTCGCCCGCGCGCACCTCGAAGGAGACGTCGGTGAACACGCCCTCGCGGGTCAGCCTGCGCACCGCGAGCGCCACCTGCCCGGGTACGGTGTCCAGCTTGGGGAACAGGGCCTCCGGCTCCCGTCCGACCATGCGCCGCACCAGGTCGTCGGGGGTCATGTCGGCGATGAGGTCACCGGAGACGAAGGCGCCGTCCCGCAGCGTGGTGACCCGCCGGCAGAGCTCGAAGATCTCCTCCAGCCGGTGGGAGACGAACAGCACCGCGCAGCCCCGCGCGCGCAGCGCCTCGACCACGCCGAAGAGCCGGGCGACCTCGTTGCCGGACAGCGCCGCCGTCGGCTCGTCCATGATGAGTACCCGGGCGTCGCGCGACAGCGCTTTGGCGATCTCCACCAGCTGCTGGTCGGCGATCGACAGCCCGCGGGCCGGTTGGTCGGGGTCCAGCTGGACGCCGAGCCCGGCGAAGAGCGCCGCGGCCCGCCGCCGGGCGGCGGGCCGGTCGATGCGGCCGAAGCGGGCGCGCGGCTGGCGGCCCATGAAGATGTTCTCGGTCACCGACAGGTCGGGGAAGAGCGTCGGCTCCTGGTAGATCACCGCCACGCCCGCCCGCTGGGCGTCGGCGGGACCGTGGAACTCGGCGGGCTCGCCGTCCAGGAGGATCCGGCCGGCGTCCGGGCGATGCAGCCCGGACAGGATCTTCACCAGCGTAGACTTTCCGGCGCCGTTCTCGCCCGCCAGGGCGTGGGCCTCACCCGCGAACAGCTCCAGGGAGACCTCGTGCAGCGCGCGGACGGCGCCGAAGGACTTGCTCACGCGGTGCAGTGCCAGGACGGGGGGAACCGGGGGGCGGTCTGGCATGAGCTCCCTCCAGGGGAGTTCTAAAACGTTTCAACGCAGATTTGGACAGTAGGACAGCGGCAACAGAGCGTCAATAGGAGTTTCTGTGATGTTTCACGGGAGTGACATCCCGAAGAGGACCCCCGAGTGGCCTTCCTTGCCCAGCTGCTGTTATTACGTTTTAATCAGGTCCGAGCGGAGGCGATGAGACACGATGAGCGCTGTAGGCATCAGGCAGGTCGCCGAGCACGCCGGCGTGTCCCCCGGCACGGTGTCGAACGTGCTGAACCGTCCGGAGAAGGTCTCGGCCTCGACCCGGGCCCGGGTCGAGGCGGCGATCCGCGAGCTCGGGTTCGTCCGGCACGCCTCGGCCTCGACGTTGCGCGCCGGTCACAGCAAGACCATCGGGCTGTCGGTCATCGACATCGGCAACCCGTTCTTCACCGACGTCACGGCCGGCGTGGAGGACCTGGCCAGCGACCGCGGCTACGCCGTACTGCTCAGCAACTCCGCGGGCTCCCGGAGCAAGGAGGAGCGCAACCTGCTGGTCCTGGCCGAGCAGCGGGTGCGGGGCGTGCTGATCACCCCCTCCGATGAGAGCCCCGACTCGCTCGACCGGCTGCGCGACCGCGGGATCAACGTCGTGCTCGTCGACCATCCCGCGCACCGGCCCGACCAGTGCTCCGTCGCCGTCAACGACATCGTCGGCGGCCAGACGGCCGTCTCCCACCTGCTGTCCGGGGGCGCCTCCCGCATCGCCTACGTGACGGGGCCGCTGACCATACGGCAGTGCATGGACCGCAGGCTCGGCGCCGAGCGGGCCCTGCGCGGCCGGCCGCTGCGGACCGTCGAGATGCCCACGATGAACCCGCGGGCGGGCCAGCAGGCGGCGGAGAAGCTCCTCTCCGAAGGCGACCTGCCCGACGCCGTCTTCTGCGCCAACGACCTCCTCGCGCTCGGCATGCTGCGCGGCCTCATGCACGCGGGGGTCCGGGTCCCGGACGACATCGCGCTGATCGGCTACGACGACATCGACTTCGCCGCGGCCTCGGCCGTCTCGCTCACCTCGATCCGGCAGCCCACCTACCAGCTCGGCAGGGTGGCCGCCGAGCTCCTCCTCGACGAGTGCGACAACCCCGGCACCCACGCGCACCAGCAGATCATGTTCCAGCCCGAGCTGATCGTCAGGGAGTCCACCCGGTGAGCCGGGGGCCGGGACCGGGCGGATCCGGGGACGGCCCGGCGCGGGATCACGGGGGCGCGGGAACCGGGCGGACGCGGGAGGTCACAGGAGCCGGGCGGCCTTGAGGGCGAGGTGGACCACCAGGCGGTCCTCCCCGTCGGCCAGGTCGCGGCCGGTGAGCCGCTCGGCCTTGCCCAGCCGGTAGTAGAGCGTCTGGCGGTGCACGCCCAGCGCCGCGGCCGTCTCCTGGACGTGCCCGGCGCGGTCGAGATAGCCCTCCACGGTCCTGGCCAGCTCGGGGTCGGCGGCCAGTCCCCCGGTCTCCGCCGCCAGCTCGCGCAGGGCCTCCGGGGTCAGCCTGGCGAGCGTCCGGTAGACGCCGAGGTCGGACCAGGCGGCGACGGGGGCGGGCTGCGGGACCCGGCCGGCGACCCGGAGCGCGTGGACCGCCTCCCGCCAGCTCCGCCAGGCCTCCTCCGGGTCGGCCCGGGCGTCGCCGACCCCGGCCGCCGTGCCGTACATGGCCTGGATCCGCACGGCCAGCTCCCACGCGTGGGCCGCCGGGGCGAGCAGCGCGACCAGCGGCTCGCCCCGGTCGGCGGGGCCGGGGTCGGGGAATCCGGGGTCGGCGAGCACGTCGCGCGGGAGGGTCCACAACGGGGCGACCCGGTCGGCGGAGGCGCGCACCGCGATCGCCGTCACCGGGCCGCGCAGGTCGAGCCGGGACAGCGCCCAGGAGCGCTCCTCGGCGTCGGCGGAGAACAGCTCCCGCAGGTGACCGCCCAGGTCCCGGCGGCGGCGGGCCTCCTGGGCGAGGACCGTGGCCGCCCTCGCGACCAGCCCGGAGACGGAGTCGAGCCGCTCCTCGGTGAGGGTGCCGTCGTCCAGCAGCCACAGGTAGCCGTAGGTCACCCCCTGGTGCCGCAGCGGGACGCAGACGCGGGCGAGCACGCCCAGCTCGGCGTCGGCGGGGATGCGGACCCGGCCGCGCGCCGTGGCGATGCCGTACCCCTCGAAGTAGGCGCGGACCCCGTCGGAGGCGCGCCGGCGCAGGATGGACTCCTGGCGCACGACGTCGATGTCGCCGCTCTGCGCGGCGTAGGCCAGCAACTGGAAGGCGCGGTCCTCCAGCGTGGCGGAGGCGCCCAGCACGTCGGCTATCTCGTCGATGGTCTCCTGGAGCACCCCGCCATTCTCATACATCTGTATGAAGCCCGCTCCCGATGATCGTGGCAGATGCACATGAGACCGTTCTGAGCTGCCGTTTTAGGCTGAAGACATGTTCGGTCAACTTTTCCTCGCCGGGTCGCGGATCCCGCTCGTGCGGCGCGCGGTCTCCGGCGTCCCGCTGACGCGCAAGGTCGTCGACCGCTTCGTGGCGGGCGAGACCGTCCAGGAAGCCGTCGAGGCCGTCCGCCGCCTGACCGGCGCTGGCCTCGCGGTCACCATCGACCACCTGGGCGAGGAGACCCGCGACACCGCGGCCGCCGCCCACACGGCCGAGGCGTACGTCACCCTGCTCGGCGCGTTGCGCGAGCTGGGCCTCGGCGACCGCGCCGAGGCGTCGGTGAAGCTCTCCGCGGTCGGCCAGGCGCTCGGCGCCGACGGCGACAAGATCGCGCTGGACAACGCCAGGAAGATCTGCGAGGCCGCCCACGCCGCCGGGGCGAACGTGACCCTCGACATGGAGGACCACACCACGGTCGACTCCACGCTCGGCATCCTGCGCGCGCTGCGCGCCGACTTCCCGGACACGGGCGTCGCGATCCAGTCCTACCTGTTCCGCAGCGAGGCCGACTGCCGCGACCTGGCGCACGGGGGCTCCCGGGTCCGCCTGGTCAAGGGCGCCTACGCCGAGCCCGCCTCCGTCGCGCACCGCGACAAGAACGAGGTCGACAAGGCCTACGTCCGGTGCCTGCGCATCCTCATGGCGGGGAAGGGGTACCCCATGGTGGCCACGCACGACGACCGGCTGATCTCGATCACCGAGACCCTCGCCGACCGTTTCGGGCGCTCCCGGGGTGAATACGAATACCAGATGCTGTACGGCATCCGCACCGACAAGCAGCAGGCCCTGGCCGGCGCCGGTCACACGATGCGCGTCTACGTCCCCTACGGCGACGACTGGTACGGCTACTTCATGCGCCGCCTCGCGGAGCGTCCGGCCAACGTCGCCTTCTTTCTCCGTGCCCTTGGAGGCAAGTAGCCATGGATGCCATCTCCAACGTCCCCGCCCCCGCCAACGAGCCGGTGCTCGGCTACGCGCCGGGCAGCGCCGAGCGGACCGCGCTCGAGAACCGCGTCAAGGAGCTGGCCGGGGCACAGCTCGACCTGACCATGACGATCGGCGGCGAGCGGCGCATGGCCGGCGGCTCCCCCATCGACGTGGTGCAGCCGCACAACCACGCCTCCGTGCTCGGCCGTACGGCCGACGCCACCGCCGGTGACGTGCGCGCCGCGATCGACGCCGCGCTGGCGGCGGCCCCCGCCTGGCGGGCGCTGTCCTTCGACGAACGGGCCGCGATCTTCCTGCGGGCCGCGGAGCTGCTGGCCGGGCCCTGGCGGCAGACGCTGAACGGCGCCACCGTCCTCGGCCAGTCCAAGTCGGCCCAGCAGGCCGAGATCGACGCGGCCTGCGAGCTGATCGACTTCCTGCGCTTCAACGTGGCCTACGCCCGCCAGCTCCTCACCGAGCAGCCGGTGTCGTCGCCGGGCGTGTGGAACCGGATGGAGTACCGCCCGCTGGAGGGCTTCGTCCTGGCGATCACGCCGTTCAACTTCACCGCCATCGCGGGCAACCTGCCGGCCTCGGCGGCGCTGATGGGCAACGTCGTGGTCTGGAAGCCCTCCCCCACCCAGCAGTTCGCCGCGCACTACACCATGCGCCTGCTGGAGGAGGCCGGCCTGCCGCCGGGCGTCATCAACATGGTGACCGGCCACGGCGCCGCGGTCTCCGAGGTCGCGCTGCCCCACCCCGAGCTGGCCGGCATCCACTTCACCGGCTCCACCGCGACGTTCCAGCACCTGTGGGCGGCCGTGGGCGCGAACATCGCCTCCTACCGCTCCTACCCGCGCCTGGTCGGCGAGACCGGCGGCAAGGACTTCGTGCTGGCCCACCCCTCGGCCGACCCGGCGGTGCTGACCACCGCGCTGGTCCGCGGCGCGTTCGAGTACCAGGGCCAGAAGTGCTCGGCCGCCTCCCGCGCCTACGTGCCGCGCTCGATCTGGACGGCGATCCGCGACGACCTGGTGGCCACCGCCGAGTCGCTGACCGTCGGCGACGTGGCCGCCGACCTGTCCACGTTCATGGGCGCGGTCATCGACGACCGGGCGTTCGCCAAGCACAGGGCCGCGATCGACCGGGCCCGCTCGCTCGACTCGATCGGCGTGCTGACCGGCTCCTACGACGACTCCGCCGGCTACTTCGTCAAGCCGACCGTGCTGGAGTGCGCCGACCCGACGGACGAGATCTTCGTCAAGGAGTACTTCGGGCCCATCCTCGGCGTGCACGTCTACGACGACGGCGACTTCGACCGGGTGCTGGACCAGATGGAGAGCGCCTCGCCGTACGCGCTGACCGGCTCGGTCATCGCCCGGGACCGCTACGCGATCGCCTCGGCCTCGGAGCGGCTGCGCTTCGCGGCGGGCAACTTCTACGTCAACGACAAGCCCACCGGCGCGGTCGTCGGCCAGCAGCCCTTCGGCGGCGCCCGCTCCTCGGGCACCAACGACAAGGCCGGCTCGATCTTCAACCTGATCCGCTGGGTGAACGCCCGCACGATCAAGGAGACGTTCGTCCCGCCGACCGACCACCGCTACCCCCACATGGGCTGACCTCCCGGCGAACTCGGCGTCGTCAGCGCCGGGGCGTGCAGCCTGCGGGCCGGCCGCTGGCGGAGCAGGTCGTCGCCCTTCACGTCGGCCAGCAGGCGGAAAACGATCGAGGCGCTGACGACCAGGCTCACCGGCGGCCCTCGCGCAGGGTCTCACGGACGAAATCGGGGCCGTACGGCGCCTGCTCATCGGCTGCGATCTTGAGCATCGTCCCGTCCGCCGCCGGAGTGCCCGTCCCCCCGGCCGGCAGGGCGCCCATCAGGGCGTCGGCGAGCGGGCCCTGCCCGGTGAGGCGGACGCTGCCGTCGGCGACGGCGTCCGCGAGCGTCCTGGCGCCTTGGACGATCGCCAGGCAGGTGCCGGCGTCCATGGCGAGCCGCAGGTCCGCGTCCCGGGCGGGGCCGTCCCCGTAGGACGGTCCCGCCTCACCGGGATCCGCCTCGCCGAGCCGTACGTGGAAGGCGCCCTCCTCCAGCGTGACCTCGACGACCCCGCTCCGTCCCCGCGCGCTCAGGCTGAGCAGGCGCATCAGGGGGACGGCGAACCAGTGGGCCCGTACGGCGTCGGTCGGGCGCCGCTCGGCGAGGGCGGGCGCGCCCCAGTCCGCCAGGGCCGTCAGGACCGGCAGCAGGCCGCGGCCGTGCGGGGTGAGCTCGTACACCGTCGCCGCACCGGGCGGCGGCAGTTTGTGGCGGGCGACGATCCCGTCGCGCTCCAGGTCCTTCAGCCGCGCGGCGAGCACGTCCGTGCTGATTCCCGGGAGGTCGGTGTGCAGGTCGGTGTATCTGCGCGCGCCCGCCAGCAGCTCTCGCACGATCAGCAGGGCCCATCGGTCGCCGACGGCGTCGAGTGCTCGCGCGATCGCGCAGTACTGGTCGTAACTTCGCCGCGTCATGGGACCACTCCAGCCATTTGGTTGGACTTTCCAAGTTCATACTTGGTAGAACCAAGTATGCCCGTGGGACGGGATGCGGACACGGACTGGAGGCCGTCACATGGAGTTCCGGCAGTCGAGCAAGCTGAACGGGGTCTGCTACGAGATCCGGGGGCCGGTCATCGAGCACGCCGACGCCCTGGAGGCGGCGGGCCACAGCGTGTTGCGGCTGAACACCGGCAATCCGGCCCTGTTCGGCTTCGAGGCGCCCGAGGAGATCGTGCAGGACATGATCAGGATGCTGCCGAAGGCCCACGGCTACACCGACTCCCGGGGTGTGCTGTCCGCGCGGCGGGCGGTGGCCCAGCACTACCAGGAGCGCGGCCTGCTCGACGTGGACGTCGACGACGTCTACCTCGGCAACGGCATCTCCGAGCTGATCTCCATGGCGGTCCAGGCGCTGGTCGACGACGGGGACGAGGTCCTGATCCCGGCCCCGGACTATCCGCTGTGGACGGCCGTGACCACCCTGGCCGGCGGGCGGGCGGTGCACTACATGTGCGACGAGTCAGCCGGGTGGCACCCCGATCTCGACGACATGGCCGCCAAGATCACCGATCGGACCAAGGCCGTTGTGATCATCAATCCCAACAACCCCACGGGTGCCGTGTACCCGAAGCGGGTCCTGGAGGGGATCCTCGACCTGGCGCGGCGGCACGGCCTGATGGTCCTGTCCGACGAGATCTACGACAAGATCGTCTATGACGACGCCGTCCACCATCACACCGCGGCGCTCGCGCCCGACCTGGTGTGCCTGACCTTCTCCGGGCTGTCGAAGTCCTACCGCGTGGCCGGATACCGCTCCGGCTGGCTGGTGGTGTCCGGGCCCCGTGAGCACGCCCGCGACTACCTGGAGGGCCTGACGACGCTGGCCTCCATGCGGCTGTGCGCCAACACCCCCGCGCAGTACGCCGTCCAGGCGGCGCTCGGCGGCCGGCAGAGCATCACCGACCTGGTCCGTCCCGGAGGGCGCCTGCACGAACAGCGCGACCTGGCCTGGGAGAGGCTCAACCGGATCCCCGGCGTCTCCTGCGTGAAACCGGAGGGGGCGGTGTACGCCTTCCCCCGCCTGGACCCCGAGGTGCACGAGATCGTCGACGATCAGCGGTTCGTCCTGGACCTGCTGCTCCGGGAGAAGATCCAGGTCGTCCAGGGCACCGGGTTCAACTGGCCCCGCCCCGACCACTTCCGCATCCTCACCCTGCCGCACGCCGACGACCTGGACGCGGCGATCAGCCGCATCGGCCGCTTCCTCGACGGCTACCGCCAGGTCTGACCCCCGCGCCGCCGGGCGGCCCGCGCCGCGGTTCCGCCGGGTCGGCCCGCTGCACGCGGTCCCGTCCCGGCCGTCCCGGCGCACGACCGCGCCGGGGACCCGGCGGTGACGGCCGGGGCCGTCTATGCTGCGTACGGGATCGCCTGTCGTCCGGCGCACCCGCCCCTCACCCCGCGGGAGGCCGTGGTGGATGGAATGGCAGATGGAACCGTCGCCGTCGTGACCGGGGCCGCCCGGGGGATCGGGCGCGGGATCGCCCTCGTGCTCGGCGAGGCCGGGGCGACCGTCTACGTCACCGACCGCGAGAGCCGCGACCGCCGGCACTCCGCCCTGCCGGGAACGGTCGAGGACACCGCCGAGCAGCTGGAGGAGCGCGGCGGGCGCGGGATCCCGGTCCGTGTCGACCACACCGACGACCGGGCCGTCGAAGCGCTCTTCGCCCGGGTCCGCGACGAGCACGGCGGCCTCGACCTGCTGGTCGCGAACGCCTTCGACGGCAACGCCCTGCCCTTCGCCGGCGGCCCGTTCTGGACCCTCCCGCTCGATCACTGGCGGAACATGATCGACGCCGGGGTCCGCAGCCACCTAGTCTCGGCGTGGCACGCGGCCCCGCTGCTGATCGAGCGCAAGGGCATGGTCGTCCTCACCGGATACGCCGACCCGTCCGCCGAGGTGATCGCCGGCCACCTCTTCTACGACCTGGCCATGACCTGCGTCAGCCGCCTGGCCCGCTCCCTCGCCCACGACCTGCGCCCGCACGGGGTCACCGCGCTCGCCGTCTCCCCCGGCTTCACCCGCACCGAGGCGATCGTCGCGGAGCTCGGCGACGACCTGCCGGGAACCGACTCCGTGGAGTTCCCCGGCCGCGCCGTCCGCGCCCTGCTGGAGGACCCGGAGGCGGGACGGCACGCGGGCCGTACGGTCCCCGTCGCCGACCTGGCCGGGGAGTACGGGTTCACCGACATCCGGTGAGCCCCCCGCTCCCCCGGCTCGCGGAAGGCTCCGGAAAACCTCGCAATCCGCTGTAACCATCGGCCGGAATCGCCACTCTTATCTGACGAACCACCGCGAAAGGAAGGGAAACCCCGATGAGCGAGTACGACGTCACCGCCACCGACTACTACGACACCGACGGCGACGGCGGAACCGACGCCCAGCTGATCGACACCGACGGCGACAACGTGGCCGACGAGGAGCGCTACGACGCCGACGGCGACGGCGTGACCGACGTGGTCTACCTCGACCACAACGGCGACGGCTACACCGACGAGGTGCGCGTCGACCTCAACGGCGACGGCGTCTCCGACTACACCGAGTACCAGGGTCCCTTCCCCACCGCCTGACCGGGACCGGCGCGCCGAACGGGGTCCCCGCCCCCTCCCGAGGACCCCCGGTCGCCCTGCTCCGTCCCCCGCCGGGACCCTCCGGTCACCCCGCTCCGCCGGGCCCGCCGTCCCCGCCGCCCGGCGTACTGCCTTCGCCGCCGCCCGGCGTGTTGCCTTCGCCGCCCGGCGTCCTCTCCTCGCCGTCCGGCGTGCCCTCCCGCTCCGCCGGCCGCTCGTCCCCACCTCCGTCACCACCACCGTCGCCGTCGCCGTCGACCGGCCGTGAGGTGCCGCAGCCGGCGCCGCACCCGCCGAAGCGGGAGGAGTTCACCGGGTGGAAGGGGGTGGCCCCGACGCCCCTCAGCGCGGCGATCATGGTGTCCCTCCAGATCGGGCCGGGGATGTCGCCCCCGAACACCGCGCCGTAGTACCGCCCGCCGATGGTGACGCCGCGGAGCTTGTGCGCCGTCGAGCCCCGGGGGTCCCCGATGCTGACCGCGCCGGCCAGGTCCGGGGTGAACCCGGCGAACCAGGCGGTGGCGTGGTCGTCGGTGGTCCCGGTCTTGCCCGCGGCGTCGCGGCCGATGCCGCCCACGTGCCGCATCGTGCCCTTGGTGAACACCCCCGACAGGATGTCCGCCGTGGCGTCGGCGACCTCCGGATCCAGCGCCTGGCGGCATTCGGGCCGGTGGTCGGTCGCCTTTCCGTCCCGGTCGATGATCCGGGTGATGGCCATCGGGGCGCAGTACTTGCCGCGCGCGCCGATGGCGGCGTACGCGGTGGCGACGGTCACCGGGTCCATCTCGTTGATGCCGAGCGTGAAGGTCTGGAACTCCTTCAGCGGCTCGCCGTCGGCCCGCTTGATGCCCAGCGACCGGGCGGTCCGCACGGTGTCGCACAGGCCGACGCGCTCCTCCAGGGCGAGGAAGAAGGTGTTGACCGAGTCCCAGGTGCCGGTCCGCAGGGTCTTGAAGCCGCCCGACCCCTCGTCGTTGGTGACGGTGTGGGTCGGGTCCCCGATGTTCTCGCCCTTGCAGTTCTTGAAGGTCGCGTAGCCCGGGGCGCGGTAGCCGGCGCCGACGCTGATCCCGTCGTCGAGCCGCATGCCCTCCTTGAGCGCCGCGATCAGGGTGAAGGTCTTGAACGTGGAACCCGCCTGGAAGCCGATGCCGCCGCCGTGCGCGGCGTCGGCGACGACGTTGTACGAGATCTCGTTCCTGCGCGCGGAGTTCCCGTACCTGCGGCTGGCCGCCATCGCCTTGATCATTCCGGTGCCCGGCTGGACCAGCGCCTGGGCGGCGACCGGGTCGTCGCCCGCGTGGACCCGCTTCCTGATCGCCCGCTCGGCCGCGGCCTGCATGCGGGGGTCCAGCGTGGTCTCGATCGTCAGGCCGCCGCGGTTGAGGAACCGGGCGCGGCTCTCCTCCGTCTTGCCGAAGCTCGGGTTGTTGAGGATCTCATTCCGTACATACATGCAGAAGTACGGATACGGGCTGACCTCGCACCCGCCGGGCAGCGGCGTGCCCTTGTAGCCCAGCTTCCCGGCCTTGGCCTGCTCCGCCTCCCGCGGCGTGATCTTCCCGAGTTGCGCCATCCGGTCGAGCACGACGTCGCGCCGCTCCAGCAGCCGCTTCCGGTTCTCCCTGCCGCCCTCGGGGTCGGTGCTGTTGGGCGACTGCACGGCCCCCGCCAGCGTGGCCGCCTGCGCCAGGTCGAGATCGGCCGCCGACACCCCGAAGAACCGCTTGGCCGCCGCCTCGATCCCGTTGGCCCCCGCCCCGAAGTAGGCGATGTTCAGGTACTTCTCGAGGATCTCGTCCTTGGTGTACTTCTGCTCCACGGCCATCGCGTGGCGCAGCTCCCTGAGCTTGCGCGCGTAGCTGGCCTCCAGCGCCTTGTTCTTCTCCGCCTCGGTCACGGCCGTGTTGAGCAGCACCTGCTTGACGTACTGCTGGGTGATGGTGGAGCCGCCCTGGCTCACCCCGCCCGAGGCGAGGTTCTTGGCCAGGGCCCGCATGGTCCCCTCGATGTCGATCGGGCCGTGCTCGTAGAAGCGGTAGTCCTCGATCGCGATGATCGCCGTCTTCATCGCCCCGGACACCGAGCCGAGCGGGACGATCTCGCGGTACTCCTCGTAGAACTGCGCGATCCGGTTGCCCTCGGCGTCCAGGACCGTCGTCTTCTCCGCCAGCGGCGGCTCCGGCAGGTCCACCGGGGCGAGGTTCAGCTCTTCCGACGCCGTGAGGACCAGCGCCCCCGCGCCGCCCACCGCCGGCAGCGCGAGGACGGCCGCCAGCACCCCCGCGAGCGCCCCCGCCCCGGCGAGCCGCATGATCGTCGTCCCCCGCCGCCGAGGTTCCGGCGTGACGCCGCCCCCGGTCGTCCAAACCTCTTCGTTCGTAAACATCGCCGGCAAGCAGACCAGATCAGCCGGAAGGTGTCCAATATTGGTATGGATATCCGATCAATACATGAATGGATATATATCCTGGTAAGGGAGGGACGGCCGGGCACGGCCGCCTGACGCGGCGGCCCGCGCCGCCCTCCGCCGGGAGGGCGGGACATGAAGCGGAGAGCTCCGCCGATAGCGGACCCCACCTGTCCGCGATGGTGCCTACGGTCAGGAACATGAGCATGAACTGGAACCATCTCCTCACCGAGCAGCTGGACTGGCACTGGGAGAACCATCTGCGGCCGGGCCTCGACGGCCTGACCGACGACGAGTACTTCTGGGAGCCGGTGGACGGCTGCTGGAGCGTACGGCCGCGCGGCGCCGCCGGCGCCCCGATCGCCGCCGGGAGCGGTGACCTCGTCATCGAGTTCGCGATCCCGGAACCCGATCCGGCGCCGGTGACCACGATCGCCTGGCGGCTCGGGCACCTCATCGTCGGCGTCCTGGGCGGGCGCGCCGGCTCGCACTTCGGCGCGCCCGCCGTGGACTACCGGAGCTTCGCCTACGCGGGCACGGCCGAGGAGGCCCTGCGCCAGCTGGACGGGGCGTACGCGGCGTGGCGGGACGGCGCGCGCGGCCTCGGCGCCGAGGGCCTCGCCCGGCCGTGCGGTCCCGCCGAGGGGCCGTACGCCGAGGAGCCCATGGCCGCCCTCGTGCTGCACATCAACCGCGAGGTGCTCCACCACGGCGCCGAGATCCTGCTCCTGCGCGACCTCTACCGCGACCGCCGCACCCTGCGGCCGTCACAGGCGGCCGACGAGGCCGCCCGCTGAGGGTCCCCCGCGAGATCGGCGGTCAGGGCGCGAGCGCGGGCAGGACGACCTCCTCCAGGACCGCCCGGGGCGCGGCGTCCTGGTCGGGCCCGTCGTAGTCGCCCGCGGTGACGGCCACGACGAGGTCGAGGCCGGGCAGGAGGAAGAGCCGCTGTCCGCCGTTGCCCGTCGCGGCGGCCCGCCCGTCGGGGTCGACGTACCACAGGTAGCCGTAGGAGGTCTTCCCCCGGACCGGCACGCGCGGCCGGAGCATGGCGTCGGCCCAGTCCGCGGGGATCACCTCGCGCTCCAGCACGGCCCGGCCGATCCTGGCCATGTCCCGCGGGGTCAGCCGGAGCCCGGCGGCGGGCGAGGCGACCCCGTCGTCCCCCGCCATCCATTCGAAGGAGTCGATGCCGAGCGGCTCGAACAGCGCGGCGCGCGCGAACTCCTCCAGCGGCCGCCCGGCGCCCCGGGCGATGAGGGCGCCGATCAGCGCCGTGGCGCCCCCGTTGTAGTGCCAGCGGACGCCCGGCTCCTCCACGATCGGGCGTTCCAGCACGAACCGGTAGCGGTCCTCCGCCATCTCCATGGCGATCTCGCTGTTCTCCGGCCCTGTGTACGGCGCGCTCTCGTCCCATTCCAGCCCGAGCGTCATGGTCAGCGCGTGCTCGACGGTCAGCCGCGCCCGCCGGGGGTCGGCGGCCAGGTCGGGATACTCGGGGAAGTGGCGCAGGATCGGCTCGCCGGGTCCGGGCACCAGGCCGCCGGCGAGCGCGATGCCGTACAGCAGGCCGGTGACGCTCTTGGTGACCGAGCGGAGGTCGTGCAGGGTGTCCGGCCCGAAGTCGACCGTGCCGTGCGGGACGCCCCAGGAGAAGTCCGGGCCGCTGCCGTAGTGCTCCAGGACCAGCTCACCGCGGCGGGCCACCACGACGCCGTGCAGGTTCGGGGCGCGCCCCTCGCGGACGAGGCCGTCGAGCCGGTCCGCCAGGTCGGCGGCGAACCCCGCCTTCTCAGGACTGGTTTTCTGCCACATGGTTCCTCCGAATTTGACGGAACTTATCTAGCGGCGAGCCTTCCGCAATGAAGAAACTGGCGCATCACCAAATTTCATGAAGAACACCCTCACCCCCCGCTCTCCGGCGCCGAGACGACCCGGGCGATCCGGAAACTTTCCCTTCCCACCCTTCGTCAAAGGGTTAAAGAGCAGATAAAAGCCATGCTTCCACGGGGGTCGGAACACGCGCGGGGAGGTACGGGAAGCGTTGACGGGGAGTAGGGGGGCGGCAGGTCCGCCGATGAGCGCCGAGGGTGTCGATCACGCCCTGCGCGGCCGCCGCGAGGAGCGGGACCGCATCTCCGACGGTGTCCTCGACCTCGACGCGCACACCATCGTCCGGCTGCTGCAGACCGCCCCGCTGCGCGGCGCGACCGCGCGGCGGTGGGATCAGGTGCGGGGGCGCGTGGCCCTGCTCTGGGCGCTGCTGGACGCCTACCGCGCCGTCGTGGAGGAGGCCGAGCGGATCCGGGGCACCCACCGGCGGCTCGGGGCCGACGAGCTCGCCGAGCTCACCTGGCTGCTGGCCGGGCCCGCCGTACGGCTCACGCCGGACACCGGGCCGGTGGAGCGGCGCCGGTTGCTGGGGCCCGGGGAACAGCGGTTCACCCTGGACGAGGCCGTGGCCGCGATGGAACTGGCCTTCCACGACGTCACCGGCCTGGTCGCCGAGGTCGACGCGGCCTGGAACGCGGCTCTCCCGCGCCTCGACGCCGCCGCGGCCCAGGCCGGGGCGGCCCGGCGGTTCCTGCACGAGCTGGGCGAGGGCGACCCCGACCTGGACGTGTGCGAGCGGGAGATCGAACGGGTCCGCGAGGAGCTGCGCCACGACCCGCTCGGCGACGGCGGGCGGGACCTGGAACGGGTCGCCGCCGACACCTCCCGCCTGCACGAGCGGGCGCGGCGGGCGGCCGAGGTCCGGCGCGCGTACGGCCGCCGGCGCGAGGCGCTGCGGTCCCTGCTCGGCCGGGTGGCCGCCGCCGAACAGGAGTCCCTGCGCGCCCGCGACCTCGTGGTGGCGAAGATCGCCTCTCCGGCGCTGCCCGCCCTCCCCGGCCGGGCGTCCGCCCTGAACGAGCGCCTGGCCGCGCTGGACGCCCCGAGCTCCGCGAGCTCCGCGAGCTCCGCGGGCCCCGCGGAGGCGGCGGTCCCGGAGGGCGGCGCCCGCGGCCCGGACGCGATCGGGGACCCGGGCGGACACGGCGGCGGGGGGTGGCTGGAACGCGCCGACCTCCTCGCCGCGCTGGAGCGCGCCGCGGAGGAGGCCCTGCTCCAGTCGGAGCGGGCCACCGCCTCCCTGCGCGAGCTGATCGAGCGCCGCGACGAGCTCCGCGGCCGGCTGGAGGCCTTCCGGGCCAGGGCCGTACGGCTCGGCCTGGCCGAGGACCCCGCGCTCGCCCGCGCGCACCTGCGCGCCCGAGACCTGCTCTGGACGGCCCCGTGCGACCTGCGCAAGGCGACGGAGGCCGTCAACGGATACCAACGCGCGATCCAGGGAGCCGCCGGATGACCGCTTGCGCCCAGCCGAACTGCACGGGAACCATCGAGGACGGTTACTGCGACCTGTGCGGCCACCCCGCCTCGCCGCCCGCCGCCTCCCTCCCGGCCACCCCGCCTTCGCACGGCTCCGCGCCGCCCTCATACGGCTCCGCGCCGTCCTACGGCTCCGCGCCGCCGCCGTACGGCTCCGTCCCGTCCGCGCCCGGATCCGCCCCGTTCCCGCACCCTTCCGCGCCCATCACGATCCCGTCCGGGAGTCGCGGCAGCGCCCCCACCTCCGGCCGCGGGACCCGGGGCACCGGGGGCACCCGGCCCGGGCAGCTGGGCGCGGGGCTGGCCGAGGTGCCCCCGGTGGTCTACCGGGACCCGATGGCGGTGGTGCTGCAGGACCCCCAGGTCCCCGAGGAGAAGCGGTTCTGCGCCAAACCCGACTGCGCCAGGCCGGTCGGCCGGAGCAGGAACGGCCGCCCGGGCCGCACCGAGGGGTTCTGTCCGCACGACGGCACCCGGTTCTCCTTCACCCCCAAACTGCGCGAGGGCGACCTGGTCTCCGGGCAGTACGAGGTGAAGGGCTGCCTGGCCCACGGCGGGCTCGGCTGGATCTACCTGGCCGCCGACCGGAACCTCGACGGCCGCTGGGTGGTGCTCAAGGGGCTGCTGAACACCGCCGACGCCGAGGCGCTGGCCGTGGCGGAGGCCGAGCGCCGGTTCCTGACCGGGGTGGACCACTCCAACATCGTCAAGATCTTCAACTTCGTCCGGCACCGGGAGCCCGGCGCCGAGGCCGGGCGGATGGCCGGATACCTCGTCATGGAGTACGTCGGCGGCGAGTCCCTGCACGACCAGCTCCGCCGCAGGCTCCGGGAGAGCGGCAACACCGAGGCGCTGCCGCTGCGCCAGGCGATCCCGTACGCGCTGGAGATCCTGCGCGCGTTCGCCTACCTGCACGACCGCGGCATGCTCTACTGCGATCTCAAGCCCGCCAACGTGATCCAGGTCGGACGGGAGCTCAAGCTCATCGACCTGGGCGCGGTGCGGATGGCCTCCGACCAGGACAGTCCCATCTACGGGACGGTCGGCTACCAGGCCCCGGAGATCGCCTCCGCGGGGCCGTCGGTCGCCTCCGACCTCTACACGGTCGGGCGGACGCTGGCGGTGCTGAGCTTCCCGTTCAGCCCGGTCCGCGGCGGCGCCGAGGCGCCCCTGCCCGCCCTCGGCGAGCTGCCGCCCGCGGTCGGGTACGAGTCCTTCCACCGCTTCCTGCGCCGGGCGACCGATCCCTCCCCCGCCGCCCGCTTCGCGAGCGCGGAGGAGATGGCCGACCAGCTCATGGGGGTCCTGCGGGAAGTGCGCGCCGCCGAGGACGGCATGCCCTACCCCGCGCCGTCGGCCCTGTTCGGGCCCGAGCGGATCCCCGCCGGGACCGCCGTCGCGGGGCGCGGCGACGGCCGTGTCCTGGCGCCGCTGGAGCGGGCCGCCGCCGGGACCGCCCTGCCGGTCCCGCTGGCCGACCCCGCCGACCCGGGCACCGCGTTCCTGTCCGGCCTGACCGCCCGCACCCCCGGCGAGCTGATCACCATGCTCGGCTCGACCCCGCACACGCCGGAGACCCTGCTCGCGCTCACCCGGCTCAGCGCCGAGCAGGGGGCCGGGGAGACCGGCGGCCTGCTCGGCCAGGTGGCCCGGGAGCTGCCCGGCGACTGGCGGGTCCTGTGGACCCGGGGGGTGCACGCGCTCGTCGCCGGCGATCCGGCGGACGCCGTACGGATCTTCGACCGCTGCTACGACCTGATGCCCGGCGAGTGCGCGGCCCGGCTGGCGCTGGGGTTCGCACTGGAGTGCGCCGGGGACGCGCGGGCCGCCGCGTGGCGGTACGGGAGCGTGTGGCGCACCGACCGCTCCTACGTGAGCGCCGCCTTCGGCCTGGCCAGGACCCTGCTGGCGGCCGGCGACCCGGACGGGGCCATGGCGGTGCTCGACGAGGTGCCGCACAGTTCCAGCCATTTCGTGGCGGCGCAGCTGGCCGTCGTGGCGGGGAGCATCCGGAGCCGGGACCTGGCCGCGCTGGACGCCGCCGCGCTGGCCTCGGCGGGAGAGCGCCTCGCCGACCTGGACGACCTCGATCCCCGGCGGCGGGGGGAGATGGCGGCCGAGGTGCTGGAGAGAGCGCTCGACTGGCTCGGCTCGGGGGGCGGCGCCGCAGCGCGGACCGCCTCGGGCCCGGGCGCCGGCGCCCTGCTCGGGACGCCGTTCACCGAGCGCTCGCTCCGCCGGGAGCTGGAACGCCGCTACCGCGAGCTGGCCCGGGTGGCGGCCACGCCCGCGGAGCGGTACGCGCTCGTCGACCGGGCCAACGCCTCCCGTCCCCGGACGATGCTGTGATCGGCGTGGAGACGGGCGTGTGCCCGCGGTGCGGGGAGGGCGTGCGTCCCGGGGAGTCCTTCTGCGAGTGCTGCGGGCAGCCGCTGGAGGCGGCCCGGTGCGTCCGGTGCGGGCCCGCGCCGGTGGATCCGGAAGGGTACTGCGAGCGGTGCGGCCTGCGTCAGCCCGCGGAGAGCGACCACGTCGAGGTGGAGGCCGGCGGCGCGGCGGGGGTGAGCGACCGCGGCCTGCGGCACGCCCGCAACGAGGACGCCATGGCGCTGGTCGCCGCGGACGGCCTGACGATCGGCGTGGTCTGCGACGGCGTGTCCTCCTCGCCCCGGCCCGAGACCGCCTCGTCCACGGCCGCCGGGACCGGCGCCGCCACGCTCCTGGCGGAGCTCCGCTCGGGCGCGGACCCGGCCTCCGCCACCCGCGCCGCCGTCGCCCGGGCCGCCGCGGCCGTGGCCGCCCTGGCCTCGTCCCCGGAGGACGCGCCCGCCTGCACCTATGTCTCGGCCGTCGTGGAACCCGGTGCGATCACCGTCGGCTGGGTCGGCGACAGCCGGGCCTACTGGCTGCGTGCCGAGTCCCCCGCGGACCGGCCCGCCGATGCCTCCGCCGTGCCCGCCGGCGGCCCCGCCGCCTCCACCGCGCCGGTGCCCGAATCCGCCCCCACCGTGCCCATGCCCGTGGTGCCCGTGCCCGTGGCGTCCGCGCCGGCCGATGACTCCGCGCTGCTCACCGAGGACGACACGGCCGCCCCCGGTGTGCTGTCCGCCTGGCTCGGGGCGGACGCCGGCGAGGTGGAGGCGCATGTCCGCACGCTCGCGCCCGAGGGACCGGGCGTGCTCCTGGTGTGCAGCGACGGGCTCTGGGGCTATCTGGAGGAGGCCCGGGCCCTGGCCCCTCTCGCCACCGGGGACGCGCCGCCGGAGGCGGCCCGCGCCCTGGTGCGGCACGCGCTCGCGGCCGGGGGCCGCGACAACATCACCGTCCTGGTGGTCCCGTACGGTCCGCCGCCCGGACCCGCACCCGCCGACCTGGGGAGGAACGCATGAGCGACCAGCCCGTGTTCACGCTCGACATCGACCAGAACAAGTACCTGGCCGCGGGCGGCCAGGAGATCCACGCCATCCTCACCGTCCAGGCCACGGGCGCGCCCATGGCCGGCGGGACCGTGGAGGCCGCCGAGGTGATCATCGTCGACGCCTCCGGCTCGATGAGCGGCGACAAGATCGCCGAGGCGTGCCGGGCCGCTCAGGCCGCCGTGGACACGCTGCGGGACGGCGTGCACTTCGCCATCGTCGCCGGCACCCACGAGGCGATCAAGATCTTCCCCGAGACGCGCGGCACGGTCAGGGCCGACCCGCACACCAGGAGGCAGGCGGGGAGCGCGCTGAGCAGGCTGGCCGCCGGCGGCGGCACCGCGATCGGCAAGTGGCTCCGGCTCGCCGCGGAGCTGCTGGCCGACCACCCCGGCGCGGTCCGGCACGCGATCCTGCTGACCGACGGCCAGAACAACGAGGACGAGCGCACGTTCGGCGCCGCCCTCGCCCACTGCGCGGGCAGGTTCGTGTGCGACAGCCGGGGGGTCGGCACCGACTGGGCCCCGGCCGAGCTGCGCAAGGTCGCCGACGCGCTGCTGGGCACCTCCGGGTTCATCCGCAGGCCGGAGGAGCTCGCCGACGACTTCCGGGCGATGGTCGAGACCACCATGGGCAAGGCCGTGGCCGAGGTCGCGCTGCGGATCTGGACCCCGCAGAACGGCAGGGTGCGCTACCTCAAGCAGGTGTCGCCGACCCTGGCGGACCTGACGGGCATGCGCGCCCCCGTCGACCAGCTGACCGGCGACTACCCGACCGGGGCCTGGGGCGCGGAGACGCGGGTCTACCACCTCTGCGTCGAGGTGGCCCCCGGGACGGTCGGCCAGGAGATCCGGGGGGCCTGGGTGCGGCTGGTGGTCCCGGGCGGCGGTGAGATCCTCGCCCGGGGCAACGTGCTGGCCCAGTGGACCGACGACCTGGCCCTGTCCACCCGGGTCAGCCCGGGCGTGGCCCACTACACCGGGCAGGCGGAGCTGTTCGACCTGATCCAGGAGGGCCTGAGCGCCCGGGCCGCGGGCGACCTCGACACCGCGACCGCGCGCCTGGGCCGGGCCAGGGCGCTGGCCGAGCAGTCGGGCAACGACGAGACCGCCCGGCTGCTCGCCAAGGTCGTCGAGATCGATCCGGGGACCGGGACCGCCCGGCTCCGGCGCTCCGTCGACAAGGCCGACGAGATCGCGCTCGACACCGGATCCGTGCGCACGGCGCGCATGCGCCGGGATCCCGGCGACCCGGGAACCTCCGGGCTCCGCAGCGCCACGGGCTGAGAGGGAGAGGGACGCCATGGTCATCTGCCCCCAGGGGCACACCCCGGGCGAGGCGGGCCTCGCCGACGGGTACTGCGACGTCTGCGGCGCCCGCCTGACCGGTGCGAACGGGGCGGGAGCAGCCGGGCAGGGGCCGTCCGGGGCGGCCGGAGGGGGGACGGCCCACCCCTGGGGTCCCGGTTCCGCCGGCGGGCGGGCGGGCGCCGTCCCGGGCCCGCAGGCGCCGCCCGCCGGGGCCGGGCAGCCGCAGGAGTGCGCCGCCTGCGGGGCGCCGGTCATCGGGCGTTTCTGCGAGGACTGCGGCCACGACCAGACGGCGCCCGTCCCCGGCGCGGCGAGCGGTCCCGGGGCCTCCGGCGGATTCCCGGCGTCCGGCGCCACCGGAGCCCCGGGCCCGGCGGGCGTGTTCCCCGGCTCCGCCGACGGAGGCTCGGGTCCGGCGGGGACGTTCCCCCGCTCCACCGCCGGCGGAGGCTCGGGTCCGGCGGGCGTGTTCCCCGGCTCCGCCGGCGGAGCCCCGGGCCCGGCCGGGACGTTCCCGGGCGTCCCCGCGGCCGGGCCGGCGACGCGGTGGGAGGCGGTCGTCCAGGCGGACCGCGACCACTACGACCGGATGATCGCCCAGGGCGGGCCGGACGCCGAACGGATAGCGTTCCCGCCCTACTGTCCCCGGCGGGACGTCCCCCTGGCGGACGGGGAGATCCGCATCGGGCGGACCAGCCGGTCCAGGAACCTGGTCCCGGAGATCGACCTCAGCGGCCCGCCCGAGGATCCCGGGGTCTCCCACCTGCACGCCGTCCTGCTCCCCTCCCCCGGCGGCGCGTGGACCCTGGTCGATCCCGGCTCGGCCAACGGCACCGTGGTCAACGGCAGGCAGGTCGGGGTGAACGAGCCGGTGCCGGTGGGTGACGGCGACCGGATCCACCTCGGCGCGTGGACCCTCATCACGCTGCGGCGCAGGAGAGAAGCATGACATCCGTCCCGGTGAACCAGATTCCCGCGCCCCCGTCCCCGGACCGGGCCGCCTCCCCCGCCCCGGGGGCGGCCCCCGCCCGGAGCCCGGCGCCGTCCCCGGGGGCCCCGGCCCCTCCGGCGCCCCCGCGCAGGACCGGTCCGCCGTCCCGGCTGCGGAGCGTGCCCGGCCGGGTCCTCGCCATCACGGGCGCCTGCGTTCTCGCCCTCGTCCTGCTGTTCGGCGCGCTGTCGACGTCCTTCCAGGACGTCAACGACGGCCTGGACGTCATCGGCCACGACGCCGGACCCCAGGTCGTGGCCACGGCCGACCTGTACTTCGCGCTCAGCGACATGGACACCCAGGTCGCCAACGTCCTGCTGATCGGAGACGAGCACGGGCTCGGCAAGGGACGGCAGCGCGCGCTGGAGCTGTACGAGCGGCGCAGGAGCGACGCCGGGCGGGCGGTGCTCCAGGCGTCGGCCCTGGCCGGCGCGGACCCGGCCGAGCGGCGGACCGTCCAGGCGGTCCTGGACCGCCTGGGCCGGTACGAGCGGCTGGCCGCCCGCGCCCTGCTCCTGGACGAACAGGCCGGGCACCCCGCGGGCCCCCCGCCGGAGCGGGTCCTCGAGGTCTACCGCCAGGCGACCGACCTGATGCGGCTGGAACTGCTGCCCATGGCCTACAACCTCACGCTGGAGAGCGGGACCATCGTGCGCCGCGCCCACGACGAGCACACCTCCGCCCTGGGGACGGGACAGGTGCTCGTGGCCGCCGCCGGGCTCCTCGCGCTCGGCGGGCTGGTCTGGCTCCAGGCGTTCCTCGCCCGGCGGTTCCGCCGGGTGTTCAACCCGGCCCTGCTGGTGGCGACGGCGATCGCCGGGATGTACGCGCTGACCGGGTTCACGGTCCTGGGCGGGGAGGCCGGCCTCCTGCAGGAGGCCAAGCGGGAGGGGTTCGACTCCGTGCTCGCCCTGGCCCGGGCGCGGGCCGTGGGCAACAGCATGCACGGCGACCAGAGCCGCTACCTCCTCGACCCGGAGCGGGCCGACACCTACGAGCAGACCTACCTCGACAAGTCCCAGTCGGTGCTCTACGCGCCCAGCGGGAACCTCGGCGCCTACTACACGGCGGTGGCCGAGGGGGTGGCCGCCTATCCCGCCAAGGCCGAGTTCCTGGGCCTCATCGGGCAGGAGGCGGCCCGCTCCGGCCCGTCCGCCCGCCAGGCGGCCATCGCCGACGTGCTCCGGCGGTACCGGGAGTTCCAGCAGAGCGACGCCCAGCTGCGCAGGGCGACCTCACGCGAGGCCGTGCAGGTTCTGGTGGGACAGCTGGCGACGAGGTTCGAGGCGTACGACGCCGCCCTGGTGAAGCTCGCCGGGATCCACCGCACCACGTTCGACCGGGCGGTGCGCGACGGCGAGGAACGGGTCGAGGAACTGTGGTTCCTGCTCCCGATGGCCATGATCTCCACGGCCGTGCTGATCGTCGCCGGGGTCTGGCCCCGGCTCTCGGAATACCGTTGACGGGAGGGACCATGCGACCTGTGAGCGTGTCCGCCGGGGCGTTCCCCCCGGACCCCGGCCGCCGCGGGCGGCGATCCGGGCGGAGGCCCCGCCCGCTCGCGCTCGCCGCGGCGGCGGGGCTGGCGGTCCTGCTGGCCGGGGCGTGCGGGACCGGCCGCCCCGACTCGATCCTGGACCGCGAGACCCTGGTGGTCGGCGTCAAGCCCGACCAGCCCGGCCTGGGGATGAAGGTGGGCGAGGGCCGCTACGAGGGCTTCGACGTCGACGTCGCCACGGAGGTGGCCCGGCGGATCGGAGCCCCCCGCGTCGAGTTCGTCACCGTGCTGTCCTCCAACCGCCAGCGGTTCATCGAGGAGGGGAAGGTCGACATGGTCGTCGCGACCTACTCGATCACCCCGGTGAACCGGTCGAAGGTGACCTTCGCCGGGCCGTACTACGTCGCCCACCAGGACACCCTCGTTCGCGCGGAGGACAAGGACGTCGACAACGTGCGGGACCTGAAGGACAGGCGCCTGTGCCAGGCCGCCGGGTCGAACTCCTGGCGCCGGGTGAAGGAGGAGCGGCAGATCGCCGTCCGGCTCGTCCCGGCCGCCACCTACAGCGAGTGCCTGGACAAGCTGCGCGACAAGGCGGTGGACGCGGTCTCCACCGACGACCTGATCCTGGCGGGGTTCTCCGCCGAGACCGGGTCGGCGTTCCGGATCGTCAACGCCCCGTTCACCGACGAGCGGCTGGGCATCGGCATGCGCAAGGGCGACCTCGACGGCTGCGAGGCCGTCAACCGGGCGCTCACCGCCATGTACCAGGACGGCACCGCAGGGAAGCTGCTGAGGAAGTGGTTCGGCGCGTCGGGCCTGGAGCTGAACTTCAGCGTCCCCCAGTTCGAGGGGTGCGCCTGACCCGACGGGCGGCGGTTGGGAGGCGGGGCGTCAGGAGTAGGCGGCGACCATGCCGACGATCATCCCGGTGACGCCGAGCACGGTGACCAGGGCTCCGGCCGCCACCGCGGCGCGGCGGCCCCGCCGCGCGCCGAGGAAGTACATGATCACGTAGGGCAGGAAGGCCAGTCCGGCGACCCCGACGAAGGGGAGGGTGAGCGCGGCGACCACGCCGGTCGCGCCCGCCTTGACCGCGCGGTCGCCCTCGGGGGCGAGCTGGGCGCGGGTCACGTCGCCCGCCTCGGAGTCCGGGGAGGCGGCCACCGGGATCGCCGCGCCGCCGCCGTCGGGGGCGAAGCTGCCCCGGCAGTCGTAACGGCCCTTGCCCAGGTCCTCGCAGGAGACCACCGTGAGGGTGCCGGGTGTGCCGACCGTGCCCGCCGCCAGCTTGACGTCGCCCACCGCGAGCAGGATCGGCAGCAGGCCGACCGCCAGCCAGCACAGGACGAGGATCACCCGGGCGGCGGGCCCCGGCAGGTTGCCCGGCTGCGGGCGCACGGGCTGGAAGGCATCCACGATGCTCTCAAACGAGTCACTCATGGACATATGGTGCACCAGCCCACTTGCGACTCACCTGACGACAACTTGCGCCGGGCGGCGCGCCTCGATCGGCGCGCCGGGACCGCGCCGGCCGCCTACGACGCCGGCTTGCGCCGGGCCTCGGCCTCCGCGGCGTCCATCGCGGCCGCCTCCTCCGGGGTCGGCGCGGTGCCGCCCAGGTGCCGCGGCTGCCACCAGACGCCCTGCGGGATCTCCGGGTAGGTCCGCTGGGCCCGGTCGAGCAGCTCCGCCATCCGCTCGCGCAGGCTCACGGTGGCGGCGTCGTAGTCGTCGCCCCGCTTGGGGTTCATCGGCTCGCCCACCAGGATGGTGACCGGCACGTGGCGCTGCAGGAGCTTCCTGGGGCGGCCCTTGGTCCACAGGCGCTGGGTGCCCCAGAGCGAGATCGGGACCATCGGCACGCCCGCCGCGACGGCCATCCGCACCGCGCCGTTCTTGATGTCCTTGATGGTGAAGGACCTGCTGATCGTGGCCTCGGCGAAGACGCCCACGACCTCGCCGCCCCGCAGCGCCTTCAGCGCCGCGCCGAACGCCGAGGCCCCGGCCGACCTGTCGACCGGGATGTGGTGCATGCCGCGCATCAGCGGACCGGAGATCTTGTGGTCGAAGACCTCCTTCTTGGCCATGAAGCGCACCAGCCGCCCGGCCGGGCGGGCGGCGAACCCGGCGAAGATGAAGTCGAGGTAGCTGATGTGGTTGCTGACCAGCACCGCTCCACCGGTCCTGGGGATGTTCTCGGCGCCCTCGATGCGGATCCTCATGTCCAGCGTCCGGAACATGGTCAACGCCGCCCCGATGACCGGGGGGTACACGATCTCAGCCATGGCTGAACCGTACCCCAGCCGGATCGCCCGCCCCGACCGGCATCGGGGGCGGGGTCAGAGGGCGTAGCCCTCGAACAGGGAGACGCGGTCGCGCAACTTGTCGGCCGCCGCCAGATGGGAGTGTCCGTCGCAGGTCAGCGGGTCCCGTACGGGCACGACCGGCGACTCCGGGACGGGCGCGCCCGCCGGCCGCGCCAAGGACAGCGCGCCCCTGCAGGTCTCGATGATGACGTGCAGGCTCGCGAGCTGCTCGTGCACCGCGGCCAGCGTGACGCAGATCGTCTCCGCCTGGGCGAGCATCCTCTCCCGCTCCGCCGCCATCTCCTTCCGCAGTTTCTCGGACTTCTCCAGAACGGAACGTCTGTCCACGGGAGAATTCGGCTCCCGGGCCGGTCGCGGCGCGGAGGAGGCGCCGGCCGCGTTACGCTCGCCGCGCGACCGCGACCGCCGCCCCACGCCCCGCAGGACGGACGTGTGCCGCATCCTCTTCGGAACCGCCGGCCGCTGATCACGGGCCAGGAAGAGAGCGGGACGGCTGGGCGACGGCCCCGGCCACATCAGCTGGCCCAGCTTGTGCACCGCCTCATGGGCGATGACCACCAGTTCCCCGCCCCTGTCGCGCAGATCCCGGTGCGCCCGCGCCAGCATCCGCATCCCGCTGATGTCGCAGAAGGTCATCATGGCGGCGTCCACCAGAACGTGCAGAACACCCTCGGCGATCAGCAGCTCCAGCGCGGACTCCACCTGCCCCTGATTGCAGGCGTCCAGCTCACCCGAGACCGCCACGACGGCCGAGGCGGTCTCGGCATCGCGGTGGACCACGCGCACTGTGAGATCCATGCTCATGGATACCTCATCGTGGCCGTCCATGCCAACGTTTACCCAACACCGCGAGAATACACCGAATGAATCCGCCGTAACCGGATAGGTAGGGCACATGGGTGCCTTCAGCGGGCGAGATTTGGTAGTCATCGCCGCCTCCGCGGGGGGCGTCGAGGCCCTCCGCGGCCTGATGGCCGCGCTGCCGGGCGACCTGGCCGCCTCGCTCCTGCTGGTGCTGCACATCCCCTCCAGCGGAGGCAGCGCCCTGGCCGGGATCCTCGACCGCTCCGGACCGCTGAAGGCGGCCCCCGCCGTCGACGGCGAGCCCCTGCGGCACGGGCGGGTCTACGTCGCGCCCCCCGACCGCCATCTGCTCGTGCAGGACGCGACGGTCCGGCTGTCGCGCGGGCCCCGGCACAACGGGCACCGCCCGGCGGCCGACCCGCTGTTCCTGAGCGCCGCGGTCGAGGGCGGCCCGCGCACCCTCGCCGTGGTGCTGAGCGGGATGCTCGACGACGGGTCCCGGGGATGCGCGGTCGTGGAGCGCTACGGCGGGGCGGTCGCCGTACAGGACCCGGTGGAGAGCCTCTTCGACGGGATGCCGCGCGCGGCGATGAACAGCGCGCGCGACCCGCAGGTGCTGCCCGTCACGGAGATCGCCCGGTGGATCGTGGGGCAGAGCGAAACGCCGACCGGAGCGGAGGAGAAGGTGTCCGATCCGCAGGTCGAACGCGAGGTGTCCCTTTTCCTGAAGACCAACCAGCCCACCACGCCCGCCGGAGATCTCTCCGGCTTCACCTGCCCGGAGTGCAACGGCCCGCTGTACGAGACGGAGATCAGGCCCTCCCCCCGCTACGAGTGCCGGGTGGGCCACGCGTGGTCCGCCCAGACCATGGCCAGCAGCCAGGCCGAGGCGGTGGAGCGGGCGTTGTGGGTGGCGATCCTGCGGCTGGAGGAGCGGCTGCGGGTGCTGGAGCGCATGATCCAGGACGCGGAGCGGCGCGGCCAGACCCACTCGAAGCGGCGCTTCGGGGAGCAGGCGGAGGAGGTCGGCGAGGCGCTGGAGACGATGCGCATGCTGCAATCACGCATCGGTGGGGTCGAGGACGACCTGCTTTCTTCATGACGGGCCGCGACGGGCATACGCTATATGGTCGTGAAGCCTGGAGAAGAACGTGAATTCACCGACCTCCTCCTCATGCTGAAGGAGACTCGGGGTTTTGATTTCACGGGGTACAAGCGCACCACCCTCATGCGCCGCATCGGCCGCCGTCTGGAGGCGCTGAAGCTCCGCGACTACGAGGAGTACCGCGACTATCTGGAGCTGGAACCCGAGGAGTTCGGCCTGCTCTTCGACAGTCTGCTGATCAACGTCACCAGCTTCTTCCGCGACGCCGCGGCCTGGCAGACCCTCCGCGAGGCGGTGGTTCCCGCACTGCTGTCGACCAAGGGGCCGGGCAAGGCGATCCGCGTGTGGAGCGCGGGCTGCGCCACCGGCGAGGAGGCCTACAGCCTCGCGATGGTGCTGGCCGGGGATCTCGGCATGGACGAGTTCCGGGAGCGGGTGAAGATCTACGCCACCGACCTGGACGAGAAGGCCCTCCAGGTCGCGCGCACCGCCGTCTACACCGACCGCCACCTGGGCGAGGTCCCGGAGGCGATGCGGCAGACCTACTTCGAGCCGGTGGAGGGCGGCTTCGCCTTCCGCCGCGACCTGCGCAGGCAGCTCATCTTCGGCCGGAACGACCTGACCCGCGACGCGCCGATCTCCAGGGTGGACCTGCTGCTGGCCCGCAACACTCTGATGTACTTCAACACCGAGACGCAGCTCAACATCGTCCGCAAGTTCCACTTCGCCCTCGGCAACCCGGGCTACCTGTTCCTGGGCAAGGCCGAGATGCTGCTCAACCACGGCGACAAGTTCGAACCGGTGGACCTGCGCATGCGGCTGTTCCGGAAGGTCGGACCACCGATCACCGGCTCCCGCGTCCCCTGGCCCGAGGGGGAGACCTCAGGCGACTCGTACACCGGTGATCCGGCCCTGCAGAGCGCCGCGCTGGCCTCGGGACCGGTCGCCCAGCTCGTCCTCGATCGCGTGGGCAACCTCGCCCTGGTCAACTCGCGCGCCGAGGTGCTGTTCAACCTCACCCCGCGCGACATCGGGCGTCCCTTCCAGGACCTGGAGGTCTCCTACCGCCCGGCTGAACTCCGCTCGGTGATCGAGCAGGTGGTGGCCGACCTGCGCGCGACCGAGCTGCAGGACATCACCTGGCGCCGCCCCAACGCTGCGGAGACCAGCTCCTTCGACATCTCGGTGATCCCCCTCATCTCCGCGGGGGGAGATCTGATCGGGATCGGCATCAACTTCCACGACGTCACCCGCTACAGCAGGCTCCGCGACGAGCTGGAGCAGGCCAACCGGGAGCTGGAGCACGCCTACGAGGAGCTGCAGTCGCTCAACGAGGAACTGGAGACCACCAACGAGGAGCTGCAGTCCACCAACGAGGAACTCGAGACCACCAACGAGGAGCTGCAGTCCACCAACGAGGAACTCGAGACGATGAACGAGGAGCTGCAGTCGACCAACGACGAGCTCCAGCAGATCAACGAGGTGCTGAACACGCGCAGCGCCGAGCTCGACCGGGCCAACGACTTCATCTCCTCGGTGGTGCGCAGCCTCGGCGACGCCGTGATCGTGGTCGACAGCGGCCTCCGGGTGCTCGTCTGGAGCCCCGGCGCCGAGGACCTGTGGGGACTGCGTCCCGACGAGACCGTCGGACGCCAGCTCACCGCCCTCGACATCGGCCTGCCCGTCGAGGAGCTCCTGCCCCGGCTGCGCCCGCTCGTCGAGACCGGACCCGATGCCGGAGCCGGCCGGATGGACGGCGCCGTGGTGAACGCCGTGAACCGGCGGGGGCGGACGACCCGGCTCGACGTCGCGTTCTCCCGCCTGCGCGCCGAGAACTCCCCGCTGCACGGCGTGATCATGGTGATGAACCAGCTTCCCCAGGAGTGACCGCTACTCGGCCCGCCCCCGGCCGGGCGGGCGGGATCGGAGCGGGAGGTCCCTCGGCCGGGGGATGGAGATCTCCCCTTGGATGAGGGCGCGGCTGACGGTGGTCAGCTTGAGGTTGCGCGTGCGGGCGTAGTCGCGCAGCACGGCGAACGCCTGCTCGGGGGCCAGCCTCAGCCGCCCGGCCAGCAGGCCCTTGGCCTGCTCGATCAGGATGCGGCTGTTCAGCGCGAGCTGGAGCTGCTCGGTGACGGTCTCGTGGTGGCGGACGGCGCGGCGATGCAGGATGCCGATGGTGGCCATGTCGGCCAGGGAGCGGCCGAGCCCGGTGACCTCCTCGTCGAGGATCCCCGGGGCGGTGCCGAACAGGTTCATCGCGCCGATGCACTGGTCACGCCGGATCATCGGCAGGGCGTACACCGCGGAATAGCCCACCGCAAGGGCGGTGGGGGCGAAGAACGGCCAGCGAGCGCCGGCGGCGTCCAGATCGGGACAGCTCACCGGCGTCCGGTGGCGGTATGCCTCCAGGCAGGGCCCCTCCTGGTGGTTGAGCTGGGACAGCCCGAGGACCCTCGCCTGCTCGCTGGAGGCGGCCACCATGCTGAGCGGACCGGTGGGGTCGGCCAGCAGGACCCCGCATGCGGCGATGCCGAGCAGGTCCACGGTGTGATAGGCGAGGTTGTCCAGGAAATCGATGATGTCGAAATCGTCCACCAGGGTGTCGGCCAGCTCCACGAGGACCTGACCTACACGCCACTCAGAGGAACCCATCCTTTCTCCTCCGGGGGGTAGAGGCGTCACGGGGTCAGAGCTACGCCCTCCTTACCCTCTCAAGAGCGGATATAGCCGATCACCGAAAGAAATCATCGCCGGTGCAACCCGTTATCCCTAGTAAATATCACTGTCAGCACTTACAATCAGTCGTAAGGCTTTTTTATGACATAAAGTGCGATTTGCACTGTTTGGGATCGCGAACATCGCAATCTTCGAGCCGTCCGGACCCTGCGGCCTCGATGCGGTCATGGCACGGCCCAGGAGCGCCGCCAGATCTCCGCTCGCCTCCATGACCGGTACGAGCCCATCTGCTGCCGGCGAGGAGTAGCGCTTCATGACCAGCGAGCCGACCGTCCGATCCCCAGGCCGCGTCCACAGGAGGAGATCCGGCCCACCGGCCCTCGAAGGATCTCCGCCCCCCGCATCCGACCTCCCGGTGACGACACCCCCGGCGCCCCTCCGGATGGTCCCCTCCGTGTTCCGTCACAACGATCGTGACGACCATGCCGCCGAGCGGTTCATGGCCGGTGACATCCGGATGTGACCGCGGGGCCGGGTGCCCCGCGGGGGTGGGCATCCGGCCTTCCCCCCTTCCGAGACGGGCATGACGGGATGATCACTCAACCGGTGACGACCTGGGAGTTCACCCGAGCCCGGGCCAGCGCCGTACGAGGCGCCATCGCCGAACAGGCCGCACGCCACGGACTGAAGGGCGTGCGGCGCTCGGACTTCCTTCTCGCCGTCTACGAGAGCATGACCAACGCGGTCAAACACGCCGGCGGCCGGGGACTGGTCCGGCTCTGGGCCGACGACGGTTTGCTGCACTGCGAGATAGCCGACCGGGGACCCGGCATACCGGTCACCGCCATCGACGGAGACCTCATGCCGCCCGGCCACGCGATCGGCGGCCGCGGCCTCTGGCTGATCCGCCGCCTCAGCGAGTCCGCCGACTTCACCACCGGTCCCGGAGGGACGACGGTCCGGATCGCCTTCCGCCTCGACGGCGGCCCCTCCCTCACCTGAGGCCTTCGCCTGAGGGCGGGCCGTCCGCCACCGGGCGGCCATACCGAACCGGTCTGACGGACGTGCCATCCGGCCACGGCTTCCACGAATCGGTGGCCGATTTAGAAGGGATTTCCTATACTTCAATATGGAGCTAGGTGATTACAGAATGCAATAACTTGCACCATTTGGTGCATTCAACACTCCTCGATCCTTGAGCCGTCCAGACCCCGCGGCCCCGAGTGACGCAGGCGGAGGCGAGGCCGCTACCCCGGGACGGAGCGCCCGGCCCACGCCGTCGCCGCGTATCCCGATCCGACGACCCGCGGGAACACGGCCATGAACATCCTTCGAACGACGACCCGTCATGTGGACGGCCGCGCGCTGGTCACGGTGGCGGGCGAGCTGGACATCACCACCAGGCCGGAGCTCTGCGCCCGCGTGGAGCACCTCCTCGGCACCCGCCCCGGCACGCTCGTGCTCGACCTCGGCGCGGTCACCTTCATCGACGCCCGCGGCCTGAGCGCCCTCGTCGTCCTGCGCCGCCACGCGATCGAGATGGGCACGAGACTCCTGCTGTCCCGCGTCTCCCCCCCGGTGCGCTCGATCCTCGGGATGACCGGCCTGAGCAGGTCCTTCCCCGTCTCGGCGGAGGCCGCGACCCTGCAGTCCGCCCTCGCCGGCCACCCGCGGCCACAGCCCGCGGACGCGGGTTTCGCCCGATCGGGCTTGCCACCGGCGGCCGGCGGGCACAGTTTGGATCCGTGAAGAAGCTCATCAACGGCGCTGACGCGGTCGTCACGGACGCGCTGCGCGGGCTCGCCGCCGCGCACCCCGGGCTCCGGGTGGACGCCGGGAACCGAATCGTGGTCCGCGCCGGGGGCCCGCGCCCCGGCAAGGTCGGGCTGGTCTCCGGCGGGGGCTCCGGGCACGAGCCGCTGCACGCCGGTTTCGTCGGGTACGGCATGCTCGACGCGGCCTGTCCCGGGGAGATCTTCACCTCCCCGGTCCCCGACCAGGTCGTCGAGGCCAGCACCGCCGTGCACGGCGGGGCCGGGGTGCTGCACGTCGTGAAGAACTACACCGGGGACGTCCTCAACTTCCGGATGGCCGCCGAACTCTGCGCCGAGGAGGGCGTGGAGGTGGCGAGCGTGCTCGTGGACGACGACGTGGCGGTGCGCGACTCGCTCTACACGGCCGGCCGCCGGGGCACCGGCGCCACGGTCTTCGTGGAGAAGATCGCCGGAGCCCTGGCCGAGGCCGGCGCGCCGCTGGCCGAGGTGGCGCGGGTCGCCCGGGAGGTCAACGACCGCAGCCGCTCCTTCGGCGTCGCGCTGAGCGCCTGCACCACGCCGGCCGCCGGCAAGCCCACCTTCGAGCTGAGTGAGGCCGAGGTCGAGCTCGGCATCGGCATCCACGGCGAGCCCGGCCGCACCCGCGACACCATGCGCGACGCCCGCGAGCTGACCGGCGTCGCGATCGACGCGATCCACGAGGACATGCCGCTCTCCGGTGACGTCCTGGTCATGGTGAACGGCATGGGCGGCACGCCGCTCATCGAGCTCTACGTCGCCTACGCCGAGGTCGCCGGGCATCTGGCGGACCGGGGCGCGCGGGCCGCGCGCAGCCTCGTCGGCAACTACGTCACCAGCCTCGACATGCAGGGGTTCTCGGTCACGGTCTGCCGGCTGACCGACGAGCTCACCCGGCTCTGGGACGCCCCCGTCGAGACCCCGGCCCTGCGCTGGGGCCGCTGAGATGGGCGCGGAGGTGGGCGCGGAGGTCCTCACCCCGGCGTTCTTCGGCGCGTGGATCGAGGAGGCCGCCCGGTCCGTCCGCGCCGAGCGGGACGAGCTCACCCGGCTCGACGCCGCGATCGGCGACGCCGACCACGGGACCAACCTCGACCGGGGTTTCACCGAGGCGGTGCGCGCCCTGGGCGAAAGGTGTCCCGCGACCCCGGGAGCGGTGCTGGTCCTGGTGGGGAGCACGCTCATCCGCAAGGTCGGCGGGGCCTCCGGGCCGCTGTACGGCACGGCGTTCCGCGAGGCGGGCAAGGCGCTGGGCGACGCCCCGGCGGTGTCTGCGGCCGATCTCGCGGCGGCGCTGACGGCCGGGGTGGCCGGGGTGCGGAGGCTGGGATCCGCCGCCGAGGGCGACAAGACCATGGTGGACGCGCTGGCTCCGGCGGCCGGGGCGCTGGCGGAGGCCGTACGGGAAGGGCGGGGACTCGACGACGCGCTGGGGGCGGCGTCCGCGGCGGCCGCGGCCGGAGCGGCGGCGACGATCCCGATGCCGGCGCGCAAGGGCCGGGCCAGCTATCTCGGCCCGCGCAGCGTCGGCCACCAGGACCCCGGCGCGACCTCGGCCGCGCTCATCCTCAGGGCGCTCCACACCGTGGCGGCCCGGTGGTAGGCATCGTCCTGATCTCCCACAGCGGCCCGCTGGCCGCCGAGACGGCGGCGCTGGCGGCGGGGGTCTGCGGGGTGGAGGTCGTGCTGGAGGCGGCCGGGGGCACCGAGGACGGCGGCCTGGGCACCAGCCCCGACCTGGTCGCGGCGGCGGTCGAGCGGGCCGACCGGGGCGACGGCGTGCTCCTCATCCCCGACCTGGGCGGCGCGGCGCTGACCGCCCGCCTCTTCGAGGGACCGGGAGTGGTGGTCGCCGACGTCCCGTTCGTGGAGGGCGCGATCTCCGCCGCCGTCACGGCGAGCGCGGGCGGCTCGCTGGAGGCCGTCCTCGCGGCGGCCGAAGAGGCCCGGCACTTCCGCAAGCTCTGACCGGCGAGCTCCGACCCATCAGCTCTGACCCGCAAACTCTGACCCGCAAGTTCTGGCCCGCCGCCCGGGAACCCGCCCGGACCGCGACGGGAACCGCGGCACTCCCCGATACGGTGACCGTCCCGCACCGGGGTCTGCGGCTGTTCCCGCATGCCGGGTCACTTGTAGCGGAAGTAGACGAACAGGCGGCCGTGGTTCTTGGCGTCCTTGTCGATGCGGTGGTACAGAGCCTTGATCTCTTTCTGCTCCAGGAAGCGCAGGACCTTCTTCTTCAGCTGGCCCGACCCCTTCCCCGGGATGATCTCGACCTCGGTGGCGCGCTTCCTGATGGCCTCGTCGATGATCCCCCGCAGCGCCTTGTCGATCTCCCCGCCCCGGTTGTAGATCGGGTGCAGATCCAGCTTGAGCTTCACACCATCTCCTTCACCCATCGTTCCGGACACTCGATCGCGCCGGGACCGCCACGGCCTACGCTACGGCCTCGCCCGCCGCGCGGCCGCTCCCGGGATCGGCCATGACGACGTTCCGCTGAAGCACCAGGCCCAGCGTGTCGTGCGATTTGACTAATTCCCTTGATATTTGTGTCAACTTCTTGATCTAGGCGCGAAAATCACCCCCGGTTAGAGTCCCTGTCGTGATCGGCCTTCCCACCGGGAGGCCGGCCGCTTCGTCACCCCGCGGGGAGGGCCGAGGACCTCCTTCAGCGTGCCCTCACCGGGGCGGCGGGGCAGCACCCTCGCGCCTTCCTGAACGGATCCCCACAGGGAGGTCTCGTGTCAAGGAAGTCCCGTTTATCCAGCGCGAAGCGCGTGGCGATGCTCGCCGCGGGCGTCGGGCTCGTCGTGGCGATGGCGCCGCCGGCCGGCGCCGCCCCGGCTCCGCCGACCCCCACGCCGCCCAAGAAGTGGACGGCCACCCCGCTCACCGGGGGCGAACTCGTCCAGGGCGCGAAGTCGCCCACGGGCAAGCTGGCCCGCAGCGACGAGAAGCTGCTGAAGGCCACCTCCGGTGAGACCGTCAACGTGATGGTCAAGCTCGACTACGACTCCCTCGCCGCCTACCGGGGCGGGATCGAAGGGCTTCCGGGGACGAGCCCGGCGAAGACCGGCAAACCCCTCGACGTCAAGGGCGCCGACGCCAAGAAGTACGGCGTGCACATCGAGAAGATCGAGAACACCTTCCTCGCCGAACTGAAGCGGCGCCTGCCCGGGGCACGCGCCGGACAGCGGCTCCGTACCGTCTACGGCGGCATGGCGCTGAGCATCCCCGCCAACAAGGCCGCCGAGCTGCTGAAGCTGCCCGGCGTGGCGGCCGTCCAGGACGACCGGCGCGAGGAGCTGCTCACCGACTCCAGCCCCGCCTTCATCGGGGCTCCCACGATCTACGGCAAGCTCGGCGGCAGCGCCTCCTCCGGCAAGGGCGTCATCGTGGGCGTGCTCGACTCCGGCGCCTGGCCCGAGCACCCCCAGTTCGCCGACCCCGGCACCCTGCCCGCCGCGCCGCCCACCCGGGACGGGACCCCGCGTGTCTGCGACTTCGGCGACAACCCGCTGACCCCGGCCACCGACCCGTTCCCCTGCAACAACAAGCTGATCGGCGGAGCGCCGTTCCTGGACACCTACAACGCCGTCATCGGCGGCGAGGTGTACCCCGACAGCGCCCGCGACTCCAACGGCCACGGCACGCACACCGCGACCACCGCGGCCGGCGGCCCCTCGCCCGACGCCAACCCGCTGGGCATCAGCCGCGGCCCGATCCACGGCGTCGCCCCGGCCGCGCACGTGTCGGTCTACAAGGTCTGCGGCCTGGAGGGCTGCTTCAACTCCGACTCGGTGCAGGCGGTCGGCCGGGCCATCCTCGACGGCGTGCAGGTGATCAACTTCTCGATCTCCGGCGGCTCCTCGCCCTACACCGACCCGGTCGAGCTGGCCTTCCTCGACGCCTACGCGGCGGGCGTGCTGGTGTCGGCCTCGGCCGGCAACGCCGGTCCCGGCGCGGACACCGTCGACCACGTCAGCCCGTGGGTGACCACCGTGGCGGCCTCCACGCAGACCAGGACGTTCCAGTCCACGATCACGCTGGCCGGGTCCGGCGGCGCCGCGGCCACGCTGAAGGGCGCCTCCATCACGGGGGGAGTCGCCTCCCCGCTGCCGGTGGTGCTCGCGTCGGCTCCGCCGTACTCGAACG
The DNA here is from genome assembly GCF_016863135.1 of Planobispora longispora. Taxonomy (GTDB): domain Bacteria; phylum Actinomycetota; class Actinomycetes; order Streptosporangiales; family Streptosporangiaceae; genus Planobispora; species Planobispora longispora. Next base: position 98,889 of record NZ_BOOH01000003.1, read on the forward strand.
CGCTGTGCACCACCCCGGCGCCCCCCGGCCTGTTCACCGGGAAGATCGTCGCCTGTGAGCGCGGGCCCGGACGAGTGATCAAGAGCTTCAACGTACGGCAGGGCGGCGCGGCCGGGATGATCCTCTACAACACCTCGCCGCTGGACGTGATGACCGACAACCACTGGCTCCCCACCGTCCACATCGACAAGCCCGAGACCGACGCCCTGCTCGCCTTCCTGTCGGCCAACCCCGGGGCGACGGCCTCGTTCACCCAGGGGACCAAGACCACCTGGCAGGGCGACGCGATCACCACCTTCTCCTCGCGCGGCCCCGGCGGGGACTTCCTCAAGCCGGACGTCACCGCCCCCGGCCTGCACATCCTGGCCGGGCACACGCCGACGCCGGAGGACGCGGCCGGCGGTCCCCCCGGCAACCTGTACCAGGCCATCGCGGGCACCTCGATGTCGGCGCCGCACGTCGCGGGCTCCGCGGCGCTGCTGTTCGCGCTGCACCCCGGCTGGACGCCGGGCCAGGTGAAGTCCGCGCTGGAGACGACGGCCAAGACGTCGGTCACCAAGCAGGACCGCGTCACCCCCGCCGACCCGTTCGACACCGGCGGCGGCCGGATCGACCTGACCAAGGCGGGCGACCCCGGCCTGACCTTCGACGAGACCGCGGCGAACTTCACCGCCTCGGCGGCCGACCCGCTGAACCGCATCGACCTGAACCTGCCGTCGGTGAACGCCCCCACCATGCCGGGAATGATCACCGCCAAGCGGACGGTCACCAACGTCACGAACCGGACGCTCGTCTTCACCGCCTCCGGCACGACCGTGGCCGGCGCGAACATCACGGTGCTCCCCCCGCTGCTCACCGTCGCGCCGGGCAAGAGCGCCAAGCTCACCGTGGTGATCACCGCTCCCGAGCTGCCCGACGGGCAGTACTTCGGCCAGGTGAACCTGCGTCAGGTCGGCGGCGACCGGCGCCTGCACCTGCCGGTGGCCTTCTTCCGCCAGGAGGGCGCGATCCCGGTCGAGCAGACCTGCGCGCCGTCCACCATCGCCCGCAACACCGGTGAGTCGACCTGTACGGTCACGGTGAACAACAGCACCCTGCAGGACGCCGAGGTGACGGCGGTCAGCACGCTCAACTCCCGGCTCCGGCTGAACGGCGTGACCGGCGCCACGCAGGTCGGCTCCCAGATCGCCACCGCGCGGACCGCCCTGGCGGCCAGGCAGCCGGACCGGCCGGGCATCGCCCCGGGCACCGGGCCGTCGCCGTACCTGCCGCTCGACGCCTTCGGCGTGACCCCGACGCCGATAGGCGACGAGCAGGCGCTGAACTTCACCGTCCCGGCGTTCACGTTCGCCGGGAAGACGTACACGAGGATCGGCGTCGTCTCCAACGGCTACGCGGTCGCCGGCGGAACCACGGGCTCGGCCGACATCGAGGTCACGCCGCAGACCCTGCCCGACCCGGCACGGCCGAACGGGGTGCTCGCCCCGTACTGGACCGACCTGGACGGGACCGGCGCGCCCGGCGTGCTCGCCACGATATTGACCGACGGCACCAGCGACTGGCTGGTGGTCGAGTGGCGGCTCAACGTCTTCGGCACCACCGACCTGAAGGTCTTCCAGCAGTGGATCGGGCTGAACGGGACCGAGGACATCACCTACACCTACGACCCCGCCAACCTGCCCGGTGAGCCGCCGGCCGGGTACGGCCTGACCGTCGGCGCCGAGAACGACGAGGGCACCGCCGGCGAGCAGATCAGCGGCCCGCCCACCCAGGACCTGCGGGTGACCAGCACGCCCGGCGCGCCCGGCGGCACCCTGACCTACACGATGAGGGTCAGAGGAGTCACGCCGGGGGCCGGGACGGTGACGACGAGCACGTCGACGCCGCAGGTCAAGGGCATCACCATCGAAGTCGACCGGATCACCGTGCAGTAGCGCGGCGACCCGGTGACGCCCCGGGGGCCGGGCCCGTCCCGGCCCCCGTCGGGCTCAGCCGTGCAGGTAGCTCAGCCATGCAAGTGGCTCAGCCATGCAAGTGGCTCAGCGGTGCAGGCGGCTCAACGGTGCAGGTAGTCGACCAGGGAGGCCTTCTCGGTCTCCAGGATCTCGATGGAGCTCTTGACCACGTCGCCGATGCTGACGATCCCCACCATGCGGCCGTCGGCCACGACGGGGACGTGCCGGATGCGGTGGGTCGTCATCGCCTGGCGCAGGTCGTCGACGTTGGCGGTCGGCGGGCAGGTGCGGACCTCCGTCGTCATGATGGAGGAGACGGGGGCGTTCAGCACCTCGGCGCCGCGGTCGTGGAGCCTGCGCACCACGTCGCGCTCGGAGACGATGCCCGTGATCGAGGAGCCGTCCTCGGAGACCACGACCGCGCCGATGTTGTTGTCCGCCAGCATGGCCAGGAGCTCAGTGACCGTGGCGTCGGGACGGACGGTCGCCACGCGCGATCCCTTGCCCTGCAGGATCGTCCCGATAAGCATTCACATCACCTCGGTTCAGCCCAGCTCAGGTGTATCCGGTAGCTTGCCCCGCCGGGGCTCCGCCTAAGCGCCCGTAGCGGCAAACCTCAGTTGACCGGCAGGAGGCGGACCGCGTCAAGGGCGAGCGTGAGCTCGACGATGTCCCGCGGGCGGGTCAGGGAGCGCCCGGTGAGCTGCTCGATCCTGCGGATGCGGTTGAAGACGGTGTTGCGGTGGCAGTAGAGCTGACCGGCGGCGCGCATCGCCGAGCCCTCGCAGCGCAGCCACGCCTCCAGGGTGCCCAGCAGCACCTCGCGGTCGGCCGGGTCCAGGGCCAGGACGGGCCGGAGCACGGCGGCGCTGAGGTGCCCGGCCAGCTCGGGCTGGCTGACCACCAGGGCGGCCGGGAGCCGGTCCTCCAGCCGGGCGATCTCGGGCCCCTCCCCCGCGCAGGTCCGCAGCGCCAGCTCGGCGAGCCTGCGGGCGCGGCCCAGCTCGGCCAGGCCCTCGACCACCGGGCTGATCCCGGCCGAGCCGGTGATGTGCGGGCGGAGGGCCTCGGTCAGCCCCTCCATCTCCTCCTCCTGGAGCAGGACCACCGCCACCTCGTAGTCGGGGCGCATCCGCCACAGCAGCCGCATCCCGCCCAGGCTCGCCGGGCGGGCCTGCTCCCCGGTGTGACCGCCGCGCCCCGGCAGCCGGGTGGTGACGACCGCGTAGCGGCCGAGGTCGGGCAGGTCCAGCGCGGCGGCGGCGCTGCGGACCAGGGCGGCGTCGGCCCGGTCCTCCAGGAGGGCGTCGAGCAGGGACTGGACCCGCTCGGCGGTGCGGCCGAACAGTTCCGCCTCCCGCTTGCGATAGGCGTCGGCGGCGGCGACGGCCTGCCGGTCGACGGCGTGCCAGACCTTGGTGGCGCTGCGGATGAGCAGCGGGAGGCTGTCGGGCTCCTCCTCGGCGATGACGCCGACCAGCCCGTCCCACATCACGTGGGCGGAGATGCGGTAGCTGCGCAGCAGCGAGTCCATCGGCAGCCCCTGCTCGGCGCGGAGCCGCGCGGTCTTCTCCGCCTGCTGCACGTCCCGCCGCTCCGGCGGGGCGACCAGGATCGCGCCGATGCCCTCCCGCATGGCCTCGTAGACGCTCTGCCAGTGGTCGTCGGTGGCCACCATCCGGCGATACGCCTCGTCGGTGTCCCGGGTCCTGGCCACGAGCTCGTCGGTGAGCTCGGGGAGCCGGCGCAGCAGCCGCCCGGCGGCCAGGCGCATGATTCTGCGGACCTCTTCGTCGTCGGCTGTGCGGATCCCCATCTGGCAATGGTGTCAGGCGCCCACCGAGCGGAACAAGGTTCTGTTTCGTTTCGTGACCCCGGGTTGTGCTGGCGCACAACCCGCACCGTCTCCCCGTGGGCACGAGTCCCGACTTCACCCGGCCCTCTGGACTGGCGCGGAGCACCTGGGTTGGGTGCGTTCATCAGTTGTCAGGAGGCATACATGAACGTCCACGACCCCGGACCGCCCGGAGACTCCGGGCTGACGGTCAGGGATCTGGCGGTGAGCTATGGCCCCGTGACGGCCCTGCGGGGGATCTCCCTGGACGTCCCTCGCGGCTCCGTCGTCACGGTGCTCGGCGGCAACGGCGCGGGCAAGTCCACGCTGCTGCGCGCCATATCCGGCACGCTCCGCTTCCACCGGGGCGGGATCACGGCCGGGGAGATCGGCTTCGACCGGGCCCGGCTGTCCGGCGCGGCCACCTCGGCGGTCGTCTCGCACGGCGTCGTCCAGGTCCCCGAGGGCCGCAAGGTCTTCGCGCGGATGACCGTGGAGGAGAACCTGCGGGCCGGCGCCCTCGGGGCGCGGGACCGCAGGGCCGCCGCCGAGGCCAGGGAGCGCGTGCTCACACTCTTCCCGGTGCTCGCCGAACGCGCCAGGCAGCGGGCCGGCCTGCTCTCCGGCGGGGAGCAGCAGATGCTCGCCATCGGCCGCGCGCTCATGGCCCGGCCGAAGATGCTCCTGCTCGACGAGCCCACCCTCGGCCTGGCCCCGATGATGGCGGCCCGCATCGCCGACACCGTACGGGAGATCAACTCCCAGGGCACGACGGTGCTCCTGGTGGAGCAGAACGCCGCGATGGCCCTGTCCCTGGCCTCCCACGCGTACGTCCTGGAGGTCGGCGAGATCGTGCTGTCCGGTCCCGCGGCCGAGCTGGCCGAGAGCGACGAGGTACGGCGCCGCTACCTGGGGATCGGGGACGACCGCGACGAGGCCCTGCTGAGCGGCGCGGCCCCGGCCCGTCCGGCGCTGACGAGGTGGTCGGCGTGATCCCCCTCGGAGGTTCGGCATGAGCGACACATACCAACCGGACGGTACGGAGGCGGCCTCCCCGGCCGAGGCGATCCCCCCGCTGGAGGTCCGTGACGTCACCGTGCGCTTCGCCGGTCTGACCGCGCTCGACTCGGTCAGCTTCACCGTCGCGCCCGGCAGCGTGCACGCGGTCATCGGCCCGAACGGCGCGGGCAAGTCCACCTGCTTCAACGTCCTGTCCGGCGTCTACCGGGCCACCTCGGGCAGCGTGCGGTTCGGCGCGGCCGAGCTGACGGCGCTGCCGCCGCACCGCATCGCCGCCCTGGGCATGGCGCGCACCTTCCAGAACATCGCGCTCTCGCCGCACCTGTCGGTGCGCGACAACATGATGCTCGGGCGCCACCGGCTGACCCGCGCCGGATTCCTCTCCGCCGGGCTGCGGCTGCCGTCGGCCCGGCGCGAGGCCGCCCGGCACGGCGAGCGGGTGGCGGAGATCGCCGCCTTCGTCGGTCTCACCGGCCAGCTGGCGACGCCGGTCGGGCTGCTGCCGTACGGCGTGCAGAAGCGGGTCGAGCTGGCCCGCGCCCTGTGCATGGAGCCCAAGCTGCTGATGCTCGACGAGCCGGTGGCCGGGATGAACGGCGGCGAGCGGCGCGAGATGGCCGAGCTGATCATCGCCGTCCGGGAGAGCCTCGGCATCTCGATCCTGCTGGTCGAGCACGACATGGGGATGGTCATGCGGCTGGCCGACGCGGTGACCGTCCTGGACTTCGGCAAGCGCATCGCCGACGGCCCTCCCGAGCGGGTGCAGAACGATCCCGAGGTCATCCGGGCGTACCTGGGTGCGACGAGCGAGACCGAGGAGGCCTCCACGTGATCACTTTCATCGAACTCCTGGTGAACGGGATCTCCATCGGAGCGGTGTACGCGCTGATCGCCCTGGGGTTCGTCGTCATCTTCAAGGCGACCGAGGTGGTCAACTTCGCCCACGCCTCGCTGCTGCTGGTCGGCGGCTTCATCATCGCCAAGACGCACGAGGCCCTCGGCTTCTGGGCCGCCCTGCTGCTCGGCCTGGCCGGGGCGGCGGTCCTGGGGGCCCTGATCGAGTTCCTGGTCATCCGCCGGGCGAACGTCGTCAACCACAGCGTCCTGGCGATCGTGACGATCGGCGTGGACATCGTGCTGACCACGGAGCTGACCCGGCAGATCGGCACCGAGGTCCTCGCCCTCGGCGACCCGTGGGGCAGCGAGGTGCTGCACCTCGGAGCGATCAACATCCCGCTGGCCCGGATCGCCGCCCTGCTCGCCGCGAGCGCCGTGATCGCCGCGTTCCTGCTCGCGTTCAAGTACACCAACTGGGGCGTCGCGATGCGCGCCACCGCGGAGGACGCCGAGACCGCCGCCCTGATGGGCGTGCGGCGCGGCCGGGTCTCGATGGGGGCCTGGGCGGTCGCCGGGGCGCTGGCCGCCCTCGCCGCGCTGTTCATGTGCATCTTCCCCACGCCCGGACTGGACCGCACCGTGACGGCCACCGCCATGAAGGCATTCCCCGCCGCGATCCTCGGCGGCCTGGACTCCACCACGGGAGCCCTGGCCGGCGGGCTCATCATCGGGGTCACCGAGTCGCTGGTCGGCGGCTACCAGGGTGAGCTGGTCTTCCTGGGCCGGGGGCTCGGCGACGTCGCGCCGTTCCTCGTAATGATCATCGTCCTGCTCATCCGCCCCGCGGGGCTGTTCGGGACAAGGGAGCTGGCCCGTGTCTAGGAGCACCCTCCTGTGGTCGATCGCGCTCGCCGCGGCGGCCGTCGTCATCCCGTTCTACCTGGATGCCTCCTGGCTGCAGGACGGCCTGTTCGCGATGGCCGCGGCGATCGGCGCGATCGGCCTCAACCTGCTGACCGGAGCCACCGGGCAGCTGTCCATGGGCCACGCGTTCTTCCTGGCGGTCGGCGCCTTCGGCTACGTCTACTTCGCCTCCCTCCCGGAGGAGGGCGCCCACTCCCTCGGCGGCCTGGGCCTGCCCACCCCGGTGGCGGCCGTCCTGGCGGTGCTCCTGGCGGGCGTCGCGGGCGGGCTGTTCAGCCCCATCGCCGCCCGGCTGAAGGGCGCCTACCTCGGCATCGCCACCCTGGCGCTGATCTTCATCGGCCAGTTCGCGATGTCCAACGCCACGCCGGTGACCGGCGGCCACAACGGCCGGCCGGTGCCGCCCCTGGAGGTGTTCGGGTTCGTCTTCGCCGACACCCCGGACGCCCCCCTGGTGATCGCCGGAGTGCCGTTCGGCGCGCTGGAGCGGCTCTGGTTCCTCGGGATCGTCCTGCTGCTCGGCGCGGGGCTGTTCGCCCGCGGGGTGCTGCGGGGCCGTCCGGGACGCGCCATGAACACCATCCGCGACCACGAGATCGCGGCCGGGGTGATGGGCGTGCCCGTGGCCCGCTACCGGGCCGGCGTGTTCGTGCTCTCCTCCATGTACGGCGGGCTGGCCGGCGTGCTGATCGCCCTGGTCTTCCAGCAGACCGTGCCGGACTACTTCGGCCTCCTGCTCGCCCTCTCCTACCTGGCCATGATCATCATCGGCGGGCTCGGCTCGGTGGCGGGGGCGGTGATCGGCGCGGTCTTCGTCTCGATGCTGCCCCGGCTGCTCACCCGCTACAGCGACGCCCTGCCGCTGATCGTCCAGCCCGGCCAGGAGGGGGTCGGGGCCGCCGAGGCCGCCCAGATCCTGTACGGCCTCGCCGTCGTCGTGGTCGTGCTCTTCCTGCCCGGCGGGCTCCTCGGCCTCGTCAACCAGCTGCGTCTCCGTATCAACCGCCGGGTCGCGTCCGCGCCCGCGGCGAAGCACTCCCTCACTCCCACCCCCGAGACAAGGAACTGAATCTGACCATGGCAATCTCACGAACCTCCCGGCGGATAGCGGCACTGGCCCTGCTCGCCCTGGCCGCCACCGCGTGCGCCAGCGAGAAGGCCACCGGAGGCGGCGCCGAGGCCCCCGCCTCCGGCGACGGGGTGAAGACCGGCCCCGGCGTCACCGCCGGCACGATCTCGATCGGCATGATGACCGACCTGACCGGCCCCTACGCCTCCTTCGGCAAGAGCCTGACCAACGCCCAGCAGCTCTACTTCGAGCAGGTCAACGCGGCCGGCGGCGTGTGCGGCCGGAAGCTCGAGGCCGTCGTGCGCGACCACGGCTACGACGTGCAGAAGGCCGTCGCCGCCTACACCGAGATCGGGCCGAAGGTGGTGGCGATGGCCCACGTCGTGGGCTCGCCCATGGTCAACGCGGTCAAGCAGCGCATCGAGGCCGACAAGATGCTCACCATCCCGCAGGCCTGGGCCACCAGCCTGCTGGGCAGCGAGCCCATCCAGGTCACCGCCACCACCTACGACATCGACATGATCAACGCGGTGGACTTCCTGGCGAAGGAGAAGGGCGTCAAGTCCGGCGACAAGATCGGGCACCTGTACTTCGAGGGCGACTATGGCGAGAGCGCCCTCAACGGCTCGAAGTTCGCCGCCGAGAAGCTCGGCCTGGAGCTGGTGGAGCAGAAGATCAAGGCGACCGACCAGGACATGACCGCGCAGGTCGCCGCGTTCAAGAAGGCGGGCGTCAAGGCCGTGCTGGTCTCGGTCGGCCCCCGTCAGACCGCCTCCCTCGTCGGCGTCTCGCTGGCCGGCGGCATGGACATCCCGTTCGTCGGCAGCAACTCGGCCTACTCCCCGCAGCTGCTGCCCACGCCGGCCGGTCCCGCCCTGCTGAAGGACTTCTACTACATGACCGGCGGCGCCCCGATCGGCTCGGACCTGCCCGCGCTGAAGAAGCTGGCCGACGACTACAAGGCGAAGTACCCCAAGGACGCCATCGACAGCGGCGTCTCGGCCGGCTACACCGCCGCGGGGATCGTCGTCGACGCGCTCAAGAAGGCCTGCGAGAGCAAGGACCTGACCCGGGCCGGGGTGGTCACCGCGCACCGCAGCCAGAACGCCTGGGGCCAGGAGTACGGCGGCACCATGGACTTCACCGTGTTCGACAAGCCCGCGTCGCTGCGGTCCTACGTGGCCAAGCCGGACAAGGACGCCCTGGGCGGCGCGGTCGTCTTCAAGGACGCCTCGGAGTCGGATCTGGTCAAGGAGTACCAGGTCCCGGTGGGCTGATCCCCCGCGGACCGGCTCTCCGCGAGCCGGTCTCCCCCTTCCCGTACGGCCCGTGCCCGCGTCTCTCACCTGCGGGTGCGGGCCGTACGTCTGCCCCGGCTCCACCGCCGCCCGACAAAGGTGTGAACGCCCTGACAAGTTGTGACCTGGGCCTCATACCTTTTCCTCAAATTCCCAGGAAAGCATCGACTTACTGGACTACCCGTCAGTAAGGTGACTCATCCACGGTCGGCGGAGCGGATCCCGAGGTGGTCATGGCACAGCGGACGGCGGGCTGATGACGGACGGCGGGCGGGACATGGTCACCGGTTACGTCGTCCGCAGAACCACCGACGCGCTCGGCCGGATCGGCGACATGTCGGTCATCACCATCGAAGGATTCCGCCGCACCTGGGATGTCAGGACCTGGTTCTGGGAGTTCGTCCACCAGTGCTGGTTCCTGGCCCGCGTCACCAGCCTGCCCGTGCTCCTCGTCTCGCTGCCCCTCGGCGCCACCGTCGCCCTCCAGGTGGGCGAGCTGGCCTGGCAGCTCGGCGCGTCCTCGGCCACCGGCGGCGCCGTCGTCGTCGGCCTGGTCCGCGAGGTCGCCCCGATGGCCTCGGCCCTGCTCATCGCCGGGGCCGGCGGGTCGGCGATGACCTCCGACATCGGCGCCCGCAACATCCGCGACGAGCTGGCGGCCATGGAGGTCATGGCGGTCAACCCGATCCACCGCCTGGTCACCCCCCGCCTCTGGGCGGCGAGCACGGTGGCGGTGCTGCTGGTCCCGCTGGTCATCGTCGCGGGGGCGGCCGGCGGATACTTCTTCAACGTCATCATCCAGGGCGTCACCCCCGGCGCCTACTTCGACGGCGCGCTCTCCCTGCTGGTCACCAGCGACCTGCTGGTCACGCTCCTGAAAGCCTGGATCTTCGGCTTCATCGCCGCGATCATGGCCTGCTACTTCGGCATGACCTGCCAGACCAGCCCGGTCGGCGTCGGGCGCGCGGTGAACCAGTCCACGGTCGTCACCTTCGTTCTGGTCTTCGCCGTCAACTACGTCATCACGATGATCTACTTCCTCGCCTACCCGCCGAGGGCGCTGTGATGGCCGCGGTCCCCGGGGCCCGCACCACGGGCCAGCGCGCGTACGGCGCGTTCCGCGACGTGACGGAGCGGGTGGCCTCGCTCTCGGACTGGCCGCTCTTCCTCTGGAAGGTGATCTTCTACTCGGTCCGGGACATCATCCTGCGGGCCAAGTTCACCAAGGTCGTGCTCCGCCAGGTCAGCGACGTCGTGGTGGGCGTCGGCGCGACCGTCATCGGCGGCGGCATGGTCTTCGTGGCGTTCACGATGGCCTTCGCCGTCGGCGCCACCGTCGGGCTCCAGGGCTACCAGGGCCTGCAGGCGATCGGCGCCGAGTCGTTCATCGGCCTGGTGGGCAGCTTCGCCAACGTCCGGGAGATCACCCCGATCATCGCGGCCGTGGCGCTGGCCGCCCAGGTCGGGTCGTCCTTCACCGCCGAGCTGGGCGCGATGCGGATCTCCGAGGAGATCGACGCGCTGGAGGTGATGGGCATCAACGCCTTCACCTACCTGATCTGCACCCGGGTGGTGGCCGCGCTGATCGCGCTGATCCCGGTCTACATGATCGCGCTGTTCGCCAGCTTCTTCGCCACCCGGCTGATGTGCACGGTCCTGTTCGGCATGGCGCCGGGCGTCTACGACTACTACTTCTATCTCGGCCTTCCGGTGATGGACATCGTCTACAGCGTGATCAAGGTCGTCGTCTTCGCGTTCGCCGTGATCAGCATCCACTGCCACTACGGGTTCAACGCCACCGGCGGCCCGGTCGGCGTGGGCGTCGCGGCCGGGCGGGCGATCCGCCAGTCGATCGTCACCGTGATCATCCTCAACCTGCTGCTGTCCTACCTCTTCTGGGGCCAGGGCAGCGGCGTGAAGCTGACGGGGTGAGCGACGATGGCCCGCGGTGAGACCCCGCTCCCGGTCCGGCTGGCGATCTCCCTGGCCGTGATCGTCGCCCTCCTGGCGACCCTGGTGGTCATCATCCGGAACGCCTCCACCGAGAGCGGCACCCGCCTGTCGGCCGCGTTCAGCCACGCCGGGCAGGGACTGGACCCCAACTCCCCCGTCAAGATCCGCGGCATCACGGTGGGCGGGGTCGGCTCGGTGACCCTGGACTCCGCCGGCCGGGCCGTGGTGACGATGTACATCGACCCCGGAGTCAAGGTGCCCGAGACCGTCACCGCGGCGATCGAGCCGACCTCGGTGTTCGGCCCCAAGTTCGTCGACCTGCTCCCCGGCGGCGGCGAGACCTCCGGCCCGTACCTGGGCGACGGCGCCGTCATCACCAGGACCCGGGCGCCGGTGGACCTGTCGGACTCCCTCGGCGAGGCGTACGAGGGCCTCAGCGCCGTGGACCCGCAGGACATCACCACGATCGTGCACACCCTGGGCCGCGGCCTGGACGGCAAGGGCCCGCAGATCCGCGAGATCGTCGAGGGCGGCGGGAAGGTCATCGACGTCGCGCACCGCCGCCGCGAGGAGTTCCAGCGGTTCATCGGCGACACCGCGGCGCTCAGCGGCAGCCTCGCCGACAAGGGCGACGAGATCATCGGCATCTCCGCCGACGTCAACGTGCTCACCCCCGGCCTGCTGGAGCGGGCCGACAAGATACGGGCGCTGCTGCGGGAGTTCGACGAGCTGTCCAGCCTGAGCGCGTACGGCCTGCGCAAGCACCGCCGCAACCTCAAGGCGGCGGTGAACTCCGGCGAGCGCGCGGCCTCCCTGATCTACGCGCAGCTCGGCCTGGCCGGTGACGGGGTGCGGGGGCTGAACCAGATCCTCACCGTGCTGAACGACCTGATCGCGGGCCAGGGCCCCGGCGACGCCAACCAACTCAAGATGGCGGCCTTCGTCGCGACCGACATCTGCGAGCTCTTCGTCGGCGCCTGCGGCCCCACGAACGGCAGGTGAGGGGATGGCCCGGTCGAGAGAGCAGATCCAGCGGCGCTGGACGCTGGGCAAGTTCGGCCTGTTCTTCGCGGTGACGGTCACGCTGATCGTCGTGATCGGCGCGCAGATCGCCCGGGTGGGCGTGGGCGACACCTACACCCTCGTCGCGACCTTCGACGACGTCGCCGGGCTCCACACGGGCGACCAGGTGAAGATCGCCGGAGCGCCGGTCGGGCAGGTCGACACGATCGAGGTGGTCAACGGCAGGGCCGAGGTCACCCTGAGCGTGCAGGCCTCGGTGCGGGTCCCCTCCGACACCTCCGCCGCGGTCCGCTGGCGCAACACCATCGGCCAGCGGGTGATCTACCTGGAGCCCGGGACCGCGCGGGACACGCTGCCCGACGGCGCCCGGGTGAAGCGGACCAGCTCGGTGGTCGACATCGGCGAGCTGGTCAGCGATCTGGGCCCGCTCACCCGGAGCCTGGACCCCGAGCAGATCAACCAGTTGCTCACCGCCGCGGGCGAGGCGCTGGACGGCAACCAGAAGAACATCCCGGAACTGGTGAACAACCTCGACGCCCTGACCACCACCATCGCCGAACGCAAGAAGATCATCCAAGGGCTGCTGGAGGACTACGCCACGGTGACCGGCGTGGTCGCCCGCAGGGACAAGCAGATCTCCAGGCTCGTGGACAACCTGGTCGAGCTGACCGGCGCGTTCGCCCGCAACCGCAAGCTGATCGACGAGGCCCTGGTGGAGCTGTCCACCACGGTCCGGGTCAACGACCGGGTGCTGGGCGAGAACTCCGAGGAGTTCGGCCGCCTGGTCGACCACATGACCCGGCTCACCGGCGGCGTCCGGCGCAACATCTCCTCCATCGAGAAGGTGCTCAACACGCTCGGCCCGCCGCTGCGGCGCTCGTACCAGGTGACCGGCCGGGGCCACTTCGTCACCACGGCGGTGCCCTGCGTGGCGCTGGGCCCGCTGCCCTGCCCGTATCCGATGAGCACTCCCCCGCCGCTGCGCAACGGCACGAAGCTCACCAGCACGGGGAGCCTGCGGCGAGTCCTGGTGGGGCCCTGATGGCGATCAAGTCGTTCCGTGACCGCAACAAGATCGTCGTCGGCCTGGTGTCGCTGGCGACCCTCGGCACCGTGCTGCTCGTCACCTTCCTGGTCGGCAACCTGGGGCTGCTGGAAGGCGGCTACACGATGTCGGCGATCCTGCCGGACTCGGCCGGGCTGCGCTCGGGCAACGACGTGCGGGTGGCGGGGGTGCCCGTCGGCAAGGTCACCGAGGTCCGGGCCGACTACGCCAAGGGCCACGTCGTGGTCACCTGGAAGATGGACGACGGGATCAGGCTCGGCCCGCAGACCCGCGCCGAGATCACCCTCTCCAACCTGCTGGGCGGCCGCTACATCAAGCTCACCGGGCCGGTCACCCGGCCCTACATGGACGAACTGCCCGAGGAGCGGCGGCGGATCCCGATGGAGCGGACCAGCACCCCGACGCTGATCACCGACGCCCTCAAGGACACCACCCGGCTGCTGGACCGGCTCGACACCGACGCCGTCGACAAGCTGCTGTCGGAGCTGTCGGAGCTGGAGCCCGCCCCGCAGGGCCGGGTCACCCGGCTGCTGGACAACATCGGCGAGCTGTCGGAGGTCATCAGCGAGAGCGAGCCCGAGCTGCGGAAGCTGCTGGACAACGGCAACAAGATCATCTCTGTGCTGGAGTCCAAGGACGAGCAGATCGACCAGCTGATCGACTCGATCGAGATCATGCTCAACGAGCTGCGGCTCCGGCGGGACGAGCTGAAGACCTTCCTCGGCGAGGGCAGCGACCTGGTCAACAGCATCTCCGACCTGGTCACCGAGCACGAGAAGAACCTGATCGCGGTGGTCGACGACGTGACCGCGATCAGCAACCGCCTCGACTCCACCAGCGCCAAGGGCCTCAACACGGTGCTGACCTGGGTCGGTCCCACCTTCTCCGGGCTGGCCACCACCGGCGGCCAGGGGCCGTGGGTGGACGCCATCGCCGTCGGGCTCGGCCCGATCAACCCCGAGGTGCTCGGCGCCATCCGCAACGACAGGAGGGACCGGTGACCCCCGCGACCCGTCCGGCGGCCCCGCCGGCGACCTCCATCCTCCGTCCGGCGACCTCCATCCTCCGTCCGGCGGCCTCCGTGCCCCGTCCGGCGGCCCCGGCGCGCCCGCTCCGGCGCGCGCTCACCTCGATCCTGCTCGCGGGGGTGCTGCTGGCCGGGACCGGGGGGTGCTCGCTGTTGCCGGGCGGGGCGGGGCCGTACCGGCTGACCGCCTACTTCGCCGCCGCGCCCTCCCTGTACGAGCAGGCCAAGGTGAAGGTGATGGGCCTGGACGCGGGGACGGTGGAGAAGCTCACCGTCGAGGGCGACAGGGTCCGCGCGGACCTCGTGGTGGACGGCGGGGTCCCGCTGCCCGCGGACGTCCAGGCGATCGTCGCCCCGCAGAACACCCTGGGCGAGCGGAACGTGGTGCTGCACCCGCCGTGGAAACCCGGCATGCCGCGTATCCGGCCGGGCGCGGTGATCCCGCTGGAGCGGACCGACCTGCCCGTGGAGATCGACGACGCTCTGGAGGCGTTCACCAAGCTCACCGACGCCCTGGACACCGACAAGATGGGCGACGTCGCCGGGAACCTGGCCGACAGCGTCCGCGGCCGGGGCCGGCAGATCAACGAGGCGCTGGAGGACGCGGCCTCGCTGACCCGGACGCTCGCGGGGCAGGACGAGCAGCTGATCGAGCTGGCCGGGAACCTGAACAAGATCGCCACCAGGCTCAACGAGCGCGAGAGCCAGGTCAAGACGACCATCGACGCCTTCGCCGAGGCCAGCGCCACCCTGGCCGACGAGCGGGAGCGCATGCGGCGCTTCGTCACCGGCCTGGCCGAGTTCGTCCAGCGGGGTGACGCGCTGGTCGAGGCCTACCAGGTGAGGCTGCCCCGGGGCGTGACCAACCTCGCCGAGCTGGTGATCACCTTGAAGGTCAACAGCGAGTCGGCCGCCGAGGCCATCTCCGGGACCCGCAAGTTCGTCGACAACATGGTCATGTCCTGGGACAGGGAGCATCACGTGCTCAAGTTCCGGCTCGTGCTCAACGCCATGACCCGCGCCTGGCTGACCCCCCTCTTCGACGCGCTCGGCCTGGGCAAGGTGCCCTGTCTCCCGGGTGAGCTGAGCAACTGCCCCTGGCAGCAGGGAAGGAGGTGAGCGGAGTGCGCGCAGTGGTCGGCGCAGCGCAGCGAGCCGCCCGCGGAGCGAACGGAGCTCACCGACCGACCCGTGAGCAGGCGGAGGTGAGCGGAGTGCGCGCAGTGGTCGGCGCGGCGCGGTGGGCGAGGCCGGCGGCGGGGCTGGCGGCGCTCTCGATGGCGGCGGCGTGCAGCCTGCAGTCCTTCGGCGCGCCGTCCGGGGATCTCACCCTCGTGGCGACCTTCGACGACGTGCAGAGCCTGGTGGTCGGGCACAGCGTGCAGATCTCCGACGTGCGGGTGGGCAGCGTCACCGACATCCGGCTGGAGGGCTACCGGGCCAAGGTCACCATGTCCGTCGAGGACGGCCACCGGGTGCCCGAGGGCACCTCCGCGACGGTCGCCAAGACGTCGATCCTGGGTGAGAACTACGTCGAGCTGAATCTGCCCGCCGGCAAGGACATGACGACCGGGCCGTTCATGGCGGACGGCGCGACGATCTCGGAGACGTCGGTCGAGCCGGACATCGAGCAGGTCACCCAGCGGGCGGGGCCGCTGATCGACGCGCTCGGCGCCCAGGACGTCAACGCCATCCTGGACGCGGCGGCGACCGGCATCGGCGGCAAGGGCGAGGATCTCAACCGGCTGCTGCGGCAGACCACCGAGGTCACGGCCGCCTACGCCGAGTCCCGCCGGGATCTGGCGCGCACCATCGACGGCCTGGCGAAGCTGGGCGACGAGCTGGCCAAGGGCAGCGACGAGCTGGACAAGCTGCCCGGCAGCGTCGAGGCCGCCACCGCGCGCCTCAACCACGGCCGCAAGCACGTGAAGAAGACGCTGAGGGAGCTGACCGCCCTGGCGCGCGAGGTGAACGCCACCGTCTATCCCCGGCACGCGGCCCGCCTGCGCGAGCTCCTGCGGGAGCTCGACGGGGTGTCCACGTCGATGGTTCGCGGCAAGGAGGATCTGAAGGTCCTGATCAGCCGGGTGCAGCGGTTCATCGACATGCCGCCGATCGTGGTCAACGGCCAGCTGCTGACCTACGTCTGGCTGAAGGGCATCCTGCTGTCCAAGCCGAAGACGGACGACAAGCCCAAGACGCCCAACTCAGTGGATGACTTCCGCCTGCTGCTGGAGCCGCCGCGATGAGGAACCGCATCTGGATCAACCTCGGCTTCTTCGCGGTGCTCGGCGTCGTGATGACCGTGTGGGCGTTCACCAGCATCATCAAGCTGGACATCATCGAGCGGCCGTACCGGATCAACGCGGAGTTCGTCTCCTCCCCCGGCCTGGTGCGCGGCTTCGACGTGGCCTATCTCGGCGTGCGGATCGGCCGGATCGACGACGTGGCGCTGGCCCCCGGGAAGATCGTGGTGGCGCTGAGCATCGACCGCGAGGTGCGGATCCCCCGGGGCGTCACCGCCGAGGTGCGCCGCAAGTCCGCGATCGGCGAGCCGTACGTGGAGATCTCCCCGCCGAAGGCCGGCGTCGGGGGCGAGGTCATGCCTCCGGGCGCGACGATCCCGCTGTCCAGCACGTCGGTCCCGCTCGACTACCGCAGGCTGTTCGAGGGGGTCGGCAAGCTGCTGAACGCGGTGCCGCCGCAGGACGCCCAGACCATCGTGAACGAGCTGGCGGCGGGCCTGGACGGCCGTACGACGTCGATCCGGGAGATCGTGGACAACACCCACGACCTGACCACCACGCTCGCCGAGAACACCCGGCTGCTGGACGACCTGTCGGTGAACCTGACCCGGCTGACCGGCACGTTGGCCGGCAAGCGGGAGGAGCTCGCGTCGGGCGTGACGGATCTGGCGGGCGTGACCCGGTCGATCCGGGACTCGCGCCGGCAGCTGCACGCCTTCCTCGACCACGGGCCGGGTTTCTTCCGCCAGGTGGACCGCCTGCTCAACGTCGCGCGCCCCGGCCTGTCCTGCACGCTGATGGCGGCGGGGATGCGGCAGGGCGTGGTGTTCACCGCCCGCAACCAGGCGCACATCAGCCACCTGTTGCGGACGGTCCCGACCACCCAGGCCCTGCTGGCCGACACGACCGAGAGGCACGCCGGCGGCCTGTACGGAAGGGTCACGTTCATCTTCAGCGTCCCGGGCGGGCCCAAGGTGGCCGAGGAGTACCGGGGGCCGCTGGCCCCGCCGGCCACGCCGAAGCTCCGGTCCTGTCCCAAGGGCGCGCCGGTCCCGGACGACAGGCGGACCGACGAGGACGAGGACACCGGTCCCCATCCCGACGGGTCCGACATCACCGACGACGTGTCGGACGAGTCGTCCGCGTCGCCGGAGGAGAGCGAGGGCCCGCTGGAGGCCGAGGGCCCGGAGACCGGGGAACCGCAGGGACGCGCCGAGGCCGGCGACGCCGATGTGAGCGCCGGCTCCGCCCAGGACTACACCCCCTTCGTCGTCGCGATCTTCCTTGCCGTCGTCGTCTCCGGCGGCGTGCTCGGCTGGATCATCGTCGGCCGAGCCGCCCGCCGCCGTGAACAGGAGTAGCAGATGAGCCCGACCCCCCAGCGGACCGAGGACCTCGCCGAGGAGATCTTGCCGGACCGCGCCGAGCCCGCCGCCGTCCCGGACGCGGACGACGCCGCCGGGAGTGAGGCGGCGAAGGAGGACGCGGCGGCGGAGGCCATGACCGCCGAGAAGGACGCGGCGGCTGAGGGGGACGCGGCGGCTGAGGGGGACGGGACCGGGTCTGCGGGCGGGAGGCTCGCGGGGTTCGCGGCGTGGCGGGGGCGGTTGATCGGCGCGGTCGTGGCGATGGCGGCCGCGGGGGCGGTGGCCTTCGGGGTGATCCAGTGGATGTCGGCCGACCGGCTGGCCGACCGGCTCTCCACCGAGAAGGCCGAGCGGCTCGCGGTGTCCACCCGGGCCGGGGAGTTCGCCGTGGCGCTGCAGACCTACGACTACAACGATCTCCAGACCTACCGGGACCACGTGTTCAACCTGTCGGGCGAGGACTTCGAGAAGACCTACGACCAGGCGTTCAGCCCCCTCGAAAGCGTGATCACCGCGATGAGGGCGTCCTCGACGGCCTCGATCCGGGGCGTCTACGTCGGCGAGGTGGCCGAGGGGCGGGCCAAGGCCATCACGATCGTCGACTCCCAGGTGAAGAGCACCGCGGGCACCCGCCGCCTGCTCGGCACCTACATGGAGCTGGGCCTGATCAAGATCGGCGGCCAGTGGAAGGTGAACGACGCGACGGTGATGGGCGCCGCCGACGAGCTCCTGACGGACCCGGACGGCAAGGAGATCACCCAGCCCGAGCCCTCTCCCAGCCCCGGCAAGAAGAAGGACAAGTGACAGGACATAAATCCATATATCGCTAGAACCTCTAGTCTGACCTCGTGCACGCTTCCCTGGCGCTTGCCGCCCCCACCGACGAGATCTACTCCCCCGCCGGGATGGCCCTGCTCACCGAGACCGAACGCGAGCGGGCGGCGCGTTTCGTGCGGGAGTCCGACCGCCGTGACTTCGTCGCGGCCCACGTCCTCGTACGGCGGTGCGCGGCCCGGCTCACCGGCGTGCCCGAGGACCGGCTGACCCTGCTGCAGATCTGCGAGTACCACGGCCCCGGGCACGGCAGGCCGTACCTGGCGGAGATCCCCCGGCTCGGCGTCAGCCTCAGCCACTGCCACGGGTACGTGTGCGCGGCGGCGGGGCCCGGCCGGGTCGGCGTGGACGCCGAGCGCGTCCCTCCCGGCCCCCTCAACGAGGACCTGGCCGCCCAGATCCTGAGCGGCGTGGAACAGCCCCTGGTCCGCGACAACGACACGCTGATCCGCCTGTGGGTCCGCAAGGAGGCGCTCGTCAAGCGCGGGGAGCTGACCCTGGACGCCCTGCGCGCGACGGATCTGTCCGCGCTGCCCCTGGACTCCGCCGGGGAGCCCCGCGCCCTGGAGTGGGAGGGCAGGCACCTGCTGGAGTGGCGGGCCGCTCCCGCGGTCTCCTCCGGGCGCCCGGAGGCCGCGGCGGGGGCGCAGGACGCGAGAAGCCCGGAGGAGACGGCGGAGGCGCAGGACGCGAGAGGACTGGCGGACCAGGATGTAATGGTCTGCGTGATCTCCGACCATCCTGTCACCTTCGGCGAGGGCGCCGGAGGGTGACGGTCTCCCCTCGCCGGGGAAATACCGGTGTCATCGTCTGAGGTAGGTTCGTTTCATGAACACCGAGGAGCCCCGGTGGCTCAGTCCGCTCGAACAGCGGGCCTGGCGCACTCACCTCGCCGCGCACAAGCTCCTTGAGCACCGGCTCGACCGCGAGCTGCAGGCGTTCGGGCTCTCCCTGAACGACTACGAGATCCTCGTCAACCTCTCGGAGAGCCCCGGCCACCGCATGCGCATGAGCGACCTGGCCGACGCCACCATCCAGTCGCGCAGCCGCCTGTCCCACCAGATCTCCCGGATGGAGGCGGCCGACCTGGTCTCCAGGGAGACCTGCCCCGACGACCGGCGCGGCACCTTCGCCGTGCTCACCGAGCACGGCTGGCAGACCATCCAGAAGGTCGCGCCGCACCACGTGACGAACGTGCGCGAGCACTTCATCGACCTGCTCACCGACGACCAGCTCCACGAGCTGGAGGCGTCCTACGCCCCGGTGGTCAAGCACCTCAAGAGCCTGCGGTGAAGCGAAACCGATACCGCAGTGTCCTCCCCTAGGTGACCGGGCGCTCGCTACGATCCGGCCATGTCTGCTCGACGGATCTTCATCGCCGCGGTGATCTCCGCGCTCTCCCTGCTCACCGCCTGCACCGGCGGGGGCTCCGACGGGACGGCCGCGCTCCCCGGCGGTCCCGACCTGGTCAAGAAGTCCGCGGAGGCGATGCGGACGGTCAAGTCCACCGCGTTCACCATGGAGACCGAGGGCAGTCCCGCGGTCCAGGTGAAGAAGGCGGCGGGCCGGCTCAGCGCGGGCGGTGACGCCGACGGAACGATCCAGGTCGACATGGCGGGCAGCCTGCTGGAGATCGAGTTCTTCCTGGTGGGAGACACCGTGCACTTCAAGGGGGTGACCGGCGGCTTCCAGAAGATGTCGCGGTCCCAGCTCTCGGCGATCTACGACCCCTCGGCCATCCTCAACCCGGCCAAGGGGGTCGTCCAGCTCCTGTCCAACGCGCTGGACCCGAAGGCGCAGGGTGAGGAGAAGGTCGGCGGCGCCGACGCCTACCGGGTCTCGGCCACGCTCTCCCAGCAGATCCTCGCCACCATGGTGCCGGGGCTCACGCAGAGCGTGAACGGCACCCTCTGGATCGACAAGGCCACCAGCCGCCTGCTCAAGGCGGACCTTCCGCTGAACGGCGGCAAGGTGATCGTCACCTTCACCGACTACGACGTGCCGGTCCAGGTGACGCCCCCGGCGGAAGCGACGCCGTGACCTCCCCCGCACTCCTCGACCGCGACGGGGCCGTCCGGCGGCGCGTCGCCCTCGGCGTCGGCGGCACCGCCGTGCTGCTGGCCGCGCTGGACGCCTACGTCGTCGTCACCGTCCTGATCGACATCGCCGAGGACCTCGACGTCCCGCAGAACCACCTGGAGCGGGCCACCCCGATCGTCACCGGCTTCCTGCTCGGCTACATCGCGGCCATGCCGCTGCTCGGCCAGCTCTCCGACCGGTACGGCAGACGCCCGCTCATCCACCTGTGCCTGGCGGGCTTCGCGATCGGCTCGGTCGTCACCGCGCTCGCCGAGACGGTCCCCTGGCTGGTCGCCGGCCGCACCGTGCAGGGCATCGCGGGCGGCGCCCTGCTGCCGATCACCATGGCGCTGATCGGCGACCTGTGGGACGAACGCGGCCGCCCGGTCGCCCTCGGCGCGGTCGGCGCCGCCCAGGAGCTCGGCAGCGTCCTGGGCCCGCTGTACGGCGCGGGCCTGGCCGCTCTGGTCCCGGTCACCCTGGAGCTGGGCGGCGTCCAGCTGGGCGGCTGGCGGTCGATCTTCTGGCTGAACATCCCGCTGGTGGCCGTGGCGGCGGTGTTCGTCCACCGCTCGGTGCCGCCGCCCGTGCGGAACGGCGCCCCGCCCGCCCGGGTGGACGTGGCCGGCGGCCTGCTGCTGGCCCTGTCGCTGGGCCTGCTGGTGGCCGGGCTCTACAACCCCGACCCGAGTGAGTCCGTGCTGCCCCCGTGGGGCCTGCCGCTGATCGCCGCCGGGGCGGCGGCGGGGGTCGCGTTCGTGCTGTGGGAGATGCGCGCCCGGACCCGGCTGGTGGAGATGGCCGGGGTGCTGCGCGGCCCGTTCTTCGCCACGCTCGGGGTGAGCTTCCTGACCGGGGCGGCGCTGCTGGTCACCCTCGTGGACGTGCAGCTGTCGGCGCAGACGCTGCTGAAGCTGGAGACGCTGGACGGCGCGCTGGTGCTGTCCCGCTTCCTCATCGCGCTCTCGGTGGCGGCCCTGCTCGGCGGGTGGCTGGCCCACCGGTACGGCGAGCGCCCGGTGGCGGTCGCCGGGCTGGCCGTGGCCGCGGTCGGATACGTCCGCATCGGCCAGTGGCCGCTGGATCTGGCCTCCGCGGGATACCGCATGGACGTCGACCTGGTGGTGGCCGGGCTCGGCCTCGGCGTGGTTATCGCGCCGGTCTCCTCCGCGGTGCTGCGCGCCGTACCGGCCGCCCAGCACGGCGTGGCGTCGGCGGCGGTGGTCGTGGCCCGGATGATGGGCATGCTGCTGGGCGTGGCGGGCCTGTCCGCCTGGGGCTTCCACCGCTTCCAGTCGCTCACCGCCCACCTGGACACGCCGCTGCCGTTCGGCGTGGAACCCGATGTCTACGCCAAGCAGCTGGCGGAGTACGAGGCGCTGGTGCGGGCCGCCCTGCACACCGAGTACAGCGAGATCTTCCTGATCACCGCGGGCCTGTGCGCCGCGGGCGTGCTGGTCGCGCTGCTGCTGCCCGGCAGGAAGGCCGACGGGCCGGTCCCGGCGTCCGCCTGAGCCGTCAGCCCGGACGCGCGCCGCCGGCCGCGGCGATCACCCGCGTCAGCGCCTGGTGCAGGCCCTGGAGCTCGGCCACGTCCATTCCCAGGCGCTCGACGATGGCCGCGGGGATCTTCTCGGCCTGTTCGCGCAGCGCGCGTCCCTCGCCGGTCAGGGTCACCGCCAGCGAGCGCTCGTCGGCGCGGGAACGTCGGCGCTCGATCAGTCCGGCGGCCTCCAGGCGCTTGAGCAGCGGTGACAGCGTGGCGGGCTCGAGCTGCAGCAGGCGGCTGAGGTCCTTGACCGACAGCGGCGCGCGCTGCCACAGCGCCAGCATCACCAGGTACTGCGGGTGGGTCAGCCCCATCGGCTCCAGCACCGGCCGGTACAGGCCGATCACCGATCGCGAGGCGACGGCCAGGGCGAAGCAGACCTGATTCTCCAGCGACAGCGGATCGGCAATGTCACCAATGTCACTCATTCGCACCTCCGTCAGCAGTCCTCCCATACTATCCCTTTTAGTACACTAACAGTTAGTGGACTAATGATTAATGGTCAACCCGACCGCCCCTCCCCCTCCGGTTCCCCTGGCCCGAAAAGGGCAGGAGGAACCGGACTCTTAATAACAAACCCGACACCGTCCGTCGCCCGCCGCCGAGGAGCCCGCCATGGCACGCCAGAAGCGAAAGAGCCTGGAGGAGCGGATCGCCGACCGCCAGGCGCAGCGCCCGCCCCTGAAGGGGGACAAGCACTTCGAGCACGGTCCCGCCAAATGGCTGTTCATCGCCATCATGGTGTTCATCGTGCTGATCCACCTCGTCGGCCTCGTCATCGTCATGATCACGGAGACCTGACCCGCCCGGGGTCCGGAGGCGGCGGATCCTGCGGGCCGGTCGCCGAGTCCGTGACGGCGTCGAGATCGCTTCACGCCGGACCGCGGAGATCGGCCGGGCCGTGGGAGGCCGCGGCGCGGTCAGGAGACGGGGAGGCGCCGGTTCAGGAGGTCGAGGGCCGTCTCGGTGGCGCCGTCGGCCGGGAGGTAGACGATCAGGCGCTGCTCGCCGGCGCCGGACACCTCCAGGCTCTCGTACGCCAGCAGCAGCTCGCCCGCCAGGGGGTGCGCCCACCGCTCGACGCCCGTACGCCCGGGGAGCGCGCCCTGGACCGCGAAGCGGCCGCTGAACGGGGAGCCGGCGGCGGCGGTCAGCTCCTCGGCGAGAACCGCCGCGTGGAAGTCGCCGAGGGACGCCGCGGCCCTGAGATCGGCGGCCCGCTCGTCGGCGACGCGGTCCCAGTCGGGGAAGGCCTCGCGCGCCCGGGCGTCGGTGAAGACGAACCGGGTGAGGTTGGGGAGGCCGGGAGGGGCTGCCTCCAGCAGGCCGAGCGGGCCCGCGAGCCGGCCGTACCCCGCCGTGAAGGCGAGCAGCTCGCCCAGCTGGTTCACCACCAGCGCCGGAGCCGGTTCGAGCCGGTCCAGCAGCGCCCGAACCGTGGGCCGCACCGTGCGGGCCGGCGGCGCGACGTTCTGGCAGGCGCCGCCCGTCGTCGCCTTGACGAGGCGGTGGAGGTGGATCCGCTCGTCGGGGGAGAGGCCCAGCGCGTCGGCGAGCGCGGCGAGGATCTCGCCGGAGGGACGGCGGTCGCGCCCCTGCTCCAGCCGCGTGAGGTACTCAACGCTGACCCCGGCGAGCGTGGCCAGCTCGGCCCGGCGCAGTCCGGGGGTGCGGCGGCGCGAGCCGCCGGGGAGCCCCACGGCGGCCGGCACGACGGCCTCCCGCCGGGAGCGCAGGAACGCGCCCAGCTCGTTGCCTCCCGTGGCGGCCGATCCGTTGCCTCCCATGGCGGGGAGTCTATTCGGCGCGCGACGGCCCGAAGCGATCGTGGCCCCGCCGGGGCCAGTCTCACCGCGGCCTCCCTGTCCGGAGACCGGCCCGGCAGGCTCGTTCCCATGAGCGCATTCACCGACGGCGAAGTCGCCTACCTGACCAAGCAGCCGCTGGGACGCCTCGCCACGGTCGGCCGGGACGGCCGGCCGGCGGTCCGGCCGGTGGGGGTCGTCTACGATCCCGAGGCCGAGGCGATCGTGATCGGCGGCGCCGCCGGCACCGGCATGGCGGGGAGCAAGAAGTTCCGCGACGCCCGGGACCACCCCGACGTGGCCTTCGTCATCGACGACATCGCGGCCGTGGACCCGTGGACGCCGCGCGGGATCGAGATCCGGGGGCACGCGGAGACGTACGACGAGGGCGGGGAGCGGGTGGGCGAGCGCCTCGGCGCGCCGTTCCCGTTCGATCCCGCGTGGATCCTGATCCGCCCGCGGCGGATCCTGTCGTGGGGCATCGACAACGGCTCCTACGAGATGTCGGCACGCGACGTGTCCTGAGACGGCGCGGTCCGCGCGACGCCCGCGCGGTTCCGGTGAACCCGGAAGACCCGAGACCCGAGACCCGAGAAAGAGGATCTTCTTTGCGTTACCGACTGCTGGGCCGGACCGGCCTGCGGGTGTCCGAGCTGTTCTTCGGCGCGATGACCTTCTATGAGCGCGGCGGCCCCGACGCCCTGCCGGAGTATCGCGCCATGCTCGACGCCTACGCCGACGCCGGGGGCAACGTCATCGACACGGCCTCGGCGTACGGCGAGAGCGAGGACGTCCTCGGCGAGCTCCTCACCGGCCGCCGCGACCGGTTCGTCGTCTCCACCAAGTACACGCTCTCCCGCGACCGCCACGACCCGAACGCCGCCGGCAACCACCGCAAGAACCTCGTGCTGTCGCTGGAGAACAGCCTCCGGCGGCTGCGCACCGACTACATCGACCTGTACTGGGTTCACCTGTGGGACCGCCGCACCCCGATCGAGGAGACGATGCGGGCGCTGGACGACGCGGTGCGCGCCGGGAAGGTGCTGTACGTCGGCATTTCCGATGCTCCCGCGTGGATCGTCTCCCAGGCCAACACTCTGGCCGAGTGGCGGGGCTGGACCCCGTTCGCGGGCCTGCAGGTGCCGTACAACCTGCTCAAACGCGACATCGAGCGGGAGCTGCTGCCGATGGCCGAGGCGTTCGGGATGAGCGTCGCCGCGTGGGGGCCGCTCGCCGGCGGTGTGCTGTCCGGGAAGTTCACCGACGCGGAGGCGCCGGGCGCGGGCACCCGGGTCGACCCCTCGGCCCTCACCCCGCGCGACCACGCGGTCGCGCGGGCCGTACGGCGGGTGGCGGACGACCTGGGCGCCACGGCGGCCCAGGTGGCGATCGCCTGGACCCGCGCCCGCTCCGCCGCCGTGCACCCGATCGTCGGGGCCCGTGACGTCAAGCAGCTCACCGAGAACCTGGGCGCGGCCGGCGTCGTCCTCCCCGAGGAGGCGATCCGGCTGCTGGAGTCGGCGGCGGGGTTCGAGCCGGGCTTCCCCGGCGACTTCATCGCCGAGTGCGAGGCCGATCCGTGGGTGTTCGGCGAGGCGGTCGCAGGGCTCGGCGGACCGGGAGGCGGTCCCGGCCGGTCGCCCGCCCGATAGGGCTCCGGCGGCCACTTGGCGGCTCCGGCGAGATCGCGTCAAGAACCCGCCAAGTAGCTGCCAAGAAGCCGGGATCACTGTTGGGACCACACATCCGACAGTGATCCCGAGGAGAGACACCTCCATGCGCAAGGTCTTTCTCAGCTTCGCCGCCATCCTGCTGCTGGCCGTGCTCGTCCAGTTCTACCTGGCCACCTTCGGCGCCTTCCAGCGTCCGCTGCCGACCCCGGGCGATTTCGGCGCCATGGGGCCGCACGTGCTCAACGGCCTCTTCGTCATCCCCGTCGTGTCCCTGATCACCACGATCGCGGCCGCCGTCACCCGGTCGGGCGCCAAGCTGATCTGGCTGAGCATCGCCCCGCTGGGCATCGCCGCCGCGCAGATCTTCGTGATCTTCCCGCTGGCCGAGCTGGCCGGCGCCGACGCCACCCGGACCACCACCGCCTCCCACGTGGTCCTCGGCTTCCACGCCGTTCTCGGCCTGTTCCTGCTGTGGGCCTCGGTGACGGTCCTCCGCGAGGCCAGGAGCCCGGCCACCGCCGCCCTGACCGGCCGGGTCCCCGTCGCCGCCGCCCGTTCCTGAGCACTTCCGCCCGCGAACCCCGAAGGTCCCCTCCGGCAGATTCCCGAAGATCCCGAAGAAGCGATGACCACCGCTCAGCTCCTCGCCCTCGACCACATCGTGCTCGCTCTGGTCGCCGCGCTCTGGCTCGGCGCGGGGGCGGCCACGGTGATGTCCCGCCGCGACCGCCGTACCCGCCTGATCGCCCTCGCCGGCGTCCTGGCCGCCCTCACGGCCTCCTACCCCGTCTCCCCGGTCACCGCCGCCTTCCTGGTCGCCCTGGTGGCCACCGCCACCGTCATCACCCACCACCGCCTCTCCTCCCCCGCCGGCCCTTCGTCCGCGGAGGCGCGCCCGAACCGGATCCGAGCCCGGAGGCGAGGGCACCGGAGCACGACGGCGGGAGTCGCCGTGCTCTGCTCCGCCGTCGTCTGGGCCGGGCTGTCGGCCTGGTCGAGCAGGGTCCCGGACCGGCTCAACCTCGGCGCGCACCACTCCGGCTCAGGCGCCCGCCCGGTCGCGGACGCGAAACCGGTGACCGATCTGCGGGGGCCGGTCACCGGAGCGAAGATCCGCCGCTTCACCCTCACCGCCCGGCCCGCGACCATCACCTTGGGCTCCGGGAAACAGGTCGAGGCGTGGACCTTCGACGGCAGGGCGCCCGGCCCGACGCTCCGGGTCCGGCAGGGCGAGCTGGTCGAGGTACGGCTGCGCAACGCGATGCCCGATCTCGGCGTGACCCTGCACTGGCACGGCTACGACGTCCCCGTGGGAGAGGACGGTGTGGCCGGAGTCACCCAGGACGCGGTCCGGCCCGGGGGCGAGTTCGTCTACCGGTTCCCGGCCGAGGACGCCGGCAGCTACTGGTACCACAGCCACGACCTGTCGGACCCGGCCGTCCGCATGGGCCTGTACGGCATGCTCGTCGTCGGCCCCGCGCCCGCTCCGGAGGAGGACTCCGCGAAATCGGAGTCCCCGCAGCAATCCCCGGCCTCGGAGTCCTCCGCCGCGGAGCCCCCCGCCGGGGTCTCCGACCACACGGTCTCCGTCCACGTGCTCGGCGGCGTCCCGACCGCCGCCGTCGACGACCGGCCCCCCGCCGACGGCCTGGCCCCGCTCCGCGTCTCCCCCGGGACCCCGGTCCGGCTGCGCGTCACCGGGACCGACAACGCCCCGCGGATCCTGGGCGTGAGCGGCGCGCCGTACCGGATCGCCGCCGTGGACGGCCGGGACCTGCCCGCGGCCCGCGAGGTGACCGGCGAGCGGGTGCGGCTGGCCGCGGGCGGTCGCCACGACCTGACCTTCACCATGCCCGCCACGCCCGTCCTGCTCTCCGCAGACGACCGGGCCGACCTCGGCGTGCTCGTCACCCCGGGCTCGGGCGCCGCCCCGCCGCCCGCCTCAGGCCCCCTGCTGGACGTCACCGCCTACGGCACCGGCGGCACGCCCGATCCCGGCCCCTTCGACCGGGAGATCACCTGGGTGCTGGACCGGGGGCCGGCCGTGCTCGACGGCGTGCCGACCCTCGCCCACACGGTCAACGGCGCGGTCTGGCCGAACATCCCCGCGCCCGTCGTCCGGGAGGGCGAGCTGGTGAAGATCACCGTGGCCAACCGGGGCAGGGACACCCACCCCATGCACCCGCACGGGCACCACGTCCTGGTGCTGTCCCGCAACGGCGTCCCGGCCGGCGGCCCGGTGTGGACCGACACCTTCGACGTCGGTCCCGGCGAGGTCTGGGAGGTCGCGCTGCGCGCCGACAACCCGGGCATCTGGATGTCCCACTGCCACGATCTGGGCCACGCGGCCCTCGGCATGACCTTCCACCTGGCCTACGAGGGCGTCACGACCCCCTACGACGCGGGCCACGCCTCGGGCAACCACCCCGAGTGAACGCCGCCCGGCCCGGGGGCGCCGCGGCCGGTGAGAACGGCGCGAGCCGTACAGGAACGTCCTGTACGGCTCGCGCACCGGGATCGCCGGGACCCGTCACTTCTTCTTCTGCGCCTGCTTCTTCTCGCGGATCTTCATCGTGACCTCCAGCGGGGACCCGGCGAAGCCGAACTCCTCGCGGATGCGCCGCTCGATGAAGCGGCGGTAGGTCTCCTCCAGGAAGCCCGAGGTGAACAGCACGAACTTCGGCGGTTCCGTCGCCGCCTGGGTGGCGAAGAGGATCTTGGGCTGCTTGCCGCCGCGGACCGGCGGCGGGGTCGCCGCGACCAGGTCGGTCAGGAAGGCGTTGAGGCGGGCCGTCGGCACGCGGGTGGACCAGGAGTCCAGCGCCTTCTCGATCGCCGGGACGAGCCGGTCGACGTGCCAGCCGGTCTTGGCGGAGATGTTGACCCGCAGCGCCCACGGCACGCGGACGAGCTGGCGGTCGATCTCCTTCTCCAGGTAGTGGCGGCGGTCCTCGTCGAGGAGGTCCCACTTGTTGAACGCCACGACCATGGCCCGGCCGGACTCGATCACCAGGGAGATGATCCGCAGGTCCTGCTCGGTCAGCACCTCGCTGGCGTCGATGAGGACGATCGCCACCTCGGAGCGCTCCAGCGCTCCCCTGGTGCGCATGCTGGCGTAGAAGTCGGCGCCCTTGAGCTCGCGGTCACGGCGGCGGATGCCCGCGGTGTCCACGAAGCGCCAGGTCTTCCCGCCGAGTTCGACCAGCTCGTCCACCGGGTCGCGGGTGGTGCCGGCCATCGGGTCGACGAGCACGCGCTCCTCGCCGAGGAGCTTGTTCAGCAGCGAGGACTTGCCCACGTTGGGCTTGCCGAGCAGCGCCACCCGGCGCGGGCCCCGCTCGGCGCCGAAGCGCTGCGG
This sequence comes from Planobispora longispora, assembly GCF_016863135.1. GTDB lineage: Bacteria > Actinomycetota > Actinomycetes > Streptosporangiales > Streptosporangiaceae > Planobispora > Planobispora longispora. The sequence continues at coordinate 127,806 of NZ_BOOH01000003.1, forward strand.
CGGCGTCTCGGGCAGCTTGTCGAGCACCACGTCGAGCAGGTCGCCGCTGGAGCGGCCGTGCAGCGCCGAGACCGGCTGGGGCTCGCCCAGGCCGAGCGACCACAGCGCGGCGGCCTCCAGCTCCATCTGCTGGTTGTCGACCTTGTTCGCGGCCAGGATGACCGGCTTGCCGGAGCCGCGCAGCACGTGGCCGACGATCTCGTCGGAGTCGGTCACGCCCACGGTGGCGTCCACCACGAACAGGATGACGTCGGCCAGCTCCGCCGCGATCTGCGCCTGCTCGGCGATCCGCAGGGCCATGCCGGTCGCGTCGGGGTCCCAGCCGCCGGTGTCGACCACCGTGAACCGGCGGCCCCGCCAGGTGGCCTCGTAGGTCACCCGGTCCCGGGTCACGCCCGGGACGTCCTCCACGACCGCCTCGCGACGGCCGATGATCCTGTTGACCAGAGTGGACTTGCCCACGTTGGGGCGGCCCACCACGGCCAGGACGGGCAGCGGACCTGCGTCCGGCGCCTCGTCCGACGAGCTGTCTTCGGTCCCCAGATCGGCGAGCTCAGCGTCGATCCAGCCGCGGTCGTCGTCGTATTCCCCAGTCACACTTTTTCCTTGATCACGCGTAGTACCTCGGCGATGACCTCGTCGAGGTTCAGCGGGGTGGTGTCCAGCTCGACGGCGTCGGACGCCATCGCCAGCGGGTCGGCCTTCCGCGTCGAGTCCAGGGTGTCACGCCGGGCCATCGCGGCCTTCTGCGCCTCCACCGTGGTGCCGGTCAGCTCCGCCGTACGGCGGGCCGCCCGGGCGTCCGCGCTCGCGGTCAGGTAGATCTTGACCGGCGCGTCGGGCGCGACCACGGTGCCGATGTCGCGGCCCTCGACGACGATGCCGCCCGCCCCGATGATCTCACGCTGCTCGGCGACGAGCCTGCGGCGCACCTCGGGCACCGCGCTCACCGCGGAGACCGCGCCGGTCACCTCGGCGGTCCGGATCGGCCCGGCGGCGTCGGCGCCGTCCACGGCCACCGACGGGGCGTCGGGGTCGGTGCCCATGGTGAGCACCGGTTCCGCCGCCCTGGCCGCGATGGCCGCCGGGTCGTCCAGGTCGACGCCCTGCCGGAGCATCCACCAGGTGATCGCCCGGTACATCGCCCCGGTGTCGAGATATCTCAGTCCCAGCGCCCGCGCGACCCCCCGTGACGCGCTCGACTTGCCCGACCCCGAAGGTCCGTCCATGGCGACGACCAGCCCGGTCACCGTGTTCATCTGGCTCGCTCCGCTCGTAACCGCCTCGCCGGCGCCCGGCTCCCGCCGGAGGCCCGCAGGCGGTCCACCACCCGCTTGAGTTGTCCGTACGAGGCTACCGGGAGCGGGCGGCGCCGGAGCACCGAAGGCCGGGCGGCCGGGTCGGTCAGGGCAGGTGCCAGCCGTGCGCGCGCAGGGCCGCCGAGAGCGTGTCCGCCGCCTCCGGCTGCACGAACAGCTCGGCGGCGCCCAGCGGCAGGCCCGGGGCGTGCTCCAGACGGACGTCCTCGATGTTGACGCCGGTCTCCTCGGCCACCTGGAACAGCCGGGCCAGTTCTCCCGGGCGGTCGCCGATGATGACCTGGATGACCGTGTAGGTGCGGGCCGGGCCGCCGTGCTTGCCGGGGATCCGGTCGGTGCCCGTGACGCCCCGCCGCAGGAGGTCGGTGACCGTGCTCATGGCCGCGCCGCCCGGCGAGGCCGGGACGGGCGCGGAGGCGGGCACGGCGGACGCCTCGGAAGGCGGGGACGACTCGGTGGGCCCCGGAGACGACTCCGTGGAGGCCGGGGACGACTCGGCGAAGGCGCGCAGCGCGGTGGCCGCGGCCGCCAGATCGGCCGCCACCGCCTCCAGCACGTCGGCCACCGGGAGCGCGTTGCCCGACAGGATGCCGGTCCACAGGTCCGGGTCCCCGGCCGCGACGCGCGTGACGTCGCGGACCCCCGGCCCGGCCAGGCCGAGCGCGGTGGCCGGGGCGTCGGCGAGGCGGGCGGCCACCGCGGAGGCGGCCACGTGCGGGGCGTGCGAGACGAGCGCGACGGCCCTGTCGTGCTGGACGGCGTCCACCTCGACGGGCTCGCCGCCGCAGAGCTTGATCAGCCCGCGCAGGGCCTCCACCGCGTCGGGCGAGGTCTGCTCGGTCGGGCACAGGGCCCACGGACGTCCGAGGAACAGGTCGGCGCGGGCCGCGGCGGGCCCGGAGCGCTCCCGGCCCGCGAGCGGGTGCCCGGCGGCGTAGGCGGTCAGGTCGCAGCCGAGGGCCTCGGCCTGCCGGATCGGCAGGGCCTTGACGCTGGCCACATCGGTGTAGAACCGGGCGGCCCCGGCCCGCTGGAGCCGGGCGAGCTGCTCGGCGACCAGGTCCGGCGGGACGGCGATGACCGCGAGGTCCACCGGCCGTCCCGGGTACCACGCGGCGTCCGCGTCGAGGTCGGCGGGGCGTCCGGGATTCCACTCGACGCCCGCGCCCAGCTCGCTGGCCAGCCGTACGGTCGCCGGGTCGCGATCGGTCAGGTAGACGGTGACGCCCTGCTCGCGGAGGGCCAGGGCGATCGAGGTGCCGATCAGTCCCGTGCCGACGATGAGGACGCTCTCCGGGCCGCTCACACGTCCTCCTTCACCGGTCGCGTTCGCGACGCCGCCGTGTCCGTGACTCGCTCGCTCACGGGAGACTCCTCGGACGCGGGGAAGCGAGAGACGGCCGGGACCGGGAGAGGGCATGGGGAGGTCACTGGGCGATGTCCACGCGGAGGGCCACCGCGCCCCGCAGGTAGACGTGCTGGATCTCCTGGCGGGGCTTGCCGGTCTCCACGTGGGCCATCAGCCGCACCACGCGGGGCAGCGCGCCGGGGACGTCGATCTCGGAGGCGCAGATGAGCGGGACGTCGTGGAAGCCGAGCTTGCGGGCGGCCAGCGCCGGGAACTCCGCGGTCAGGTCGGGGGTCGCCGTGAAGATCACGCTGATCACGTCGTCGGTGGTGAGGGAGTTGCGCTCCATCACCTCGCTGACCAGCTCGGTGACTCCGGACAGGATGGCGTCCCGGTCGTTGCCCTCGACCTGGATCGCGCCGCGGATCGCCCGCACCATCGTGGCTCCTTCATACCGTTCACGCCGGACCGCCGAGGGGGCGATCCGGCGTGTCCCGGATATCTGTGCTTTATATTTTCCGGATATTCCGGAAGCCTTCTATGTATTCCGGAAGGTTACATCCCGACGGCGGCGTACAGCTCGCCGACCTCCTTGACGGTCAGCGTGCGGACGGTGCCGGGCTTGAGACGTCCCAGCTTGACCGGGCCGAACTCGATGCGGGCCAGGTCGATGACCGGGTGCCCGACCTCCTCCAGCATGCGCCGGACGATGTGCTTGCGGCCCTCGTGCAGGACGATCTCGACCAGCGACTGCTGCCCGTGCTCCTGGACCAGCGTGAAGGAGTCGGCCTTGGCGATGCCGTCCTCCAGCTCGATGCCCTTCTTCAGGCGGCGGCCCACCTCGGGCTTGATCCGGCCGGGGACCTTCGCCCAGTACTTCTTCTGCACGCCGTAGCTCGGGTGGGTCAACCGGTTGGCCAGCTCGCCGTCGTTGGTGAGCAGGATCAGGCCCTCGGTCTCGGTGTCGAGACGGCCCACGTGGAACAGGCGCTCGGTGCGGTCGGCCACGTAGTCGGCCAGGGACGGGCGGCCCTCCGGGTCGGACATGGTGCTGACGACGCCGATCGGCTTGTTGATGGCGAAGTAGACCAGGTCGGGCATCGTCGGCAGCCGCTTGCCGTCCACGTGGATGACCTGCTTGGCCGGGTCGACGCGCGCGCCGAAGCGGCGGACCACCTGGCCGTCGACCGTGACGCGGCCCTCGCCGATCATCTCCTCGCAGGCGCGCCTGCTGGCCACACCCGCCTGGGCGAGCACCTTCTGCAGCCGGACGCCGCCCGGGACCTCGGTGGTGTCGCGCTCGTCGGCGTAGGCGCTGTCGTAGAAGTCGGGGTCCCGCATGGGCTGGCGGGCGGTCTTGAAGCGGTCGTTCTCGATCGCGCCGGGCCTGCCCCCGGCCTTCGCCGCGCCCGGACGTCCGCCCTTCGCCGCCGGAGCGCGGTTCGAGCCGGTACGGCCCTGGCCGTACTGCCCGGAGCGCTTGCCGCCGATCGTCTGGATCTCGTCCCTGCGGCCGGTCCTGCCGTAGCGGGTCCGGGAGCCGTCCCGCCCCTCGTGGCGGGGGGCCGCGGACCGGGAGTCCCGGTCGTCGCGGGAGCCGTAGCCACCGCGGTCATCGCGAGGGGCATAACCACCGCGGTCGTCACGGCGCTCGGAACGGAACCCGCCGCGGTCATCGCGGGAGCCGTAGCCACCACGGTCATCG
>NZ_BOOH01000004.1 GCF_016863135.1 Planobispora longispora
GCGGCGCTCGGAGCGGAAGCCGCGGCTGTCGGCGCGGAAGCCGCCACGGGAGCCGCCGCCGCGGGAGTCTCCACCGCGCGGGGCGCCGCCGCGGCCTCGACCGCGTCCATCACCGGACGGGGTGCTACGCCTGTTGTTCACTGTCTGTGCTCCTCTAGGGTTTCCACGTCGTCGGGCAGGAAGGGCGCGAGTTCGGGAAGCTCGCCGAGATCCCGCAGGCCCATCCGCTCGAGAAAATATGAAGTCGTCCGGTAGAGCACGGCCTGGCTCTCCGGTTCGGTGCCGGCCTCCTCGACCAGCCCCCTGGCCACCAGCGTGCGCATGACGCCGTCGCTGTTGACCCCTCGGATGGCCGCCACCCGAGCCCGGCTCACGGGCTGCCGGTAGGCGACCACGGCCAGGGTCTCCAGGGCGGCCTGGGTGAGCCGCGTCTGCTGGCCGTCGCGGACGAACCGCTCCACGAGGGAAGCGCACTCGGCCCGCGTGTAGAACCGCCAGCCGCCCGCGACCTCTCTCAGATCGAAACCACGGCCCGTCGCGGTGTATTCCGCCGACAGCTCCCGCAGCGCCGCCGCGACCTCGTGCGTGGGCCGCTCCAGCACCTGGGCGAGCGTCACCTCGGCGACCGGCTCGTCCACGACGAGCAGGATCGCCTCCAGCCCGGCGCGCAGACCGGGCTCGGGCGTCTCGGGCCCGCCGGGCCCTCCCACCGCGGCGGGTGCCCCGGACGCGTCGGACGCCTCGGACGCGTCGGGCGCGTCGGGCGCCGAAGACCCGGGCAGTGCGGGAAGCGCCCCTGAGGACGCCTCAGAGACGAGGAGACCGGAGGGCTCCTGGAGACCCCGGGACGCCGGAGACGCCGTCCCAGCCGCCGTCTCAGCCACCGGCTCGGCCATCGGCGGGCTCCTTCCTCGCTTCGTCGTCGTAGTCGTCGGCCACGACGACGTCCCCGTCGTCGCTGCCGGTCCAGGTCACGTGCAGCTCGCCGAGCGGTTCGATCTGCTCGAAGGAGACCGCCGCCTCCCGGAAGAGCTCCAGGACGGCCAGGAAGCGCGCGACGACTTCGAAGGTGCCGGCGCAGTCGGAGGTGAGTGCCCGGAAGGTCGCCCGGCGCAGCCGCCGCAGCCGCTCGACAAGGATAACCGCCTGCTCGCGGACATTGGCGAGCGGTTGGTAGATGTGGGAGACGGAGACCGACGGCGGGGCCTTGGGCGCGAAGGCGCGCTGGGCGATCTGGGCCAGTCGCTCGGGGCCGATGCCGAGGACCAGCTCGGGCAGGAGGTTGGCGAACCGGGCCTCCATCGGCACGATCCGCGGGAAGCGCAGGGCCTCCTCGGCCATCCTGCCCGAGAAGACCTTGGCGACCTCCTTGTAGGCCCGATACTGCAGGAGGCGGGCGAACAGCAGGTCCCGCGCCTCCAGCAGGGCGAGGTCCTCCTCGTCGTCCACCTCGCCGGAGGGCAGCAGCCGGGCGGCCTTGAGGTCGAGCAGGGTCGCGGCGACGAGCAGGAAGTGGCTCGTCTGGTCCAGGTCCCACTCCGGCCCCCGGGCCCGGATGTAGGAGATGAACTCGTCGGTGACCTTGCTGAGCGAGACCTCGGTGATGTCCAGCTTGTGCTTGGAGATCAGGCCGAGCAGCAGGTCGAAGGGGCCCTCGAAGACCTCCAGGCGCACCCTGAAGGTGCCGTCATCGGTCACCTGCGGCTGCTCGGTCATCTCGCCATTGTCCCGCACCCGGCGGTGGAGCGGGCCACTGCGCTCCGGGGCGCGGGAGCGCGGCCGCCTCCCGGGAGGCGGCTACCTCCCGGTCTCCCACCGGGCGAGGACCTCGCGCGCCAGCTCGCGGTAGGCGCTCGCGCCGAGCGAGGACGGGTCGAAGCTGGTGATGGGCTCACCGGCGACCGTGGCGTCGGGGAAGCGGACCGTACGGTTGATCACCGTGTGGTAGACCTTCTCGTCGAAGGCCTCGACCACCCGGGCCAGCACCTCGCGGCCGTGCAGGGTGCGCGCGTCGTACATCGTGGCGAGCAGGCCCTCGATCACCAGCTCGTCGTTGATGCGCTCCTGGACCTTCGTGATGGTGTCCATCAGCAGCGCGACGCCGCGCAGCGCGAAGAACTCGCACTCCAGCGGGATCATGACGCCGTGCGCGCAGGCCAGGGCGTTGATCGTGAGCAGGCCCAGGGAGGGCTGGCAGTCGATCAGGCACACGTCGTACTCGGGCAGGAGGGGCTTGATCACCCGGCCGAGCACCTGCTCGCGGGCGACCTCCGTGACGAGCTGGACCTCGGCCGCGGACAGGTCGATGTTGCTGGGCAGCAGGTCCATGTTCTCGACGCCGGTCTCCAGCAGCACCTCCTCCGCGGTGACCTGGCGGTCCATGAGGAGGTTGTAGACCGTCAGGTCCAGCTGGAGCGGGTTGATCCCCAGGCCCACGGACAGGGCCCCCTGCGGGTCGAAGTCGACCAGCAGCACCTTCAGCCCGGCCTCGGCCAGCGCCGCGCCCAGGTTGATGGTGGTGGTCGTCTTCCCGACGCCGCCCTTCTGGTTGACCATGGCGACGACACGGGACGGTCCGTGGACCGTCCGCGGGCGCGGGTCGGGGAACACCGGACGGGGTCGCCCGGTCGGCCCCAGGACTCCCCCCGCTCGGGGGGGCCCGGAGGCCTTGGTGTCCCCCCAGGGATTCTCGGGGTTTCCCGAGTTCGTTTCCCGGATAGAACCGTCGGTGGTCACACTCACCAGTTGAACCTCCCTGACGGTCTCGAACCGGACCGTCCGGACGGACACTACGACGACAACACGTATGCGGCAAGGCGGCACGCCCTGCCGCATCGGCAGTCAGCGCCGCCCGCGCGGATGCGCCGCGGCGTATATCTCACGTATCTCGCGGAGCCTGTCGGCCGCGGCCGGGGCGGACACCTGGCTGGTGATCACCGAAGCGTGGCCGAGCAGTTCCTGCACCACCCTAACGTCCGCGCCGCCGTCCAGGAGGTGCGTTGCGAACGAATGCCGCAACATATGCGGTGACACACCGGCCAGCCCGGCGCGCTCGGCCGCGGCCTGGAGGACCTCCCACGCGCCCTGGCGGGTGAGCCTGCCGCCGCGGGCGTTGAGGAACAGCCCGGGGGTGGCGCCCCGGCCGTGCGCGGCGATGTCCGGGCGGGCCCGGGCGAGGTAGGCGTCCAGCGCCTCCCCGGCGGGCCGGCCGAGCGGCACCGCGCGGGCCTGCCCGCCCTTGCCGCGCAGCCTGACCTGGCGGGCGGGCGGGTCGAGGTCGACGTCGTCCACGGCCAGGCCGACGGCCTCGGAGATGCGGGCGCCGGTGCCGTACAGCAGCTCCAGCAGCGCCCGGTTGCGCAGGGTGAGCGGGGCCCCGGCGGGACCGGCGGCGGCGATCAGGCGTTCGACCTCCGCGACGCCGATCGCCCTGGGCGCCCGCCGGAGCTGGCGCGGCGGGCGGATCCGCAGGGCCGGGTCGTGCCCGGAGACGCCCTCGCGCAGCGCGAAGCGGTGCAGGCCGCGCACCGCGGAGACGGCCCGGGCCGCCGAACTGGCGACGAGGGCCCGGTGGGTCTCGTCGCCTTCGCGCAGCGCGGCCAGGAAGGCCGTGACGTCGGCCTCGGCGACCTCGCCGAAGGTGACGCGGCCGCGGTTCTTCAGGTGCTCCACGTACCGCACGAGGTCACGCCGGTAGGAGGCCAGTGTGTTGGCGGCCAGGCCCCGCTCCCCCGCCAGGTGGGCGAGGTAGCTGGAGAGCACGGCCTCCGTCTCGCTCAGGGTGTCCTCCCGTCATGCCTCCGGTGCGTCGGCGGGCCGCAGCGAGGCGAAACCGTCCGCCGAGGCGGCGTATGCGGCGAGGATACCGGCCACGGCCTGGGAATTGTGGATCATTCCTCCCAGGGCGCGTCGAACCGCTTCGGCCAGCGGGATCCATACCGCCGGCATGTCGGCCTCCTCGTGCCTGCGCACGAAGTCGAGCTCCTCGGCGGGGATCGGGGTGACGTCGCGGGCGAGGAAGATCCGGGTCCGCTCGTCGGACATGCCGGGCGAGGTGAAGGCGTCGACGAGGACGTTCCAGGTCCCGGCCCGGTAGCCGGCCTCCTCGGCCAGCTCGCGGGCGGCGTTGACGTGCAGCGGCTCGCCGTCGACGTCCCGCAGCCCGGCGGGCAGCTCCCACAGCAGGTGCCGGGCCGGGTGGCGGTACTGCCTGATCAGCAGCACCCGCCCCCGCCCGTCCAGCGCGACCACGGCCACCGACCCGAGGTGGATCACGTAGTCGCGGTCGACGACGTCGCCGTCGGGCATGACGACCGCGTCGGTGACGCCGGTGATGACCCGGGCCCGGAAGTGCTCGGTGGTGGAGACCACCTTCCACTCCTCGGGGACGTCCTCGACCTCCCAGTCGTCGTCCTGGGTCACGTCCCTCACTTGCCCCGCCCGGCCTTGACGACGGCGCCGCGGGCGTCGGCGTAGGCGAGGGCGGCGCTGATCAGCCCCTTGAACAGGGGGTGCGAGCGCGTCGGCCGGGAGCGGAACTCCGGGTGCGCCTGGGTGCCGATGAAGAACGGGTGGACGTCGACGGGCAGCTCGGCGTACTCCACCAGGCGGCCGTCGGGCGACAGGCCGGAGAAGACCATGCCGACCTTCTCCAGCTGCTCGCGGTAGGTGTTGTTGACCTCGTAGCGGTGGCGGTGGCGCTCGTCCACCTTCGCCTTGCCGTACAACTGGCGCGCGAGGGAGCCCTCGGCGAGCTTGGCGGGGTACAGGCCCAGGCGCATGGTGCCGCCCATGTCGCGCTCGCCGGAGACCACGTCCTCCTGGTCGGCCATGGTGGAGATGACCGGGTGGGTGGTCTCGGGGTCGAACTCGGTGCTGCCGGCGTCCTCGACGCCGGCCAGGTTGCGGGCGGCCTCGATGACCATGCACTGCATGCCGAGGCAGAGGCCGAGCAGCGGGACGCGGTTCTCCCGGGCGTGGCGGACGGCGCCGAGCTTGCCCTCGATGCCGCGCACCCCGAAGCCCCCGGGGATGACCACGCCGTCGACGCCGTCCAGCTCGCGCTGGGCGCCCTCGGGGGTCTCGCAGTCGTCGCTCTTGACCCAGCGGATGTTGACGCGGGCGTCGTTGGCGAAGCCTCCGGCGCGCATCGCCTCGGTGACCGACAGATAGGCGTCGGGCAGGTCGATGTACTTGCCGACGAGGGCGATGGTGACCTCCTTGGCCGGGTGGTGCACCCGGCGCAGGAGCTGCTCCCACTCCTTCCAGACCACGTCGCGGAAGGGCAGGCCCAGGCGGCGCACGACGTAGGCGTCCAGGCCCTCGGAGTGCAGCACCTTGGGGATGTCGTAGATGCTCGCCGCGTCGACGGCGGAGACCACGGCGTCCTCGTCCACGTCGCACATCAGGCTGATCTTGCGCTTGATCGCGTTGGTGACCGGGCGGTCGGAGCGCAGCACGATCGCGTCGGGCTGGATGCCGATGTTGCGCAGCGCGGCGACGGAGTGCTGGGTCGGCTTGGTCTTCAGCTCCCCGCTCGGCCCGATGTACGGCAGCAGCGAGACGTGCAGGAAGAACACGTTGTCCCGGCCGACCTCGTGACGGACCTGGCGCACGGCCTCCAGGAAGGGCAGCGACTCGATGTCGCCGACGGTGCCGCCGACCTCGGTGATGACCACGTCGACGTCGGGACCGGCCATGGACCGGATGCGGTCCTTGATCTCGTTGGTGATGTGCGGGATGACCTGCACGGTGTCACCGAGGTATTCGCCGCGGCGCTCCTTGGCGATGACGTTGGAGTAGACCTGGCCGGTGGTCACGTTGGCCGAGCCGTGCAGCTCGGTGTCCAGGAAGCGCTCGTAGTGGCCGACGTCGAGGTCGGTCTCGGCGCCGTCGTCGGTGACGAAGACCTCGCCGTGCTGGAACGGGTTCATCGTCCCGGGGTCGACGTTGAGGTAGGGGTCGAGCTTCTGCATCGTGACCCGCAGGCCACGCAGCTTGAGGAGCCGTCCCAGACTGGAGGCCGTCAGTCCCTTGCCGAGACTGGAGGCGACGCCGCCGGTGACGAACAGATGCTTGGTGTGTGCGGCGCTGCGCAAGGAGTCTCCCGTGGTCGTGACAGATCGTCGGCCGCCCTGCTGAGCGGCCTACAGGTCCACGGGCTCTCAGAATATCAAACCCTGCTCACGAGACGCCCGTATGACCCCTTCTTCCCGGGTGTTCTGCCGGCACGCCATGCCCCGGGGGTCAACCGCGCGGCGGCCGGCGAGGCGCGGCACGACCGGCTCGCCCTGCGTTCCGCCCGCGAGTGACCAAGCGGTAACTTTGGCTCTTATGTCGCTTCGTGGCCTGGTACGGCGTGCCGCCGGCACCCTCATTCACCGCGGCTGGAGTGTGATCCGCGCGGCCGGCGCGGTCAGCCCGGCCAACCCCGCCGGCTACCGGTTCCGCCGCCTCGGCGACGGCGCCTGCCTGTCCTTCCCGGTCGGGGCCATCTTCGGCGAGGCCTGGATCGAGATCGGCGAGCACACCCTCGTGGGCGAGCGCGTCTCCATCTCCGCGGGCATGGGGCCGGGGGTGGACCTCGGCCCGGACTCGATCGTGCGGATCGGCGGGAGCTGCTCGATCGGACGGGGCAGCCACATCGTCGGCCACCAGTCGATCGACATCGGCGACCACGTGTTCACCGGGCCGTACGTGTACATCACCGACCAGAACCACGTCTACGACGATCCCGAGATGCCGATCGGCCGCCAGTGGCCGCGCAACAAACCGGTCTCGATCGGTTCGGGCTCATGGCTGGGCACCGGGGCGATCATCCTGCCGGGCACCCGGATCGGCCGCCAGTGCGTGGTCGCGGGCGGCGCGGTGGTCCGCGGCGAGTTCCCCGACCACAGCGTGATCGCGGGCATCCCGGCCAAGGTCGTGCGCCGCTACACCCCCGGCGAGGGCTGGCAGCCTCCCCACCTGAACGGCGTCCGCCCCGGCTCCGCCGAGCCCTCGCCGGCGGAGCTCCTCCCCGTGGGGCTCCCCGGCATGGACTCCCCACTCGCGGAGCTGCCCCTCGCCGATCCCCCGGCGGGACTCCCCACTCCGTAGGCTCCTCTCCCCGCGAGCCCTGGACCGAACATGGTTCTGGAATTACGGTCACGGCATGCGGACCGCGATCTGTGAAATGTTCGATGTCGATTTCCCCCTCTTCGCCTTCAGTCACTGCCGCGACGTGGTCGCCGCGGTGACCAACGCGGGCGGTTTCGGCGTGCTGGGCGCCGTCGCCTACTCCCCCGAGCAGCTCGACACCGAGCTGTCCTGGATCGACGAGCGGGTCGGCGGCCGGCCGTACGGCGTGGACGTGCTCGTGCCCGGCAGAATCGACTCCTCGGCGGCCGACGCGAACGTCCGCCTGGCCGACGTCATCCCCCAGCGACACCGCGACTTCGTGACCCACCTGTTCGGCAAGTACGGCCTGGGCGCCCCGGAACCGCTGTCGGCCTCGCTGTCCGCCTTCGCCGACGAGCTGGGGCGGCGGGTGACGGCCAGCGGCGCGGGCGGCCTCGTCGACGTGGCGCTGAGGCACCCGATCCGCCTGATCGCCAGCGCGCTCGGCCCGCCGCCGCCCGAGATGGTGGACAAGGCCCGGGCCGCCGGCGTCCCGGTCGCCGCCCTGGTGGGGACCGTCGAGCACGCGCGGCGCCAGGTCGCCGCCGGGGCCGACGTGATCGTGGCGCAGGGGACGGAGGCGGGCGGGCACACCGGCGAGGTCTCCACCATGGTCCTGGTCCCCCAGGTGGTCGACGCGGTGGGCGTCCCGGTGCTGGCCGCCGGCGGGATCGCGGACGGCCGCCAGATGGCGGCGGCGCTGGCGCTGGGCGCCGAGGGGGTGTGGTGCGGCTCGGTCTGGCTGACCACCGAGGAGGCCGAGACGCCGCTCTCCGTCAGGAGCAAGATGCTGGCCGCCACCTCCTCCGACACCGTGAGGTCCCGCTGCCGGACCGGCAAGCCCGCCCGGCAGCTGAGGTCGGCCTGGACCGAGGAGTGGGACGAGGCGCAGGAGAGCCCGGGGGCGCTGCCGATGCCGTTGCAGATGCTGCTCGCCGAAGGCGCCATGGCCAGGATCACCCGCGCGGCCGAGCGCGGCGACCCGGGCGCGCGCGAACTCGCCGGTTATTTCGTGGGCCAGGTCGTCGGCCAGCTGAACCAGGTGAAGCCCGCCCGGCGGGTCGTCCACGACATGATCGACGAGCTCGCCGCCGCCGTCGCACGGGTGCGGGACATCACCTACGACGACGCCCCCGCGTGAGCGATCCCGCGGGGGAAACCGGCGTGCGGCGCGTCGACATCATCGGCCGTCACTGAGCGGCCCCGCGCGCGGGGAAACCACCGGGTCCGCCCCGGGCGCGCGGAGGAGCCACCGGGCGGGCCCGGACGGCCGTCCCGGATCCGTCCGGGCCGGTCCGCCGCGCGACGGACACGATCTCCCCCGCCCGGTGGAATTCGCCGCCGCGCGGGGCTGATTCCGATCAAGATCCCTTGTGCCGGCGATCACGCCGCTCGTAGCTTCTCCGTTGCCCGACCGCGCCATCGGACGCGCGGGACGTCCGGCGGAGGAGATCATGATGAGCGGAGTTCGTAATCGTCGGCTGCTGACGGCGGCCGCGGCGGGAATCGCGGTGTCGGCGGTCACCGCGGCGGCCGCGCCCGCCGCGACGGCGGAGGCCGCCGACGGCGCCGTCGAGGTCGTCGCCAAGGGACTCGACAGCCCGCGCGGACTGTCCTTCGGCCCCGACGGCACGCTGTACATCGCCGAGTCCGGCCACGGCGGGAAGCTCAAGTGCGCCACGCCGCCCGCGGCCCCCGGCGAGAAGGCGGAGAAGATCTGCTTCGGCCTCACCGGCAGGATCAGCACGGTCAAGGACGGCAAGACCTCCGTGCTGCTGAAGGGTCTGCCCTCGGCGGCCAGCGGCCCGTTCGCGCTCGGCCCGCACGACGTCGCGCTCACCGGGAAGGGCGACCTGCTGGTCACCGTCGGCTTCTCCGGCGACACGGAGTTCCGCGCCGAGCTCGGCCCCAAGGCCAGGACCCTCGGCACGTTGCTGACCCTGTCGCCGCGCGGCAAGCGGCTCTCGGTCGCCGACCTGGCCGCCCACGAGACCAGGCACAACCCCGACCGCAAGGACAAGGGCAGCGCGGTCGACTCCTACCCGTTCGGGGTCGCGCCGCTGCCCGGCGGCGGCGCGCTGGTCACCGACACCGGCGGCAACACGGTGCTGCGGGTGAGCGCGAAGGGCAAGGTCAGCACGGAGGCGGTCTTCCGCGCCCGCTCCGTCGCGGCCCCGCCGGAGCTCAAGATGCCCAAGGGCAGCAAGATCCCGATGCAGTCGGTCCCGATGGGCATCGTCCGGGGCCCGGACGGCGCGTTCTACGTCGCCGAACACGGCGGCTTCCCCAATCCCGAGGGCTCGGCCCGGGTCTTCCGCCTGAAGGACGGCAGGGTCACCACCGCGGCGAAGGGCTTCACCACGGTCGCCGACGTGGCCTTCGACGCCGAGGGACGGCTGATCGTCCTCGGCTCGGTCGGGCCGCTGCCCGCCGATCACACGGCCAAGACCTCCGTCTACCGGATCGAGGCCGACGGCGCCCGCACCGAACTTCTCAAGCCCGGCACGCTGACCACTCCGCTCGGCGTGGCCGTCGGCCCCGACGGCGCCGTCTACGTGGCCGACAAGGCCATGACGCCCGGTAAGGGCGAGGTGCTCCGAATCCCCGTATCGGAGTAAGCCCGCAGGAGAGGACGAGGGGCGCGCCCGCATGCGGGCGCGCCCCTCGTTCCATTCCCGGGCGTCCCTCGTCCCGTTCCCGGGCGTCCCTCGTCCCGTTCCCGGGCATCCCTCGTCCCGTTCCCGGGCGCGCCGGATTCCGTCGGAACCGTCGGGATCCCTTTTCCTCCGGAAAACGTTGGAAGGGGAGACAGACGACGGAGGTGTGATGCTCGCGGCACTGACCGGCCTGGGCCTTTCCACCGCGGCCGGGCTGAACGCCTATATCCCGCTGCTGGTGGTGGGCCTGCTGGCCAACACGACCGACCAGGTACGGCTGCCCCAGGAGTTCGCCTGGCTGGCGAACGGCTGGGTGCTGGGGATCATCGGCGTGCTGCTGCTGGCCGAGATCGTGCTCGACAAGGTCCCGGTCGTCGACAGCGTCAACGACATGATCCAGACGGTGGTCCGCCCGGCCTCCGGCGGCGTGGTGTTCAGCGCCACCGAGGCCGCGGCCCGGCTCGACGGCTCGACCTGGATGGCCGAGCACCCCTGGGTGAGCTGGGTGCTGGGCATCGGGGTCGCGCTGGCCGTCCACGTGATGAAGACCACCGCCAGGCCCGTGGTGAACGCCTCGACCGCCGGGGTGGGCGCGCCGGTGGTGAGCACGGTGGAGGACGCCGGCTCGCTCGGCATCAGCCTGGTGGCGATCTTCCTGCCGGTCCTCGTCCTCGTGGTCGTCGCCGGGCTGGCCCTGCTCGCCTGGTGGGTGATCAGGAAGGTACGCCGCCGCCGCCGCATGCGCGGCCGCGGCGGAGTGCGCCCCGGCTGACCAGGGCCCCCTGACGGGTCCTCAGCCGTCTCTCAGCGGCCGCTCAGCGACGGGTCGCACGATACGAGGGTCCGTCCCATAAGCCCGGAAACCGCGTGCAGGCAAGCGCGCGGGATATGCTCGAAGAACCTCGAACGACCCCCACCGGGAGGTGGCTCCGATCGGCACTTTCCTCACCATCGTCCTGGTGATCCTGCTGTTCCTCCTCATCCTGGGAGGAGCCGGGCTGTACCTGCTGGTCAAGGTGGGCAAGAAGGCCACGAAGAAGGCGCGGAAGGTGACGACCCGGGTGGTCTCCCACGTGGCCGCGATGGACCCCGGCGACGCCGGTGAGGCCGAGCGCATGCGGCTGGACCTGCGCCGTGAGGTCTCCATCACCCGCCAGGCCGTGGACCACGCCCTCCGGGACGGCTGGGGCCTGGGCGAGCTGCCCCAGTTGATCGGCGAGATCGGCATGCACGCCGACCAGCTCGACGCCCAGCTCGGCCGCTACGCCCAGCAGAGCCGCGTGTCCCCCTACGTCGACCACGCCACGCTCGCCCGCCTGCGCGACCAGCAGGCCAAGCTGACCACGGCCTGCGCGCGGATCCGCGCCGACCTGATGAACGACCAGATGACGCACACGGCGAGCGGCATCGACGAGATCCAGAGCCGCACCGACCTGGAGATCGAGGCCCGCCGCCAGGCCCCGATCCCCGACCCGCTGGACCAGATCGACGAGCTCTACAACCGCACGATGATCGACCGCGCGCGCCCGGAAGAGCCCCGCTGACGATCACCCCCTGCGGCGTCACGAGCACGTCGCGTTGATCCCGGCTTTCGTCGGGGGGGAGGTCCACGGATGACCACCGTGTTTCCCGAGTGGTTCTATCCGGGGCCTCCCCGCGGGCGGAGCAGGAGGACGAGCGGCCCGTCGTCTGCACCTTCGAGCCGGAACCGTCCGTGAAAGCCTACGTCCCCACCGGGATCCACCGCGGGCGCCTCCGGACGGACATCGGCTTCGGCGTGGACATCGATCTCGACCTCGACGAGTTCATCCGCGGCTGAGCGCGTCGTAGGTCTCCGCCAGCTCCTCGTAGGTCGCACCGGCGTTGATCCTCGCCCGCATGGCCTGCGCCTGCGCCGTGCTCGGCAGGAAGCCCTCCAGCAGGAAGGGCAGGCCGGAGCGCCAGCCGAGCACCGCGCCGGGTGACTGCCGATGTGCGCCGCGGATCACGGAGACGCCGACCCGGACCGCGTGCTCGTTGCCCGGCGGCACGCCCGGCCGGTCGGTCTCGATCGCCGAGTAGCGGAATCCGTCGGCCAGGTCGCACGGCGGGCAGCCACGGGGGCCGCGTCCCAGCCGCGAACCGCACTCGGGGCACGCCAGCCGGTCCAGGGCCGCGTCCACGACCCGCCAGTCGTGCCGGGAAGGCTCGTCCACGACCATCTCGGCGATCGCCGTCTCATCCGCCTCGGACGGAACCGCCGTGGCGGACTCGCGCTCGGCGGTCACTGTCCCGCCCGCCCGGGGCAGGTCCGCCGTAGCGGACTCGCGTTCGGCGATCACCGTCTCATCCACCCCGGATGGAACGGCCGTACCGAACTCGCGCCGCAGGAACGCGCGCCAGCCCTCCTCGACGAGAGCGTCGACCAGGGCCAGGCAGCGGGCGCAGCCGGGGGCCCCGCCGTACTCCGGGCATCCACACTCGACGCACCTGCGCATCCCGTCTCCGTTCCCCCGCCCTCGTTCTCGGACCAGCCGCGACCATAGCCCCCGGCCCGCCCGCGGGCGAGCGGTTTAACCGGCTCGCCACGCCACCCGGGCCGGAACGGCCGTCCGGACCGGGAGAGCCCTACCTGACCGGGAAGGCCGTCCGGGCCCGGAAGGCGGTGCCGGGGACCGGGAGAGCCGTACCTGACCGGTCGGAGAGGACGCCCGGCGGGGAGCGGCGTCGCAGGGCAGGCCGGAGCGAGGCTCAGGTGATCCCGGCCTCCCGCATGTCGCGGACCTCGCGCTTGAGTTCCTTGATCTCGTCGCGGAGCCGGGCGGCGACCTCGAACTGCAGGTCCGCCGCGGCCTGGTGCATCTGCTCGGTGAGCGACTCGATCAGCGACTCCAGCTGGGCGCGGGGCATCTCCCCGGCGATCGCCTTGGCGTGCTGCCCGGCCTGCTTGACCGCGAAGCCGGGCACCGGGGCCTTGCCGCGCGACTGCTGTCGGCCGCTGCCGCCGAGGAGCTGGGCGGTGTCGGCGTCCTCGCGGTTGAGCGAGTCGAGGATGTCGGCGATCTTCTTGCGGAGCGGCTGGGGGTCGATGCCGTTGGCCTCGTTGTACGCCTGCTGTTTGGCCCGGCGCCGGTTGGTCTCCTCGATCGCCCGCTCCATGGAGGGGGTGATCCGGTCGGCGTACATGTGCACCTGGCCGGAGACGTTTCGGGCGGCGCGGCCGATGGTCTGGATCAGCGACGTCTCCGACCGGAGGAAGCCCTCCTTGTCGGCGTCGAGGATGGCCACCAGCGACACCTCGGGCAGGTCGAGGCCCTCGCGGAGCAGGTTGATGCCGACGAGCACGTCGAACTCGCCGATGCGCAGCTCGCGCAGGAGCTCGATGCGGCGCAGCGTGTCGACCTCGCTGTGCAGGTAGCGCACCCGGATGCCGAGCTCCAGCAGGTAGTCGGTGAGGTCCTCGGCCATCTTCTTGGTCAGCGTGGTGACCAGGACCCGCTCGTCCTTCTCGGTGCGCGTGCGGATCTCGTGGACCAGGTCGTCGATCTGGGACGTGGTCGGCTTGACGACGACCTCGGGGTCGACCAGGCCGGTCGGGCGGATGACCTGCTCGACCACCTCGCCCTTGACCCGGCCCAGCTCGTAGGAGCCGGGGGTGGCGGACAGGTAGACGGTCTGGCCGATCCGGTCCAGGAACTCCTCCCACTTCAGCGGGCGGTTGTCCAGCGCCGAGGGCAGGCGGAAGCCGTGGTCGACGAGGGTGCGCTTGCGGGAGGCGTCGCCTTCGTACATCGCGCCGATCTGCGGGACGGTCTGGTGCGACTCGTCCAGGACCAGCAGGAAGTCCTCGGGGAAGTAGTCGAGCAGGGTGTTGGGCGCGCTGCCGGGGGGACGGCCGTCCATGTGACGCGAGTAGTTCTCGATGCCGGAGCAGGTGCCGATCTGGTGCATCATCTCCAGGTCGTAGGTGGTGCGCATGCGCAGCCGCTGGGCCTCCAGCAGCTTGCCCTGCCGCTCCATCTCCTCCAGCCGCCCGGCCAGCTCGTCCTCGATGCCCCGGATGGCCCCGGCCATCCGCTCGGGGCCGGCGACGTAGTGGGAGGCGGGGAAGATGTAGAGCTCCTCGTCTTCCGAGATCACCTCTCCGGTCAGCGGGTGCATGGTGGAGAGCTTCTCGATCTCGTCGCCGAACATCTCGATCCGGACGGCGAGCTCCTCGTACTTCGGGATGATCTCGATGGTGTCGCCGCGCACCCGGAACGTGCCCCGGGTGAAGGCGAGGTCGTTGCGGGTGTACTGCATGTCGACGAGGCGGCGCAGCAGCTGGTCGCGCTCGACCTCCATGCCGACCTTCACCCGGGTCATGCGGTCGACGTACTCCTGCGGGGTGCCCAGGCCGTAGATGCACGAGACCGAGGCGACCACGATCGTGTCGCGGCGGGTGAGCAGGGAGTTGGTCGCCGAGTGCCGCAGCCGCTCGACCTCGTCGTTGATCGAGGAGTCCTTCTCGATGTAGGTGTCGCTCTGCGGGACGTACGCCTCGGGCTGGTAGTAGTCGTAGTAGGAGACGAAGTACTCGACCGCGTTGTTGGGCATCATCTCGCGCAGCTCGTTGGCGAACTGGGCGGCGAGCGTCTTGTTGGGCTGCATCACCAGGGTGGGGCGCTGCAACCGCTCGATCAGCCAGGCGATCGTGGCGGTCTTGCCCGTGCCCGTGGCGCCGAGCAGGACGCTGTCCTTCTCCCCCGCCCGCACGCGCCGTTCGAGCTCGGCGATCGCGGTTGGCTGGTCGCCCGAAGGGGTCATGTCCGTGATGACCTCGAAGGGGGCCACCGTACGCTGCAAATCTGTTACCGGCCTCACCTGTCCCACTGTAGGCGGCAGGGCCGACAATCCTTATTCAACCGTTCGGCAAGTGGTCCGCAAGCTCGATGCTCTTGAATCTCACCCGTGCCAGGCCCACCGGACGTTACATATCGGGCTTTCCGCACATGACTATCTCGGAGGTGTGATGTCCCGGCCAAGAGAGGCCGTCCGGCAGGCAGCCGCGGCGGCGGCCCAGGCGATCGCGCAGGGTGGTGATCCACGCCAAGCGGTCGGGCAGGCGGTCGGCCAGGTCGCGGGGCAGTTCACCGGTCAGGGGCCCGGGGAGAAGGGCTTCTCGCTCAACCCCGGCGACTTCCTGGCGGCCCGTGATCAGGGCGTGTCCACCGGAACGGTCATCGAGGCCCGCAGCGCCTCGCTGAACGAGGCCGGCGAGATCGTCAACCGCAGCTTCAGCGAGCGCGGCGAGAACGGCGAGCCGGTCCACGTGATCTCCCCCGTCGTCATCCCCAAGGGGACCACCGCCCGGGTGGTCCTCCCGCTGATCGTGCTGGCGGTTCTCGGCGTGGTCGGCCTGGTCGCCACCGGCCTGCCCGAGGGCGCGCGGGTGCTGTTCGGCGTGCACTACTGGATCGTGCTGGCGCTGGCCGCCGCGTTCCTGTGGTGGCGGCGGAGCGTGGTGATGGTGCCCGAGGGCTGCAAGGCGCTGATCACCAAGTTCGGCAAGCTCGTGCAGATCGCCGAGCCGGGGCGGGTGACGCTGTTCAACCCCTGGAAGCGGGTCAGCTACATCGTCAACACCACCCGCGAGTACCCGTTCAACGCCCCGATCCGCGAGGCCCCGACCCAGCAGGGCGTCAAGGCCAGCGTGGACCTGTTCCTGCAGTTCCGGATCGAGGACCCGGCGGAGTTCATCTTCGTCCTGGGCTCGGTCGGCGGCTTCCAGGCCAAGCTGCAGAACGCCATCAGCGAGGTCACCCGCTCCCTCATCTACGCCCAGCGCGCCGAGGACATCTACGACCTGGTCGGGGAGAGCACGCTCGGCATGCTGGAGAACCTCAACCAGCAGTTCCTGCCCGCCGTACGGCTCACCGACGTGAACATCACCCACGCCGAGCCGTCCAGCCAGGAGTACCGGATGGACCTGGCCGCCCCGGAGATGATCCGGGTGGCCAAGGAGGCCTACACCTACGAGTACGAGCTCCAGCTCCGCAAGGAGCAGAACGAGGGCGATCTGGTCAAGGAGCTCGCCGGACTCCAGGAGCAGCTCTCGGCCATCCACGCCGAGATCGCCGGATACCAGGCCCGGATGGACACCGCGCTGGAACGCGCCTCCCACCAGGCCAAGGCCCAGGCGGGCCAGCGGCTGGTCGAGGCGGAGTCGACCGCCAAGGCCAACGCCGCGCTGCTGGAGGCCCAGGCGCTGGACATCCGGGCGCTGAGCGCCGCGGAGGCCCCCGAGATCCTCGACTACCGCTTCCAGCAGGACATGCTGGACAAGCTGGAGGCCGTGGCCTCGCACCTGCCCCGCGTGGTCCAGGTCGGCGAGACCGTCGACATCGACCTGCTGTCGCTGGCCCAGCAGCTCGTCGGCAGCCGCGAGGCGGCGCTGTTCTCCGAGACCGACATGGCCGCGATCCGCGCCCGGGTCGCCGAGATCGGGCACCGGGTCGAGTCCCGGGAGTCGGAGATCACCGCCCTGCTCAACCCGCCCGCCGAGACCGCGGCCACGAGTGCGGCGACCGCCGTGCAGAACGATGACGTGAAGGAGGCGAGCGACCAGTGAGCGCTGAGCGAACCCGACGCAGTGAGCGGAGCGGCTCGCGAGGGACGAGCGGTCCGCGGAGTGAACGAGGAGCGGTGAGCGACCAGTGAGCAGGGAATTCTCGAAGATCAAGGAGTCTCTGGCGGCCTGGTCCGACATCCGCCAGCTGCTGCGCGGCGGCGAGTCCGGGCAGCTCGTGCCGGTGGTGATCCCCAAGGACCGCCGCGGTTTCGCCTGGGTGACGCTGTTGTTCCTCGCGCTGTACATGGCGGGCACCGCGGCGTTCGCCGACGGGACGCTGCGCCTCCTGGCCGCCGCCGGAACGGTGTTCTTCCTCATCGCGGCGGCGATCTGGCTCTGGCGCCGGGCCATCATCGAGATCGAGGAGGGCACGACCGGCGTGCGCAGCCGCTGGGGCGCGATCGCCGGCACCCTGCCGCCGGGCCGGCACTACCTGTGGCTGCCGTGGGACCGGGTGGACGCGGTGGTGGACACATCCACCGAGATCCCCTACTCGGCGCCCATCGTGGCCTGCCCGACCGCCGAGAACGTGCCGCTGAAGTCCATCGAGTTCTTCCTGAAGTTCCGCATCATCGACCCGGTCGCCTTCGTCCGGACGATCGGGGCGGGTAACTTCGACCTCGTGCTCAGCAGCGCCGTCCAGGACGCCATCCGCCAGCGCAGCCGCCTGGTGAACACCGAGCGCGCCTACGACCTGCGGGGCTCCGACGTCGGCGACATGCAGGAGGCGCTGAACCGCCAGCTCGGCCGGTACGGCGTGCGGGTCACCGGCGCCAACATCCCCGACGTCCAGCTCCCCGACACCTACCAGCAGCACCTCGCCACCCGGGAGAAGGTCGCCAAGGAGATGTCGGCCTTCGAGCGGGAGTGGGAGCTCACCCGCAAGCGGAGGATCGACACGCTGCTGATGGAGATCGAACGCGCGAAGAAGACCCGCGACGCGCGTATCGTCGAGGTGAGAGCCGCAGCCAACACCGCGCGCAAGGACGTCGCCCGCATGCTGGAGGAGCACGAGACCGAGGCCCAGCGGGTCCGCTGGGAGATCGAGGCCCGGGGCCGGGCCGAGCTCACCTCGGCCGAGAACGAGGCGAAGGCGCTGCGCCGCCTGGCGGAGTCCTACCGCGACAACCGGGCCGTCCTCCAGTACGAGCTGGCCCGCCGCCGGCTGGACGTCGGCGCCAGGCTCGCCGAGAGCGCGCCGCGTCCCGTCGTCGTCCGCACCGCGGGCGCTCAGGGCGATTCATCCGCTCTGTCCACTCTGCTTCTGGCCCAGATCCTGCCGCAGCTCAGCGTCGGGAACGGTCAGGCCGCACCCCCCGTTGAACACAACGCAACCCACTGATAACCGTCTCTACCTCTGGGAGTCTCCCGATGGTGTTCCGTAAGCTGAAGGCCGCGTTCGGAGCCGGTGTCGAGGTCGACACCGTTCTGCAGAACTCCAACGTCCGCCCCGGCGAGATCCTGCGCGGGCAGGTCAACTTCCGCAGCAGCAGCTCCGACTACAAGGTCGAGGGCATCTTCATCGACTTCACCGCGGTCGTGGAGGTGGAGAGCGGCGACAACGAGTACAAGACGACCTTCAGCTTCCTGCGCCAGCAGGTCGCCGGACCGTTCCAGCTCGCCGCCGGCGCCGCGCACTCGACCCCCTTCGAGATCCCGGTCCCGTGGGAGACCCCGATCAGCGCCATCGGCGGCCACCCGCTGCACGGCATGAAGCTGGGCGTGGCCACCGAGCTCGCCCTGGCGGGCGCGGTGGACAAGGGCGACCTCGACCCGCTGTTCGTCAACCCGCTGCCCGCCCAGGACTACGTCATCCGCGCCCTGGACGGCATGGGCTTCCGCTTCAAGAAGGCCGACCTGGAGCGCGGCACCCTGCACGGCTCGACCATGCCGTTCTTCCAGGAGATCGAGTACTACGCGGGCCACGAGTGGGGCCGCCACTTCAACGAGCTGGAGCTGACCTTCCTCGCCGGGCCGAACGCGATGGACGTCATCCTGGAGGCCGACAAGCGCGGCTCCTTCGGCGGCAGCCACGACACCTACAGCCGTTTCACCGTCCGCTACACCGACAACCCCGCCCAGGCCGACCAGGCCCTGCGCGGCGGCCTGCAGGCGATGGCCCAGAAGCGCGGCTGGTTCTGATCCACCGGATCCGATCCGCTCACCGGGCTCCGGCCCGCCGGGTATGATCCGCTCAGCCGGCGGCCCCGGTCCGACCGTCACCGACGGCCGGACCGGGGCCGCCGGCCTTCGCCGCTCTCCGCTCCGCCGAGGCGGTCAGCCGGTCCGGCTCAGGCCGGGGCACGACCGGCCCGGGTCAGGGGGACAGGCCGCAGGCGCGGGCCACGGGGTCCAGCAGGGCGAGGGCCTCCGCCGCCGGGCACCGCTCCCGGCGGCTGGTGGACGGCACGCCGTCCGGCGGGCCCAGCATCATGTTGTGGACCCCGGGGCGGTGCTCGCCCAGAACGACGGTCGCCGTGGGCCCGCGGTGCCCGCTCCGGTGGTACCGGCCGGCGGCCAGCCGGTAGATCCGGCCCGCCGGCACCTCCTCCAGGCGCTCGCGGGCGGAGACGACGAGACGCCCGGTCGGCATGATCTCGTCCACCCCCTCCAGGCTGTCCACCCGGTACAGGCGCGGTCCCCGACCGGCCGCGTCGTCGCGGATCGACAGGATCTCGTTGAACACCGTTCCGGACAGCACGTAGCTCCACAGATCCCAGCTGTGCGCGTGGACGACGGGATGCATCCTCTCGCCCGCGCTCTCCCACAGGTGCAGGCAGAGCCCGGCACGGCCGGCACGGTGCAGGGGCACGCACACGAATTCCAGGGGGTGCCTGACCGCCTCGATCGGACGGCGCCCCGAGCGCAGCTCGGCGACGACCTCCCGGATCCGGCGCCGCAGGCCCGCCGTGTCGCCGGCACGCAGCGCACGGGCCGCCGCACCGATCGGGGCGCCTTCACCCATACGGGTTGTCGGGGTCGACGGCATGCTTGACGACCTTCGCGGCGTCCTCGTCGGAGTAGGACTCCGGGAGCGCCATCCCCAGGCGGGCGAACAGCTCGCGCGCCTCCTCCACCGTGGGAACGTCACTCAACGCCGGGGCCCGGTTCAGCGGCACCGGCCGCGCCTGTTTGAAGCTCTCGTCGAGCTCGTTGCGCCAGTAGTCGTAGTAGAAGCGCCCTTCTTTGATCATCATCGCCGGGAAGCGCGGGCCCCGCTCGGTGATGACCAGGCACGCCTGCGTCATGTCCCAGCGGAAGATGGTCATGGTGGACGAGAGCGCGACAGCGATCTTGAGACGGGGGTACTTCTGCTGCCACCAGCAGGTGGCGAGGATCGTGGCGTAGAGCTCTATCTGGGTCTCCTTCGCCGTCCAGGACCGCTCGTCCTCGTTCGGATCGTCGACGGTGTACCGGAAGTAGTTCGCGTAGCGGGCGCACAGGGCGTGGTCCGTCGGGTCGAGGATCTCCAGGCGCACGGTCAGCTCCCGGCGGTTCTGCCGCGCCCGCCGTACGCACTCGGGGATGACCACCGCCCGCACGAAGGTCGCCGTACCGCCCTTGAAGATCCACTCCTTGGCCTCGGCCCTCGCCTCCGTCAGGACGCGCGAGATCTCGCCGCCGGTCAGGACCCTGACGTTGATCGCCTCGTCCAGCGCCGCCCTGGCGTCCGATATCACGCCGTCGAGGCTGTTGATCCGCTCGATCTGGTCCGGGAGCGCCCGCAGCGAGGTGTGCGCCGTCAGCAGGGCCTCACGGGTGTCCGGCTCGGACTCGCCGCGCCAGCGCTCGCGCAGCAGCGCCAGGGAGAGCGCCGCGAGCGTCACGAGGATGGCGCTGTTGACGTGCGCGACCGAGGCCACCCCGGTGAGCCCCAGGACTCCCGCCACAACCGCGATCATCAGCGCGATCAGGGCTTCGGCGTTGGCGCCCAGCCAGCCCAGCAGGACTTTCCCGCGCATGCCACCGCCTTCGCCCGCCGGCCGATGTCTCCACGTTAATGACTGGCCGGAGAAGGTCCAGTGGTTTGCCGACTTTGGCCGCCGCCAGTCGACGACGGCCCGCCGCCCGCCGGCTCCCGCCGGCCCGCGCTGCGGCAGTCGTCAGGCCCTCGTGGCGAGCTCGGCCCAGACCTCGTCCACCCGGGCGTCCAGCTCCTCCAGGGAGCCCTCGTTGACGATCACGATGTCGGCGACCGCCAGCCGGTCCTCGCGGGTGGCCTGGGCGGCGATCCGGGCGCGGGCGTCCTGCTCTCTCATGCCGCGCATCTCCGCCAGCCGGGCCAGACGCACCTCGTCGGACGCGTCGACCACGATCACCACGTCGTACATCGGGGCGAGCTTGTTCTCCGCCAGCAGCGGCACGTCGTAGACGACGACCGTGCCCTCGCCGGCCCGGCCCTGCAGCTCGGCGACCCGGGCCCCGACCAGGGGGTGCACGATGGCGTTGAGCGAGGCCAGCTTCTCGGAGTCGGCGAACACGATCGAGCCGAGCTTCTCCCGGTCGAGCGCGCCGTCCTCGCGGAGCACCCCGGCCCCGAAGACCGCGACGACCCGCGCCAGCCCTTCGGTCCCCGGCTCGACCACCTCGCGCGCGATCTTGTCAGCGTCGATCACCATCGCGCCCTTGGCCGACAGCCGCCGCGACACCTCGCTCTTGCCCGACCCGATCCCGCCGGTGAGCCCTACCTTCAGCATGGTCGGCAGCATACGGGTACGGCCCGCCCGCCGGGAGGGCGGGCATGCGGCCACCCGGCGTCCGGAGGCGCCGTGCGCGGGGCAGAGGGTCCCGTCACACCTCTCTGCGCATGTGCACCAGGGTGAGGTGGTCGCTCATCCGTTCCCTGCGGGTCTCACGGTAGCCGTGACGGCGGTAGAGCCGCAGGTTGCCCTCGGACAGGTGCCCGGTGAACAGGTCGAACGCCAGCGCCGAGGCGGCCTCGTCGTGCAGGGCCGCCAGCAGCGCCCCGCCGATCCCCCGGCCCTGCAGGTCCGGTGCGACGACCAGCCGCCCGACCACGCAGGTCGTCCCGGACATCTGGCCCCGGACCGCGCCGACGACGCGCGAGGCGTCCCGGGCGACGAGCACGGTGGCCGTCTCGACGGCCTTGCGCACCTGCTCGGCCGTCTCGATCAAGGGCGGGATGAACGGGTCGCCGTAGAGCTGTGCCTCGCTCACGTAGGCCGCGCGCTGCACGGTGAGGATCTCACCCGTGTCCGCGGGCCCCGCCCGCTCGATGGTCGTCACGACGCCACCTTAGCGGCGTGATCGCCTCACCCGCCGGGAGACCGGAGCCGGAGGCCGGAGACCGGGCCGGGGCCTGGAGGCGGGAGACACGGAGGCAGGAGGCGGGAAAAGGAGAAGGGCCCCGCCGGAGCGGGGCCCTTCACCGGACTACTCGTGCCTCACAGGCTCAGCTCTGGCCGCCCGCGAGCTTCTCGCGCAGGGCCGCGAGAGCCTCGTCGGAGGCGAGAGCGCCACCCGCCGGAGCGGAGGAGCTGCTGCTGCTGCTGGAGGAGGCGCCGGGGGTCTCACCGGAGTAGGACGTGGGGGCAGCCTCGCCCGCCTCGGCCTCGGCCTTGCGGGCCTCCTCGACCTGCTTCTTGTGCGCCTCGAAGCGGGTCTGGGCCTCGGCGTACTGCCGCTCCCACTCCTCGCGCTGCTTGTCGAAGCCCTCGAGCCACTCGCCCGTCTCGGAGTCGAAGCCCTCGGGGTAGATGTAGTTGCCCTGGTCGTCGTAGGTCGCCGCCATGCCGTACAGCGTGGGGTCGAACTCGACGTCGGCGCCCATCGCACCCTCGTTGGCCTGCTTGAGCGAGAGCGAGATCCGGCGACGGTCGAGGTCGATGTCGATGATCTTCACGAAGATCTCGTCGCCGACCTGGACGACCTGCTCGGGGATCTCGACGTGGCGCTCGGCCAGCTCAGAGATGTGGACCAGGCCCTCGATGCCCTCCTCGACCCGGACGAACGCGCCGAACGGCACCAGCTTGGTGACGCGGCCCGGCACGACCTGGCCGATCTGGTGGGTGCGGGCGAACTGCTGCCACGGGTCTTCCTGCGTCGCCTTGAGCGACAGGGAGACGCGCTCACGCTCCATGTCCACGTCGAGAACCTCGACGGTGACCTCCTGGCCCACCTCGACGACCTCGGACGGGTGGTCGATGTGCTTCCAGGACAGCTCGGAGACGTGCACCAGGCCGTCGACGCCGCCGAGGTCCACGAACGCACCGAAGTTGACGATCGAGGAGACGACGCCCTTGCGGACCTGACCCTTCTGCAGGGTGTTGAGGAAGGTCTGGCGGACCTCGGACTGGGTCTGCTCCAGCCAGGCGCGGCGGGACAGGACCACGTTGTTGCGGTTCTTGTCCAGCTCGATGATCTTGGCCTCGAGCTCGCGGCCGACGTACGGCTGCAGGTCGCGCACGCGGCGCATCTCGACCAGGGAGGCGGGCAGGAAGCCGCGGAGGCCGATGTCGAGGATGAGACCACCCTTGACGACCTCGATGACGGTTCCGGTGACGATGCCGTCCTCGTCCTTGATCTTCTCGATCGTGCCCCAGGCCCGCTCGTACTGAGCGCGCTTCTTGGACAGGATCAGACGGCCTTCCTTGTCCTCCTTCTGGAGGACCAGGGCCTCGACGTGCTCGCCAACCTCGACGACGTCCGCCGGGTCGACATCATGCTTGATCGAGAGCTCACGCGAGGGGATGACGCCCTCGGTCTTGTAGCCGATGTCGAGCAAAACTTCATCTCGATCGACCTTGACGACGGTGCCCTCGACGATGTCGCCGTCGTTGAAGTACTTGATGGTCAGGTCGATCGCGGCGAGGAACTCTTCCTCGGACCCGATGTCGTTGACCGCTACCTGCGGGGTGCTCGAGGTGGCCTCAGTGCTGCTCGTCATGTGTGGAATTGCTCCGAACGCGGACAGATGTCGATGTTGGCGAACGCGCGGCAGGCTTTTGAATCGTTCAGCCGAAGGAGTTTGTCATCGACATGATCGAGCGCGAGCCCACTCCGTCCGAGACACGCGCGAGCCCACAGCGCAGCGATCAGCATATGAGACCAGACGGGCCTGGTCAATCCGGAGAGCGGAGACGCCACGCCCCCCGAAGGGACGAAAACGGCGGCGGGCAGCCTCAATAGGCGTTGACCTGCTGTCTCCGCTTGGAGCTGATATTACCCTGAAGTTCCTGCGGGATGGAGATGCGTTCGGGGTCGCCGTCCGCGGTGTAGCGCTTGCCGGGGTGCTTGTTCAGCCACTCCAGCCAGTACTGCGAGCACCACCGCCGACACTCGCCCTTCTTGCCGTTGCTCTGGATCCGCTGGATGGCCCGCCAGTCGTAGGCCTTGGAGAAGGGCGACTCCGACGGCTGCGCGCCGGCGAGGAAGACCCCCTTGAAGCCGAAGCGGGTCCCGTCCCACTTCCCGCGCTGCACGCTGGAGCGCGGGTGCGGCATGGCGCCGAACGGCAGGGCGAGCGTCTCCGAGGGGCCGGCGCCGAGGGCCTCGAGCATCCGTTCGACCCGGACCAGCTGCTCCGCGATCCGCTTCTTCGACATCCCGGGCAGCGCCGGATGGCTCCAGGTGTGGTTGGCCACCTCGAACCCGCGCGAGGTCAGCCACTGCACGGCCCGCGCCTGGTCGGCCCGGCTCCGCAGGCCGAACGGCTGCTGGTTCACCCAGAAGGTGGCGACGGGCCGGAAGTCAGGATATTTCCGGGCGACCTGGTAGATGATGCCGACCGCCGTGTTCGCCACCGGCATGCCCTTCTCGTCCAGCGCGAAGTGGCTGGGGTGACCGTCGTCGAAGGTCAGCACGACCGGGTGCTTCCCGGCCGGGATGTCCATCTTCCCGGTGGCGAACTCCCGCGCGGTGACCGGCACGTAGCCGTCCCTGGCCAGTTTCTCCATCTCCCCCCGCACCTGGGCGGGGGTCCGGTCGATGGAGGCGAACCGCTTCTTCATGATCCGGTGGTACATGATCACGGGGACCAGGCCGGCCTCGTTCGCCTTCACCTGCCGGGCGAACTCCGGGGTGGCGGTGACCGGCGGGGGCAGGTCGGCGGAGGGCAGGTCGGGCGCGGGCGGCTCCGAGGCGTCGCCCTTCGGCCCGCCGGGGTCCGCCGTGCCCGAGGCGCCCGGGGTGGCCGGGGTGGCCGGGGTGGCCGAACCCGCCGGCGCGGACCGCCGTTCGGGGGCGGGCAGGACCTGGAGCACCCCCACGGCGATGATCACGACCAGCGCGTTGGCCACCATGACGATCTGAGTGAGAAGGGATGGACTCCGCACAAAACTCCCGTGCCCGTCGAGGTGTCGGCCTGCCGTCCAACCCTAGAACAGACTCAGACAAGCCTGGCCACTCCGACACCCACCCCACAGTCGGGCGAAGCCTCGCCTTCCACTCGGACCGCCGGCACGGCGGCGACGGCTCAGTGCCCGGCGTCCTCCCACGTGCGGCCCACGCCCACGGAGACCTCCAGCGGCACGCGCAGCACGTAGGCGGCGTTCATCCGCTCGCGCACCAGCTCGCGCAGGGTGTCCAGCTCGCCCGGCGCCACCTCGAACACGAGCTCGTCGTGGACCTGCAGCAGCATCCGGGAGCCCAGGGCCGCCTCCTTCATCGCGTCCCGAACGTGGAGCATCGCGAGCTTGATGATGTCGGCCGCCGACCCCTGGATCGGCGCGTTGAGCGCCATCCGCTCGGCCATCTCCCGGCGCTGCCGGTTGTCGCTGTTGAGGTCGGGCAGGTAACGGCGGCGGCCCAGGATGGTCTCGGTGTAGCCGTCCTGGCGGGCCTGGGCGACGATCGCGTTGAGGAAGTCGCGGACGCCGCCGAACTCCTCGAAGTACTCGTTCTTGAGCTCCCTGGCCTCCGCGACCGGGATGCCGAGCTGCGCCGAGAGCCCGAAGTCGGACAGGCCGTAGGCCAGGCCGTAGTTCATCGCCTTGATCTTGGCGCGCATCTCGCCGTTGACCTGCTCGGGCTCGATGCCGAAGACCCGGGCGGCGGTCGCCTGGTGGAAGTCGTGCCCGGACTCGAACGACGCGATCAGCGCCTCGTCGCCGGACAGGTGCGCCATGATGCGCAGCTCGATCTGGCTGTAGTCGGCCGTCAGCAGCGTCTCGTAGCCCTCGCCGACGACGAAGCCCTGCCGGATCCGGCGTCCCTCCGCGGTGCGGATCGGGATGTTCTGCAGGTTGGGCTGCTTGGAGCTGAGCCGCCCGGTCGCCGCCACCGTCTGCTCGAACGTCGTGTGGATGCGGCCGTCGTCGGAGATCTCCTTGATCAGGCCCTCGACGGTGGTGCGCAGCTTGTCCTGGTCGCGGTGGCGCAGCATGATCGTCGGCAACTCGTGCTCGGTCTGCGCGGCCAGCCAGGCCAGCTGCTCGGCGTCGGTGCTGTAGCCCGTCTTGATCTTCTTGGTCTTGGGCAGCGCCAGCTTGACGAACAGGATCTCCTGCAGCTGCTTGGGCGAGTTGAGGCTGAACTGCTCTCCCACGGACGCGTGGGCCGCCTCGACGGCCTGCTTGACCGCCGCGCGGAACTCGGCCTCCAGGCCGTCGAAGTGGGCGCGGTCGGCGGCGACGCCGTCGCGCTCCAGCTCGGCCAGGACGGTCACCAGCGGCAGCTCCACCTCCCGGAGCAGGTGGGCGCCGCCGCGCGACTCCAGGAAGGCCTCCAGCGCCTCGGCGAGGTCGCGCACGGCCAGGGCCCGCAGGGCGAGGTCGCGGGCGACGTCGGCGTCCTGGTCGTCGAAGAGGGTGGCCTGGCCGTCCGCCGCGGCCCCGTCGCGCAGCTCCCGCTGGAGGTAGACCCGGACGAGGTCCTCCAGCGGGAAGGAGCGCTGTCCCGGCGTCGCCAGGTAGGCCGCCAGCGCCGTGTCGCACGACAGCCCGCGGAGCTCCATCCCCTGGGCCCACAGGCCCAGCATGGGGCCCTTGGCGTCGTGCACGGCCTTGGGCCTGGACTCGTCGGCCAGCCAGGCGCGCAGGGCCGCCTCGTCGGCCTCGTCGAGCCCGGCCGGGTCGACGAACGCCGCCCGGGGCCCGGAGCCGTCGCCGCCGGGCGCGGCGATCGCGACGCCGTCGACGCGGCCGGTGCCGCGGCCGTACGCGCCGGTGAAGGCCAGACCGGCCCGCCCCGCGGGCAGCCCCTCCAGCCACGCGGCCACCTCGCCGGCGCCGAGCACGGCGACCTCCACCTCGAAGCCGCCGGAGCTCTCCGGCTCGGGCGAGCCCAGCGTCTTGAAGAGCCGGTCGCGGATCTCGCCGCGGAACTCCAGCGTGTCGAGGATCTTGTCGATCTCGCCGCGGTCCCACTGGCCGATCGCCAGCCCGGAGACCTCGTGCTCCAGCGGGACGTCCCGGATGAGCTGGGTCAGGCGGCGGTTCATCAGGACCTGGTCGAGGTGCTCGCGGAGCTTCTCGCCGACCTTGCCCTTGACCTCGTCGACCCGGTTGACCAGCTCCTCCAGGGAGCCGAACTCGCGGATCCACTTGGCCGCGGTCTTCTCCCCCACGCCCGGGATGTTCTTGAGGTTGTCGCTGCTGTCGCCGCGGATCGCGGCGAAGTCGGGGTACTGCACCGGGGTGAGCTCGTATTTCTCCAGCACGACCTCGGGCGTGAACCGGGTCATGTTGCTGATCCCCACGCGGGTCATCAGCACGGTGATCCGATCGTCGACGAGCTGCAGCGCGTCGCGGTCGCCGGTGACGACCAGCACGTTCATGTCCTGCGCCGCGGCGCGGGTGGCCAGCGTGGCGATCAGGTCGTCGGCCTCGTAACCGGGCAGCGACAGGTGCGGCACGCGCAACGCGTCGAGCATCTCGTGGATCAGGCTCATCTGGCTGCGGAAGCTGTCGGGGCTGGCGGTGCGGTTGGCCTTGTACTCGGCGTACTCCTCATGCCGGAAGGTCGGCTCCGAGCGGTCGAAGCAGACCGCCACGTGGGAGGGCTGCTCGTCGCGGAGCACGTTGACCAGCATCGAGGTGAACCCGTAGACCGCGTTGGTCTTCTGCCCCGTCGAAGTGGAGAAGTTCTCCTCGGGCAGCGCGTAGAACGCCCGGTAGGCCAGGGAGTGTCCGTCCAGCAGCAACAGACACGGACGAGTGGGGGTCGCTTCGCTCTTCGGCACAGCAGAAGCCTAGTCTCCTGGTGCGACAGAAAACCCGGCCTCGCACGACAGGAGACATCCCCTTGACTCTGACCGGTCCCGACGACGCCTCACTGCAGGAGCTGATCAACTCGGTGCACGAGAACACCCTCGCCCAGCGGATGGGCATCGAGATCATCGAGGCGAGCGCCGAGCGCGTGGTCGCGCGCATGCCCGTCGAGGGCAACACGCAGCCGTACGGCCTGCTGCACGGCGGCGCCTCCTGCGTGCTCGCCGAGAGCATCGGCTCCACCGGCGCGGCCATCCACGCCGGCCCGGACCGCATCGCCGTCGGCATCGAGATCAGCGCCACCCACCACCGCTCGGCCACCTCCGGATACGTCACCGGCGTGGCCACCCGCCTGCACGGCGGCCGGACGCTCGCCACCTACGACATCGAGATCACCGACGAGCAGGGCCGGCGCGTGTGCACCTCCCGGCTCACCTGCATGCTCCGCGACGCCTGACCGCCCGCCCCGGCCGGCGCGCCCGGCCCGGCCCTTCCCGCGCGGGACTCCTCGCGAGGCCCGCCCTCCCGCGCGGTGATACTCGCCGGACACGTGAGAATGCCCGCCGGAAGGCCGGCGAGATGCTTATAGTGGGACCGAAATCCCGCCGCGCAGGCGAAACGGGATCGTGAAAACCCAACCGCGACACGAAGGATTCCCGCTCCGCGCCGACGGGTAAGGGAATCAACGCGAGTGACGCAGGCGTCCGCGGGGAGACCGAGTAGAAAACGTGCAGGGTCGGGGAAGCTCTGTACGGCGCCAAAGGTCTCTCCCGGGCCCTGCTCGCTCGTGGAGCCGGGACCACGCGGCACCGCACACACCAGTGCCGGGCCGTACGGTCCCGGCTCTTTTCGTGACCGCGCACGTTTCATGACCACGCGCGTTTCGTGACCGCGCACGGACAGGCCCGCACGAGCGGGCCCGCAGCCGCGTGCGGCCCGCGCCGGGCGGGCGCGGGCCGCACGGGGACTCCGGAACCCTCAGACGTCGGTGTGCGTCGGGTCGAGCACCCGGCGCAGGAACGACTTGGTCCGCTCGTGCTGCGGGGAGCCGATCACCTGGGCGGGCGGGCCGTCCTCGACGATGACGCCGCCGTCCATGAACACCACCCGGTCGGCGACCTCGCGGGCGAACGCCATCTCGTGGGTGACCACCAGCATGGTCATCCCCTCCTCGGCCAGCTTGCGCATGACCGTCAGCACGTCGCCCACCAGTTCGGGGTCGAGCGCCGAGGTGGGCTCGTCGAAGAGCATCAGCGACGGGTTCATGGCCAGGGCGCGGGCGATGGCCACCCGCTGCTGCTGGCCGCCGGAGAGCTGCGCCGGGTAGGAGGCCGCCTTCTCGCTGAGACCGACCCTGTCCAGGTTGTCCCGCGCGATCCGCTCGGCCTCGGCCTTGCCGCGCTTCAGCACCCGGCGCTGGGCGATCGTCACGTTCTCCAGCACCGTCATGTGGGGGAACAGGTTGAACTGCTGGAAGACCATGCCGACCCGGCGCCGGGCCGCGTCGAGGTCGACGTCGCGGTGGGTCAGCTCGACGCCCTCCACGAACACCTTGCCCGCGGTGGGCTGCTCCAGGAGGTTCACGCAGCGCAGCAACGTGGACTTGCCCGACCCCGACGGCCCGATGACGCAGACCACCTGACCGGGCTCGACGGTGAAGTCGATGCCCCTGAGCACCTCGAGCTTGCCGAAGTGCTTGTGCAGATCGCGGATCTCGACCGCGTGGCTCACCGGGGTCACCGTCCCTTCCCCTGGCGCTTCTCCAGCCGGGTCGCGAGGTAGCCCAGCGGGATGGTGACGAGCAGGTAGGTCACGCCGACCACGAGGATGGGCGTGGCGTTGGCGTGCGTGGAGGCCAGGTCGTTGCCGAACTTCGTCAGCTCCACGTACTCACCGGAGACGCCGAGGAACAGCACCAGCGACGAGTCCTTGAGCAGGGACACGAACTGGTTGGTCGTCGGCGGGATCACGATGCGCACGGCCTGCGGGATGATGATCGTGGTCATCGACCTGCCGTACGACATGCCCAGCGAGCGGGCCGCCTCCATCTGTCCCTTCGGGACCGCCTGCAGGCCCGCGCGGAGCGTCTCGGCCATGTAGGCCGCGCCGACGATGGTCAGGCCCAGGATGCCCTGGCCGTACAGGTCGCCGGGCACCTCGAAACCGGGCAGCGCCAGCGGCAGGAACAGGATCATCAGGAAGATCAGCAGCGCCGGGAGGCCCCGGAAGATCTCGATGTAGGCGATGGCCAGCCACCGGTACGGCCGTACCGGAGACAACCGCATCAGGGCCAGGATCAGGCCGAACAGGAACGCGAAGAAGAACCCGCCGACCGAGTAGATGAGGGTGTTCTTCAGCGCGATTGTGAACAGCTCGGGCAGAGCCTGCTCGGCGACCTCGGCCTTGGCGAAGTTCTGCGCCAGGCTCGCCCAGTCGACGAACAGAACGGCGGCGACCGCGGCGGCCACCAGTACGACGTACTGGACGGCCCTGCTGATCTGCTGCCTTTGACGGGGGCTGAGCCCGGTCCCGGCGGGGGGAGTCCCGCCGGGACCGGCCGGCTCAGCCTTGATGGGCTGGTCGGTCATGGATCAGCCGAGCTCGCCGGGCTTCTTGCCGAACCACTTGACGTAGATCTGCTCGTAGGTGCCGTCGGCCTTGGCCTCGGTGATCGCGTCGTTGACCGCCTTGAGGATGACCGGGTCGGCGCCCTTCTTCAGGCCGACGCCGTACTGCTCGCCGGTGTCCAGGCTGGCGATCAGCTCGAACTTCTCGGCGATCTCCGGCTTCTTCAGCCAGGTGAGCACGACCGGCAGGTCCTGGATGATCACGTCGACCTGGCCGGACTGCAGGCCCAGCAGCTCCTTGGGCGAGTCGGCGAACTCACGCGGGTTGAAGCCGTTCGCCTTGGCGTGGTCGAGGCCGGTGGTCGACGCCTGCGCGCCGAGCTTGAGGTTCTTGGCCTTGACGTCCTCCAGCGACGCGGCGCCCGTGCCCTTCTTGGCCAGCAGCGCCTGGGTGGCGTCGAAGTACGGCACGGAGAAGTCGATGTTCGCCTTGCGCTCTTCGGTGATGGTCATGCCGGCGGCGGCGACGTCGCACTTGCCCGCGGCCATGGCCGCGCCGCTCTTGATGACGGCGAAGTCGATGTCGACGATCTCCTGCGTCACTCCGAGCTTCTTGGCGGCCAGGTCGACGATGTCGACGTCGAAGCCGACCACCTTGTCGCCCTCCTTGAACTGGAAGGGCTCGTACGGCAGGTTCGTGCAGGTCGTCAGCTTGCCCGGGGTGACCAGCTTGGGACCTCCCGCGGCCGCCGGGGCGCTGGTCGTGGCCGCCCCGCTCGGGCTGGCGCTGGTCTCGCCGCCACCGCTGCCGCAGGCCGACAGGCCGAGCGCGCCGGCGAGGACCGCCGCGCCCACCGTGAGCGCGCGGCGGGAAATGAAACTCAGGCCCACAACGGCCTCCTTCGATCAACGTCGCTTCTCTGTATGGATACCTCAGTGCACGTGATGCTGCCTCACATCCGTGGCCGAGCAGGTCACCGCTGTGACACGATTCGGACAACAAGCATGGTCATGAGTGACACCTTGCACTGTCGTGACTAGATTTGATCTTTATGTCGCGCCTTGCCGCATCAGCCGGGACGGCCCTGCTCCTCGCCGCGACGCTCGGCGCCTGCTCCGGCGGCGCCGCGGATCCCGAGCCCACGGCGACCCCCACGCCGCTGTACGACCTGGCGCCCCGGCACGTGCGGGACTTCGAAGTGCCGGTCACCGCCGCCCCCGTCACCGTGGGCAAACTCAAGATTACCGCGATCGGGCTGCGCACCGGTTTCTGCTGCGTCGTCGGGACGCACGCCGAGTGGCCCGCCAAGGGCCAGTACGTCTTCGTGCGCGTCCAGCTCCACAACACCGACCGGGACCGGCAGAAGTTCGAAGGGCTCGAACAGCTTCTGATCACCCAGGACGGCCGGAGCCACAAGGTCGACATCACCGCCATGAACATCAGGCGCCAGGACTACCGGCTCACCCTGGGCGCCGGCAACATCCTGGAAACCGACCTCATCTACGACGTCCCCAAGGACGCCAAGGTCAAGGCCATCCGCTTCACCGCCAAGGTGACCACCGCCATCGGCGGCATCAACGTGGAGACCCAGCAGAAGGAGGTCCCCCTGCCGCCCACCTCCCGGTGAGTCTCCCCCGGGCGCGTGGGAAGGTCTCGCCCCAGCCGGGAGGATCCGGAGCCGTGCGCCTTTGCGTGTCATCGCCCGGCGACGAGGACACGGACCTCTTCGGCCTCGGGAACGCCGAGATCCGTCAACTCCGTCAGAGCCTCCTCCCAGCACCGCCGCGCCGACTCGGCGTCACCCGCGCTCCGGTAGAGACGTCCCAGCAGCCGCAGAGCGCGGCCCCTGCCGTAACGGTCGGAGGTCTCGCCGAAGATGCCGACCGCCCGCGTCACCGGGGCGATCCCGCCCACGGCGTCGTTCCCCGCGAGACGCGTCTCCCCGATCTCGCAGAGGAGATTCGCCACACGGGTCACGTACCCGATGCGCTCGGCGATCTCGAGGGCGCCCGTGAGGGCCTCGAGCGACTCGCCGAAACGACCGGCCGCCCGATGGGTGGTGGCCAGGTCGTCCAAGGCGTCTATCTGGCCGGGGTTGTCGCCGAGTTCCCGGCACAGCTTCACCGACGCCGCGTTGCACGCCTGCGCATCGTCATAGCGTCCCGCCTCGCGGTGGACGGCCGCGAGGTTGGCCAGGGCGTACCCCTGTGCCAGCCGGTCGCCGGCCTGCTCGGCGGCGGTCAGAGCGATCCCGTAGTGGTGGGCGGCTTCATCCGTGGATCCCATCAAGTGGTGGGCGACGCCCAGGTTGATGTGCCCCCGGACCTCCCCTCCGATGTCCCCGATCTCCTGGCGGACCTTCAAGCAGTTCTGGGCGTACGCCAGGGCAGCGGGGAGATCTCCGCGCTCCCTCCTCAGCTTGCCCAGTTCGTCCAGGGTGTCCGCCACATGGGCCGGGTTTCCCCGCCTCCTCGCGGCCGACAGCACCGACTCGTTGACACGGACCCATTCCTCCGTGGACCCGCGGAACCGGAACAGCCAGGTCAGTGCCCGCACCGTTGCGACGGCCGCTTCTTCGCACTCCGGTGACCGCAGGCCGGCGCGGATCGCCGCCAGCAGGTTCGGGCGCTCGGCGTCGAACCACGTGAGGGCCTCCTGCGCTCCGGCGAAAGGATGAGAGGGGGAGGACGCCTCGGATGACCTTTCCGTCAGCACCCGCACCGCGTGTCCGGCCAGGGCGCGGTACGCGTCGAGCAGCCGGTTCACGGCGCCGGAGAGCTCGTCCGGTGAATCGATCCCGGCCCGCTGGGCGGCGTAGAGCCGGACGAGGTCGTGCATCCGGTACCTGCCCGGCCGGTACGGCTCGAGAAGCTGCGTCCGGACGAGATCGAACAGCGCCGTCGCCGCGGCGACGGGTGAGACGCCGAGAAGAGCGGCCGCGCTTTCCACTGTGATGTCCGGGCCGTCGATCAGGCCCAGGAGGCGGAACGCCCGGGCGGCTCGCGGCCGGTTCCCGAGCAGTTCGTAGCTCAGCTCGAAACTGGAGTTCACCGACAGGTCGTCCAGTTCGAGCTCCGCGAGGCGACGGCGGTGGTCCGCGAGGCGCTCGGCGAGCATCGTGAGGGACGAGCCCATCAGACTCTCGGCACGGGCTCCCGCGATCCGCAACGCGAGCGGGAGGTGACCGCAGAGCCGGGACACCTCGGCCGCCGTCTCCGCGTCGGGCCGCTCGTCACGCCCGCCGACGATTCTGCCGAGGAATTCGACCGCCTCGTCCTCGGCGAACATCCCCAGCCGGATCCGCCGCCCGACGGGCAGCGTCGCCAGGGAGTCCCTGCTGGTGATGACCGTGGCGCAGGCCGGGCCCGTCGCCAGCAGGGGCCTCACCTGGGAGACGTCGGCGGCGTTGTCCAGCACCACCAGCACCCGCCGGCGCGACAGGACGCTGCGGTAGAGGGCGATCCGTTCCGTCTCGGAGGAGGGCGGCGGGCCGGTGGAACCGAGCGCGCGCAGGAACCCGGCGAGCACGTCGGCCGGCCGCTCGGACGCGCGCTGGACGCCTCCGAGGTCGACGTGGAGCTGGCCGTCCGGGTACCGATCGCGCAGCCGGTGGGCGACGTGTACGGCGAGCGCCGTCTTCCCCACTCCCGCCGGACCGGCGATCAGCATGACGGGGGACTCTTCGGCATCGGCCGCCGCGACCAGTTCGCCCACTTCCCGGGACCGGCCGGTGAAGTCGGCTATGCCGGCGGGCAGCTGCGCGGGGACCGGCCTTTCCTCCGCCCCGTCGGTGGGTGACCCGTCCGGCGGCCGGGTCACCGCCCCTTCGAGGATCTCCCGGTGCAGCTGTTGCAGCTCCGCCCCCGGTTCCATGCCGAGTTCCTCGACCAGGCAGCGCCGGGCCCGCGCGTAGGCGGCCGCGGCGTCCCCCCTGCGCCCGGCCCGGCGCAGCGCCATCACCAGGGAACCCCACAGGGACTCGGAGAGGGGGTACTGACGCACGAGGGATTCCAGCTCCGCCACCAGTTCGCCGTCGCGGCCGAGGGCCAGCTCACCGCGGACGCATCGCTCCAGGGCCGCCAGCCGCATCGAGTCGTACCGGGCCCGTTCGTCGGCGACGCTCCGCACGTCGATGCCGGCCAGCAGTTCCCCGCGCCACTCGCGCAGGGCAGCCCGCAGACGCGGGACCGCCTGACACGGATCGCGGATGTCGGCGGCCGCGGAGACCGCCCGCTCGAACCGTTCGACGTCCCGGCTCCCGGCCGCGACCCTCAGGCGGTACCCGTCCCCGTCCCTCCGCAACGCCACGCCCTCGCCTCCGGCGAGTTCCTTGCGGAGCCGGTAGACGTAGGCCTGCAGGCTCGACCGGGCCGCGGCGGGCGGGCTCCCGTTCCACAGCTCGTCGATCAGCCGTTCCTCGGTGATCACCTGGTTGGCGTCCAGGAGCAGCAGGGCCAGCAGGACTCTCTGTTTCGGAGCGGTGATCCGGATCTGCCGGCCGTTCTCGTGGATTTCCAGCGGACCAAGCATCCGGAAGTCCACCGAGCCCCCCGTCACTCATCCCGCGGGCGAACCCCGCATCCGGCCACCGATCCATTCGAATGCCAGCATCCCGTCATCCGAATGGAGGCAGGACGACACGGAAAAACATTTCATGATTGATCATGACTCACAAGTCACCCTCCGATATGAAATGCCTCTTTCTTCATCCGAAGTCCGGGAACCTGGCGCCAGCGGTCCGCCAGCGGTCCGCCAGCGACGACGGTGATGATGACGCCTGCCTGCGACCCGGCAGGTGATCGCGACCGGCGAACCCGGCCGCAGACCGGTTTCGAGAGCATCGACCGGAGGTCATATGGAATTTCGCATTCTGGGTGCGCTGGAAATAGCGCACGCGAACAGGACCATCCCACTCGGCGGATCGCGGCGGCGGGCCCTGCTGGCCGCGCTCCTCCTGCGGGCGAACGAGGCGGTCAGCGTCGGTTATCTGGCCGAAGCGATCTGGGAACGGATCCCCGCGTCCGCGTGCTCCAACCTGCGCACCCATATCGCGGGGCTGCGTCACGCGCTCACCCCCGCGGGGGCGCGCCTGGTGACGGAGCCCTCGGGCTACCGCCTGAGCGTCGGAGACGGCGAGCTGGACCTCCTCCGATTCGAGGAGGCGGCCGCGCGGGGCGCCGAGCTGATGGGCAGGGGCGAGATCGACGCGGCCGCCGACCATATCCACGCGGCACTGCGCATCTGGCGTGGCACACCCCTCCAAGGGCTGCCGCTCGGGCCGTTGCTGCAGGCGGAGGTGGCCCGGCTGGAGGAGCGGCGGCTCCGGGTCGTCGAACAGTGGCTCGCCGTACGGCGCGCGTGCGGCGCCCATCACGACGCCGTCGGCGAATTGCGCCGCCTCGTGGCAGAGCATCCTCTCCGGGAGAGCCTGTGGTCGCACCTGATGGCGACCCTCCACGAATCCGGGCGTACGGCCGAGGCCCTGCAGGCGTACCAGGAGGCGCGGAGGCTGCTGCGGGAGCAGTTGGGCATCGATCCCGGCCCCGAGCTGCAGAGGGCCCACCAGCGGATCCTGCGGGGACAGACGGTCCCGCAGGCACCGAAGATCGCACAGCCCCGGGCGCTCCGCCGCGAGACGACCCCCGGCGGGACGCCGGCGCGGTCCCCGGCGGAATCCGCCGTACCGCGGGAAGGGCCGCCGTCGCTGGTCACGCTGCTGCGCGTCCAGAACACCGCCCTGCTCGAGCAGTGCGCCCGGCTCACGGCGGCGAACGAGCGCCTGACCTCACGCGTGGCGGAACTTGAGGGGCGACCGGCCCATCCGCGCAACCGGATGGGCGTCGGCTGACGCGCACCGGAGGAACCCGGTCTTCCGGGGAGATCGGGAAACCCCCGGAAAAAACCGGCTCTCCCGGTCACGGCCCGCGCTGTGCCCGCCGTGTGCGCCGCCTGTGCGGGCGAGAGGACATCCTGACGCCGTGTCCGGCTCTCCGAGGCCGGCTTCCAACGGAAGGGAAGTGAGTGATGCTCCGTACCGCCGAGAGGATCGGGGACCGCCTGCTGTCGATGGTGGTGCCGCGCGCCGAGGCGAAGGCGTACTGGTGCCTCCACTGCACGCTCGCGTGGTCGCAGCGCTGCTACAACACCCCCAGCGGCACCTACTGCACCTACCAGTGCATGTCCTGCTGATCTGAGATGACACGCCGGCTCAGCGCGGAGTGACTCCCATCAGCGAACCGGAGACTCCTGGCGGCCGTTCACCGCGCTGAGCCGCTTCTCCTCGTCAGAGATTCCCCGGGGTCGAAAGAAGGTTGTCCGTGCCGTATCTCGTTGCCGCCGTGGTCTTCGTCGGAGCCCTCGGCCTGCTCAATCTCCTGCTGGGTGTCGCGGTCATGGCCAGGCTCCGTGAGCACGCCCAGCAGATCGCCAAGCTGGGAGACCCCGCCAGACGGCCCGGCACGGTCTCCGCGGGAGACTCCGTCGAGGCCTTCTCCGCTGTCACGACGTCGGGCGAACCGGTGGCCAGGGAACGGCTCGCGGACGGGACCCTGGTGGCGTTCTTCTCGCCCGGCTGCCCTTCGTGCGTCGAGCAGGCGGCCGAACTCGTCAGGCACGCCCCGGACTGGCCCGGCGGGCGGGACGCCGTCCTGTCCGTCGTCATAGCGGATCCCGGTCAGGACGTCTCGGCACTGGTGGGCGAGCTCGAGCCGGTCTCCAAAGTGGTGGTCGAGCGCAACGGCGGCCCCCTCATGGCCGCCTTCCGGGTGGACTCCATCCCCGCGATGTGCGTGGTCGACGGCTTCGGCGTGGTCCTCGCCAGCGGCGGCAGGATGGAGCAGGTGCTCGTCACCCAGGTCACCCAGGTCACCCGGGCATGAACGGCCGCGCGTCCCGCCTGGCCGCAGCGGCCAGGGCCGTCTCGCTGGGGTGGCGCGCCGCCCCTCGTCTCCTGGCGGCTTACACGGCCTTCACCGTGGTCTCGGCCGGGCTTCCGGTGCTGGTCGCCTGGCTGACCAAGGTCGTACTGGACGGCCTGGTCCGGGGGGCGGCGGAGGACGTCCTCCTCGGGCTGGCCGCCGCGCTGGCCTGCGCCGGACTCCTGTTCTCCATAGCCCAGCACGCGGCGGAGTTCCTGCGCGCCGAGGCGCACCGGCGCATCGGGCTGGCCAGCAAGAACCTCCTCTTCCGCGCGGTGGAGCGATTCGTCGGTCTCGCCCCGTTCGAGCGGCCCGAGTTCCACGACAGGCTCCGGCTCGCCGAGGAGGCCGGCGCGACCTCACCCGGGAACGTCGTCAACGGGCTGCTCCAGGGGGCGCGGGGAGTCCTGGTGCTCGCCGGTTTCGCCGGCTCCCTGGTCTTCATCAACCCGCTGCTGGCGC
Source organism: Planobispora longispora (assembly GCF_016863135.1). GTDB lineage: Bacteria > Actinomycetota > Actinomycetes > Streptosporangiales > Streptosporangiaceae > Planobispora > Planobispora longispora. Next base: position 37,520 of record NZ_BOOH01000004.1, read on the forward strand.
TGATCGTCGCCGTTTCGGCCCTTCCGGCGCTGGTCGCCGAGAACTCGCTGGCCCGCGAGAAGGTCGGGATGATGGCCAGGATCAGCCCGATGATGCGGCGCGAGATGTTCTTCAGCCAGCTGCTGACCGACAGCCAGTCGGCCAAGGAGGCCAGGCTCTTCGGCTTCTCCGCCTTCCTTCGCGGGCGCATATCGGCCGAGCGGACGGCCGCCAACGAAGCCGAGCACCGGCTGGACCGCAAGCAGTTCACCACGCAGAGCGGGCTGTCGTTCGTCTCGGCGGGAGTCGCCGGGCTGGGCCTCGTCTGGGCCGTGCTCGCCGCCCGGAGCGGCGCCCTGTCGCTCGGCGACGTGTCGATGCTGGTGGCGTCCCTGGCCGGGACCCAGACCGCCCTGTCGCAGCTCGTCCAGCACTACGCCGCCACGCGGCAGGCGCTGCTGCTGTTCACCCACTACCTGGAGATCGTCGAGGCCGAGGCCGACCTGCCGGTCCCGGCGCCCGCCCGGCAGGCCCCCCCTCTGCGAAGCGGCATCGAACTGCGCGACGTGTGGTTCCGCTACTCCGACGAGCATGACTGGATCCTGCGCGGAGTGGACCTCTTCATCCCCCGCGGCTCGGCCCTGGCGCTGGTCGGCCGCAACGGCGCGGGCAAGAGCACGCTGGTCAAGCTCCTGTGCCGGTTCTACGACCCCACCCGCGGGGCGATCCTGTGGGACGGCGTCGACCTGCGCACCATGGACCCGCACTCCCTGCGGGCCCGCATCTCCGCCGTCTTCCAGGACTTCATGCAGTACGACATGACCGCCGCCGAGAACATCGGCCTGGGGGACGTCGACGCGCTCGGCGACCGGGAGGCGCTGACCCGGGCGGCGGGCATCGCGGGGATCCACCGGACCCTCGCGGCCCTTCCGGGCGGGTACGACACCATGCTGAGCCGGTCGTTCGCCGCCGAGCCGGCATCGCCCCCGCCCGCCGGGGAGACCGGCGGCGATCAGACCGGCGAGCCCTTCTCCCCGGCCTCCGGCTTCACCCTCTCCACCGGGCAGTGGCAGCGCCTGGCCGTCGCCCGCGCGTTCCTCCGCGGGCGACGCGATCTGATGATCCTCGACGAACCCAGTTCGGGCCTGGACGCCGCCGCCGAGTACCGGCTCCACTCTGTCCTGAGGCGCCACCGGTCGGGCCGGACCAGTGTGCTGATCTCGCACCGCATGAACACGCTGCGGGACGCCGACCTCATCGTGGTCCTGGTGGACGGGCGCGTCACCGAGCGGGGAAGCCACACCGACCTCATGGCGTCGGCGGGCGAGTACGCCCGGCTCTTCTCCCTGCAGGCCGAGGGATACACCGAGCCGGCCGCCAGTCTCGGCATGAGCGACACCGGGTCGCGTTGAGGAGATGATCATGCACTACCTGGAGCTGTCGTGCCGGGCGCTTCTGGCCCTCGTCTTCACCGTGTCGGCGGCGGGCAAGGCCAGGAACACGGCCTCGTGGCGGTCCTTCACCCGATCCCTGACCGACCTCGGGATCGCCGCCCGGTGGGCGCCTCCCGCGGCCGTGACCGTCACCGCCGCCGAGGCTCTGACCGCGGCGTCACTGGTCTGGGCACCCTCCGCGCGGATCGGCTACATGCTCGCGGCGGGCATGTTGCTGATCTTCACCACGGTGATCTGGCGCACCGTCCGGCGTGAGGCGACCGTACGGTGCGCCTGCTTCGGACCGTCCGGGGCGCCGATGAGCCGCCGCCACCTGTTCCGCAACGGCCTGCTCCTGGCCGTCACCGCAGGCGGCTGGGCGCTCGCCCGTCCCGGCGGGGCCCATGAGGCCGCCGGCGTGGCCATCGCCCTGGGCGCCGCGTTCACCGCCGGGATGCTCGTCGTCCGTTTCGACGACCTGGCGGCCCTCGTCGCCGGACCCCCGCGAACGCGCCGGGAGAGCGCGCGGTGAACCGGACATGCTCGGTGTGATCCTCGCCGGCGCGCTGTCGGCGGCCGGTCTCCTGTTCGTGTGCGCGCTCGTCCCGGTGCTGACCGGCCGGGTGTTCACGGTGAACGTGAACGGCCGGAGCATGGAGCCGACGCTCCGGCCGGGCCAGAGAGTGCTCATCCGGCGCCGTCCGGGCCGAGGGCTCCGGCCGGGAGCCCTGGTGCTGCTGCGGGGCCCCGGCACCGCCGCAGGCCCCGCCCCGGGAAACGCGCCTCACGGCGCGCCGGACCTGCCGGGTACGGCGCCGCTCCTCATCAAGAGGGTGATCGCCGTACCCGGTGATCCGGTGCCCGCGGAGTTCGAACGCAGCACGGGGACGCCCGCGGGGTCACCCGTGCCGGAAGGAAAGATCATCATCCGGGGCGACAATCCCCGCTACAGCGTGGATTCCCTCATGACCGGGTTCTACGGAATCGACATGGTCGTCGGCACGGCCCTGCGCCCCGCGGCCGTGTTCCGCGGCCTCTTCCGGCCGGTCATCCGCCGGGACCCGTCCGGCGCCGGCCGATGAAGCGGACCGCTCGGCGCCGGCGGCGGTGATCCGTCGCCGGGCCGGTGCGTCCGTGGCGCGGGCGGGAGAGCCGGCGGGGCCGGTTCCTCTCCCACCCGGCCCGGATCAGTGCTCCAGGCCCGCGCCCAGGTAGGCGGCCTGGACCGCGGGGTCGTTCAGCAGCTCCGACGCCGGGGCGCTCTTGACGATCCTGCCGGTTTCCAGGATGTAGGCCCGGTGCGCGATCTGCAGCGCCTGCGAGGCGTTCTGCTCGATCAGCAGCACCGTCGTGCCGCGCCGGTTGATCTCCTTGACGATCTCGAAGATCTGCGCCACCAGCATCGGCGCCAGGCCCATCGAGGGCTCGTCCAGCAGCAGCACCTTCGGCTTGGTCATCAGCGCCCGGCCGATCGCGACCATCTGCTGCTCACCGCCCGACATGGTGCCGCCCAGCTGCGTGCGGCGCTCGGCCAGCCGGGGGAACAGCTCGTAGACCTCCGCGAGGTCCTTGTCCAGCTCCCCCTTGCGGGCGTACGCGCCCATCAGCAGGTTCTCGTGCACCGTCATGCCGGGGAACACGCCGCGGCCCTCGGGGGCCTGGCCGATCCCGGCGATCACCCGCTTGTGCCCGGGCACCTTGGAGATGTCCCGGCCGTCGAAGGAGATGCTGCCCGACGACAGGCTGCGGATCCCCGAGATCGTGCGCAGCGTCGTCGTCTTGCCCGCGCCGTTCGCGCCGATCAGCGTGACGATCTCACCCTGGTCGACCTCCAGCGACACCCCGTGGAGCGCCTGGATCTTTCCGTAGTGGACGTTGATGTCCTTGACCTCAAGAAGCATCTGCGGGAGCCCCCAAGTACGCCTCGATGACCCTCGGGTCGCGCTGCACGTCGGCAGGGAGACCTTCGGCGATCTTCTGTCCGAAGTCGACCACCGCGACGCGGTCGCTGATGCCCATGACCAGGCTCATGTCGTGCTCGATGAGCAGGACCGTGCGGCCGGCGTCCCGGATCTTCCGGATCAGGCCCTGCAGCGCGACCTTCTCCGCCGGGTTCATGCCCGCCGCCGGCTCGTCCAGCAGCAGCAGCTTCGGATTGGTCGCCAGCGCCCGCGCGATCTCCAGGCGGCGCTGGTCACCGTACGGCAGGTTCTTGGCGAACTCGTGCGAACGCCCCGACACTCCGACGAAGTCGAGCAGCTCCTCGGCCAGCGCGCGGCCCTCCCGCTCCTCCCGGCGGTGCACCGGCAGGCCCAGACCCGCGCTGAGCGCCCCCGCCCGGTGGTGCGCGTCCGCGCCCACCAGGACGTTCTCCATCGCCGACATGTTCTGGAACAAGCGGATGTTCTGGAACGTCCGGGCGATGCCCCGCTTGGTGATCCGGAACCGCTTCATGCCGTCGATCCGGCTGCCGTCGAACAGCACCCGGCCCTTCGTCGGCCGGTAGACACCGGTGATCACGTTGAACACCGTCGTCTTGCCCGCGCCGTTCGGGCCGATCAGCGCGAAGATCTCACCCTCACGCACGTTCAGCTCCATCTCACGCAGGGCGGTCACACCGCCGAACTGCATGACGACGTTGTCGAGCTTGAGGAGATCCTTGGCCTCGCTCACTTCGCCACCTCCGCGGCCTCGACGCTGTCCGGGCCGCCGACCTCGGCGCCCAGGCTGCCCATGCCGCCCGTTCCCGCTTTCAGCTCGGCCTTGCGCTGCCTCGACGGGATCAGGCCCTCCGGCCGGAGCGCCATCATGAGCACCAGCACCGCGCCGAAGACCAGGATCCGGTACTCCGCGAAGCCGCGGAACCGCTCCGGCAGCCACGCCACCAGGAACGCGCCCAGCATCACGCCGGGGATGTTCCCCGAACCGCCGAGCACCACGGCCGCCAGGATCGTCGCCGACAGCATGAACGGGAAGTCCTGCGGCACGATCGAGATGACCTTGCCCGCCCAGAAGACGCCCGTCGCGCCGCCGATCGCCGCGCCGGTCGCGAACGCCAGCAGCTTGAACTTGTACGTCGGGACGCCCATCACCTCGGCGGCGTCCTCGTCCTCCCGGATCGCCGCCCAGGCGCGGCCCACCCGGCTGTGGTCCCAGCGGACCGTCAGGATGATCACGATCGCGCAGAGCAGCACCAGCAGGTAGTAGTACGGCCGGGAGTCCAGCAGGCCGTACTTGAAGATCTCGTGGCCGAAGAAGACCACACCCTCGACGCTCGGCGGGTGCGGGATGCCGGCGATGCCGTTGGTGCCGCCGATCGCCTCGGTGTTCACCGCCGTGATACGGACGATCTCACCGAAGCCCAGCGTGACGATCGCCAGGTAGTCACCGCGCAGCCGCAGCGTCGGCGCGCCCAGGATGATGCCCGACACCGCGGCCATCAGCACCGCGATCGGCAGGATGGCCCAGAAGTTCCACTCGGTCTGGGTGCCGATGTACGCGATGTGGTAGGCGCCGATCGCGAAGAACGCCACGAACCCCAGGTCCAGCAGGCCGGCCTTGCCCACCACGATGTTGAGACCGAGCGCGAGCAGGATGTACACGCCGATCGGGAAGAACAGGACGTCCCCCCACGACACGTGCGGCGACATGAAGGACGAGATCGGCAGGGACGGAAGCGCCAGCGCGAGCACGAACAGCGCGGCGTAGACGATCCAGCGCTGCCAGCCGGGCAACCCGGCCCAGGTGTCGTGGATCGTGTCGAAGACGCCGGAGACTCGGTTCTTTATCATGCGCGGGCCACCTGAAGGGATTCACCGAGAATACCGGTGGGGCGGAACATGAGCACCAGGACCAGGATGATGAACGCCACCACGTCCAGCCAGGCGCTGCCGAAGAAAGAGGCGCCGTAGTTCTCGACGAGTCCCAGCACGAACCCGCCCACCAGCGCGCCCCGCACGTTGCCGATGCCGCCGAGCACCGCCGCCGTGAACGCCTTGATGCCCAGCAGGAAGCCGATGTTGAACCGGGTGTTCTCGTACTTCAGCAGCCAGAGCGTCCCGGCCACACCGGCCATCGCACCGCCGATGAGGAACGTCGTCCGGACCACCCGGTCGATGTTCACACCCATCAGCACCGCCGTCTGCGGATCCTGGGCCGTCGCGCGGATACCGCGACCGATCTTGGTGCGGTTCACCAGCAGGTCGAGGAGGATCATCATCATCACCGCGGCGCCCAGAACCAGAACCTGGTCGTTGGTCACCGTCAGGTTCCCGATGGTGAACAGCTCCTCGCGCTGCATGAAGCGCTTGACGCCGATGATGTTCCGGCCCTGTCCCGGCCGGTCGAACAGCCAGGGGATGACCACCAGGGCGAAGAACTCCGCCAGGAACAGGGAGGCGCCGATCGCCGAGATCAGTGCCGCCAGCCGGGAGGATCCGCGCTTGCGCAGCGGACGGTAGGCGATCTGCTCCAGCAGCACCGCGGTGCCGCCCGAGGCGAGCATGCCCACCACCGCCATGAGCATGAGCAGCCCTATCAGGGCCACTCCGCTCACCGGGGAGCTGATCCCCAGAGTCGTCAGCACCACCAGCGAACCCATGGTGCCGATCATGAAGATCTCGGAGTGCGCGAAGTTGATCAGCCGCAGCACGCCGTAGACCATTGTGTAGCCGAGGGCGACCAGAGCGTAGATGGAGCCCTTGATGAGGCCGTCCATCGTTTGCGGCCAGAACTGGCTGACGAGGTTGTTGAAGTTATCCAGCACGTTCGTCGCTTTCAGGGATGAGGACCGACCCCGCGTGCGCGAGGAGCGAGGGCGCCGTGGCGCCCTCGCTCCCGCGCTACACGAAGACCGTCAGGTCCGAACTAGCCGATGGTCGCTTCCGTGGAGTTGCCGACGGAGACGATCTCGCCGCCCTTCACCTGGTAGATGTAGACGTTCTTGTCCTCGACCTCACCCTTGTCGGTGAACTTGACCTGCTTGCCCAGACCCTGGAAGTCAACGGTCTTCAGGAAGTCGTTGATCTTCACCGGGTCGGTGTTGCCGGCCTCGATCGCCTTGATGAACGCGCTGGCGGCGTCGTAGCCCTCGGTGGCGTAGATCTCGGGAAGCTGACCCGAGAACTTCGACTTGAAGGTGTCGGTGAACTTCTTGGAGTTCTCGTCCTGCGCGGCCCACGCGTAAGCGATCTTGCAGGGGCAGGACAGCAGCGCGCCCTCGGCCTGCTCGGCGCCCGCGCCCTCGATCAGCTGGGTGTGCAGCGAGCCGTCGCCGGACATGAAGCCGGCCTTGATGCCCTTGTCACGCAGCTGCTTGAGCAGCGGACCCGCCTGGGCGTAGTAACCGCCGAAGAACACGAAGTCCGGGTTGAACGCCGCGACCTTGTTCACGGTCGAGGAGAAGTCCGTCGCCGTGGCCTCGAAGGAGTCGGTCTGAACCTCGGCGCTGGAGCCCAGGGCCTTCTGCACCGCCTGGCCCAGGCCCTGGCCGTAGGCGGACTTGTCGTCGATGACGAACGCCTTCTTCGGCTTCACCGCGCGGGCGACGAACTCGGCGGCCGCCGGGCCCTGGACGTCGTCGTTGGCCACGACACGGTGCCAGAACTGCATCCCGGCGTCGGCCAGCGCCGTACGCGTCGCGGACGGCGACACGCTCGGGATCTTCGCCTCCTCCAGGATGGGCTGCACCTGCTGCGACTCACCGGAGAAGGCCGGGCCGATGATGCCCACGACCTTGTGCTCAGTGATAGCCGTCTTCGCCAGGTTGGCCGCCGTGCTCGGGTCCGCCTTGGAGTCCAGCGGAACCAGCTCGATCTTCACCTTCGGGTTCTTCGCGTTGTACTCGTCGATCGCGAGCTGCGCGCCGTTCCGCGGCGGAATCACGATCGCCGCGTTGTCACCGGTCAAGTCGCCGATGAAACCAATCTTCACGCTCGTCGGAGCCGCACCCGTGTCGCCGCCCCCCGGAGTGGTCCCCGTCTCGCCCCCGCCACAGGCGGCAAGGGCAAGCGAGAGCGCCACGCCGGCAGCAAGGACTCCACCGAGGCGAGCAGTCTTAGGCCGCAAGGTTGCCTTCCTTTCACCCGGTCCATGGTCAGGACCAGGTTCACAGATGCCCTCCCCTGGCGGAGTGGCCAGGGGGTGTGTCGGTTAGTACAGCCAGCGGATGTCACAGGTCGATACAGGAGAGCCCTACGTTACCGCTTCGTTATTACACCGATTCTTTTCGGCTACTAGCCACAAAAGCCATGGTCACCGCCAACCTGCGATCTCTCCAAGCCGACACACCGGACATGAAGAAGCCCGCGCACGCCCTCCATCCAAAGCATGCGCGGGCTCACCCGCAAGACCCTCCTGCGTCCCAGCCGCCACACGGGCCCCTGACAGTCTCCGGTCAGAGTCCGGTCAGCCCTCCGAGGCCCCCGGCGCCTCCCCCACCACGATCTGCGCCACCTGGCGCATGCTCAGCCGGCGGTCCATCGACGCCTTCTGGATCCACCGGAACGCCTGCGGCTCGCTCCACCCGTGCTCGGCCATCAGCAGGCCCTTCGCCCGCTCCACCAGCTTGCGCGTCTCCAGCCGCTCCGAAAGCGTCCCCACCTCGCGCTCCAGCGCCGCGATCTCCTCGTGACGGCTCACCGCCATCTCGATCGCCGGCACCAGATCCGACTTCGTGAACGGCTTCACCAGGTAGGCCATGGCCCCCGCGTCCCGGGCCCGCTCCACCAGGTCCCGCTGCGAGAACGCGGTCAAAATCAGACACGGCGCGATCCGGCGCGACACGATCTGCTCGGCGGCGGAGATCCCGTCCAGCACCGGCATCTTCACATCCAGGATCACCAGATCCGGCTTGAGCTCCAGCGCCAGCTTGACCGCCGCCTCCCCGTCCCCGGCCTCGCCGACGACGGCGTACCCGTCCTCTTCCAGCATCTCCTTCAGGTCGAGGCGGATCAACGCCTCGTCTTCCGCGATCACCACTCGCCGCTGCGTACTCACGAGCAAGAGGGTACAGACGTCGGCTAGATTAGGACCACGCCGGTCTCCGCGACTGATCCACTTCCGGGTAAACTCGGAGTAGGCACCCAATCCGGACAAATCCGGAATATGCCCCGATATCCCAACGGCAGAGGAAATGGTCTCAAACACCATCTAGTGTGGGTTCGAATCCCACTCGGGGCACCACTCCACCTCACGATCATCGAGTCGGGAGGTTCCGCCACACCCGCTCGGGACGCCCTTCGCACCTGCGGCGTCACCGCGCGCAAGGGGCCCCGCCCCCTCTTCGAGAACGAGCCCGGGCACATGTTCCGCATGGCCGGGATACGCACGCGGGGACCTGCGCCCGTCGGGTGAGGCGCAGGTCCCCGGTCGTCTCGCGCGGCCGTCCCCGGGAAGGCCGCATCCGCCGGTCAGACGGGATGGGCGACGGCCGAGCCGATGGTGTGGACGCGCAGGGCGTTGGTGGAGCCGGCGGTGCCGGGCGGGGAGCCGGCCACGATGACGACCTTGTCGCCCTTCTCCAGGCGGGCGTGGGCCAGGAGGGCGGCCTCGACCTGGCGGACCATGTCGTCGGTGTGGTGGACGAAGGGGACCTCGAAGGTCTCCACTCCCCAGGTGAGGGCGAGCTGGCCGCGGACGTGGGGCGCGGAGGTGAAGGCGAGCAGCGGGATGGGCGAGCGGTAGCGGGCCAGGCGGCGCGCGGTCTCACCGGACATGGTGAAGGCGACGAGGGCCTTGGCCCCGACGATGGCGCCGACCTCGGCGGCGGCGCGGGCGATGGCGCCGCCGGTGGTCTCGGGGCGCCGGTCGAGGCTGTGGGTGGCCTCCAGGACGGAGTGCTCGGCGGAGGTGGCGATGCGGCTCATGGTGGCGACGGACTCGATGGGATAGGTGCCGACGGAGGTCTCGCCGGAGAGCATGACGGCGTCGGCGCCGTCCATGACGGCGTAGGCGACGTCGGAGGCCTCGGCGCGGGTGGGCCGGGGGGCGCTCATCATGGAGTCGAGCATCTGGGTGGCGACGATGACGGGGCGGGCCTTCTCACGGCAGAGCTCGATGGCGCGCCGCTGGACGACCGGGACCTCTTCGAGGGGGAGCTCGACGCCGAGGTCGCCGCGGGCGACCATGATGCCGTCGAAGGCCTCGATGATCTCGGGGAGGCGCTCGACGGCCTGCGGCTTCTCGATCTTGGCGAGCAGGGGGAGGCGGACGCCCTCCTGCTCCATGATGTTGCGGACGACGTCGGCGTCGGAGGGACGGCGGACGAAGGACAGGGCGATGAGGTCGAAGCCGGTGCGCAGGGCCCAGCGGAGGTCGGCCTCGTCCTTGTCGGTGAGGGCCGGGGCGCTGACGTTGACGCCGGGCAGGTTGAGGCCCTTGTTGTCGGAGATCATGCCGCCGATGACGACGCGGGTGGTGACGCGGGGACCGTCGACCCTGGTGACCTCGAGGTGGACGCGGCCGTCGTCGACGAGGATGCTGTCGCCGGGGCGGACGTCCTTGGGGAGGCCGAGGTAGGTGGTGGAGACCTGCTCGCGGTCGCCGGGGACCCCTTCGGTGGTGATGGTGAAGACGTCGCCGAAGCCGAGGCGGACGGGACCCTCCTCGAACTTGCCGACACGGATCTTGGGGCCCTGCAGGTCGGCGAGGACGCCTACGCCGCGGCCGAGGTCGGCGGCCGCCTCCTTCAGCCTGTCGTAGACCTCTTTGTGCAGCTCGTGGCTGCCGTGGCTGAGGTTGAAACGGGCCACGTCCATGCCTGCGGCGATGAGTTCGCGGAGGCGTTCGAGTGAGGAGGTGGCAGGGCCGAGAGTGCAGACGATTTTCGCGCGACGAGTCACGGGTCCCACCCTAATTGGTACAGACCACTTGGGAGTGACGGGGGTCATATCGCCGATGAAAAACTCGGTGACGTAACGCTACTCCTGGTTGACGTGGGGTGGCGAATCGGCCCCCCGTTTCATGCGGAAGTAACCGATCCAGGAGATCAGCACGAGGGCGGCGACGGCGAGGCGGGCCAGATTCGTGTGTTCCTCCGGGTAGATCACTCCTTCGACGTAGTGGTCGATGAACCCGCTGGAGGGCAGCCCTTCCTGTCCGGCGTTGCGGCGCCCCCAGTCCTCGACGACGGTCAGGGGGCATTCCACCCCGGTGACGACGGACAGGACGCCCCAGGCGGCGACGGCGAGGTGGGCCGCGATGAGGCGGGGCCAGCGCCAGGAGAGGAAGCCGCCGACGGCCATGAAGACGAGGAAGAGGAAGTGCACGACCATCGCCGCTTCCCCGATGAGGCGGTACGTCATGTCTCCACGCTAGGCAGCGGGGGGCGGCTGCGGTATCCGTACTCCTACTCAGGTCGCGGATCTCGTCCCTGGCGCGCCGGGCTCTTCCGGCCGGGCCGCCCCGCCGGGGGCCGAGCCGTATGCCGGAGGGGCCGGGACGTCAGCGGGAGGCGGTCGCGGCCTCGGCGGCGTCGACGATGCCGTGGCCGTAGAAGCCGTTGCGGGCTTTCCTGCCCTCGCAGACGTGGGTGTCCTTCCCCTGGCCCAGGTCGTAGACGTACGCCTTGGGCGACGGGCAGCCCCTGGCGGTGGCGGTGGCGTAGAGCAGGCGTTCGACGTCGGCCGGGGGCATGGTGACGCCGTCGGCGGAGGGGGCGCCGAAGCGGGCGACGAGGATGGCGGCGACGCCGGTGGCGTGCGGGGCGGCCATGGAGGTGCCCGCGAGGTACTGGTAGTAGGCGCAGACGCCGTTCTGGCAGTCGCGGACGACGGCGGAGCTCTTGGGGGCGCCGTCGGCGGCGATGAGGCCCTGCTTGCGGAGCACGTGCTCGGGGGCGGCGGCGAGGATGAGCCGGTTGACGTCGGGGCCGCCGGAGCCGTCGTGTTCGTCGCCGCCGGGCGCCGCGAGGTCGGTCTGCTCGGTGCCGTAGTCGGAGAAGTAGGACTTGCGCTTGCTGGGGCCGACGGCGGAGACGGAGATGACGCCCTTGGACTCGGCGGGGACGTTGAGGCAGGAGTTGTCGACCGTGCGGGTGCGCTCGGTCTCGAGCGGGTAGTCGGGGCTGCTGGTGTCGGTCCTGGGCTTGCCGAGGTCGGTGGAGTTGTTGCCGATGGCGCTGATCAGGGTGACGCCGTGCTCGCGGGCGTAGTCGAGGGCGCGCTGCATGCCGGTGATGATGCCGCGCTGTTCGAGCTGCTCGGCCTTGGAGTCGGCGGGGTTGGCGGCGCAGTTGAACAGCCAGGGGTCGACGTAGTAGCTCATGTTGACGACGTCGATGCCGTTGTCGGCGGCGTAGGTGAGGGCGTCGAGGCTGGGCTTGAGGAAGAACAGGCCGGAGTCCTGCCCGGCGCGCAGGTTGACGATCGTCACCTTGGGGGCGACCCCGGCGATGCCCAGGCCGTTGGCGGGAGAGGCGATGGTGCTGGCCACGTGGGTGCCGTGGCCGTCGTCGTCCCAGTCGGCGGGGTCCTTGCAGCCGTCGAACTCGCAGGGCCCGTCGAGTTCGGCGCCGTTGGGGTCGTCGGGCCGGTCGGTGACGAAGTTGCGGCTGCGGGCGGCGTCGAAGTTGGGGGCGATGTCGGGGTGTTTGCCGTCGACGCCGGTGTCGATGACGCCGACGAGCACTTTGCGGTCGCCGGGTGCGGTGGCGTGGGAGCCGCCGGCGGTGGCGCCGATCATCTTCATGTCCCACTGGCGTGCGGCGAGGGGTTCGGCCTTGCCGCGCTTTCCGAGGAGGGCGTTGCCGTCGGGGAAGGCGGTGGCGGCCGCCGGGGCCGCGGGGAGGCCGCCGGTGCCCGCCGGGGTCGCGGGGAGGGCGGTGGCGGCGCCGATCCTGCGGTCGGAAGAGATTCCGGCGACGGCGTCGCTGGCGGCGAGGGTCTCGACGAACCGCGGGCCGGGGCCCTCGGCGACGATGTAGCGGAGCTTGGGCTCGGTGGACAGCGCGGCCCCGCCGCCGTCGGTGATCGCCCGCAGCGCCCGGTCGCGGGCTCCGTCGGCGTAGAAGACGAGGTAGTCGCGGAGCGGTTCGGCGGCCGTGGCCGTGGCCGTCGCGGGAGCCGCCGCGGCCAGGATCGCGGCCAGTGCGGCCGCCGCCGTCACGCCTGCGAGACGGCGTCCGCGCGCGTACTTCATCGACTCTCCCCCCGTGGAACCAAGGAGCAGCATCTTTCAGCCATACAGCCGACAAAGCAACTTGAGTACTGCCTGATCAGATACTTCCGGCATAAGACGACATGGGCACTTAGTACGGCGAAAGCCCGTTCCACCCCCTCACCGGGCGGGCGGAGAGGGCGGAACGGGCTGCGAGGCCGGTGACCCGCCCGCCGGAACCGTGACCGGACCGGCGGGGCGGGGCGGACGGGAACCCCGCTGATCTCAGACCAGCGGGCGGGCGGTCGGCGGGATCGCGACCGGAAGGGCGGTCTCGCCGGACAGGTAGCGGTCGGCGGCCGCCGCGGCCGAGCGGCCCTCGGCGATCGCCCAGACGATCAGGGACTGGCCGCGGCCCATGTCGCCGGCGACGAAGACGCCCTCCACCTTCGACTGGTAGTCCCTGTCCCGGGCGACGTTGCCGCGGGCGTCGTAGAAGTCCTCGCCGCCCTCGGCCGCCAGGTCGGACAGGAGCGCGCCCTTCTCCGGGCCGATGAAGCCCATGGAGAGGGTGACCAGCTCGGCCGGGATCTCCCGCTCGGTGCCCGGGATCGGCTTGAAGCCGCTCTGCGGGCCCTCGACCTCGACCAGGCGCAGCGCCCGGACGTTGCCGTCGGCGTCGCCGACGAACTCGGTGGTCGAGACCGCGTAGACCCGGTCGCCGCCGCCGTCGGCCAGCTCCTCGTGGGCGCTCTCCATCTTGAACAGGATGGGGAACGTGGGCCACGGCTGGCTGCCGGGGCGGCCGGCCGGGGGCTGCGGCATGATCTCCAGCTGGGTCACCGAGGCGGCGCCCTGGCGGATGGCGGTGCCGATGCAGTCGGCGCCGGTGTCGCCGCCGCCGATCACGACCACGTGCTTGCCCTCGGCCGAGATCGGGGACTCGGCGAAGTCGCCCTCCTGGACCTTGTTGGCCGGCGGGAGGTACTCCATCGCCTGGTAGACGCCCTTCAGGTCGCGCCCGGCGACGGGCAGGTCCCGCCACTGGGTCGCGCCGCCGGCGAGCACGACCGCGTCGAACTCCTCGCGGAGCCGGGCGGCGGTGACGTCCACGCCGACGTCGACGCCGGTGCGGAACTCGGTGCCCTCGGCCCGCATCTGCTCCAGGCGGCGGTCGATGTGCCGCTTCTCCATCTTGAACTCGGGGATGCCGTAGCGGAGCAGGCCGCCGATGCGGTCGGCCCGCTCGAACACCACCACGTCGTGCCCGGCGCGGGTGAGCTGCTGGGCGGCGGCCAGGCCCGCGGGGCCGGAGCCGACGACGGCGACGCGCTTGCCGGTCCTGACCGCGGGGATCTGCGGGGCGACCCAGCCCTCGTCGAAGGCGCGGTCGATGATCTCGACCTCGACCCGCTTGATGGCGACCGGGTCGGAGTTGATGCCGAGGACGCACGCCGCCTCACACGGAGCCGGGCACAGGCGGCCGGTGAACTCCGGGAAGTTGTTGGTGGCGTGCAGCCGCTCGATGGCCTCGCGCCAGTCGTCGCGGTAGACGAGGTCGTTCCACTCGGGGATGAGGTTCCCCAGCGGGCAGCCGTTGTGGCAGAACGGGATGCCGCAGTCCATGCAGCGGGACGCCTGCTTGGTCAGCTTCTCGGCGGGGAAGTCCTGGTAGACCTCCCGCCAGTCGCGGATGCGCACGTCCACCGGGCGGCGCGCCGGCAGCTCGCGCCCGTGGTTCAGGAAACCCTTCGGGTCAGCCATCGGTGTTACCTCCCCTTATCCCTGGAATCCAGCACAGTCGGTCATCATGACCCTTCTCACGGCCCTCACCCCTGAACCGCGGCGGTCATGACCGCCTCGTCGATGTCCCTGCCCTCGAGGCGCGCGGCCTCGGCGGCGAGCAGGACCCGCTTGTAGTCGGTCGGCATGATCTTGCTGAAGCGCGCCGGGTCCCAGTCGGCGAGCAGCTCCTTGGCGACCGTGGAGCCGGTCTCGGCCAGGTGCTTCTCGACGATCTCCCGGAGCTCGTCGGCGTCGGCCTCGCCGACGGCTTCGATCTCGACCATCTCGCGGTTGACGCGGGCGGGGTCGAGGTCGAGCAGGTAGGCGACGCCTCCGGACATGCCGGCCGCGAAGTTGCGGCCGGTGGGGCCGAGGACGACGACCTTGCCGCCGGTCATGTACTCGCAGCCGTGGTCGCCGACGCCCTCGACGACGGCGGTGGCGCCGGAGTTGCGGACGCAGAAGCGCTCGCCCATGACGCCGCGGACGAACACCTCGCCGGAGGTGGCGCCGTACAGGGCGACGTTGCCGGCGATGATGTGGCCGTCGAGGGGGGCCGCGTCGTGCGGCTGGACGGTGATCCGGCCGCCGGACAGGCCCTTGCCGAGGTAGTCGTTGGCGTCGCCGGTCAGGCGGAGCGTGATGCCCTTGGGCACGAAGGCGCCGAAGGAGTTGCCCGCCGAGCCGGTGAAGCGGATGTCGATGGTGTTGTCGGGCAGGCCGGCGCCGCCGTACCGCTTGGTCACCTCGTGGCCGAGCATGGTGCCGACCGTGCGGTTGACGTTGCGGATGGGCAGTTCCAGGGTGACCCGGCGGCCCTCGTTGAGGGCGCCCTCGGCGAGCTGGATCAGGGTGTTGTCCAGCGCCGCGGCCAGGCCGTGGTCCTGCTCGACCGTACGGCGCAGCGCGGTGCCCTCGGGCAGCTCCGGCCGGTGCAGGATGGGCGACAGGTCGAGACCCGCGGCCTTCCAGTGGTCCTCGGCCGAGGCGGTGTCGAGCAGCTCGACGTGGCCGATGGCCTCGTCCAGGGAGCGGAAGCCGAGCGCGGCGAGATACTCGCGGACCTCCTCGGCGATGAACTCGAAGAAGTTGACCACGAACTCCGGCTTGCCGGTGAAGCGCTTGCGCAGCTCGGGGTTCTGGGTGGCGACTCCGACCGGGCAGGTGTCCAGGTGGCACACGCGCATCATGACGCAGCCGGAGACGACCAGCGGGGCGGTGGCGAAGCCGTACTCCTCGGCGCCGAGCAGGGCGGCGATGACGACGTCGCGGCCGGTCTTGAGCTGGCCGTCGACCTGGACGACGATGCGGTCGCGCAGGCCGTTGAGCAGCAGCGTCTGCTGGGTCTCGGCCAGGCCGAGCTCCCAGGGGGCGCCGGCGTGCTTGAGGGAGGTCAGCGGGGAGGCGCCGGTGCCGCCGTCGTGTCCGGAGATGAGCACGACGTCGGCGTGGGCCTTGCTGACGCCCGCCGCGACCGTGCCGACGCCGACCTCGGCCACGAGCTTGACGTGCACGCGGGAGGCGGGGTTGGCGTTCTTCAGGTCGTGGATGAGCTGGGCGAGGTCCTCGATGGAGTAGATGTCGTGGTGCGGCGGCGGCGAGATGAGGCCGACGCCGGGGGTGGAGTGCCGGGTCTTGGCGACCCACGGGTAGACCTTGTGGCCGGGCAGCTGGCCGCCCTCGCCGGGCTTGGCGCCCTGGGCCATCTTGATCTGCAGGTCGTCGGCGTTGACGAGGTACTCGCTGGTGACGCCGAAGCGGCCGGAGGCGACCTGCTTGATGGCGGAGCGGCGGGCCGGGTCGTAGAGGCGCTCGGGGTCCTCGCCGCCCTCGCCGGTGTTGGACTTGCCGCCCAGCCGGTTCATGGCGATCGCGAGGGTCTCGTGGGCCTCCTGGGAGATGGAGCCGTAGGACATGGCTCCGGTGGAGAACCGCTTGACGATCTCGCTGACCGGCTCGACCTCGTCGATCGGGACCGGCGGGCGCTCGCCGTCGCGCAGGCGGAACAGGCCGCGCAGCGTCATGAGCTTCTCCGCCTGGGAGTCCACGAGGTTCGTGTACTCCTTGAAGATCTCGTAGCGGCGGGTGCGGGTGGCGTGCTGGAGCTTGAAGACCGTCTCGGGGTTGAACAGGTGCGGCTCGCCCTCGCGGCGCCACTGGTACTCGCCGCCGACCTCCAGGCGGCGGTGGGCCCGGGAGCCGGCCACGCGCGGGTAGGCGCGGCGGTGCCGCTCGGCGGTCTCGCGCGCCAGGACGTCGAAGTCGACGCCGCCCAGGCGGGAGGTGGTCCCGGCGAAGCAGGTGTCGATGACCTGCTGGCCGAGTCCGAGCGCCTCGAAGATCTGCGCGCCGGTGTAGGAGGCGACGGTGGACACGCCCATCTTGGACATGACCTTCAGGACGCCCTTGCCGTACGCCTTGATGAGGTTGCGCACGGCCTTGTGCCGGTCGACGGCGAGGGCGCCGGAGTCGACGAGGTCCTCGACGGTCTCGATCGCGAGGTAGGGGTTGACCGCGCCGGCGCCGTAGCCGACGAGCAGGGCCATGTGGTGGCACTCGCGGGCGTCGCCGGTCTCGATGACCAGGCCGACGCGGGTGCGGGTCTTCTCGGCGATGAGGTGGTGGTGGACCGCGCCGGTGAGCATCAGCGACGGGATGGGGGCGAGCGTCTCGGAGGAGCCGCGGTCGGACAGCACGATGATGCGCGCGCCGTCGCGGATGGCCTGGGAGACCTCGGCCCGGATCTCCTCCAGGCGGCGGAGCAGGGCCTCGCCGCCGCCCTCGACCTCGTACAGGCCGGAGACGACGTGCGGCTGGAAGCCGGGGAGGGCGCCCTCGTCGTTGATGTGGATGATCTTGGCGAGCTCGTCGTTGTCGATCACCGGGTACGGCAGGACCAGCTGGCGGCAGGAGGCCGGGCCCGGGTCGAGCAGGTTGCCCTCGGGGCCCAGGGTGCTGGCCAGGGAGGTGACGAGCTCCTCGCGGATGGCGTCCAGCGGCGGGTTGGTGACCTGCGCGAACAGCTGGCTGAAGTAGTCGAACAGCAGCCGGGGCTTCTCGCTGAGCACGGCGACGGGGGTGTCGGTGCCCATCGAGCCGATCGGCTCGATGCCGGTCTTCGCCATCGGGCTGAGGATGACGCGCAGCTCCTCCTCGGTGTAGCCGAAGGTCTGCTGCCGCTTGACGAGCGCCTCGCGGGTGTCGCCCTCGACTCCGTCGGGCTGCACGCCGCGGGTGCGGGCGGGCAGTTCCTCGAAGCGGACCAGGCCGGCGTGGAGCCACTCCTCGTAGGGGAGTTCGGCGGCGAGCTCGGACTTGATCTCGTCGTCCTCGATGATCTTGCCGCGGGCGGTGTCGATCAGGAACATCCGGCCGGGCTGCAGGCGGCCCTTGCGGACCACGCGCTCGGGGGCGATGTCGAGGACGCCGGCCTCGGAGCCGAGGACCACGAGACCGTCGTCGGTGACCCAGAAGCGGCCCGGGCGCAGGCCGTTGCGGTCGAGGACGGCGCCGACGAGGGTGCCGTCGGAGAAGCTGATCGAGGCGGGGCCGTCCCAGGCCTCCATCAGGGAGGCGTGGAACTCGTAGAAGGCCCGCCGGGCGGGGTCCATCTCGGTGTGGTTCTCCCACGCCTCGGGGATCATCATCAGCACGGCGTGCGGCAGCGAGCGGCCGGCGAGGTGGAGCAGCTCCAGCGCCTCGTCGAAGGAGCCGGTGTCGGAGCTGTCGGGGTTGCAGATCGGGAACAGGCGCGACAGGTCGCCGGGGATGTTCGCGGTCGCCAGCATGGCCTCGCGGGCGCGCATCCAGTTGCGGTTGCCCTTGACCGTGTTGATCTCACCGTTGTGGGCGATGTAGCGGTACGGGTGCGCCAGCGGCCACGACGGGAAGGTGTTGGTGGAGAAGCGCGAGTGGACCAGCGCGATCGCGGTCTCGTAGCGCTCGTCGCTCAGGTCGGGGAAGAACGGCTCGACCTGGCCGGGGGTGAGCATGCCCTTGTAGACGATCGTCCGGGACGACAGCGAGGGGAAGTAGACGTCCGCCTCGTGCTCGGCGCGCTTGCGCAGGCAGAAGGCCAGCCGGTCCAGCTCCAGGCCGGACTCGCCGCCCGGGGAGGAGACGAACAGCTGGCGGA
This sequence comes from Planobispora longispora, assembly GCF_016863135.1. Taxonomy (GTDB): domain Bacteria; phylum Actinomycetota; class Actinomycetes; order Streptosporangiales; family Streptosporangiaceae; genus Planobispora; species Planobispora longispora. Next base: position 55,946 of record NZ_BOOH01000004.1, read on the forward strand.
AGAACGGCATCACGGCGCGGGCGCTCGGGCCGGGCAGCTCCCGGGTGACCGGGACGTCGCGCCAGCCGAGGACGGTCAGGCCCTCTTCGGCGGCGATGCCCTCGATCAGCCGCTCGGCGGAGGCGCGGGCCTGCGGGTCGGCCGGCAGGAAGGCCGCGCCGGCGGCGTAGCGGCCGGCCGCGGGCAGCTCGAAGGGCACGACCGCGCGGAGGAGGCCGTCGGGGATCTGCGTGAGGATCCCGGCGCCGTCGCCGGTGTCCGGTTCACTACCCTGGGCCCCCCGGTGGTCAAGGTTGCACAGCGCCGTCAGGGCCTTCGTGACGATGTCGTGGCTGCGTCGTCCGGCCACGTCCGCGACCATGGCGACACCGCAGGCGTCATGCTCGTGCGAAGGGTGGTACAGGCCCTGGGGCTCGGGAAAGCCGAGGCGGGCAGCAGGCATTGAATCCCTCCCGTCGTCTTCTTCTGCTTCGTCTGGACAAGCAAAGGGACGACGTTGGCCCTGCTGCGTGGTGTGTAGACATTACCGTACCCTGCCGGAAACCTGCCTACCCGGCCCTTACGAAGGCGATTTGGTGCGAGTTTCACCCATTTCACCAACCAGCCGGAGAAGCATGTTATTCCAGCTCATAGCAGCTGGCCATACCGTTTCCCCCTTATAGACGTCTTCCTCCCCTGCCGGGCACGGGGGTCTTCTCCCCGTCTTGACAGGCGCGCGGCCCGCGGGTGAAGGGAGGCGTCCGCCGGTCGCCGCCGCCGCACCGCTCTCCCTTAGGGTTGGGCCGTGAACGGGATCGAGGAGCTGCTGGAACGGGCCGGGGTGGACGGCAGGCGGCTGCGGGTGGCGCTGGCCCTGCTGGGCGAGGGGCGCTGGTGGACGCTGGCCGACCTGGTCCGTGAGACCGCGACGTCGCGGCGGGCCGTGGAGGCGCTGCTCCGGGTGGTCGAGCTGGAGCGTTCCGGCGACCGGTTCCGGCTCCGCGCCCCGCTGACCGGCCGGACGGGACCGGCCGGGTCAGCCGGGTCGGCCGGGTCGGCCGCGGCGAACGGAGCGGCCGGGGCGGCGGATCCGGCCGGTCCGGCCTCTCTCGCGGACCCGGCCGATCTCGCGGCTCTGGACGCCGCCGGGGCCCGGGGCCCGGCCGACCCGGTGGCGCACCTGCTCCCCCGGCACGCCGGGATCCTCGCCCGGATGGAGGAGATGGTCGCCAAGGCACCCCGCGGCCGCCAGGCGCTGGACCACGTGGCCGCGACCGCCGAGACCGTGGTCCGGCGGGCCCTGCTGATGGAGACCCGGTTCTGGCTGCCCGGGGCCCGGCTGCTGTGCGTGGGCGACCACGACCTGACCTCGCTGGCGACGGCGATGCTGCAGCCGCGCGCCGAGGTGGCCGTGGTGGACATCGACGAGCGCATCCTCGCCTACATCGCCGAGCAGGCCGACCGGCTCGGGCTGAACGTCCGCACCCGCTGGGCCGACCTGCGCCTGGGACTGCCCGCCTCGGTCCACGGCTGGGCCGACCTGGCGATCACCGACCCGCCGTACACGCCGGAGGGGGTGGGCCTGTTCACCGCCCGCGCGGTGGAGGGACTCGGGGACCGCGAGCGGGGCCGGATCCTGCTGGCGTACGGCGCCGGCGAGCACACCCCGGCGCTGGCGCTGAAGGTCCAGCACGCGCTGTCGGCGCTCAACCTCGTCAGCGAGGCGATCTACCCGGACTTCAACCGCTACCACGGAGCCGAGGCCATCGGCTCCGCCGCCGACCTCTACGTCCTGCGCCCCACCACCAAGACCTGGCCCGCCGTCGCCGCCCGCGTGGACGCCCTCAGCACCGCCATCTACACCCACGGCCCCCAGTCCGTCGAGTCCCGCCCCGCCGCCTCCGCCGCGGCGGACGGGATCGGGGCCGGGGACGGGTTCACCCCGGCGGTGCTGGTGGGCGAGTGGCCGCGGGAGACGCTGCCCAAGACGCCCCGGGCGCGCCTGGCGACCTGGCTCGCCAAGCCGTACGCCAGCGACCCGGCCGAGGTCGCGATCTCCGTGCCGGCCGGCCTGGAGGCCGCGCTCCCCCGGCTGCTCCTGGCCACCCGGGCCGCCCGCGTCCGGGCGGTCCTGGCCGCGCCGCCCGCGGATCTCCCCTTCGCGCTGCTCTCCCCCGTCTACGAGCTGTCCTGCGACGGCCCGGTGGTCCATGCCGTACGGCGCCCGCTCCCGGAGACGGACGAGGGGCGGGTCCTGCGCCGCATCCTCGACAACGCCCACGGCAAGCTCGCCAACACCTGGCGCGAGGCCCTCATCAGGGCCCGGGGTGATCTGACGAAGAAGCAGGCCAGGGCGGTCGTCGCGGAGGCCGCCCCCTGGTGCGGGGACGTCACCGTGCTGGAGCTGCCCGCCCACCGGCTGGCGGAGCTCGCCGCCGCGGTGACGCGTTCCCTCCACGCCGCCGCCCCTGAAAGGGACTAATAGCGGCACATGTGGGCAAATACCCCACGGCCGTTCGGAAAGGGCGAGGGGTATGCCGAACATCCTGGTCGTCGAGGACGACGACGACATCCGCGATCTGATCGTCTTGCAGCTGCTCCAGGACGGTCACCACGTGCGCGCGGCCGCGACCGGTCCGGAGGCGCTGGCCGCCGTCGAGCAGCAGCACCCGGATGTGATGGTGCTGGACTGGGTGCTGCCCTACCTGACCGGGCCGCAGATCTGCCGCCGGGTACGGGCGATGCCGCAGGGCGGGCGGGTCAAGGTGCTGATGCTGACCGTCCGCATCGCGGACGCCGACATGGCCGAGAGCCTGGCCGCGGGGGTGGACGCCTTCATGACCAAGCCCTTCGACATCCACGAGCTGCGGGCGCGCATCATGGACCTGGCCCCGCAGGACAGCGGCGTGGGCTGAGATCCGGGGCGTCCGCGGCGGGCAGCGTGAAGTGGAACCGCGAGCCCCCGCCGGGGTTGTCCTCCACCCCGATCACGCCGCCGTGCCGCTCGACGACGCGCCTGCAGATGGCCAGGCCGAGCCCGCTGCCGTGGTACGGGCCGCCCACGTGCGCCCGGTAGAACCTCTCGAAGATCATTTCTTGCTGTCCCGGGGGGATGCCGATGCCCCGGTCGGCGATCTCGACCCGGACCCACCCCGGACGCTCGATCGCGGAGGTGATGGTGATCTCCGGCCGCTCCCCCTCGGGGGTGTACTTCACCGCGTTTCCGATCAGGTTGTCCAGGAGCTGGCGCAGGAGCGCCCGGTCCGCCCGGACCGCGTCCAGCTCGCCGATGTGGAACACCGGGGCCCGCCCGTCGTCCGGGCCCGCCGGGAGGTCGCCGCGGGCCGCGGCCACCTCCCGCGTGATCCGCCCCAGTTCGATCGGGATGGGCGCGATGGGCGCGTCCCGGGCGGTGGCGTGCGCCAGCAGGTCGTGGATCAGCTCCCGCATCCGGGACGAGGCCCGCCGGATGCGGGTGACGCATTCGCCCACCCCGCCCGCGCCCTCCTCCCCGCCCGCCCGATTCCCGGCGGCGGCCAGGACCTGCGTCCAGCCGTCGATGGTGGTCAGCGGGTTGAGCAGGTCGTGGGCCACCACACCGGCGAAGGCCGCCAGCTCGTCGCGGTGCCGCCGCTCCTCGGTGACGTCGTGGAAGACCACGACCGCGGCCCGCTCGTCCGCCGGCAGCCGGGTCGCGCTGACGTTGAGCAGGCGGTTCTCGGCCATGCCGGGGGCCCGCACGAGCACGTCCATGTCACGGACCTCGTGCCCGGCCAGGGCCAGCATGTACGGCATCTGCTCCCTGCCGATGGGCGTGCCGTCGGGGTGGGACAGGTTGTAGGCGTCGGCCGTGCCCGGCGGATCGGCCGGACCGAGCAGCCGGTGGGCGGCCGGGTTCCGCATGACGAAACGCCCCCCGGCGTCGATGACGGCCAGCCCGTCGTGCATCGACTCGACGATCGCCGTCAGCATCCCCGCCTGCTCGGACGCCTCCTTCTCCGCCGCGGCCAGCCGCCGCAGCAGCGCCTCGCGCTCGTCCCGGCTGAGCGCCAGCGCCAGTCCGATCACGGAGACCATCCCGACGAAGACCTGCGCCACGAGCACCCGGGAGATGGGCTCGGCGATCAGGGCGAACGGGCCCACGCCGTACAGGGTGAAGACGATGGCGGCGGTGCCCAGGACGAGGTCGTGCAGGGCCACGAAGGTGGTGCCGAACCGGACGGCGGCCCAGACCGTCACCGCGACCAGCAGGAAGGCCAGCGGCAGATCGTGCCTGATGCTGAACGTCACCACGTACGCCGCCGCCGACGCCGTCACCAGGAGGCAGAACTCCGCGATCCGCCGGCCGGGCACGCGGCCCAGCGCGTCCGGGAGGGTCAGCCCGGCGGCCCGCCGGGCGAGCACACGCCCCACGCGCAGGCCCAGCGCGGTGATCGTCACGATGCTCACGACGTTGCGCGCCAGCCACACCATGCCGGTCAGCGGCGACCACTGGCCGGTGGCCGTCCCCAGAACGGCGGACCCGACGAGCGCGCCGAACAGCGCCCCGGCGAGAGAGGCCGCCAGCAGCCCCCACAGGTGCCGTACCCCGTCGAAGTCCCCCAGCCCCGAGGAGTTCCACAGGTCGGGGCAGAGCCGGGCGAACACCCACAGGAACACCAGCGTCTGCCCCAGGTTCGCCACCGTGAAGACGACGCTGAGCCACAGGGGCACGCCGGTCGCCAGGTTGACCGCGAACGAGGCCGACGCCAGCAGCAGCGCGTCCATCCCTCGGGACCGTCGGCGCCGCTGCGCCAGCAGCCACACCGTCCCCACCCCGGCCGCCGGCCACATCAGGCCCAGCACCGTCCCGCCGGCCGCGCTCAGCCGCCCGGCCTCCAGCGCGGCGACGTACAGCACGGTGAACACCGCCGTACGGCGCAGCGCCGCGCCGTCGCCGGACCTCATCGGCCGCCCGCCGCGCCGGGGACGGGAACGGGCGGCGGGGCCGGGCATCGCGGCATGGACGGCGGGCGTGGCTCCGACGGCGTCACGGGCGTCCCTTCAGCGGATGGGCCGGGCGGTGGCGGTGCCCGGGCGCCCCGTCCCCCGCAGGGTCCGCGCTCCCGGTGCTCTCAGAGGCCAAAAAGTAGCCGAGAGCGACCGGTCACCCCGGGGACGACACGGGGTGACGGCGTTTACTTCACCAGCCGTTTCTGGATCACGAAGCCGAGACTGTCGAGCGCCACCTGCGGCTCGGTCAGGTCCACGCGGCCTCCGGTCCCCACGGGGGCGACCCAGCTCACGGTGACGTAGTGGCCCAGCGCGCGGGCCTGGGCCCGGCTGCGGGAGCCGTCGAAGCCCTCGGGGGTGCCCGGCGCGGTCCGGACGAATCCGCCGCCCTTCAGCGCGGCCACGAGCCGGTCGGCGGCGGCGGAGTCGGCCAGGTTGAAGATGAGGAACTGCCCGGAGACCCGCCCGTCCGGGGTCGCGTAGCGGGCGCGCAGCGCCTGGGTGCATCCGGCGACGGCCGTCTCCACGGTTCCCCACACGGCCTCGGCGCAGCCGGTCAGCGTCTCGGTGCCCGCACGCAGCAGGGTGGTCCCGCCGGAGGCGACCGAGTCGGCCGGGAAGACCTCGGCGACGGTCAGCGGCTCGGGGTCGAGCGCGCGGGTGGCGATGGGGATGTAGTGGTCCGTGGTCCGCTCGCCGCGGAAGGTCGCCGCGCGCGGGGTCTCCTCCCCGCCCGCCAGCCACCGGAACGCCGCCGCCCCGGCGGCCGTGAGCAGAACGGCGGCGGCGACGGCGATCCACTTGCGCATGGGCACCGAGCTTACCGGGCTCTCACGGGGTCGGGGCGGCGCTCGGCGAGGCCGCGACGACCCGGCGGAACACGGCCTTCTCCGCGTTCCTGACGGCCAGGGCCAGGGAGACGAAGTCGTCCTTGGCGTCGGGCTCGGCCCCGTCGGTCCTGCCGATCCAGACCAGGCCCGCGTAGTGCCCCATCGCGTGGCCGCTGGCCTCGGTGTGCCCGCCCGCGGGGAAGGCCGCCGTGCCCGACTCCAGGGCCAGCGGCCAGCCGCCCCGGTGCAGGGTCGTCAGGGACGTCGCCAGCGCGTCGGCGGAGGCGGTGTCACGCAGGTTGAACAGGGTGTACTGGGCGACGTAGCGGCCGTCGGCGCTGAGGTAGACGCCCCGGACGACCTGGCTGCACCCGCCCGCGGCGAGCTGGGCGGCCAGTTCCCGGCCCCACACCGCCGCCGCGCAGTCGGCGCCGGCCTCGGTGCCGGCCAGCTTCAGCGTGATCCGCCCTTCCTTCAGCGTCTTCTCCCCGAAGACGTCCTTCACCGTCAGCGGCTTGGGGTCGGCCGTCCGCTGCGCGATCGGCGCGAACAGCTTCGGGGAGGGCCAGCCCTTGTAGGTGTCGGGCCGGGGCTGGGTGCCGATCGCCGCGGCCGTCTCCCGCGCGGGCGTGTAGTCGTCTCCGATGGAGGTGACGAACATGACGAACGCGACCACGGCGGCCACCACCCCGGTCACCGTGCCGCCGACCACGACCAGCAGCCGCTGCCTGCGGCTCAGCCCCTTCTCCTCCAGCCAGGAGGGATCCCGTCCCTCCGCGCGGGCGGAGGCGCGGCGCTTGCGGGACCTGGCGGGGCGGGGCTCCCGGGCGGGGGGATGCTCCGGCGGGTCCGCCGGGCGGCGGGGGTCTCCCGGCGGGGGGCCGGGACGCGCTCCCGCGGCGGCGGGGGCGGGGCGGTCCTGGGATCCGGCCGCGCGGCGGCGCCTGCGGGCGGGGGTGGCGGTCACAGAGCGGTCCCTCCCAGGAGGTTGCCCAGGCCGAAGGTCAGTGCCGCGGCGGCCACGCCGACGGCGAGCTGGCGCAGCCCGCTGTACCACCAGCTGCGCGCGGTGACCCGGGAGACCAGCGCACCCGCGCCGAACAGAGCCAGACAAGACACGATCGCCGAGGTTACCAGGCTGGTGACGCCCAGCAGGTACGGCAGGAGCGGCAGGAGCGCCCCCACGCCGAAGGAGAGGAACGAGGAGACCGCCGCGATCTTCGGCGAGGGCAGGTCGGCGGGGGTGACGCCGAGCTCGGCCCGGGTGTGCACCTCCAGGGCCTTGCCGGGGTTGCGGGAGATCTGCCGGGCCACCTCGGCGGCGAGGCCGGGCTCGACGCCCTGCGCCACGTACATCCCGGCGAGTTCCTCCTCCTCGGCCTCGGGGTGGCGCTGCAGCTCGCGGCGTTCGACGTCGATCTCGGCGAGGGCGAGCTCCCGCTGGCTGGCCACGGAGACGTACTCGCCTCCGGCCATGGAGAACGCGCCCGCCGCCAGCCCGGCCGCCCCGGCCAGGGCGATGACCTTCGTGTCGTCGCTGCCCCCGGCGACGCCGGCGATGAGGGCGAAGTTCGAGACGAGCCCGTCCATCGCGCCGAACACCGAGGGCCGCAGCCAGCCGCCGCTGACGTCCCGGTGCTCGTGGTGCATCTCGGCACGTCCCGGGGACCCGCCGGTGCTCACGACGTGCCCTTCTCCCCCTCGGTGCTCGCGCTCACCGGCTGGGGAGATGTCTTGCCCTTGCTCTTGCCCTGGCCGGTCGCCGGGCCGCCCGTCTCGGGCTCGTCCGCCTGGTCCGCCGGGTGCGCGGGGTCGGCGGGCTCTTCGGAGTCTTCGGCGGTCGCACTGGTCGCGCCCTCCGCCACGGTGACCTCGTCCCCGGTACCGGCCTCGTCTCCCGCGGTCTCGGCCCCGGTGGTCTCGGCCCCGGCGCCGGTCTGGTCGCCGGTGTCCGGATCCGCCTGGTCCGCCGGGTGCGCGGGATCCACCGGCCCGCCGTCGGGATCCGCGTCCGCGACGACGTCCGCAGAGTCGTCCGCGGTGTCGCCGGCCTCGTCCCCGTCCGCCCTGTCCGTCCCGTCCGCCGGTGAAGCGGTCACGGTGGTCTTCTCGTCCTCGGACGCGGTGCCGACCGACTCCTCGGCGGTCTTGTTCCTGGCCCGCCAGAAGTAGAAGAGCGCGCCGAGCAGCAGGACGATCGAGGTCCACTGGTTGAGCCGCAGGCCCAGGATCTCGTGGGCGGCGTCGACGCGCAGCCCCTCGATCCAGAACCGGCCGAGGGTGTAGCCCGCGACGTAGAGCGCGAACACGCGGCCGTGCCGCAGCGCGAACTTCCGGCCCGCCCAGATCAGCACGAACGCCAGCGCCACGTCCCAGATCGACTCGTACAGGAACGTGGGGTGGTAGGTGTCCTCACCGGGGACCGTGCCCGGCCTGTCGGGGTCGATCTCCAGGCCCCACGGCAGGTCGGTCGGGCTGCCGAACAGCTCCTGGTTGAAGTAGTTGCCCCAGCGGCCGATGGCCTGGGCCACCGCGATGCCCGGGGCGACGGTGTCGGCCACCGCGGACAGGGAGATCCCCCGGCTGCGGCAGCCGAACCACACGCCCAGGGCGCCGAGCGCGATGGCCCCCCAGATGCCCAGACCGCCGTTCCAGATGAACAGCGCCTCGATGGGCCGGTTGGGCGCGTCCTCGGCGAAGTAGAGCTGCCAGTCGGTGATGACGTGGTAGAGACGCCCTCCGACCAGGCCGAAGGGCACGGCCCAGACGGCGAGGTCCACGATGGTGCCCGGGGCGCCGCCCCGGGCACGCCAGCGGCGTTCGCCGATGATGACGGCGACGACGACGCCGAGCACGATGCACAGGGCGTAGGCCCGGATGGGGATCACACCGAACAGGTGCCAGACCCCTTGGTCCGGGCTGGGAATCGAGGCGAGGGGCATGTCAGGTGACGTTACCGTGTCCGGGGCTACTTCGCGGCATCAAGCACGGCTTGGCGGAGCGCGGACGGGTTGAAGGGCTCGTTCACCAGCTCGGTCCCGTTGAGTTTCACGGTCGGCGTGTGCTCGAGCTTGGCGGCCGCCAGCTCCTTGTCGCTGTCGGCGAGGTAGGCGGCGGCGTGCTGCTGGCTCCGCACGCAGGCGGCGAAGTCCGGGTCGGTGACCCCGGCGTCCTCACCCCAGGCGATCAGGTCGTCGATCGCGAAGCCCTCGGAGCCCTCCGCCGGCTGCTCCTCGAACAGCTTGTCGTGGAAGGTGACCCAGGCGGGTCCGGCGGGCACGCAGCGGGCCGCCGCCGCGGCCCGGACGGAGTTGGCGTGCAGGACGCCGGTCTCCTTGCCGAAGATCGTGACGGTGTGGAAGACCACCTTGGCCCGGCCCTCGGCGGCCAGGTTCTTCAGCGTGGCGGCGCTGGTCTCCTCCAGCGACTTGCACGCCGGGCACTGGAAGTCCTCGTAGACGTCCACGACGGGCTTCTCCACCCCCGGCTTGGCCATCACGATCGTGCCGTCCGCGGCACGCGTGACCGGCGCGAGCGCCGTGGTCGCCTGCTCGGGCTCGCTGCTCTGCGCGGCGAACCACCAGCCCGCGCCGATGGCGCCGGCCGCGACGACCACCGTGGTCGCGATGGTCGCGATGCGCTTCTTGCGCTCCCTCTCGCGCTCGGCCTCGCGCTGCGCCTTCATCCGCTCCCGGGCTTCCCGCGCCTCCTTGCCCATCAGTCGTCCTTCCCTTCCCCGAGTTCGTCGTCGCTCTCGGGATCGTCGTCGTATTCGTCGGACTCCCGGCCCGGGGTCAGCCCGAGGACCGAGTCGAGCGCAAGCCGTCCCGGCGGGAACCAGGCGATGATCACGCCGAGCGCGAAGAGACCGAAGTCCCGCAGGATGTCGATGAGATAGGTGGGACTCTCTCCCGCCGCGAGCTGGCCGCCGCCGCCGAAGCAGCCGCAGTCGATCCGCAGGCCGCGCGCCCAGGCGGAGGCGATGCCGATGACGAACGCCAGCATGAGCAGCGCCGAGACGATGCCCGCCACCCGGGTGAGCAACCCGACGACCAGCAGGATCCCCACGACGATCTCCAGGATGGGCAGGCCGTAGCCCACCGCCGTGGCGACCGATTCGGGGAGCAGCTGGTAGGCCTTGACCGCCTCGACCGACAGGACCGGGGCGCCGATCTTGCCCCAGCCGGCGATGATGAGCACGGCGGCCAGAACCAGCCGCGAAACGGTCGTCACCCAGGGTAGCGCCGCACGCGACCTCGTGGGCCCGGACATGTGCGAAGTCACGACGGTCATCGTCTCCCATTCCCGATCCCGGCCGTGGCGATTACGCGCGAGCGCGCGTGGTGGCTGAGAGAAACCTCATCATGGGCTGGATAAGTGCCGAATAAGCCGCCGGACGGGGCCGTGCGGGGCTCGCTGCCGCGCATGGGAAACGCCGCCGCGCATAGGAAACGCCGCCGCGCATAGGAAACGCCGCCGCGCATGGAAAACGCGGCCGTCCCGATCGACGGCCGCGTTTCCGACGGGACTCGGAGGGTGACCGGTCAGGCGCGGACGCCCGCCGCCAGCTCGGCGCCCAGCTCGCGGACCGCCGCCAGGCCGGAGGCCTCGTCGGGGGCGTCCAGGAGGCGGCGGATGAACGCCGAGCCCACGATGACGCCGTCGGCGTAGCCGGCCACCTCGGCGGCCTGCCTGCCGTTGCCGACGCCCAGGCCGACGCAGACCGGCAGGTCCGTGTGCGCGCGGGTCCGCTCGACCAGGCCCTGCGCGGCCGAGCTGACCGAGTCGCGGGCGCCGGTGACGCCCATCAGCGAGGCCGCGTAGACGAAGCCGGTGCAGCAGTCGGCGACGGCCTTGATGCGCTCTTCGGTGGAGCTGGGGGCGACCAGGAAGACCGTGTCGATCCCGGCGTCGGCGCTGGCCTGCCGCCAGGGACCGGACTCCTCCGGGGTCAGGTCCGGGGTGATGGTGCCCACGCCGCCCGCGCCGGCCAGGTCGCGGGCGAACCGCTCGGCCCCGTAGCGGTCGATCGGGTTCCAGTAGGTCATGACCAGAGTCGCGGCGCCCGTCTTGGCCACGCCCTCGACCGTGCGCAGGACGTCGGCGATGCGGGTGCCGTTGGTCAGCGCCCGGTGCACGGCGTCCTGGATCGTCGGCCCGTCCATGAGCGGGTCGGAGTAGGGCAGGCCGATCTCGATCACGTCGCAGCCCGCCTCGACCATGGCGGTGGCGGCCGCGATCGCGCCGTCCTTGGTGGGGAATCCGGCGGGCAGGTAGCCGACGAGGGCGGCGCGCTCGTCCGCCTTCGCCTTGGCGAACACCGTCTGGAGAGTCGTCATCGTGAGTTCCGTTGCGGTTCGGGGCCGCGGCGTCCCCTCCGGCGGGCGGACCGGAGGGGGAGCACGCATGCTGTCAGAGGTTGAAGTACTTCATCGCGGTGCCCATGTCCTTGTCGCCGCGGCCCGAGAGGTTGACCAGGATGGTCGCCTCGGGGCCCAGCTCGCGGCCGAGCTTGAGGGCTCCGGCGAGCGCGTGCGAGGACTCGATCGCCGGGATGATGCCCTCGGTCCGGGCCAGCAGGGCGAACGCCTCCATCGCCTCGGCGTCGGTGATGCCGTGGTAGGCGGCGCGGCCGGTGTCCTTGAGCCAGGCGTGCTCGGGGCCGACCCCTGGGTAGTCGAGACCGGCGGAGATCGAGTGGGACTCGATCGTCTGGCCCTCCTCGTCCTGCAGGACGTAGGTGCGCGAGCCGTGCAGCACGCCGATGGAGCCCTCGGTGAGGGTCAGGGCGTGCTCGCCGGTCTCCAGGCCCCGGCCGCCGGCCTCGTAGCCGTGCAGGGCGACGCCCTCGTCTTCGAGGAAGGCGTGGAAGATGCCGATCGCGTTGGACCCGCCGCCGACGGCCGCGCAGACGGCGTCGGGCAGCTTGCCGGTCAGCTCCAGCATCTGGCGGCGGGCCTCGACGCCGATGATCCGGGCGAAGTCGCGGACGATCTCCGGGAACGGGTGCGGGCCCGCGATCGTGCCGAACAGGTAGTGGGTGGTGTCGACGTTGGTGACCCAGTCGCGGAAGGCCTCGTTGATGGCGTCCTTGAGGGTCTTGCTGCCGTTGTGCACCGGGACCACGGTCGCGCCGAGCAGCTTCATCCGGGCCACGTTCAGCGCCTGGCGCTCGCAGTCGACGGCGCCCATGTAGATGACGCACTCCAGGCCCATCAGGGCGGCGGCGGTCGCGGTGGCGACGCCGTGCTGGCCGGCGCCGGTCTCGGCGATCACCCGGCGCTTGCCCAGCCGCTTGGTCAGCAGGGCCTGGCCGAGCACGTTATTGATCTTGTGTGCGCCGGTGTGGGTCAGGTCCTCGCGCTTGAGGATGATCCTGGCCCCGCCCGCCTGCTCGGAGAAGCGCGGCACCTCGGTGAGGGTGGTCGGCCGCCCGGCGTAGGTGCGCAGCAGGTGGTCGAACTCGCGCAGGAACGCGACGTCGTTCCTGGCCCGCTCGTACTCGGCGGCGACCTGGTCCAGCGCCGGGATGAGCGCCTCGGGCACGTAACGGCCGCCGAAGATGCCGAACTTGCCGTGCACGTCCGGGTCGTCGCCGTGGACGCCGTTGCCGGCCAGGTCCGCGGCGGTGAGGATGGTTCCCTCTGTCGCAGTCACTTGTCTCACTGTCCCTCGGGTCGGGATGCGGGGTGGGCGCCGGCGGTGACCAGGTCCACCACGGCGGCCCGGGGGTCCTTGCCGGTGACCAGGCTCTCGCCGACCAGGACGGCGTCGGCGCCGGCCCTGGCGTAGGCGAGCAGGTCATGAGGGCCGCGCACGCCCGACTCAGCGATCTTGATGATGCCCTCGGGGATCTTCGGGGCCAGCGTGGCGAACACCTCGCGGTCCACCTCGAGCGTCTTGAGGTTCCGCGCGTTGATACCGATGATCTTCGCTCCGGCGTCGACCGCCCGGTCGAGCTCCTCGGCGGTGTGCACCTCCACCAGCGGTGCCAGCCCGATCGACTCGGCCCGCTCGATCAGCGAGACCAGGGCGTTCTGCTCCAGCGCGGCCACGATCAGCAGGGCGAGGTCGGCGCCGTACGCGCGGGCCTCCCACAGCTGGTAGGAGGTGACGATGAAGTCCTTGCGCAGCACCGGGATGTCGACGACCGCGCGCACCGCGGCCAGGTCGTCCAGGCTGCCGCCGAAGCGGCGCTGCTCGGTCAGCACGCTGATGACGTGCGCGCCGCCCGCCTCGTAGTCGGCGGCCAGGGCGGCCGGGTCGGCGATCGCGGCCAGCGCGCCCTTGGACGGGCTGGAACGCTTCACCTCGGCGATGACCGACACCTGGTCGCCGCCGAGCGCCTTGTAGACGTCGCGGGGGGCGGGCGCGCGCTCGGCGCGCTCCTTCAGGTCGGCGAGCGACACGGTCTGCTGCCGGTCGGCCAGATCGGCGCGGACCCCTTCGATGATGTCGTCCAGAACGCTCACTTGGCCTCCTCGTGAAGCTCGTCGATCAAGTTCGCGGACGCTGCTGCATCCGCGGTCCGCTCGCTCCGCTCACTCACGAGACAGGTCCCTCCCGATCGATTGCCCTTGTCCCGCCGATGGTATCGGCCTGGATGAGGTTGCTCGGCCAGGGGGTGAGACGTACTGCCGCGCATAGGGACTTATGGGGCCATAAATTCCCCAAAAGGCAGATTTCGCGCTATCCAGAAAGCGATCATTAATCCGAGGAAGGCCCACGCGTATACCGGCCGGACCAGCGTTCCCGCGACCGGCTCGCCCTTCCGGGACCTCCAGGACCGCGCCGCCCAGCGCCCCCACAGCAGCAGGGCGAGGGGGAGCCCGAGCACCAGGAGCGGATTGAGGCCGACAGCCGTGACCGGGTCTCCGTGGGCCAGCGCGTGCACGGCCCGCAGGCCGCCGCACCCGGGGCAGTAGAACCCGGTGAGCGCGAGGAACGGGCAGGACGGGTAGTGGCCGGGCTCGTTCGGGTCCACCGCGGCGACGAAGGCGACCCCGGCGCCCGCGGCCAGCGCGACGCCCAGCGGCGCAAGCGCGGCCCATCCGCGGGTCCGCCGCGCCGCGGCCCCGCCCGGCCCCGCCGGTCCGCCGGCTGTCATCGGCCCGCCCCTCGTCATCGGCCCGTCCGGGTCCGCCGACCACGACGACCTGTCACACGGCCACGATATCCGAGCGGCCGGACCCGGGCGCCGGACAATCGGCGGACCGGGTCAGACCCCCGAGTAGGTGGCGGCGGTCCCGAAGATGACGCCCAGGATTCCCAGCCAGATCAGCAGCACGATGACCCAGCAGGCGACACCGAAGTAGGACAGGACCAGGCCGGCGATCGCCATGCCCCGCCCCTCCTCGCCCGTCTTCTTGATCTGGCCCAGCGAGACGTGCCCGAGAACGATGCCGACGAGCGAGGTGATCCCGCACACGAACAGCCCCGCGATGCCCATGACCAGCGTGGCGATGGCCATGCCGTTGTTGGGACGGGGCGGCGGGGCGCCGTAACCGTAGCCGTAGGGGTCATAGCCGCCGGGGGGCGGCGCGCCGTAGCCGCCCCCGCCGGGCGGGCCGTACCCACCCCCGCCGGGCGGGCCGTACCCGCCTCCGCCGGGGGGCCCGTAGTCGCCAGGAGGCCCGTAACCACCCGGCTGCTTGTCATAGCTCATTAATTTCTCCCCTTTATCCGAGTCGCGATCGGAAGCCTAGCGACAACGCCCCCGCCAGAAGAGACATGATCACTCTATGGATCGGGTGTGACCACCATAAAGCGGATATGACAGACGCGTCGCGGGTATGCCGCCACACCCGGAAAACGATGTCAGCCGGTCCGGTCCTCACGCTCGGCGCGCCCCCCGCGCCCCCCGCGCCCCCCGCGCCCCCCGGGCTCCACGGGCCCCGCGGGCCCCGCGGGCTCCTCCCCGCCGGACGCCGAACGCCCCGGCCCGGCCGCCGGGTCGGCCGTCGGGTCGGCGCCGCCGTCGATCGCGTCCCACAGCGCCCGCTCGCTCGCGGGCCCGCCGGCGGGCCCGTTCCCCGCGCCGCCGGAGCCCGTTCCAGGACGGTCGTACCGGGCGGACATGCCCGGCCACCGGTGACCGCGCCAGGCGGCCGCCATCCCCGAGGCCAGCAGGATCAGCCCGCCGACCGCCGCGACCGAGGGCCAGGCCCAACCGACCGTGAAGGCGGCGAGGCCGGCGTCCTCACCGACGGCCGCGGCCCCGTTCAGGCTCGCCTCCATCGCCGCGGCCCGCGCGCCGGCCCCGGTCCCGTGCCGGACGCCGGCGAGCACGCCCAGCCCGCACAGCGCGATCACCGCGCCGACCGCCCGGCGTGCCCAGCCGCCGGTGGCGAGTACGGCGACCACCGCCGCGAGGACGGCCAGCGCCACCGGGCTCAGGGACGGCACGGCGGTGGAGCCCGTCAGAACGGACGGCTCGGAAGCCCCCGCTCCCGGCCCGCCGTCACCGAGCACGACCCAGCCGCGCCCGGCGGCCAGCAGCACCAGCCCCGCGCCGGCCGCGCACGCGAGCACCCAGGCCCACAGCGCCCGCCTGGCGTCCGCCCCGGGAGCGGCGCCGGTTCCCGTCGCGCCCGCGCCGGCCTCTGCGGAGCTCACGCCGAGTTCACCGTCAGCTCTCCGGCGTCGAAGCAGGTACGGTCGCCGGTGTGGCAGGCCGCGCCCGTCTGGTCGACCTTGAGCAGGATCGTGTCGCCGTCGCAGTCCAGGGCCACCGACTTGACGTGCTGGACGTGGCCGGAGGTGTCGCCCTTCACCCAGTACTCTCCCCGGCTGCGCGACCAGTAGGTGGCCCGGCCGGTGGTGAGCGTGCGGTGCAGAGCCTCGTCGTCCATCCAGGCGAGCATCAGCACCTCGCCGGTGTCGTACTGCTGGGCGACGGCGGGCACCAGCCCGTCGGCGGTGCGCTTCAGGCGGGCCGCGATGGCGGGGTCAAGGGACATGCGGCAATTGTGCCGCAACCAGGGCCAGGGGCAGATCCCGGCACGGGTGCGCCGCCATCCCGGGGGCTCCCCGGAAGACCGATCCGGCCAGGTGCCGGGCGGTGGTGGAGGCCACCACCCGGCCCTGCCGGTTGACCAGGAACGCCGGGCCGGGCACCCCGCGCAGCACGGGCAGCACCGCGACCTCGAACCGGCGCACGAACACGTCGGCCGCCGCGACTCCGGCGAACTCTCCCCGCTCCCCCCGCCCTCCTCCCCTGAGCACCGGAACCGACAGGGTGAGGGAGTACTCGTCGGTGCACAGGAAGTCCACGTACGGCCCGGCGAGCGTGCGGTCCTCCCCGGAACGGGGGCCGGAGAACCAGTCCCAGTGCGAGTAGTCGTAGAAGGCGCTGCTGGCGGGGTCCATGTCCCGCACCAGGCGCACGGGGTCGCCGGAGGAACTCTCCTGCCACCACTCCAGGTACCACGGCGCGTCGGAGAGCAGGCCGGGCGCGGCGATGAACCCGATGCCGGACACCAGCCCGCCCAGGCGGGGCAGGAGCAGCGGGCGCAGCGCGGCGAGGTCGCCGCTGACCGGCGCCGGGCCCAGGACGGCGGTCACGGCGTCGCGCACCCGGTGGAGCTCCGCGAAGACCCCGTCCACGATGGCGGCGACGGCGCAGGCGGCCTCGGCGGCCCCGCCTGCCGGGCCGCCGGGCGCCGTGCCGGGTGCCGGCAACGTACGGAACTCACTCACGTCGATCCACCGCCCTTGACGCGCTGACGCTCACGGCTCCCGCAGCCGCAGCTCGATGAGGTGCTCCACCGCTTCGAGGACGTGCCGCTCCGCCAGGTCCCTGGCGCGGTCGCCGTCGCCGCGGTGGACGGCCTCGGCGATGGCGCGGTGCTGAGCCGACGGACCATGTTCTCCCGTGTGGGCCAGCCAGAGCAACGGTCCGATGTCAGCCTGTAACCGGATCTCTTCCTGAGTGAGTCGCGCCGACTGGGACACGGCCGCGACCTCGATGTGGAAGCGCCCGTGCAGTCTTCGCAGGTGGGCCTCGTCCCCCGTGGCGGCCATCTCCTCCAGGGTGCGGCGCAGCGGCGCGAGGTCCTCGGGCAGCGCGCGCTGGGCGGCCAGCCGGGCCGCGGCCCCGGCGATGGCGGCGTAGTGGTCGCCCAGGTCGCGCAGTTCCTCCGCGGTGAGGCCGCGCAGGCGATCGGTCAGGCTCGGGGCGTGCTCGGGCACCCGGACGAAGCTGCCGCCGCCGCGCCCGCGCCGCGTCTCGACCATGCCCTGCTGGCGCAGGGCCATCAGGGCCTCCCGTAGGGTGACGGTGGAGACACCGAGCTGGGCCGCGAGCTCGGCCTCGCTCGGCAGTTGCTCGCCGTCGGCGAGCAGGCCCAGGGCGATCGCGTCGGTGAGCCTGCGGACCACGGCGTCCACCCGCGCGGTGCTGTCCACCGGAGCGAAGGCGGCCAGGCGGGACCGCCACCTCGTCGTCGGCTCGCCCACCCGCGAACACCTCATTTCTCGGAGCCCGCCCCAGTGATACCGGATCGGCCCTTGCAGTTAAACATTTAAACCCATATGTTTCCGGTCATGTCAGACCCAGCGGTGAGGCTGAGCGGCCTCCGCAAGAGCTTCGGCGCCGTCCACGCGGTCACCGGCGTGGACCTCGACATCGCCGACGGCGAGTTCTTCGCCATGCTCGGGCCCTCGGGCTCGGGCAAGACGACCGTGCTGCGGATGATCGCCGGCTTCGAGAGCCCCACCTCGGGCACGGTCGAGCTCGGCGGCGTGGACGTCACCCGGCTCGCCCCCTTCGAGCGGGACGTCAACACCGTCTTCCAGGACTACGCGCTGTTCCCGCACATGAGCGTGCTCGACAACGTCGAGTACGGCCTGCGCGTCAAGCGGGTCCCCCGGGCCGAGCGGCGCGAGCGGGCCCTGGCCGCGCTGGCCTCGGTCCGGCTGGAGGGGTACGAGCGGCGCCGTCCCGGGCAGCTGTCCGGCGGCCAGCGTCAGCGGGTCGCCCTGGCCCGCGCCCTGGTCAACCGACCCCGGGTGCTGCTGCTGGACGAGCCGCTCGGCGCGCTCGACCTCAAGCTCCGCGAGGAGATGCAGGTCGAGCTCAAGTCGATCCAGCGCGAGGTCGGCATCACCTTCCTGTTCGTCACCCACGACCAGGAGGAGGCCCTGACCATGAGCGACCGCGTCGCGGTCTTCGACCGGGGCCGCGTCGAGCAGGTCGGCACCCCCGCCGAGATCTACGAGCGCCCCGCGACCGCCTTCGTCGCCGGGTTCGTCGGCACCTCCAACCTCATCTCCGGCAGCGCGGCCCAGGCCGTCCTGGGCAGGGAGGGGACCTTCAGCGTGCGGCCGGAGAAGCTGCGCGTGGCCGCGCTCGGCGACCCGGTGGACGGCGCCGAGCACAGCGCGACCGGGACCGTCAGCGAGGTCGTCTACGCCGGGCCCGCCACCCGGTTCGTGGTCGAGCTCGACGCGGGCGGCCGGCTCATCGCGCTCCAGCAGAACCTGCAGGTCTCGTCCATGGACGTGATGGGCCTGCGTGGCACCAAGGTCCGGCTCGTCTGGCACCGCCGGCACGAGTTCGCGATCGTCTCGTAAGAAAGGTCGTCAGCAGATGCGATCCGCCCCCCGCCTCGCGGCCGTGCTCTCCACGGTCTCCGCGCTCGCCCTCGCACTCGCCGCCTGCGGCTCCGACGCCGG
Organism: Planobispora longispora; assembly: GCF_016863135.1. Lineage (GTDB taxonomy): Bacteria > Actinomycetota > Actinomycetes > Streptosporangiales > Streptosporangiaceae > Planobispora > Planobispora longispora. The sequence continues at coordinate 74,422 of NZ_BOOH01000004.1, forward strand.
TTCCGGGCCGTCCGGCGCGGCTCCCGCCCCCGGCCAGAGCGGTTTCACCCCGCCCGAGCTGGAGGCCCTGAAGTCCCTCGGCGCGAGCGAGGGCCAGGTCAACATCGTCCACTGGGCCGGTTACGCCGAGGACGGCTCCAACGACCCCAAGGTCGACTGGGTCACCCCGTTCGAGAAGGCCAGCGGCTGCCAGGTTAACTCCAAGCTCGCCGGGACCTCCGACGAGATGGTTAACCTGATGAGGACCGGCGAGTACGACGCCGTCTCCGCCTCCGGCGACGCCTCGCTCCGGCTGATCGCCGGCGGCACCGTCGCGCCGGTCAACACCTCGCTGATCCCCAACTACGCCGACGTCTTCGAGGGCCTGAAGAACAAGCCGTGGAACTCGGTGAACGGGGTCTCCTACGGCGTCCCGCACGGCCGCGGCGCCAACCTGCTCATGTGGCGCACCGACGTCGTCAAGCCCGCCCCGGACTCCTGGAGCGTGGTCTTCGACGCGGCCTCGCCGTACAAAGGCAAGATCACCGCCTACGACTCGCCCATCTACATCGCCGACGCCGCGGTGTACCTGATGGCCACCAAGCCCGAACTCGGCATCAAGAACCCCTACGCGCTGGACGACACGCAGTTCCAGGCCGCGGTGGACCTGCTCAAGCAGCAGCGGCAGCTCGTCGGCGAGTACTGGTCGGACTACACCAAGGAGGTCCAGGCGTTCAAGAGCGGCGACTCGGTGGCCGGCACCACCTGGCAGGTCATCGCCAACGTCGCCAAGGGCGACGGGGCGACGGTGGAGGTGACGCTGCCCAAGGAGGGCTCGACCGGCTGGTCGGACACCTGGATGGTCGCGGCGAAGGCCAAGAACCCCAACTGCGCCTACAAGTGGCTCGACTGGATCATCTCGCCGAAGGCCAACGCCCAGGTCGCCGAGTACTTCGGCGAGGCGCCGTCCAACGCGAAGTCCTGCGAGCTGACCGCCGATCCGAAGCACTGCGACACCTTCCACGCCACCGACGAGGACTACTTCTCCAAGGTCTGGTACTGGACCACCCCGATCGCCCAGTGCCTGGACGGCCGGACCGACGTCACGTGCAAGGACTACGCGGAGTGGACCCGCGCCTGGACCGAGATCAAGGGCTGACCGGGCGGGCCCTCCCCCTTCTCCGCCCCCGTGCGGCGGGCGCGCCGCCCGCCGCACGGCACCGGCGACCGCCACGTCTCTTCAGGACCACCGAGGACCACCGAGGACCACCGCGTTGAACGCCGCGCCGAACACTCCCGCCGCCGCACTCTCCCGCCGCACCCCGCGGCGGCGCCTGTCCGCCTTCCTGCACCGGCACGCCGGGGTGCGGCTCTCCCTGCTGCTGTCGGCCCCGATGCTCTGGCTCGGGATCGCCTACCTGGGCGCGCTGGCCGCCCTGTTCGCGGCGGCCCTGTGGCGCGCCGACACCTTCACCGGCGACCTGATCCGGGAGGTGACCTGGGCCAACTTCCAGGACCTGTTCACCACCGAGGTGTACCGGACGATCGCGCTGCGCTCGGTGGGCGTGGCGGTGGCGGTGACGCTGATCGACCTGGTGATCGCCTTCCCCATGGCGTTCGCGATGGCCAAGCTGGCCTCGCCGCGCGCCCAGCGCTGGCTGGTCATCGCGGTGCTGACCCCGCTGTGGGCGTCCTACCTGGTCAAGGCGTACGCCTGGCGGGTCATGCTCTCCTCCGAGGGGGTGCTCGGCTGGGGGTACGGCCTCACCGCCACGATCATCACCCTCTCCTACCTCTGGCTGCCGTACATGATCCTGCCGATCTACGCCGGGCTGGAGCGGCTGCCGAACTCGCTGCTGGAGGCGGCCGGGGACCTGGGCGCGCGCGGCTGGCGGACGTTCCGGACGGTCGTGTGGCCGCTGGCCTTCCCCGCCGTGGTCGCCGGGTCGATCTTCACGTTCTCGCTCTCGCTCGGCGACTACATCGCCGTGAAGATCGTCGGCGGCAGGTCCCAGCTCATCGGGAACGTCGTCTACGACAACATCGGCGCGGCCAACAACCTCCCGTTCGCCGCCGCGGTCGCCACCGTCCCCGTGGTGATCATGCTGGTCTACCTCGCCGCCGTCCGCCGCACCGGAGCGCTGGAGAATCTGTGAACCTGTCCCGTACGGCCCGCACGACGCTCTGGGCCGCCCTCGCCGGCGGCCTGGCCGTCGTCTACGTGCCGCTGCTGATCGTGCTGCTCAACTCCTTCAACGCCGACCGCACCTTCGGCTGGCCGCCGGCCGGGTTCACGCTGCGCTGGTGGGAGGCGGCGTGGAACTCCGCCGGCGTGCGCGACGCGCTGTGGACCTCGCTCCAGGCCGCGCTGGGCGCGACGGCGATCGCGCTGGTGCTCGGCACCATGGTGGCCTTCGCCATCCAGCGCCACTCCTTCTTCGGCCGGGACGCCGTCTCGCTGCTGATCATCCTGCCGATCGCGCTGCCCGGCATCGTCACCGGCATCGCGCTGAACAACGCCTTCCGCACGGTGCTGGAGCCGTTCGGGATGGGGCTCGGAATGTTCACGGTGATCGTCGGGCACGCCACGTTCTGCGTGGTGACCGTCTACAACAACGTGCTGGCCCGGCTGCGCCGCCTGGGGTCGTCGGTGGAGGAGGCCTCGGCCGACCTGGGCGCCGACGCCTTCACCACCTTCCGGCTGATCACCTTCCCGATGATCCGCTCCGCGCTGCTCGCGGGCGGCCTGCTGGCCTTCGCCCTCTCCTTCGACGAGATCATCGTGACCACGTTCACCGCGGGCGCCGGGGTCAAGACCCTCCCCCTGTGGATCTTCGAGAACCTGTTCCGCCCCAACCAGGCGCCGGTCGTCAACGTGGTCGCCGCCGCGTTGATCATCCTGTCGGTCGTCCCGATCTACCTCGCCCAGCGCCTGTCCGGCGGCGAGGCGGGCGCCCGCTAGCCCGGGGCCCGCCGCGCCCAGGCGGCGAGGGCGGCGAAGTCACCGGGCAGGAGGCCGATCCGCGGATCGACCCGATGCAGAAGCGCGGGCCCGGAGCGGTGCGCGGCGACGAAGGCGCGGTCGGCGTCGCCGATCTCGTCGTCCACCCAGGCGAAGGCCCGGCCCGCCGCCCACTCCACCAGCCGCCGGGTTTTCCAGTGCACGCCGTCGTCCCGGGCCGCCGAGTGGAGCTCGGGCCAGTCGACGACCGGGAGCGGGGGCAGGCCCAGCCGGGGCGCGATCCAGGCATTGGCCTCGTGGCGCCAGGTCGTGGCCCAGACCAGGTCGTACGGCAGGGCGAGCAGGGCGGGTCCGTGGTCCGGGTTCAGCCAGACCCGCAGCGGCCGCAGGCGGGGGTCGTCCCAGCCCTCGGGCCGCATCCGGTGCGTGGTGTATCCGGCGGGACGCCGTTCGGGCTTGGCGGCGTACGGGTTCAGCGGCCCGTCCACGTCCAGCAGGAGGAACGGCCGGACGGAGTGCATGAGGACGATCCTACGGCCCCGGTTACCGGGTGCGGTCGGTGTCGAGCACGTCGGCGGCCTTGACCACGATCCTCGGGTCGGGGGCGCCGACGACGTCGTGGTCCTTGTTGTCGTACTCGAACAGGTTCAGGACGTGCCGCATGGCCTCGGTCCTGGCCCGTTTCTTGTCGTTGCTCTTGATCACCGTCCACGGCGCCACGTCCGTGTCGGTGTGCAGGAACATCTCCTCCTTGGCCTGGGTGTAGTCGTCCCACTTGTCCAGCGATTCCAGGTCCATCGGCGACAGCTTCCACTGCCGCACCGGGTCCACCTGCCGGATGATGAAACGGGTGCGCTGCTCCCGGCGCGAGACGGAGAACCAGAACTTCACCAGGTGGACTCCGTCGCGGACCAGCATGCGCTCCAGCGCCGGGGCCTGCGCCATGAACTCCAGGTACTCCTCCTCGGTGGCGAAGCCCATCACCCGCTCCACCCCGGCGCGGTTGTACCAGGAGCGGTCGAAGAAGACCATCTCCCCCGCCGCGGGCAGGTGCTGGACGTAGCGCTGGAAGTACCACTGGGTGCTCTCGCGCTCGCTGGGCTTCTCCAGCGCGACCACGCGCGCCCCGCGCGGGTTGAGGTGCTCCATGAAGCGCTTGATCGTGCCGCCCTTGCCCGCCGCGTCACGTCCCTCGAACAGGATCACCAGCCGCCCGCCGGTGTCCTTGATCCAATATTGCAGTTTGAGCAGCTCGATCTGGAGCAGCCGCTTGATCTTGTCGTACTCGTCGCGGGGCATGCGCTCGGAGTAGGGATAGTGCTCCCGCCAGGTGTCCACGGGGGTGCCGTCCAGCCACTTCAGGACGGGATCGTCGTCCCCCTCGTCGTCGTCGACCAGGAACTGCTTCAGGTCCTCCACCAGATCGCTCTCGGCCATGGCCGAGCGCACTCCCGGCGGCAGCAGGTTCGCGTCCATACCCGGCTTCTGCCACCGCCGCGGGCTCGCTAACCCGCTCCCGCCCTCTTCACGAGGGCGGTCGCGAGACGTTCCGGGGCCGCCGGGGACCCGTTCACGAACGGGCGGCGCTCACCCAGGAGGCGTGCAGGTCCGCGTAGACGCCCGGCTCGGCGACGAGCTCCGCGTGCGGGCCGCGCTGGACGATCCGGCCGCGGTCGAAGACGAGCACCTCGTCGGCCGCCTCGGCGGTGGACAGCCGGTGGGCGATGGAGACGGCGGTACGGCCGCGCGTGACGCCCTCCAGCGCGCGGGCCAGCCGCACCTCCGTGGCCGGGTCCACCGCGGAGGTCGCCTCGTCCAGCAGGAGCAGGTCCGGGTCGGCCAGGTAGGCGCGGGCCAGCGCGACGAGCTGGCGCTCGCCCGCCGACAACGACTCGCCGCGCTGGCCCACCGGGGTGTCCAGCCCGGCGGGCAGGCCCTCCACCCAGTCGGCCAGGCCCAGCTCGGTCATGGCCAGCGCGATCTCGGCGTCGGTCGCCTCCGGGCGGCCGAAGCGGACGTTCTCCGCCAGCGTGCCGTCGAACAGGAAGCCGTCCTGCGGCACCATGACGATCCGCTCGCGCAGCGAGGAGAAGCGGACCTCGCGCAGGTCGTACCCGTCCACCGTGACCCGGCCGGAGACCGGGTCCATCAGCCGGGTGAGCAGCTTGGCGAAGGTCGTCTTGCCCGAGCCGGTCTCCCCGACCACCGCGATCCGGGAGCGGGGCGGGATCTCCGCCGAGACGCCGTGCAGCACCGGCGCGCCGCCGGGGTAGGCGAAGCCGACGTCCTCGAAGGAGACGGTGATGGGGCCGCGCGGCAGCTCGACGCCGTCCGCGCCGGGGTCGGCGACGTCGGGCGGGGTGTCGAGCACGCCGAGCACGCGCCGCCAGCCGGCGATCGCGTTCTGGGCCTCGTTGAGCACCTCGGTGGCGATCTGCAGCGGCGAGACGAAGAGCGTGATCAGGAACAGGAAGGCGATCAGGTCGCCCTGGCTGATGTCGCCGCCGACGCCCAGCCGGACGCCGAGCAGCACCACGGCGGCCAGGGCGATCGCGGCGACGATCTCGGTCAGCGGGAAGACGGTGGCGACGATGAGCTGGGTGCGGGCCTGGGCGCTCTTGTTCGCGTCGATCGCGGTGTCGAGCCGCTCGGCCGTACGGCTCTCGGAACCGTAGGCCCGGATCACCGCCGCGCCGACGACGGACTCGCTGACCGCGGCGAGCATGTCGCCGGTGCGCTCGCGGACCCGGGTGTAGGCGGCCGAGAGCCACCGCTGGAAGCGCGGCAGCGCGATCATCAGCGGCAGGAAGCAGGCCCAGACCAGCAGCGCCAGCTGCCAGGACAGGAAGAACATCACCACGCTGGCGACCAGCAGCTGGCCCACCGCGACGATGATCATCAGCCCGCCCCACTGCATGAACGCGCTGATCTGGTCGACGTCGCCGGTGACCCGGGAGACCAGCGCGCCGCGCCGCTCGGAGTTCTGGGTGAGCACCGACAGGTCGTGCACGTGCCGGAAGCCGCGCACCCGGAGCGTGGCCAGCGAGGCCTCGGTCGCCCTGTAGAGGCGGACGTTCATCAGGTAGCCGCACAGGGCGGTGAGGATCACGGCCGCCGCGCACACCACGACGACGGTGCGGATGAACGGCACGTCGGGCACCGGGCCCCTGAGCCCGTGGTCGATGGTCTGCTGCACGGCGATCGGGACGATCACCTTGCCGACGGTGGCCAGCACGGCCAGCGCGAACGTCCCGGCCAGCCCGTTGCGGAACTCCGGGGTGAGGGACAGGCCACGGCGCACGGTGGCCAGCGCCGACCGCTCCACCCCCTGCAGAGAGGTCATGCGTTGATCTCCTCATCCGACTCGAGCGCCTCGCGCTCGGCCTCTTCGCGCTCGTAGGCGGTGACCAGGTTGCGGTAGCCCTCGCAGCGGACGAGCAGGTCGTCGTGGGTCCCCCGGTCGACGATCCGGCCGTGCTCCAGATAGACGACCTCGTCGGCCAGGGCGATGGTGGCCATCCGGTAGGCGACGACCACCACGGTCGAGGCCGCCGAGGTCGCGGCCGCGTCCCGCAGGCCGGACAGGATCTTCGCCTCGACCTGGGGGTCCACGCTGGAGGTGGCGTCGTCCAGGACCAGCAGCCGGGGGCCGCGGACCAGCGCGCGGGCCAGGGCCAGGCGCTGGCGCTGGCCGCCGGACAGGGTGGTGCCGCGCTCGCCGACCATGGTGTCGAGCCCGGAGGCGAGCGCGCTGACGAAGCCGTCGGCCTGGGCCAGGCGCAGCGCCTCCCAGACCTCCTGGTCGGAGATCGGCAGGCCGAGGGTGACGTTGCCGCGCACCGTGTCGTCGAACAGGAACGTCTGCTGCGGCACCAGCGACACCGCGTCGCTGACCCCGCCGCGGGCGACCTCGCGCAGGTCCGTCCCGTCGACGAGGACGGCCCCCTCCACCGGGTCGACCAGGCGGACGAAGGTCTGCACGAGGGTGGACTTGCCGGAGCCGGTGGGGCCGACGAGCGCGACCGTGCGGCCGGGCTCGACCTCGAAGCTCACATCGTGCAGCACCCGGAAGTCGCCGTAGGCGTAGCTCAGCTCCCGCACCTCCAGGCGGGCCGGGGATCCGGAGGCCAGCGCGGCGTCGCCGTACTCCATGGAGCCGGTCGCGGAGAGCACGGCCTCGACCCGCTCGTAGCCGACGACGGCGCGGGGCAGCTCGGCGAGCACCCAGCCGAGGGCGCGGATCGGGAAGGCGAGGAGGGTGAACAGGTAGGCGACCTGGACGAGGGTGCCGGCGGTGATCGCGCCGCTCTCCAGCCGCACCGCGCCGACCAGCAGCACGGCGAGCACGCCGAGGGTGGGCAGGGCCTCCAGCAGCGGGTCGAACAGGCCGCGCACCCGCCCCACCGCGATGTTCGCGTCCCGCAGTTCGGAGGCCTTGGCCCGGAACCTGGCGGTCTCCTGGTCCTCGCGGCCGAGGGTCTTGACGACCAGGGCCCCGTCGAAGCTCTCGTGCGCGATCTCGCTGACGTCGGCGCGGAGCTGCTGGGCGCGGGTGGCCAGCGGGCTGAGCCTGCGCTGGTAGACCAGGTTCAGCAGGGCGATCGCCGGGAAGATCAGGAAGCCGACGAGGGCGAGCACGGGATCGGTGATCACCATCGCGACCGCCGCGGTGACCAGCATGACGATCACGCCGACCGCCATCGGCAGCGGGGCCAGCGGGGCCCAGGCGGCCTCGGCGTCGGCGTTGGCGTTGGACAGCAGCTGGCCGGTCGGGTGCCGGTGGTGCCAGGCCAGCGGGAGCTTCAGGTACTGCCGGGTGACGCCCCGGCGGGAGCGGGCCTGCATGCGGTACTGCATGACTCCGGCGAAGTAGCGCCGCCCGGCGACGCCCAGCGCCTTGAGCACCGCGGTGCCGAGGATGAGGGCCGTGCCCAGGGCGATCACGCCCGTGGTGACGTCGCCCGCGCCGAAGGCGGGCCGTACGACGTTCTCGGCGGCCCAGCCCATCGCCCACGCGGACGCGACCGTCATCCCGCCGTACACGCTGCTGAACAGCACGGCCGCGGCGAAGACGACCTTCTCGGCCCGGATCGCCACCCCGAGTACGCGGAGTCCCTTACGCATGACGGCGGACGTCACCTTGCTCGCCACTCGGGAGGTGTCCTTTCAGAGGGGACATTGCGAGGATGTTTCTACTTAAGTGAGTATCACGCCGGATCAAGCACTTATTCCCACCGTGGAGCTTCCCGCCGCGGAACGCCCGGCCCCTCCCCGCCTGGTTGCTCGCGCAACAGCCTTGTTACGATCGCGGGATGACGTACGCCCGCGCCGAACGCGCCGCGCTCAGCGACCTGTTCGCCAGGCTCGGCCCGGACGCCCCCACCCTGTGCGAGGGCTGGACGACCTTCGATCTCGCCGCCCATCTCGTCCTGCGCGAGCGTCGCCTCGACGCCGCCCCGGGCATCGCCCTGTCCCCCCTGGCCGGATACACCGCCAAGGTCCAGGAGTCGCTGAAGGCCAAGCACGGCTTCGACGGCCTGGTGGAGCTGATCCGCTCCGGCCCCGGCGGGTTCTACGGGCTCGTGCCCGGCCTGGACGAGGCCGTCAACGCCCTGGAGTTCTTCATCCACCACGAGGACGTACGGCGCGCGCAGCGCGTGTGGGAGCCCCGCGAGCTCCCCGCCGAGCTGGAGGACGCCTTCTGGAAGCGCCTGCGGATGGCCCGGGGGCTGTTCCTGCGCAAGTCCCCGGTCGCCGTGGTGCTGCACCGGATCGGCGGCGGCGTCGCCATCGGCGGGGCCGAGGACGCTCCCCGGGTCGAGGTGACCGGCCCGGCGAGCGAGCTGCTGCTGTTCTGCTTCGGCCGCCAGGCGCAGGCCCGGGTGGACCTCAGCGGCGACGAGGCCGCCGTGGCCCGGCTGATGGACGCCTCCCTGGGAGCCTGACGCGCCCGCGGAGGGCTCCCCCGGCCTCCGGGGCCGCCCGCCTTCAATGCCGGGGATGTCCGGTGATGTCCGCAGAGCCTTCGAGGGCTTCCGGGGACGGGCGTCCGTTCTTCTCGATCGCCTTTCCGATATATGTTGCGCTCGAAGTTGGACAGGGACGCCCGCGGACCGCACCATGGCAAGCGTGGTCCATGCCAATCTCCTGAACCGGCCCCGGTTCCCCCAGGGAGGCCAGGTATGATCACCACGATCCGGGAGCCACTCGGGCCCAGAATGCCAGAGGTCTTAAAAATCCGGGTATATACGGCTGGGAATGGAACGGCTGGAGGCCCCCATGCAGGTCAAGAAGGTCCTCACCTATCTCGCGGTGGCGTTCGTGGTCTTCTATCTGTTCACCAAGCCCGCCGAAGCGGCGAGTGCGGTCGACGGAGTGATCGACGGAATCGTTCACGGCGCCGATCAGCTGGCCGTCTTCGTCACAAACGTCCTGAGCTGACCCTCCGGCGGGGGTTTGCCCCGCCCCTGACCTGATCTCTCCCGGCGCGCCCGGACCCGCCTCCCCGCCACGCGGGGAGGTCAGGTGATCCCCAGGATCCTGGCCAGTTCGGCGCGGTCGCCGACGCCCACCTTCTCGTAGACCGAGTAGAGGGTGTTCGCGACCGTCCGCACCGACACGACCAGCCGTTCGGCGATCTCCCGGTTGCTCATCCCCTGCGCGGCCAAGGTCGCGATCTCGCGCTGCCTCGGAGTCAGGTGCGGGGCGTCGAGGCCGACGAGGGCCGCCGTACGGGCGCCCTGGCACCGCCCGGCCAGGACCGCGGCCCGGGTACGCGCGGCCGTCTCGGCCCGGCTCCGGCCGGCCTCGCGGTACAGCGTCGCCGCCTGGGCCGCCGTCTCGGCCGCGTACAGCGTCATGCCGAGCCCCTCGAAGTCCCGGGAGACCTCGTCGAGGCGGGCCGGGTCGCGGGCGGCGGCGTGCCGGGCGAACAACGACGCCAGCGGGCCCTCGACGCCCAGCCCGGCCAGCCGGCCGGCCACCAGGTCCGCGCGGCCGAGCCGTACGGCGTCGTGCAGCAGGAACAGCGCGTGCGGCGGGGGCGCGCCCTCCGCCGCCGCCAGCGCGGCCTCGACGGCCCCGGCGACGTCGCCCCGCGCGGCCAGCGTCCACACCCGGGCCGACTCCAGGGGCAGGACGACGGCCGGTCCCACGGGCAGCGCGGCGTCGCCTGCGGCGGCCAGCGTCTCCTCGGCCTTCTCCGCCTCGCCGAGCAGCGCCTGGGCGTGGGCCAGCTCCCCGAGCCAGGGACCCGCGAAGACGCTCGGCGACGGGAGGCGGGCGGCGATGTCCCGGCACCGCGCGGCGGCCTCGGCGACCCGCCCGCGCAGCCGGAGCACCTGCGCCCTGCGGGCGCCGAACCGGACGATGACGTCGTTCCACTGCCCGAAACCGCCGTGGAGGCGGTGCCCGGCCTCGGCGCAGCGCTCGGCGCCCGCCAGGTCGCCGAGGGTCAGCGCCGCCAGCACCCCGGTGTCCATCAGCGCGGCCACCATGCCCGGACGCCCCTCCAGGGCGTCCTTCCCGGCGAGCATCTCCTGCACCCTCGCCCAGGACTCCCGCGCGCGGCCCTCCAGCGCCAGGAGGTTCGCCTCCACCGCGCCGGCCGCGAGCACGCCGCGGGGGACCTCGTACGGTCCCATCCGGGCGGCCTCCGCCAGGCTGGCCCGGGCCCTGGCGAGATCACCCGTGAACGCCTCCAGGGCCGCCCGCGTCAGGCGCACGCCCTGCCGCACGGCCCGGTCGGAGATCAGCCGGTAGGTCTCGTCGAACAGCTCCAGCGCCTCGGCCGTCCGGCCGAGGCCCCAGCCCAGGTTGAACGCCCGGCCGAGGCCGCAATCGGCCCGGCTCTCGTCGTCCAGGCCCCGCTCCCAGGCCGCCAGGAACTCCTCCTCCGCCTCGTCGTACCGGTCGGAGTAGTGCAGCACCCAGCCCAGGGTCATGTGCGCCCGCGGCCCTCCGCCCGCCGCCACCGCGGCCCGGCCGAGCCGGGCGGCGAGCGCGAGGTCGCGCACGGCCCTGGCCCGCTCGCACGCCGCGGTGAGCAGCCGCGGGTCCCCCGCCTGACCGCCGTCCAGCCGCCAGACGGCCACCCGCAGCACGTCCTCGCGCCGCCGCATCCCCGCCGCCGAGACCGCCTCGGCCAGCTCGCGCAGCGTGGCGCGCTCGCGCAGCAGGCCGCACCCGGAGCGGATCACCTCCCCGTGGAGGGGGTGCGCGAGACGCACCTGGAGCCTGCGCCCGTCCCGCGTGACGGTGACGAGCCTGCGGTCCTCCAGCCGCTCGACCGCCGGGACGCCGACCATCGCGGCCAGCAGGTCGGCGCCGAGCGGCTCGCCGTAGGCCAGCAGCTCCAGCACCCGCCGCTCGTCCGCCGCGAGCTCGCCGATCCGGGCCGCGACCGTCTCCCGCAGCGACGGCGTCATCGACGCCGAGCCGCCCCACCGCCACAGCCCGCCGGACTCCTCGAGCACCCCGGACAGCACCAGCTCCCGCAGGTAGAGGGCGTTGCCCCCGCTGACCCGGCAGAGCCGCTCCACGGTCTCCGGCTCGGTCCGCCCGCCGAGCGCCTCCGTCAGGATGCCCGCGACGTCCTCCGGGGACAGCGGGGCGAGGTCCAGACGCGGCAGCAGATCGTCCTTCCACAGCGCGCGCACCGCGTCGGGCGCGGGCGCGTCGCCGCGGACGGTGACGATCACCCTCGCCCGCTCCTGGGCCGCCAGATGGTGGACGAGCGCCGCCGAGACCGCGTCGAGCAGGTGGCCGTCGTCGACGACCAGGACCGGAGCGCCCAGCGCGGCGGCGGCCCAGCCCAGCGGGTTGCCCTTGGGCGGCGCGGGCGGGAGCAGGTGGGCGAAGGCCCCGAACGGGATCTCCGCCGCCGCCGCGGTCGCCCGCACCCACGCGACCCCGCCGAGATCCCGTACGGCCTGGGCCACCAGGCGGCTCTTGCCGACCCCGGCCGCCCCCGCCACGACGATGCCGCCGGCGGCCGATCCGATCTGCGCCAGCTGCGTCGTACGGCCGGCGAACGGCCACGGCCTTCCCACGGTGCGAGGATATTTGAGTAGGCCGTACTCATGCGAGACATTCGCCCCGCGGGCACGGTGGCCCTATGACCTCTACGACCATGACCATGACGAGCACCGCCGACCTGACGAAACTCGTCCGGGAGAGCCTGGACGACCCGCTGGCCGAGATCGCGCAGCGGCACGTCGAGCCCGTCGTCTACGCGTCGGGCTCGCTGTCCACCGCCGGGCTCCACCGGGTCCGGGGCACGACCACCGACGGCAGGCCGTGGTCCTTCTTCGTCAAGTCGATCCACTCGGCCAGGCACTGGCCGTTGCCCCCGGCGGTGCCGGAGACCCAGTGGGAGGAGCTCGTCGAGGGTTTCCCCTGGCGGACGGACGCGGACGTGTACCTGGCCCCTCCCCCGCTGCCCGCCGGGCTCCGGCTCCCCCGCCTGCACCGGATCGACGACCTGGGCGACGACCGGCTGGTGCTGTGGCTGGAGGACGTCCAGACCGTCTCCGCCGGCTGGGACCTCGACCGGTACCGGCGCGCGGCCCGGCTGCTCGGCGCCCTGGCGGCCATGCGGCCCGTGGCGGCGACCCCGGACACCCCGCCGGACAGCGGGATGCGTCTCTACTGCGCGGGCGCGGTCCAGTACTTCCTGTCGATCCTGCGCGACTCGGCGACGTGGCGGCACCCGCTCGTCGCCGCCTACGCCGACGACCTGCTCCGGGCCGACCTGCTGGCCCTCGCCGACCGGATCGGCCCCCTTCTCGCCGCGGTCGAGCGGTTGCCGCACGCGCTGGCCCACGGGGACGCCAGCCCGCAGAACCTGCTGGTCCCGGCGGACGGGTCGGCCGAGTTCGTGGCGGTCGACTGGAGCTGGGGCTCACCGACGGCCGTCGGCTTCGACCTCGGCCAGCTCCTGGTGGGCCTGGCCCACGCGGGCGTCACCGACCCCTCGGAGCTGCCCGAGATCCACACCGCCATCGAATCCGCCTACGCCGCCGAGGTGGACGCGGACCCCGAGACGGTCTCCTTCGGCTACGCGGCCACGCTCGTCCTGCGCAGCGCGTGGACCGCGCTGCCCATCGACCACCTGGACGCCGAGCCCACCCCCGAACTGCACGAGATCTTCCGCAAGCGCGCGGGCCTGGCCCGCTTCATCGTCGACATCGGCCGCTCCCTGGACGTCTGATCTCCGCCGCGATGACGGCGGCGGTCGGCCCGGCCGCGTCGCCGATCCGGGCGAGGGCTTGACGGCGCTGAGGATAACCGTTAGACGTAATGGCTAACGGTTAGAGGAGGGCCCGATGCAGCAGGAAGTGGTGCTGGCGATGCTCGCCAAGGAGCCCACGCACGGCTACCAGCTGCGCGCGCGGCTGCGCGACGCGCTCGGCCCCCTCGGCGACGCGATGAACGCCGGGCACGTCTACGTCACGCTGACCCGGCTGGAGAAGGCCGGCCTGATAGCGGTCGAGAGATCCGCCGACGGCGCCGACCGGTCGGATCGCAAGGTGTACGCGCTCACCCCCGACGGCCAGCAGCGGGTCGCCGAGTGGATCGCCGAGGTGAGCTGGCCGAAACCCGACCTCGCGGAGTTCCACCTCAAGCTGATCGCGGCCGCGTCGGCCGGGCTGGCCGACCCCCTGACCATCGTCGACACCCAGCGCCGCGAGCTGCTGCGCCGGCTGCGCGACGCCCAGCGCGCCGCCATGGCCGAGCCGGACCGCTCGGACGCGGCGCTGCTGCTGGAGGGCATCGTGCTCCGGCTCCAGGCGGACCTGCGCTGGCTCGAGGCATGTGAGAAGAACTGGACCCATCGGAGGAGCGGATCGTGAACGACGCCGCCGACACGCCCGTGCTCCGCGCCCGCGGACTGCGGAAGGAGCACGGCGAGGGAGAGGGGCTGGTGCGCGCCGTCGACGAGGTCGATCTCGACATCGGCCCGGGAGAGACGGTGGCGGTGATGGGGCCCAGCGGCTGCGGGAAGTCCACGCTGCTGCACCTGCTCGGCGGGCTGGACCGGCCCTCGGGCGGAGAGGTGTGGCTGAACGGCCGCCGCATCGACGACATCGGCGAGAAGGCCCTGGCCCGGCTGCGGCGCACCGACATCGGCTTCGTCTTCCAGGCCTTCCACCTGATGGAGGAGCTCACCGCCGTCGAGAACGTCGAGCTTCCCGCGCTGCTGGCCGGACGCTCGCCGCGGGCCGCCAGACGGCGGGCGGAGGAGCTGCTGGAGCGGGTCGGGCTCGCCGGCCGGACGCGTTTCCTGCCCTCGGCGCTGTCCGGCGGTCAGCGGCAGCGGGTCGCGGTCGCCCGGGCGCTGAGCAACGAACCGTCGATCGTGCTCGCCGACGAGCCGACCGGAAATCTGGACAGCGCCGCCACCCTGGACGTCCTCCAGCTCTTCGAGGGCCTGCACGAGTCCGGGCAGACGCTGGTCATCGTCACCCACGACGCGCGGATCGCGGCCACCGCGGACCGGATGATCTCGATGCGCGACGGCGCGTTCGTGGACGAGACCCGGCTGACCGGGGGGACCACCGGGCGGCTCGGCGCCCTCATCGGGCTGGAGGACTGAGGACGATGGGCCGCATCCTGCTCGTGGGCCGCCTCGCCGTACGCGACCTCCGGCGCCGCCGCGCCGAGGCCGCGCTCCTGCTGCTGGCCATCATGGCGGCCACCACGACGTTGACGCTCGGGCTCGTCCTGCGCGACGCGGCGGGTGATCCGTACCAGAGCACCCGGGCGGCGACCGGCGGGCCCGACGTGGTCGCCAGCACCGCCCGGGCCGCCGGGCTTCCCGGGGTTACCGCCCCCGCGAAGCCCGCCGGGCTCGCAGGGGTCGCGGAGCTTGAAGAACTGGCCGGCGCCCCCGGCGTCGTCGACCACAGCGGGCCGTACCCGGTCACCGCGGCGGAACTCCAGGCGTCCGGCCGGACATCGGATGTGCAGGCCGTGGGGCGCGACGCCGCGCCCGCCTCCGTCGACCAGCCCGAGCTGCTCCAGGGCGGCTGGGTGGTCGACGGCGGCGTGGTGCTCGAGGCCGCCTTCGCCCGCGCGCTCGACGTGCGCGTCGGCGACCCGGTCACCCTGGACGGCCGGTCCTTCGAGGTGGTCGGCGTCGCGGTCACCGCCGCCATGCCGCCCTACCCGAAGGCGTCCTGCGTCTTCCCCTGCATGAACGGCGCCGTTCCCGACGGCGAACCGCCCGCGGGACTGTTGCGCAACCCCGGACTGGTCTGGCTCACCCAGGCGGATGTACGGAACCTCGCCCCGGATCCGGACTCCCTGGCCTACGTGATGAACCTGAAGCTGGCCGACCCGGCCGGGGCCCGGGCGTTCGTCGACGCGAACGGCGAAGACGGCGGGGCTCCGCCCATGCGGACCTGGAACGACATCCTCGAAGACGCCACCGAACTGGCCGGGGACTCCCAGATCCTGCTGCTGATCGGAGCCTGGCTGCTCGGCCTGCTCGCCGTGGCCAGTCTCTCGGTGCTGGTCGGCGGCCGGATGGCCGATCAGACCAGACGCGTCGGACTCCTCAAGGCGGTCGGCGGAACACCGAGCCTGGTCGCCGCCGTGCTGCTCGCGGAGTACGTCCTCGTGGCCGTCGTCGCGGCCGCGGCCGGGCTGGCGGCCGGGTCGCTGACCGCTCCGTTGCTCACCGAGTCCGGCGCCGGCCTCGTCGGCAGCGCGGGCACGCCGTCGATCACCGCGTCCACGGCCGGTTCGGTGACCGCCGTGGCGCTCGCCGTCGCGGCCCTCGCGACCATCGTCCCGGCCGTGCGCGCCGCCCGCTCCAGCACCGTCGACGCGCTGGGCGACTCGGCACGCCCGCCCCGCCGCGTCGGCTGGCTGATCGCGATCTCGGCGCGGCTGCCCGTCCCGCTGCTCCTCGCCCTGCGGGTCGCCGCCCGCCGCCCGCGACGGGCCGTGCTGGCTGTGGCCAGCATCGCGGTCACGGTCAGCGGGGTCCACGTCCTGCTGGTGCTCAACGCCTTCCTCGCCGACCAGCCGCTCGCCGGCGGATACGACGACGCTCAGGTGGAGGTCCTGCGCCGCGCGCTCCTCGTCGTGACGATCATGCTGCTCTCCCTCGCGGCGGTCAACGCCGTCGTCATCACCTGGGCGGCGGTGCTCGACAACCGGCACTCGTCGGCGCTGGCGCGCGCCCTGGGCGCGACCCCCCGCGAGGTGAGCACGGCGCTGGCGGCCGCCCAGGTGCTCCCCGCGCTCGCCGGCGCCGTCCTGGGCGTCTTCCCGGGAGGCTACGCGCTGTTCGCCGCCATCAACGCCGCCACCGGCGGCGACGGCGACAGGGCCACGCTCCCCGCGCCCTGGCAACTGCTCGCCCTGGTGCTGGCGACCGTGCTCGTGGTGGCGGCGCTCACCGCCGTCCCCGCCCGCCTCGGCGCCCGCCGTCCCGTGACCGAGACCCTCCAGGCCGGGCTCGCATGACCCGGACGGGGGTCCGCCGGAGCCGGGCCTTCGTCACGCTGGACGCGCCTCATCCGCGCTCGACGCGCCGGGAGTGGGCGGTGAGGCCGGATCCGGCCCGGCGAACAGGGCGTCGGTGAGCATCCGGTGGATCCAGGTTTCCCAGTCGGCCGGGGACCAGCCGCACTGAATCGTGAGCAGGTGGTACATCTCAGGGCTGAACAGCGTGTAGATGATGTCGGCGGCGCGATCGGCGCTCACCCCTGCCGCCAGCGCGCCGAGGTCGGCCAGGTGCTGGGCGAAGGCCCGGTGATCGGTGCGGCGCTGGCGCTGGTTGATCTCCCATTCGCGGGCCATGTCGGGATCGGCTCCGACGGCGTCGCGTAAGATCCACAGCAGCGGCGCCACCCTTGCGAAGATGCTCCGGCTGCCGGTGACCCAGACCTCCACCGCGTGGGCGGGGTCCGTCGTGGTCAGCGCCTCCTGCGCCCACGACCTGTCGATCATCGCGACCTGCTCGTCGTCGCCGACCACCTTCACGCCGATGCCTTCGATGAGGATGGTCCGCTTGTTGCCGAAGTGGAAGTAGACCGTCTGCACCGCCACACCGGCGCAAGCGGCGATCTGCTCCAGAGTGGTCGCCGCGTAACCCTGGCCGACAAACAGTTCCAGCGCGGATTCGACGATCCGGTGCCGGGTGGCCCGGCGTTGCCGGGCTCTTTTGCCTTCGGGCTTGACATCCCTCATTCGCTAGAGCTTACTCTAAAGAAATTCGCTAGAGCGAACTCTAGCAAATTGGAGGTCGACATGATCGACGGGTTCCATCATGTGAAGCTGCCGGTGACCGACGTCGCCCGCAGCAGCCACTGGTACCAGCGCGTGCTCGGGCTGCATCAGACCTTGGAGTTCCGCGAGGAGGGACAGCTCATGGGCGTGATCCTCCGCGACCCGGCCGAACGGATGAGTCTCGGGCTGCGCCGCGAGCCGGACCGCGCGGCCGCGCTCAAGGGCTACGACCCGGTCGCGTTCGCCGTTGCCACCCACGAACGGCTCCGGGCGTGGCGCGACCGGCTCGACGGACTCGGCGAGCCGCACGGCGGCATCGTCGCAGGCCACTACGGCGGTGTCCTGGTCGGGCTGCACGACCCGGACGGCATCGAACTGCGTTTCTACACCGAGGACACAACGGCCGAGGACACCACGACCGAGGAGACCGGCTCATGACCTTCGACCCCGGCGGCTACGCCCTGGACCGCGACGGCGGCCACCACCTGTGGTTCCTCGACACCAGAATGACCGTCAAGGCGGCGGACGCATTCACCTTCCTGGAATGGACCGCACCCGAAGGCTTCGCCCCTCCCCTGCACGTCCACCACCGTGAAGACGAGGCCTTCTACCTGCTCGACGGGGAGCTCCACGTGGTCTGCGGTGACCGCCGGTGGGCCATCGGCCCGGGCGGCTTCGTCTACCTGCCGCGCGGCGTACCGCATTCCTTCGTGGTCGCCCGCGGACCGGTCCGCGGCCTGCAGATCACCTCACCGGCCGGATTCGAGGGCTTCATCGGCGAACTGGGCCGGCCCGCCGAGCACGAAGGCCTGCCCGACCCCGCCGAGCCCGATATTCCACGCCTGGCCGAGGTGTCGGCCCGGTTCGGATACCAGGTCCTCGGCCCGCCCCCGTTCCCCGACGCCGCGCCGCGGTGAAGCGGCGCACCGCAGCGGGGACGGCGCACCGTATCGGGGACCCGCCCGGACGGACGGCGGTGGCGGGCGGGTCCGCAGGGACGTCAGCGGACGGGGACGCCCGCCGTGCGCAGGGTGTCCTTGACGTCGGAGATCTTGAGCTGGCCGAAATGGAACACCGAGGCCGCCAGGACGGCGTCCGCCCCGGCCTCCACCGCCGGCGGGAAGTGCTCCAGCGCCCCGGCCCCGCCGCTGGCGATGACCGGGACGGAGACCGCGGCGCGGACCGCGCGGATCATCTCCAGGTCGTAGCCGTCGCGGGTGCCGTCGCCGTCCATGGAGTTGAGCAGGATCTCCCCCACGCCCAGCTCCTCGCCGCGGCGGGCCCACTCCACCGCGTCGATGCCGGTGCCGCGCCGGCCGCCGTGCGTGGTCACCTCGAACCCCGACGGGGTCGGCGGGCCGTCCACGACCCGGCGGGCGTCCACCGACAGCACGACGCACTGCGCGCCGAAGCGCCGGGACGCCTCGGTCAGCAGCTCCGGGCGGGCGATGGCGGCGGTGTTCAGCGACACCTTGTCCGCCCCCGCCCGCAGCAGCCGGTCCACGTCCTCCACCGCGCGCACCCCGCCGCCGACGGTCAGCGGGATGAAGACCTGCTCGGCCGTACGGCGCACCACGTCGTACATCGTGGACCGGTCGGAGCTGGAGGCCGTGATGTCGAGGAACGTCAGCTCGTCGGCCCCCTCGGCGTCGTAGCGCTGGGCCAGCTCGACCGGGTCGCCCGCGTCCCGCAGGTTCTCGAAGTTGACGCCCTTGACCACCCGCCCGGCGTCCACGTCCAGGCAGGGGATCACTCGTACCGCGACAGTCACGTGCCGTTCCTCATTCTCTGCGGACCTGTTCTCTGTAAGCCTCGACTTCGACCTCGACCAGCATGCGCGGATCGATCAGGCCGGCCACCCGCACGCCGGTGCAGGCGGGACGGACCTGGCCGAACAGCTCCGCGTGGGCCCGGCCGACCTCGTCGTAGTGCTCGTCGTCCACCACGTAGTAGCGGACCCGGACGACGTCGTGGCGGGACAGGCCCGCCCGCTCTATCGCGTCCAGCGCGACGCCGAACGCCGTGAGCGTCTGCTTGTAGGCGTCTCCGAGGTGGAGCACCTCACCGTCGACGGCCGCCGCGGTACAGCCGGAGACGATCACCCATGGGCCCGCCACGACCGCCCGGGAATAGCCGTACCGCTCCTCCCACCGTCCTCCGCTGAAAATCCTGGAACCCGTCCGGTGAGTCACCCTGTCTCCTTGACTCTCGGAAAGCTAGGAAACCGCCGCCAGGGCCTCCTCGAGGGTGAAGGCCTGCGCGTACAGGGCTTTGCCCACGATGGCGCCTTCGATGCCGATCGGCACCAGGGAGGCGAGGGCGCGCAGGTCGTCCAGGGAGGAGACGCCGCCGCTGGCGACCACGGGCTTGTCGGTGCGGGAGCAGACCTCGCGCAGCAGGTCCAGGTTGGGACCGCGCAGGGTGCCGTCCTTGGTGACGTCGGTGACGACGTAGCGGGGGCAGCCGTCGGCCTCCAGGCGCTCCAGCACCTCCCACAGGTCGCCGCCCTCCTGGGTCCAGCCGCGGGCGGCGAGGGTGGTGCCGCGGACGTCCAGGCCGATCGCGACGCGGTCGCCGTACTCGGAGATGATCTTCGAGCACCAGGCCGGGTTCTCCAGGGCCGCGGTGCCGATGTTGACCCGGCGGCAGCCGGTGGCCAGCGCGGCCTCCAGCGAGGCGTCGTCGCGGATGCCGCCGGACAGCTCGACCTTGATGTCCAGCGCCTTCACCACGGAGGCGATCAGATCGCGGTTCGAGCCGCGGCCGAAGGCGGCGTCCAGGTCCACCAGGTGGATCCACTCGGCCCCGGCCTCCTGCCAGGCCAGGGCGGCCGAGAGCGGGTCGCCGTAGGACGTCTCGGTCCCGGCCTCGCCCTGGACCAGGCGGACCGCCTGACCGCCCGCGACGTCCACGGCGGGCAGCAGCTCTAGCGACATGTGATCAAGACCTCCGGTCGAATGCCACGGTGACGAGCACCGGGACGAGCAGCAGGGAAACGACGAACACGCCCAGCCTGGCCGGCCACTCCGACCACAGGAGCCAGGCGATCGCCTGAACGATGAGGAACAGGACCGCCACGACGCCGTTCTGCGCGCGGCGGCGGCGGGCCTTGATGCCGCGCTGCGTGGCGATCCGGGCCGGGCGGTTCGGCAGGAGGGCCACGACCCTGCCCAGGCGCCCGCGCCGCCGGGCGAGCCGGGCCTCCCGCTCGGCCCGCAGGGCCGCCTGGCGGGCCTGCTCGGCCTCCCGCTCGGCCCGCCGCCGGGCCCGCTCCTTACTCATGGGGACTCACAGGGATTCACGGGACCCACGGGGCGGTCGCGGCCGTCGCGAGCTCACGCGAGGGTTCCCAGCCAGTTCGCCAGCAGCTGCGCCCCGGCGTCGCCCGACTTCTCCGGGTGGAACTGGGTGGCCATGAGCGGGCCGTTCTCCACCGCCGCGACGAACGGCACCCCGTGCTCGGCCCAGGTGACCAGCGGGTCGGTGAACCCGGGGCCGGCCTGCAGCTCCCAGGAGCGCACGCCGTACGAGTGCACGAAGTAGAACCGCGTGTCGGCGTCGAGACCGGCGAACAGCACCGTCTCGGCGGGGGCCTTGACCGTGTTCCAGCCCATGTGAGGCAGGACGGGGGCCTCCAGGCGCTCGACCGTGCCGGGCCACTCGCCGCAGCCCTCGGTCGTCACACCGTGCTCGACGCCGGTCTCGAACAGGATCTGCATGCCCACGCAGATGCCGAGCACCGGCCGCCCCGCCGACAGCCGGCGCGCGACGATCCGGTCGCCGTGCACCGCCTTCAGCCCGCCCATGCAGGCGGCGAACGCGCCGACCCCGGGCACGACGAGGCCGTCGGCCTCCAGCGCCGCCTCGTAGTCGGAGGTCACCGTGACGTTCGCGCCGACCCGGGCCAGGGCGCGCTCCGCCGAGCGCAGGTTCCCCGAGCCGTAGTCCAGAACCGTGACGTTCTTGTTCACCACCAGAGCACCGCCGCCGTGGTCGCCAGGGCCGCGAGGGCGGCCAGCAGGACCGCCCCCTTCTTCAGCCCCTGTTTGAGGAAGGAGATGATGCCGCCCACCAGGAAGAGGGCGACGAAGGCCATCGCGACGGCCGTCCAGTTGTCACTCATGCGAGCCTCACAGCACGCCCTTGGTGCTGGGCACCCCGGTGGCCCGGGGGTCGGGCTCGGACGCCTCGCGCAGCGCCCGGGCCAGCGCCTTGAACTGCGCCTCCACGATGTGGTGGGCGTTGCGGCCGTACGGCACGTGCACGTGCAGGCAGATGGCGGCCTGCGCGACGAACGACTCCAGGATGTGCCGGGTCAGCGTCACGTCGTAGTCCGGGCCGATCATGGGAGCCATGTTCTCGGGCTCGCTGTGCACGAGGTACGGCCGGCCGGACAGGTCGACGGTCACCTGCGCGAGGGCCTCGTCCAGCGGGCAGGACGCGCTGCCGAACCGCCGGATGCCCGACTTGTCGCCCAGGGCCTCGCGGAACGCGGCGCCCAGCGCGATCGCCGTGTCCTCGATCGTGTGGTGCGAGTCGATGTGCAGGTCGCCCTCGGTCTTCACGGTCAGGTCGAACAGGCCGTGCTTGCCCAGCTGGTTCAGCATGTGGTCGTAGAACCCGACGCCGGTGGAGACGTCGACGATCCCGGTGCCGTCGAGGTCGACCTCCACCAGCACCGAGGTCTCCTTGGTGGCACGCTCGATCCGGCCCACGCGCCGCACGAGCCCTCCTTCGGCAAGACTCATCACAAGATCCCTTCCAGGGCGGCGCGGAAGGCCGCCATCTCCTCAGCCGTTCCGATGGACACCCGCAGCCACCCGGGCGGGCCGACCTCGCGGATCAGCACCCCCCGGTCCAGCAGCTCCGCCCAGACCGCGTGCCGGTCGGCGAAGACGCCGAAGAGCACGAAGTTGGCGTCCGAGTCGGCGACTTTCAGGCCCAGGTCGCGCAGCCACTCCACGGTGGCGTCCCGCTCCTGCCGGAGCATGTCGACGGTGCCGAGCAGTTCGTCCCGGTGCGTGAGCGCCACGCGCGCCGCCGCCTGGGTGAGCGTGGACAGGTGGTACGGCAGCCGCACCAGCAGCAGCGCCTCGATCACCGCCGGGTGCGCGGCGAGGTAGCCCAGGCGGGTGCCCGCCATGGCGAACGCCTTGGACATGGTCCGGGTGACGATCAGGCGCGGGTTGTCCGGCAGCAGGGTGAGCGCCGACGGCGTGCCGGTCCTGGCGAACTCGAAGTAGGCCTCGTCCACCACCACCATGCCGGGCGCGGCCTCGACGATCCGGGCGATCACCGCCGGGTCGAGGGCGGTGCCGGTGGGATTGTTGGGCGAGGTCAGGAAGACGACGTCGGGCCGGTGCTCGGCGATCACCGCGACCGCCTTGTCCGGGTCGATCCCGAAGTCCTCCTCGCGCAGGGCGGGGATCCACTCGGTGGAGGCGCCGCCCGCGATGATCGAGTGCATCGAGTACGACGGCTCGAAGCCCATCGCGCACCGGCCGGGACCGCCGAACGCCTGCAGGATCTGCTGGATGACCTCGTTGGAGCCGTTGGCCGCCCACACCCGCTCGGCGGTCAGGCCGTGGCCGAGGTAGGCGGCCAGGTCCTCGCGGAGGGCGAGGGCGTCGCGGTCGGGGTAGCGGTTGAGCCCGGCGGCGCCGTGCCGTACGGCCTCGGCCAGGCCGGTGACCAGGGAGGCGGAGGGGCCGTAGGGGTTCTCGTTGGTGTTGAGCCGGACCGGGACGTCGATCTGCGGGGCGCCGTACGGCGACAGCCCCCTCAGGTCGTCGCGGATCGGCAGGTCGTCCAGGTTCACGAAGGGTTCTCCCAGTCACTGAGCTCGGCCAGCTCGCCCGCGGCGAACCTGACGCGGACCGCGGCGCCGTGCGCCGGCAGGTCCTCGGCGTCGGCGAGGACGGACACGTGGGCGGCGGCGCCGGCCAGCGCCTCGCGGGTGTAGTCGACGACGTGGATGCCGCGCAGGAAGGTCTGCACCGACAGCCCCGAGGAGTGGCAGGCGCAGCCGCCGGTGGGCAGCACGTGGTTGGAGCCGGCCAGGTAGTCGCCGAGGGAGACCGGCGCGTAGGAGCCCACGAAGATCGCTCCGGCGTTGCGGACCCGGGCGGCGAGCGCGGGCGCGTCGGCGGTGTGGATCTCCAGGTGCTCGGCGGCGTAGGCGTCCACGACGCGCAGGCCCGCCTCCATGTCGTCGACCAGCAGGATGCCGGACTGGCGGCCGGACAGCGCCTCGGCGATGCGCTCGGAGTGCTTGGTCGCGGCCACCTGGCCGGGCAGCTCCTTCTCCACCGCCTCGGCCAGCTCGGCCGAGTCGGTGACCAGGACGGCGGCGGCGATCTGGTCGTGCTCGGCCTGGCTGATCAGGTCGGCGGCGACGTGCGCCGGGTCGGCGGTGGAGTCGGCGAGGATGGCGATCTCGGTGGGCCCGGCCTCGGAGTCGATGCCGATGCGCCCCTTGAGCAGGCGCTTGGCCGCGGCGACCCAGATGTTGCCGGGACCGGTGACCATGGTCACCGGGGCGCACTCCTCGGTGCCGTAGGCGAACATCGCCACGGCCTGGGCGCCGCCGACGGCGTAGACCTCGTCCACCCCGAGCAGGGCGCACGCCGCCAGGATGGTCGGGTGCGGCAGCCCGCCGAACGCCTTCTGCGCGGGCGAGGTGACCGCGAGCGATTCCACCCCGGCCTCCTGGGCGGGAACCACGTTCATGACCACGCTGGACGGGTAGACCGCCTGGCCGCCGGGGACGTAGAGCCCCACGCGATCGACGGGGACCCAGCGCTCGGTGACGGTGCCGCCGGGCACGACCTGGGTGGTGACGTCGGTGCGGCGCTGGTCGCGGTGGACCAGGCGGGCGCGGCGGACGGACTCCTCCAGGGCCGCGCGGACCCGGGGGTCGAGCTCCTCCAGCGCGCGGGCGATCGCCTCGGCGGGCACCCGGGTGGACTCGATCTCCACCCCGTCGAACCTGGCGGTCAGCTCCCGGATCGCGGCCACCCCGCGATGATGCACGTCCTCGCAGATCGGCCGGACCTTCGCGAGGGCGGCTTCGACGTCGAGTTCGGCACGGGGCAGCACGTCGCGCAGGTTCTCGGGGAGAGCACCGCGCAGGTCGATACGGGAAATCACGCGTACAGTCTACGGAGCTCAGGGCCCGGCTCCCGTTCTGTCCACCATCCGGACGGCCGTGTCCGGCACACGGGCATCCCGCCGGCGCGCTCCGCCCCAGGTCGTTCCCCGGATCGCCCGACGTGGGCGCCGTTCCTCCACAGGTTCGGCTCCGGCCCGTCGTTTCCCACAGGTGCGCCGCCCTTTACGCTGTAGATTCGCACGATGCCCTACGCTGCGGGCCATGAGCAAGACGAAGGGCACCAGGGGCCAGGGCACCCCGGCGACGGTGGCGCTGGCCAAGGCGGGAGTGGAGTTCGCCCTCCACCCCTACGAGCACGACGCGAACGCCCAGGCTTACGGCGAGGAGGCCGCCGACGCCCTCGGCGTGCCGTACGAGCAGATCTTCAAGACCCTCGTGGCCGAGGTCGAGGGCGGGCTCGCGGTCGCGGTGGTCCCGGTGGCGGGCAAGCTGGACCTCAAGGCGTTCGCGACGGCGCTGGGAAGCAAGCGGGCGGCGATGGCCGAGGCGGCCACGGTGGAGCGGGTCACCGGCTACGTGGTCGGCGGGATCAGCCCGCTGGGGCAGCGCAAGCGGCTGCCGACCGTGATCGACGACTCGGCTCTGTCGTTCGGGACGATCTACTTCTCCGCCGGGCGCCGCGGGCTGCAGATCGAGACCGCCCCGGCCGAGCTGGTCCGGCTGACCCAGGCGATCACGGCTCCCATCGGCAGGGCTGGGTAGGCCGAGGGGAGATCTGTCGAAGGTTGCCGACGCGCGGCGGCGGCCGACCTGGCCAGACTGGCCGGACACAGTCGGATCGACAGGCGGCCGGCCACGCCCGGAGCGCCCGCAGTCGGCCGCGACCCGATCGGGAGGACGCATGCACTACCTGACAGCCGTCGAGATGCTGGAGCTGCTGCGCACCCGGCAGGTCAGCGCCGTCGAGCTGCTCGACGCCCATCTGCGCCGCATCGAGGAGACCAACCCCAGGGTCAACGCGATCGTCACGCTGGTGGCCGAGCGCGCCCTGGACGAGGCGGAGGCCGCCGACCGGGACATGGCCCGGGGCGTCTGGCGCGGCTCCCTGCACGGGCTGCCGGTCGCCTACAAGGACCTGACGGACACCGCCGGCGTCCGCACCACGTACGGCTCGCGCCTGTTCGCCGGCCACGTGCCGGAGCGGGACGCGCTGGTCGTGCGGCGGATGCGCGAGGCCGGGGCGATCACGATCGGCAAGACCAACACCCCCGAGTTCGGCACCGGCTCGCACACGGTGAACGAGGTGTTCGGCGCCACCCGCAACCCCTACGACCTCTCGCGCTCGGCGGGCGGCAGCAGCGGCGGGGCCGCGGCGGCGCTGGCCTGCGGGATGGTGCCGCTGGCCGACGGCTCCGACATGGGCGGCTCGCTGCGCAACCCCGCCTCCTTCTGCAACGTGGTCGGGCTGCGCCCGACGCCGGGACGGGTGCCGTCGCCGTCGCCGACGGCGGCCTGGTTCACCCTGGGCGTGTCCGGCCCGATGGCCAGGACCGTGGAGGACCTCACCCTGCTGATGAGCGTGGTGGCGGGCTTCGACGAGTCCTCCCCCCTCTCGATCGCCGAGAGCGGCGCGGTCTTCACCGAACCGCTGGACCTGCTGGACCTGACCGGGCTGCGCATCGCCTGGAGTCCCGACCTCGGCGGGCTCCCGGTGGACGCCGAGACGGCGAAGGTCACCGCCGACGCCCCCGCCGTGCTGGCCGGGCTCGGCGCCTGCGTCGAGCGGGTCGAGCTCGACCTGTCCGACGCCGAGGAGGCGTTCCGCACCTACCGGGCCTGGTTCTACCTGCTGTCCTACGGCGACCTCCCGCCGGAGGATCTGGGCGAGAACGTCCGGTGGAACGTCGAGCGGGGCCGCGCGGTCACCGGGGCCGACCTGGCCCGCGCCGAACGGCTCCGCAGTGACCTCTACCGGCGGATGAGCGCCTTCTTCGACGTCTACGACTTCCTGATCGCGCCGGTCAGCCAGGTGCCGCCGTTCCCGGTGGACGCGCCGTACGTCTCGGAGATCAACGGCGAGCCGCTCCCCGACTACCTGGCCTGGATGCGCTCGGCCTACTGGATCAGCGTGCTGCACGCCCCCGCCGCCTCGGTGCCGTGCGGGTTCACCGGGAGCGGGCTCCCGGTCGGCGTGCAGATCGTCGGACGCCCCTTCGCCGACCTGCGGGTGCTCCGGCTGGCCCACGCGTTCGAGCGGGCCACCGGCCACGGTTCCCGCAGGCCCGCCCTGAGCTGAGGCCCGTCCCGAGCCGGGGCCCGTCCTGAGCTGAGGGCCGCCCCGGGGCGGGGCCGCGTGTCCGGCCCCGTCCTCCGGCCGGCGGGCTACCTGCCGTCGACGTCGGCGTCGTAGACCGCCGGTGGCCCGTGGAGGTCCTGGCCGGCCAGGGGCCGGCGCAGAGGCGACTCGCGGTACCCCGCGACGGCCTCCAGCGCGAAGAACAGGCCCGCGGCGAGCATCGGCCAGGCGACGAGCACGCCGGGCGCGGTCAGCTTCAGCGGCCCCGGGACCAGCGACGCGCCCGGCCCGGAGGCGGTCACGGTGGCGGCGCCGAGGTTCACCACCCCGCCGACCGTCATCGTCAGGTACGCGGCGACCAGGCCGCCCGTGACCAGGCCGAGCACCACCGCGAGCGGCGAGCCCTTGCGCGACAGCGCGTAGCCCAGGGCCCCGCAGGCCAGCCCGAACGCGCCGGTGACGACGGCGAACCAGCCGTCGGCGGCGATGAGCGCCTGGGTGGAGGGATCGGCGAGGACCGCGCCCTCGTCCGTCGCGGCGTAGGGCGGGCGGGGAGCGAGCAGCGACCACGACACGCCGGCGACGACGCCGAGGACGCAGAGCACGAGCACGGTCACGGCGAAATCGCGCGTATACCGCACTATGGTTCCCCCCTCATTCCACGTAGACCGGCCCGATGCTACCCGTTCCTCTGTTTTTGCAATATCGAAGGCATCGATCGAATCCCGTTACGCTGTCTGGGTGAACGAAGAGGTATGGCTGATCGAGCCCTCCGGCCCGCTCCGCGGCGACGTCGAGGTCCGCGGGTCCAAGAACGGTGTCTCCAAGCACATGGTCGCGGCCATGCTGGGGGCCGGCGAGAGCGTGATCCACAATGCCCCCGACGTGGGCGAAGTCGGCATCACCGCGCAGATGCTGCGCGCGCTGGGCATCAATGTGGAGATCACCCCGCGCGAGATCGTCATCGAGCAGGGGCCGGAGATCAACCCCCACGTGCCCGCCGCGTTCACGGGCCTCAACCGCATCCCCATCCTGATGCTCGGCCCGCTGCTGCACCTGGCGGGCGAGGCGTTCGTGCCGCTGGTCGGCGGCGACCCCATCGGACGGCGGCCGGTCGACTTCCACGTCGAGGCGCTGCGCGCGATGGGCGCGGAGGTCGAGGTGAGCGACACCGGCATCTACGCCAAGGCCAAGCGGCTGCGCGGCACCCGCCTGGAGCTCCCCTACCCCAGCGTGGGCGCCACCGAGACCATCCTGATGTCGGCGGTGCTGGCCGAGGGCAAGACCGTGCTCAAGGGCGCGGCCATGGAGCCCGAGGTGGTGGAGCTCGCCCTGTTCCTGCAGCGCATGGGGGCGCTCATCGAGCTCAGCCCCGACCGGCGCATCGTGATCGAGGGCGTGGACCGCCTGCACGGCGCCTCCACCTGGCTGAACGGCGACCGGATCGAGGCGTTCTCCTACCTCGCGGCCGGCCTGATCACCGGCGGCGAGGTGCGGGTGCACGGCTGCCCCCAGGACCGCCTCGTCACCGCCATCACCACGCTGGCCAGGATGGGCGCCCGGCTGGACATCACCGACGACTACCTGTCGGCGTCGGCCCCCGACGGGCTGCGCGCGGCGGCGGTGCAGACCGACACCCACCCCGGCTTCATGACCGACTGGCAGACGCCGCTGATGGTGCTGTTCACGCAGGCCCAGGGCATGTCGGTGCTGCACGAGACGGTGTTCGAGAACCGGCTGGTCTACGTGCCCGCGCTGCAGAAGATGGGCTGCGAGATCGAGGTCTTCGACGTGTGCCTCGGCGGCCCCGCCTGCCGCTACCACGACACCAACGCCAAGCACTCGGCGGTGGTGCGGGGCGTGTCCAAGCTCCGCGGCGCCGACGTGACGCTGCCCGACATCCGGGCCGGATTCTCCGCCGTGCTCGCCGCCGCGGCCGCGGAGGGCACCTCCACGCTGCGCGGGGTGCACCACATCGAGCGGGGCTACCACCGGCCGTTCGAGCAGTTCGCCTCGCTCGGCCTGAAGATCAGTCGAGAGAAGGTCGGCGGCGAGTAAGGATTCGCAATCGGGTGTTTGCAGGTGATCACCCGGTCGCACCTTACTATCTGTGACAGCTCGAGGTGAAACGGGACACTATGACACGGAGCGCGGCCCCGTCGCGTGCCTGCGGACCCTGGCGATCTGCGGGGCGCTCGGCGGGCTGCTGACGGCGGTGGCCGCGCTGCCGGTGATCGGCGGCGCGGGCCTGGCGGCGAAGAACGCCGCGGGCGTC
This sequence comes from Planobispora longispora, assembly GCF_016863135.1. GTDB lineage: Bacteria > Actinomycetota > Actinomycetes > Streptosporangiales > Streptosporangiaceae > Planobispora > Planobispora longispora. The sequence continues at coordinate 103,286 of NZ_BOOH01000004.1, forward strand.
TTCGCCGACCTGCCGCCCGCCCCGCACGAGCCTCCCCTGGCGGAGCGCACCGTGCTCCTGGACCGGCACGGCCGCCCGTTCGCCCAGTTCTACTCCAAGAACCGGACGACCGTGGACCTCGGCGACGTCGCGCCGATCATGCGCAAGGCGATCGTGGCCATCGAGGACTCCCGCTTCTACGCGCACGGCGGCCTGGACGTCAAGGGCACGCTGCGGGCCCTGGTGACCAACACCACCGCGGGCGGGGTGCGGCAGGGCGGCTCCTCCCTCACCCAGCAGCTGGTGAAGAACATCCTGGTGGAGAACGCCCGGACCGAGGCCGAGCGCGCCCGGGCGCAGGCGCCGAACGTCCAGCGCAAGATCACCGAGTTGCGGTACGCGCTGGCGCTGGAGGAGAAGTACTCCAAGGCCGAGATCCTGGAGCGTTACCTCAACATCGCCTACTTCGGCGCGGGGGCGTTCGGGGTGGAGGCCGCGGCCCAGCGGTTCTTCTCCGTCCCCGCCTCGAAACTGTCCCTGCCGCAGGCGGCGACGCTGGCGGGGGCGGTGCGCACGCCGTACCGGACGGACCCCTCCCTGGGCGGGCAGCACCAGCAGCGGCTCGTCCAGCGCAGGAACCTCGTGCTGGACCGCATGGCCCAGACCGGGGCCGTGACCCGGGCCGAGGCCGACGCCGCCCGGCGGACCCCGCTGAGCCTCAGGCTCAAGCCCGAACCGGGCGGCTGCGCCGCCAGCCGCTACCCCTACTTCTGCGTCTACGTCCACCGGGAGCTGCTGACCAACCCCGTCTTCGGGCCCACCCTCCAAGAGCGCGAGCGCCGCCTGGCCCGGGGCGGCATCGTGCTGCGCACCACCCTGGACCCGGCGGCGCAGAAGGCCGCGGAACGGGCCATCTCCGCGCGCGTCGACCCGGAGGACACCGAGGTCGCCGCCGAGGCCATGATCGAACCGGGCACCGGCCGGATCCGGGCGCTGGCCGCCAGCAAGAAGTACGGGCGCAACGACGGCAACCGCAAGAACGGCCCCAGGACCACCTTCAACCTGGCCGCCGACGTGGCGCACGGCGGCGGGATGGGCCTGCAGGCCGGGTCCACCTTCAAGGTCTTCACCCTGGCCGCCGCGCTGCAGAAGGGCTGGCGGTTCAACCGGGGCTTCGCCACCCCCGGCCGGTACGTCCCCGGCTCGGGCTTCGTCGACTGCGCGGGCCGCCAGGTCAACGACCCCAACGCCAAGATCTTCAACGCGGACGGCGGGCGGGGCGGCGGCGCCTACAGCCTCTCCACCGGCACGTGGAACTCGGTCAACATCTTCTTCATGAAGCTGGAGCGGAAAATCGGCCTGTGCCCGGTGGTCAAGACCGCCAGGGCACTCGGCATCGCCCGGGCGGACGGCACTCCCCTGCACGAGGTCCCGACCTTCACCCTCGGCATCAACGAGATGGACCCGCTGACGGTGGCCGGGGCGTTCGCCACGTTCGCCGCCCGGGGCCGGTACTGCCGCCCGGTCGCCATCGCCGAGATCACCGACCGGGACGGCAGGCGCGTCCCCGTCGCGTCCAGCTGCCGGCAGGTGATCGGCCCGAAGGTGGCCGACGCGGTCAACCACGTGCTGAGCGGGGTGTTCAGCAGGGGCACCATGCGCGGGCAGGACATCGGCCGCCCGGCCGCGGGCAAGACGGGGACCAACAACGACTACACCTCGGCCTGGTTCGCCGGGTACACGCCCGCCCTCGCCGCGGCCGTCAGCGTGGGCGACATCCGCGGCTCCTACCGCCACCCGCTGCGCGAGGTGCGGATCGGCGGCCAGTACTACAGCCGGGTCCAGGGGGCCTCCCTGCCCGGCCCGATCTGGGTGGACTCGATGACCGCCGCCCTGCGCGGCGTCCCGGCCGCCCGCTTCCGCCCCCCGGACATGTCCCGCTTCGGCGGCGGCCACACCCCGAGGACGGCCAAGGCCCCGGCCGGCGACCGCCGGCGCGACGGCCGCCCGGGCCGTGGCGACGGCCCCGGCCGCAAGAGGCCCCACCCCCTCCCCCGGCAGACCCTCGACCGCTGACCCGCGTCCACCGGCGCGGGGAGGGGTGGGCGGTGACGGCCGGCGCCGTACGGAAGAGGCAGGGCGGCGCACCGCGCCGGGGTGGGGTCAGGCGCCCAGGCAGGCGGGGCCCAGGAGCTGTTTGAGGTCGCCCATCAGCGCCGGGGAGGGGGAGACGCGGAGCCTGTCGTCCAGGCGCATGACGGTGGTCTTCGGGCCGTTGTGGATCTGGAGGCGGACCTCGGTCGTGCCGGGGTGGGTGGTCAGGACCTCCTTGAGCCGGCCGACCACCGGCGGCGTGCAGCGGTTGAGCGCCATGCTCACCAGGAGCGGCCCGCCCGCCTCGGTGGTGAGGTCGGGGACCGTCACCTCCATGGCGATGATCTTTCCGACGTCCTCGCGCTTGTCCAGGCGGCCCTTGACGAAGACGATGGCGTCCTCGGCGATGACCGTCGAGCAGAGCTGGTACGCCGAGGGGAAGATCATCACCTCGATGGCGCCCTCCAGGTCCTCCAGCATGGTGAGGACCCAGGTGTCGCCCTTCTTGGTGACCTTGCGCTGGACGCCCGAGAGGATGCCGCCGACGGTCACGACCTGGCCGTCGGGGCGGCTGTCGTCCTGCAGCGCGGCCACCGAGCAGTCGGCGCCCGCGGCGAGGATGTGCTCGACGCCGAAGAGCGGGTGGTCGGAGACGTACAGGCCGAGCATCTCCCGCTCGAAGGCGAGCAGGGTGGTCTTGTCCCACTCCCCCGGCGGGATCTGCACGTCGAAGGTCTGGTCCTCGACACCCTCGACGGCGCCGAACAGCGAGTCCTGGCCGATCGCCTCGTTCTTCTTGATGTCGATGATCGCGTCCACGGCCTGCTCGTGGACCATCACCAGTCCCTTGCGGACGTGGTCCATGGAGTCGAAGGCGCCGGCCTTGATCAGTGACTCGATGACGCGCTTGTTGCAGACGATCGCGGGGACCTTGCGGAGGAAGTCCTTGAAGTCGGTGAAGCGGCCCTTCTCCTTGCGCGCGGAGATGATCCCGTCGACGACGTTGCCGCCGACGTTGCGGATCGCCGACAGGCCGAAGCGCACGTCGCTGCCGCGCGGGGTGAAGTCGAAGTCGGAGTCGTTGACGTCCGGCGGGAGGACCTTGATGCCCATGCGGCGGCACTCGTTGAGGTAGAGCGCCGACTTGTCCTTGTCGTCCTTGACGGAGGTGAGCAGCCCCGCCATGTACTCGGCCGGGTAGTTGGCCTTGAGGTAGGCGGTCCAGTAGGAGACCAGGCCGTAGCCGGCGGTGTGGGCCTTGTTGAAGGCGTAGTCGGAGAAGGGCAGCAGGATGTCCCACAGGGCCTTGATCGCCGCCGCGGAGAAGCCGTTGTCCTTCATGCCCTGCTCGAAGGTCTCGAACTGCTTGTCCAGTTCGGACTTCTTCTTCTTGCCCATCGCCCGGCGGAGCAGGTCGGCGCCGCCCAGGGAGTAGTTGGCGACCTTCTGGGCGATGGCCATGACCTGCTCCTGATAGACGATCAGGCCGTAGGTCGTGTCGAGGATCTCCTTGAGCGGCTCTTCCAGCTCGGGGTGGATCGGGGTGATCTCCTGCTGGCCGTTCTTGCGCATCGCGTAGTTGGTGTGGGAGTTGGCTCCCATCGGGCCGGGGCGGTAGAGCGCGAGCGCCGCGGAGATGTCCTCGAAGTTGTCGGGGCGCATCAGGCGCAGCAGCGAGCGCATGCCGCCGCCGTCCAGCTGGAAGATGCCCAGCGTGTCGCCCCGGGCCAGCAGTTCGTAGGTCTTGACGTCGTCCAGCGGCAGGTCGAGCAGCTCGATCTTGTTGCCGGTGTTGGCCTCGATGGCCTTCAGGCAGTCGTCGATGATCGTGAGGTTGCGCAGGCCCAGGAAGTCCATCTTCAGCAGGCCGAGCGTCTCGCAGGTCGGGTAGTCGAACTGCGTGATGATCGCGCCGTCGGAGTCGCGGCGCATGATCGGGATGTAGTCGGTCAGCACCTCCGACGACATGATGACGCCGGCGGCGTGCACGCCGGTCTGCCGGATCAGGCCCTCCAGGCCCCTGCCGAGGTCGACGGCCGCCTTGACGTCGACGTCCTCCTCGTACAGCCGGCGCAGCTCGCCCGCCTCGCCGAAGCGCGGGTGGTCCTTGTCGAAGATGCCCGACAGCGGGATGTCCTTGCCCATCACCGCGGGCGGGAACGCCTTGGAGACCTTGTCACCGAGGGCGTAGGGGTAGCCGAGGACGCGGGCGGCGTCCTTGATGGCCGCCTTCGCCTTGATGGTGCCGAAGGTGGCGATCATGGCGACCTTGTCGGCGCCCCACTTCTCCGTCACGTAGCGGATCACGTCGCCGCGCCGGCGCTCGTCGAAGTCGATGTCGACGTCGGGCATGGAGACGCGCTCGGGGTTGAGGAAGCGCTCGAAGATCAGGCCGTGCGGGATCGGGTCGAGGTCGGTGATGCCGAGCGCGTAGGCCACCAGCGAACCCGCCGCCGAGCCTCGGCCCGGACCCACCCGGATGCCGTTGCGCTTGGCCCACATGATGAAGTCGGCGACCACGAGGAAGTAGGACGGGAAGCCCATCTGGATGATGACGCCGAGCTCCTTCTCGGCCCAGGCGCGGTGCTCCTCGTCGTAGCCGCCCGGGAAACGGCGGTCCATGCCCTCCCAGACCTGCTGGCGGAAGAACTCCTCCTCCGTCATGCCGTCGGGGATCGGGAAGGTCGGCATCAGGTTCTTGAACCCGAACATGCCCTCCGGCTCGACCCTCTCGGCCACCAGGAGCGTGTTGCGGCAGCCCTCGGCCCACAGGTCGGAGGAGTCGATCGCCCGCATCTCGTCGGCGGTCTTGATGTAGTAGCCGCTGCCGTCGAAGCGGAACCGGTCGGGGTCGGACAGCTGCTTGCCGGTCTGGATGCACAGCAGCGCGTCGTGGGAGGAGGCGTCGGACTCGTAGGTGTAGTGGGAGTCGTTGGTGACCAGCGGCGGGATGTTCAGCTCTCTGGAGATGCGGGTCAGCCCGTCGCGGACCCGGCGCTCGATGTCGAGGCCGTGGTCCATGATCTCCAGGAAGTAGTTCTCCTTGCCGAAGAGCTCCTGGTACTTCGCGGCCGCGGCGAGCGCCTCGTCGTACTGGCCCAGGCGCAGGCGGGTCTGGACCTCGCCCGACGGGCAGCCCGTGGTGGCCATCAGGCCCTCGGCGTGCTCGGCCAGGATCTCCGCGTCCATCCGGGCCCACTTGCGGACGAAGCCCTCGGTGTAGGCGCGGGAGCTGAGCTTCATGAGGTTCTTCAGGCCGCGGTCGTTGCGCGCCCAGATCGTCATGTGGGTGTAGTAGCCGCCCGCCGAGACGTCGTCCTTCTTCTGGTGCGGCTCACCCCACAGCACGGGCTTCTTCTGGTGGCGGGAGGCGGGCGCCACGTAGGCCTCGATGCCGATGATCGGCTTGATGCCGGCGCCGGTGGCCTGCTTGTAGAAGTCGTAGGCGCCGTGCATGTTGCCGTGGTCGGTGATCGCGATGGCGGGCATGCCCAGGTCGCCGACCTGTTTGAACATCTGCTTCAACCGAGCGGCTCCGTCGAGCATGGAGTACTCCGTGTGAACGTGAAGATGCACAAACGAGTCTGACATGCGGCCCCGTCCTCCCCTTGTCGCGTCCCGGCGAGGGAAGCTTACGCGTGTTTCCCGCTCCCCGGGGGCCCCGTGCGCCCCTCGGCCGGATGCCCGGATTCGGCCCTGCCGTACCTTTCTACGCGTCCGGTACGACCTTTTCCGGGGACCCGGTCCGGCCCCGCCGTCAGCCGCGGCCGGACGCCCTGCGCTCCTCCGCCAGGCGCAGTCCCGCCTCGATGACGGCGTTCATGATCGGCGCCAGTCCGGCCTCGCCCAGAGTGGGGGCGCGGCGGGCCATCTCGGCGACCAGGCGGCGCTCGCGGTCCATGTCGCGACCGGCGAAGCCGCCGACCGGCTTGAGCCGCTGGATGGTCCCGGCCAGTTCGACGCGGCGCTCCAGCAGGACGGCCAGGGCGGCGTCGACGCGGTCGACGGCGCCGCGCGCGGCGAGCACGGAAGCGGGGTCCTCCCGGCGGGCGACCGCGCCGACGATCCTCGCGGCCTCCTGCGCGGCGGCGACGGCCTCCGGCGCGGCGTGCGGGGCCAGGAGCAGGCCGTCGGCTCCGGCGGCGACCGCGGCCGCGGCCAGGGCGGGGTCGTCGCCCAGGCACGCGAGGACGGGACGGCCGGACCTCTCCCGGGCGGCGCGCATCAGGGCCAGGTCGAGGACCACGCCGGCCGCCTCCCCGGAGTCCGCGCGCACGCGGCTGCCGGTCTCGCAGAACACGACCTGGTCGTTGCCCTCCGCCACGCAGTAGTCGGCGACGGCGAGCCACTCCTCCAGCGTCGCGGCGGGACCCCGCTGGACCACCACCGGCAGGCCGAGCCGGGCGACCGCGCGGACCAGCTGGAAGTCCTGCATCCAGGCGGCCCCGACCAGCACGCCGTCCGCCCCGGCGGCCACGAGCTCCGGCAGGTCCGCCGAGGAGAACGGCTCCACCAGGACCGGCCCGGCCCACTGCGCGCGGGCCTCGGCCACGGCGCCGGCCGCGGGGAGCCGCCCGTGATGGTCGCGCAGACTGATCCACCGCGCGTCCGCGCCCGCGCCGCCGATCACCACGGCCGGGCCCGCGGCGCCCACCGCGAGCGCTCCCAGGTGCACGGCTCCGCGCTCCGCACGTGCGGTCAACGACATGTCGGCTCCCGATGCTCAGCCGGTGCGCGTCCCGCGAACCGGCGAATCGTAAAGAAACAAAAAAGGCAGAGACTGGGCGTCTCTGCCTCTGCCGGCTCCGGATGGTCGCTAGGTCACGCGCTCACGACCGGCTCTCCGGAGCCGGCTCGGTAAACACGGAACAGCGCTTCATGCGGTCAACCATAGGCCATGACCGCACCGCACGCCACCTGGCGGACAGGCGTCTCAAATGGCGGAAGGCCCCGGCGAGCGGCGGACGGGGGAAGACGATCTTCCCGAGGTCGCCCGGCGAGACCGGGGTAGGGTGCCGTGACCCTCCGAGGGGCTCGGGCGGATCCTCATTTATGGGAGTATCTCCTTCACTGTGAGGGAGGTTTGACGCTTGATGCAGTCGGATGGGCACCAGGAAGGACGACGTGTCGCAGGCCGCTACCACCTCCTGGAACCCATCGGGCGGGGTGGGATGGGCGTGGTCTGGAAGGCCCATGATGAGCTTCTCGACCGGACCGTCGCCGTCAAGGAGGTCCGCTACTCCGCCGCTCTCGGCGAGGACGTCCAGACCCTGAACCGGCGCATGATGAGAGAGGCGCGGGCCGCGGCCCGGCTCACTCACCCGAACGTCGTGGTCGTCTACGACGTGATCGAGGAGAACGAGCAGCCCTGGATCGTCATGCAGCTGGTGCCGTCCCGCTCGCTGGGCCAGGTGCTCCGGGAGGACGGCCCGCTGCCGCCCCGGCGGGTCGCGGAGATCGGTCTCGCCCTGCTGGGGGCGTTGCACGGCGCGCACGACGCCGGGGTTCTGCACCGCGACGTCAAGCCGGAGAACGTGCTGCTCGCCGATAACGGCAGGGTGGTGCTCACCGACTTCGGCATCGCCACGCTCGACTCCGAGAACACGCTGACCATGACCGGCGTGGCGGGGACTCCCGCGTTCATCGCGCCGGAGCGGCTGCGCGGCCTGCCCGCCCGCCGGGAGTCGGACCTGTGGTCGCTGGGCGCGACGCTGTACGCGGCGGTGGAGGGCAGGTCGCCGCACGACCGCAAGCTGCCGCTGCCCACCATGCACTCGGTCCTGACCGACCCGCCCGACCCCGCGCGCAACGCGGGCCCGCTGCTGCCCGTGCTGGAAGGGCTGCTCCGCAAGGAGCCCGTGCAGCGCCTCACCTACGAGGAGGCCGCCGCCCTGCTGCGCCGGGTGGCCGAGGGCCGCTCCGCCACGCAGCCCTGGACGATCTCCTCGATCACCGGGCCCCGGGACGGCTCCGCCGAGCCGCAGGCCGCGCCCGAGCGGCGCAGGCCGTACGGGCAGGCGGCCGTCCCCGGCACGCCCGCGCGGGACGAGCAGGTCCCGCCCGCCGCCCGCCAGGAGCCGGGCGCGCCCGCGGAGCGGGAGGCGGCCCCGCGCGGGGAAGCCGGCCCGCGCCCGGAGGCCGCCCCGGCGGCAGGGGCCGCGGCGGCCGCGCCCGAGATCCCGCAGACCGGGCAGGTCGCCAAGCTGCCGCCCCCGCAGGACTCCGCGCCCGCCGCGCCGGCCGTACCGGAGACGCCGGCCGCACCGGAGACTCCCGCCCCGCGAACGTCCTCGGCGGCCGGAGAGGATCCGGCCGCCGAGGAGGCGCCGGCCTCGTCCTCGGCCACCCGGAAGTACGTCAGGGACCTCGCGGCCAGGAGCACCCCGCCCACGCCGCCGGTCCCCCCCGCGGGCGTCCCGGCGCCCGCTCCCGCCCCCGAGCCCCGGGAGCCCGCGACGGCGCTCCAGGGCGCGACCGCGATCCACCCCGCCGACCAGGAGCCGACCCTGCTCGGGACGCTGGCTCCCGGCAGGCTCCGGCTCGTGCTGCCCATCGTCCTCGTGGCGCTGATCATCGTGGCCGGCGTGGGCGTCTGGATCGGCATGAACAGCGACTCGCCCGGAGCGGCCGGGCAGCGGGAGCCTGGCACGGCCGAGCCGGACGCGAGCCCCTCGGAGGGGACGGGAGGCTCGGGGAGCCCGGGGCCCTCCGGGTCCGCGGAGTCCGGGACCGGCATGTCCGACTCCTCACCGAGCCCGTCCGGGACCGGCGAGGACGACAAGGGCGGCGAGGACGGCGAGGACGACAAGAAGGGCGACAAGAAGGGTGACGAGAAGAAGGAAGAGAAGGCCGGCGGCAAGCTCCCCGACGGCTGGCGGACGCACAAGGACTCCTTCGGCTTCTCGGTCGGCCTGCCCAAGGGCTGGAAGGTCACGAAGCGGCGGGGCACCCAGGTGACCTTCAGCCTGCCCAGCGACCGCAGGAGCTTCCTCATGATCGAATACACCGACTCCCCCGGCCCGGACGCGAAGAAGGACTGGGACGTGTACGAGCCCCAGGCCCGCGGCGGCTTCCCCGGTTACGAACTCATCGGGATCAAGAGGGTCGACTACATGGAGGACGCCGCCGACTGGGAGTTCACCTGGCGGCCGAGTTACGGCAAGGCGCGGGTGATCAACCGGGGGTTCCTCACCAAGGGCGGCCGGGGGTACGCGATCTACTGGCACACCCTGGCGTCAGACTGGAAGAAGAACCTGAAGCTGTTCGAGGGCTTCACCGAGACCTTTTCGTCGAAAAAGTGAAGTCCCACCCGACCGGCTACGATTCCTGAGCCGGGGAGGGGGCGGGAGAGATGACCGAACGCAGGGTGGCGGGCAGGTATCACCTGCTCGAGCCCATCGGCGAAGGCGGGATGGGCGTCGTCTGGCGCGCCCACGACGAACTGCTCGACCGGGTCGTGGCGGTCAAGGAGGTCCGCTACCGCGGGATCGACGAGACCGAGCGGGCCGACCTGAACCGGCGGACCGTCCGGGAGGCGAGGACCGCCGGGCGGCTCGACCACCCGTCCGTGATCATCGTCCACGACGTGGTCGAGGAGGGCGGGCGGCCCTGGATCGTCATGCAGCTGGTGCGCTCGCGCTCGCTGGGCCAGGCGGTCCGCGAGCGCGGGCCGCTCCCCCCGGAGCAGGTGGCGGCCGTCGGGCTGAGCGTGCTGGGCGCGCTGCGCGCCGCGCACGCCGCCGGGGTCCTGCACCGCGACGTCAAACCGGAGAACGTGCTGCTGGCCGACGACGGCCGGGTGGTGCTGACCGACTTCGGAATCGCCGCCACGACGCACGAGACCGGGATCACCCGGACCGGCGGGATGGTCGGCACCCCCGCCTTCCTCCCGCCGGAGCGGCTCCACGGGCTGCCGGCGACCCCGGAGTCCGACCTGTGGTCGCTCGGCGCGACGCTGTACGCCGCGCTGGAGGGGCACCCGCCCTTCGAACGTCCCACGGCCGCCGCGACCATGATGGCGGTCCTGTCGGGCGAGCCCAGCCCGATGCGCCACACCGGTCCCCTGGCCACGGCCGTCCTCGGCCTGATGTCCAAGGACCCGGCCACGCGCATGCGTCCCGACCAGGCAGAGGACCTGCTCATCCGCGCCGCGGGCGGGACGCCTCCCGGCCTCGTCGCGCCGTCCCGGGAGCTCTCCCGCCCCTCGCCGCCCGTCGCCCCGGCGTACGGCACGCCGCCCGGCCACCCTCCGGCCGCCCCGGCCCCGTACGGCGCGCCGCCCGGACAGTCCTCCCCGTCGGCGCAGGTCCCCGCCTACGACCGGCAGCGGCCCCGGCCCATCCCCCCCGAGCGGCCGGCGGCGCACCCCGGCGCACCGGCCTGGCAGGAGCAGCCCGCTCCGCCGGTCGAGCCCGCCCGCCACGAGTGGAACGTCCACCCCGGCACGGCCGCCGGCCACGGGCAGCACGGATCCCCGGCCGCCCGCCACGGGCAGCACGGGTCCACGGCCGCGCACCCGTGGCCGCTGCCCGCCCAGGACCAGCAGACGCACCCGGGCGACCCCGCCTACTCCGGGGGCGGGACCGGGCCGACCCATCCCACCCACGCCGAAGGCCGGGCGCCCGCCTCCGGCGGCCGGGGATGGCGGGTGGCGCTCATGGCCGGGGTGCCGCTGCTCGCGGTGCTGCTCGGCGCGGGCGGCTGGCTCCTGTTCCAGAACCAGGAGAAGGGCCGGGCGGAGCAGGGGATCACCGCCTCCGCGACACCGGAGACGGGGACCTCCACCGCCGGACCCGCCCCCACCCCCACCCCGACCCCCTCCGCCCCGCCGGACCGGGAGATCCCGGCGGGCTGGAAACTGCACGAGGATCCGCTGGGCTTCAGCGTCGCCGTCCCGCGCGGCTGGACCGTCCGGCGTTTCGCCGGCCGCGACCGGGTGGAGTTCCGCGAGCCGGGGTCGGACCGCTTCCTGTGGATCGAGTCGACCGACGACCCGGAGAAGGACCCGGTCAGGCACTGGGAGAAGGTCGAGGAGGGCGGCAGGGCCAAGAACGTCTGGCCGGGCTACGAGCGCGTCGCCATCACCTCGCTGACGTACCTGGACCGGCCCGCCGCCGACTGGGAGTTCACCTTCCTCCGGGACGAGGTGCCGACCCACGTGCTGGACCGGGGCTTCCGCACCGGCGAGGGCACGCCGTACGCGATCTACTGGGAGACCCCGGAGGACAGCTGGGACCGGACGTTCTTCGACCGGTTCACCGAGACGTTCCGGCCATGAGCGAGGCCCCGGCCGCCGGCCCGGGGGAGGCCGCGCGGTTCTGGCGCAACCCCGCGCTGCCGGGGGTGGACCTGCTCAAGGCCCGTTACGTCACGCACCGGTTCACCCGGCACGTGCACGAGGAGTACGCGATCGGGGTGATCCTGTCCGGGGTCGAGGAGTTCGACTACCGGGGCTCCCGGCACCGCGCCGGCTCCGGGTCCGTGGTCCTGGTCGATCCCGAGCAGGTGCACACCGGCCACGCGGGCGTGCCGGACGGCTGGGCCTACCGGATGCTCTACCCGTCCGTCCAGGTGATCGCCGACATCGCGGAGGAGCTGCTGGCCGGGCGGGGCACGCCGTACTTCCCGGAGACCGTCGTGGACGGCTCGCGCGCCGCCCCGCTGCTGCGCGCCGCCCATCTCGCCGCCGAGCGCGGCGACGACCTGGCCTCCTCGACCCTCGCCCGCACGGCGTTCGGCGCCCTGGTCGTGCACCACGCCGCCTACCGCCCGGCCCGGCGGCGACCGGCCGCCGGGGACCGCGCGGTCCGGCTGGCGCGGGAGATCCTGCACGATCGCCTGGCCGACCCGCCGACGCTGGAGGACCTGGCCCGGGCGGTGGAGGCGCGGCCCTTCACCCTGCTGCGCGCGTTCAAGGCCGCGACCGGCCTTCCGCCGCACGCCTACCTGAACACGCTCCGGGTACGGCGCGCCCGCTCCCTGCTCGACGCCGGGACGCCCGCCGCACGGGTCGCCGCGGAGGTCGGCTTCGTCGACCAGGCCCACCTGAACAGGCATTTCAAGCGGATCGTGGGTGTGCCCCCGGTGGCCTACCAGCGCGCAGGAACGTACAAGACCGCACCGGCGAACTGGACATAACCTCCGTTCCATGGAAACAACCACTCGTTCCTCAGCCATCAGGGACGGGCTGGGCGTGGGACTCGCGGTGGGGCTGTCCGGGCTGGCGTTCGGCGCCGCCGCGGTGACCGCCGGGCTGAGCGTGGCCCAGGCGTGCGTGCTGAGCCTGTTCGCCTTCACCGGCGCCTCCCAGTTCGCGCTGGCCGGGGTCGTGGCGGGCGGCGGCAGCCTCGTCGCGGGCGCCGCGGGCGCGCTGCTGCTCGGCGTGCGCAACAGCCTGTACGGCCTGCGCCTGGCCGACCTGCTCGGGGCCCGGGGCTGGCGCAGGTTCCCGGTCGCCCAGGGAGTGATCGACGAGACCACCGCGGTGGCCCTGGCCCAGCCCGACGAGGAGGCGGCCAGGACCGGCTTCTTCGTCACCTTCGTCAGCCTCTACCTCACTTGGAACGCCACCACCCTGCTCGGCGCGGTGGGCACCTCCCGGGTCGCCGACCCCGCGGTGTTCGGCCTGGACGCGGTGGGCCCGGCGACGTTCCTGGCCATCCTCTGGCCGCGGCTGACCGCGAAGGACCCCGAGACCCGGACGCTGCGGGCGGCCGCCGCGGGCGGCGTCGCGGTCGCGCTGGCCGCCACCCCGTTCGTCCCGCCGGGCGTGCCCGTGCTCCTGGCGGCCGTGCCCGTGCTCGCCCTGGTCCTGAGGAGGCCGCGATGACCCGCCGTCCGACACCTCTCGTGCGGGGAGGAGGCCGATGAGCGTGTGGCAGGCCGTCGTGGCCGTCTGCCTGGGCTGCTACGCGTTGAAGCTGGCCGGGCTCTCGGCGCCGCGGAGGGTCCTCGACCACCCGGGCGTGCAGCGCTTCTCCGCCCTGGTCCCGGTGGCGCTGCTGGCCGCGCTGATCGCGGTGCAGACCTTCGCCCACGGCCAGGCCCTGGAACTGGACTGGCCGCGCACCGCCGGGCTGGGGGCCGCCGTGCTGGCGCTGCTGCTGCGCGCGCCGTTCCTGCTGGTCCTCGCGGCGGCGGCCGCCGTCACGGCCCTGCTCCGCCTGGCCGGTCTGTGACGGGGGCCGTCGCACCGCCCGCGGCCGGGGACGTCGCAGGATCGGTGACGGGAGCCGTCGCACCGCCCGCGGCCGGGGACGGCGCGCGACCGGCAGCCGGGAGCGTCACGCGGAAGATCGCGCCCCCTCCGGGGCGGGAGTCCGCCTCCGCCCGGCCGCCGTGGGCCGCGGCGACCGCGGCCACGATGGACAGGCCGAGTCCCGCCCCGCCCCGGCCCTCCTCCCTGGCACGGCCGGCGGCGCGGGGGACGCGGTAGAAGCGCTCGAAGACGAGCGTCCGCTGCTCCTCGGTGAGGCCGGGCCCCTCGTCGGCGACCTCGATCACCGCCTCCCCGCCGGCCCGCCGGACCCGGACGGCGGCCGGGCTGCCCGGCGGGGTGTGGGCCAGCACGTTGGCCAGCAGGTTGCCGGCCGCCTGGCGGAGCCGGGCCTCGTCGCCGGGCACCTCGACCGGCCCGCCGTACTCGGCGGAGATCGGGCGGTCCGGTTCGACGGCGAGGGCGTCGGCCACCGCGTCGGCCACCAGCCCGGTCAGCTCGACCGGGGCGCGTTCCAGCGGGCGGCCCTGGTCCAGGCGGGCGAGCAGGAGCATCTCGTCCACCAGCGCTCCCATCCGGGCCGCCTCCGCCTCGATCCTGCGCATCGCCGTGGCCAGGTCCTCGGGGCGGGTGGCCGCGCCGCGCCGGAACAGCTCGGCGTAGCCGCGGATGGTGGCGATGGGCGTGCGCAGCTCGTGGGAGGCGTCGGCGACGAAGCGGCGCAGCCGGTCCCGCGACTCCTCCCGCTCCCGGAACGCCTCCTCGATCTGGCCGAGCATCGCGTTGAGGGCGTGGCCGAGGCGGCCCACCTCGCTGCCGGCCGGGGCCGCGTCGATCCGGCGGTCGAGGTCGCCCGCGCCGATGTCCGCCGCCGTCTCCACGATCCGGTCCAGCGGGCGCAGGCCCCGGCGGAGCAGGTGGGCGGCGAGCAGGGTCAGTCCGGCCAGGACCACCGCGGACGAGACGACCATGACGTGGGCGAGGCGCTCGGTCAGCTCGTTCGAGGCCGCGAACCGGGCCTGCGGCGTGTCCATGGCCAGCAGCCGGGCGCCGTTGTGCCCGCGCCAGTCCTGCAGCGCGCCGAAGGTGGCCCCGGCGACCGTGCCGAGGGCGAGGGCGACCAGGCCGACGACCGTCACGACCAGCCGGCCGCGCAGGGAGACCGGCAGCCGTGGACGGAGCAGTCCGGGGAAGCCCCGGCGCCCCCTGCCCCGGGCGGGCGCGGCGGGCCCCGGAGAAGCGGCGGACTCGGGGGAAGCAACAGGCTCGGGGGAAGCAACAGGCCCGGGAGAGGCGGCGGGGCGGGGCGGCATCAGTCTTCCCTCGGCAGCCGCAGGACGTAGCCCACGCGGGGCACGGTGTGGATGAGGGGCGGGTCCGAGGCGTCGACCTTGCGGCGCAGGTAGCTGATGTAGGTCTGCACGACGCCGTCGTTGCCGCCGAAGTCGTACTCCCACACGTGGTCGAGGATCTGCCGCTTGGAGACCAGCCGGCCCGCGTTGGCGGTCAGGAAGCGCAGCAGCTTGAACTCCGTGGGGGTCAGGTCGATGCGCCGCCCGTCCCGCCGGACCTCGTAGGCGTCCTCGTCGATGACGAGGTCGGCGAAGGCCAGCCGGCCGGTCTCCGGCCCGGCGCGCTCCGTCCGCCGCAGCACCGCCCCGATCCGGGCGATGAGCTCCTCCAGGCTGAACGGCTTGGTGACGTAGTCGTCCCCGCCCATCCGCAACCCGCCGATCTTGTCCTCGGTCGCGTCACGGGCGGTGAGGAACACCACCGGCACCTGCGACCCGGCGGTCCTGATCCGCCGGCACACCTCGGTCCCGGGCACGTCGGGCAGCATCACGTCCAGGACGATCAGGTCGGGACGGAAGGAACCGGCCGCCGCCAGCGCCTCCGCGCCCGTTCCCGCCACCGCCGTCTCGAAGCCCTCGTAGCGCAGGGCGGTCGCCACGAGGTCGGCGAGGTACGGCTCGTCGTCCACCACCAGTATCCGGCTCACCCCGCCAGTCTCCCCCGGCCGATCTTCAAAAGCTCTTGGAGAACTCTGTGAAACCGGATTCACAGAGTTCTCCGAGAACGGCCGCACGGCCGCTGAAGATCACTCTGGTGCGCTGGAGGCCATGGAGAGATTCTCGGCTTCCGTCCTGAGACACAAACGGCTGGTCACACTGCTGGCCGTATTCGCGTTCCTGGCGGGACTGGCCGCGACCCCGTTCGCGATCCAGCGCCTGTCCGAGGAGTACGCCCACCCCGGGATGCCCGCCTTCGAGGCCAACCGGGAGATCGTCCGGATCTACGGCAACGGCGGCTACCAGCGGCCGTTCGTGCCGGTCGTGGTCCTGCCCGCCGGCATGCGGGCGGAGGGGAACAGGGAGGTGATCGGCAGGGCGTTCGCGGCCGTCTCGGCGGAGCTGCCCCGGGCCCGCGTGGTCTCCTACGCCGGCACCGGCGACCCGCGGCTCGTCGGCGCGGACGGCCGGACCACGTTCGGGCTGGTCTTCCCCGGCACGTACTCGGACGGCAGCCCGCCGGGCGGCGGCCTGGGCGAGACGCCCGACGAGGGCCCGGTGATCGCGGCGGCGATGACCCCGATCCTGCCGCCGGGCAGCACCGTGCACGTCACCGGCCTGGACGCCCTCGCGCCGAGCGTGGACGCGGGCGGCGTGGACGTCCCCGCCAAGATCGGCATCGGCGTGGCCGCCGCCGTGGTCGTTCTGTTCCTCGTCTTCCGTTCGGCCCTGGCGCTCGTGCCGCTCCTGATCTCCACTCTGGCGATCTTCGTGTCGTTCGCCGTGATCCTGCTGCTGACGCTGGTGATGACCGTGCACGACGTGGCGCTGACCACCATGCCGCTGCTCGGTCTGGGCATCGCCGTCGACTACTCGCTGCTGCTGGTGGCCCGCTGGCGGGAGGAACGGGCCCGCGGGCACCGCGGCGACGAGGCCGTGCACCGGGCGATGCGGGGAGCGGGGCGGGCGGTGCTGTTCAGCGGGGTCGCGGTCGCGATCGGCCTGGTGACCATGGTCGTGCTGCCGGTGCCGTTCCTGCGCAGCCTCGGCCTGGCCGGGATGGTCATCGCGGCGGCGAGCGTGGCCGTCACGCTCACCGTGCTCCCGGTCCTGCTCGCCCTCACCGGGCGGCGCCTGGAGCGCGGGCGCGGCGCGGCGGGGGCCGCGCCGTCCCGCCGGGAGGCGGAGGCCGGGCGCGCCTGGTCGGCCTGGGCGCGCGGGGTGGTACGGCTGCGCCGGCCCGCCGCGCTGCTGGCCGGCGGTCTGCTGGCCGTCCTGGCCGTGGCCGCGCTCGAGGTCGATCTCGGCCTGCCCGAGAGCGGCGACCTGCGCGCCTCGGGCCCCGGGTACGAGGGGCTGGCCGCGCTGCGCCGGGCGGGCGTCCCGGCCGGTTCCATCACCCCGTTCGACGCGCTGGTCACCGGCGACCCGGCGCGGGCCGTCGCGCGGATCAGGGCCGTCGAGGGCGTGTCCACCGTGCTGGCGCCGGACGACGCGTCCTGGCGGCGGGACGGCACCGCGGTCGTCACCGTGCTGCCGGTCGCGGAGAGCGGCGCCGACGCCGGGCGGGAGACCGTCGCCCGGGTCCGGGAGGCGGCCGGGGCGGACGTCCGGGTCGGCGGCGGCGCCGCGCAGAGCATGGACTTCCAGGAGCATGCCTACGGGGCCTTCCCCTGGATGCTCGCGCTGATCGCCCTGGTCACGTTCGTGACGCTGGCGCGGGCGTTCCGCTCCCTGCTGCTGCCGCTCAAGGCGATCGCGCTCAACCTGCTCTCACTGGGGGCGGTGGTCGGCGCGATGGTCCTGCTCTGGCAGTACGGCTGGGGCACCCGCGAGCTGCTCGGCATCCAGCCGACCGGCTCGATCGGCGAGTTCGTCCCCTTGACGATCTTCGCGTTCCTGTACGGCCTCAGCATGGACTACGAGGTGTTCATCCTGGCCAGGATGCGGGAGGAGTACGACAGGTCGGGCGACACCGGCCACGCGGTGGTCGAGGGCGTGGGCCGTACCGGACGCCTGGTCACCTCGGCCGCGCTGATCCTGTTCGTCTCCTTCGCCGCGCTGGCCATGACCCCCGAGCTGGACGTGAAGGTGTTCGCCAGCGGCCTGGCCCTGGGCATCCTGCTGGACGCGACGCTCATCCGGGGCGTTCTGGTCCCGGCGGTGGTCGCGATGATGGGCCGGTGGAACTGGTGGCTGCCCGCCTGGGCGGCCCGGCCGCTGCGGGTGGCGCCGTCGCCGCGACGGACTGGACGCGCGGTGAACGAGGGGAGCGCGATGGACGTCGCCGCGACGAACTAGAGGAACTATGCGAATCGCCCGGATTATCCCGCTGGATCGAGGGTAGCCGCAGGCTCATGTCCGATTCTCAGGAGCTCATCGGCGACCGGTATCGACTACTCGAGCACATCGGTCACGGGGGGATGGGCACGGTCTGGCGGGCACAGGACGAGGTGCTCGGCCGGCAGGTGGCGGTCAAGGAGGTCGTCCCCTCCCCCGACCTGACCGCCCCGGAACGCGAGGTCTTCACCGTCCGCACACTCCGGGAGGCACGCGCCGCCGGACGAATCGGCCATCCAGGCGTGGCGACGGTCTACGACGTCATCGAGGAGCGCGGACGGCCGTGGATCGTCATGCAGCTCGTGGACTCCCGGACGCTCGGGGCCGTGATCAGGGAGGACGGCCCCCTGACCCCGTACGAGGTGGCCCGGATCGGGCTCGACGTGCTCGGGGCGCTGGTCGCCGCGCACCGCGTGGGCGTGCTGCACCGCGACGTCAAACCGGACAACGTGCTGATGGCGACCGACGGCCGGGCTGTGCTGACGGACTTCGGCATCGCCGTCCTGGAGGGCGACTCCTCGGTGACCAGGACCGGGGCGATCATCGGCACCCCGGCCTTCATCGCCCCGGAACGGGCCGCCGGCGGCCCGGCGGAGTTCGCCTCGGACATGTGGTCGCTCGGCGTGACGCTCTACATGGCGATCGAGGGGCACTCCCCCTTCCAGCGCGCTCATCCGCTGGCCACGCTCGCCGCGGTCATGCACGACGCCCCGGCCCCGCTCCGGCGCGCCGGGGCGCTGGGACCGGTGATCTGCGGCCTGCTCCGCAAGGATCCCGCGCACCGGATGTCCGCCCCCGAGGTGCAGCGGCACCTGATGGCGATCGTCTCCGGGACCGCCCCCGAACCCACCATGCCGTCCGTGCCGATCGTTCCGCCGGCCGAGGCCGGCCCCCGGTCGCAGGCCGCACCGGCCGCCGCCCCGCAGGCCGCACTGTCCGGCGTCCCGCAGGCCGTCCCGCCCGTGCCGCCGTCCGCCGTCCCCCCGCAGCCCCCGGTCTCCGGGCCCGGGCTGCTCGCCGGGGCCGTTCCCCGGCCGGGGCGGCGCCGTTCCGTGATCGCCGCGACCGCGGCGGCGACCGTCGCGGTCGCCTTGACCGCCGGCGCGACAGCCTGGATCACCTCGAAGGACGCGGTCGTGGAACCGCGCAAGGCGCCCGCCTCGGTGAGCGTCCCCTCCCTCGGGGGGGAGTCCTCGGAGCCCGCCGACCCGAGGTCCACCGAGGACGCGAGCGGCCCGCCCGCGGAAACCGGGGCGAGCGTCCCCTCCTCCCCGCCGACCTCGCGCGGCCGCGAGAAGCGCACGGCGGAACCGTCCGCGAAACCCTCGGAGAGCGCCTCGAAGCGCCCCTCGCAGCGGCCCTCCCCGGACGAGTCGGGCGAAGGCTCCGGCGACGGCTCGGAGAACGGGTCCGGCGACGACGGAGGAGAGGGCACCGGTCAGGATTCCGGCGGGAACGGCGAGGACGGCGGCTCCCCCGGGCAGGTCGATCCCGGCAGCGGGCTGAACGCCTCCGGTCCCGGCGGGTCCGGGGAGAAGGTCAAGGCCGGCAAGACGGTCAAGGCCGGCCTGAAGGGCAAGGGGAAGGGCAAGGGGTGAGCACGCCCGTTACATGTCGCCGCTGACGGCCTTCAGGGCGTGGGCCAGGTCGGCCGGGTAGTCGGTGGTGAAACTGACCCATTCGCCCGTCGAGGGATGCTCGAAGGCCAGGGAGACGGCGTGCAGCCACTGCCGGCCGACGCCCAGGCGCGCGGCCAGGGTCGGGTCGGCGCCGTACAGCATGTCGCCGACGCACGGGTGGCGCAGCGCCGACATGTGGACGCGGATCTGGTGGGTCCGCCCGGTCTCCAGCTTGATGTCCAGCAGGGTCGCCGAGCGGAACGCCTCGATCGTGTCGTAGTGGGTGATCGAGGGCTTGCCTCCGGCCACGACCGCGAACCTGCCGTCGCCGAAGGGGTGCCGGTCGATCGGCGCGTCCACGGTGCCGCGCAGCGGGTCGGGATGGCCCTGGACCAGCGCGTGGTAGCGCTTGTCCACCGTGCGCTCCTTGAAGGCCCGCTTCAGGTGGGAGTAGGCGTGCTCGCTCTTGGCCACCACCATCGCGCCGGTGGTGTTGGCGTCCAGGCGGTGCACGATTCCCTGCCGCTCGGCGGCGCCGCTGGTGGCCACCCGGTGGCCGGCGCCGAGCAGTCCGCCGATCACGGTGGGGCCGGTCCAGCCGGTGGTCGGGTGGGCGGCCACACCGACGGGCTTGTTGACGACCACGATGTCGTCGTCCTCGTGGACGATCGTCATGCCGGGGATGGGCTCGGCCACCGGCATGGGCGCGCTGGGCGGCGGCGGCAGGGTGACGTCCAGCCACTCCCCGCCCTGGACCCGGTCGGACTTGGCCGCGGGCGCGCCGTCCACCAGCACGTCGCCGGAGGCGATCAGTTCGGCCGCGCGGGTCCGGGACAGTCCGAACAGCCGGGACAGGGCGGCGTCCAGACGCTCGCCCTCCAGCCCGTCGGGGACCGGGAGACTCCTGTGGTCGGCCATGCTCACGCGCCTCCTTTCTGCCCGGTGTCGCGCGTCCCGTCGATCTGGTAGCCCCGCCAGGCGAAGAACACCGCGAGGATGCCGCCGCAGACGATCCCGGCGTCGGCGACGTTCCAGACCGGGAAGTGACCGGGGAAGGTCTCGATGAAGTCCACGACGTGGCCCTGGAACGGGGCGTCCCGGCCGAAGCCCGAGGGCCAGCGGAAGACCCGGTCGGTCAGGTTGCCCAGCGCCCCGCCGAGCAGCAGGCCGAGGGTGACGGCCCACGGCAGGCTGCGCAGGTGGCGCGCGGTGCGCAGGATCGCGATCACCACTCCGGTCGCCACGCAGGTGAAGACGATCGTCATCCCGACGCCGAGGTTGAAGGCCGCCCCGGGGTTGAAGAGCACCCGGAACTGGAGCAGGCCGGGGATGAGGACCAGCGGGTCCCGGCCCTCGAGGGTCCTCAGCACGACGGTCTTCGTGACCAGGTCGAGGATGTAGACGATCGGCGCGATCGTCGCGAGCACGGCGATGCGCCGCGCCACCGGCGGGGCGGTTGAAGCGGCGGACGCGGCTCCGTCCTCCGGGACGGCGGCCGGCTCCCCCCCGACGTCACCGGCGGAACCGGCCGGGCTCTCCGGAACACCACCGGCCGGGCCTCCCGGGACGACACCGTCCGGTGACGTCCCGGTCAGCTCCTCATCGCCGGTCAGCGACGCTCCTCCCGCTGCTTGCAGGCCACGCACAGCGTCGCCCTCGGGAACGCCTGCAGGCGCTCCTTGCCGATCGGCTGGTGGCACGATTCGCACACTCCGTAGGTCCCCGCGTCGATCCGGGCGATCGCTCGCTCATTCTGCGCGACGAGGTCGCGCGAATTCAGGGTAAGGGCGATCTCACGTTCCCGTTGATACGTCCGGGCCCCGGCGTCCGCCTGGTCGTCTCCCGCACCGTCGGTGACGTCGTTGGACGCGATCTCCGACTCCGCCCGGGCGATCTCGGCGTTCAGCTCCTCGATCTCCACGGCCAGCCGCTCGCGGACCTCGGCGAGCTCCTCGGCCGTCCAGGGGGCGGCGGGACCGTTCTGTGCCGGAACCACCGCGTTCTTCTCCGCGCGTACGGTCGTGGCCATGTAGGCCTCCTCACTCGATCGGACCCCTACCAGGGCGGTAAACGGTGCGGGAAGCTTAGGCCGCCCATAACAGAACGGCAAACGCCCCACTAACCTCTTTACCAATCCCGTACTATCCGCCCTCTTCCCTCTCATTCCGCTCGGCACCGGATATCGAGAGGCAGGGAAGGCCCCGCGTGCGTTATCGTTTGAGTTCGCAAGGCGTTGACGGGGACGAGTACGTCCGGACCCCCTCGCACGAGCGACCCGGGGACGGTGGGAGCCCGGGGCGAGATCCGGAGGGAACATCACCCCCGAGCCGCCGGAAGAACGGTCCCCTGCCCGCCAGGAGACCCAGTAGACCCGGCAGCACCCGAAAGAAGAGGACTTCCGTCACCCGGAAGTCAAGGAGGGTGGTACCGCGGGGCCGTACGGTCTCGTCCCTCCACGCCACTGCCAGCACCAGCGTGGAGGTCCCGCCACCGATGTCCGCCTATTTCCGCCCCCTTCCCGCGCAGGTCGACCTGCCCGCGCTCGAACACGAGGTGCTTGACCGCTGGCGGGACGGCAAGATCTTCGAGCGCTCGGTCGAGCAGAACTCCGGCGGCCCCGCCTGGGTCTTCTACGAGGGCCCGCCCACCGCCAACGGCATGCCCGGCGTCCACCACGTCGAGGCCCGCGTCTTCAAGGACGTCCTCCCCCGATACAAGTCCATGCAGGGCTACAGCGTGCCCCGCAAGGCCGGCTGGGACTGCCACGGCCTGCCCGTCGAGGTCGGCATCGAGAAAGAGCTCGGCCTGTCCGGCAAGAAGGACATCGAGGCGTACGGCATCGCCGAGTTCAACGCGCGCTGCCGCGAGTCAGTGCTGCGCCACGTGGACGCCTTCGAAGAGATGACCGAGCGGATGGGTTACTGGATCGACCTGTCCCAGGCCTACCGCACGATGGACCCGGCCTACGTCGAGTCCGTCTGGTGGTCGCTCAAAGTAATCTTCGACAAGGATCTCCTCTTCCGTGACTTCCGGATCACGCCGTACTGCCCACGCTGCGGCACCGGCCTGTCCGACCACGAGCTGGGCCAGCCCGGCGGCTACGAGACCGTCTCCAGCCCGTCGGTCTACGTCCGCATGCCCGTGCGCTCCGGCCCGCTGGCCGAGCTCGGCGCGTCCCTGCTGATCTGGACCACCACGCCCTGGACCCTGGTGTCCAACACCGCGGTGGCGGTGCACCCCGAGGTCACCTACGTCGCCGCCCGCCCCGCCGGCTCCGACGAGGTGCTGGTCGTGGCCGCGGCGCTGCTGCACGCCGCGCTGGGCGAGGACGCCGAAGTGGTCGCCACCTTCCAGGGCGCCGAGCTGGAGCACACCGCCTACGCGCGGCCGTTCGAGCTGGTCGACGTCCCCGGCGCCCACTACGTGGTCCTCGGCGACTACGTCACCACCGAGGACGGCACCGGCCTGGTCCACCAGGCCCCCGCCTTCGGCGCCGACGACATGACGACCTGCAAGCGGTACGGCCTGCCGGTGGTCAACCCGATCGGCCCCGACGGCCGCTTCCTGGACGACGTGCCGCAGGTCGGCGGGCAGTTCTTCAAGGACGCCGACGAGGGCCTGACCGCGGACCTGCGCGAGCGCGGCCTGCTGTACCGGGGCAGCCACTTCGAGCACAGCTACCCGCACTGCTGGCGCTGCCACACCGCGCTGCTGTACTACGCCCTGCCCGCCTGGTACATCCGCACCACCTCGATCAAGGACCAGCTCCTCGCCGAGAACGAGAAGACCAGCTGGTACCCCGAGACGATCAAGTGGGGCCGCTTCGGCGAGTGGCTGCGCAACAACGTCGACTGGTCGCTGTCCCGTTCCCGTTACTGGGGCACCCCGCTCCCGCTGTGGGTCTGCTCCGCCGACGAGTCGCACGTCACCTGCGTCGGCTCGCTGGCCGAGCTGAGCGAGCTGTCCGGCCAGGACGTCTCCGGCCTCGACCCGCACCGCCCCTACGTGGACGACGTCGTGCTGCCCTGCCCCTCCTGCGGGGCCGAGGCGCGCCGGGTGCCCGACGTGATCGACGCCTGGTACGACTCGGGCTCGATGCCGTTCGCCCAGTGGGGCGCGCCGTACCAGAACCCCGAGATGCTGGAGACCGCCTACCCGGCGCAGTTCATCTGCGAGGGGACCGACCAGACCCGCGGCTGGTTCTACTCGCTGATGGCGGTCGGCACCCTGGTCTTCGGCCGCTCCTCCTACGAGAACGTGCTCTGCCTCGGCCTGATCCTGGCCGAGGACGGCCGCAAGATGAGCAAGCACCTGGGCAACGTGCTGCAGCCGATCCCGCTGATGGAGCAGCACGGCGCCGACGCCCTGCGCTGGTTCATGGCCTGCTCCGGCTCGCCCTGGGCGGCCCGCCGGGTGGGCCACGCGGCCCTGGAGGAGATCGTCCGCAAGGTCCTGCTGACCTACTGGAACACGGCCTCGTTCTTCACGCTCTACGCCGGCGCCGAGTCCTGGGCCCCCTCCATGATCGACCAGGCTCCGGCGTACGGCGAGCGCCCGCTGATCGACCGGTGGGCCCTGGCCGAGCTGCACCGGACGGTGGCCGAGGTCACCTCCTCGATGGACGAGTTCGACACCGCCCGGGTCGGGCGGCGGCTGGCCGAGTTCCTCGACGACCTGTCCAACTGGTACGTGCGGCGCTCCCGCCGCCGGTTCTGGTCGGGCGACGTCTCCGCCTTCGCCACCCTGTACGAGTGCCTGGAGACCGTCACCCGCCTGATGGCGCCGGTGGTGCCGTTCACCACCGACTACGTCTGGGACGTGCTCCGCGAGGAGGGCAGCCCCTCCTCGGTGCACCTGGCCTCCTGGCCGCAGGTGAACTCCGCCCTGCTGGACCCGGCGCTGTCGGAGCAGATGGCGCTGGTCCGCCGCCTGGTGGAGCTGGGCCGCTCGGCCCGCGCCTCCAGCGGGGTCAAGACCCGCCAGCCGCTCGGCCGCGCGCTGGTCGGCGCCCCCGGCTGGGCCGCGCTCTCCGCCGAGCTGCGCGGGCTGATCGCCGAGGAGCTCAACGTGCAGGCCCTGGAGGACCTGTCGGGATTCTCCGCCGACCTGGTCTCCTTCACCGTCAAGCCCAACTTCCGGGCGCTGGGCAAGCGGTTCGGCTCCCAGACGAAGCTGGTGGCCGCCGCGGTGGCCGCCGCCGACGCCGGGGAGCTGGCCCGGGCCCTGCGCGCCGGGTCGCCGGTCTCGCTGGAGGCCGGCGAGCTGGGCACGGTGGAGCTGACCGGCGAGGACGTGATCGTCACCGAGCAGCCGAAGTCCGGCTGGGCGGTGGAGACCGGGGCCGTCGACACCGGCACCGGCGAGACCGTCGCCCTCGACCTGGCCATCACCGACGAGCTGCGCCGCTCCGGCCTGATCCGCGACGTGATCCGCCTGGTCCAGGAGGCCCGCAAGACCACGGGCCTGGCCATCACCGACCGGATCGACCTGTGGTGGTCCACCGACGACGCCGACCTGGCCGAGGCCCTGCGCGCCCAGGGCGGCGTCGTGGCCGACGAGGTGCTCGCGCTGTCCGTCACCGAGGGCGCCGCCGAGGAGGTCCCGTCCCACCAGGACTCCGACCTCGGCCTCACCTTCCAGCTCCGCCGCGCCACCGCCTGACCCGGAACACGAGGAGGGCCCGGGATCACCCCCGGGCCCTCCTCACGTTCACCCGGCGCTCGACGCCTCCCTCAGGCGCCCAGCACGTCCCTCCAGCACTCGCGACGCGTTCACCCGGTGCACAACGTGTCTCCTCGGGCGCGGAGGCGCCCTCCGTCCTCAGGAGCAGCGGACACGGCGCCGGTACGGCGAGACGGGGCACGGCGGGGTCCGGCGCCGTGAACGGCGATCAGCCGGTCAGGGGGCTGATCATGGAGCCGCCCGCTACTGGCAGACCGAGCAAGCGCTCAGACCGGCCTCCTCGGCCTCGGCCCGGGACATGGTCTGCAGGCCGTCGTCGTCCACGCCCCTGATGAGGGGGCAGGCGGTGCCGTGGAAACGGCGGGTGCCCACGATGACCTTCACGGTTCCGGGGCGGTCCGCACCGGCCCGGTCGTCTTCCGGCGGAGCGCCGTCCTCGGCCTCCTCGACCACGACGGCGGGGATTCCCCTGGGCGAGGTGTCGGTGTCGTCGTCGGCCAGCGCCTCGGCGACCTTCTTCTCCTCTTGCCTCTCCTCGGGGGAGGACGTCCCGGCCGCCTCGGTGACAGGCGGCCCGGTCTTCTCCTGAGGCGTCTCAGGCTCGCCGGGAGACGTCGCCGCCGCCGGCTCCTCTGCCGAGGTGGAGTCGGCCGACACCTGCTGCCCGGCGCGCCCGGGTGCGGTCTCGGCCGGCTCCACCGGCTCGGATGCGCCGTTCTGCTCCACGACGTCCTCGCGCTCGGCGGCGGACTCCGTGGGAAGTCTCCGAGCGGCGGGGCCTTCCGGCTCCGTCACGGGAGGCTTCACGGCCACGGTCTCGGAGGCGCTGTCCTCCGGCCGGATGTCGGACGGGGAGCCCATGGGGTCCGCGGACTCCGCGGGCTCCGCGAGCTCCGCGGATTCGGGCTCCGTCTCCTTCTCCTCCGCGACGGGCTCCGGTTCGGCGCCGGGCTTCGGCGCGGTCGCCGGAGGAGTCACGATGTCGCGGCTGAACCAGCTGGTCGCCGCGGCGTCCTCGGCGGGCGGGGCGGCCGGTGCCTGAACCGGGAACGCCGGGGTGGCGGGCGGGGCGGCCGGCCGGTTCGGCGGAGCGCCGCCCGAGGCGGCCGGCGCGTAAGGAGGGGTGAACCGGGTGGTGACCTCGGGGTCGGCCGGTCCGGCGGGCGCCGGTCGGGAGCCGGCCGACTCGGCGGGCGCGGGCCCGGCGGGGGCCGCGGGCGCCTGCTCCGCGAAGGACGCCGGGGAGTCCTGCTCCACGGCGGTCCGCGGCCTGGCGGGCTCCTGGACCTGCGCGGGAGCGTCCTGTTCCTGCGCGGGAGCGTCCTGGCGTCCCTGTGCGGGAGCGTCGTCCTGCGGCGCGAGTCCGGCGGTGAACTCGGGCAGGCACGCGGTGCACGGGGTGAAGCCCTCTTCCCGGGCCTCCTCGTGGGTCAGCTCCTCGTGGTCCCTGCCGGCCAGCTGGCGGCACCCGGCGACGTGGTAACGCCTGCGGCCGGGGATCACCAGGACGATCGACTCGGCGTCCAGCGGGCCCTGCCGTCCGGCCGGAACCGGGCGGGTCGGAGCCGCGACCGGGGCCGTCTGGCGCACGCCGTGCGGCACCGCGGCGGGCCGGCCCGCCGGGACGTGCTGCGGAGGGGACGCCATGGACGGTGCGGGCATCGGCCCGGCCGGTCCCGCCCCCGGGTGGGGGGACGGTGGAACCGCCCCGGCACGGCCTCCGCCGGGGAACAGTTCATGGCGTCGCAGCAACGCCCCGATCACCAGGAAGACCGCGGACAGCATACTGACCGCGATCGACCATATGACCAGGGGCGGCTCGCCCAGCACGACGCCCGCGATGAGCAGGACGACGGCCGTCAACACCAAACCAGCGCTGATAAGGATCACAGGAGAACTCCCGGGTACGGGTCAGGGGGAATGACCCGACACCTTAGCGACGGTCTCGTCAGCGACGATCGTTGTGCGGTCCCTCGGCACCCTGGAAGGCCCCGGGGTGCGGCGAGGGCTCACCGCCGAACGGGTTGGCGGGACCGGCCTGCAGGGGCTGCTGGGGCCCGGGGGCGCCGGCGTGGGACATGGCGGGCGGGCCGCCCACGATCGGGAAGCCGCCGCTGCCCTCGGCCGCGACGTTCAGCTCCGCCAGCTGGTTCTCCAGGTAGAGCTTGAGGCGGCTGCGGTACTCGCGCTCGAAGCTGCGCAGCTCCTCGACCTTGCGCTCGAGCTCGTCGCGGTTCTGCACCAGCGAGCCCATGGCCTGGCGGTGGCGCTCCTGCGCGTCGCGCTCCAGCGTCTCGGCGCGGGCGCGGGCGTCGCCGATGACCTGCTCGGCCTGGCGGCGAGCCTTGGCCAGGATGTCGTCGGCCTCGCGGCGGGCGCGGGTCACCGTCTCGTCCGCCTCCCGGCGGGCGTCGGCGATCGCCTGGTCGGCCGTCTGCTGGGCCAGGGCGAGCACGCGGGCCGCGGTGTCCATGTTGTCCTCGGCCGGGGGCATGCCCATTCCGACGGGGACGGGCTGCTGCACCGGCTCGGGAGCCCGCATCGGCTCCGGCTGCGGCGGCATCATCATCTCGGGCTTGGGCTCGACGGGCGCCGGCGCCATGGCCATGCCCATCCCGCCGGGCACCTTGCCCCGCATGCACTCCGCAAGCTTGGCGCGGAGCTCCTCATTCTCCTGAATGAGGCGGTCCAGCTCGGACTCGACCTCGTCGAGGAAGGCGTCGACCTCTTCCTCGTCGTAGCCGGGCCTGAGCCTGGTCGTACTGAACTGCTTGTTCCGCACATCAGCGGGTGTCAGCGGCATTTTTCGGTCTCCTTGGCGCGCTTGGAGTCTGTCCTGAGGGACGGTACCCGATCAACGAGGTGGAAGCGCGGACACGAGTTGGATCAAGACCAAGACCACAATGAAGAGCACTGTGAAGCTTAGGTCAAAGGCAACCGTACCCAACCGGAGTGGCGGAATGAAACGGCGGAGGAACTTGAGAGGTGGGTCGGTCGCCGTGTATACGGCCTCCGCCAGCACCAGGACGACCCCCGTGGGACGCCACTGGCGCGCGAACGCCTGCACCGTCTCAAAGATCATTCTGCCGATCAGCAGAACCAGGTAGAGGGCCAGGACGAGGACCAGGATCCCGCTAACGATCTCCACGCTGCTGTCCTGCCTCCGTCCTGGTCAGCTGCCCCCAGAAGGACGGGGTGGGCTTCGACTCGATGTGCATAGTGGAACTCTAACTCTGGTTGAAGAACCCGCGTTCCGCGATTCGGGCCTTGTCCTCGGCGGTCACCTCGACATTGGCAGGGGACAACAGGAACACCTTGTTGGTAACACGTTCGATGCTCCCGTGTAGGCCAAAGACGAGACCTGCCGCGAAATCGACGAGCCGCTTCGCGTCGCTGTCAACCATCTCCGTCAGGTTCATGATGACCGGGGTGCCGTCGCGGAAGTGCTCCCCGATCGTCCGCGCCTCGTTGTAGGTGCGGGGATGAAGCGTCGTGATGCGCGCCAGATCGGTCGTGCGGCGCTCCAGAACGGCCGTGGCGGGCCTCGGAGCGGGAACCCCGGGGTCTGCGGTGTCGTCCTCGCGTTCGTGGACCGTGCCGGCCCGTTCGTCGCCGCCGCGCCGCGAGTCGTCGAACTCCTCGTACTCGTCGTCGGGGTAGACGTCGTACCTCTCGTAGCGGTCGTCCTCCACAAGACCGAGGTAGACCGCCATCTTGCGCATCGCGCCGGCCATCGCTGCTTCTTCCTCCGTCTTACTTCGATTGACCCGGGGTGGCAGCCATCCCCCCTTGGAGCTCACCGCCGATCGACCACTGACTGAACCCGTGAACGCCAAGGCCCACTTGGAGGGACATTACCTGACGAAGGGCTTGCGGCGACCGAGCAACGCCGTACCGACGCGGAGGTGTGTCGCGCCGTTCGCCACGGCCTCGGCGAGATCTCCGCTCATTCCCGCGGAAATCACACCGGCCCCCGGGTGCGCGTCCTGTACGGCCTGCGCGATCTCCCACAGGCGGGCGAACGCCTTGCCCGGTTCCTCCCCCAGCGGAGCCACCGCCATCACCCCGCCCAGCCGGAGCCCCGGAGCCCCGGCCACCTCGTCCGCCAGGGCGGCCACGTCCGCCGGCCGGGCGCCGCCCCGTCCCGGATCGCCGTCCAGCGCCACCTGCACCAGGCAGGTGACCTCGCGGCCGGCCCTGACCGCCTCGCCGCTGAGCGCGGCGACCAGGCGCGGGCGGTCCACCGAGTGCACGACGTCGGCGTAGCCGACCACGGAGCGGACCTTGTTGGTCTGCAGCTGGCCGATGAAATGCCAGGTGAGGGCGAGGTCGGCGCATTCGCGCGCTTTGCCGGAAGCCTCCTGGTCGCGGTTCTCGCCCACGTCCCGCACCCCGAGCCCGGCCAGGAGCCGCACGTCGGAGGCGGGATAGGTCTTGCTCACCGCGATGAGGGTCAGCTCCTCGCGCGCCCGGCCCGCCGCCCGGCACGCCTCGGCGATCTGCGCCTCGACCTCCGCCAGCCCGGCCGCGATCTCATCTCGTCGTGTTTCCGCTGTCACGTTCCCGCCGCTCAAATACCGACAAACAGGCGGAATCTATTCTCGCGGCCGGAGCGGGACCGGCTGTCACCGGCCCCGGCGTGAGCAATGTCACTTCCGGAAGATCACTTCAGGAAGTCGGGGACGTCCAGGTCCTCGCCCTGCTCCTCGAAGATCACCGGACCCTTGCGGTCGGCGGGCCTCGGCACGATGGAGGTCGGCTGCGCCGGCTCGGGCGTCGGCCGCGGGATGGACACCTGCGGGTGCTCCTCCGCGCGCCGCGGCTCCGGCTCCACCGGAGAGGCCAGCTGGACCGGCGGCGGCGCGGACGGGGCCTCCGCCACCGGAGCGGGCTGGAGCGGCGCAGGGGTGACCGGCCGCACCGGCGGGGGCGGCGGCTGCACGGCCCTGGGCTCGGGCCGGGGTTCGCTCTTCACCGTGGGAGTCGCCGGGCGGACGGGAGCGGCCGGAGGCGGCGGAGCCGCCGGGCGGGCCGCCGGCGCACGCGCGGCCCCCTGGGGCGCCGTGGTCTGGCTGGGCGCCAGGGGCTCGTCGAACCCGGCCGCGATCACCGTGACCCGGACCTCGTCGCCGAGGGCGTCGTCGATGACCGTACCGAAGATGATGTTGGCGTCCGGGGCCGCCGCGTTGGAGACGAGCTGGGCCGCCTCGTTGATCTCGAACAGGCCGAGGTCGGAGCCGCCCGCGATCGAGAGCAGCACGCCGTGCGCGCCGTCGATGCTCGCCTCCAGCAGCGGGCTGGAGACCGCCATCTCCGCCGCCGCGACCGACCGGTCGTCGCCGCGGGCGTGGCCGATGCCCATCAGCGCCGAGCCCGCGTCGGACATGACCGACTTCACGTCGGCGAAGTCGAGGTTGATCAGACCCGGGGTGGTGATGAGGTCCGTGATGCCCTGGACACCGGAGAGCAGGACCTGGTCGGCCGCCTTGAAGGCGTCCAGCACGCTCACCTGGCGGTCCGAGATCGACAGCAGCCGGTCGTTCGGGATCACGATGAGGGTGTCGACCTCCGCACGGAGGGTCTCGATGCCGGCCTCGGCCTGCATCGCCCTGCGGCGGCCCTCGAAGCTGAAGGGGCGGGTCACCACGCCTATGGTCAGGGCGCCCAGGGACCGCGCGATGTTCGCGACGACCGGAGCGCCTCCGGTGCCCGTGCCACCGCCCTCTCCCGCCGTCACGAACACCATGTCGGCGCCCTTGATGACCTCTTCGATCTCCTCGCGGTGGTCCTCCGCCGCCTTCCGGCCGACCTCGGGGTTGGCCCCCGCACCGAGACCGCGCGTGAGCTCACGCCCGACATCCAGTTTGACGTCGGCGTCACTCATGAGCAGCGCCTGGGCGTCGGTGTTGATGGCGATGAACTCGACGCCCTTGAGTCCCTCCTCGATCATCCGGTTGACGGCGTTGACTCCGCCGCCGCCGATTCCAACAACCTTGATGACCGCGAGGTAGTTCTGCGGTGCTGCCACGACGAGGGGCCTTTCCGCTCGTTGACTTGCAATTTCATGCGGCACGGGGTCGTGCCGTCGTTTTCTTCAACCCTCAACCTCAAGTTGAGATTTAGATTTATGTCAACCTGAGGATTGATACGGACAGTAGGAGCTACGCTCCAGGCGGGTCAACTAACCGCGCCGCAAGCACGCCCGGCGTGTCGCACCTGTCCTTTTCGCCAGACGCCCCGGCGGGCGCCCCGGGACCGCGCGCGACCTCGGGGAGAGGTCACTCCACCGCCACGACATCCGGCGAGCTCACATCATAGGAGTCCGCCGGTCGCCGGAGCAGGACGGTCAGCACCCGCGCCTTCTCCTCGGCCCGGTCGCTCCCTCCCCACATCACCGAGCGGCCGTCCCTCAGACGGAGTGAGACGGCCTCGGGGGACGGCACCAGCACCTCCGCGACCCGCACCAGCAGTTCCCGCGGCAGCGTGCTCACCACGGCCAGCGCCGCCCCGGTCGCCGGATCGCCCGGCCCCGGGCTGGACAACCGGAGCACCGGCAGGGTCGGCGGGGCGACGTCCTTGATCTCGACCACCACCCCGTGCCGGTCCACCAGCGCGGTCTTGGCGCCCATCGCCACCGCCGCCACCGGCTCCCGCTCGACCACCTCGATCACCAGCGTCCCGGGCCAGCGCCGGTCGGCCCGCGCCGACTCGACCCGACGGATCGCGGCCACACGCCCCTCGACCTCGGCCAGGTCCACGGTGGCCAGGGGCGTGCCCTCGGCCACCCCCGCCGCCCCCCGGACCTCCGCGGCCGGCACGGCGAGGTTGCCCGACACCCGGATCTCCCGGACGCCCAGGACCGGCGAGACGAACACCAGCCACGCCGCCGTGCCCACGACCCCCACGGTGAGCAGCGCCAGGAAAGCCGTCCGCCACACCCTGTTCGACGGCGACGCCGCCGCGTCGCGGCTCGGGGGCTGGTAACCGGTGCCTTCCCTCGTCCCACGCTCGCTTCGCAGCGCGCGCTCCTCAGTCCAGCGCACCGGCGCCCCCTCGCGGGTTCGACGGCGACGCCGCCGCGTCGCCGCCGGGGGATCGTTCTCTCACCGGGAGGACAGCTCCGCAACGATCATGGGGCCCAGCTCGGTCACGTCGCCCGCGCCCATGGTGAGGACGATGTCGCCCGGCCTCGCCCTGTCGGCCACCAGCGCGGGCACGGCCTCGCGCTGAGGGGCGTAGGCGACCTGGGCGGACGGCAGCGGCACCTTGTCGGCCACCAGGGCGCCGGAGACTCCCGGCTCGGGGTCCTCGCGCGCGCCGTACACGTCCAGGACGATCGCCTCGTCGGCCAGCCCCAGGGCGGCGCCGAACTCCTCGGCGAAGAACCTGGTGCGCGAGTAGAGGTGCGGCTGGAAGACCGCGATGACCCGGCCGGAGCCGGAGAAGGAGGCCACCACGTCCCGCGCGGCCCGCAGGTCGGCGGCCAGCTCGGTCGGGTGGTGGGCGTAGCTGTCGAAGACCGCCACCCCCCCGGTCTCGCCCTTGGCCTCGAAGCGCCGCTTGGCCCCGGTGAAGGCGGCCAGACCCTCGCATATGGCGGAGAAGGACACGCCCAGCTCCGCGGCCACGGCGATGACGGAGGCGGCGTTGAGCGCGTTGTGCCGGCCCGGAACGGCCAGCCTGACCTCGCCGTGGCCGCGGACCGTGAACCGCACGCCCATGCCGTCGGGGACGATGTCCCCCACGTGGAGGTCGGCGTCCTCGGCCTCGCCGTACGTGATCACCTTCAGGCCGCGCCCGCGGGCGAGCGGCACCAGCGCCGCCGAGCCGGGATCGTCGAGGCACACCACCAGGGAGGTGCCGATCCGCTCGACGAAGCGGGCGAAGCTGTCGTGGACCGCCTGCGGATCGCCGTAGTTGTCGAGGTGGTCCGGCTCGACGTTGGTCACCACCGCGATGTCGGGGGCCAGCATCAGGAAGGAGCCGTCGCTCTCGTCCGCCTCGGCCACGAACACCTCGCCCGTGCCCTCGTCGGCGCCCAGACCCGTGGTGACCAGCTGGCCGCCGACGCAGTAGGACGGATCGGCGCCGCACTGCTGCAGCGCCACCGTGAGCATCGAGGTGGTGGTGGTCTTGCCGTGCGTCCCGGCCACCGCCACCGCGGCCCGTCCGGCCATCACCGAGGCCAGCGCGGCGGCCCGGGGGATCACCCGCAGGCCCTGCCGGAGCGCCTCGCCCAGCTCGGGGTTGGAGTCGCGGATCGCGGTGGAGACCACCACGGTGTCGACGTTCCTGATGTGCGAGGCGGCGTGGCCGATGTGGACGACGCCGCCCAGCTCGCGCAGGGCGGTCACCATCTCCGAGCCGCGCGCGTCGCTGCCGGAGACCGGGACGCCCCGCTTGAGGAGGATGCGCGCGATTCCGGACATGCCGGCCCCGCCGATCCCGATGAAGTGGACCCGTCCGAGATCCTCGGCCGCGACCGGCTCCACCAGTTTGACCAGGCTCATCATGCTCTCCCCTGCGCCGCGATCTGGAGCACCCTCCGGGCCAGCGCCACGTCGGCGTCCTTGCGGCCCATCCGGGACGCGGCCTCCGACATGGCCACCACCCGCTCGGGGTCGGACAGGATCGGCAGCACGTGGCCGATGATCCACTCCGGCGTCAGGTCGGCGTCGTCGATCATGACCCCGCCGCCCGCCTGGACGATCGGCGCGGCGTTGAGCCGCTGCTCGCCGTTGCCGTGCGGGAGCGGGACGTAGGCGGCGGGCAGGCCCACCGCGGTCAGCTCGGCGCACGTCATGGCCCCGCTGCGGCACAGGGCGAAGTCGGCGGCGGCGTAGGCCAGGTCCATCCGGTCGACGTACTGCAGCACGACGTACTGCGGGTCGCCGGGGGGCGGCTCCTGCTCCAGCGTGTTCTTCGGGCCGATGACGTGCAGCACCTGCACGCCCGCGCGGCGCAGCGCGGGGGCGGCGGCCAGCGCCGCCCGGTTGAGCGATCGCGCGCCCTGGGAGCCGCCCGTGACCAGCAGGGTGGGCAGGTCGGCCTCCAGCCCGAACCAGGAGCGCGCCTTGTCGCCCATGGACAGCCGGTCCAGGCCGACGATCTCGCGCCGGAGCGGGATCCCGATGTGCTCCGCCTTGGCCAGGGGGGTGTCCCGGTGGCCGGTGAACACGTGGTCGGTCAGCCGCGCGCCGAGCCGGTTGGCGAGGCCGGGACGGGGGTTGGCCTCGTGCACCACGATCGGCACGCCGCGCCGCCGGGCCGCCAGGTAGGCGGGGGTGGCCACGTAACCGCCGAAGCCGACCAGGATGTCGGCCCCGACCCGGTCCATGATCTGCGCCGTCGTGGAGATGGCGCCCGCCAGACGTCCGGGCACGGTCAGCAGCTGCGGTGTCAGCGCACGGGGCAGCGGCACGGCGGGCACGAGTTCGAGCTCGTATCCCCGGGCGGGGACGAGCCTCGTCTCGAGGCCCCGTTCCGTGCCGAGACAGGTGATCCCGATGGTCGGATCCAGTTGCCGCAGCGCGTCGGCCAGGGCCAGCGCCGGTTCGATGTGACCGGCCGTCCCGCCGCCGGCGAGGACCACTCTCACAGGTCGGTCCTTTCGCTTATGTCTCACTCATCGTCTTCCGCGCCCCGGCCGCCTCGTCGTTCCGGGGCCGCCCAGGCCAAGCCAGCTTAGAGCCCGCGCCGCCGGTCCGGGGCCACGTGCGAGGAGAGCGTCGCGCGCACCGGGCTCCTGTTTGGCGAACGACAGCAGCATGCCGAGCGCGGCGAGCGTCGGCAACAGCGCCGATCCGCCGTAGGAGACCAGCGGCAGCGGGATGCCGGTGATGGGCAGGACGCCGATGACCGCGCCGATGTTGACGATCGCCTGGCCCACGATCCAGGCCGTCGCGGCGGCCGAGGCGAGCCGGACGAACGGATCCCTGACCCGGGTGGCGACCCGCAGCCCGGCGTAGCCGAGCAGGCCGAACAGCGCGACCACGACCAGCGTCCCCATCAGGCCGAGCTCCTCGCCGAGGATGGCGAAGATGAAGTCGCTCTCGGCGTGCGGGAGCCAGTTCCACTTCGCCCGGCTGGACCCCAGCCCGATCCCGAACCAGCCGCCGCTGCCCATCGCGATCTGTCCCTGGACCGCCTGGTAGCCCGTGCCGTCGGCGTTGGCCCAGGGGTTGAGCCAGCCCTCGATCCGGTCCGAGCGGTATCCCTCGGTGACGATCATCACGACGGTGGCGAGCACCGCGACCCCGAGGATGCCGCCGAACAGCCGCAGCGGGGCTCCGACCACCCACAGCAGCGCCAGGAAGATCGCCAGCAGGACGATCGTGGTGCCCAGGTCGCTGCCGAGCATCACCATGACCGCCATGATGGCGGTTCCCGGCATCAGCGGGATGAACAGGTGACGCCACTCGATCACCCCGTTGCGGGCCCTGCGGGACAGCAGGTCCGCGCCCCACAGCAGCAGGCCCAGCTTGGCGGGCTCGGACGGCTGCAGGTAGATCGGCCCCAGGTCGATCCAGCGCTGGGCGCCGAGCTGGGAGGTGCCGACGAACAGCACCATCACCAGGCCGATGATGGACAGCGCCATCAGCGGATATCCGGCCAGCCGGAAGAACCGCACCGGCAGCCGCGAACAGGCCCACATGATCGGGATGCCGATCGCGGCGGAGATCGACTGCTTGAGGAACCAGTAGAACGGGTCCCCCGTCTCCTGCAGCGCCTCGACGCTGGAGGCGGACAGGACCATCATCAGCCCCAGGGCCACCAGCAGCGCGCTGACGCCCAGGAGCAGGTGGTAGGAGAAGAGGGGACGTCCCAGCAGCTCGCGCAGGCGCGCCGGCAGGCCCTCGGCCGAGGCCCCCCGCGCGGGCGGGCGCTTCGGGGACGCTTCCGGGACGGCGCCCTCCGGCGCGGCCGCCGGGTCGCCCTCCCGGGCGGGACCGCTCTTCTGCGAGGCCGGGTCGCCCTCCCGCACGGGACGGATCCTCCGGGAGGCGGACGCCTCCTCCGGCGTGACGCCGGGGCTCATCCGCCGTCCTCCCCCCGCAGGGCCGCGAGCCGGTGCACGGCCCGGGCGAACGCCTCCCCCCGGGCCGGGTAGCCGGTGAACATGTCCAGGGAGGCTCCCGCCGGGGCCAGCAGCACGGTGTCTCCGGGGGTGGCGAGCCGGGCGGCTTCGGTGACGACACGGTCCATGACCCCAGTGTCCTGCCCCGCCACCTCGACCACCGGGACATTCTCGGCGTGTCGCGCCAGGGCCCGGCGGATCCGCTCGCGGTCGGCGCCCAGGAGCACGGCGCCGCGCAACCGGGGGGCGGCCTGCCGTACGAGCTCGTCCACGTCGGCGCCCTTCAGCTGCCCGCCGGCCACCCAGACGATCGCCGGGTAGGCGGCCAGGGACGCGGCGGCGGCGTGCGGGTTGGTGGCCTTGGAGTCGTCGACGTAGTCGACCTCGGCGACCCGGGCGACGTGCGCGATCCGGTGCGGGTCCGGCACGAAGTCCCGCAGCCCCTGCCGCACGGCCTCGCAGGACACCCCGAAGGCCCGGGCCAGGGCGGCCGCGGCCAGCGCGTTGGCCACGTTGTGCGGCGCGAAGGGCCGGACGTCCTCCAGCGAGGCGAGCTCCTCGGCGGTGCGGACGGGGTCGCCGGTGAACGCCCGGTCCACCAGCAGGTCCTCGACCACGCCGACCTGTCCGGGACCCGGCGTCCGCAGCGTGAAGCCGATCGCCCCGGGGTACGGCGCCGCCAGGCGGGCCGACCACTCGTCGTCGGCGTTGTAGACCACCGTCCCGGCCCTGGCGAAGATCTCCCCCTTGGCCCGGGCGTACTCCTCCATGGAGCCGTGCCAGTCGAGGTGGTCGGGGGCGACGTTGAGCACCGCGGCGGCGTGCGGGGCGACGCTGGGCGCGCGGTGCAGCTGGAAGCTGGACAGCTCCACGGCCAGGACGTCGTACGGCCCGGCGACGGCCTCCACGACCGGGACGCCCACGTTGCCGACCGCGAGCGCCTTGCGCCCGGCCGCCGTCAGCATCGAGGTGAGCATCCGCACCGCGGTGGTCTTGCCGTTGGTGCCGGTCAGCGCCAGCCACGGCGCCGCGTCCCCGGGACGCAGCCGCCAGGCCAGCTCGACCTCGCCGATCACCTCGATCCCGGCCCCGGCCGCGGCGACCAGCAGCGGGTGGTGCGGCGGCCAGCCGGTGGCGACGGCCGTCGAGGTGCCCTCGGGCAGCCCGGCGGGCTCGCCGAAACGGACCTCGACCCCCAGCGCGGCGAGCTCGGCGGCGACGGCGCGCTGCCGCTCCCCGTCCACGGCCTCCAGGACCACCACCCGCTCGCCGCGCCGGGCCAGCAGGCGGGCGGCGGCGGCGCCGGAGACCCCGGCGCCCAGGACACAGAACATTCGGACTACGGATCCTTACTGGGAGGAGCGACGCGGCGGAGCCGGGATCACTTGGGCACCCATTCGACGTAGAACAGGCCGAGACCGGTCGCGGCGAACAGGCCCGCGACGATCCAGAAGCGGACCACGATGGTCGTCTCCGCCCAGCCCGCCAGCTCGAAGTGGTGCTGGAGCGGGGCCATCCGGAACACCCGTTTCCCGGTCATCTTGAAGAAGCCGACCTGGATCATCACCGACATGGTGATCACCACGCACATCCCGGCCAGGATGATCAGCAGCAGCTGGGTGCGGGTGGTGATGGCCAGACCGGCGATCACGCCGCCGAGGGCCAGCGAGCCGGTGTCGCCCATGAAGATCTTCGCGGGCGGGGCGTTCCACCACAGGAAGCCGATCAGCGCGCCGAGCACGGCGGCGGCGACCACGGCCAGGTCCAGCGGGTCGCGGACCCAGTAGCAGTTCGGGCCGAGCTGGCTGGTGCAGCTGTTACGGAGCTGCCAGTTGCCGATCAGGATGTAGGAGGCCAGCACCGCGCCGGTGGCCCCGCTGGCCAGGCCGTCGAGGCCGTCGGTGAGGTTCACCGCGTTGGAGAATCCCACGATCATGATGAGCACCCAGATCGTGAACCCGACGATGCCGATCGAGGGACCGAAGTCGCGCAGGAACGACACCCGGGTCTCGGCCGGGGTGATGGCGTAGGCGTCGGGGAACCGGGTCACCAGGACCGCGAAGACCGCGCCCACGATGAGCTGGCCGAGCGCCTTGGCGCCGCTGCGCAGGCCGAGGCTGCGCTGCTTGTAGATCTTGATGAAGTCGTCGAGGAAGCCGACCGCGCCGAGCCCCGTCATCAGGAAGAGCACGAGCAGGCCGGAGACCGTCACCTCGTGCGGCGGGATGAGGTGGGCCACCCCGTAGGCGATGAGCGCGGAGATCACGATCACCGTGCCGCCCATGGTGGGGGTGCCGCGCTTGTCGTGGTGGCCGGAGGGCCCCTCCTCGCGGATGCTCTGGCCGTAGCCGCGGCGGGAGAACAGGCGGATCGCCAGGGGGGTGCCGAAGATGGACAGCAGCAGGCCCACCGCCGCGGCGATGAGGATGTCCCTCACCGGCCGTCACCCCCGAGCAGCGCCTCGGCCACCCGCTCCAGCCCCGCGACGCGCGGCCCCTTGAGCAGGACCACGTCGCCGGGCTTCAGCACCGCCTCCAGGGCGGTCGCGGCCGCCGCCACGTCCGGGACGTGGGTCACGACGGTGCGCGGGCCGTCCGGCGGCGGGGGCGGCGCGACGGCCTCGGGGGCCTCCGCGCCCGGGGCGGCTGCTCCCGCGCCCGCAGCGGCCTCCTGAGCCCCGTCCGGTACGGCTCCCGCGGCGCGGGCCCCGGCCAGGATCGGCCCGGCGTCCCGGCCGACGACGAACAGCCCCGTCAGCCCCGCGCCCCCGGCGAGACGGCCCACGCCCTCGTTCAGCGCGTCGCTCTCCTCACCCAGCTCCTGCAGGGAGGCGACGACCGCGAAGCGGCGGCGGGCCCCCGCCAGGGCGTCCAGGGCGCCGAAGGCCGCGCGCATGGAGTCGGGATTGGCGTTGTAGGCGTCGTTGATCACGGTGACGCCGTCGGCGCGGTCGGTGACCTCCATCCGCCAGCGGCTGCGGGGCTCGGCCTCCGACAGCTCCTCGGCGATGGTGGCGACCGGCAGGCCGAGCTCGTAGGCGGCCGCGGCGGCGGCCAGGGCGTTCTCCACGGCGTGCTCGCCGTACAGGCGCAGGGCGACCGGCGCGGCGCCCGAGGGGGTGCGCAGCGTGAAGGAGGGGCGGCCCCGCTCGTCGACGGTCACGCCCTCGGCCCGTACGGTGGCCTCGGCGGCCCGGCCGTACCAGGTGACCCGGGCGGCGGTGCGCTCGGCCATCGCGGCCACCAGCGGGTCGTCGGCGTTCAGCACGGCCACGCCGTCGGCGGGCAGCGCCTCCACCAGCTCGCCCTTGGCCCGGGCGATCGCCTCCTTGCCGCCGAAGACGCCCAGGTGGGCGGTGCCGACGTTGAGGACCACGCCGATCTTCGGCGGGGCGATGCGGGCCAGGTAGGAGATGTGCCCGACGTTGCGGGCGCTGAGCTCCAGCACCTGGTAGCGGGTGGTCTCGTCGGCCTTCAGGACGGTCAGCGGGTGGCCGATCTCGTTGTTGAACGAGCCGGCCGGGGCGATCGTCGGGCCGATCCTGGCGGTGAGGCGGGCCAGCAGGTCCTTGGTGGTGGTCTTGCCGGCCGAGCCGGTCACGCCGATGATCGTGGAGCGGGGCAGCTCGGCGCAGACGGCCGCCGCGAGGGCCGCCAGCGCGGCCTTCGTGTCACTGACGATCACCGTCGGGACCTCCAGCGCCCGCTCCGCCAGCACGGCCACCGCGCCGGCCTCGACGGCCTGGGCGGCGAAGTCGTGCCCGTCGGCCCGCTCGCCCTTGAAGGCGACGAACAGCGACCCCGGTACGGCGGCCCGGGAGTCGATGACGACCGGGCCGCGCACCACCGCGCGGGGATCGGTCATGCCCGTGAGGGCGCCCGAGGTTATCTCGGCGATCCTGGCCAGTGGCAACGGGATCATGATGTGGCTTCCCTACTCTCCATACGTGCTTCGGCGCCCGGTCCGGTTCCGCCGTCTGACGATCGCGTCGGCCACCACCTGCCTGTCGTCGAACGGGAGAACCTGATCGCCGACATACTGACCTTGCTCGTGGCCCTTGCCGGCCACGACGACGACGTCGCCGAAACCCGCCCGGGCGATCGCCAGGTCGATGGCCGCGGCCCGGTCCGGCTCAATGATCACATGT
Source organism: Planobispora longispora (assembly GCF_016863135.1). GTDB lineage: Bacteria > Actinomycetota > Actinomycetes > Streptosporangiales > Streptosporangiaceae > Planobispora > Planobispora longispora. The sequence continues at coordinate 143,448 of NZ_BOOH01000004.1, forward strand.
GCGCGCTCCTCCTCGGGCACGCCGAGGACTCCGTCCATCATCTCGGCCAGGATCCGCAGGGGGTCCTCCGAGCGAGGGTTGTCGCTGGTGAGGATAGCCACATCCGCCAGGCGGGCGGCGGCCTCCCCCATCATCGGGCGTTTGCCCCTGTCCCGGTCGCCCCCGCAGCCCAGCACCACGGTCAGCCTCCCGGCCGTGACCTCGCGCACCGAGCGCAGCACCGACTCCACCGCGCCCGGCTTGTGGGAGTAGTCGACGATCACCTGGAAGTCCTCGGCGCCCGGGACCCGCTCCATCCGGCCGGGCACCCCGGGCAGGGCGCCCACGCCCGCCACGGCGGTGCGCAGCGGCACGCCCGCCTCCACCAGGGAGACGATCGCGCCCAGCGCGTTGGCCACGTTGAACGGGCCCGGCAGGGCGAGCGTGACGTCCTCCTCCACGCCGCCGGGACCGGCGACCCGGAAGACGCTGCCGTCGGCCCCCAGGCGCACGTCCACGGCCCGCCACTCGGCCTCCCCGGCGCCCCGGGCGGAGAAGGTGGTCATCGGGATCCCGGCCCGGCCGAGGAGCTCCCGCCCGTGGGCGTCGTCGACGTTGACGACGCCCACGCGGCTCATCTCCGGCGTGAACAGCCGGGCCTTGGTCGCGAAGTAGTCGTCGAGGTCCTTGTGGAAGTCCAGGTGGTCCTGGGAGAGGTTGGTGAACAGCGCGACGTCGTAGAAGACGGAGTCGACGCGGCCCAGCGCCAGCGCGTGGCTGGAGACCTCCATCGCGGCGGCGGTCACGCCCTCCTCCCGCATGAGGGCGAACAGGCCCTGCAGGTCGCTGGCCTCCGGCGTGGTCAGCTTGGGCGCGAAGCGCAGGTCGCCCGCGTGGATCTCGACCCCGCCGATCAGACCGGTCCGGTGGCCGGCGGCCCGCAGCCCGGCTTCGAGCAGGAAGGTGGTGGTGGACTTGCCGCTGGTGCCGGTGACGCCGATGACCGTCACCTCCCGCGCGGGATCGCCGTACACCCAGGCGGCGACCCGGCCGAGCAGGGCCCGCGGGTCGTCGACCACCAGGACCGGCAGCCCGGTCGCGACCGCGGCCTCGCGGCCCTCGGGGTCGGTCAGGATCGCGGCGGCCCCGGCGGACAGCGCCTGCGCGGCGAAGTCGGCGCCGTGCGCCGTGGCTCCGGGCAGCGCGACGTAGAGGTCTCCGCGCCGGACCTGGCGCGAGTCGATGGTGACTCCCGAGACCGCGGCCAGCGCCGTCCGCGACGTGCCCGAAGGCGCGCCGAGCAGGCTCGCTAGCCCGGACAGCGGCCGGGGTGAACTGGTTGAAGGTCGCATGGACGACGGGGGACGCACGGCGAGAGCGTACCGTTCCCGCTCACTCCCCGGCGCGTATCCGCACCGCGGGCGGCGTCGTTCCGGTGGGCGGGACCTTCTTGCTCTTCAACGCGAACGTCATCACCTTCCTGAACACGGGGGCGGCGATCTCCCCGCCGTAGTGGCCCTCGCGGGGGTCCTGGATCACCGCCAGGACCACCAGGCGCGGCTTGTCGGCCGGGGCGAAGCCGACGAAGGTCGCGGTGTAGCCGCAGTAGCCCTGGCATGCGGCGTCGTAGCGCATCGCGGTGCCGGTCTTGCCGGCCACCCGGTAGCCGTCGATCGCGGCCAGCGTGCCGGTGCCGTCCTCGCTCACCGCGGCCTCCAGCATCGTGGTGACCTCCCTGGCGGTGCGCTCGCCGACCACCCGCGTCCGCTTGCCCGGCGGCGCCGGCACGAACGCGCCGTTCGCGTCGGTGGCGCCCGCCACGATCGACGGGGCGACCCGGATCCCGCCGTTGGCGATGGTCTGGTAGACGCTGGCCGTCTGGAGCGCGGTGACCGAGACGCCCTGCCCGTAGGCGATCGTGCAGCGCTGGCTGCCCGACCAGTTCTGCCAGGACGGCAGCAGCCCGGCCTCCTCCCCGTAGAAGCCCGCGCCTGGCTTGGAGCCGAACCCGAAGCGCCGCAGCATGTCGTGGAGCCTGCGGTCCCCCACCTTCTGGGCGGCGAGGATGGTGCCCACGTTGCTGGAGGTGGCGACCACGCCGGAGAAGGTCAGCCGCTCGGTGGGGTGCGGGTGCGAGTCGCGCAGCACCCGGTCGGCGCACCTGATCTCGTCCTTCACCGTGAACACGGTCTCGGGCCGCACGGCCCCCGACTCCAGCGCGGCGGCGGCGGTGATCACCTTGTTGGTGCTGCCGGGCTCGAACACGTCGGCCACGGCCCGGTTGACCCAGCCCTCCGAGGGGGTCTTCTTCCAGTTCTTCAGGTCCAGCTCGGGGGCGTTGGCGGCGGCCACCACCTGGCCGGTCTGCACGTCCATCACGATGACGCTGCCGGTACGGGCGCCGGTGGCCCTCACCTGCTCGGTGATCGACTGCTGCGCGGCCCACTGGATGTCCCGGTCGATGGTGAGCCGCACGTCCCTGCCCGCCACCGGGGTCTGGCGGGTGGTGCGGGTCATCGGGATCCGCTCGCCGTCGCGCCCGGTCTCCATGATCTGCTCGCCGTCGCGCCCGGCGAGCAGCTTGTTGTGGAGCAGTTCCATGCCGCTCAGCCCGTAGCCGTCGTCGCCGACGAAACCGATCAGGCTGCCGGCGAGGTCGCCGCCGGGGTAGTCCCTGAGGTACTTGTGCTTGCTCCCGACGCCCTTGAACTCGTGCGCCAGCACCTTGCGCGCCACCGCCGGGGTGACGGTCGCCAGCGGGACGTAGTGCTTGGCGGGGTCGGCGAGCTTGGCCGCGACCTGGTCCTCCGGCACGCCGAGCTCCGCGGCCAGCGTCGTGGCCACCTTGTCGCGCTCGCCGGGAACGACCACCGCGGGATCGAGGAAGATCTCGCGCGCCTCGATCGTCAGGGCGAGCTCGTGCCCGTTGACGTCGGTGACCGAACCGCGCCGCGCGGGGATCTTCTCCTCCTGGACGCGCCGCTGGGCCGCCTCCGCCACGTACACCTTGGAGTCCAGGCCCTGGAGCTGGACCAGGCGCCCGGCGAAGATGGACAGCACGAACGTCATGACGATCAGGCCGATGTGGATGCGCCTGTTGGGGTTGCCCAGGCGCAGCATCGCGGGCGGGCGCGGCGCCCGGGGCGGCTGGGGGGGCCTGGGGGCACGCGGCGGCCGGGGCGGCCTGCCCGCCCCGGAGCCGTCCCCGCGCCGCGCCGCGCCGGGGCGCGCCGCCTCGGGACGCGGCCGCTCGGAGCGCGCCCCTTCAGAGCGCGACGTCTCGGAACGTGAGGTCTCGGGACGCGACCTGTCAGAGCGCGACGTCTCGGAACGCGGCCTGTCAGAGCGCGGCCGCTCGGGGCGTGAGCCCTCGGGGCGCCGCGGCCTTCCGGGCGCTCCGGAACGCGCCGTCCCCTCCTCGCGCCCCGGTCGCGCGCCCGCGCCCCTGTCCGGCCTCGCGGTCCCGTCGGCCCGGCCGGACCTCGCGGTCCCGTCCGCACGCCCAGGCCGCGCCGTGCCGTCCGTGCGGCCCGGCTGCCTGTTCTCATCCCTGCGACCCGGCCGCGCCGTGCCGTCCGTGCGGCCCGGCCGTCGCGGCTCGCCCGAGCCCGCCTGCCCGCCCGGGGGGCGCGGCCGTCCCGCGCCCGGCGGACCCGGCAGGCCGGACCGGCCCGTGCCCTCCGGACCGTCCGGGCGCCCCTGCCGGTCCGCGCCGCCCGGCCTTCCCTGGCCTTCGGGACGGCCCGGGCCGCGACGGCCGGAACCGCCGCGGCCGGATCCCGGACCGCGGCCACCGCTGTCCTTCACCGGTCCGTGCTCTCCACCGGCTTCTGCCCGCCGGGCATCCGGACGTCGCCGGCGCCCGGGGCGCCGGCGGGGTCTCCGGGGTCGAGCGCGTTGACGGAGTCCCAGTCGGGCCGCCGGCCCCGCTTCTCCGCGTCGCCGGCGATCACGCCGGGCTGCTCCGCGCGCCTGTTGTCGTTCTCCCGTGTTTCCTTGGCCAGGGTCAGCTCGGTGATGTCGTTGCGCAGATCGCTCTCCCGGAAGGATCCCTGGGCCAGGACGGTGTTGAGCAGCAGCAGCGTGACCAGCCCGCCGCAGAGCAGGCCGACCAGGAGCAGGACGAAGGGAGCGCGCGGCGCGCGGCCCCGGCGGGGGGCCGCACCCGGGGAGCGCGCCTCGGCGGGGGCCCGGAGCGCGGCCGGAGGCTGAGCCGCGACGGGACCCGGAGCCGCGGGCCGGGCGGCGGGCTCGGCCTCGACCGGCCTGGGCCTGCGCCTGGGCGGCGTCGCGCGGGGAACGCGCGCGGGCCGTGCGCCGCGGCCGGGAACGGCGCGACGGACGTCTGACTCACTCCTCGTCAACTGCCTCACGGATCCTCTCTACCGCCCTGCACCGGGCGGAGGCCGCCCGCGGGTTGCGGGCCACCTCCTCTTCGCCCGGGAGTTCTGCTCCCCTCGTCACGAACGCGAACCGCGGCTGGTGGGCCGGGAGCGGGACGGGGAGGCCCGGAGGGCCGGTGTCCCTGGTCCGCGCCGCGAAGACCTGCTTGGTCAGCCGGTCCTCGAGGGAGTGATAGGCGAGCACGACGGCGCGCCCGCCGAGCGTCAGCGCGTCGAGCGCGGCGGGCAGGGCGCGTTCCAATGCTGTCAACTCCGCGTTCACCTCGATTCGCAACGCCTGGAAAGTCCTTTTTGCGGGGTTTCCCCCGGTTCTCCGCGTGGCTGCGGGGATCGCCGTCCGGACGATCTCCGCAAGCCTCTTGGTCGACGTTATGGCTTCCTTGCCCCGTTCCTTTGCTATTAGGTGCGCGACACGCGGGGCGAATCTTTCTTCGCCGTAATCCCGGAGGATCCGGATCAGCTCTCCGACGGGGTAGGTGTTGACGACGATCTCCGCCGTCAGCTCCTCGTCCCGGTCCATCCGCATGTCCAGCGGCGCGTCGTAGGAGTAGGCGAAGCCGCGTTCGGCCTCGTCGAGCTGGGGCGAGGAGACGCCCAGGTCGAACAGGACGCCGTCGACCCGGGGCCGGCCTGCCTCGGCCAGCACCTCGGGCAGCTCGTCCGAGACCGCGCGGACCAGGGTGGTCCGGCCGGCGTACGGCGCCAGCCGGGCCGTGGAACGCTCGATCGCCGTGGGGTCTCGGTCGATCCCGATGAGATGGAGCGAGGGGTGGGCGGCCAGCAGCGCCTCGGCGTGACCGCCGAGACCGAGGTTCGCGTCGACGAGGACGGGCTCGGGCCGGTCCAGCGCGGGGGCCAGCAGTTCGAGCACGCGGTCGAGCATCACGGGGACGTGGGCGGGGGCACCGGCGGGGACGTCACCGCCCGGAGCCTGAAGATCGGACATGTCCTTCTCGGCGCGCATCGCGGCGCCACCCCCCTCTACGCCGCCCCGCTCGCGGATGTGCGGCGGACGTTCATCGGTGTGCTGGAGCCCTTTCCGGTCCGGGACCTCGCCCGGGGCCTGCTCCCACGAACAGACCCTAGAGGGCGAGAACGCGACGCGGCGCCGTCCGGGCGCCGCGCGGCAGAGTGCGAAGTCATCGGAAAGGCCCTTACCGGCCCCCACTCCGGGCCGTCCGGCCAGGTCCCCATCCGCACCCGCGTATCCGCTCGTCCACCTGACACCGGGGAAGGTGCATCAGCTGGCATGCGGCTGGTTGCGGGTGGAGACCTCGCCGAACGACGTTTCACCGATAAGTCGACCGTGGAATCACAGAATCCCTGGCAGCACCTCCTCCGACAGATCGGCGAACGCCTGCTCTTGGTCGGCCAGATAGGTGTCCCAGGCCTGCGCGTCCCAGATCTCCAACCGGGTGTTGGCTCCGATGACCACGCAGTCACGGCGCAGGCTGGCGTATTCCCGCAGAGCCTGCGGGATGGTGATACGCCCCTGCTTGTCGGCGACCTCGTCGGACGCGCTGGCGAAGAAGACACGGCTGTAGTCACGGACCGCCTTGGCGGTCACCGGCGCCGTGCGCAGGGCCTCGGTGATGCGCCTGAACTCCTCTACGGGAAAGACGTAGAGGCAGCGCTCCTGGCCTTTGGTGATCACCAGACCCTCCGCCAGCTCCTCACGGTACTTCGCCGGCAGGAACAGCCGTCCCTTGTCGTCGAGGCGCGGATGATGGGTGCCGAGGAACACCGGCCCCACCTCCCGTGCCTAGCGGAGCGCTCAGCGCTACAGCCTCTGCCCTCCACTGCGCACCACCATACTCCACTTCTCTCCACCGTCAACTGATTCCAACCGTGTTCACGCGCGAATCCGCCGATATTTCCCCAGTTCAGGAGGGGTGGTGCGGAGTGGGGCCGACCAGAGGCCCCTGACTGCCAACCGGCGTGTCGGATATGCCGTCACAAGCCGGACGATCACGCGGACGCAAGCCCCCGGCGAAACCGGGAGGGGCCCGGCGGGGAGCCGGCGGCGCCCCGGAGGAGAGCACGGAAAGTGGGGCAGAGTGGTAGGGAGAAGAACCGGTGGAGGAAAGTGGTGGAGCGCAGTGGAGCGCGGGCCGCCGTGTGTCACGAGATCCGTACGTCCGCCGCGTGAGAACGCGACGATCGCGCCGCACACTGTGGCATGTTCATCCACAAAACAGCCCCGATGCCGCATAAAGTCGCCCTGGAACCCACGGCGTCGTAGTGTCGGTACTCACAATGGGATAAGAAGGGGCCGCCCAGGCCCCGCCGAGTTTTGACGTGTACCCCCCGGCGCGCCCCGCCGCACCCTCATGGAGGCCTGGTGGCAGTAACCCATGACGTCCCACCTCGGCTCGACGATCTGGTCGCCACCGCGCACCGGATCCGCGAGGCGATCGAATCGGTGATCGAGGGCAAGAGCGACGTCGTCCGCTTGACCTTGACCGTATTGCTCGCCGAGGGGCACCTCCTCATCGAGGACGTGCCCGGTGTCGGGAAGACGATGCTCGCCAAGGCGCTGGCACGATCCATCGACTGCCCCGTACGCCGCGTCCAGTTCACCCCCGACCTGCTGCCCAGCGACATCACCGGGGTCAGCGCCTACAACCAGCAGACCCGTGAGTTCGAGTTCAAGCCCGGACCGGTGTTCGCCAACATCGTGGTCGGCGACGAGATCAACCGGGCCTCCCCCAAGACGCAGTCCGCCCTGCTGGAGTGCATGGAGGAGCACCAGGTCACCGTCGACGGGGTGACCTACCAGCTCGACGCCCCCTTCATGGTGATCGCCACCCAGAACCCCATCGAGATGGAGGGCACCTACCCCCTCCCCGAGGCGCAGCGCGACCGCTTCACCGCGCGGATCGCGATGGGCTACCCCGAGCCCGCCGCCGAACTGGAGATGCTCGACGTGCACGGCTCGGCCTCCCCGATCGACAAGCTGGAGCCGGTGGCCACCACCGCCGAGGTCAAGGCGCTGATCGAGGCGGTCCGCGCGATCTACGTCTCCCAGTCGATCAAGCGGTACGCGATCGACCTGGTGACCGCCACCCGGCACTCCCCCGACCTGCGGCTCGGCGCCTCCCCGCGCTCGACCCTGCAGCTCGTCCGCGCCGCGCGGGCGCACGCGGCGCTCGCCGGCCGTGACTACGTCATCCCCGACGACCTCCAGGCCCTGTCCCTGCCCGTCCTCGCCCACCGCCTGCTGCCCAGCGTCGAGGCCCAGGGCCAGCGCCGCCTGCCCGAGCAGGTGATCACCGACCTGGTCCGCCGGGTGCCCGTACCCGAGGCGCAGGCCCGATGAGCGGGCGCGGCGCCGGACCGGCGGCCGCCGTCCCGCGGGACGGGGCGGTGGCGTGATGTCCGGCTTGAGAGCGCTCACCACCCGCGGCCGCTCCTTCATCGGCTCCGGTCTCGCCGCGCTGATGTGCGCGTTCTTCCTGGGCGAGCACGACCTGCTGAGGATCGGGGTGCTCATCGTCTCCCTGCCCCTGCTCGCGGCCATGGTGGTGGCCCGGACCCGCTACCGGCTCAGCTGCGCGCGGCGCCTCGACCCGCCCCGGGCCGAGGCGGGCAGCGAGGCCACGGTGACCCTCCGGCTGGAGAACGTGACCCGGCTGCCCACCGGCCTGCTGATGATCGAGGACACCGTCCCCTACGCCCTCGGGGCCCGTCCCAGGTTCGTCCTGGACCGGGTGGAGCCCCGGGGCATCCGGGAGATCGACTACCGGGTCCGCTCGGACCTGCGCGGCAGGTTCGTCATCGGCCCGCTCTCGATCCGGATCGGCGACCCCTTCGGCCTGGTCGAGCTGACCCGGTCGTTCACCGTGAGCGACACCCTGGTGGTGACCCCGCAGGTGGTGCCGCTGCCCCACGTCCGCCTGTCCGGCGAGTGGACGGGCGGGGGCGACAGCCGTACCCGGAGCGTGGCCGCCGCCGGCGACGACGACGTCGCCCCGCGCGAGTACCGGCAGGGCGACGACCTGCGGCGGGTGCACTGGCGCTCGACCGCCAGGTACGGCGAGCTGATGGTCCGGCGCGAGGAGCAGCAGTGGCAGAGCCGCGGCGCGCTCCTGCTGGACACGCGGAGGTACGCGCACCGGGGCGAGGGGCCGCGCTCCTCCTTCGAGGCGGCGGTCTCGGCCGCGGCCTCGATCGGCGTGCACCTGGCCCGTGAGGGGCTGGGGCTGCGGCTGGTCACCGACCAAGGTCCCGAGCATCTGACCGACACCGGGCTGAGCTGGTCGCTGCTGGACACGCTGGCGGTGGTGCGGACCAGTTCGGCGCGGTCGCTGGAGTACGGCGTCGCCGCCCTTCGGCAGGGCGGCGGCGACGGACTCGTCGTGGCCGTGCTGGGCGGCGTCACCGTCGAGGAGGCGCAGAAGCTCGCCCGGGTCCGGCACGGCAACATGACCGGCGTGGCCGTCATGCTGGACGTGGCGGGCTGGGAGCGGCCCGACCTCTGCGACGGCGAGGAGTACCAGGCGGCGCAGGCGACGCTCGCCGGAGCGGGCTGGCGCATCGTGCGGCTGCCCGCGGGCGTCTCGATCGCGAGCGTGTGGCCGGCCGCCGGGCAACGCGGGAGATTCGCACTCAGCGGGAACGGTGGTTCATGAGACTTCCCATCGCGGCGGGCGTGGCCACCGGAGCGGTCGCCCTCACGCTCTACCCCCTGTTCCAGGCGGGCGCCTGGTTCTGGGCGAGCCTCGGGGCCATCCTCGTGGTCACCTCGGTCGGCATGCTGGCCACCCGCTACACGCTGCCGAACTGGCTGGCGCCCCTGGCCCAGCTGTTCGCGTTCTGGATCTACCTGACGGCGGTGTTCACCGGGGACGAGGCCTGGGCCCGGGTGGTGCCCACCAAGGAGTCGCTCGTCGGACTGCTCCGGCTGGTCGCCGCCGGCTTCGCCGACATCCAGCGCTTCGCCGTCCCCGTCCCGGACAACGCCGGAATCGTCCTGCTGACCTGCGGCGGCGTCGGGCTGATCGCGATCATGGTCGACTTCTGCTCCGCCCGGCTGCGGCGGAGCGCGCTGGCCGGGCTGCCGCTGCTCTCGCTGTTCGTGGTGCCGGCCTCGTTCCTGGGCGACCCGCTCAGCTGGCCGACGGTCGTCATCGGCGCGCTGGGGTTCCTGGGACTGCTGGTCGCCGACGGGCAGGAGCGGGTCAGCCACTGGGGCCGGGCGGTGCTGGTGCGCCGGACCCCGTCCTTCATCGCGCCCCGCCCCGCCGCCGACACCGGGACCCTGCGGCTGTCGGGCAAGCGGGTCGGCGTCACCGCGGTCGCGCTGGCCATCCTGCTGCCGTCCCTGCTGCCCACCCTGGAGCCCGACCCGCTGTTCGGGTTCGGCGTGGGGGACGGCAACGGCCGGGGAGGCAACTCGATCAGCATTCCCAACCCGATCGTCAACCTGCGCGGGGAGCTCTCGCTCCCGGGCAACTCCACCGTCCTGACCTACACCACCAGCGACAACTTGCCGCGCTACCTGCGGCTCTACTCGCTGGACAACTTCGACGGCGAGCAGTGGACGATGCCGGAGACCAAGGGCCGCCCCGACGACCTGATCTCCGACGCGCCGCTGCCCCCGCCGCCCGGTCAGGGCCAGTCCGTGCCCACCTCCCAGGTGTCCCTCGAGGTCACGGTGAGCGAAGAGGTCAGGAACATGAACTTCCTGCCTCTGCCGTACCCGGCGAGCCGCGTCCGGATCGAGGGCGACTGGCGGCCCGACCGGGACACCCTGATGGTCTTCTCCACCCGGGACACCGCCGAGGGCCTCACCTACCAGGTGGTCAGCAACGAGCCCCGGCCCACGGCGGAGAACCTCAAGACCGCCGGGGCCATCCCGCAGGCGATCCAGCAGAGGTACCTGACCCTGCCCGACAACCTCCCCCGTGAGATCCTCGACAAGGCCGGGGAGGTCACCGAGGCGGGCGCCACCCCCTACGAGAAGGCCGTCAAGCTTCAGGAGTTCTTCACCACCACGGGCGGGTTCAGCTACACGCTGGCCACGCAGGGCCACGACGGACCGGCGCTGTCGGACTTCGTGCTGCGCAGCAGGGCCGGGTACTGCGAGCAGTTCGCCGCCGCGATGGCGGTGCTGGCGCGGGCCGTGGACATCCCCTCCCGGGTCGCCATCGGTTACACCGGCGGCACCAGCGTCTCCGGACGGTGGAACGTCCGCACCCACGACTCGCACGCCTGGCCCGAGCTCTACTTCGAGGGGGCGGGCTGGCTGCGCTTCGAGCCCACCCCGTCCGGCCCCGCCGGGCAGGGCACCGCGACGCGGCCGCCCTATACCTTCCCGGAGGTCACCACCGGCGGGGACGACGAGCCCACCGCGCAGCCCAGCGCCGGCCCCACCGGCTCGGACACGCCCACCGGGGCGGCGAACAACCGGCGCAACCCCCTGCTCGACCAGGAGTTCGGCGGTACGCCGATCACGGTGGACGAGGGGATGCCGACGGCCGCCAAGATCGGCATCGGGGCCGTGGTCGTGGTGCTCCTCCTCCTGGTCCCCGCGATGCTCCGCTGGGAGCAGCGCGCACGCCGCCGCCGCGTCTACTCGCGCCCGGCGGTGGTCGTCGGGTCCGCCGGGGAGGGTCCCGGCGGGGGCCCCGGCGTCGTGGCGGTCAGGAGCAACCGGGGCGAGGCCGGGGTGGCCGCGGCCTGGGCCGAGCTCGACGACGCCCTGTGCGACTACGGCATGTCCCGCCAGCCCAGCGAGAGCCCCCGGGCGCTGGCCCGGCGCCTGAGCGAGCAGTACGAGTTCTCCCCCGAGGCCGCGGCGTCGATGGCGAAGCTGGCCGAGGCGGTGGAGCGCATGCTCTTCGCCCGGACGCCCGGCGAGACCGGCTCGCTCCGCGAGGACGTCCGCCGGGTACGGCGGGCACTGGCCGCCACCGTGTCACGCGGCAGGAGGATCCGGGCGGTGCTGCTGCCGCCGTCCACGTTGCTGCGGGCGCGGGCGCTGGGCACGCGGATGCTCGACGGCTTCGACCGCCTGGAGAACATCCGGATCGGCCGGCCCGCCCGCAGGAACGCGTAGGGGCCCTCCGGCGGCGGCCGGGAAGAGAACGGGGAGGGGGTCCGGCGCGAGCCGGGCCCCCTCCGTCCGCCGGGCAGGTCCCGGAACGGCCGGCGGGGATCACCGGCACAGCTCACGGATCCCCGGCACGCTCAGCGGACCACCGTGCGGCCCGCGGATGCCGGCAGGTTCGGCGGGGTCCCGGGACGCTCTTGGGTCGCCGGGGCTCTGAGGGCTTTGCCGGGGTCGCCGAGGAAACACTCGGCGGATCGCCGTGAGCCGCCCCCGGCAGGGGACGGCTCACGTCATGGTCGGCGGTTCCAGGAGGGCCGGAAGAAGGTCAGCGCTCGTCGTGGCGACGGCGCCAGCGCTCTTCCATCCGTTCCATGAACCCGGGCCGGGAGCCGCCGCTGCGGCGTCCCTGCTTGCCCTCCGGACGAGCGGGCGACCCGGTGGTCTCACCGAACCCGTTCATCCGCTTCCAACTGGATAGACCCCACAAACACGCGGCGAGCATGACCACGAAACCGCCGACGCCGAGCGGGATGAGTTGAATCACAACGCCGACCATCAACAGGACGACGCCCAGGACGAAGCCGAGGGAGGCCTTGACCAGGCGGCGCTTGTAATGACTGCGTGGATCACTGATCCTGACGGTATTGGCCCACTTCGGGTCCTCGGCGTAGAGGGCCTGCTCGATCTGGTCGAGCAGGCGCTGCTCGTGCTCAGAGAGCGGCACGGCGCCTCCCAAGGACGGCCCCAGGACGGGGAAGACGGTGACGGACGACACGGGGTGTCCGAACCTCGCGGTCGGTTATCCCCAGAATACGAGGCTGTAGACGTAGACGAAAGAAAACGTCCAACGTAGTCCAAACCGGAGGCGACGTCATGGGTCCATTTCATCAAACGGAGGGGGCATGAGCGAGGCCGGGAGCACGACGTCCCGGCCGAACCTGCGGGCCGCCCGGTCCATCGCCCGCTCGGCCTCCCGCCAGCCCGACTCGCGTTCCCCGAGGCTGAGCTGCCGGACCGCCCCGTCGGCCGGGGACAGGCTCTCCACCCGCACCCCGACGAGCCGGAGCGCCGTGTTTTCCAGGCCTGAGGCGGCGTAGAGGTCGCAGGCGGTCGCGTAGAGCTCCTGCGCGACGTCGGTGGGATCCCGCAGCGTCCGGGACCGGGAGAGGGTCGTGAAGTCCGCGCGGCGGAGCTTGACGATCACCGTGCGGCCGACGTGGCCACCCTCCCGGAGCCGGGCGGCGACCCGCTCCGAGAGCCGGAGCAGCTCCCTGCGAATCCGTATTGGATCATCAACATCTGTGACGAATGTCTCTTCGGCTCCGATGCTCTTGTCCGGCGCGTGCGGCGTCACCCGGCGCTCGTCGCGGCCCCAGGCCAGGGCCGCCAGGTGGGCGCCGACCGCGTGGCCGAGCTCGTGCCGGAGCGTGTCCACGGGGGTCTCGGCGAGATCTCCCACGGTCCTGATCCCGAGGCGCGCCAGGGACTGCTCCGTGCGCTCCCCCACGCCCCACAGGGCCGCCACCGGCAGCGGGTGGAGGAACTCCACCACCTTCGCCGCGGGGACGACGAGCAGGCCGTCGGGCTTGCAGTGCTGCGAGGCCAGCTTGGCCACGAACTTGGTGCTCGCCACCCCGACCGAGCAGGTGATGCCGTGCTCGGCGGCGACCCGCTCACGGATCATGGCGGCGATCACGGCCGGGCGGCCGAGCCGCTTGCGCGCCCCGGCCACGTCGAGGAATGCCTCGTCGGAGGCTATCGGCTCGACCTCGGGGGTGATCTCATGGAAGATCTCCATGACCCGCCGGGAGACCTCGGTGTACTTCCCGCGGCTCGGCGGGATGATCACGGCCTGGGGGCAGAGCCTGCGGGCCCGGGTCATGGGCATCGCCGAGTGCACCCCGAACCTCCTGGCCTCGTAGGTGGCGCTGAGCACCACGCCCCGCGCGCCGGGCGCGCCGATGATGACGGGCATGCCCGCCAGCTCCGGGCGCTCGCGCAGCTCGACGCTGGCGAAGAAGGCGTCCATGTCCACATGGAGGATGGAACAGCCGGTGTCGTCGTCACCCAGGTCCGAACCGGGCCGCGGCACCTGCTGCTTTCTCGACACGGCGCCATCCTATGCGAACAGACGTTCGATGCAAGTCTCACCGGTGACCGAGGATGTGCAGCTGGGTCGCGATGTCCCGCAGGACCGGATGCTCCGCCGCGGCCTGCTCCAGGGCGGTCAGGGCGCTCGCCGCCCCCGGCTCGCCGTCGAGCAGCCTGCTCGGCACCAGGTCGGCGAAGATCCGCACCCCGTGCGCCTCCCCCGGCGTGAACCCGGTGGCCGCCAGGAGCCCGGTCAGCGACTCGCGGGTGAAGCGCCGGGGCGTGGGGTCCCGGTCGCCCCAGCGTCCCCGGGAATCGTCCAGGACCTGGCGGGCCTCGTCGAAGCGGCCGGCGGCCGCGCGGTGCAGCGCGGCGGCGAGCGGGTTGGCCGCCAGCACGCTGACCGCTCCGCCCTCGCGCAGCAGGCCGCCCATGGCCGCCAGCGCGCTGACGGGGTCGTCGACGTACTCCAGGACACTGTGGCAGAGCACCAGATCGGCGGCGCCCGCCGGGAGAAGCTCTCCCAGGTCGGCGGCGTCGCCCTGCAGCGCCCGCACCCGCACCCCGGCCTCGGCGGCACGGCGCTCCAGCGCGGCCAGCGAGTCGGGGCTGGGGTCGACGACCGTGACGGCGTGCCCGAGCTCGGCCAGCGGCACGGCGAACCCGCCGGTGCCGCCTCCGGCGTCGACGATGTCGAGCCGCCCGCGGCCGGTCGCGGCCACCTGGCCGGCCAGCACTGTCCGCAGGACGTCCCAGACGACGGCGGTGCGGACCGCCGGGGTGCCCGATGTGCGTGAGAGGCCTACGGCGTGCAACTTAGGATCGCCTCCTCGTTCGGTGACGAGCCCAGCTTACGCCGCGCGGCCCCCGGCGCCCGCCCGGGACGGATCTCCCCCGGGGAGCGCCCGGGACGGATCTTCCCCGGGGAACCGCCGCGCGGGGCCCCTCACAGCGCCAGGGACGGCTTGAGCTGCTTGAAGCGGGCCAGCAGGCCGTTGACGAACTGCGGGGACTCGTCCGTCGACAGCTCCGAGGCCAGGCCGACCCACTCGCTGATGACGACGCCCTCGGGGACGTCGGGCATCCAGAGCAGCTCGTAGGTGCCGCCGCGGAGCAGGTTGCGGTCGACCGCGGGCATGCGGTCGAGCGTCCAGCCCTCGGCGTAGGTGGTGATCAGCTCGTCGATGCGGGCCCGATGGCGGCACACGCCCTCGACGAGGGTCGCGGTGTACTCGTTGACCGGGGGTTCTTTCCGCTCCAGGCGTTCGGCGAGGACCCGCAGCGGGTCCTCGCCTCGTGCCTCGGCCTCGAACAGGATGTCCAGCGCGCGCCTGCGCGCCTTACCCCGTGCCGACATCAGGCCCGGCCGAGGTAATCGCCGGTGCGGGTGTCGACCTTGACCTTCTCGCCCGTGGTGATGAACAGCGGAACCTTGATCTCCGCGCCGGTCTCCAGCTTGGCCGGCTTGGTGCCGCCGGTGGAGCGGTCGCCCTGCAGGCCGGGCTCGGTCTCGGCGATGATCAGCTCGACGGCCGCGGGCAGGTCGACGTAGAGCACGTTGCCCTCGTTGACCGCCACGGTGGCGAGCATGTTCTCCAGCAGGTAGTTGGCGGAGTCGCCGACCGCGGCCCGGGAGACGTGGAGCATGTCGTAGGTCTCGGTGTCCATGAAGACGAAGTCGTCGCCGTCCATGTAGGAGAACTGCATCTCGCGCTTGTCGACGTTGGCCACCTCGACCTTGACGCCCGCGTTGAAGGTCTTGTCGACGACCTTGCCGGACATCACGTTCTTCAGCTTGGTGCGCACGAACGCGCCGCCCTTGCCGGGCTTGACGTGCTGGAACTCCACAACCGTCCAGAGCTCACCGCCCTCGAGCTTGAGCACAAGGCCGTTTTTGAGGTCGTTCGTCGTCGCCACTGGTCTCTCCTGCGTACGGCCGCTCTTTAAAGGACAAGCAGCTCTTTGGTCGTCCGTGTGAGGAGCTCCGGTCCGTCCTGACGCGTCACGAGTGTGTCCTCGATGCGGACACCGCCCTTACCCGGCAGGTAGACCCCGGGCTCAACGGTGACCGGAACTCGATCGTCAAGTCTACCGTGCTCCCGCCCGGGCTCCGGCTTCGCCGGGGACAGGAACGGCTCCTCGTGGATCTCCAGGCCCACACCGTGGCCGAGGCCGTGGCTGAACCGCTCGCCGTACCCCGCCGCGACGATCACGTCGCGGGCCGCCGCGTCGACCTCGTGGGCGGCGGCGCCGGGCCGTACGGCACGCCGGCCCGCGCGCTGGGCGGCGCGCACCAGCTCGTACAGCTCGCGCTGCCAGGCGTCGGGCTCGCCGATCGCCACGGTCCTGGTCATGTCGGCGTGGTAGCCCCCGTACAGCGCCCCGAAGTCCATCGTGACCAGGTCCCCGCGCTCCAGCGGCCGGTCGGTCGGCATGTGGTGCGGCACGGAGCCGTTGGGCCCGGACGCCACGATCGTGGCGAAGGCGGGCTTGTCGGCGCCCAGTTCCGCCATCCGCGCCTCCAGCGCCCGGGCGATCTCCCGCTCGGTCGTCCCCGGCCGCAGCATGGGCAGCACGTCGGCGAAGGCCCGGTCGGTGAGGTCGCACGCGGTGCGGATCAGTTCGATCTCGGCCTCGTCCTTGATCCGGCGTACCGACTCCACCAGCCCGGTGAGCCGGATCAGGTCCGTTCCCGGTCGCTCGCCGAGGCGGAAGTAGTCGGCGACGGGCATGTGGTGGGCCTCGACGGCGACCCGGGGGGCACGGGCGACGAGGACGCCGGCGACGTCGCGCTGCTCGACGACCTCGATGCCCTCGCAGAGCGCCCGGGCGGCCTCGGCGTAGCGGGAGTCGGTGGCGAGGACGGCCGTGCCGTCGGCGGTGACGAGCACGGCCGCGTTGGAGCTGACCAGGCCGGTCAGGTAGCGGACGTTGACGGCGCGGGTGACCAGGATCGCGTCCGCCTCGTGAGCGGGGAGCAGGGCCGCGAGACGCTCGCGGCGCCCGGCGTGTGTGCCGGACGGGGCGCCCGAATGGGTGGAGGTCATGCCTGAATGCTATTGACCATGCCGCCGCCGGCAACACGATCGGCGCCACAGTCGCTGCCCGCGTCCAGCGCCTCTTCTCCAGGGCATGCCCTGGCGCTTCTCCGGGACATGCCCTGGCGCGGGACACCTCGCGCCCTCCCGCTCACCCCTCGGAGCCGCGGTGGCGACGGGCTGCTCCGCCCCCGGCCGGGGAAGCGCGGGGCCGGGGGCGGAGGGGTGAACGGCTCGGGCGCTCAGGCGGAGACGAGCTCGCGATCCTCGCCGGTCTCGGCGTCCTGCCGGGGGGCCTCGTCGAGGGGCTGCGGCGGGGCGTTGAAGACCGCCGTGTCCAGACGGCCCTCGGCCCTGCCCACCAGCACCGGGACGACCATCTGCCCGGCCACGTTGGTGGCCGTGCGGATCATGTCGAGGATCGGGTCGACGGCCAGCAGCAGGCCCACGCCCTCCAGCGGCAGGCCGAGCGTGCTCAGGGTGAGGGTCAGCATCACGATCGCGCCGGTCAGGCCCGCGGTGGCGGCGGAGCCGACCACGGAGACGAAGGCGATCAGCAGGTAGTCGTCGAGGCCGAGCGGGAGACCGAAGACCTGCGCCACGAAGATGGCGGCGAGGGCGGGGTAGACCGCGGCGCAGCCGTCCATCTTGGTGGTGGCGCCGAACGGCACCGCGAAGGAGGCGTAGTCGCGGTCGACGCCGAGCCGGTCGACGACGATCCGCTGGGTCAGCGGCATGGTGCCGACCGAGGAGCGGGAGACGAACGCCAGCTCGATGGCGGGCCAGGCCTTGCGGTAGAAGGTCAGCGGGCTGACCCTGCCGACGAGGGAGAGCAGCACCGGGTAGATCACCAGCAGCACGACGGCGGAGCCGATGTAGACGCCGGCGCTGAGCTTGGCCAGCGGGGCCAGCAGGTCCCAGCCGTAGGTGGCCACGGACTTGCCGATCAGGCCCGCGGTGCCGATCGGGGCCAGGCGGATGACCCACCACAGGGCCTTCTGCACCAGTTCCAGGACGGAGCGGCTGAAGGCGAGGAACGGCTCGGCCTTCTCGCCGACCGCCATCGCGGCGGCGCCGAGGACGACTCCCAGGAAGACGATCTGGAGGACGTTGAGCTCGGTGAAGGCGGTGACGATGTTGGTGGGGACGATGCCGGTCAGGAAGTCGATCCAGGTTCCGGCGCCCTCCAGGTCCACGGGCTCGGCACCCTCGGTGGCGATGGTGACGCCCTGGCCGGGGTTGATGAGCAGGCCGAGGCCGATGGCGGCGGCGACCGCGGCCAGCGACGTGATCATGAACCAGAGGAGGGTCCTGCCGGCGAGCCGGGCGGCCCCGTTGACGTTGCGCAGGTTGGCCACGCTGACCACGACGGCGGTGAAGACCAGCGGCGGGACGGCGAGCTTGAGGAGCTGGACGAAGATCCTGCCGACCTCGGTCAGGGTGTCGGCGAGCCAGGTGACCTCGCCGGCCCTGGCGACGAACCCGAGGGCGACGCCGACGACGAGGCCCAGCAGCAACTGCAGGGAGAAGGAGAATCTCTTCACGAACGCGACTTTCGAAAAGGGCATGCCGGGGCGGACACGGTCATGCGGGTGAGGAATGGGGATACGGAAGCGCGTTCAGCGACAGAGATCGCTGTTGAGGCGGCACAGGTCGACGTGGAGTCGGCCGACCAGCCGCACGAGCACCAGGGAGAACCTCACAGAGGGCTTGAACAGCTCGTGAACAGGGCTGATTCCGCATCGTCGATGTGATGTGGAACACGATGGCGCCCCTCCGGCCCGCCCGGTCACCCCGGGGCCGGCGCAGACTCCGCCCGGGAGAGACATAACTCTCCGTTACCATCCGTTTACGGAAACGAGAGAAGCGGGGCCCCGGGCGGCCGCCCGTGTTCGAGCGGCCGCCCGGAGCCCCGCCGTACGGAGGGAGTCCCGGGGATGGCGTGCGAGGGCCCGGAAGACCGGAGCGCCCGGGGACGGAGGGTCCCCGGGAAGGGGTTCAGCGAAGAGAGGGCTCCGCGGAGGAGGTCAGGAGACGAGCTCCTTGACCTTCTCGATGAGGCGGATGCGCTCCTCGTGCGTGCGGGCCAGCGGGGTGACGTTGATCGTCGTCACGCCCGACTCGCGCATCGCCTGGATGCGGTCGCGGACGAAGCCCTCCGAGCCGATCAGCGACATCGACTCCAGGAGCTCCTGCGGGACCAGCGCGGCGGCCTCGTCCTTCTTGCCGGACAGGTAGAGCTCCTGGATCTGCTCGGCCTCCTTCTCGTAGCCGTAGCGCCGGGCCAGGTCGTTGTAGAAGTTCTTGCCCTTGGCGCCCATGCCGCCGATGTAGAGCGCGGCCATCGGGCGGCCCAGCTCCAGCCAGCCGGACACGTCGTCGCCGATGGCCAGGCTCGCCTGGGCGATGACGTCCAGCTCACCCAGGGCGGGGTCGCGCTTGGCCTTTCCGGCGGCGATGGAGGGGCCCCAGACGTCGGCGGCCTTCTCCGGCATGTAGAAGATCGGCTCCCAGCCCTCGGCGATCTCGGCGGCGAGCTCGACGTTCTTGGGGCCGATGGCGGCGATCACGACCGGGATGCGGTCGCGGACCGGGTGGTTGATGAGCTTGAGGGGCTTGCCCAGGCCGGTGCCCTGGTCGGCGGGGAGCGGGACCGTGTAGTGCTTGCCCTCGTAGGTGACGCGCTCGCGCTTCCAGACCTGGCGGCAGATCTCGATGACCTCGCGGGTACGGCCCAGCGGCGCGGTGTACGGCACGCCGTGGAAGCCCTCGATGACCTGCGGGCCGGAGGCTCCCAGGCCGAGGGTGAAGCGGCCGTCGGAGACGTAGTCCATGCCCGCGGCGGTCATGGCCAGCAGCGTCGGGGTCCGGGAGTAGACCGGCAGGATGCCCGAGGCGATCTGCAGCCGCTCGGTCTTGGCCGCGATGTAGCCCATCTGGCTGACCGCGTCGAAGCTGTAGGCCTCGGCGACGAAGACGATGTCGAGGCCGACCTTCTCGTAGTCGGCCAGCTCGGCCACCGTCTCCTTGAAGCCGCCCGAGTAGTTCAGGGCCATACCGATGCGCATCGTGGTTCGTCCTTCCGGTCGCGCCGCAAAAACCGAATGTTGTTCCGTTGTCTCCGCAACAAAGGCTATCGAGTAGACGGCCGAGCACCAAGCCCGCGCATTCCCCAACCAAGCCGGGTAGCCTACGCATTTTGGGGCATCAACCCCTTTCTACTCCGGCAGAGAAGGGGGCCCACGCTGAGACGGGTGATCATCGCGGGGGCGGTGGCGCTGGCCCTGCTCCTCGGCGGACACCGGCTCCTGCCGGAACTGGGCGGGTTCACCACGGTGCTGGAGAGCCTGCTCCCCTGGCTGGGCGCCGCCGTCCCGCTGCTGGTGCTCGGCGCGCTGCTCACCCGCTCCCGGAAGGCGGTCGCCGCCGCGGTGCTCCCCGGGGTGGTGTGGGGGATCATGTTCGGTCCCGCTCTGCTGCGCACCGCACCGGGCGGGCCGAGCGACCTGGCGGTCGCCACCCTCAACGTGGGCGTGGCCAACTCCGACTCCGGCAAGGCCGTGCGCGCCGTGGCCAAGGACCGGGACCTGTTCGCCGCCCAGGAGCTGACCCCCGGCGGTCCCGCGGCCAAGGAGCTCGACAAGCGCTTCCCGCACCGGGTGCAGGTGAGCACGATCGGGCTGTGGAGCCGCTTCCCGATCACCGGGCACCGCACGGTGGACATCGGCCTGGGCTGGACCCGCGCGCTGCGCGCCGTCGTGGAGACGCCGAGGGGGGAGGTGACGGTCTACGTCATGCACCTCGCCTCGGCCCGGCCCGGCGAGACGGCCCAGCGGGACCACACCCTCGCCCACGCGCGGCGGGTCATCGAGGCGGACGGCAGCGAGAACCTGCTGCTCCTGGGCGACCTCAACACCGCCACCACCGACCGCAAGCGCTCCGGCCTGGTGCCGCCGCTCTCCGACGCCCACCTGGAGGCGGGCGCCGGCTTCGGCTTCACCTGGCCGGCCTCCTTCCCGGTCACGCGACCCGACCACATCCTCTACCGCGGCCTCACCGCGACCAGCGCGAGCGTCGAGCACGCCGTCGGCAGCGACCACCGCGCCGCCGTGGCCTCCCTGCGCCTCTGAACGGCCCGCGACCGGACGACCCGTCGCTGAACGGCCCGCGACCGGACGACCCGTCACCGAATGACCCGCCGGTCGCCGAACCGGCCCGCCGCTGAACGCCCCGTCACCGGACGGCACGCGGCCCAGGGCGTTCCGCCCGCCCGGCTCACAGCCGCGCGAGGTCGGCGGGCGTGTCGATGTCGGCGGGATCGCCCGCGTCGTCGCAGGGCACCTCGACCACCAGCTCGGGGTGGGCGCGCAGGAACGGCCGGGCCCCGACGTCGCCGACGGCCAGCTCGGCGACCCCCGCGAAGTGCTCCCTGGCGATCAGCACCGGGTTCCGCCGCTCGCCGCCGTACGTGGCCACGGCGAGTGTCGCACCCTCCAGCGCCGCCCGGGCCAGCCGCCGCACCACCGGCGCCCCGATGAGCGGCTGGTCCACCAGCGCGACCACCACGTACCGGGCGTCCGGGGGGAGCGCGTCGAGGCCGGTCCGGAGCGAGGAGCCCATCCCGGACCGCCAGCCGGGGTTGCGCACGGTCACCGCCCCGCGCACCTGCACGGTCGCGGCTCCGAGGACCACCACCACCGGGTGGCAGCCGCCGTCGTGCAGCAGCCGCACCCCCCGGTCCACCAGACGCTCTCCCCGATACTCCACCAGCGCCTTCGGCGTGCCCAGGCGCGACCCCGATCCGGCCGCCAGCAGCAGCCCCGCGACGTGCGATCTCATGGAAGCCTCCTTCCCCGTCGCGGCCGTTCCCGCACCCCCGCCAGCAGCCCGGCCAGCTCCTCGAAGGCGGCGAGGCTGTGCCCGGCCACGAAGTCGTCGACGTACGGCAGCGCCGCGCGCATCCCGCCGGTCAGCGGCTGGTAGCCCTCATGGCCCTTGTGCGGGTTCACCCAGATCACCCGGTGCGCCGTACGGGACAGCCGGGCCATCTCCGCGCCGAGCAGCGAGACGTCGCCGCGCTCCCAGCCGTCGGAGGCGATCACCACCGTCGCGCCCCGCGCGTCGCCCAGGGCCAGGAGCCGGCGGATCTCCTCGCCCAGCCGGGTCCCGCCGCTCCAGTCGGGGATGGCGCGCGAGACGGCGGTCATCGCCGCCTGGGGGTCGCGGTGGCGCAGTTCGGCGGTGAGCCGGGTCAGGCGGGTGCCGGCGCTGAACACCTCGGTGGCGCGGGGCTCCGACCTGACCACCGCGTGGGCCAGCCGCAGCAGGGTGTCGGCGTAGGGGGTCATGGACCCGCTCACGTCCACCACCAGCACGACCCGGCGCGGTTTGGTCCGGTGCTCCCGGTAGCGGAGCCTGGCGGTCTCGCCGCCGCGCCGCAGGGCCTCCCGGATCGTCCTGCGGGGGTCCAGCCGCCCCCGGCGCGCCGGCCGGAAACGCCGTGACTCGCGCCGCTCCCTGACGGTCCTGAGCAGGGCGAGCATCCGGTGCGCCTCGGCCAGCTCCGCCGCGCTCATCGCGGCCACGTCGCGGTGGCGCAGCACCTCCGCCGCGCTCGCCCCCGCGGCGAGCGCCGGACTCTCCTCGCCGCCCTCCCCCCGGTCCCGGGACTCCCCGGCCAGGGAGGCGTACCGGATGAGGGTGACGGCGCCCGGCCGGGCGCGGCCCGCGCGCAGGCCGCCGAAGTAGGCGCGGAAGACCCGGTCGTAGCGGGGCAGGTCGTCGGCGGAGGAGCACAGGGTGAGCCGGCCCGCCCAGTAGACGTCGCCGGGCCGGGAGGCGTCCAGGCAGGACAGGGCGCGCAGCAGGTTCTGGGTCCGCTCGTGATCGGCGGGCACGCCGGCGGCCCGCAGCGTCCTGGCGAACCCCGTCATGACCGTGACCAGTTCCCCGGCCGCCGTCTCGGGGAGACCGGAGCCGCCCCCCGCCGGGAGGCCCGGGTCCTCGGCGTCCGGGAGGCCCGGGTCGTCGGCGTCCGGGAGGCCGGGGCCGTCAGCCGCGGGGCGCACCGGGGAATCCGTTCGCGAGCACGACCTCGTGGTCCTCGCGGTGCTTGAGCAGGGCGCCCAGCGTGGCCGCGGCCAGGCCGGGGTCGAGCTCGCGGGCGCCGAGGGTCAGCAGGGCCTCGGTCCAGTCGAGGGTCTCGGCGATCCCGGGCGGCTTGACCAGGTCGGCCTCGCGGAGCCGCCGGGCCGCCCCGGCGACCTGCTCGGCGAGGACGGCCGAGCACTCGGGGAGCCTGCGCATCAGGATCGCCACCTCGCGCTCGAAGGAGGGGTGCTCCAGCCAGTGGTAGAGGCAGCGCCGTTTCAGCGCGTCGTGGACCTCGCGGGTGCGGTTGGACGTCAGCACGACCACCGGCGGGGTCGGGGCGCGGACCGTGCCGAGCTCCGGAATGGAGATCGCGAAGTCGGACAGGACCTCCAGCAGGATCGCCTCGAACTCCACGTCGGCCCGGTCGATCTCGTCGATGAGCAGCACGCACGGCTGGGTCTCGACCGCGCGCAGCAGCGGCCGGGCGATCAGGAAGCGCCGGTCGTACACCTCCCCCTCCAGCCGGGCGGCGTCGGTGACCCCGCTCGCCTCGGCCGCCTTCAGGTGCAGGAGCTGGCGGGCGAAGTCCCAGTCGTAGAGGACCTGGGAGCCGTCGAGGCCCTCGTAGCACTGGAGCCGGATCAGCGGCGCGTCCAGCACGGCGGCGAGCGTCCGGGCCAGCTCGGTCTTGCCGACCCCGGCCTCGCCCTCCAGGAACAGGGGCCGCCCCATGCGCAGGGCGAGGAAGGCCGCCGTGGCCAGCCCCTCGTCGGCCAGGTACGCCTCCCGGCCGAGCAGCTCCGCGAGCCGTCCGGGCGACTGGAGGTCCGATGCCGTGTTC
Organism: Planobispora longispora; assembly: GCF_016863135.1. Classification (GTDB taxonomy): domain Bacteria; phylum Actinomycetota; class Actinomycetes; order Streptosporangiales; family Streptosporangiaceae; genus Planobispora; species Planobispora longispora. The sequence goes on from NZ_BOOH01000004.1 coordinate 166,947, forward strand.
GTCCGCCTCAGCACCGCCTCAGGCTACGTCCTGGGCGGTACGGCGGGCCAGCGCCCGGCGGGCGGCCCGACATGAGGACCGATCAGGGTGTATGTGATCGAAGACGGATGGAAGCAGGCGTATTCTCTTCCCGGTGAACTACGCGGCCAGACAGATCAACACCCCGTCGAGAGTCGTCGTCGTCGCGTTCCTCGCGGTGATCCTGGTCGGTACGGCGCTGCTCTCACTCCCGATCTCCGTCGCGGAGGGCGAGGAGGCCTCGTGGGTCTCGGCGCTGTTCACCGCGACCTCCGCGGTGTGCGTCACCGGCCTGGCCGTGCACGACACCGCCGCGCACTGGACGGTGTTCGGCGAAGTCGTGATCCTGACGCTGATCCAGATCGGCGGAATCGGGATCATGTCGCTCGCCTCGATCCTCGCGGTGATCGTCTCCGGGAAGCTGGGACTGCGCGCGCGGCTCAACACGCAGGCCGAGACCAAGACCCTGGGGCCGGGCGACGTCCGTCAGGTGATCGTGGGCGTCGTCAAGATCACGCTTCTGGCGGAGGCGGTGACGGCCGCGTTCCTCACCGTCCGCTTCATGACCGGGTACGGCGAGCCGTTCGGACGCGCCCTCTACTACGGGATCTTCCATTCCGTCTCGGCGTTCACCAACGCCGGGTTCGCGCTGTGGCCCGACAGCATCATGCGCTTCGTCGACGACGTGTGGATCTGCCTGCCGCTGGCCTTGGCCGTGGTCGCCGGGGGGCTGGGCTTCCCCGTCTACGCCGTCCTGCGCAAGGACTGGCGGCGGCCCTCCCGATGGTCGCTGCACGCCAAGATCACCTTGGGGGCGACCGCGGTCCTGCTGTTCGGCGGCGCCCTGGCGGTCACGATCCTGGAGTGGAACAACCCGGCGACGTTCGGTCCTCTCGCTCCCGGCCTGCGGATCCTGGCCGGGTTCTTCCACAGCGCGATGACCCGCAGCGGCGGGCTGAACTCGGTCGACACCTCTCAGATGCACGAGAACACCTGGCTGGTCAGCGACGTGCTGATGTTCATCGGCGCGGGCAGCGCGAGCACCGGCGGCGGCATCAAGGTGACCACGTTCGCCCTGCTCGGCTACGTCATCCTGGCCGAGATCCGCGGCGAGCCGGACGTCACGGCGGGCCGCCGCCGCATCGCCGAGCACATCCAGCGCCAGGCGCTCACCATCGCCCTGCTCAGCGTGGCCGCCGTGGTCCTCGGCACGCTGGTCATGATGGTGCTGACGCCCTTCACCCTCGATCGCGTACTGTTCGAGGTGGTCTCCGCGTTCGGCACGGTCGGGCTCTCCACGGGGATCACCGCCGGCGTCGGCCCCACCGGGCACCTGGTCCTGACGACCCTGATGTTCATCGGACGGCTCGGCCCGGTGACCCTCGGCGCCGCGCTCGCGCTGAACGTCCAGACCCGCAGGTTCCGCTACCCGGAGGAGCGACCCCTCGTTGGCTGACAAGGTGAACCGCGGCGACGCGGTCATGGTCATCGGTCTCGGCCGGTTCGGCGGCGCGCTCGCCACCGAGCTCGTCCTGCGCGGCGTCGAGGTCCTCGGCGTGGACAACGACTCCCGGAACCTGCAGGACTTCTCCGGGCGGCTCACCCACGTCGTCTGCGCCGACTCCACCGACGCCGACGCGATGTCGCAGCTGGGCGCCGGCGAGTTCGGCCGGGCCGTGGTCGGCATCGGCACCGACATCGAGTCGAGCGTGCTGACCACGTCGATCCTGGTCGACCTGGGCCTGGCCGACATCTGGGCCAAGGCGATCAGCCGTCAGCACGCGCAGATCCTGCGGCGGGTCGGCGCCCACCACGTGGTGCAGCCCGAGGCCGACATGGGCGAGCGGGTCGCCCACCTGGTCACCGGCCGGATGCTCGACTACGTCGAGATCGACGAGGACTACGCGCTGATCAAGACGAAGGCCCCCGGCTGGGCCGAGGGCCGGGCGCTGCGCGAGCTCGGCATCCGCAAGACGTACGGCGTGACCGTCGTCGGCGTCAAGAAGCCCGGGGCCGGGTTCACCTACGCCACCCCCGACACCGTCATCCAGGCCGGTGACACCCTGCTCGTCACGGGGGACGCCGAGGGGACCGAGCGGTTCTCCGAGGAGACCTGAGCCGGAGCCGGACCGCCCGCTCGATCGGGGGGCGAGAACGCCTCAGGACCGGCGCCCGCCCGCCGATGAGTCCATCGTCATGGAGATGAACACGGCATGGCGGAGGGCGGAACGATGACAGCTGACCTGCGGGAACGGACCGCCCCCTCGCTCACGACCACACCCACCGTCCTGAGCCGCGTCCGGGCCCGGCCGACGTTCTGGGCCCTCACCGCGCTCGCCGTGCTCAGCACCGGCTGGTTCGCCCTCGCGATGGCGTTCCCGCCGGGATGGCCTCTCCCGGCCCGGATCCCGTCCATCGTCTCCACCGTGCTGGCCGCGTTCGCCTGCGCCCGCGTCTCGAGGTCGCTGGCCGGGGCGCTGCGGTCGTTCTGGCGGCGCCTGGCCGCGTCCATGTGCCTTCTCTCGGCCGGCCTGCTGGCCGGTCTCCACCAGTCCTTGACCACGCCCGGTCTCCCCGAGCGTCATGTCGGGCCGGTGGCCATGGGACTGTTCCTCGGCGCCCTGGTGGTCACCATCTGGGCGCTGCTGCGGCTGCCGATCGGGCAGCGCTCACGCAGAACCCTGCTGACCCTGGGGCTCGACGCGGGGGTCGTCATGCTGGCCGCGACGCTGTTCGCGTGGCACCTGACGCTGCGCACCGCGCCGAGCCTGCTCTCCGCCACGGGCACGTCCTCGTCGGTGCTCACGGTCGTCGCGCTGTGCTTCCTCGAGGTGCTCACCGCCGTCAAGCTGGCGCTGACCGGCGCCGGCCCGCTGCACCGCCGTGTCCTGACGGCCCTGGGGATGTCGGTCGTCGTGGGCGCGGCCAGCAGCGCGCTCGCCCCGCTCCTCCACGACCGGCCGTACCTCTCCAGCACCAGCCTCGCCGTCCCGCTCATCGCCTTCCTCACCGGGCTCGCCGTCGAACGGCAGTGGCAGGTCATGGACGAGCCCGCCCGCGCCCCGCAGCGACGGCGGCGGCCGTTCAGCCTGCTGCCGTACGGCGCCATCGCGGCGACGGGCGCCATGCTCCTCATCTCGGCCCAGAACTCCAGCACGGAGCTCCGCGTGCTCGCGGCCGGGACGATCGCCATCACCGCCCTGGTGGTGCTGCGCCAGATCGTGTCCTTCTACGACAACGCCAGCCTCCAGGATCAGCTGTCCCACCAGGCCAGCCACGACGCGCTGACCCGGCTCGCCAACCGGGCCCTGTTCACCGAGCGCGCCACCGGCGCCCTGGCCGGCACCCCGCAGCGCGGCGTCGCGCTGGCCCTGATCGATCTGGACGACTTCAAGGGCGTCAACGACCGGCTCGGGCACGCGGTGGGCGACGCCCTCCTGGTGGCCGTCGCCGACCGGCTGCAGGAGTGCGTGCGGCGGGGCGACACGGTCGCCCGCCTGGGCGGCGACGAGTTCGCCGTGCTGCTGAACGACGTGACCTCCGCCGAGGCCGACCAGATCATCGATCGGATCATCGCGGCGCTCGGCACGCCGGTCGCCGCCGACGGCCACGAGCTGCTCGTGCAGGCCAGCATCGGCCTGGTCGAGGGCGGGGAGGAGATGAACGCCAGCGAGCTGCTGCGCCGCGCCGACGTGGCCATGTACTCCGCCAAGGAGCTGGGCAAGCGCCGCTGCGTGCGCTACGCCCAGGACATGGACGCCCGCGCCGTCGAGAACGCCCGGCTCAGCGCCGAGTTGCGCCACGCCCCGGCCCGCGGCGAGCTGTTCCTGCTCTACCAGCCGGTGGTCACCCTGCCCGACGGCGAGCTGTCCGGGGTGGAGGCGCTGGTGCGCTGGCGTCACCCGGAGCGCGGCCTCGTCTCCCCGGCGGAGTTCATCCCGGTCGCCGAACGCACCGGCATGATCGTCGACATCGGCACCTGGGTGCTGTACGAGGCGTGCCGGCAGATGGCCCTCTGGCAGCGGCAGTACGGCCCGGCCGCACCCGCCAAGATGAGCGTGAACGTCTCGGCCCGGCAGCTGCTCGAACCGGCCTTCGCCCAGACCGTCGCCGACGCGCTGCGCCGGCACGGGCTGCGCCCGTCCGACCTGCTGCTGGAGATCACCGAGACCGCCGTGTTCGACGGCGGGCGCGCGCTGGAGACGGTCCAGGCCGTCCAGGCCCTCGGTGTGCCGATCGCGCTGGACGACTTCGGCACCGGCCACTCCTCGCTCGGCCTGCTGCGCACCTGCCCGGTGGACGTGCTGAAGGTGGACAAGCTGTTCGTCGACGGCGTGACCGGCAGCACCGAGCAGGCGGCGATCGCCACCTCGCTGGCGCACATCGCCCAGGCGCTGCGGCTGCGGGCGGTGGCCGAGGGCGTGGAGACCGCGGCCCAGGCCGAGCGTCTCCACCAGCTGGGCTACCGGCTGGCCCAGGGGTACCACTTCGCGCCGCCGCTGTCGCCGGACAAGATCGAGCAGATCCTGCAGACGCGCACCACGAACCCGGGCCCGGCGTCATGGGAGCCGCCCGCCCTCACGACCTGAGCCCGCCGCGACGCGCAGCGTCGCCATAGGCCCGCGAGGGGGCGCCGGTGCGCTGGACTGAGGAGCGAAGGAGCGCAGCGGATGAGCGACGAGGGAAGGCACCGGTCACCAGCCCCCGAGCCGCGACGCGCAGCGTCGCCATAGGTTCAGCGGGACTCGTTGGCCTCGCCGCGTTCGCGGATGAGCGCGGCGAACTCGCGGACCTGGAGCACGGTGCGTGACTTCTCCGATCCCTGGAGGCCCATCGCCCCGATGGTCATCCCGTCGGAGAAGTCGATCTTCGCCCAGGGCTCGCCCTCGACCAGGGTGACCGAGAGCACCTCGGCCCACTCGTAGCGGTGCACCCGCAGGCCGTTGACCAGGGTGATCCCGCGCTCGTCCGCCTCCACCCGGCACCGGCCGAGCAGGTGCAGCACCCAGGCGACCAGTCCGGCGAGCGCCACCACTCCGACCTTGTCGAAGACGGTGAACGGCGGCGGCAGGAAGACCGCCATGACCACGGCCCCGATCATGATCACCAGCGCGAGGACGTACGCCACGATCCGTCCCGTCTTCGGCCGCCACACGACGGGCAGGGACGGGACGGGGACCATGTCGGAGCTCACCTGAAGATCACTTTCCTCTGCGGGGGCGGCCGGTCGGGCGCCGAAGGAAACCTACCGCACCGCACCGCCGCCCCCGCGCACGCCACCGCACCGCCCGGACCGGGGGCGGGAGGCCGCGCCCCCCGCGCCGGTCCCCGTCAGCCCCGCAGGTCCCGCAGGATCAGAGCGGTCTCCAGCGCGGCGACGGTGGCCTCGTATCCCTTGTCCTCGTGGCTTCCCGGCACGCCGGACCGGTCGAGGGCCTGGTCGAGGGTGTCGCAGGTCAGCACCCCGTTGCCGACCGGGGTCTCCTCGTCGAGGGAGATCCGGGTCAGGCCCGAGGTGACCGAGTCGCAGACGTAGTCGAAGTGGGCGGTCTCCCCGCGGATGACGGCCCCCAGCGCCACCACCGCGTCGCAGCGCCGGGCCAGCGCCTGGACCACGACCGGGATCTCCAGGGATCCGGCCACCCGGACCACGGTCGCCTCGGCGCCGCTGTCCCGGCAGGCCTGCACGGCCCGCGCCACGAGCTGGTCGGTGATCTTCTCGTGCCAGCGGGCGGCCACGATCCCGACCGTCAGTCCCCCGGCCTCGACCGCCGCCGCCCCCGGCCGTCCCTCGCCGCTCATACGATCTCCTCGCTCAGGGGCCCGGAGTCCGCGTCCGCGAACACTCCGCGCCCGTCGATCGGCTCGCTCCGCCCGCTCATACCGTCTCCTCCCGGATGTCGTGACCCAGGCGGTCACGCTTGGCCAGCAGGTACTTCCTGTTGTACGGGTTCATCGCCACCGGCGTCGCCTCGCGGCCCAGCACCTTGACCCCGTAGCCGTCCATGCCGCGCATCTTGGCCGGGTTGTTGGTCAGCAGCCGGATCGACTTCACGCCCAGATCGGCGAGCATCTGCCCGGCGTTGGAGAACTCGCGGGCGTCCACCGGCAGGCCGAGTTCCACGTTGGCGTCCACGGTGTCGCTCCCGTTGTCCTGCAGGCCGTACGCCCGCAGCTTGGCCAGCAGCCCGATCCCGCGCCCCTCGTGCCCGCGCAGGTAGACCACGACCCCGCGTCCCTCCTCGGCGATCCGCGCCATCGCGTGCTCCAGCTGCACCCCGCAGTCGCACCGCAGCGAGCCGAGCACGTCGCCGGTGAGGCACTCGGAGTGCGCCCGGACCAGGACGTCCTCCCCGTCGTCGAGGTCGCCGTAGACCAGGGCGAGGTGCTCGCCGCCGTCCAGTGAGCTGGAGTAGCCGTACGCGCGCCACATTCCGTGGCGGGTGGGGATCAGCGTCTCGGCGACCCGGGTCACCATCCGCTCGGTCCTGCGCCGGAACTCCACCAGCTGCTCGATGGAGACCAGCGCCAGGTCGTGCTCGTCGCAGAACTCCCGCAGCTCCGGCAGGCGCTTCATGGTCCCGTCGTCGTTGACGACCTCGGCGAGCGCCCCCGCCGAGCTCAGCCCGGCCAGCCGGGCCAGGTCCACGGCCGCCTCCGTGTGACCGCGCCGCACCAGCACGCCGCCCTCGCGGTAGCGCAGCGGGAAGACGTGGCCGGGCCGGACCAGCTCGTACGGCTCGGTCGCCGAGTCGCACAGCGTGCGGATGGTCCTGGCGCGGTCGGCGGCCGAGATGCCGGTGGTCACGCCGTCGCGGGCGTCCACGCTGATGGTGTAGGCCGTGCGCATGCGCTCGCGGTTGTCGTGGACCATCAGCGGCAGGCCGAGCCGGTCGAGGTCCTCGCCGCGCATCGACACGCAGATGACGCCGCTGGTGTGCCGGATGGTGAAGGCCAGCAGCTCGGGCGTGGCCTTGGCCGCGGCGAAGATGATGTCGCCCTCGTTCTCGCGGTTCTCGTCGTCGACGACCACGATGGGTCTGCCGTCACGGATGTCGGCGATCGCCCGCTCGATCGGGTCCAGCATGGTCACACGGCCTCCTTGGGGATGAGAACGGCCCGGGAGCGGTACTCCTTGAGCCAGTTGACGAATCCTGCGAGAACGAGCACGAAGAAGATTCCGTAGACGGCCCCGGAGACGACGAGGCCGGAGCTGAACGCCAGCGGCACGCCGACCAGGTCCACCGCGACCCAGACGATCCAGAAGTCGACCAGGGCCCGGCCCTGGGCCCAGGTGGCGACCGCGCTGCCGACGAAGATGTAGGCGTCGGCGGCGACGAGGGCGTATCCCTTGACTCCCGGCGTGTGCACGCCCCACGACAGCTTGAACACGAAGAACAGCACGCCCACCACGGCCGTGCCGACGATCATGACCGCGACCAGGCCGAGCCGTTCGCGCGCGGTCGCCGGCCGTACGGCCAGCGTCTGGCCGCCCTCGGTGCCGCGCGCCCACTTCCACCAGCCGTAGACGGCCAGCGCCCCGAACATGACCTGCTTGAGGGCGTTGCCGGTGATGTGGGCGCTGATCGAGGCGATCAGCAGCAGCACCGAGCCGGTCAGCTGCACCGGCCAGGTCCAGATGGACTTGCGGATCGCCAGCAGCACGGTGGCCAGCGCGGCCACGTTGCCGACCAGGTCGGTCCAGAGGACCTTGGTCCCCAGCAGGGTGAATCCCGCCTCCGTCCAGTTCACGCCTGACCTCCCAGCCCGTAGGCGCCGACGAGCTTCTCCACGTGCTTGGCGATCACGTCGACCTCGAGGTTGACCGGGTCGCCGGGCTGCTTGGCCCCGAGGGTGGTCAGCTCCAGGGTGGTCGGGATCAGGCTGACCGAGAACGCCTCGCCGTCCACCCCGGCCACGGTGAGGCTGACGCCGTCCACCGCGATGGAGCCCTTCTCGACGACGTAGCGGTTCAGCTCGGACGGCAGCGAGATCCGCACGACCTCCCAGTGCTCGGCGGGTTCCCGCGAGAGCAGCACGCCGGTGCCGTCCACGTGGCCCTGGACGATGTGCCCGCCGAGGCGCTGGTCGGCGCGGACCGCGCGCTCCAGGTTGACCGGGGAGCCGGGGCGCAGCGCGCCGAGGCTGCTGCGCCGCAGGGTCTCCTTCATGACGTCGGCGGTGAACACCTCGCCGTCGGTCTCCACGACGGTGAGGCAGACCCCGTTGACCGCGATGGAGTCGCCGTGCCGGGCGTCGGCGGTGACGACCTTGCCCCGGACGGCCAGCCGGGCGGCGTCCGGCAGCGGCTCGACGGAGGAGATCTCCCCGAGTTCTTCGATGATTCCGGTGAACATTCTCACTGCTCCTTAACGGGTGCCGGCCGGGTGTTCGGACGCGGGTCCGGCCCGATGGGGGTGATGTCCTCGGGGCGAGGCGAGCCACCGGCTGGTGAGGTCGCGCCCGTGCGCGGCGGCCCCGCGCGTGCGCGCGGGGTCCGCCTCTCGCGTGGGACGCTCCAGGCGCGCGGGACGCTCCGGGCGCGCGGGACGCTCGGGGCGCCTTGCGGGTGCGGAATGCGTTGAGGGTCCGGGGCACCCCGGACGTCGGGGGTGCCCGGCGGATGACGATGCGCCGTCGCTGGGGGTCGGCTGGCTCAACCCGGGTCTCCTACTCGCCAGTAGCTTCCTGCCACGGCGGGCCCCGGGGAGACGGGTGCACAGACTCCCGTCGGCGGAGGTGCCTGGACGGCACTCTCCGCTCGCGCGCTTCCTCCCATCCGGACTTTAACCGTCGGTCCCGGAATTTCACCGAGTCAACCGGTCGATGGCTTCGACCGGGTCGCGGACTTTAACCGCCGGTTCGGACTTTCACCGACCCCGGAGCACGCTGCTCTCTTCGGTCGCACACCCACCGGGTGTACTCCCGTACATCAGTGTGCCACGTCCGGCAAACCGGACGGAACCAGTCTCCACCATATGAACCAAACGAGCGCTTGGTCAACAGTCAGGCGCCGCCCACCGGCCTGAAGTGCTCGGCGAGCCCGTCACAGGTCAGGCGCGCCATCGCCACCTGCTCCGCCAGCTCCTTGGCGGCCTCCGGATCCTCCAGCCCCGGCGCGCAGAGCCGCTCCTCCACCACCGCCAGCCGCCCGGCCAGCTCGACGACCAATTCCGCGCCCCTGCCGTCGGCCTCGGCCCGGCGGATCAGGGTCTGCAGCAGGTTCGCCTGCTCCTTCAGCTGCCGGGTCTTGCGGTGCAGGTCCAGGAACACCTGCACCTTGGCGCGCAGCACCCAGGGGTCGAACGGCTTGGTGAGGAAGTCGACGGCGCCGGCGACGTAGCCGCGGAAGGTGTGGTCGGGATCGCTCTCCGTCCCGGTGAGGAAGATGATGGCGACGTCCTTGGTCTGGTCGAGGCGCTTGATGTGGGAGGCCGTCTCGAAGCCGTCCATCCCGGGCATCATCACATCCAGCAGCACCAGCGCGAAGTCCTCGCGGAGCAGCGCCTTCATCGCCTCCGCGCCGGAGCGGGCCCGGACCAGCGTCTTGCGCAGCGGGTTCAGGATCGCCTCCAGCGCGACCAGATTCGCCTCGTGGTCGTCGACCAGGAGAATGCGCTCCCTGCCCATCATGACCGGACTCCCCTCACAACCGCATTCCTCTCACGGCCGGACTCCCCTCATGACGTGACCTCCTCGGAGACCGCGGCCAGGCACTCGCACATCACGTCCAGGAGGTGATCGGCGTCGACGGGCTTGGGGACGTAGGCGGAGGCCCCGCAGGCGATGGCTTTCTCCCGATCACCGGGCATCGCCTTGGCGGTCAGGGCGATGATGGGCAGCCGGTCGAACCGGGGCATCGCCCGGATCGCCTCGATCGTCTCGTAGCCATCCATCTCGGGCATCATCACGTCCATGAGGACCAGCGAGATCCCCTCCTCGCCCTCCAGCCGGTCGATCCCCTCCCTGCCGTTCTCGGCGTAGAGCACCTCCATGCCGAGCCGCCCGAGCATGTGGGCCAGCGCGTAGACGTTGCGGACGTCGTCGTCGACGATGAGCACCCTTCTGTTCCCCAGCACCGTTCCCACCTGCCCCCGCTGCAGGTCGCTGAGGCGGGTCAGCACGCGCCACGGGTCGTCGCCCGCCTGGCCGCGCCCGCTCCACGCGGCCTCGGCGTCCGCGGGGGCGGAACGCGCCGTCGATGCGTGGACCTGTTCGCCCGCCGCCGGGGCGGACTCCGCGAACTCCGCGAAGCCCGCGAGGCCCGCGGAGCTCATGGAGCCCGGCGCGTCCTCCCGCTCCCACACCGGCTCGGGCTCGTCCCCGCCCGGGGGCGGCCCGGCGTACCGGGGGGCGACGTAGAAGGTGAACGTGCTCCCCACGCCGAGCTCGCTCTCGGCGCGGATCTCCCCGCCGAGGAGCCGGGCGATCTCCCTGCTGATCGACAGGCCCAGCCCGGTCCCGCCGTACTTGCGGCTGGTGGTCCCGTCGGCCTGCTGGAAGGCGCCGAAGATCACCGGAAGCTTGTCGGCGGCGATCCCGATCCCCGTGTCGCTCACCGAGAAGGCGATCACGTCGTCCGCCTCCCGCAGCGCCTCCTCCTCGAACTCCGTCCCGGTCCCGCGGCCGACGTGCTCCACCCGCAGCCGCACCTCGCCGGAGGAGGTGAACTTGACCGCGTTGGAGAGCAGGTTGCGCAGGATCTGCTGGATCCTGCGCTCGTCGGCGTACAGGTCTCTGGGGACGCCCGGGCCGACCTGGACCTCGAAGACCAGTCCCCGGTCGACGGTCAGCGGCCGGAACGTCGTCTCGACGTAGTCCAGCAGCTTGGTCAGCGGGACGATCTGCGGGCGCACGTCCATGCGGCCCGCCTCGATCTTGGACAGGTCGAGGATGTCGTTGATCAGCTGGAGCAGGTCGCTGCCCGACTGGTAGATCGTGGTCGCGAACTCGACCTCCTGCGGGCCGAGCCTGCCCTCGGGGTTGTCGGCCAGCAGGCGCGCCAGGATGAGCAGGCTGTTGAGCGGGGTCCGCAGCTCGTGGGACATGTTGGCCAGGAACTCCGACTTGTACCGCGAGGAGGTGGCCAGCAGGTGCGCCTTCTCCTCCAGGGAGGCGTTGGAGCGCCGCAGCTCCGCCTGCTGCCGCTGCAGCTCGTTGGAGCGTTCCTGGAGCTGCTGCGTCAGCCGCTGCGACTCCGACAGCAGCACCTCGGTGCGCGAGTTCGCGATGATCGTGTTGATCGCGACGCCGATGGTGACCACGAACTGGTCGAAGAAGGCCAGGTGCACGTCGCTGAACCGGCTGAAGGAGGCCAGCTCGATGACCCCCAGCACGTGGTCCTCGAAGAGGATCGGGAGGATCACGACGCTCACCGGGATGGCCGCGCCGAGCCCCGATGTGATCTTGACGTAGTCCGGCGGGACCTCGTCGACGAGGATGCGCTTCTTCTCCACGGCGGCCTGCCCGACCAGGCCGTGGCCGAACACGACCGGCTCCGTCGTCCCGAAGTCGTGCGTGGAGCCGTACCCGGCGATCAGGCGGAGCACCGGCTCGTTCCGCTCGCCCTGCTCGGCCAGGAAGAAGGTGCCGTACTGCGCGGACACCAGCGGGGTGATCTCCTTCAGCAGGAGGTCGGCGACCTCCATCAGGTCCCGGTGCCCCTGCATGAGCCCCGCGATGCGGGCGAGGTTGCTCTCCAGCCAGTCCTTGGCGCGGGTGGTCTCGCGCAGGTTGGCCACCATCAGGTTGACGTTGTTCTTGAGCTCGGCGACCTCGCCCTTGGCCTCCACCGTGATCGACCGGCTCAGGTCTCCCTGCGCCACCGCGCTGGCCACCTCGGCGATGGCGCGGACCTGGGTGGTCAGGTTGCCGGCCAGCTCGTTGACGTTCTTGGTGAGCCGCTCCCAGGTGCCGTACACGCCCTCGACCTCGGCCTGGCCTCCCAGGCGGCCCTCGGAGCCGACCTCGCGGGCCACGCGCGTCACCTCGGAGGAGAAGGACGAGAGCGTGTCGACCATCGTGTTGATCGTGGTCTTCAGCTCCAGGATCTCGCCCCGGGCGTCCACGTCGATCTTCTTGCGCAGGTCGCCCTGCGCGACGGCGGTGGCGACCTGGGCGATGTTGCGGACCTGGGTGGTGAGGTTGTCGGCCA
>NZ_BOOH01000005.1 GCF_016863135.1 Planobispora longispora
CACGGTCAGCTTGAGCTCCAGCAGCTCGCCGGTGGCCTCGACGGTCACCTGCCGGGTGAGGTCGCCGCGGGCCACCGCGGTCGTCACGACCGCGATGTCGCGGACCTGCGCGGTCAGCCGGGCGGCCATCGTGTTGACCGCCTCGGTGACGTCGCGCCAGGTGCCCGACATGCCCTGGACCTTGGCCCGCCCGCCGAGGCGGCCCTCGGTGCCGACCTCCCGCGCCACCCGGGTCACCTCCCCGGTGAACAGCGCGAGCTGGTCGACCATGCGGTTGACGGCCTTGCCCGTACGGCGCAGCCCGCCGCGGAGCGGCCGGTTGCCCTCCTCCAGGTCGACCCGCTGGGTGAGGTCGCCGTCGGCCACCGCGTCGAGCACGCGGGCGGTGTTGGCCACCGGGATGACCAGGGCGTCGATGAGCGCGTTGGCCGCCTCCACGCTGGTCGCCCACATGCCGGTGCCCGGGCTCACGGTGAGCCGCTCGTCGAGGTGCCCCTGCCGGGCGACCTCCCGGCGGACCCGGACCAGCTCCTCCGTCAGGTGCCGGTTGCGCTCGACGACCTGGTTGAACGCGGTCATGATCTCGGCGAGCAGGCCGTCGCCCCGGGGGTCGAGCCTGGTGCGGAAGTCTCCGTCGCGGAGCCCGGCGAGACCGACGAGCAGGGGACGCAGGTCGGACTCGGGCAGCATACGCACGCCGGGGGGCGCGATCTGGCCCGCCGAGCCCGTGCGGGGGGACCGCTCGGCTGTTCTGGTTTCCATTGAGGCCATCTCGATAACTCAGTGCACGCGAACCCCGCCAGTCTGTCACTGTGTGAGTGAACATGTATATACATCGAGTGATGTTCTAGGAGGGGCGGTGGACGACCCCCTTGTCGCGCGTGCCCTTTTCGATCACGGTTCCGAGGCGCCGTCCGAAGCCAGACGTTTCGTCGGCGCGACCCTGGCCGGCTGGGGCGCCGGGGAGAAACTCGACGACGCGGTCCTGCTGACCAGCGAGCTCGTCACCAACGCCGTGATCCACTCCGGGACGGGCGCGGAGGTCGTCTGCCGCCTCGACGGGGCGCGCGGCGCCGTGCAGGTGGAGGTGGAGGACCGCCACCCCGGCCGCCCGCTCCCGGACGGCCCGCCGCCGCGCCTGCCCCCGGGCGGCCGCACCCGGGGACGGGGACTGGCGCTGACCCGGCTGCTGGCCGACGAGTGGGGGGTGACGTACACCCGCACGGCCAAACGCGTCTGGTTCCGGCTGGCCCTCGCCCGCACCCCGGCGGCCGCCGGAGTGCGCGCGGCCGGCCCGGTGCCCGCGCCCGCCGAGCCCGCGGCGTCCATGGACACCCTGCAGGTGGCGGTGATCGCCGCCGGCCCCGGTCACCGGGTCGCCCACTGGAGCGACGCCGCCCGCGTGCTGCTGGGCTGGAACGCGCGGGAGACGCTCGGCCGGGACCTCGGCGAGCTGGTCGAATGGCCCCGCGAGCAGCCGCTCTCCCTCGGGGAGACGCTCGGCATGGGCCGCTGGCAGGGCGAGTGCGCCGTACGCCACCGCGACGGCCACCCGGTCCCCGTGTTCGTCTCCCACGTGCGCACGGCGGGGATCGGCGGCGGGCGCGTCGTCTGGCTGCTCGCCCCCCGCCAGCACCGGTACGTGCTCGCCGACCCCGCTCCCCGGCCGCGCCGTCTCCCGGAGGAGCTGCCCGGGCAGCGGGCGCTGCGGGAGGTCCTGTCCGCCGCGGGAGACACGGGCAGGCTGCTCGGCGGGGTCGCCGAGGTCGTGCGAGGGATGGCCGGCGGCGACGCCTGCCACATCCTGCTCCCCCGGGAGGACACCGGGCTCCTCAGGGCCGCGGCGACCTCGGGGGCGGGTCCCCGGCCCGCCGGGGACGTCCTCCCCGAGGGACCGTTCGCGCGCGCCTCCGCCCGGCCCTTCGTCGTCGACGACACCCGCCCCGCCCGGCCCCGCGTCGGCGTCCACGCGTACGCCGGCGGCCCGCCCTCCGCCGGAGCGGAGTCCTCCCCCGCCGGCGGGGACGGCGGGGCGGGCTCCGCGGGGGACGGCGGGGAGGACACCGGGGAGGACTCCGCGGGGGAGGACCAGACGGGCCTCGGCGTGCCGTACCGGAGCCTCGTCTCCGTCCCCCTCCTCGCCGAGGACCAGGCGCTGGGGTTCCTGGTGGTGACCTCCGCACGCCCCGGAGCCTTCGACGACCGCGTGGCGGCCGGGCTGCAGCGCGCCGCCCACCACGTCGCGACCGCCCTGGAGCGCGCGCGGCTGGCGGAGGCGGAACGCGCCCGCCGGGGGTGGCTGACGTTCCTGGCCGAGGCCAGCGACCTGCTGGCGGGCATCCTCGACGAGAACCTGGTGGCCGTCCTGGCCACCCAGCTCCTGGTCCCCCGGATAGCGACGTGGTCGGCCGTCTACCTCCTGGAGGACTTCGACGTACGGCTGGCGCACGCCTGGCACGCCGAGGAACGGCACAACGAGGCGCTGCGCGCCCTGCTGGCCGAGGGGTCCCCGCCCCCGTCCCAGGGCCCCTGGCGGTGGCCCGCCGGGCTGGAGGGCTCCGGGACCGTGCTCGTCTTCCCGATCGTGATGGGGAACACCAGCGTCGGCCGGCTCGTGCTGGCGCGGCGCGGCGCGGACGCCTTCACCGGGGACGTCGTGCGGCTGACGGAGGACCTGTGCCGGCGGCTGGCGCTCACCGTCCACATCGCCCGGCAGTACAGCAGGGTGGCCTCCACCTCGCACATCCTGCAGCGCAGCCTGATGCCGGTGGAGCGGACCGAGATCCCCGGCGTGAGCTGCGCCGTCGTCTACGAGCCCGCCGAGGCGGGCGACGAGGTCGGCGGCGACTTCTACGACGTCTACGCCGCGGGCGGGGACCGGTGGGTCTTCGCGCTCGGCGACGTCTGCGGCAAGGGGCCGGAGGCCGCGGCGGTCACCGGCCTGGCCCGGCACGCCCTGCGCCTGCTGGCCCGCGACGGGTACGGCCCCGCCGCGATCCTCAACCGCCTCAACTCCCTCATCCTGGAGGAGGACGGCCGCAGCCGGTTCCTCAGCATGATCTGCGGGGAGCTGCGCCCCCGGCCGGACGGCGGCGTGCGCTGCGTCCTGGGCTGCGCCGGGCACCCGCCGCCGCTGCTGCTCCTGCCCGGCGGCGAGGTGCGCGCCACCGCGACCTCACAGCTCCTGGTCGGCCTCATGGAGGACGAGGAGTTCTTCGAGGAGGGCTTCGACCTCGAACCGGGGAGCACCCTGCTGTGCGTGACCGACGGCGTCACCGAGCGCCGGGCCGGCGGGCGGCTGCTCGACGACGGCGACGGGCTGGCCAGGCTGCTCGCCCAGTGCTCCTCCCTGCCCGCGCGGGCGATCGCCGAGCGGCTCCGGCAGGCGACTCTGGACTTCTCCCCGAGCCCTCCTCATGACGACTTCGCCCTGCTGGTCCTGCAGGCTCTCCCGCCGCGTCGCTGACCGCCCCGCCGCCACCGGCCGGGCGGTCCCTCAGGCCGCGTCGCTGACCGGTCCCAGGGGGGCCGCCCCCCGGGACGCGGCGGCGCTGAGCCGCAGGGCGCGCCGGGCGTCGGGGGCGTACCTGACGGGGGCGGGGACCAGCCCGATCCCGGCGTGCAGGGTCCTCAGGGTGACCGTCGCCCACAGGTCGCCGACCGGGGTGCCCGGCAGGCCGTACAGCCTGCGGGCCCAGCGCGGCAGGGTGGCGAAGGCCAGCAGCGTGAGCCCGGGCATGACCGGCTTGAACGGCAGGAGGAGCGGCGGGAGCGGCGTGTTGAGCGACTGGCGCAGCGGGTGGGTCGCCTCGGGCACGAACCGCAGGCCCGGGCGGCACGCCTCGATGTAGTCGCGCATCTCCCCGACGGAGCCGGGGACGTCCTCGGGCGCCAGGCCGACGACCTCGGCGGCGCGGCGCCACTCGGCCACGAACCGGTCGGCCTCGGCGTCGGTCAGCCGCACCCCGGCACGGCGCGCGACCGACAGGTAGGAGTCGACCTCGCCGACGTGCACCCAGAGCAGCCCGTCGGGCTCGTCCAGGCGGAAGCGCTCCCCGGTGTCGGGATCGAGCGCGGTGAGCTTGGAGTGGATCTTCCGGACCCGGGCGCCCGCCCGCTCGACCTCCGCGCTCGTGCCGTAGGTGCGCACGCGGACGAACTCGGTGGTGCGAACGAAGCGGTTCCACGCCTCCGCCGGGTCCATCAGCGCGGAGTTCT
Organism: Planobispora longispora; assembly: GCF_016863135.1. Classification (GTDB taxonomy): domain Bacteria; phylum Actinomycetota; class Actinomycetes; order Streptosporangiales; family Streptosporangiaceae; genus Planobispora; species Planobispora longispora. Next base: position 4,219 of record NZ_BOOH01000005.1, read on the forward strand.
GGAGCACCCCGCGCATCGTCCTGGGGTGCAGCGCCTGCATCAGCAGCGCACGGAAGCCGCCGACGAGCAGGATCGGCTCCCCCATCACCCGCCACGTCACCGATCCCGGCCCGAACAGCCCGTGGTCCCTGTCCATTCGCCACCTCCTCGTAAGTAAATAGTTACCCTACTCGGCCGGTGCTCACACCCGGCGGGCGGACACCCCGGCCCGCCGGACACGGGGGCGGAATCCCCGTCACGGAATCGCGACGATTCCCGGACACAACCGGGACAGGTCTGTCATGGGCACGTCATGAAAGTGTCACAGATCCGTGAAAAGCGGCTTCCGGGGGAACTCCATTCTTCCACCGGACCGCCGGGGGTCAACGCATTTATCGCAACGACCCCGTCGAATTCATACAACAATAAAAATAGCGGCCGCTCCCCCGTTGATTCGCGGCGGCGGTTCTTGCGATGGTTCCCCCAGATCCCGACCAGCCGTCGCCCCTGGGAGACCGCCCGATGACGATCCCCGCGCCCGCCGTGGCCGACCACAGCGGGACCCCGGCCCCGAAGGACCCGGAGACTCCGGAGACGGTGGGCCGCTCCCCGGGGCAGCTGATGTGGCTGCGTTTCCGGCGCGACCGGACCGGAATGGCGTCCGCCGCGATCGTGCTTTTCTTTCTCATGGTCGCGGCGCTCGCCCCGGTCATCTCCACCATCTACGGAAAAGACCCGTACACGCTCTACGGTCAGGACGTCCCCGGGCTGCTGAACGAGTACGGATACCCGGTGCTGCCCAACGGAGGGATCAGCTCGGAGTTCTGGTTCGGCATCGAGCCCAATCTGGGCCGGGACGTGTTCATGCAACTCGTCTACGGGATCAGGACCTCACTGCTGATCGCCGCCGCGGCGACGGTCCTGGTCACGGCGATCGGCATCGTGATGGGCATCGTCGCCGGCTACGCCGGCGGGAGGACGGACTACGCCATCGGCCGCTTGATCGACATCACCCTGTCGTTCCCGGCCACGCTGTTCATCATCGCGTTCATGCCGGTCGTGGAGAACATCTTCGTCAGCCCGGACGAGGAGACCCCGGTCTGGCTGCGCGCGGTGACGCTGATCATCATGCTGACGGCCTTCCAGTGGGCCGGCATCGCCCGCATCCTGCGCGGCCAGGTGCTCTCGCTGCGCGAGCGCGAGTTCGTCGAGGCCGCCCGGGTCACCGGGGCCTCCCCGGCCAGGATCGTCTTCAAGGAACTGCTGCCCAACCTGTGGACGCCGATCCTCATCCAGGCGACGCTCCTGCTGCCCGCCCTCGTCACGGCCGAGGCGGCGCTGTCGTTCCTGGGCGTGGGCATGATCGAGCCCATCCCCGACTGGGGCCGCATGTTCCTGCGGGGCACCCAGGTCTACCAGAACGACATCACCTACCTCATGTTCCCCGGCATCGCCCTGGTGATCTTCGTGATCGCGTTCAACCTGCTCGGCGACTCGGTCCGGGACGCCTTCGACCCCAAGATCAAGCGCTAGATCCGAATAGGAGAGACATGCCAGTCCTCAAGCGGTCGGCCGCGGCCGCGCTCGCCGCCGGCCTGCTCGTGCTCACCGGCGCGTGCGCCGAGGGCAACCAGGGCGCAGCCCCCACCTCCAGCGGCGCGCCCGCCGCCTCCGCGGAGCCGTACAAGCCTCCGACGATCACCGTCGGCACGGCCGGCGACTCCACGGGCCCGGCCATCGCGCCCGAGGGCGTCGTCAAGGGCGGCACCGTCACCATGATCGACCGGGACGACTTCGCCCACTTCGACCCCGCGCAGAGCTACGTCAACACCGCGACCAACTTCGGCCTGCTGATCCACCGCGGGTTGACCGGCTACAAGCGTGTCGCCAAGGGCGAGTACAAACTGGTCGGCGACCTGGCCACCGACCCGGGCACCCCGTCCGACGGGGGCAAGACCTGGACGTTCACCCTCAAGGACGGGGTGAAGTGGCAGGACGGCTCGCCGATCACGTCCGAGGACGTGAAGTGGACGATCGAGCGGAGCTTCGCGCCGTTCATCACCCAGGGCCCGACCTACATCCAGCAGTGGCTGACCGAGGTCGATCACAAGAAGGCCTACCAGGGCCCCTACGACGGCAAGCGCCTGGACGCCATCGAGACGCCGGACGACAAGACGGTCGTCTTCAAGTTCAAGACTCCGCACGCCGACGCGAACTACGCCTTCGCGATGGGCGGGTACGCCATCGTGCCCAAGGCCAAGGACACCAAGGAGAAGTACGACAAGGAGCCCTTCTCCAGCGGGCCGTACGTCATCAAGAGCCACGTCGTCGACAAGACGCTGGACCTGGAGCGCAACCCGCACTGGGACGCGGCGACCGACCCGATCCGCGGCGCCTACCCCGACAAGTGGCACATGGAGTTCGGCCAGGAGGCCCTGCAGATCACCGACCGCCTCGTCGCGGACGCGGGACCGGACCAGACGGCGTTCACCTTCTACGCCGGCGTCCCGCCGGAGCGGCTGCAGCAGGTCCTCGGCGACGCCTCCCTGGCCCCGCGTCTGATGAAGAGCCCCTCGCCGTACGGGAACTACTACTACTTCAACCTCGACCGGGTGAAGGACATCAAGATCCGGCAGGCGATCAACCACGCCTGGCCGTCCAAGCAGATCCAGCAGGTCTACGGAGGCCCGGCCGCGGCGGTGCTGCCCACCACGATCCTCAACGAGAACACCACGGCCGGCTACGAGGCCTACGACCTGTTCGGCAAGACGACCAAGCCCGAGGGCGACATCGACAAGGCCAAGGAGCTGCTGGCCCAGTCGAGCAACCCCAACCCGACCATCGTCTACGCCTACAACCAGACGCCGCTCCAGGAGCAGATCACCGTCGTGATCAAGAGTGCCCTGGAGAAGGCCGGCATCAAGGTCGTGGCCAAGCCGCTGGACCGCAAGACCTACTACGACTCCATCGGTCTGGTGAAGAACGAGTTCGACCTGTACTGGGGCGGCTGGGGCGCCGACTGGCCCTCGGGCTCCACGGTCCTGCCGGTCATCTTCGGGCCCGTCGGCGACGGCGCGCCGAACTACGCGCACCTGAAGGACCCGGCGCTCACCGAGGAGATGGAGAAGATCACGGCGATGCCCGACCTCGACGCGGCGAACGCCGCGTGGATGGCGCTGGACAAGAAGGTCCAGGAGACGATCACCCCGCTGGTCGTCGCCGAGAACCGGATCGCCAACTTCCTGCACGGCTCCAAGGTGGGCGGCGCCGAGATCGACCCGCAGTTCTGGATCGTGTCGCCGAACACCATCTTCGTCAAGCAGTGACCGCACTCCGGGGCGCCGCGGCCGTGCGGCGCCCCGGAGAACGCCGTCCCCGCCACTCCCCGGGAAGCAGCCGATGCTCCGTTTCCTCACCCGCCGCACCCTCGGCGCCGTGATCACCCTGGTGATCATCTCCGCCGTCACGTTCTTCCTCTTCTTCGCCGTCCCCGCCGACCCGGCCCGGCTCGCCTGCGGCAAGGTCTGCCCGCCGGAGCTGCTCGCGCAGGCCCGGCACAACCTGGGCCTGGACCAGCCGCTGTTCGCCCAGTTCACCGCCTGGCTGGCCGGGATCTTCGCCGGCCGCGACTACGGCGGGCTGGGGCACTGCCCGGCCCCGTGCCTCGGCTACTCCTTCGTCAACCAGGCGCCGGTCTTCGAGACGATCCTGGACCGGCTGCCGGTCACCGTCTCCCTCACCATCGGCGCGGCGGTCGTCTTCCTCACCTTCGGCGTCGCCACCGGCATCGTCGCGGCGCTGAACCAGGGCCGGCCACTGGACAAGATCGTCAGCGTCTCGTCGCTGATCGGCTTCTCCCTGCAGATCTACTTCGTCGGCACGCTCGCGCTGTACTTCCTGGTCTACCAGAACCAGATCCTGGCCCGGCCGCAGTACCGGCCCTTCACCGAGGACCCGCTCGCCTGGGCCGCCGGGCTGGTGCTGCCCTGGGTGGTGCTGTCGATCATCTTCACCGCCAACTACACCCGGATGACCCGCTCGACGATGGTGGAGCAGCTCGGCGAGGACTACGTGCGCACCGCGCGGGCCAAGGGCATGACGGGACGGAGCGTGACGTTGCGCTTCGCGCTGCGCGGCACGCTGACGACCGTCGTCACCATCTTCGGCGTCGACCTCGGCGCCCTCATCGGCGGCGCCATCATCACCGAGACCACCTTCGGCCTGCAGGGGCTCGGGCGGCTGTCCATCAACGCCGTCACCGACTCCGACCTGCCGGTCCTGATGGCCACGGTGCTCGTGGCAGCCGGGGCGATCATCGTGTTCAACATCATCGTGGACGCCCTCTACGCCTTCATCGACCCCCGAGTACGGCTCAGCTAGGAGCTCGAACACCGTGTCAACCCCGTTCCTCTCGGTCCAGGACCTGACCGTCGACTTCCACACCGAGGACGGCGTCGTCCACGCGGTGGACGGGCTCTCCCTCGGCGTGGAGAAGGGCACCACGCTGGGCGTCGTCGGCGAGTCCGGCTCCGGCAAGTCCGTGACCGCCCTGGCCGTCCTCGGCCTGCACAATCCCGAGACCGCCAAGCTCAGCGGCGAGATCCTGCTGGACGGCCGGGAGCTGATCGGCGCGCCCCGCTCCGTCATGGAGCGGATCCGCGGCGCCAAGGCAGCGATGATCTTCCAGGACCCGCTGACCTCGCTCTCGCCGTACCACACGATCGGAAAGCAGATCGGCGAGGTCTTCCGCAGGCACACCGGCGCGAGCCGGGCCGCCGCCCGGGACCGGGCGGTCGAGATGCTCACCCGCGTCGGCATCCCGCAGCCGAAGCTCCGGGTGGACGACTACCCCCACCAGTTCTCCGGCGGCATGCGGCAGCGCGCGATGATCGCGATGGCCCTGGTCTGCGACCCCGACCTGCTGATCGCCGACGAGCCGACCACCGCGCTCGACGTGACCGTGCAGGCCCAGATCCTCGACCTGCTCCGGGACCTTCAGGAGCAGACCGGGACCGCGATCATCCTGATCACCCACGACCTGGGCGTGGTGGCGAACACCGCGCACGAGGTGCTGGTGATGTACGCCGGGCGGGCGGTGGAGCGCGGCACCGTCCGGGAGGTCCTCGGCGAGCCGCACCACCCCTACACCTGGGGGCTGCTGGCCTCCATGCCCCGGCTCGGCGCGCCGGTGGACGTGCCGCTCCGGCCGGTGCGCGGCGCCCCGCCGAGCCTGATCAACGTGCCGTCCGGCTGCCCGTTCCATCCCCGGTGCGACTACCCGGCGCTGGCCGGGCCCGGGCTGTGCCGCGCCGAACGGCCCGAGTTGTCCCCGCACCGCGGCCACGGCGACGCGTGCCACCTGACCCTCGCCCGGAAACAGGAGATCGTCGGGACCCTCGTCCAGAAGCGGGAGATCGTCCGATGAAGGAGACCGGGCCCATGGAGGAGACCGCGCCGGAGAGGGACACGGCGCAGGCCGGGACCGGGTCCGCGGCGGGGAGGGCGGCCGAGCCCCTGCTGGAGCTGTCCGGGCTGGAGAAGCACTTCCCGATCACGAGCGGCCTGGTCTTCAAGCGGCAGGCCGGCCGGGTGCACGCGGTCGACGGCATCGACCTGACCGTGCACGCGGGAGAGACCCTCGGACTGGTCGGCGAGTCGGGGTGCGGCAAGTCCACCACCGGGCGCCTGGTCGCGCGGCTGCTGGAGCCGACCGGCGGCTCCATCCGGTACGGCGGGCGCGACATCACCCACGCGAGCCGCAGGGAGCTCCGGCCGATCCGGGCGGAGATCCAGATGATCTTCCAGGATCCGTACTCGTCGCTCAATCCCCGGCACACCGTGGGCGGCATCATCCGCGGCCCGATGGAGATCAACGGCATCGACCCCCCGGGCGGCCGGGACCGGCGGGTCCGGGAGCTGCTGGAGATCGTCGGGCTCAACCCGGAGCACTACAACCGCTTCCCGCACGAGTTCTCCGGCGGCCAGCGCCAGCGCATCGGCGTCGCCCGCGCGCTCGCCCTCGACCCGAGGCTGATCGTCGCCGACGAGCCGGTCTCCGCGCTGGACGTCTCCATCCAGGCCCAGGTCGTCAACCTGCTCCAGCGGCTCCAGCGGGAGCTGGGCATCGCGTTCCTGTTCATCGCGCACGACCTGGCGGTGGTCCGGCACTTCTCCCAGCGGGTCGCGGTCATGTACCTCGGCAAGATCGTCGAAATCGCCGACCGGGACTCGCTCTACGAGCGCCCCCGCCATCCCTACACGCACGCGCTGCTGTCGGCCGTGCCCGAGGTCGGGCTGGAGAGCGCGCCGGGGACGGGGCCCCGCGAGCGCATCCGCCTGGCCGGGGACGTGCCCTCCCCGATCGCCCCGCCGTCCGGCTGCCGGTTCCGCACCCGCTGCTGGAAGGCCCAGGAGAAGTGCGCGGCCGAGGAGCCGCCGCTGGTCCGGCTGGAGGGCAACCGGGAGGGCCACCTGACCGCCTGCCACTTCCCCGAGGCGCCGACCGTGCACGGCCGGGACGTGGTGCTGGACCCGGCACTGGCGTGAACGGCGCCGGCGTGAACCGCACCGGACCCGGCACCGGCGTGAGGCGGTGCGGCGGGCGCCCCGCGCTCCCGCGAAACGCCGTCGCCGGAGGGTGACCGGCGACGGCGGGGGGCGGCAGGGGGCGCAGCCGTACGAACGCGGACAGAATCCGAAAACTCTCAGGCCTTCGCGGCCAGCTCCCGCAGGGCGTCCACCGCGCGGGCGGGGTCGGCGGCGCCGTAGACGGCGTTGCCCGCGACGAAGACGTCGGCCCCCGCCTCGGCGCAGCGCTCGATGGTCTCGGCCGCGACGCCGCCGTCCACCTGGAGCCAGATCTGGCCGCCGTGCCGCTCGATGAGCGCGCGGGCCCGGCGGATCTTCGGCAGGACCACGTCGAGGAACTTCTGGCCGCCGAAGCCGGGCTCGACGGTCATCAGCAGCAGCATGTCGACCTCGCCGATCAGATCCTCGTACGGCTCGACGGGCGTGGCCGGGTTCAGCGCGAACCCGGCGCGCGCCCCGGCGGAGCGGATCTGCCGCAGCGTGCGGACCGGGGTCTTGGCCGCCTCGGCGTGGATGGTCACGCTTCCGGCCCCCGCCTCGGCGTAGGCCGGGGCCCAGCGGTCCGGGTCCTCGATCATGAGGTGGCAGTCCAGCGGCAGGGACGTGGCCTTGAGCAGGGATTCCACGACCGGCAGGCCGAGCGTCAGGTTGGGCACGAAGTGGTTGTCCATGACGTCGACGTGCAGCCAGTCGGCGTTGGGAACCGCCGCGGCCGCCTCGGCGAGGCGGGCGAAGTCGGCGGACAGGATGCTGGGCGAGATCTGTACGGCCATGATGTCCGAGTCTATTGGCGGTCCCTTCCCCGCCTTCCACCACCCTCGCACCGGTCGCCGGCGGGAGACCGCGGGTGACGGATCGGGCTTCTTGACGCGCTCCCCGGTCTGAAGGCCGGAGCACTGCGGACGAGCCTGGTAGCGCAGATCCGCGAGCACGCCGTAGTGGTCGGAGGGGACGACCCCGGCGGTCTCGGCGGCGCCGATGACCTCGCAGCGCAGGGGGTGTCCCGCGCCTCCGGGCTTGGGCCAGACGGACGGGGTGTAGTCGAACCGGCGCTCGGGGAACAGCGCCGGGGCGGGTCAGGCCGGTGAGCATGCGGATCTCGTCGCTCTCCGCATCTGACGCTGGCCGTACAGGGAGATTTCACCGCATATCCAGCCATTTACCGACGTCAATCCGGGCCTACGGCTCGCAGGGCGGCTGAGGCTGCGGGGAAAGACAAGACTGCTCTTTTCCCGCGCTCCCTTCTAGATTTTCCGGCACGGTCACCGAGGAGGACACGTTGACGCAGCTGTGGGCATTGGGCGCGTGGGACCTGGCGGGAATGATCCGCGGAGGGGAGGTCTCGTGCCGGGAGGTCGTCGAGGCGCATCTACGGCGGATCGACGAGGTGAACTCGCGCGTGAACGCCGTCACGGTCACGCTGCGGGAGGGGTCGCTCGCCGCGGCGGACGCCGCCGACAGGGCGCGTGCGCGGGGTGAGACGGCCGGTCCCCTGCACGGCGTGCCGATGACGGTCAAGGAGAACATCGACGTCGCGGGGTCGGCCACGACGATGGGGATCGTCCCCCTCCGGGAGGCGACGGCGGCCGCCGACGCGCCCTTCGTCGCCGAGCTGCGCGCGGCGGGGGCGATCCCGATCGGCCGGACGAACATGCCCGAGTTCGGCATGCGCTGGCACACCGACAACGCCCTGTACGGCGCGACGGTCAATCCCTGGTCCGCCGGGCACACGCCGGGCGCGTCGAGCGGCGGGGAGGCTGCCGCGGTGGCGACGGGGATGTCCCCGCTCGGGATCGGGAACGACGGCGCGGGCTCGCTGCGCTGGCCGGCCCAGTGCTGTGGCGTCAGCGCGCTGAAGACCTCGCTGGGCAGGGTGGCGCAGGCCGGAGAGCGGTCGGGGCCGCTCCCCTTCGCCTTCCAGCTGCTCGCCGTCCACGGCCCGATCGCCCGGCACGTCCGGGATCTGCGCCTGGCCTTCGAGCACATGTGCGGACGGTCCGGCGGGGATCCGTGGCACGCCCCGGCGCCCCTGCGCGGCCCCTCCGTGCCGGCGCCGGTACGGGTCCGGGTCGTGACCGGTGCCGGCGGGACCGGTACGGCCCCGGAGGTGGCGGACGCGCTGCGGCGCGCGGCGGCGATCCTGGCCGATGCGGGCTATCTCGTCGAGGAGGGGGAGGCTCCGGCCCTCACCCGCTCGAGCGAGGTCTACACGCAGATCATGTCGAACTACAGCCGCGCGCACCGGGACCGGCTCCCGGTCGAGGCCGTCGCCTCGCCCGGGTTCGTGCGCTTCTGGCAGCTCTACGAGCCGGTCTGGGCACGCGCCGCCGGTGAGGAGGCGTTCGACCCGATGATGGAGCGGGCGTCCATCGCGCGGCTGTGGAGCACGTGGATGAGCCACGCGCCGCTGGTGCTCGCGCCGATCCGCACGCGCCCGGCCTTCCCCGTCGGATCGGACCTCGATCCCGGCTGGCTGGACGACTGGCCGGACACCATGCGCATGGTCGTGGCGGTCAATCTTCTCGGACTGCCCGCGGTCGCCGTGCCCGTCGGGCTGAGCGACGCCCTGCCGCAGGTCGTGCAGGTCATCGGCCCGAGGTTCCGCGAGGACCTGTGCCTGGACGCCGCCGAGGTGCTGGAGGCGGCGGCCGGGACGCTGACCCCGATCGACCCGCGCTGACCTTCGTCCCGGCGCCCCCTCCGGAGCGCCGGGGCGGGATTGCGGGGCAGGATCATCGGCGGACGGCCGAGGCCGCCTCGGCCCGCCGGACGAGATCGGCGATGCGCGAGGATATCTCGGGCCACAGCGCACGGGGCAGATCGTGTCCCATGCCGTCGATCACCACGAGTTCGGCGCCCGGGACGGCCTCCGCGGTCGCCCGCCCGCCGCTGACGTCGCACATGGCGTCGTCGGCGCCGTGGATCACCAGCGTGGGCGCCGCGACCGACCTGAGCCGGGCCGTCCGGTCTCCCGAGGCGATGGCCGCGATGCCCTGGCGCGCCGCGCCGAGGGGATCGTAGGCCCGGTCATAGGCGCGCCCGGCACGTTCGCGCACCCCGGCTTCGTCGGGCTCGAAGCCGGGTGATCTGACCACCCGGGAGACCCTGACCATCTGTTCGATCACCTCTTCGCGGGTCGCGGGCGGCCGCCCCGCCATCGCGGCCAGCGCCTCGGGCCGCGGCCGGCCCACGGAGGGACCGCCGGTGGTGGACATCATCGACGTCAGCGACCGGACCCGGGCGGGATGTTCGATCGCGATCATCTGGGCGATCATCGCGCCCATCGAGGCTCCCACGATGTGGGCGCTGTCCAGCCCGAGCGCGTCGAGCAGGCCGACCGTGTCGGCCGCCATGTCGGACAGGGTGTAGGACGCCGAGGACGTGTCGCCCGCCAGCGCCGCCGCCAGATCGGGCGCCGGCGCGTCGTGGAAGTGCGAGGACAGCCCGGCGTCGCGGTTGTCGAACCGGATCACCTGCAGGCCGCGGGCGACGAGCCCCGCGCAGAAGTCATCGGGCCAGTTGATCATCTGCGCGGCGACACCCATCACCAGCAGCACGGGCGGCGACCGGAAATCACCGAAGCGCTCGTACGCCACTTCGATTTTCGACGGGCCGACATTCAGTGCCTTCTCCGGGCTCACAGGCGCCATCTCCCCTCCGCGGAACGGAGAAATGACGGTACCAGGACAGCTGACGCAAATACAGTTTTAAAAAACAAATCGAACCGGCGACCGATTGCGGCCATCTCCAAGAAAACAAGGAAACCGTGTCGTATACTGGGGCCGGGAAAGCCGCCTGCCGAATATGCCGGCCCAGCGGCACGACCGGTGGTCCGGGCGGATGTCCACGCCGGCCGGCACCGGCGGGGAGCACCGCGGCCGTGACGGCGCGGCCCGTCCCTCCACGGATACAACCCGTCGAGCGAGCGACCGATTCTCCCTGCTCAGGCCGCCGCCATCACCTCGATCTCCACCAGCCAGCCCTCGGCGAGCGTCTGCGCCACGATTGCCGTCGTGGGCACCCGCCGCCCGCCCAAGGCCGCCATCCGGGCCTTGGCATTCGCCTCGGCGCAGGAGGGATCGCGCAGGTAACTCGTGAGCCTCACGATGTTGTCCACGCTCATGCCCGCCTCCGCGAGGATTACCCGGAGATTCCTCCAGATGAGATCGAGCTGTCCTTCGAGCGTCGTCGCCGGGATGCCGCCGGAATCCAGCCCCATGGTCCCCGCGACGAACAGAAAACGAGACGGATTTCGCACTTCGATCGCGTGCGCGTAATCATCGGTGGCGGGGTAGACACCCTCGGCGGGGTTGTGAACGATCATCTCCATGACGGCCACCCTTTCCCGCCGCAGAACCCGCCTCCAGAGCCAAACCGGCACGATTGGCCCCCACCGCGACCGTGGCGCGCCGTACCGGTGAGGGGTGACGCGCCGTACCAGGAGCGACGCGGTACCAGTGGGTGGCGGCGCGCCGTGCCGTCGGGTGGTCAGCGGCGGCGGAGCAGGGCGAGGAACATGGCGTCGGTGCCGTGGCGGTGCGGCCAGAACTGGGCGTACGGGCCGTCGCCCAGGTCCTTGACCTCGGGGAGGTAGGGACGGGCGTCGAGGGCCTCGGCGTCGTCGCGGTCCCGGAGGACGTCGCCGACCACGGTGACGGTCTCGGCCAGGTGCGGCGAGCAGGTCACGTAGGCCACCACCCCGCCCGGACGGACGGCGTCGAGCGCGGACGCCAGCAGGGCCCGCTGGAGCCCGCCCAGCTCGGGGAGGCTCCGGGGGTCGCGGCGCCAGCGGGACTCGGGGCGGCGGCGCAGCGCGCCCAGGCCGGTGCAGGGGGCGTCCACCATGACCCGGTCGAAGGCTCCGGGCCGCCAGGCCGGGACCGTGCCGTCGGCGGTGATCACCCCGGCCTTCCGGGTGGTCTGCCAGACCAGGCGGGCACGGTGGTGCTGCAGCTCGGCGGCGAGGAGGCGGGCCCCGCCGGGGAAGGGCTCCGGACGGGCGGCGGCGCCGTCGCGGGTGGAGCGGGCGGCGACGTCGCCGTGGGTGGCGAGGGCGTCCAGGAGACCCGCCTTGCCGCCCGGCCCGGCGCACATGTCGAGCCAGCGGGCGTCGCCGCCGGTCACCGGGACGCGGGTGAGGGCGAGCGCGACGAGCTGGCTGGCCTCGTCCTGGACGGCGGCGCGGGACTCGGCCACGGCCGGGATCGCGCCGGGGTCGCCCTCGGGCAGGTAGGCGGCGTACGGGGAGAACTCGGCGGGCTGGGCGCCGGAGTCGAGCAGTTCCTCCACCGAGGTCCGGCCGGGCCGGGCGACCAGGGTCACCCGGGGCCGTTCGTTGTCGGCGGCCAGCAGGGCGGCCGTCTCCGCGAAGTCCCCGCCGACGGCGTCGCGGAGCGCGGTGACGATCCACCGGGGGTGGCTGTGCGCCACGGCCAGGTGGCCGATCGGGTCGTCGGCCGGATCCGGGGCCACGATCGGGATCCACTGCTCCAGGGAGCGGGTGGAGACCTTGCGGAGCACCGCGTTGGCGTACTTCGACGGGCCGATGCCCACCCGGAGCCGGACCAGGTCGACGGTCGTGCCGACGGCGGCGTGCGGGGGGACGCGGGTCTTGAGCAGCTGGTGCACGCCGAGGCGGACGGCGTCCAGCAGCGGCGGGTCGAGGTCCTCGGGGGCCCGGTCGCTGCAGGCGGCGATGATCTCGTCGTAGGTGCCCAGGCCGCGCAGGGTGCCGTAGGCCAGCTCGGTGGCCAGGCCCGCGTCACGCCCCGACAGGCCGCGCTCGCGCAGCAGCGCCGGCATCAGCAGGTTGGCGTAGGCGTCCCGCTCGTCCACGGCGCGCAGCAGGTCGTAGGCGGTGTTGCGGGCCTCGTCGTGGACCGGCTTGGGCGGGCGCCGGTCCCGGCCGCCGGACGCGCCCTGCCTCCGGCCGCCCCCCGCGGTCCCCCGGCGCTCGCCGGAACCACCCGCGCCCTGACCACGGCCACCGGAACCACCCGCGGCGCCCGATCCTCGGCCGCCACCGCCGCCACGGCCTCCGCCACGCGGGGCGGATCCGCCGTTCCCCCGATCACCCATGATTCGTCAGACCAGCCGATCCTCGCCGGTGGGCCGCACACCGCGAGCCCACTCTCCCGCGGTCATCAGGCGCTTGCCCTGCGGCTGCACCTCGCCCAGCTCGACCGGGCAGGTGGCCGTGCCGACCAGGACGGAGTTCTTCGACACCGCCATCTCTCCGGGGGCGAGGGCCGGGGCCTCGGGGGCCAGCCGTACCGGGCCGAGCTTGACGCGCTGGCCGCGGAACTCGGCCCACGTGCCCGGGGCGGGCGTGCAGGCGCGGATCAGGCGGTCCACCCGCATCGCGGGCGCGGACCAGTCGATCCGGGCGTCCTCGACGTTGATCTTCGGTGCGTGGCTCACCCCGTCGGCGGGCTGCGGCCGGGCCTCCAGCGTGCCGTCCTCGATGCCGTCCAGGGTCGCGGCCAGCAGCCCGGCGCCCGACTCGGCCAGCCGGGCGAGCAGCTCGCCGCTGGTGTCGGCGGCGCGGACCTCCTCGGTGACCATGCCGTAGACGGGACCGGCGTCGAGCTCCTTGACGATCTGGAACGTGGTCGCCCCGGTGATCTCGTCGCCGTGCAGTACGGCGTGCTGCACGGGGGCCGCCCCCCGCCACGCGGGCAGCAGCGAGAAGTGCAGGTTGACCCAGCCGTGGCGGGGGATGTCCAGCGCCGCCTGCGGCAGCAGGGCGCCGTAGGCCACCACCGGGCAGGCGTCCGGGCCGATCTGCTTCAGCCGCTCCAGGAACTCGGGATCACCCGCCTTCGCCGGCCTGAGCACCTCGATGCCCGCCTCCTCGGCCAGCTCGGCGACCGGGCTCGGGTGGACCTTGCGGCCCCGGCCCGACGGGGCGTCCGGGCGGGTGACGACGGCGAGGACCTCGTGGCGCGGCGAGTCGAGCAGCGCGCGCAGCGAGGGCAGGGCGGTGTCCGGGGTTCCGGCGAAGACCAGGCGCACGGTTCCTACAGAGCCTTCCCGTGGGTGGCGTGCGGGGAGAACTTGACGACGGGCGCGGCCATGCCGCTCCACTCGGCCTGGCGGATCTCCTTCATCGCGAGCTTGCGCTGCTGGGAGTCCATCCGGTCGATGAACAGCACGCCGTCCAGGTGGTCGGTCTCGTGCTGGAAGCAGCGGGCCATGAGGTCGGTGCCCTCGAGGGTGACGGGCTCGCCGTGCATGTCGAAGCCCTTGGCCACCGCGCGGATCGCCCGGGGGGTGGGGTAGGTCAGGCCGGGGAAGGACAGGCAGCCCTCCTCGCCCTCCTCGTCCATCTCGTCGGACAGGTCGAGGTTCGGGTTGATCAGGTGCCCGAGCTGGTCGTCCACGTAGTAGGTGAAGACCCGCAGGCCGACCCCGATCTGGGGCGCGGCCAGACCGGCTCCGGGCGCGTCCAGCATGGTGTCGGTGAGGTCCTTGACGAGCTTGCGCAGCTCCTTGTCGAAGTCCTTGACCGGCTCGGCCGCGGTGCGCAGCACCGGATCGCCGAAGAGACGGATTGACTGAATGGCCAACAGGGCTCCTTCCCGAGGATCATCCCAGTCTACGGGCCTGGCGGGAGCGGGCCTTCATCGCCGCCTTCCGCGCGGCTTTGGCCACGGCGGCGTCGGCGTGGTGGGCGCCGAGCATCTCGAGCACCGCGATCCGGTCGGGGTGCTCGACCACGGCCATCTCCTCGACCATGCGGACCAGGTCCTCGCCCGGCTCGATCGCGCCGAACTCGCCCATCCCCTCGGGGGCCTTGCCCAGGTGGATCAGCGAGGCCAGCGTGTCGACCGCGAGCCAGGTGTTGTCGGCCGGGGTGAGCGCCGGGGCGGGCAGGTCGCGGATGTGCAGCCAGGAGGCGGCGTAGCGCCACATGACGGGCTCGCCGAGCGCCTCCCGGAAGGGGATCTCGGCCTCGGGCCCCAGCTCCTCCAGGATCGTGCCCACGGTGCCGCGCTGGCCGGCCGTGCCGGACGAGGCGATCTTGAGCAGGTCGCGGGCGGCGGTCTCGGCGGAGCGGGACTCCAGCCACACGGTGACGGCGCTGGGCGGGACGGAGCCCGCGACCATCGCCTCGACCAGCTCGGCCGCGCCGAAGTCGGCGAAGACGGCGACCTCGGCCCCGGTGGGCGCGTCGTGCCCCTCCCGCATCAGGTCCTGGCGGACGGCCCACACGCCGAGCGGGGTCAGCCGGTGCCAGCCCGCCGCGGCCGGCTCGACCAGCCCGCAGTAGCGCAGCAGCGCGAGCGCGCCCTCCAGCTCGGCGGGCAGGCGGGCGGTCAGCTCCCGCATCTGCGCCGGGCGGGCCTCGCAGGCCACCTCGTGCGACTGGAGGATGCCCTTGACCAGGGTGGCGTGGGAGAGCCCCTCGTTCACGGCGTACATCGTCGCGAGCATCTCGGCGAGGTGCTCGTCCACCACGGCGGACCCGGTCAGGCTCTCGTCGGCGCGGTCCAGGACGTCCATGACCACGCCGTCCCAGAACTCCAGGAGCGCCGTGGCGGGCAGCTCGGCGGAGAGGGCCAGCGGCCCGGGCGAGGCGACGCCCCGGGAGATCCGCAGCATGCCGGTGTTGACCGCGACGACCCAGAGCAGGTGGAGCCGGTCCGGGCCGGAGAGCCCGAGCTCGGCGGCGGCCCGGACGGGGTCGGGCAGCAGGCACTCGGGGGTCACCTCGCGGGTGCCGGTCCACGCCACCAGCCGCTGGACGTCGGCCACCAGCGGGACCCGCGGCACGGCGCGGGCGAGATCGGCGTCGGAGGCCAGGTCGACCGGGGGGAAGCTCAGCGCCTCGCTGTCGCATCCGGGGCAGTCGCAGTCGCCGTCACCGGCGACGGAGTCGTCGAGAACGGCCGCGCGCGCCTCGGGAGGCGCGATCCCCAACTCGTCGACCAGCCTCCGCAACGCACCGAGATCGAAGACGTTGCCGGTGTTCCCGCTCTTTGCCACCCGTGAAACTTACTCCACAGGAGCCCCGCGGATGTACGGCTCAGCCGATGGCGCGCGAACGCGCCTTGAATGCTGCTTTCCGTGCTGCCTTGGCCACGTTCTGGTCCGGGAGAGAACGCCCCAGAAGCTCCAGAACCTCCACCACGTCGGGATGGTCCACCCGCCACATCTCCTCGATCACGTGCGCGGGAGGACCGGAGACCGCCATGTTCTCGCTGAACGACTCCGGGTCGTCCTCGGCCGCCGGCAGCGCCAGGGCGAGCATGTCCACGCTCATCCAGAGCACCTCGGCCTCGGTGAGGCTGGGGGCCGCCAGCCCCCGGGCGGACAGCCAGTGGATGGCGTGCGGGCGCAGCTCGGGCTCTCCCAGGACGCCGCGGACCGCCTCCTCCGCCTCGGGGCCGAGCCGGTCCACGACCGTCACCGCGATGCCCCGGGCGGTCGCGGGAGCGCCCGAGACCGCCCCGAGGAGCTCGGCGGCGGCCGCGGCGGCGGTCCGGCGGCTCAGCCAGTTCTCGATGTCGGCCTCGGCCGCCTCCAGCGGCACTCCGGACAGCAGTCCCTCGATCAACGCGGCCGCGTCGGCGTCGGCCAGGTCGGCGGCCTCGGGGGCGTCCAGGCGCAGGCGGAGGTAGAGCTGGCGCAGTCCCCAGACCGCCAGGGGGGTCAGCGCCAGCGCGTCGTCCCTGCGCTCGACCAGCCCGCAGCGGACCATCCGCCGCACGGCCTCGTCGAGGTCGAGGTCCTCCTCCTCGGCGAGCAGACCGATCTCGTCCAGGTACTCCATGACGAGGTCGGTCGAGAGCGGCGCCTGCAGCCGGTAGAGCATGTCGCACAGGCCGTACAGCTCCCCGTCGAAGACCTCCCAGCCGGTGACCGCCCCGCCGGTCCCCCCCTCGACGAGGAACTCCACCGTCTCGGCCCACACCTGGAGCGGGTCGCGCTCCTCGGCGTCGAAGGCGGCCCCGCCCTCCAGCACGACCAGGCCGGTGCGCACCGCCAGCTCCCACAGCAGGACCGGGTCGGGGACGGCGAGCTGGGTGGCCGCCTCGGCGGCGTCGCGGGCGCGCAGGCGGCCCTTGAGGGTGGGGGTGCGGCCGCCGGCCAGCATCCACTGGACCAGGCGGCGGGCGTCGGTCAGCAGCGGCACCCGGAGGGCCGCCTCGGCGAGCGCGTCGCGGGGCGCCAGCCGCACCGGGGGAAGGGGGGCGCAGCCCGGGCAGTCGCAGGGTTCCGCGCCGGACTCGCCCTCCGGGGCCGGCCGGCCGTCCTCCAGCGTGTCGGCGCCCATCGCGCTGAACAGGCTCTTGGCCATGCCGAACCGGGTGGTGTCGGCCAGGGCGATCGGCATCTCGGGCTCGGCCCGGTCGATGGTGGCACGCATGCGCGCGGCCATCTTGCCGCCGATCTCCTCGGTCGAGAGGAGGAAGTCGACGAGGGTGCGGGCCGCCGCGATCGTCTCGGAAGCGCTTTCCGGCGGGGCGATGACCTTGCGGGGGTAGATGTCGAGCAGCAGTTCCTCGAAAGTGTCCTCGCTGAAATCGCCCAGGTGGTCGACTCCCAGGTAATCGCTCGCGTAGTCGCAGAGCAGCCGTATCTCGTCCACGTCGACGCGCAGGCCGTTCGCCCGTCCCCACGCACGCAGATCGTCTATGGCCTGATTCACCCATTCGATCGACACAGGGAGAAATTAACGGCTTACTGTCAGCGCCGCGAATCGGGGAAACGGCTCAAATGGTGTCCAGCGGGTCAATGCATACCTTGATCACCTCGTCCGCCTTACGCGCCGAGCGGACCCCGGAGGCCCCCTTCAGCGCCGCGGCGAGCGCCGCTCCCGCCGCCCACGGCACCCGCACCAGGGCGCGTTCCCGCACCTGGTCGTCCCTGGAGGGCTCGACGGGCACGGGTCCGAGGACCTGCGCCCCCTCGGGGAGGGTCAGCTCCCCCAGCATTTCCCGGACCGCCGCCGCGGACCCGGTGAGGGTGGCCATTCTCACCGCCGGGGGGAAACCGAGTTCTGTCCTGTCGGCCAGTTCTCGCTCGGCATGGGTGACCGGATCCCAGCGGACCAGCGCCTGCACGGGAAGGAGCGAGGAGTCGGCGAGCACGACGATCTCGGCCCCGGGCCGCAGCAGGGCGGCGGCGTTCATCCAGCGGCGCAGCGTCTCCTCGGCGACCCTCAGGTCCGGGCGGCCGAGCAGGGCCCACCCGTCCAGCAGCACCCCGGCGGCGTACCCGCCCTCGGGCACCGGCTCGGCCCCCGGCGTGGCCACCACGAGCGCCCGGCCGGACCCGACCGCGGCCAGCACGCCGTCCTTCCCCGACGTCTTGACCGGGACCGAGGGGAAGGCCCGCCCGAGCTCCTCGGCCGTACGGCGGGCGCCGACCACCCGCGCCCGCACCCGCGTCCCGCCGCACGCCTGGCACCGCCACTGCCCGGCGATCCGCCCGCACCAGCGGCAGTACGGCACCGCGTGGCCGCCGCGCAGCGCGAGCGGTCCCGCGCAGCTCCCGCACCGGGCCGGGGCCCGGCAGGTCTGGCAGGCCAGCGCGGGCAGGTATCCCCGCCGGGGGACCTGCACCAGGACCGGGCCGTCCTCCAGGCCGGCCTTCAGCACCCGCCAGGCGAGGCTGGGCAGCCGGGCCGCCCGCGCGGCCGCGTCCCTGGCCAGCTCGGCGTCGTCGCCGGCCGGGCGGACCCGGGGAGCCCTGGCCCGCACCGTCTCGCGGGCCGCGGTGATCGGACCGGCCCAGCCGGTGGCGACCAGCCGGGTGGCCTCCGCCGTCCGCGCGTATCCGCCGACGAGCAGGCCCGCGCGGCCGTGGTGGGCGCGCAGCGCGAGGATCTCCCTGGTGTGCGGGTACGGCGCCAGCTTCACGGAGTGGAGGTCGTCGCCGTCGTCCCAGACGACCGCCAGGCCGAGGTCCCGGACCGGCGCGAACGCCGCCGCCCAGGTGCCGACGGCCACCCGGACCTCTCCCCTGGAGACCTTGAGCCACCGCCTGTAGCGTTCGGCCGGGCCCAGCCCCGCGGTGAGCGCGACATGCTCCCCCGGTCCCAGGACGGCGCTCAGCGCCGCGTCGGCCAGCACCACGTCCTTGCCGTCGGGCACCACCACGAGCGCGCCCCGGCCGCCGCGCAGCGTCTCCCGCACGGCCACGGCCACGGCCGCCGGCCACTCGGGCCCGTCCGCGCCGGTCCCGGGCAGCGCCGTCCACACCGCCCGCGGCGCGCGCCCCTCGGCCAGCGCCGCGAGGAAGGCCGCGCCCTCCCGGTAGGCCGCCCACGGCCCCGGCTCCCCGGCGGCCGCCGCACCGCCCGTTTCCGGCCCGTCCGCCCCCTCGCAGGCCGGCTCGTCCACCGGCGCGGAGGACCCCGGGGCGGAGGATCCGGCCCCCGGGGCGCAGGACCCCGGCGCGAGCGCGGGGACCGCGCGCTCCTCGGCCTCGACCCTGGCGTGACGCGGCGGGACGGCCAGGCGCAGGACGTCGGCCATGGTCCCGGCGTAGCGGTCGGCGACGGCCCTGGTGAGGAGGGCGATCTCCGGGGAGAGCACCGGCTCCGGGGAGACGACCCGCTCCAGGCGCGCGAGCGCGCCCTCGTGCTCGCTGACCTCGACCCGCTCCAGCAGGAACCCGTCGACGAGCTTCCCGGCGAACCTGATGCGGACCCGGCAGCCCGGGACGGCCTCGGCGTCGAGCGGGGCGGGGACGAGATAGTCGAACGGCCGGTCCAGATGGGGCAGCGGGGTGTCCACCGCGACCCGCGCGACCGGCAGCACGGCGGCGGTCTCCGGCACGCCCTTGGCCGGGGCCGCCTTCGCCGGGCCCGCGGCCCGCCCTCCGCGACCGGCGGGCCGCCGCTCCGCGGGCCCGGCCGGGGCCGGGCGCACGGAGGCGAGCGGCAGGAGGGCGCCGTCGTCTGGGGAGGGGGTCGAGTGAGCCACCCACCTGTCCTACCAGATGCGCGCGGGCACTCCCGCCCACTCGCGACGGGGCCCGCGGACGCGCGAGAGCGCGCTGCGGACGCGCGGGCCCGACCGGCGCGCGAATGCCCGGCCGCCTCCAGAACGACGGCCGACGGCCACGCTGAGGACGCTCAGGGGCATCCGCGGACGCTCACGGCGCTCCGGCGCGGAACGGCGACCGCCCCCGGGAGACGGCTCCCGGGGGCGGTCGTGAACGGCTCGGGGTTACAGACCGGCGGCGGTGCGCAGGGCCTCGGCGCGGTCGGTGGCCTCCCAGGAGAACTCCGGACGGCCGAAGTGGCCGTAGGCGGAGGTCTCCGAGTAGATCGGGCGGAGCAGGTCGAGGTCGCGGATGATCGCGGCCGGGCGCAGGTCGAAGACCTGGAGCACGGCGTCCTGGATCTTGGTGATGTCGACCTTCTCGGTGCCGAAGGTCTCCACGAACACGCCGACCGGGTGCGCCTTGCCGATGGCGTAGGCGACCTGGACCTCGGCGCGGTCGGACAGGCCGGCCGCGACGATGTTCTTGGCGACCCAGCGCATGGCGTAGGCGGCCGAGCGGTCGACCTTGGACGGGTCCTTGCCGGAGAAGGCGCCGCCGCCGTGCCGGGCCATGCCGCCGTAGGTGTCGACGATGATCTTCCGGCCGGTCAGACCGGCGTCGCCCATCGGGCCGCCGATCTCGAAGCGGCCGGTCGGGTTGACCAGCAGCCGGTAGCCCTCGGTCTCGATGTCCAGGCCCGCGAGGACCGGGTCGACCACGTGCTCCTTGATGTCCGGAGCGAGCATCTCCTTGAGGTCGATCTCCGAGGCGTGCTGGGTGGAGACGACCACCGTGTCGAGGCGGACCGGGCGGTCGCCGTCGTACTCGATGGTGACCTGGGTCTTGCCGTCGGGGCGCAGGTAGGGGACGGTGCCGTCCTTGCGGACCTGCGACAGGCGGTGGGCCAGGCGGTGCGCCAGCGTGATCGGCAGCGGCATCAGCTCCGGGGTCTCCCGGCAGGCGTAGCCGAACATGAGGCCCTGGTCGCCCGCGCCCTGCCGGTCGAGCTCGTCGGTGTCGCCCTCCTCCCGGTGCTCGTAGGCGTCGTCGACGCCCTGGGCGATGTCGGGGGACTGCGCGCCGATGGACACCGAAACACCGCAGGAGGCGCCGTCGAAGCCCTTGTGCGAGGCGTCGTAGCCGATCTCGAGGATCTTCTCCCGGATCAGGCCCGGGATGTCGACGTAGGTCTCCGTCGTCACCTCTCCGGCGACGTGGACCTGACCGGTGGTGATCAGCGTCTCGACCGCGACGCGGCTCTTGGGGTCGCCCTTGAGCATGGCGTCGAGAATCGCGTCACTGATCTGGTCTGCGATCTTGTCCGGGTGGCCCTCGGTGACCGACTCGGAGGTGAACAGGCGACGGGACAAGTCAGGGCTCCTCATGCAGCGGCTGCTGGCGGGTGGTGTCCGGCGCGGGGGCACCGGTAGCGTTCCGCCGAAGTCTAGCTCCACCTGGAGCGGCGTGGCCAAACCGCCGCGAATCCGAGCACGATTCCGTACTCGGGCGCGGCGGCCCGCGTGTCGCGGCGCGGGACGGGACGGTCCGGAGTCACAGGTGGGGAAGCGGATCGGGGGGCAGCGTCTCGGGGGCGAAGACCTCGGCGTCGGCGGCGCGGACCACCGCTCCGTACTCCTCGTCGATCTCGAACACCATGCCGCCGAACTCGATGATCGCCCCGGCGGAGAACTCCACCGGACCGAGCCGGGTGCGCCGGGCGTGGGTGGCGTAGACCGAGGACGGCATGTCGCGGTCGAAGCGCTCGGTGGAGAGCACGGAGATCGTCCTGTCGGTGACCACGATCAGGAAGGTCACCATGTCCGGCGAGCCCACCGAGAGCGCGGGGAGGATGTAGCAGATGTCCTGATCTGCGGGGAGCAGGGCTCGGCAGCGCGCTCTGACGGCGGCGGGCACCGGCATGATCAGACCCCCTGGCAGCGCGTTCCAGGTCGTTTCGGACGCAGTATCCGTCGGCGGAGGATCTCCGGCAAGCGAAGCGGCCGAAGAGACCGGGCGGGCGGCGCGCGGGGATCCGAGGGCGGGCGCGTCCTCGCGCCGCCGGAGGAGGACCGGGCGCGACCGGGATCCGGGTAAGGGAGAGCGACCGGGTAAGGGAGGGCGGCCGGGCGGCCGGGTCAGGGAGCGCGGTCGACGCGCGCGGCGACGAGGTCCCAGACCACGTCGGCCAGGGCCTCCTTGGGGCCGCGCGGGATCTCCACCGGCTCGCCGTCGGCGGCCAGGACCACCGCGGCGTTGTCCGGGGTGCCGAAGGCGAGGTTCTCCCCCACCTGGTTGACCACCAGCAGGTCGCAGCCCTTGCGGGCGAGCTTGGCCCGGCCGTTGGCCAGGACGTCGTCGGTCTCCGCGGCGAATCCGACGATCACCGACGGGTACGGCTTCACGCCGTCGCGGCGGCGCTCCCCCAGCTCAGCGAGAATGTCGGGATTTTTCACCAGATGAATGGCGTCCGGCTCGGCCGAGGTCTTCTTTATCTTCGAATCGCTCCGTGCCGCGGGCCGGAAGTCGGCGACGGCGGCGGCCATGACCACGGCGTCGGCGTCCTCCACCGCCTCCAGCACGGCCTCGCGCAACCGCAGGGCCGACTCGACCCGGACCACCGTGACCCCCGCGGGATCGGGCAGCGCGACGTTGGCCGCGATCAGCGTGACCCGGGCGCCGCGGGCGGCGGCCGTACGGGCCAGGGCGTATCCCTGCAGGCCCGAGGAGCGGTTGCCGATGAAGCGGACCGGGTCGATGGCCTCGCGGGTGCCTCCCGCGGAGACGACCACGTGGCGGCCCGCGAGATCGAGGGCGCGCCCGGCGAGGACCCGGCGGCAGACCTCGAAGATCTCTGCGGGGTCGGGCAACCTCCCGCGGCCGGTGTCGGCGCCGGTGAGACGGCCCACGGCGGGGTCGAGGACCAGCGCGCCGCGCTCGCGGAGGGTGGCCACGTTGGCCTGGGTCGCCGGATGCTCCCACATCTCGGTGTGCATGGCCGGGGCGAACACCACCGGGCAGCGCGCGGTGAGCAGGGTGTTGGTCAGCAGGTCGCCGGCCAGCCCGTGGGCGGCCTTGGCCAGCACGTCGGCGGTGGCGGGGGCCACCACCACCAGATCGGCGCCCTGCCCGATGCGGACGTGCGGCACCTCGTGCACGGCGTCCCAGACGTCGGCGCTCACCGGGTTGCCGGAGAGCGCGGCCCAGGTCGGCTCGCCGACGAAGCGGAGCGCCTCCCGGGTCGGGACCACCCGGACGTCGTGCCCGGACTCGGTGAACAGGCGCAGCAGCTCGCACGCCTTGTAGGCGGCGATGCCCCCGCTCACCCCGAGGACGACGCTGGGCCTGCCGGGCGTGTCCCGGCCGGGCGTCCCGGTGGACAAGGGCTAGCCCTCGATGGGCTCGGTGGTGAGCAGGCCCTCGCTGACCTCGCGCAGCGCGATGGACAGCGGCTTCTCCTGCGCGTGGGTCTCCACCAGCGGGCCGACGTACTCCAGCAGGCCCTCGCCGAGCTGGGAGTAGTAGGCGTTGATCTGGCGGGCGCGCTTCGAGCCGATGATCACAAGGCTGTACTTGCTGTCGACGATGTCGAGGAGCGCGTCGATCGACGGGTGGGTGATGCCTTCTGTGTAGGCAGCGTTGCTTGCCACGTTGTGTTTTCCCCTAGCTAGGTGAACGTCCGGGGCGTGAAGCCTCGGGAGCATCGGCCATCAAGGCTATCAGCCGGTGGCATACATCCTGGACGGACGTGTTCACCAGGGTCATGTCGAATTCCTGCTCGGCGGCCATCTCGACGCGGCCCGCGGCCAGACGGCGGGCGATGACGTCCTCCGGCTCGGTGCCCCGGCCGCGCAGGCGCTTCTCCAGCTCCTCCCAGCTCGGAGGGGCCAGGAAGACCAGCAGCGCCTCCGGCATGGTCGCCCGGACCTGGCGCGCGCCCTGCAGGTCGATCTCCAGCAGCGTGGGGACCCCGGCGGCGAGCTTCTCCAGGACCGGCGTCCTGGGGGTTCCGTACCGGTTGCCGGCGAACTCGGCCCACTCCAGCAGCTCGCCGCAGGCGATGAGGCGGTCGAACTCGTCGCCGTCGGCGAAGAAGTACTCCACCCCGTGGGTCTCCCCGGGGCGGGGCTTCCTGGTGGTCACCGAGACCGACAGCCACACCTCGGGGTGTGCCCGCCGAAGCTCGGCGACGACCGTGGACTTGCCCACGCCCGACGGACCGGACAGGACCGTCAGGCGGTTGCCCGTCGGCCCGGTGGAGGCTCGCGCCTCCTCCGGGCTCCGGGCCGGAGGTCTGGAGTCACCGGATCCGCTCCGCGCGGCTTCCTCCGGAACCCGGCTCTCGCCGGGCCACGACGTTCCGGTCACTCCAAACCCCCCGTTGATGCCATCCCCGCTGCTGCGAGGTGAGCGTGATGGTACGAACCGAGATTAGCCCTCGGCCCCACCGAACTCACGCTCAAGGGAGGCGCGCTGGTTGGCGCCGAGACCCCGCACGCGGCGGGACTCGGCGATACCGAGCCGCTCCATGAGCTGCTTGGCGCGGACCTTGCCCACGCCGGGAAGGGACTCCAGAAGGGCAGAGACCTTCATCTTGCCGATGACGTCATCGGCCTGCCCATCCTTGAGCACCTCGGCCAGAGAGACCGCACCGTGCTTCAGGCGGTTCTTGACCTCGGCACGCTCTTTACGGGCCTTGGCAGCCTTTTCCAGGGCTGCGGCGCGCTGCTCAGGTGTAAGGGGAGGAAGAGCCACGCCGGGTCACCTCGAATTTCCTGTCGATGTACTCGGACGGGAAGGGAAACTAGCTGGTCACGGCGTTCCAAGCAACGTCAAGACCAATTTCTCTCCCCAGAAAGGCAACTTCGTCACCGTCCGCGTCCGGATTACTGCGAAGTGTGGCGGAAATGAGGTTCACCCGGGAGTTCCAAGCGATCTAGATCACACTGCCCGCCGCGCCCTGGCCGGGCGTTTCGCGCGTCCCGGGCGCACGTTCCGCCCCTGTCGTCACACCGCTCGCCCGGCGGCGCCGGAGGAGCGCCGCAGGGCCGCGGCGATGCCCGCGGCGGCCGCCCCGGGGTCGGCCGCGCCGGTGATCGGGCGTCCGATCACCAGGAGGTCGGCGCCGTCGGCGAACGCCCGCTCGGGGGTGGCCACCCTCGCCTGGTCCTGACTCTCGGCGCCGGGGGGCCGGACGCCGGGGGTGATCAGCGTGATGTCCGGCCCGACCTCCGCGCGCACCGCGGCGACCTCCCGCGGCGAGCAGACGAGAGCCTGCGCCCCCGCGCCGACCGCCAGGAGCGCCAGACGGCGCACGGCGTCGTCCGGCGGCCCCGCGATGCCCGCCCGCTCGAGATCGGCCTCTGAGAGCGACGTGAGCACCGTCACGGCCGCGATCTGGGTGACGGGGGCGGCCTCCACCGCCGCCCGGATCATCGCCGGCCCTCCGGCCGCGTGGACGGTCAGGATCGCGGGCTTGAGCCGGGCCACGGCCCTGGCCGCCCCCGCCACGGTGTTGGGGATGTCGTGCAGCTTCAGGTCCAGGAACACCCGCACTCCGCTCGCCCCGCGCACCGAGGCGATCACGTCGGGGCCGTAGCGCAGGTACAGTTCGAGCCCGACCTTGACCGTGCTGACATGCGGGGTCACCAGGCTCGCCCAGCGGGCCGCGGTCTCCAGGTCGGGCGCGTCCAGGGCGACGGCGATGGGGGCGGGAGTCACAGCGAGCTCTCCTCGAAGTCCGTACGGTGCCGGGCGGTCGCCCCCGGCGGGCGGTGGGCCAGTCCGATCACGTCGGCCAGCCGCTGGTACCCTCGCGCCGCCACGATCTCCTCGAGCTCGCGCAGGACGCGCAGGCAGGCGGAGGGGTCGTGGAACAGCGCCGTGCCCACCGCGACGACGCAGGCCCCGGCCAGGATCAGCTCGAAGGCGTCCCTGCCCGTCAGCACGCCGCCCATGCCGATGATGGGCACGTCGGGCAGGGCGGCGCGGACCTGCCACACGCAGCGTACGGCCAGCGGGCGGATGGCCGGTCCCGACAGCCCGCCGGTGCCCGCCGCGAGCGAGGGGAGCATGGTCTCGGTGTCGATGCTCATGCCGAGCGGATTGTTGATCATCGACAGCGCGTCGGCCCCCGAGGCGGCGCACGCGCGGGCGACGCTGACGATGTCGGCGGTGTCCGGCGAGAGCTTGGCCACCACCGGCACGTCGTAGCGCATGACCGCGCGCACCGCGGCGATCACCTCGGCCGAGGCCGCGCCGTCCCGCGCGAAGACCCGCCCCCGGTCCTCGATGTTGGGGCAGGACAGGTTGACCTCCAGGGCGGTCACCCCGGGCGCGTCGTTGAGCCTGCGGGCCAGCGCGGTGTACTCGGCCACGGTGCCGCCGCCGATGGACACCACGGTCCTGACGTTGCGCTGGGCCAGCCAGGGCAGCTCCCGCGCCAGGAAGGCGTCCACGCCCGGCCCCTGCAGGCCGACGGCGTTCAGCAGCCCGGAGGGCGTCTCGGTCATCCGGGGGGTCGGGCGGCCCGCCCGGGGGGCCATGGTGATCGACCGCGTGGTCAGCGCGCCGATCCTGCCCAGATCGAAGAACTGGGCCAGCTCGGCCCCCGAGCCGCCGCACCCCGCCGCCGTGACGATCGGGTTGGCCAGCTCCACGTGTCCCAGGTACGTCCGCATGTCAACTGACATTTCGCGATCCTCCGCCGGGCGCGCCGAGCGCGTCGAAAGGGATCGTTCCCACGTCGTCGAAGCGCACGCGCTCCCCCCGGAAAGCCGGCCCCTCGACGCACGCGCGGACCATCCGGGTGACCCCGTCCTCGCCGATGACCGGGAGCACGCACGTCATGCACAGGCCGATCCCGCAGGCCATGCGCTCCTCCACTGCCACCTGGATCGGGATGTCGAACTCGACCGCCACGGCGGTCGCCCTGCGGAGCGTCTCCATCGGGCCGCAGGCGTACACGACGTCGGCCCGCACATCGGCGATCACGCCGGGCAGCGCGTCGGTCACCCGGCCGCGCACGCCCAGCGAGCCGTCCTCGGTGGTCAGAGTGGGGGTCTCCGTCATCCTGCGGGCGCGCTTGGCCCCGAACACCCGGTCGGCCGAGGCCCCGCCGAGCACGAAGTCGACGCGGCAGCCGCGCCGCTGGAGGGCGTCCGCGACCGGGAAGAGCATGGCGGAGCCGTACTCGTCGCCGACCACGACGCAGTTCACCGGGTCCCGGGGCAGCGGGAACGGGCGGCCGAGCGGGCCGACCAGGTCCAGAGTGTCACGGGCGCGGCGCTCGGCCAGCCAGGCCGTGCCCGGGCCGTCCACCGCGAAGACGAACTCCACCGAGCCGCCGTAGTCGGGCTTGACGTCGTGGATGAAGAAGGCACGGCGCGTCAGCATGGACGTGTGCGGCCCGCCGACGGCCACCGCCAGGAAGTGGCCCGGGCGGAACCCCTCGGCGATGCGCGGGGCGAGCACGGTCAGCGCATGGTAGGCGTCGACCTGGCGGGTCGTCAGCACCGTGCCCGTGACCTGTACCGGAGTAACAGGCGTCTCCCTCACCTCCGCTGGGGGGCGTCCCCGTCCGTCCCCGCCGCCGTGACGATCGGCGCGGAGACCGGCGGGAACGCCCCGGGGACGTCAACCTCGCAACCGCTCTCGCCCATGGTCGCGTCCGGCTCGTCGCTCACACCACGGACGGCTCATCCTTCGCCACCCGCCACGCTCGCTCCTCGCCTCAACCGCTCCGCATGCTCCTGGAGCGACCGTACGCCGATGTCACCGCGCACGATGGCCTGAATGCCCTGGACTGCCGCCGCCAGTCCCTGGACGGTCGTGATGCAGGGGATCCCCCGCAGCACGGCCGCGGTGCGGATCTCGTAGCCGTCCAGCCGCGGCCCGGACTGACCGGGGCTGCCGAAGGGCGTGTTCACGATGAGATCCACCTCGCCGTCCAGGATGCGCCGGACGATCGTCGGCTCTCCTTCCGGACCGACCCCGTCGCTCTGCTTGCGCACGATCTTGGCACGGACGCCGTTCCGGCGCAGCACCTCGGCCGTTCCCTCGGTGGCCAGGATCTCGAAGCCGATGTCCGCGAGCGCCTTCACCGGGAAGATCATGGCCCGCTTGTCCCGGTTCGCCACCGAGACGAAGGCCCGCCCCTTGGTCGGCAGCGCGCCGTAGGCGGCGTCCTGCGACTTGGCGTAGGCCGTGCCGAAGAACTCGTCGATGCCCATGACCTCGCCGGTGGAGCGCATCTCCGGGCTCAGCACGATGTCCACCCCGCGGAAGCGGTTGAACGGCAGCACCGCCTCCTTGACCGCGATCGGCGCGTCCAGCGGCAGGGTGCCGCCGTCGCCGTCGGCCGGGAGCATGCCCTCGGCGCGCAGCTCGGCGACCGTCGCGCCCATCATCACCCGGGCCGCCGCCTTGGCCAGCGGCACCGCCGTGGCCTTGGAGACGAACGGCACGGTACGGCTGGCGCGCGGGTTGGCCTCCAGCACGTACAGGATGTTCGCCGACATGGCGTACTGCACGTTGAGCAGGCCGCGCACGCCCACCCCGCGGGCGATGGCCTCGGTGGCGGCGCGGATGCGCTTGATGTCGTAGCCGCCGAGCGTCATCGGCGGCAGCGAGCACGCCGAGTCGCCGGAGTGGATGCCGGCCTCCTCGATGTGCTCCATCACGCCGCCGAGGTAGAGCTCCTCGCCGTCGAACAGGGCGTCCACGTCGATCTCGACGGCCTCGTCGAGGAACTTGTCCACCAGCACCGGGCGGTCGGCGGTCGCGCCCGCCCGCGCCATGTAGGTGACCAGGGTCTCGTCGTCGTAGACGATCGCCATGCCCGCGCCGCCCAGCACGTAGCTCGGGCGCACCAGCACCGGGTAGCCGATCTCCGCGGCGATCTCCAGCGCCTCCTGCTCGGTCACCGCGGTGCCGTGCTTGGGCGCGGGCAGCCCGGCCTCGGCCAGCACGCGGCCGAACGCGCCGCGCTCCTCGGCCAGGTGGATGGACTCGGGCGAGGTGCCGACGATCGGCACCCCGGCGTCCTTGAGCGCCTGCGCCAGGCCGAGCGGGGTCTGCCCGCCGAGCTGGACGATGACGCCCGCCACCGGGCCGGTCTGCTGCTCGGCGTGGACGACCTCCAGCACGTCCTCCAGGGTGAGCGGCTCGAAGTAGAGCCGGTCGGAGGTGTCGTAGTCGGTGGAGACCGTCTCCGGGTTGCAGTTGACCATGACGGTCTCGTAGCCCGCGGCCGACAGCTCGAACGAGGCGTGCACGCACGCGTAGTCGAACTCGATGCCCTGGCCGATCCGGTTGGGTCCGGAGCCGAGGATGAGGACCTTCGGGCGCTCGCCGTACGGGACCTCGGTCTCCTCGTCGTAGGTGGAGTAGAGGTACGGCGTCTGCGCGGCGAACTCGGCGGCGCAGGTGTCGACGGTGTTGTAGACCGGGCGCACCCCGAGCGCGTGGCGCAGGTCGCGCACGCGGGCCTCGTCCATGCCGCGGATCTCGGCGATCTGCACGTCGCTGAAGCCGTACCGCTTGACCCGGACCAGGGTCTCGGCGTCCAGCTGCGGCGCCTCGGCCAGCTCCGCGGCGACCTCGTCGATCGCGAAGAGCTGGTCCAGGAACCACGGGTCGACGGCGGTGGCCTCGAACAGCTCCTGCGGGGTCGCCCCGGCCCGGATGGCCTGCTGCATGGTGCGCAGCCGGCCGTCGTGCGGCTTGCCGCAGGCGGCCAGCAGCTGGTCCTTGTCGCCGGGGTCGCCGGCCCAGGAGAAGGCGGCGCCCTTCTTCTCCAGCGAGCGCAGCGCCTTCTGCAGGGCCTCGGGGAAGGACCGGCCGATGGCCATGGCCTCGCCGACCGACTTCATGTGGGTGGTCAGGGTCTGGTCGGCCCCGGTGAACTTCTCGAAGGCGAAGCGCGGCACCTTGACCACGACGTAGTCGAGCGCGGGCTCGAACGAGGCCGGGGTCTCGCGGGTGATGTCGTTGGGGATCTCGTCGAGGGTGTAGCCGATGGCGAGCTTGGCCGCGATCTTGGCGATCGGGAAGCCGGTGGCCTTGGAGGCCAGGGCGCTCGACCGCGACACGCGCGGGTTCATCTCGATGACGATCATGCGGCCGGTGCGCGGGTTGACCGCGAACTGGATGTTGCAGCCGCCGGTGTCCACGCCGACCTCGCGGATGACCGCGATGGCGACGTCGCGCATGTTCTGGTACTCGCGGTCGGTGAGGGTCATCGCGGGGGCCACGGTGACGCTGTCGCCGGTGTGCACGCCCATCGGGTCGAGGTTCTCGATGGAGCAGACGATGACGACGTTGTCGGCCCTGTCGCGCATGACCTCCAGCTCGTACTCCTTCCAGCCGAGGATGGACTCCTCCAGGAGCACCTCGGTGGTCGGCGAGGCGTCGAGGCCCGCCCCGGCGATGCGGCGCAGGTCCTCCTCGTCGTGCGCGAAGCCGGACCCGACGCCGCCCATGGTGAAGGAGGGCCGCACGACCAGCGGGTAGCCCAGCTCCCCCACCGCCGCCAGGCACTCGTCCATGGTGTGGCAGACGACCGACTTGGCGGACTCGGCGTTGAGGCCGTGCTCGGCCGCGACCTTGGCGACGATCTCCTTGAACCGCTCGCGGTTCTCGCCCGCCTGGATGGCGTCCACGTCGGCGCCGATCAGCTCGACGTTGTACTTGGCGAGCACGCCCGCCTCGTACAGGGCGATCGCGGTGTTGAGCGCGGTCTGCCCGCCCAGGGTGGGCAGCAGGGCGTCCGGGCGCTCCTTGGCGATGATCTTCTCGACGATCTCCGGCGTGATCGGCTCGACGTAGGTCGCGTCGGCGAACTCGGGGTCCGTCATGATCGTCGCCGGGTTGCTGTTGACGAGGATCACGCGGAAGCCCTCGGCGCGCAGCACGCGGCAGGCCTGGGTGCCGGAGTAGTCGAACTCGCAGGCCTGCCCGATCACGATCGGCCCGGAGCCGATCACCATGACCGACTGGATGTCCGTGCGCTTAGGCACCCTTGCTCTCCTCTGTCCTCGTGGTCCCGCCACGCTCCATCAAACGGCAGAAGTCGTCGAACAGGCTCGCCGAGTCGTGCGGGCCGGCCGCGGCCTCGGGGTGGTACTGGACGCTGAAGGCGGGCCGGTCGAGCAGCCGCAGGCCCTCGACGCAGTCGTCGTTGAGGTTGACGTGGCTGACCTCCGCCGGGCCGTACGGCGTGTCGAAGGATCCCTCCAGCGGGGCCTCGACGGCGAAGCCGTGGTTGTGCGCGGAGATCTCCACCTTGCCGGTGCGGCGGTCCTGGACCGGCTGGTTGACCCCGCGGTGCCCGTAGCGCAGCTTGTAGGTGCCCAGGCCCAGGGCCCGGCCGAAGATCTGGTTGCCGAAGCAGATGCCGAAGAACGGCTTGCCCGCCTCCAGCACCCCGCGCAGCGCGGTCACCGGGCCGTCGGCGGTGGCCGGGTCGCCGGGGCCGTTGGAGAAGAACACCCCGTCGGGGTCGAGCGCGAGGATGTCGTCGGCCGTGGCGGTGGCGGGCAGCACGTGCACCTCGCAGCCGCGCTCGGCCATCCGGTGCGGGGTCATGGACTTGATGCCCAGGTCCACGGCGGCCACGGTGTACTTCTTCTCGCCGAGGGCGGGGATCACGTACGGCTCGGCCGCGGAGACCTGCTCGGCCAGGTCGGCGCCCTCCATCCCGGGGCTGCGGCGGACCCTCTCCACCAGCTCCCCGACCGGGGCGAGAGCCTCGCCGGAGAAGACGCCGGCGCGCATGGCGCCGCGCTCGCGCAGGTGGCGGGTGAGGGCGCGGGTGCCGGGGATGGCGATCCCGACGACGCCGTTCTCCTTGAGGTAGTCGTCCAGGGAGCGGTTGGCCCGCCAGTTCGAGGAGACGCGCGCGGGCTCGCGGACCACGTATCCGGCGACCCAGACGCGGGAGGACTCGGGGTCCTCGTCGTTGACCCCGGTGTTGCCGATGTGCGGCGCGGTCATCGCGACGATCTGGCGGTGGTAGGAGGGGTCGGTGAGGGTCTCCTGGTAGCCGGTCATGCCGGTGTTGAAGACCATCTCGCCGAAGGTCTCGCCCTCGGCGCCGTAAGGGGTGCCGTGGAAGACGCGGCCGTCCTCCAGAACGAGGACCGCGGTGGCGGCGCCACCCGCGGCCGTGGCATGCCTGCCGGCTCGCTCGCTTCGCTCAGTCACAGAAACATCCCGATCATCTCGG
Organism: Planobispora longispora; assembly: GCF_016863135.1. GTDB lineage: Bacteria > Actinomycetota > Actinomycetes > Streptosporangiales > Streptosporangiaceae > Planobispora > Planobispora longispora. The sequence goes on from NZ_BOOH01000005.1 coordinate 36,008, forward strand.
TCATCGCTTACCAAAGTATGAAATATCCGGCGCATGGGTGACGGGCGCCTCCACCATGTGGGACGCCCGTGCACCGGAGGGTCATGCGAGCTTGCCGTCCAGGACGGTCGGACGGCCGCGCAGGAAGGTCGCCACGACGCGCCCGGGGAGGCTCCGGCCCTCGTAGGGGGTGTTACGGCTCTTGGACGCGTAGGACCCCGGGTCCACCTCCGCGCGCACGGAGGCGTCGTAGAGGGTGATGTTCGCCGGGGAGCCCGCCGCGATCGGGTGACCGTGACCGGCCAGGCGGCCGATCCGCGCCGGGGCGTACGACATGCGCTCGGCGACCCCGGCCCAGTCGAGCAGCCCGGTCTCCACCATCGCCTCCTGGACCACCGCCAGCGCCGTCTCCAGGCCGATCATCCCCATGGCCGCGGCGCCCCACTCGGTCTCCTTGTCCTCGACCGGGTGCGGGGCGTGGTCGGTGGCGACGACGTCGATCGTGCCGTCGGCCAGGGCCTCGCGCAGCGCCTCCACGTCGGCGCGGGTGCGCAGCGGCGGGTTCACCTTGTAGATCGGGTTGTAGGCGCCGACCGGGGAGTCCTCGACGAGGTCGTCGGTGAGCAGCAGGTGGTGCGGGGTCACCTCGGCGGTGACGTCCCAGCCCTTCGACTTGGCCCAGCGGATGATCTCCACCGAGCCCGCCGTGGAGACGTGGCAGACGTGCAGGCGGGAGCCGACGTGCGCGGCGAGCAGGCAGTCGCGCGCGATGATCGCCTCCTCGGCGACCGCGGGCCAGCCGGTCAGGCCGAGCCTGCCGGAGACGGCGCCCTCGTTCATCTGCGCGCCGGCGGTCAGGCGCGGCTCCTGGGCGTGCTGGGCCACCACCCCGTCGAAGGCCTTGACGTACTCCAGCGCGCGGCGCATGAGCACCGCGTCGGAGACGCACTTGCCGTCGTCGGAGAAGACGCGGACGCGGGCGGCGGAGTCGGCCATCGCGCCGAGCTCGGCCAGCCGCTCGCCGGACAGGCCCTCGGTGACGGCGCCGACCGGCTGCACGTCGCAGTGGCCGGCCGCGAGGCCCAGGCGCCACACCTGCTCCACGACTCCGGCGGTGTCGGCGACCGGGGAGGTGTTGGCCATGGCGTGCACGGCGGTGTAGCCGCCCAGCGCGGCCGCGCGGGTGCCGGACTCGACGGTCTCGGCGTCCTCGCGGCCGGGCTCGCGCAGGTGGGTGTGGAGGTCCACCAGGCCGGGCAGGGCGATGAGGCCCCGGGCGTCGACGGTTTCGTCCCCGGTCAGGTCCTGGCCGACCGCGGTGACGACGCCGTCCTCGATCAGGATGTCGGCGGGCTCGCCACCGAGGATCCGAGCGCCCTTGATGACGATGCTCACTGGTCTTCTCCTCCGAGGTCGGCGCCGCCGAGCAGCAGGTACAGGACGGCCATGCGGGTGGTCACGCCGTTGGCGACCTGCTCGACGATCGTCGAGCGCGGCGAGTCGGCCACCTCCGCCGCGATCTCCATGCCCCGGTTCATCGGCCCGGGGTGCATCACGATGACACCGTCGTCCAGCTTGGCGGCGCGGTCGCGGTCGAGGCCGTACCGGCGGCTGTACTCCCGCTCGGTGGGGAAGAACGCGGCGTTCATCCGCTCGCGCTGCACGCGCAGCATCATGACGACGTCCGACTTGGGCAGCATGGAGTCGAGGTCGTAGGAGACCTCGCACGGCCAGGAGCCGACGCTCACCGGCAGCAGGGTCGGCGGGGCGACCAGGGTCACCTCGGCGCCGAGCGTGCTCAGCAGCAGCACGTTGGAGCGGGCGACCCGGCTGTGCAGGATGTCACCGACGATGGTGACCCTGCGGCCCTCCAGCGAGCCGAGGCGGCGGCGCATCGTGAAGGCGTCGAGCAGGGCCTGCGTGGGGTGCTCGTGGGTGCCGTCGCCGGCGTTGACGACGCTGCCGCGCACCCAGCCGGCCAGGCGGTGCGGCGCGCCGGAGGCGCCGTGCCGGATGACCACGGCGTCGGCGCCCATCGCCTCCAGCGTCAGCGCGGTGTCCTTGAGCGACTCTCCCTTGGAGACGCTGGACCCCTTGGCGGAGAAGTTGATGACGTCGGCCGACAGGCGCTTGGCCGCGGCCTCGAAGGAGATCCGGGTCCGGGTGGAGTCCTCGAAGAAGAGGTTGACCACCGTACGGCCCCGCAGCGTGGGCAGCTTCTTGATGGAACGGTCCGAGATCCTCGCCAGCTCGTCGGCGGTGTCGAGGATGAGCAGGGCGTCGTCGCGGCTCAGGTCGGCCGCCGAGATCAGGTGCCGCTTCACTTGTCCTCCTCTTTCAGCAGCAGGACGGCGTCGCGGCCGTCGCGCTCTTCCAGGTAGACCTTGACGATCTCGGACTTGGAGGTCGGGAGGTTCTTGCCCACGTAGTCGGCCCGGATGGGGAGCTCGCGGTGCCCCCGGTCCACCAGCGCGGCGAGCTGCACGGCCCGGGGGCGGCCCAGGTCGTTGAGCGCGTCGAGCGCGGCGCGGACGGTCCGGCCGGAGTAGAGCACGTCGTCGACCAGGACGACCGTCTTGTCGTCGATGCCGTCCGGCGGGAGCTCGGTGCGCCCGAGCGGCCGGGCCGGCCTGGTGCGCAGGTCGTCGCGGTACATCGTGATGTCGAGCGAGCCGACCGGGACCGGGTGGCCCTCGAACTGCCTGATGTGCCCGGCCAGGCGGCGGGCGAGATGGACGCCCCGCGTGGGGATCCCGAGGAGGACGACGTCCTCGCCGCCCTTGGTGCGTTCGAGGATCTCGTGGGAGATGCGGATCAGCGCCCGGTTGATGTCGGGGCCTTCGAGGACCGCGTGCGCCGATGTGTGGGCACGCGAAACAGCCTCGGCCAAGAGAACACCACCTTTCCCGCCTCACGGGACGGGTCTTAAAGGAAGTCGACGTCTTCACGGTAGCAGCCGCGGGACGGCCGACCGGCACCGGGCGGCCACTTCCCCACCTGGGCGGACAGGGGTTCGCGGGCCCCCGCGCCCCTGCGGCCCGGCCCGGCGGCGCCCCCTTCCGGCGCCCCGGAGGAGAAAGATCTACCTTCCCGTCCTCCCCTCTCCCCCGCCGGCGGCGATTCCCCTCACGCGGGAGCGCGCGCCCTGTTTCGGCGCCCCGGGGAAGGCGGACGCTGTTCACGTGTCACGGATAGCGCTCTCCATACCTTCCGACCAGGGGAAACGTCACGATCTCGCCGTGCGAGAATGGACATGCAGGACATTTGATGCGGATCCCACCGGACCGGATTCGGCATCTTTTTTCCAATCAGCTTGACCTTCAGCGTTCACGGCTTTACCGTCACTGTCCGTAACCACATGTCGCGGCGTTACGGGGCGAACCCTGTCGCTTCGGTCACTGAAGGTGCCCGTCCTGGGTACCAACCCGGTGGACGGTGCACAGGCCGCGAGATAGCACAATCAATTGAAAGCAGCAATTAAGAGAGCCGGGGGGCACACGATGCCGTCTGAGTACGCCAAGTCGCTGGGTGCACGACTCCGCGCCATCCGCACCCAGCAGGGCCTGTCCCTGCACGGAGTCGAAGAGAAGTCCCGTGGGCGGTGGAAGGCTGTCGTCGTCGGCTCCTACGAGCGTGGCGACCGTGCGGTCACGGTGCAGAAGCTTGCCGAACTGGCCGATTTCTACGGGGTCCCGGTCTCCGAGTTGCTGCCCGGCGGTGCGGCCCCGAGCCCGCTCGGCCCGACGCCGAAGCTTGTGATCGACCTTGAGCGCCTCTCGCAGCTCCCCAAGGAGAAGGCCGGTGCGCTCGCCCGCTACGCGGCCACCATCCAGAGCCAGCGTGGTGACTACAACGGCAAGGTGCTGTCCATCCGCCAGGAGGACCTGCGCTCGCTCGCCGTCATCTACGACAAGTCCCCCAGCGAGCTCACCGAGGAGCTCATCAACTGGGGTGTCCTGGACCCCGAGGCGCGCCGCGCCGTCGACTCCTTCTGACACCCCGCGGCCGTCCGGCCGCGGGCGCTCCGGAACCCGGTGCGCCCGCGGCCGCCGCCGCTCCTCTCTCGGCAAACATCCGCACGTATTCCGCCACGGCCCGCGATCGCTGTGGTAGGAAAAAACAAACATGCCGTTTGGCTGGACGCGGTGCTGGCGGGACGTGGTGCGGATGCTGCGGAGAGACGATCCTCGTGATCACTCTCCGGTGCGCCCTTCCGCCCGTCTCCGCGCGCTCCTGACGCCCCTGCGCTCCGCCGCGAGCCGCGCCGTCGCCAGGCTGCTCTCCTCCGTCGAGACGACCAAGACCCAGGCCACCCTCAGGTCCCTGCCGTTCATCGTGATGGCCGTGGTGGTCCTGATCGATCTCGCCTCCGGCCCGGCCTCCGGCCTCTTCCCCCTGCTGGCGCTGGGCCCCGCCTTCGCCAGCGTGGCGTGCGGGCCGGCCCGCACCACCGTGATCGGCGCCATCGCGCTCGTGCTGTGCTTCGCGCTCGCCCTGTACAACGACGGCCTCTGGGAGCCCCGCACCACCATCACCGCCATGGCCATCCTCGGCGTGACGCTGGCCAGCGTCCTGGCCAGCGCCGGACGGATCCGCCACGAACAGCGGCTCGCCGACGTCCGCTCGGTCGCCGAGGCCGCCCAGCGCGTGCTGCTGCGCCCGGTCCCCCGCCGGGCGGGGCCCGGGATCGGCGTCGCGGTCTCCTACACCTCCGCCACGGCCGAGGCCCGCATCGGCGGCGACCTGTACGAGGTCGTCACCACTCCGCACGGCGTCCGGGTCATCGTCGGAGACGTCCAGGGCAAGGGGCTCGAGGCCGTGGAGACCGCGGCGGTGGTGCTGGGCGCCTTCCGCGAGGCGGCGTACGACGAGGCCGGGCTCCGGGGCGTGGTGACCCGGCTGGAGAACGCCCTGACCCGCGAGCTGTCCGGCGAGCAGTTCGTCACCGCCGTGCTCGCCGAGACCACCGGCGGCGACTCCCTCACCGTCCTGAGCTGCGGCCACCCGCCCCCCATGGTGATCACCTCCCGCGGCGACCACTGGTTCGCCGACCCGCCGGACGAGGCGCTCCCCCTGGGCATGGGGTCGCTCCAGGTCACCGAGCCGGCGCCCTACCGGCTCCCGTTCGGACCCGGCGACCAGATCCTCTTCTACACCGACGGCGTGATCGAGGCCAGGGACGGCACCGGCCGCTTCTACCCCCTCGCCTCCCGCGCGCACCTGCTGTCCGGCGCCGACCCCCAGCTCGCCCTGGACGCCCTCCGCGCCGACCTCCTGCGCCATGTGGGCCGCCCGCTGGCCGACGACGCCGCCATGCTCCTGCTCCGCCACCGCACCGCTCGCCCGACCCCCGCCCGGCACGCCGCCTGACCCCCTACGGCGCCCCCCGCGAGCCCCGGGCGTTCACGCGGGTCCGGGCTCGCAGGAGGGCGCCTCGCCGAAGGCCGTGATCAGCCCGCCGCGCAGGTCCGGCGGGAGCTGCCCCGCCGCGTCCCGTACGGCGCCGGCGCCGGCAGGGCCGAAGGACGCCGCGTGTCCGGCCGCCACGCGTGCGGCCCGCTCCTGTACGGCCGCCGCCCGGTGGCCGAGTGCCACCGCCAGGGACGGCGCCAGCTCATCGGCCCGGGCCGGCTCCTGACGCAGGAACCGGTCCAGCCACGCCAGTCCGGCCTGGACCAGCCCGCTCTCCGCGCGGAACAGCAGGCCGGACAGGGCCTCGCCCACCTCGTCCGGGTCGAGGGAGTCCAGGCGGTCCAGGTGCTCGACCGCCAGCTTGGCCACCGGTCCCGGGGCCACCGGCAGCAGCCGCAGGTAGTCACCGGCCTGGGAGGCCGCCTCGGCCGGGGACGGTTCGAGCAGCTCGTGGAGGCGGGCGAAGAACCGTAGCTCGGTCGCGCTGCCCCCGCGCAGGAACCGGCTCACGCAGCCCCGCAGCAGCGTCTGCCGGTCCACCCCGCCCTCGGCGGCCAGGGCGTGCAGCGCGCCCAGCCACGACGCGGCGACCGGCGGATCGGCCCGCTCCCCGCTCAGGGCCCGGCCCACCCCCTGCGCCTCGAAGAGCCTGGGCAGGAGCACGTCGAGCAGCGGGTCGTCGCGGAGCCGCTCCGCGGTCGGCGGCGTGTCGATCCAGGCGAGCACGAGCGGGTCGTGCTCGGGCGGCGTCACGCCGGTACGGCCCAGCAGCGCGAAGGTGAGCGGCAGGTTCCGGTCGCGGGGATCGCCCGCCCGTCGGTCGCGCCGGACGCGCACCCGGAGCGCGAGCCGTACGGCGAGATCGGCCTGCCACTCGGCGGGGCGCGCGGCGATCGCCTGGAGCACCGGTTCGACGAGGTCGGCGGAGCGGTCGCGGCGTTCGAAGTCGCCGCGGTGCAGCCAGGTGACCACGGCCGCCGCGGTGGGGAGCGTGCCCGCCCCCGCGACCCGCATCGTGTCGATCCAGGCGTCGTACTCGGACGGGGACGGATATTCGCGTTCGGGCTCCGGGAGCTTCAGCCGGGGGTCTTCCCAGGTGCCCTCCATGTCGCCGCCCCGGCCCAGGGTCTCCGCCCACCGGCGGTGGATCTCGCGCAGGGGCACCCCGCGTTCGCGGGCGAACCGCTTGTACGCCTCCCCCCGCTCCCGCCAGATCCGGCTGAGCCGCTCCGAACGTTCGCGCAGGGGCCTCTCCACATCCCGGCGGGCCGCCTCGATGTGGCCGGGCAGCTCCCGGGCCACCTCCTTGCGCCCGGCGTCGTCGAGGTCGGCGACCCTGGCCGCGACCTTGGACGCGTCACCGGCGCCGATGAGGTCGCGGACCTCCTCCCACACGGTCATGGCGGCATCCCCTGAAAGTCGGTCCGAATCACTCGGGCCAGGCGCACGGCGCGCCGGCCACAAGGGACATTAGGGAACACCGCAGACAGGAATGGAGCGTTGACGCCCGGACCACGAAAAGATCACCCTGCGGGCGGACCCCGCCTCCCCCGGGAGGCGGACGTCCCGCCCGGTGCGCCGGTCAGGGCCGGAGCAGGGACGTCAGGGTCTCCTCGTCGCGGGCGATCACGGCGCGGCCGTCGTCGGTCAGCACGATCGGGCGCTGGATGAGGACCGGGTTCTCGGCCAGGACCGCGATCCATTCGTCCCGGTCGCGGTCTCTGGCGGCCAGGCCGAGCTCCTCGGCCCGGGGCTCGGCCATCCGGGTGATGTCCCACGGCTCCAGGCCGAGCCGGTCCAGGACGTCGGAGAGCTCGGCGGCCGTCGGGGGGTCGTCCAGGTAGCGGCGGACGACCACGTCCGGGCCCGACTCGGTGAGCGCGTCCAGGGCGCAGCGGCTCTTGGAGCAGCGCGGGTTGTGCCAGACGGTGGTCACCGCTCCACCTCCACGGGCGTGCCGCCGGTGATGCGGATCAGCTCCTCGTAGGAGGCCGGGAAGACCGTGTGCGGGTGACCGGCCGCGGCCCATACGACCTCGTGCCTGCTCAGCCAGGTGTCGACGAGGGTCCGGACGGGAGCCGGGTGGCCGACCGGGGCGACGCCGCCGATGGCCTGGCCGGTGGCGGCCCGGACGAACTCGGGGGTGGCCCGCCTGACCGCGGCCGCGCCGATCGTCTCGGCGATCAGGGCGGTGTCCACGCGGTGGGCGCCGCTGGTGAGCACGAGGAGCGGCTCGCCGTCGGCGTCGAAGACCAGGCTGTTGGCGATGGCGCCGACCTCGCAGCCGAGCTGCGCGGCGGCGGTGGCGGCCGTCGGGGTGGCTTCGGAGAACACGACGATCTCGCCGGTGAGACCGTGCTCCGCCAGAACGGCGGCGACCTTCTCGACGTTGGGATGCAACTTTTCAGGCACCCGGACACTCTAAACAAAACGGCGATCCATTACCGCTTCATAACCGTCTCAAGGGACACGGGACCAGTGCGCTATGGTCCCCTGATCCGGTTATTAGTGATATGAGGGGATGACGTTACGTGGGGGTTGGACGGCGGCTCGCAGTGGCCGCTCTGGTGACGGGGACGCTGATTCTGTCCTCTTCCGGTGTCGCGAGCGCGACGGCCGTGGCCCCGGCGCTTCCGGCGGTCGCGGTGGAGAGCGCGGCGCCGGCCGGGACCGCTCCATTCAGCGCGCCGGGCAAGACGCTCAAGCCCGGCGCCAAGGGGGCGGCGGTCAAGGCGCTCCAGCGGCGGCTGAAGGAACTGGGCTACGACCCGGGCAAGATCGACGGGCGGTACGGCGGGGCGACGATGTCCGCCGTCTGGGCCTTCCAGAAGGTCAACGGCCTCGGGCCGACCAGCACCGTCGCCCGCAAGACGTGGAAGGCGCTGGAGGCGCCGCGGGCCCCGAAGGTGCTGGTGCCCTCCGGCAAGCCGACCCGGGCCGAGGTGAACCTCTCCGCGCAGATCCTGGTGCTCTACGTCAAGGGGCAGGTGAAGCTGATCAGCCACATCTCCTCCGGCAGCGGGGTGCCGTACTGCGAGACGGCGACCTGGCAGGGCAAGACGCAGCGCTTCTGCGGCGACGCCCGCACCCCGACCGGGAACTACAAGACGACCTGGCGCCGGGACGGATGGCACAAGTCCTACCTCGGGCAGCTGTACAACCCGATTTTCTTCAACGGCGGGATCGCCTTCCACGGCGCGCTTTCAGTGCCGCTGACGCCGGCCTCGCACGGCTGCGTGCGGCTGCCGATGCACGTGGCCGAGGTTCTTCCGGGCCTGCTCGGCACCGGGGTGCCGGTCCACGTCCGGGGGAAGTTCATCCGCTAGCCGTTGTCCGCCGCCATCCGGGCCCCGGAAGATTTCGATCTTCCGGGGCTTTTCCACACCCTCAATGATCGAACTTTTGTTCGTCGATTTACTTGACACCATCGATGATCGAATTTATGTTCGATGTGATGACGTGGGACTCGCGGCTCACGTTCAGGGCGGTCGGCCTGACCTCCACCGTCAAGGAAGGCGGCGGGGGACGGTCGGGGCGGACGGGGAGAGGGGAAGCTCCTCGTCCGACCGCCCGGCGGAATTGTCGGTGGGGTCTGCGAACGTGGCTTCACCGGCTGAAACGCTGGGAGCCACTTGCGACCAAGGAGGCTGAGAAACAATGACCCCTCGGCTCAGCGATTCCGGTGGGCCCCGGCTGTCGCCCACGGTGCGCGCGCGCCTGACCGACGCGCGCGACTGCCTGGACGACGCGGCGGGCGCCCGCACCTCGGCGGAGCGCTATGTCGCGGCGCACCTGGCCGCGCTCCGGGCCGCCGCGGCCATCCTCGCCGCCCGGCCCAGGCCGATGGACGGCCGCAGACGCAGGTTGCGCAGCGCCTGGGAGCTGCTGCCGGAGGCCGAGCCCCGGCTTGCCGACTGGGCGCCCTATTTCGAGGTGAGCGCGGCCAAGCGAGCCGCGATCGAAGCGGGGATGACCAGTTCTGTTCCTTCACGCGACGCCGAGGAGCTGCTCTCCGAGGCCGAGCGGTTCGTCACCACGGTGGAGACGCTGCTCGGTGTGCCCAGTCAGCCCACGTTGCCCACCAGCATCCCCCTGGCCGGCTAGAGAGCCGCCACGCCGTCACCCGAGCGGAGGTGACGGGCGGGGCTACCACCGGGATCGGCCGCGTCGCATATCAATATTTCGCAGGAAACGCTGAACACCACTTTTGCCGTCTTCATCGGGTTGAGCTGTATACCCCCTGCTAGGGTCGATAAGTGACCGGACTGCGACGGATCGACCCCGATGAGTTCTCCGCTCGGCTGGATTCCGTTCTCGAGATCTACACGGCGGCGATGAAGCCGCCTCCGGAGCAGCTCTCCGGTCGCCAGGCGATCATGGCGAACCACGCCACCCACCCCGGGTTCACCTGCCTGTTCGCCGAGACGGACGAAGGGCTGCCGGTAGGTCTCGCCTACGGCTTCCACGGCGTGGTCGGCCAGTGGTGGCACGACGTGGTCCACCGGGCTCTCACCGACCAGTTCGGCGAGAGGAAGGCCTACGACTGGCTGGGCGACGCCCTGGAGATCGCCGAGGTCCACGTCCACCCCGGCCACCAGGGCAGAGGCATCGGCCGCGCCCTGGTCAAAGGCCTGTGCGCCGGCCGCCGGGAGCGCACCGCCGTGCTCTCCACCCGTGACCAGCCCACCGCGGCCCGGCATCTCTACCGCAGCCTGGGCTTCGTCGATCTGCTCACCTGGTTCGTCTTCCCCGGCGGTTACGAGCACTACGTCATCGCGGGGGTCGCGCTCCCCCTGACGGAGGAGGGCGCGCCCGGCGCCGGCGCGGCGATGCAGGACGTGCCCGGCGGATCACCGCCGGGCGGGTGAGCCGCCGGGCGCCCCGCAGCTCACCCGGTCGGTGAGACGTGAGGCACGCCAGGACTCAACCGGCCCGGTGGGACCCGGGGCACGCCGGGGCTCACGCGGTCAGCGGGGCCGTCTCCCGGCTGGAGTCGATGGCCTGGAAGACCTCGCGGGTCGCGCTGGACCTGTTGAAGGTGATGAAGTGGATCCCGGGCGCGCCCTCGTCGAGCAGGGTCTGGCAGAGCTCCGCGGCGTGTTCGACGCCCAGCCTGCGCACGGCCGCGGGGTCGTCGGCGACGGCCTCGAACCGGGCGGCCACCTCGGGCGGGAACGGCGCGCCGGAGAGCTGCTCGGACCGGGCGATCGTGCTCATCTGGGTGACGGGCATGATGCCGGGGATGATCGGGGTGTCACAGCCCCTGGCCGCCACCCGGTCGCGCAGCCGCAGGTAGTCCTCCGCCCGGAAGAACATCTGGGTGATGGCGTAGTCGGCGCCGGCCTGGCACTTGCGCACGAAGTACTCGGTGTCGGACTCCACCGAGGCCGACCTCGGGTGCTTGTAGGGGAAGGCCGCCACGCCCACGCAGAAGTCACCGGACTGGCGGATCAGCCGGACCAGGTCCTCGGCGTAGAGCACGCCCTCGGGGTGGGCCACCCACTCGCCCATCGGGTCGCCGGGGGGGTCGCCCCGCACGGCGAGGATGTTGCGCACGCCCGCCCCGGCGAACCGGCCGATCAGGTGGCGCAGCTCGCGGACCGAGTGGTTGACGGCGGTGAAGTGCGCCACCGGGGTCAGCGTGGTCTCGTGGGCGAGCCGCTCCACGATCTCGACCGTGCGGTCCCGGGTGGTGCCGCCGGCGCCGTACGTGACGGAGACGAAGGTGGGGCGGAGCGCTTCCAGCTCCCGGATGGCGCGCCACAGCTGCCGCTCTCCCTCGTCGGTCTTCGGCGGGAAGAACTCGAAGGAGAAGGACCGGCCACCGGCGGCGAGAAGCTCGCGCACGGTGGGCACACGATCGGGAAATATCGAGGGGCGACCCAGAGCCATGTTCCTAGGTTACTGGTACGGCTCCCGCACGAATCTCCTGAAAGGCGGTGTTCCCATCGCGTCCGGCCGGTGCGCGGGCCTGCGGAGCGGACCGGTTCCGCGTTTCCACCCCGCTTGATCAGAATCATGTTCGCGGACGTTAATCTCTGTGCATGACCGCTTCCGCAGCACTGCTGGACATCGTCCGCTCCCAGGTGGATCGTTCTCTCGGGGAGTTCCTCGACCGGCAGCGACCGCTGGTCAGCGCCCCCGAGCTCGCCCCTCTCGTCGCCGCCTACGAGGACTTCCTCAGCGGGGGCAAACGGCTCCGCCCGGCCTTCTGCTACTGGGGCTGGCGCGGCGCGGGCGGCGGCGACGACGACGCGCTCTTCACCGCGGCGGCCTCGCTCGAGCTGCTCCAGGCCAGCGCGCTCGCGCACGACGACGTGATGGACGCCAGCGACCTGCGGCGGGGCATGCCCTCGGCGCACCGCCGGTTCCAGGCCCTGCACGAGAAGGCGGGCTGGCACGGGTCGGCCGAGCAGTTCGGCGAGGGCGCCGCCATCCTCCTGGGCAACCTGCTGCTGGTCTGGTCGGGCGAGATGTGGCGGTCCAGCGGCCTGCCCCCGGCCGCGCTGGCCGCGGCCCAGCCGGTCTACGACCACATGCGCACCGAGCTGATGTGCGGCCAGTACCTGGACCTGCTGGAGCAGGCCCACGGTGAGAACACCTTCGAGAGCGCGCTGCGGGTGGCCCTGTTCAAGAGCGGGAAGTACTCGGTGGAGCACCCGCTCCGGCTCGGCCTGGTGCTGGCGGCGCAGGGCCGGGAGCCGTGGATCGACCGTCTCTGCGAGGGGTACGGCCGCAGCGTCGGCATCGCTTTCCAGCTGCGCGACGACATCCTCGGCGTGTTCGGCGACCCGGCCGAGACGGGCAAGCCCGCCGGCGACGACCTGCGCGAGGGCAAGCGGACGATGCTCATCGCCCGCACGCTCGCGGCGGCCTCCCCCGCGCAGGCGGAGCAGGTGCGCGGCACCCTCGGCGACCCGGACCTCGACGCGGCCGGGGTCGACCGGCTGCGCCGCGTCATCCGGGAGACCGGGGCCCTCGACGCCTGCGAGAAGATGATCTCCGATTATCTCGAGGGCGCGCTGAAGTCGCTGGAGGACGCCCCGATCACGCCGGAGTCCCGCGAGGCCCTGGCCGAGCTGGCCGTGGCCGCCACGTCCCGCCGGACTTGAGCCGGTCCGCCCGGACTGAACCGGTCCGCCGGACCTGCGACCCGGCGGACCTACGACCCGGCGGAGCTGAACCGGCCGGCGGAGCTGAACCGGCCGGCGGAGCTGAACCGGCCCGGTGAACCCGGGCCGGACCGGCTCAGGGCGTGCCGTCCGCCCGGGTCAGCCGCCGCCGGAACTCCGCCGCCGCCGCCTTCGGGTCGTCGGCCTCGGTGATGGCCCGCACGACCACGACGCGGCGCACGCCGTACGACATCACCTCGTCCAGGTTGGCGAGGTCGATGCCGCCGATGCCGAACCACGGGCGGTCCGTGGCCAGCGCGGCGGCGTGTTCCAGCAGGGCGGGCCCGGGCGCGTGGCGTCCGGGCTTGGTGGGCGTCGGCCAGGTCGGGCCGCAGCAGAAGTAGTCGACTCCGGGCTCGACGGCCGCGGCGGACGCCTCCTCGGGGGCGTGAGTGGAACGCCCGATGAGGATGTCGTCGCCGAGGATGTCGCGCGCGACGCGCACCGGCAGGTCGTCCTGGCCGAGGTGGAGGACGTCGGGGCGGGCCGCGTAAGCGATGTCCGCCCTGTCGTTGACGGCCAGGAGCGCGCCGTGCCGGTCGCAGGCGTCGCGGAAGACCTCCAGGAGCGCGAGCTCCTCGCGCGCCTCCAACCCCTTCTCGCGCAGTTGCACGATGTCGACGCCGCCCGAGAGGGCGGCGTCGAGGAAGTCGGCGAGGTCTCCCCGGTCGCGGCGTCCGTCAGTGCACAGATAGAGGCGGGCGTCAGAAACCGAGGGTCTGGGCACGTCGCTTGACCTCGGTATGACGGCCCGCGACGATCGCGTCCATCGGCGACCCGGGCAGGGTCTCGTCGGGGGTGAACAGCCAGCGGAGCGCCTCGACGTCGTCGTATCCGGCGTCGAGCAGCACGGTGAGCGTGCCCGGCAGGCCCTTGACGACGTCGTCCCCGGCGAGGAAGACGGCGGGCACCTGGGGCTCGCCACCTCCCCTGCGGACTCCGATGAGCTTGTGGTCCCTGAGAAGTTGCTTTGCGCGACCGGCGCTGAGGTTGAGCTTCTTGGCCACCTCGGTCAAGGTGAGCCACTCGCCCACCAGTTCGTCTGTCTCCCGGTCGATCTGCGCAACAGAAAGCGTCACGAAACCACCACTACCACATCGCGTCCTTAACCAAACACCGGCGGTGGGGTTACGCCGCCGTACAGTCGCGCAACGCTATCGCGGGATCGGACACCTTCTCGACATCGATGCGCCGGCCGCCCTCGATGAGGCGGCGGCCCTGGAGGAGGTCGCGCGGCCGGTCCACCGACAGGACCGCGGCGAGCGTGTCGCCCTCGGCGATCCAGCAGGCCGTCCACCGGGCTCCGGCGTCCGGGTCTCCCCGCATGAGGAGGCGGGCGCCCGAGTGGTCGCCGGCGTACTGCACCATGTGGCCGAACTGCTCCGACCAGAAGTAGGGGACGGGGTCGTAGACCGCCTCGTCGCCCAGGAGCGTGGCCACGGCCACGTCGGGGGCGCCCAGCGCGGTGTCCCAGTGCTCGACGCGCAGGCGGCGGCCGTACCGCCGCGACCACCAGGCGGCGCAGTCCCCCACCGCGACCACGCCGGGCATCGAGGTGCGCAGGTGCTCGTCGGTGACGACCCCGTTGTCCAGCTCGATCCCCGAACCGGCCAGCCAGTCCACCGAGGGCCGCACGCCCACGCCGGTGACGACCACATCGGCCTCGACGAAGGACCCGTCGGCGAGGGTGAGCCCGCCGGGGTCGACGGAGGCGACCGCCGCGCCCAGCCGCAGGTCCATGCCCGCCTGGCCGTACCAGGGGATGGTGTGCGCGCCGACCGGGCCGAGCGCGACGGCCAGCGGGTGGGCGGCGGCCTCGACGACGGTGACGGCGCATCCGGCCTTGCGCGCGGCGGTGGCGACCTCGGCGCCGATCCAGCCCGCGCCGATGACGGCCACCCTGGTCCCGGACGTGAGGCGGGCGCGCAGTTCGAGGGCGTCGTCGATGGTGCGCAGGACGTGCTGCGGACCGTCTCCGGGCAGCCGGATCGGGGCCGCTCCGGTGGCGATGACCAGGCCGTCGTAGGGCAGCTCGCCCCCGGTGGTCTCCAGCACGCCCTCGCGCAGCTTCGTGGCGGCCGCGCCGGGGCGGAAGTCCACCTCCATCGCGTCCAGGTCGGAGTCGACGATCGTGGAGTCGGTCGTGCCGAGCAGGACCGCCTTGGACAGCGGGGGGCGGTCGTAGGGGCGGTGCGGTTCCGCCCCGACCATCGTGATCTCACCGCCGAACCCGTGGGCTCGCAGCGCTTCGACACTCCGCACACCGGCGAGCCCGCCGCCGACCACCACGACACGATTCACAGGACGAACCCTAAGCGGCCGGACCTGCCCCCTGAAACGGCCCCCGGATAACGAAAACGGTATTTGATTCCCATTCAGCACGCTGACGTCTCACGACGGACGGGGGAAGCGGGGTCCGCGACAGGTCCCCGACAGGCCCTAAGGTGGAGATGTTAGACGCGCGGGAGCCCGGCGGCACCGGGCTGAGAGGAGGGCTGCGGGCCCTCGACCGCCACGAACCTGATCCGGGTCATGCCGGCGAAGGGAGCGGAGTGATCATGCATCATCCGGCCGTATCCGCCATTTCCCATGAAGTCATGGCCGCACCGGCCTCGTCCTATGACGTCCTGTTGGTCGGCGGCGGGCTCGTCGGCCTCGCGACCGCCTGGCGGGCGGCCCGGCGCGGGCTGCGCGTGGCGGTGGTGGATCCCGCCCCCGCCTCCGCCGCGGCGGCCTCGCACGCCGCCGCCGGCATGCTGGCGCCGATCAGCGAGGTGACCTACACCGAGGAGCCGCTGCTCCGGCTGGGCCTGGCCTCGCTGGAGCGCTGGCCCGCCTTCGCGGCCGAGCTCGCCGCCGACAGCGGCCACGACCTCGACTACCGGACCGACGGCACGCTGGAGGTCGCCTTCGGCTCCGACGACCTGGCGGCCCTGGACGAGCTCGCGGGGTTCATGGAGAAGCTCGGGCTGCCGGTCGAGCGGCTGACGGGCCGCGAGTGCCGGCGGCTGGAGCCGATGCTCGCCCCCGCCGTCCGCGGCGGCCTGCTGGCCCCGGGGGACGCCTGGGTGGACCCCCGGAGGGTCACGCGGGCGCTGCTGGCCGCGCTGGAGCGGCGGGGCGTCACCATGGTCCCCGCGCGGGCGGCGGGCCTGGAGCGCTCGGGCGAGGCCGTCGTCGGCGTACGGCTCGCGCCGGCCGGCGAGGCGCCGGGCGGCGGCACCCCGAGCGGCACCACAGGCGGCGGCACCCCGAGCGGCACCCCGAGCGGCGACGCCTCGGATGGCATCTCCCCCGGCGGCACCACGGACGGTGGTTCCCCCGGCGAAGCCCCCTCCGGCCGGGTGCTCTTCGCCGAGCGGGTGATCCTGGCGGCCGGGGCCTGGTCGGGGGCGGCGCGGTGGCTCCCGCCCGAGGTGCTCCCGCCGGTCCGCCCGGTCAAGGGCCAGATCATGCGGCTGCGCTCCCCCGAGCCGGTCCTGCGGCACTGCGTGCGCGGGATGGTGCACGGCTCGTACGTCTACCTGGTGCCGCGCGGCGACGGGGAGCTGGTCCTCGGCGCCACCCAGGAGGAGCTGGGCTTCGACACCCGGGTGACCGCCGGGGGCCTGTGGGAGCTGCTGCGCGACGCGCGGGAGCTCGTCCCGGGCGTGACCGAGCTGGAGGTGGCCGACGTGGTGGCCGGGCTGCGCCCCGGCACCCCGGACAATCTGCCGCTGATCGGCCCGACGGTCCTCCCGGGCCTGTCGCTGGCCACCGGCCACCACCGGGGCGGCGTCCTGCTGACCCCGATCACCACCGCCCTCCTCATGAACGAGGCGGGCGACGACGAAGGACTGGCGGCGCTCTGCTCGCCCCTCCGTTTCCAGGAGCAGCGTTGAACGTGATCATCAACGGCTCCGCGCACGAGCTGCCCTCCGGGGCGACCGTGGCGCAGGCCGTGCTGAAGCTGACCGAGGCCGGGAGCGGCATCGCCGTCGCACTGAACGACGAGGTCGTCTCGCGGGGCGCGTGGGACTCCACGACGCTCTCCGAGGCCGACCGGGTCGAGGTGCTCACCGCGGTGCAGGGAGGGTGAAGGACGTGGACGACGATCTGATCATCGGTGGGGAGAAGTTCTCCTCGCGGCTCATCATGGGCACCGGCGGGGCCCCCTCGCTGGAGGTCCTGGACCAGGCGCTCGTCGCCTCGGGGACCGAGCTGACCACGGTCGCGATGCGGCGGCTGGATCCGGCGTCGCGGGGCTCGGTGCTGGACGTGCTGCGCGCCCGCGGCATCAAGGTCCTGCCGAACACCGCGGGCTGCTTCACCGCCGGGGAGGCGGTCCTGACCGCCAGGCTGGCCAGGGAGGCGCTGGAGACGAACTGGGTCAAGCTGGAGGTCATCTCCGACGAGCGCACCCTGCTGCCCGACCCGATCGAGACCTTCGACGCCGCCGAGCGGCTGGTCGCCGACGGGTTCGTCGTCCTGCCGTACATCGGGGACGACCCCGCCCTGGCCCGGCGGCTGGAGCAGGCGGGCTGCGCGGCGGTGATGCCGCTGGGCGCGCCGATCGGGTCGGGCCTGGGCATCCGCAACCCGCACAACATCGAGCTCATCGTGGAGGCCGCGGGCGTGCCGGTGATCCTGGACGCCGGGATCGGCACGGCCAGCGACGCCGCGCTGGCGATGGAGCTGGGGTGCGACGCGGTGCTGCTGGCCACGGCGGTGACCAGGGCCCAGCGGCCGGATCTGATGGCCGAGGCCATGCGCGCGGCGGTGCGGGCGGGCCGGGCGGCCCGGCTGGCCGGGCGCATCCCCCGGCGCCGGTACGCCGAGGCCTCCTCGCCGACGCATCCGTAGCCGTTCCCCGGCCGGGACGAGGCCGAAGACCACGTATCGGCATCGGTTTAACCCCTGAACACCCTGGGAAGGGCAAAACGCCCGTAAACTCGGGCAGGTGGACACGACGCTAACCGACCCCCTCGTCGGGAGACTCCTCGACGGGCGTTACCGCGTTGAGTCCCGGATCGCCCGGGGTGGCATGGCCACCGTTTACCTGGCCCTGGACGTCCGGCTCGACCGTACGGTCGCCGTCAAGGTGATGCACCGCTCCCTCGCCGAGGACCCCGCCTTCGTGCGGCGCTTCATCGGCGAGGCCAAGTCGGTGGCGAGCCTCTCGCACCCCAACGTGGTGCAGGTCTTCGACCAGGGCACCGACGGTGACAACGTCTATCTCTCGATGGAGCACGTCCCGGGCCGGACCCTGCGCGACGTGCTGCGCGATCGCGGCAGGCTCCCCGCCCGGGAGGCTCTGGAGGTCATGATCCCGGTGCTCGCCGCGCTGGGCGCCGCCCACCAGGCCGGGATGATCCACCGGGACGTCAAGCCGGAGAACGTGCTGCTCACCGATGACGGCCGGGTCAAGGTTGTGGACTTCGGCCTGGCCCGCGCGGCCGAGGCGAGCAACCAGACCCGCACCGGCATGATGATCGGCACCATCGGCTACATGTCGCCCGAGCAGGTGACCGCCGGCGCGGCGGACGCGCGCAGCGACGTCTACTCGGCCGGCATCATGCTGTTCGAGCTCCTGACCGGCCGCCAGCCGTACGAGGGCGAGACCCCGATGTCGGTGGCCTACCGGCACGTCCACGACACCGTGCCGATGCCCTCGGCGCTGCTGCCGGACTGCCCCCCGCTGCTGGACACGCTGGTCGCCCAGGCGACCGCCCGCGACCCCGCGAACCGCCCGGCGGACGCCACGGCGATGCTGGTGGCCGCCGTGGAGGCGCACCGGACGCTGCCCAGGGAGAGCGGCCCGTTCCCGTCGGTGCCGGTGTCCCCCCTCCCGACCGGCCCGGCGCCCGCCCCGGGCGTGCCGGGCGTGGCCGGGGGCGTTCCCAACCACACCCTGATCCAGCCCCGCGCCGACCTGCTCACCGGCCCGGCCGCCGACCGCGGCGCGCCCGCGGGCACCGGCAGGCGGGGGTTCCGGCCGAACTGGTTCCTGGTCGCCCTGGTCGTGGTGATGATCGCCGCGGTCGGCGTGACCGGCTGGCTGTTCTCCCAGGGCAGCACCGTCCCGGTGCCGGAGCTGCTCAACAAGAACGTCACCCTCGCCGCGGACGAGGCCAGGCGGCTGGGCTTCGTCGTCGAGATCGGCGAGGCGCAGCACGACGAGAAGGTCGCCAAGGACCTGGTGATGCGGGTCGATCCCGCGCCGAAGACCGAGGTGGAGCCCGGCTCCACGCTGGTCCTCGTCGCCTCGGCGGGGCCCAAGCGGGTGAACGTGCCCAACGTGGTCGGCATGGACGAGAACGCGGCCAAGGAGAAGCTCGCCGCGGCGGGGCTGACGCCCGACGACGTCAAGAAGCAGGCCAGCGAGACCGTCCCGCGCGGCCAGGTGATCCGTACCAGCCCGGGCGTGGGCACCCCGGTCAAGGAGAACAGCAAGGTCGACCTGATCGTCAGCAAGGGCCTCGTGATGCCCGACGTCCAGGGCATGCCGAAGGACCAGGCCGAGCAGCTGCTGCGGGAGGCGGGCTTCGACCCCCAGTCCGTCGAGCAGAACGACGCCGCCCAGCCGTGCACCGTCATCGCCCAGGACCCCCGTCCCGGCGCCGAGGTCGACAAGGGCGCGGTGGCCCGCCTGACGCTGTCGGCGTGCAGCGTCGAGTGGCACTGGCCGTGGGAGAACAACGGCGAGAACGTCAACGAGGACGGCAACGCCGTCTACATCCCCAACGTGGTGTTCAAGGACGTCCGGGCCGCGCGCGACGAGTTGCGCGCGGCGGGGTTCAAGGTGGAGATCAGGAAAGGGCTGAACCGGGGGCGGGTGCTGGCCCAGACGCCGCCCGGCGGCCAGCAGGCCCCGGCGGGAACCAAGGTCACCCTCTGGCACTGATCTCCACCGGCCGGCTCCACGCGCTCCTCGTGGCGCGTGCCTCTCGCCCGGCCCCGCACGGTCCTCACGGGCTCCGTGCGGGGCCCCCGGCCGGCCTTCCCGGTGCCGCCCCGGCCCCGCGGCTTGGTAGCCTCCCCCGGTGAACCGCATTCAGCTCGCCGACGGGATCCACGCCGCCTTCACCGACCGGCACGGCGGGGTGAGCGCCGCGCCGTACGGCAGCCGCAACCTCGGCGGAGGCGTGGGCGACGACCCGCAGGCGGTCTCCCGCAACCGGGCCAGGACGGCCGCCGACCTCGGGGTGGACTCCGAACGCGTGGTCATGATGCGCCAGGTGCACGGGGCCGGGGTGTGCCACGTCACCGGGCCGTTCGGCGACGACCCGCCCGCGCTCGACGCCGTCTGCACCGATGTCCCCGGGCTGGCGCTGAGCGTGCTCGTGGCCGACTGCGCCCCGGTGCTGCTGGCCGACCCCGCCGCCCGGGTCGTCGGGGCCGCCCACTCGGGACGGCCCGGCACCGTGGCCGGGGTGGTCCCCGCGCTGGTGGCGGCCATGGCCGAGCGCGGGGCCGACCCCTCCCGGATGGTCGCGCTGATCGGCCCGGCCGCGTGCGGGCTCTGCTACGAGGTTCCGGAGGAGATGCGGGAACGGGTCGCCGAGGTGATCCCGGAGACGTGGGCGACCACCCGCAAGGGCACGCCCGCGGTGGACCTGCGGGCGGGCATCACCGCCCAGCTCGCCCGGGCCGGGGTCGGCGACGTCCGGCACGACGCGCGCTGCACCATCGAGTCGCCCGAGCTGTTCTCCCACCGCCGGGAGCGGCCGACCGGCCGCTTCGCGGGCTACGTCTGGCTGGAGGGCTGACGGCGGCCGGCGGCATGCGCTCCCCGGCGCGGGGAGCGGACGCCGCCCGTCCGCTCCCCGCCCGTCCGGGCCCGCGTCATCCCGTGCGTTCGAGGACCACCACCGGGATCTCCCGGTCCGTCATCCCCTGGTAGTCCCGGTAGGACGGCATGGCCTCGACCATGAGCCGCCAGAGCCGCGGCCGCTCCCCGGCGGAGGCGGTCCTCGCGACCGCGGCGAACTCCTCCGTTCCGGCCCGGACCACGACGGCGGGGTCGGCGACCAGGTTGAGGTACCACGCAGGGTCCCCGGCCGCTCCCCGGTTGGAGGCGGTGACGACGTAGCGGTCGCCGTCTCTCACGTAGACCAGCGCCGTGCGGCGCAGCCTGCCCGACCGGCGGCCGCGGGTCGTCAGCAGCAGGTCGTCGATCCCCGGCCGGGGCCGTCCGCCCGTTTCCAGGAAGCGGCGGATGTGCCCGGCCACCCACGCGTCCGAGCTGTCGATCACCTCCTCCATCAGCCCTCCTCCACGCCCAGGTGCACCCGGTGGTGCCCGGGGGCGTCGATCTCGTCGAGCAGCGCGATCGCCAGGTCGGGGTAGGAGACGCGGGCGGCCGCGTCGGCCGGGGCCGTACGGTAGCGGCCGGTGCGCGCGCCGCCGTGGTCGAAGTCGCCGGACGGGCTGACGACCAGCCAGTCGACGCCGGCGCCCGCGGCGCGCAGCACGTCGTTCCCGGCGGCGTGCCCGAGGTAGAAGCCGCGGTACTCCTGCGGGTAGCCGGGGGTGTCCATCAGGAGCGTTCCGGACGCGGTCTCGAGCACGGAGGCCAGGCCGACCACGAGCAGCCGCTCCACGCCGGCCCGGGTCAGCCCGTCGAGCAGGGCGCGGGCCGCGGCGGGGAAGAAGACCTCGGGGGGCGCGCCCAGATCGGCGGCGGCGCTGATCGCGGCGTCGTGTCCCGCCGCGAGCCGGGCGACGGCGTCGGCGTCGGTGACGTCGCCCGCGACGACCGGCACGCCGTCCGCCGCCAGATCGCCGTGCCGGGCCGGGTCGCGCACGACCGCGGTGACCCGGTGGCCGCGGCGGCGCGCCTCCGCGACGGCGGCCCCTCCCGCCCTGCCGCCCGCGCCGAAGATGATGATCCTGCCCATGCCGGCACCTCTCGTCTCGTGGCCGGACCTGATCGCCGGCCGCCGCCCGGACGGTATCCGGCCCGCCGGTTACCTCCGGGTTACCGGCTACGGTGGAGCGGTGGGAAAGTCTCTCGACCCGGACATGTTCGACCCGGTGTGCCCTTCCGATCTCACCCCGATCCGCATCGGCGACAAGTGGGCCGGGATGATCATCCGCTGCCTGGAGGGCGGGCCGCGCCGGTTCTCGGAGCTCCGCGTCCCCCTGCGAGGTGTCTCGGCGAAGGTGCTCACGCAGTCGCTGCGGGCTCTGGAGCGGGACGGCCTGGTCTCCCGCACGACCCGCTCCGGCCCGGTGCAGCGGGTCGAGTACGCGCTGACCCCGCTCGGCCGCAGCCTGCTCGGCCCCATGGACGCCCTGTGCGCCTGGGCCGAGGAGCACTGGGACGAACTGCTCGACGCCCGCGAGACGGCCTCCCCGCCGGCCGTTCACGACGCGGCTGTGTGACCGGCTCCGCGGCGTAGGGCACCGGCGCGGAGCGCCGCGGGCGTCACCGCGCGCTCTCCCCTCGTCGGTTCTTCCCCTCGTCGGCTCGCCTCCGGGTGACGGCACCGCGCGCTACCCGTCGCCGGCCCGCCTCCGGGTGACGGCCTCGTGCACCTCGCCGAGGAAGCGTTCGACGGTCGCCTGGCCCGCGGCGTCGAACCGTCCCATGACGGCGACGATCTCCTGGATGAGCGGGCCGAAGAAGTCCCATCCGAGTTCCACGGCGCTCTCGTCCACCGTCAGCAGCACCCGCCGGCGGTCGCGGGTGTCGCGTTCCCTGCGCACATGGCCGAGCCTCTCCAGGCGGTCGACCACCGCCGTGGTGCCCGCGGAGTTGAGCCCGAGTTGCGCTCCCAGCATGCCGGGGGTGGCGGGCGTGCCCGCGCGGGCGGCGTCCAGGAGGCAGATGAGCGCGCGCACATCGGTCGGGTGGAGGGCGTGCCGGGCGGCGAACCTCTCGCCGATCCGGTCGAGCTCCACGGTGATGGCGCGCAGCAGGTGCACCACTCGCATGCCTGGATCCCGCTCGTTCATGCCGCCTCTCCACTGTCTCGTCCCCACCTAGTATGACATTATCTCGCTCATCGAGATTATTGTTCGGCGAGTTATTACACGAGGTGAGCCGTGTCCGGTGATGATGACGTGAACGCGGCCTTCCTCGCCGCCTACGACGCCGTCCTGGAACGCTGGCCGGTCCGGGTCGAGCCGATCGATCTGCCGTCGGCGTACGGCACGACGCGCGTGAACGCGTGCGGGCCCGCGGACGGTCCCCCGCTGGTCCTGCTGCACGGCGGCGGCGCCACCGCCGCCGTGTGGTTCGCCAACGTCGCCGAGCTCGCGCGCCGGCATCGCGTGTACGCCGTGGACCGCATCGGCGAGCCGGGGCGCAGCGTCCGGGGCGAGCGGCCCGTCCGCACCGTCCCCGGCCTGCTCGACTGGCTGGACGGGGTGCTCGACGGACTCGGGATCGGCGCCGCCGCCCTGTGCGGGCACTCCTACGGCGGGTGGATCGCCCTGACGTACGCCCTGCACGCGCCCGGGCGGGTCCGGCGGCTCGTCCTCCTCGACCCGACGCAGTGCTTCGGAGGATTCCGGCCCGGCTATCTGATGCGCGCGCTGCCGTCCCTCCTGCGGCCCACGGCTTCGCGGGCGCGGGCGTTCCTGGCATGGGAGACCGGAGGCGTGGAAGCCGACCCGGCCTGGCTGCGGCTGTACGGCCTGGCCGCGGAGTTCCCGGACGCGCACGTCGTGATCGGGAAGCGGCCCGGCCCCGGGCCGCTGCGCCACCTCGCGACGCCCGCGCTGGTCCTCCTCGCCGGACGCGGCAGGGCCCACGACCCGCACCGCATCGCGGCCGCGGCCGCGCGCGCCCTGCCGCACGCGGAGACCGCGGTGCTGCCGGGCCTCTCCCACCACGCGATGCCCTGGCACGGCGCCGCGGAGATCGACGCCCGCGCCCTCGCCTTCCTCGACGGCGCCACCGGGACGAACCGCCCGGCCTGACGCCGGGCCACCGGGATGGACCGCCCGGCCTGACGCCGGGCCACCGGGACGAACCGCCCGATCTGACGCCGAGCAGCCGCGGGGCCGGCCGCGCCCCTCCACCCCGACCGCACCGTTCCGAACTGTTCCGCACTGTCCGGAACGAATCTGATCTTGCCCCGCGTCCGCACGGCCGATCAAGATCCATCGTGCTCTCCCTCGGTTCGCCGGCCTATCGGCGCCCTGGACACGACATGGAGGTTCGTCCGGTGCAAAGAGCATCCCTTCGCATGCGGCTCGGCGGGATGACCGCCGCGGTGGTCACCGCATGCGCGACGGTCCTGGTATCCCAGGCACCGGCCGCGGCGGTCACGGGGCCACCGCCGCAGGCATCCTCGTTCGACCACGCGCTGTACTGGAACGGCGTCCTGCTGGACGCCTTCCGCCAGGCCCAGGGGGTCGACGCGGAACCGCAGAAGCTGGCCAGGGCCGCGGCGATGATGAACATCGCGATGCACGACGCCAACTGGCCCGCCGCGCCCAGAACCTACCTGCCCCGGATCACCCAGCAGCATCCGGACGACTCGATCGAGGCCACCATGGACGCCGCCGCCCACGGCGTCCTCGCCTCGCTGTTCCCCAAGGAGAGATTCCCCAACCTCAATCTGCAGAAGGCCCTCGACGACGCCATGGCGCAGATCCCGTCGTGGGTCGACCCCGCCCGGATCGCGGGCGGCAAGGCCGACGGCGAGAAAATCGCCTCCCTGATGATCGCGGAGCGTGCGGGGGACACACCCGCCTTCGACCCCGCCTACACGCCCGACGGGGTGCCCGGGTCCTGGCGCCCGACCGACTCCAAGCCGGTCGCCGGCCCGAACTGGTCACGGATCAAGCCGTTCGCCATGACCTCGGCCACGCAGTTCCGGCCTCCGCTGCCCAATGGGGCCATCTCCTACGACCAACTCCTGCGCAGCCCCGCCTACGCGGCCCAGGTCAACGAGGTCAAGGTGAAGGGCGCCGCGAACGCGCCCCTCTCGGCCCGTTCGGCGGACCAGACGCAGGCGGCGTTCTTCTGGGCGAACGACGTCGACGGCACCTACAAGCCGATGGGGCAGTTGCTGAACATCACCATCGACATCGCCAAGCGGAAGGGGCTGAAGCAGAGTGAGAACGCCGAGCTGTTCAACCTCGTCTCCATGGCTCTGGCCGACGCGGCCCTCGTCGCCTGGGGCGCCAAGTTCGCCACCCCGATCGACCTGTGGCGGCCGGAGACCGCGATCCGGGAGGCCGGCACCGACAACAACGGCGCGACCGACGCCGATCCGGCCTGGCGTCCCCTGTCCAGGGACAGGGCGGGCGTCAACTTCTCCCCGCCCTTCCCGGCCTACGTCTCCGGTCACGCCACCTTCGGCGGAGCCTGGGCTGGAGTGATGCAGCGCTGGTTCGGCCACGACTTCGCCTTCACCGCCACCACCGAGGACCCGAACGCCAACCCGAAGACCCGCAGCTTCCCCAGCTTCGCCGCCGCGGCCGAGGAGAACGCCCTCAGCCGCATCTATCTCGGCGTGCACTACCGGTGGGACGCCGACGGGGGCCTGGAGTCCGGCTTCGAACTCGGTGAGTTCGTCTACGTCACCCGCCGGGACCAGTAACCCGCCGGAGACCCCGGCGGTCCGGTGAACAGGCGCCGTCTTCCGGGTCACGTGGGATCAACGACGATCTCACAATGATCCGGAAGATGGCGTTCTGTCATTGGCAGGAGTTATCGTTTCGCCGATCATGAAATGAGGCGGGCGGGGAGACTGCGTTGCCGGACATGACGGATATTCCACCCGAACTCGAGGGGGTCACGGACCCTGCGGAGTTCGTGGCGGCACTGGGCACACTGCGGCGGTGGTCGGGACTGAGCTACCGGCAGCTGGCGTCCAGAGCGCAGGCGGCCGGCGACGTCCTGCCCCCGAGCACGATGGCCGGCGCGCTCGGACGCGCCGTCCTGCCCCGGGAGGAGCTCGTCGCGGCTCTCGTCCGGGCGTGCGGGTGTGACGAGGCGACCGTCGCCGGCTGGATCGCCGTCCGGCGCCGCCTCGCCGTCTCCGGATCACTTCCCGTCCTCGCCCCGTCCGCCCCGCCGGAGAGCGAGGTCCCGATCTCCGGCCCGGCCACCCCATCGGGAAGCGGCCTCCCCATCCCCATCCCCGGCCCTGCCGGTCCACCGGAGAACGACGCCCCCACCCCAGGCCCGGCCGTCCCATCGGGAAGCGGCGTCCCGGACAGCGGGGCGCCCGGCACGGTCGCGCCGCCGGACGCCGGCGGCGGCACCGTGTCCGGGCGGCGGCTCCTGCCCGTCATGGCGGCCGCCGTAGTGGCGTTCATCCTCCTGGGCCTCGGCGGAGGGGCCCTGGCGGGTCTGCGGGCGCTCGCCTCCGCGCAGACCCCCGCACAGACACCCACGCAGCCCCCCACACCGACACCCGCGCAGGACTCCCTCCCGTCGCCGAACCGCTCCATGGGTCTGCCCGACGGCTGGTATCGCGTCGTCCCGGCGCACGTCGCCGACCGCGGCCTGTGCGTCGGAGAGGGAAGGGAGCGCAACGGCCGCACCACCCGGGAACTGGCGGTGCAGCGCCCCTGCCGCGGCCTCTCCCCCGACACCTACGTGAAGGCCGTCGGCCCCGGCGTCCATCAGATCCAGTGGCACCATCCCGTCCACGGCGTCGGCTGCCTCACCGTCGACCAGGCATGGACGGGCGCGGAAGCCCTGATCGCGCCGGCGAAATGCACCGGAGCAGCTCACCAGCGCTTCCTGCTGGAGCGGTCCGCCTCCGCCGGGACGGCCGGTCACAGGTTGCGTCCCGTCCACAGCGGCCTGTGCGTCGGCGTCCTGGGCGGTGCGGCCGACGTCGACAACGGCGCCGAACTCGTCCAGGACGTCTGCAACGGCGGCGCCGACCAGGTGTTCTTCTTCGTCGCCGCCCCGGACCTCGAACCGGCCGCCCCGGAGCCCGAACCGGCCGGCCGGGAGACGGCCGGCCGCGAGGCCTCCTGAGTCGTATCCGACACTCCCCGACGCCCCCTCAGGCGGCCGCACGGGGTGTCCTCACGGCCCCTTGCCCCGGGCGCGGAAAGCCGCGGTCTTGACGCGGTTCTGGCACGCGGTGCAGCAGAACCGGCGGGTCCCGTTGCGGGACACGTCGACGTACACGCGGTCGCATTGGGGCGCGGTGCACACGCCCAGGCGGTCGTGGAACTCGCTCCCCAGCACGATCGCCAGGCCGGTGGCGCAGCTCGCCGCCCAGTCTCCGGCCATGGTGCCGCCGGGACCGTGGAAGTGCAGGTGCCACGGTTCTCCGTCGTGCCGCTGGAGCAGCGGCCGCGCGCGGGTCTCCACAAGGAGATCGTTGACCTTCAGGGCCGCCGCGTCGACGTCCTCCGCCGCGACGGCGTCGAAGACCGCCCGCAGCCGTACCGCGACCTCGGCGAACTCCGCGGCCTCCGCCGCGGTGACCTCGCGGTGGCCCGGATAGCCGGTCCGCAGGCCCTCGGTGGCGGCGGCGGTCAGATCACGGGGCGGCGGGAAAGGACGGCCCCGTCGCTCTCCGGGCGTCAGTTCGTTGACCAGACCGACCGCCACTCGGACGATCATATCGGTGTGACTGTTGAAATCCACTTGACCAGTTACGTCCTCACCTCTAGCGTGTAACTCATAAAAGCTTAGACGACAGTCACAAGGAGGTCGTTGTGCTGACCCATGACGCCGCGCTCGAGTGGATCGCACGCTGGGACCGCCAGCAGGAGGGCTACCTGCCCGACCGTGAGGAGCGCTTCACCGCGCTGATCGACGCCGTCGAGGCGATGGGCCGCCCCGACCCGCTGGTCATCGACCTCGGCTGCGGGCCGGGCTCGCTCTCCGCCCGCCTTCTGGAACGGCTGCCGGAGGCGACGGTGGTCTCGGTCGACGCGGACCCGCTGCTGCTCGGCCTCGGCCGGGCCGCCTACCCCCATCTCAGGTTCGTCTCCCTCGACCTGCGCACGCCCGGGTGGACCGGCGCCCTGGGCCTGGACCGCCCGGCCGACGCCGCGGTGAGCACCACCGCGCTGCACTGGATCTCCGGGCCGGAGCTGTCGAAGATGTACGCCGAGCTGGCCACCGTGCTGCGCCCGGGTGGAATCCTGCTCAACGGAGACCACCTGGAGACCGACGACGCCACCCCGGTCATCGCCCGGCTCGAACGCGCCGTTCACGAGCGGGAGACCGAGCGCGAGTTCGCCGGGCGGCGTCCCGAGGACTGGCGCCAGTGGTGGGAGGCCGTCGCCGCCGACCCCGCCTTCGCCGAGCTCCACGCCGCCCGCACCACCGCGGGCGCCGGCCATCACGGCTCGGAGTCGCCCCTGCTGTCCGAGCATGCCGACGCCCTGCGCGACGCGGGTTTCAGCGAGATCGGCACCCTGTGGCAGCGCGGCGACAACCGGCTCCTGTGCGCCGTCCGCTCCTGACCGGACAGGCGCCATCCGGTCCGGCGGACGCCGTCTGAGCCCCGGGACCGTCTCCCGGGAGAATCCGGACTCGGTCGGCGCCCCTAGCCGCCGGCGAGCAGGCCGTGCAGGCGGACGCGGGCCAGGCCCCCGTCGGGGTAGACGTCGACCCGGACGTGGGTGGCGGGGCGGGCGTCCTCGATGCGGAAGCGGTGCGGGGTGTCGGGCTGCAGGCGGGTCTTCGGCAGCAGCTCGAACTCCTCCCCGGCGGCGTCGACACCGGTGAGGGAGACCCAGCCGGGGGCGTTGAACAGCAGGTTCCTGGTGTCGATCTCGGCGAGCCTGACGACGCCCGTACCCGCCAGGCGGATGGTCAGCCAGTCGTTGCCGCCGTCGCGGCGGCGCGCGGTCTCCCAGCCCTCGGCCTGGTGACGGGCCAGGCCGGGGGCGATGACGTTGTTCGGCGAGGAGTAGAACTCGTTGGAGCAGCCGGTGACCAGCGCGCCGTTCTCCAGGGCGGCCAGGTCGAGACCGAGGCCCTCGTAGAGCGACAGGTCCGGGCGGACCTCGCCGTGCACGCGCAGGCGGGCGATGCCCCCGTCAGGGAACATGTTCAGCCGGACGTGGGTGTAGCGGCGCTCGTCGGCCACCTCGAAGAAGTGCTCGGCGTCGCCCTTGAGGTCGCTCTTGGGGACGATCTCCGTCCACTCTGCGGCCTGGAGCTCGGCGGGCGTCGGGTAGCCCTCGACCGCCGCCGCCTCCACGGAGGCGTGCGGCGGGTAGTTCCCCTTGAACCAGGCGGTGTCGATCACGATGCCGCGGATCACGCCGGGCAGGCCGAGGCGGACCAGCGCCCAGTCGTGGCCGGGCTCGCGGCGGCGGCGGGTCTCCCAGCCGTCGTAGACCTGGCCCTTGGCGCCGAAGGTCTCCGCCGCGAAGTCGGAGCGGCCGGGACGGATCAGGCTCTCCTTCTCGGCGAAGGACTCGTCGTTGGCGGCGACGACGGACCCGCCGAGGGTGCGCAGGGCCAGGTCGGGAAGGCGGGTGAACTCGCTCATCGGAGCGCCTTTCTGGTTGAGCCGGAGATGACGTGCTTGGCGGGTGCGGTACCCGCGGGCGGAGGTTCGTCGCGCGGGACCGGCCCCGCGCCCCGGAGGATCCGGCGGCCGCCGGCGTCCGGGCCGGTCAGAGCAGGTTCCCGTGCGGGGCCTCCGAGACGGCCCGGCCGCGCAGCCAGGTCGTGCGCACCACGCCGGTGAGCGTCCTGCCGTGGTACGGCGTGACCGGGTTGCGGTGGTGCAGGGCGGCGGCGTCCACGGTCAGGGCCGCGCCGGGGTCGAAGGCGACCAGGTCGGCGTCGCCGCCCTCGGCGATGGTCCCCTTGCCCGCCAGCCCGGCCAGGGCCGCCGGGGCCTCGGCCATCCAGCGCACCACGTCGCCCAGGCCGTGCCCGCGCCGGGACGCCTCGGTCCACACGGCGGGCAGACCGAGCTGGAGGGAGGAGATCCCGCCCCAGGCGGCGGCGAAGTCGGGCACCTTCAGGTCTGCGGTGGACGGGGAGTGGTCGGAGACGACGCAGTCGAGCACCCCCTCGGCCAGGCCCTTCCAGAGCTCGTCGCGGTTGGCCTCGCCGCGGATCGGCGGGCAGCACTTGAACTGGGTGGCGCCCTCGGGCACCTCCTCCGCCGCCAGCGTCAGGTAGTGCGGGCAGGTCTCGGCGGTGATCCGCACGTCCTCGCGCCGGGCCGCGGCCAGCGGTTCCAGGCAGAGCGCGGACGACACGTGCAGGATGTGCGCCCGCACCCCGGTCTCCCGCGCCAGCGCGATGACCCGCTCGACGGCGCGCCGCTCGGACTCGCCGGGCCGGGAGCCGAGGAACTCCTCGTAGCCGGGCCCGGCGGGGTCGGCGAGCAGTTCGGGGTCCTCGGCGTGGACGATCAGCAGGCCGTCGAAGGAGGCGATCTCGGTCATGACCGCCCGCAGCTCCGTCACGTCGAGGGGCGGGAACTCGTCCACCCCCGACGGGGACAGGAAGCACTTGAACCCGCGGACGCCCGCCTCGTGCAGGGCCCGCAGATGTTCGAGGCTGCCCGGGATCGCGCCGCCCCAGAAGGCGACGTCGACGGCGCACCGGCCGGCCGCGGCGGCCCGCTTGACCTCCAGCGCGGCGACGTCCACGGTGGGCGGCAGCGAGTTGAGCGGCATGTCCACGATCGTGGTCACCCCGCCCGCGGCGGCGGCGCGGGTGGCGGAGGCGAAGCCCTCCCAGTGGGTGCGGCCGGGCTCGTTGACGTGGACGTGGCTGTCCACGAGGCCGGGCAGCAGCGCGACGTCGCCGAGATCGACGCGTTCGGCGGCCGCCGGCGCGGCG
This sequence comes from Planobispora longispora, assembly GCF_016863135.1. Taxonomy (GTDB): domain Bacteria; phylum Actinomycetota; class Actinomycetes; order Streptosporangiales; family Streptosporangiaceae; genus Planobispora; species Planobispora longispora. Next base: position 66,302 of record NZ_BOOH01000005.1, read on the forward strand.
TCGACGCCGAAGACCCCGGCGATCTTCCCGTCCCGTACGGCGACCGCCGCGGGCCGCTCCCCTCCGGGCAGTACGGCCCTGCGGGAGGTGATGACCAGATCGTGCATGCGTGTTCCTCCGGTTTCCCGGGCCTTCGGCCCCGGTCCTACAGCCAGTCCGCCGCGAGCTTGGCGGCGGCGCGTTCCAGCAGCGGGCCGGCCTCGGCCATGCAGCGCGCCGGGTCGGGCTCGATGTCGGTGAGCGCGTAGGCCGCCCGGATGCCCGCCGCGCGCAGTTCCTCCTCGCCGAGGGCGCGCCGGCCGCAGACCGCGACGACCGGGACGCCCGCCTTGACCGCCGCGGCGGCGACCCCGGCGGGGGCCTTGCCGCGCAGGGTCTGCTCGTCCAGGGAGCCCTCGCCGGTCACGACCAGGCGGGCGCCGTCGAGCAGCTCCTGGAAGCCGAGCAGGTCGAGCAGGTACTCGATGCCGGGGCGGATCTCGGCCCGCAGGAAGGCGAGGGCGGCGAAGCCCACTCCCCCGGCCGCCCCGGCCCCGGGCTGCCCGGCCACGCCCATCGGGCGGACGACGTCGTCGTGCTCGATCGCCCCGACCAGGCCGTGGGTGTGCACGGCGACGGCGGCAAGGCGGGCGAGCGCGCCGTCGAGCAGTTTCACGTCCTCGGGGGTGGCGCCCTTCTGCGGGCCGTAGACGGCGGCGGCGCCGTACGGGCCGAGCAGGGGGTTGTCCACGTCGCTGGCGACGACGAACTCGACGTCGCCGATGTCCGGGAGCCCGGAGGTGTCGATCTCGTCGAGCGCGCGCAGGGCGGCCCCGCCCGGCGGGAGCTCGTCGCCCTGGGCGTCGAGGAAGCGCACGCCCAGGGCGCTCATCATCCCGGCGCCGCCGTCGGTGGAGGCGCTGCCGCCCAGGCCGAGGACGACGCGGCGGGCGCCGCGCCGCACGGCGTGGGCGATCAGCTCGCCGGTGCCCCGGCTGGTCGCGGTGAGCGGGGCGAGCTCGACCCCGCCGTGCGCGGCGGGTCCCGCCTCGGAGCTCGCGGAGCTCGCGGAGCTCGCGGACGCCTGGGCGGAGGCCGGGAGCCGCCGCAGGCCCGAGGCCTCGGCGAGCTCGATGACGGCGGTCGGCACGTCCACCGCTCCGGCGCCGGACGGGGAGGTCCCCGGCCCGGCGTCGCGCCAGGCGTAGACGGCGCGGACCGGGTCGCCGACGGGGCCGGTGACCTCGACCTCGACGGGCTCGAAGCCGCAGGCGACGACGGCCGCCACGGTGCCGTCACCGCCGTCGGCGACCGGCAGCGCGACGGTGGCGACGCCGGGGCCGAGACCGGCCGCGACGCGGGCGGCGACCTCGGCCGCGGTCAGCGACCCCTTGAACTTGTCGGGGGCGATGACGACGTGACCGGACGGGCGGGGGGAACCAGCGGTCTCAGAAGTCGGCATGAGATCGCGTGACGAACCAGCGGTCTCAGAAGTCGGCATGAGATCGCGTGACGAAACGGACAACCCTGCTCCTTGATGGAGAATGGGCGGACACGCGCCCCTGCCCGGTGCGAGCGGGCAGGGGCGCGTGCCGGAACCCGGTGTGATGGCGATCCATCATCACACTTGCCCGGGAAGGGGTTCGAACTCCCTGACGGCGTCGATGGCCGGGCCGTGCGGGGTGTTCGCCTCGCGCTCGATCATGATCTCGACGAGCACCGGCCGGTTGGTCGCCCGGGCCTCCTTGCGCGCCCACTCCAGGGCGTCGCGGATGTCGGCGGGGTCGATGACCCGGCGGCCGGAGCAGCCGTACGCCTCCATGATCTTGACGTTGTCGGTGCCGTACTCGTCGTAGTGGATGTCCACCTGGTAGTTCATGTCGTACGGGATCGAGGCCTGGCGGATGAGGCCCAGATACTCGTTGTTGATCATGATGAGCACGAACGGCACGTTGTACTGGGCGCCGACCGCGAGCTCCTCCACCATGTACTGGAAGCCGTAGTCGCCGACGATGCCCACGACCTCGGCGTCCGGCTCGGTGTTCTTGAGCGCCTTCTTGACGCCGATCGCCGCCGGGATCTCCCAGCCCAGCGGGCCGGCCTGGCCGCAGATCTGGTAGCGGCGCGGCTTGTACGCCTTCTGGTGCTGGCCGCCCCAGATCTGGTAGAGGCCGATCGCGGTGACGAAGTAGGTGTCCTCGTCGAAGACCTCGTTGATCTCCTTGTAGACCCGGGGGGCCTTGATCGGGACCGTGTCGAAGTCCTCGCGGCGGCCCAGGGTCGCCTTGAGGTGCTGGATCCGGCCGACCCACGCGCCGGGCCCGCGGCCCGCCTCGCGCTCCTTGGCGACCTTGAGCAGGTCCTGCAGGAACAGCTTGGCGTCGGAGACGACGCCGAGATCCGGTTCGAAGACCCTGCCGATCTGGGTCGGCTCGATGTCGACGTGGATGAACTTCCGCTCGCCCCGGTAGACGTCGAGCTGGCCGGTGTGCCGGTCGCCGAAGCGCGCGCCCACGGCCAGCACCAGGTCGGACTCCAGGAAGGAGGCGTTGCCGTACCGCTGCGAGGTCTGCACGCCGGTGATGCCGCAGAACAGGCCGTGGTCCTCGTCGATGGCGCCCTTGCCCATCAGGGTGACCTGGACCGGGACGTTCAGGTACTCGGCCAGCTCGCGCAGCTCGTCGGCGGCCTCGGCGATGATCACACCGCCGCCGGCGAGGATCAGCGGCCGCTCGGCGGCCAGCAGCAGGTCCAGTGCCTTCTCGACGCGCGGCCGGTGCGGCTCGACGGCCGCGACCGGGAGCGGGGAGTCCAGCGCGGGGTCGTACTCGATGATCCCCTTGGCCACGTCCACCGGGATGTCGATCAGGACCGGGCCGGGACGGCCGGACCGGGCGATCCGGAACGCCTCGCGGAAGATCCAGGGGGCGGTGGCCGCCTCCTTGATCTGCACGGCCCACTTGGTGACGGGCTTGGCGATCTCCACGATGTCGACCGCCTGGAAGCCCTCCTTGTCGAGCAGGGCGGTGGCCGCCTGGCCGGTGATGCAGACGATCGGGATCGAGTCCGCGAGCGCGGTGTAGAGACCCGTGATCATGTTGGTGCCGGCCGGGCCGGAGGTGCCGATCGCGACGCCCACCCCGCCGTTGGTACGGGCCCAGCCGTCGGCCATGTGGGTGGCGCCCTCTTCGTGGCGGACGGTCAGGTGCTCGATGCCGCCGACCTCCTCCATCGCCTTGTACAGGGGGAGGATGGCCGCGCCGGGGCAGCCGAACGCCGTGTCGACGCCCTCGGACTTCAGGACTTCGACGACCGCGTTCATCGCGGGGATCCTGGCCATCAGCTGTCCCTTCCCGAGAGGCTCTCGGTGACCTTGAGGAGCGCGGAGTGGTCGAGGCCGCCGTGGCCCTGGGCCCGCGCGGCGGCGATGAGCTGGGCGACGAGCGCGCCCATGGGGATGGCCACCTCGGCGCCGCGGGCGGCGTCGAGGATGATGCCCATGTCCTTGTGGTGCAGGTCGATGCGGAAGCCCGGCTGGAAGTTCCGGGCGAGCATCGACTCGCGCTTGATGTCGAGGATGCGGCTGGCGGCCAGGCCGCCGGCGAGCACGTCGAGTCCGGCGGCGGCGTCCACGCCGGCCGCCTCCATCAGCACGATGGCCTCGGCGACGAGGGCGTAGGTGCCGCCCACGACGAGCTGGTTGGCGGCCTTGACGTACTGCCCGGCGCCCGCGGGGCCGACCAGCTTGAAGGTCTTGCCGACGGCCTCGAAGACCGGCGTCGCAGCCTCGAAGTCCTCCGGCGCGCCGCCGACCATGATGGACAGGACCGCGTCGATCGCGCCCTTCTCGCCGCCGGAGACCGGGGCGTCCAGCACGCGCAGCCCCCTGGCCGCGCCCTCGCGGGCGACCTTCTGCGAGGTCTGCGGGGTGATGGTGGAGAAGTCGATGTAGAGAGCGCCGGACTCGGCGTTGTCGAGGATCTCCGGGAGGACGGCCTCGACCTGCGGGTCGGCCGGGAGCATGGTGATGACGACCTCGGCGCCCTTGACGGCCTCCGCGACGCCGCTCGCGCTCGCGCCTCCGGCGGCCCGGAGGCGGGCGAGGGCGTCCTCGCCGAGGTCGAAACCGGTGACCTCGTGTCCGGCCCTGACCAGGTGCCCGGCCATGGGCGAGCCCATGATGCCGAGCCCGATGAATGCGATCCTGCTCAATTTGCTCTCCTCGCCCGGCGTCCGCCGGATGCGTTCGGGGTCCCGGGTGCGTTCGGGGATGTCGTCATGCGAGCCGGTCCAGCTCCCGCAGCCAGCCGAAGTCCGGCTCGGCGTCCTTGTACTCCAGGCCGATCCAGCCGTCGTAGCCGTGTTCGGCGAGCACCTTCAGCAGGCGGGTGAAGTCCAGCTCGCCGCTGCCGGGGCGGCCGCGGCCGGGGGTGTCGGCGATCTGCACGTGGCCGATCCGGCCCGCGTACCCGGCGATCACCGCGTCCAGGTCCTCGCCCATCCGGGCCAGGTGGTACAGGTCGCACAGGAACGCCACGTTCGGCTCCCCCACCCGGTCGACCACCTCGACCGCGGCCTTGGCGGAGACCAGCGGGTAGGACGGCGACTCGTAGGCGTTGAGCGCCTCCACCAGCACCGTCGCGCCGATCCCGGCGGCGGCCCTGGCGGCGATCGCGAGGTTCTCGGTGGCCAGCTCGTCCTGCTCGGCCGGGTCCAGGCCGTCCACGCGGTTGCCGTACAGCGCGTTGAGCGCCGTGCAGCCGAGCCGGCCGGCGATGCCGACGGCGACGTCGACGTTGTCGCGGAAACGCGCGCTGTCGGCGGGACGGGAGACGAGGCCGCGCCCGCCGGCGGCGATGTCGTCGGCGAAGTTGAGGCCGACCAGCTGTACGCCCGCGTCCTGGATCGCGCCGGCGAAGGCGTCGACGTCCTTGTCGGACGGTACGGCCTCGGCGAACGGCCACCAGAACTCGACCCCGTCGAACCCGGCGGCCTTCACCGCCTCCGGCCGGCGCAGCAGCGGCAGGTCGGTGAAGAGGATCGAGGCGTTGACGTCGAACCGCGTCATGACGTCTTCTCCCTGTCTGTGTGGGCGTCCATGTCCATGTAGGCCTTCCAGCTACCGGACTCGGTGATGTCGTACAGCTCCGCGTGCGAGGTGCAGGGGCGGCGCAGGAGCATCGCGAACGAGGACGTGCCGTCCGCCAGCTCGATCACGCCGAGCTCCAGCTCGGGTGGTTCGGCGGGCATCAGCCGGTCGCGCAGGACGTCCATCGGGACGTCGTAGAGCTCTCCCGTGATGGCGGCCCCGCCGTGCGCCACCGGCGCCAGGCCGGGGCAGCGGTCGCCGACCGAGTAGAAGCGGTACTTGGGCGCCGTGGCGGTCTCGGCCACCAGCGGGGCCCCGTCGAGCAGGTGGTGCAGCGGACCGCCACGCATGGCGCCGCCGTTGAGGAACATCAAGGCCATCGCAGGCTCCTCCCGGGGTCGGATCGATCCGGTGGGGTGGGGCCCGTAGGTCTGCCGGAGGCGGCAGCGCGGTACCTCCTCGCTCCGGCTCAGGCGGAGCGTTCAGGTGTGTGATTCAGTACACAAGCCGCCCGGCTGTCCGGTCTAGCGGCAAGAAGTCCGAAGCTGCCCGGAAGTGGCGATGGCAGGTTTGTGCGTTGGCACAATCGCGGGGCGGGGCGGGGCGGCCCACCGGGCCTGTGGCTCAGCGGGACCGCCCGGTGATGCTCGGTGGAACCGCCGGGCAGCGCAGCGGGACCTCCGGGTAGTGCTCCGCAGGACCCGCCAGGCAGTGCTCAGCGGGACCTCCGGGTGGTGCTCAGCGGGACCTCCGGATGACGACGAAGCCGTCCCAGCCCTTGGAGCCCACCGTCTGGAGCGCGGTGGCCTCCAGCCGGGCGTCGTGCGCGATGTCCGCGAGAACCCTGCGCACGCCCTGGACCCGCTCGTCGGGACTGTCCGGGTCGGTGACGGCGCCGTTGCGGACGACGTTGTCGATGACGATCACGCTTCCCGGCCGGGTCAGCTCCAGGGACGCCTTCAGGTAGGCGGGGTTGCCGGGCTTGTCGGCGTCGATGAAGACGAAGTCGTACGGCCCGCGCCCGTCCTCGGCGAGCCGCCGCGCCGAGTCCGCGGCCGGGCCGACGAGGATGTCCACCCGGTCCGCCACCCCCGCGCGCTCCAGGTTCTCCCGGGCGATCGCGGCGTTGCGCTCCTCCAGTTCCAGCGAGGTGACGTGACCCCCGTCCCCCACGGCGCGGGCCAGCCAGATGGTGCTGTAGCCCGCCAGGGTGCCGAACTCCAGGACGCGGACGGCGCCGGCGATGCGGCACAACATCGCCAGGAGCTTGCCCTGGTTCGGGGCGACCTCCGCCTGCGGCATGGTGGTCAGTCCGCCGCTCTCGCGAGCCTCCCTGAGCGCCCGGTCCTCGGGGACGAGGGCGCCGGCGAAGTAGGCGTCGACCTCGCGCCACGCCTCATCGGACTGGTACATCATCATCTTCTTCCCTTCTCCTCGGGCGGGGACCGGCGGGTTCGCGCAGGGTCCGGAACAGCAGCCAGCTCAGGGCGGGCATCGCGATCAGTATGGCGAGGGCCGTCTGCAGGGTGGTGGCGTCGGCGACGGCGCCGATGAGCGGGCCGGCCAGGCCGCCGGCGCTGACGGTCAGGCCGAGGGTGACGCCGCCGGCGGTGCCGACGCGGCCGGGGAGGTAGTCCTGGGCGAGGGTGACCTGAAGGGAGAACGGAACGTAGAGGCCGACGGAGGTCAGCGCCGCGAACAGATAGACCACCGGACCGGGGACGAACACGATCCCCGCGACGGCGGCGACGCTGACCAGGTACGACGCGCGTACCACCGTGACCCTGTCCCACCGGTCGGCCAGCCCGCCGCCCAGCACGGTGCCCACCGCGCCTCCCAGATAGAGCACGGACAGCGCCGCGGTGCCCGCCGCCGTGCCGCCGCCCGTGCGCGCCGGCACGTACAGCGCGATGAACGTGCTCAGGCCGACGAACACGACGGACCGGAAGGCCACGGCCAGCGAGAGCCGTGCGAACGACGCCACGTCGTCGCGTCCCACCCGGGACGCGCCGCCGCCGGCCGGGCGTGCCGACGTGCCCAGCGCGCGCAGGACGGGCAGGTACAGCACGCTTCCGGCCAGAGCCGGCAGCGCCAGCAGCGGCGTGAGCCGCAGCCCGCCGGCGGCGACGACGGCGGCGACCAGGAGCGGCGCGGCGGCGAACCCGAGGTTGCCGCCGAGGGAGAACCAGCCCATCGCGGTGTGGCTCCCGCCCGCGGCGATCCGCGCCACCCGGGCGGACTCGGGGTGGTAGGCGGCGATCCCGATCCCGGACACGGCCGCCAGCGCCAGCGTCAGCGGGTAGGAGTCGGTCAGGCCGCTCAGCGCGATCCCCAGCCCGCCGAGGAGCGTGCTGACGGGCAGCAGCCAGGGCAGCGCCCACCGGTCCGTCACCGCGCCGAACAGCGGTTGCGCCACCGAGGACAGCAGCGATGCGGCGAGCACGATCCCCGAGGCCGCGGCGTAGGTGTAGGCGCGCTCGGCCACCAGGAAGGGGACGAGCGCCGCCACGGCGCCCTGGTAGACGTCCACGCAGGCGTGTCCGGCCGACAGCATGATGATCGTCTTTTTCTTCGGCACAGCGGCATCCTCACCGCTCGGCGCCGTGTCGTGCTTCCAATAAACTGCCGATCGATGACGGAAGTCCGCCACCAGCCGCTCGCGCCGACCCGCGCCCCGCACGATGACGGCCCGGAGCGCGGCCGGCTCCGGGCCGTCCTGCTCGACCAGTTGCGCGCCTCGCCCCAGCAGCCCCTGCACCTGCCCGCCCCCGCCGATCCGCGGTTGCGGGCGCTGTGCGCGATCGTGCGCGCCGATCCCGCCGGCAACCGCACGCTGGCCGCCCTCGGCGCGCAGGTCGGCGCGAGCGAGCGGACGCTGTCACGGCTCTTCAAGGCCGACCTCGGCATGACCTTCCCGCAGTGGCGCACCCAGCTCCGGCTCCACCGCGCCCTGGTCCTGCTGGCCGACGACGTCCCGGTGACCGCGGTGGCGCACCTGTGCGGCTGGTCGTCCGCCAGCGCGTTCATCGACGTCTTCCGCCGCGCCTTCGGGCAGACCCCGGGAACCTTCGGGCACGGCTCAGGGGCCCTCGGGCACGCCCCGGGAACGCGGCGGCGTCAGACGCGGACCTCCGGACGGCCCTCGCGGGCGCAACACGGTGCGGATCCACCTGGAGATCCAGGCCGTGCTGCGGACGGCGTAGAGCCCGGCGGACCTTACAGCCGGACGGCGTAGAGCCCGGCGCGGACCCTCCAGCCGGACGGGCTCAGGCGGCCTCGCCGGGGACGCCCAGGCGGGGAAGCCCGGCGGGCAGCGCCCGGCTCGCGGGGTGGATGGGACCGGCGGTCTGCGTGAGCGGCAGGCCGCTCCCGCCGCGGCGCAGGGCGACGAACTCCGCGGCGATGGACAGGGCGGTCTCCTCCGGGGTACGGGCGCCCAGATCGAGACCGATGGGCGAGCGCAGCCGCGACAGCTCCGCCTCGCTCAGCCCGGCGGCGCGCAGGCGGGCCATGCGGTCGGCGTGGGTACGGCGTGAGCCCATCGCCCCCACGTAGGCGACCGGGAGCCGGAGGGCGACCTCCAGCAGCGGCACGTCGAACTTGGCGTCGTGGGTGAGCACGCAGACCACGGTCCGGGAGTCCACCCGCGTGCGGGCGAGGTAGCGGTGCGGCCAGTCGACGACGACCTCGTGGGCCTCGGGGAAGCGGCGCGGGGTGGCGAAGACGGGCCGGGCGTCGCAGACGGTGACGTGGTGGCCCAGGAAGCGGCCGGCGCGGGTGAGCGCGGCGGCGAAGTCGATGGCGCCGAAGACGAGCAGACGGGGCGGGGGCGCGTAGGTCTCGGCGAAGACGGCGACCTCCTGCCCGCCGCAGCCGAGGGTGCGCAGGCCGGTGAGCCCGGTGTCGAGCATGGCCCGCGCCTCGGGCGCGACGACGCCGGCCACGGAGTCGCGCGTGAGGCCGGGGAGGTCGCCGAGGACCCGGTCCTCGAAGACCGCGAGGAGACCCGCGCCCGGGCGCGGACGGCCGCCGGTGCGCCCGTCCGGGCCGATGCCCTCTGCCCGGCCGGTGTCCCCGATCGGGCCGATCTTCTCGGCCTGATCGGAGCCGCCGGCCGGACCGACGGCGTCGAGGGCGCGGACGATCGCGACGGGCTCGCCCCGCCGTACCGCCTCCAGCGCCGCGGTGAGCACCGGGGCGGCGGGTGAGGCGGACGGAACCGGCCAGACGAGCACCTCGATGGTTCCACCGCAGGTCAGCCCCACGGCGAAGGCGTCGTCATCGGAGTAGCCGAAGGTATGCCGGACCGGTTCCCCGGTCTGGATCGCCTCCCGGCACAGTTCGTAGACGGCCCCTTCGACGCAGCCGCCGGAGACGCTGCCGACGGCCTCGCCTTCGTCGTTCACCGCGAGCGCGGCCCCCGGCTGCCGGGGAGCGCTCCCCCCGACCCCGATCACGGAGGCGACCGCGAACGCGCGCCCCTCCCCGAGCCAGCCGAGCAGATCCTCGGCGAGTTCACGCATGGAAGGAACCTCCGTCTGTCACGGGAACGGGCGAGCGCCGTACGGCGGCGCCGGTGCGGCGGGTGCTCCGTACGGCGGCGATCGGCGCCGCCGTACGGAGATCAGCCGGGGGATTCGGGATCAGCCGAGGAGTTGCTCGATCGCGCCGATGCCGAAGTAGCCGACGAAGATCGCGCTGATCACCCAGAGGAGCCAGTGGATCTGGTCGAACCGGCCGCGGGCGGCCTTGATCACCGTGTAGGCGATGACGCCGGCGCCGACTCCGTTGGTGATGGAGTAGGTGAAGGGCATCAGCGCGATGGTGAGGAAGGCCGGGATGGCCAGGTCGATCTCCTCCCATTCGATCTTGCGGGCGGCGGTCATCATCAGCGCGCCGACCAGGACCAGGGCGGGGGCCGCGGCCTGGGCGGGCACGACGGCCGCCAGCGGGGTCAGGAACATCGCCCCGGCGAAGAGCGCGCCGGTCACCAGGCTGGCGAGGCCGGTGCGAGCGCCCTCCCCGACTCCTGCGGCCGACTCGACCACGATCGTGTTGGCGGAACCGCCGGTGGCGCCGCCGATGATGGCGCCGAAGCCGTCGATCGTCAGGATCTTGCCGACGCCCTGGATCCGGCCCTGCCCGTCGGTCAGCTTGGCCTCCTCGCCGACGCCGAGGATGGTCCCCATCGCGTCGAAGAAGCCGGACAGCACGAGGGTGAACAGCACCACCGTGGCGGTGAGCACGCCGGCCGCGCCGAAGCCGCCGAACAGGTCCACGTCGAACAGCAGGCTGAAGTCCGGCGTGGAGACGATCCGCTCGGGGAGCTCCGGCGTGACCACTCCGGGCCACTTCACTCCGTCCACCAGCGCGTTGATCACGATGGCCAGCACGGTGGCGGCCACGATGCCGATCAGGATCGCGCCGGGGATCCTCCGGACGAACAGGGCGAACATCAGCAGCAGGCCGACGCAGAAGACCACGATGGGCCAGCCGGAGAGCCGTCCGCCGGCGCCGAGGGTCACCACGGTGCCCTCGCCCCGGCCGACGAACCCGGCGTCCACCAGGCCGATGAGCGCGATGAACATGCCGATGCCGACGCCGATGGCGTGCTTGAGCGGGGTGGGGATGGCGTCCATGATCAGCTGGCGGATGCCGGTGAGCGCGAAGAGCACGATCACCACGCCCTCCAGCACGACCAGGCCCATGGCCTGGTCCCAGGTCATGTGCGGGGCGGCCTGGAAGGCCACCACGGGGGCGATGCCGAGCCCGGAGGCGAGGGCGAAGGGCGCGTTGCCCACCACGCCCATCAGGATCGTGGTGATCGCCGCGGAGAGCGCGACCGCCGTGGTGAGCTGGGGGATGGTCATCGTGGCGCCGGTCACGTCCTTGGCGCCGCTGAGGATGATGGGGATGAGCAGGATGATGTAGGCAACGGCCACGAACGTGGTGATGCCGCCACGAACCTCCCTGGCGACCGTCGTGCCCCGACCGGTGAGGTCGAAGAAGCGGTCGATCCAGGTCCGGGAGGCCCCGGAGGCGTCGGACGCCTCGGGGTCCTCGCCGGAGGGCCGGGTCTGCAGCTGGGTCATGGTCGGGCCCTCCCAAGGGCGTAGTCGACCTACGGAGAAGACCCCGGTGGCCGGACCGGGGTCGTCCGCATGGTTCGAGGGGGTGCGGTTGTGGGGTCTCTCCCGTTCACCCACGGGGGGTGGGGGTGTCCTGCGAGCCTTCTCGTCTGCCGTGATCGCCACGGCGAAGACTCACAGGGCATCCCTTAAAAACGCCGCAAGTCAGCATAAATCCCGACAAAGGGTGCGTTTTTCGATACGAGTGAGGGCTGCCCCTGTTGGTCAACTGCTTCCGGTGATGTGTTCCGGACGAACCGGCACTCGGGTGAGTGCGAGACCCGTGGCGTCGCGGATGGCCGCGACGATCGCGGGCGTGGAGGAGAGCGTGGGTGGCTCCCCTGCGCCGCGCAGGCCGTATGGGGCCCGCGGGTCGGCGTTCTCCAGGATCTCCAGGCGCATCGGCGGCATGTCGAGGATGGTGGGGATCAGGTAGTCGGTGAACGACGGGTTGCGTACCTTCCCGTCGGAGACCACGATCTCCTCCATCACGGCCAGGCCGAGGCCCTGGGCGGTGCCGCCGTGGATCTGCCCCTCCAGCGAGAGGCGGTTGAGGATCTTGCCGACGTCCTGGACGGCGGCCAGCTCCACGACCTTCACCAGGCCGAGCTCGACGTCGACGTCCACCACGGCCCGGTGGACGCACAAGGCGAGCTGCGTGTGCGAGTCTCCCCGGCCGGTCACGGGGTCCATGCCCGTGGTCGGCTCGTGGTGGTACTCGCGGGTCTCCTCGATGACCGCGTCACCGAGGACGTCTTCGATGGCGGCGAGCACTCCCGCGCTCTCCGAGACGACCTTGCCGCCGACCAGCGACAGGTCGCCGAGAGTGTCGAGGGGCCGGTCCAGCCTGGCGGCGGCCAGGGCGAACACGCCCTCCCGCACGGCCTGGCAGGCTGTCATCACCGCGCCGCCGGTCATGTAGGACTGGCGCGAGGCGGAGCTGGAGCCGGCGTCGCCGACCTGGTTGTCGGCCGGGTGGATGACGACCCGCTCGACTCCCAGCTCGGTGCGAGCGATCTGGGCCTCGAGCGTGACCAGTCCCTGGCCGACCTCGGCGGCGGCGGTGTGCACCAGCGCGACGGCCTCGCCGCCGATGACCTCCAGGCGGACCCGGGCGGTGGAGTAGTCGTCGTAGCCCTCGGAGAAGCAGATGTTCTTCAGGCCCACGCCGTACCCGACGCCGCGCCGCACCCCCTCGCCGTGGGTGGTCTGCGAGGCGCCGCCGGGCAGGTTGCGGATGTCGGAGGCGTCCAGCGGCGGCGGCATGGGCAGCTCGCGGGCCTGCCGGAGCATCTCGGCCATCGGCAGCGGAGCCCAGATCACCTGGCCGGTGGCCAGCTCGCTGCCCTGGGAGGCGGCGTTGACCTGCCGTACGGTGACCGGGTCGAGCCCGCACGCCTCGGCGAGCTTGTCCATCATCGACTCGTAGGCGAAGCACGCCTGCACCGCGCCGAAGCCGCGCATCGCGCCGCAGGGCGGGTTGTTGGTGTACACGCCGTAGGCGTCGATCTTGATGTTCGGGATGACGTACGGCCCCACGCCCAGCGAGGCGGCGTTGCCGACCACGTTCATCGTCGCGGAGGTGTAGGCGCCGCCGTCCAGGAGGATCTCCACGTCCGCGTAGAGGATCCTCCCGTCCTTCGTGGCGCCGTACTCGTAGCGCATCTCGGCCGGGTGGCGGTGCACGTGGCCGAAGAACGACTCGTACCGGTTGTAGACGATCTTCACCGGGCGGCCGGTGTGCAGCGCGAGCATGGCCGCGTGGATCTGCATCGACAGGTCCTCGCGCCCGCCGAAGGCCCCGCCGACGCCCGAGAGCGTCATGCGGATCTTCTCCTCAGGCAGGCCCAGGCAGGGGGCGATCTGCTTGAGGTCGTTGTGCATCCACTGGGTGGCCACGTACAGGTCCACGCCGCCGTCCTCGGCGGGCACGGCCAGGCCCGACTCCGGCCCGAGGAACGCCTGGTCCTGGATGCCGACCCGGTACTCGCCGGAGACGACCACCTCGGCGCGGGCCTTGGCGGCCTCGACGTCGCCGACCCGGACCGGCTGGTGGCGGGCGAGGTTGCCGCGCGGCTGGACCTGCGGGTAGGCCGGGTCGAAGGCGGCCCGGCGGGCGTCGGTGAGCGGCTCCAGGACCTCGTACTCGATCCGGATCTTCTCCATCGCCCGGCGCGCGGTCTCCGGGTGGTCGGCCGCGACCAGCGCGATCGGCTCGCCCTGGTGGCGCACCTCGCCTGCGGCCAGGACCGGCTGGTCCCAGGTGTGGTCCAGGCCGAAGTGCTTGCGGCCCGGGACGTCCTCGTGGGTGAGCACGGCCGACACACCGGGGTGCGCCAGCGCCGCGGAGACGTCGATCGAGACGATCTTCGCGCGGGGGTGCGGGCTGCGCAGCGTCGCGCCCCAGAGCATGCCGTCGATCCACAGGTCGGAGGAGTAGGCGAACTCGCCCTTGACCTTCAGCGTCCCGTCGGGGCGCAGCGGGCTGTCGCCCACTCCCCCGGTCCCGGGGGCCGCGATGTCGCGCGGCGCGCGCACCGGCGTGGCGCTCCCGCTTCCTGTGCGCGTCACGAGTGAACCTCCTTGGCGGCGGTGAAGCCCTGCTCCTCGGCCAGGCGCAGCAGGCGGCGGTGGGCCTGCCCGCCGGCGCGGCCGAGCGCGTCCTGGGAGACCGTGCGCAGCTCGTCGTTCTCGACGATCGTCTCCCCGCCCACCAGCAGGCGGGCCAGCGGCGGCTGGGCGGTGGCGAAGACCAGGGTGGCGACCGGGTCGGTGATCGCCGAGGCGAAGGCGCCGTCGGTCCGCCACAGGGCGATGTCGGCGAGCTTGCCCGGCTCCAGGGTGCCCAGCTCGGCGTCCCGGCCGAGGTTCTTCGCGCCGCCGAGGGTGGCCATCTCCAGGGCCTGGCGGGCGGTCAGCGCGGTGGGGCCGTACCTCGCCCGCTGGAAGAGCATGGCCTGGCGCATCTCGCCGGAGAGCGTGGTCAGCTCGGAGGAGGCGTTGCCGTCCACGCCGAGGCCGACGATCGCCCCCCGGTTGAGCATCTCCGAGACCCGGGCGATGCCCGCGCCCAGACGCCCGTTGGAGCTGGGGCAGTGCGCCGAGCCGGTGCCGGTCTGGGCGAAGACGTCGATGTCGGCGTCGCTCAGGTGGATGGCGTGGGCGAACCACACGTCCGGGCCGAGCCAGCCGAGCTTCTCCATGTAGTCGACCGGCCGCATGCCCACCTGCTCCAGCAGGTGCTCCTCCTCGTCGAGGGTCTCGGCCAGGTGGGTGTGCAGGCGCACGCCCTTGGCGCGGGCCAGCTCGGCGGCCTCGACCATCAGCTCGGCGCTGACCGAGAACGGCGAGCACGGGCCGATGGCCACGCGCAGCTTCGAGGAGAAGGAGGCGTCGTGGTAGGTGTCCACGGCCTTGGCGCTCTCGGCGAGGATCTCCTCGTGCTTCTCCACCACCACGTCCGGCGGCAGGCCGCCCTTGGACTTGCCCCGGTCCATCGAGCCGCGCACCGGGTGGAAGCGGATGCCCAGCTCCCGGGCGGCCTCGATCTCCGCGGCGAACAGGTCGCCGCGGCCCTTGGGGAAGACGTAGTGGTGGTCGGAGGAGGTGGTGCAGCCGGACAGGGCCAGGAAGCCCAGCCCCGCCCCGGCCGCGCCCTTGACGACCTCGGCGTCCATCGCGGCCCACACCTGGTAGAGCGCGACCAGCCACTCGAACAGCGTGGCGTCCTGGGCGAGTCCCTGGGAGGCCCACTGGTACAGGTGGTGGTGGGTGTTGACCAGGCCGGGGGTGGCCAGGCAGCCGGTGCCGTCGATCCGGGTGGCGCCCGGGATCGCCGGGGCAGGACCGGCCCCGAGCGCCACGATCTTGTCGCCCTCGATGTGGACGAAGCCGGAGGGGATCTCCGGGCCGGCCACCGGGGCGATGTACGCGTTCTCGATCAGGACGGTCTTCACGAGGCCGCCTTGCGGGCCGCGGCGAGCCGTACCGCGTCGAGGATCTTCTCGTAGCCGGTGCACCGGCACAGGTTGCCCGCCAGGGCCTCGCGGATCTCGGCGTCCGAGGGCTCCGCGACCCGCTCGATCAGGTCGTGGGCCTGGACGACGAGGCCGGGGGTGCAGAAGCCGCACTGGACGGCGCCGCACTCCACGAACGCCTCCTGGACCGGGTCGAGCCGGTCGCCGTCGGCCAGGCCCTCGACGGTGCGGACCTCGCGGCCCTCGACCTGACCGGCCGCCACCAGGCAGGCGCAGACGGGGGTGCCGTCGAGGTAGACGGTGCAGGAACCGCACTCGCCCTGCTCGCAGGCGTTCTTGGAGCCGGGCAGGCCCACGCGCTCGCGCAGCACGTACAGGAGGCTCTCGCCCTCCCACACGTCGTCGGCCGTCTCCCGGCGCCCGTTCACGGTGAAGGTGACGCGCATCAGCCGGCCCTCCTTTCGAAGTGTCCGGACCGGAACTCGTTCCAGGCCCAGGTCAGGGTGCGGCGTGCCATCACGCCGATGGCGTGGCGGCGGTAGTCGGCGGTGCCGCGCACGTCGTCGATCGGGGAGGCGGCCTCCGCGGCCAGCTCCCCGAAGCGGGCGAGCACCGCCGGGTCGAGCCGGGCGTCCCAGTCGAGCTCGGCGGCGAGGAACTCCTCGGCGGCCAGGGCCCGGCGGGGCGTCGGGGCGGCCGAGCCGATGCCGGTGCCGACCCGGCGCTCGGCGGGGTGCAGCGCGATCGCGAAGGAGCAGACCGCGATCACCATGGCGTTGCGGGTGCCGACCTTGGAGAAGTACTGCGGGCCGGTGGCCGGGCTCATCCGGAAGGCCCGGATCAGCTCGTCCGGCTCCAGCGCGCTGCGCTTGACGCCGACGTAGAACTCGGCGGCGGGGATCATCCGCACGCCGCGGGCGGCGGACTCGACCTCGATGACCGCGTCGCCGGCCAGCAGCGGCGGGTGGCTGTCCCCGGCGGGCGAGGCCGCGCCGAGGTTGCCGCCCACCGTGCCCCGGTTGCGGATCTGGGGCGAGCCGACCGTACGCGCGGCCTGCGCGAGACCGGGCAGCCGGTTCCCGAGCTCGGCGATCAGCCGCACGTACGGCACGCCCGCGCCGACCCTGAGCCGGCCGTCTTCTTCGGAGGTCCACTCGGCCAGCTCGGCGACCTGGTTCAGGTCCAGCAGCGCGGCCGGGCGGTGCAGGTCGAAGTTGAGCTCGACCATCACGTCGGTGCCGCCCTGGATGGGCACCGCCTCCGGCCGGTCCGCCTTGGCGGCCAGCGCCTCCGCCCACGTGGTGGGCCGCAGGAAATCCATCGTGACTACTCCCAGGCGAAAGCGGCGTCGGGGGCGGTGTCGGAGAGCACGCTGCCCTCGATCAGCCCGTAGGGTCGATCGGCCGCGTAGAAGACCTCGTTGGGGTTGTCCATCCCGAAGGGCTCCAGGTCGACCAGGAAGTGGTGCTTGTTCGGCATCGCCATGCGCACCTCGCAGACCTCCCTGCGGGTGTTCAGCACCCGCTTGCCCATGGCGTAGAGGGTCTGCTGCAGGGAGAGGCTGTGGGTCTCGGCGAAGGCCTCGATCAGGCAGCGCCGTACCTCGGCGTAGGACTTGCCGAAGGCGGAGCCGTCCGAGGCGTGCCGCCAGCGCGCCGAGACGGCGGTGGCGAGGATGCGGTCGCTGGTCGGCTTCAGGGTGGTGTACTCGTCCTCGATGTAACCGTGGAACTCCGAGCCGGTCGAGTTGAGGACGACCAGGTCCTTCAGGCCGGAGACCACGGTGGTGCGGCCGTCGCGGTCGTGGTGGACGACGCAGGTGCGGACCTCCCGGCCGGAGCGGACGAACGAGTGCTGCTTGTCGCGCAGTCCCAGGTGGGGGCCGTCGGAGACGGGGATGCGGTCCCAGAAGTACTCCTCGATCTCCACGCGGGCGTGGTGGATGGAGGGCTGGGAGTCCACGTAGTGGCGGGCCAGCAGGATCGCGAAGTCCTCGATCTGGTCGACGCCGTACTTCCTGGCGAAGGCGTAGGCGGTGTTCTTCTGCGTGTCCGTCGGCAGCACCGAGGCGTTGTCGCCGGTGAGGTGCACGTCCTCCATGTCGCCCGAGAGCGCGGAGCTGACGTTGATGTCCTTGATGTGGTGGACCCCGCCGTCCCTGACGACGCGGACCACGCGGGTCTCCGCCTTGCCGTAGCGGTTGGGCCCGAGAACGACGTTCATGTGCTAGCTCCCTCGATACGTCGAATAGGCGAACGGGCTGAGCAGCAACGGCACGTGGTAATGCTCATCCGGGTCGTCGATCGTGAAGGTGATGACCACTTCCGGATAGAAGGCGGTCACCCCCCGCTCGGCGAAGTAGGAACCGGTGTCGAACACCAGCCGGTGGACGCCCGCCCCCGGCGACCAGCCCGAGAGCCGGCCGTCGGCGTCGGTGTGCCCTTCCACGACCACCGCTTCGCCGTTGTCGTCTGATCCGCTCTCCAGCCGTACGGCGACGCCCGCCGCGGGCCTGCCGAGCGCCGCGTCCAGCACGTGCGTGGACAGGCTCATGACTGGTCCCCCAGCAGCTTCGCCATGCGCAGCCGGGTGATCTTGGCGAGTTCCCCGCGGACCACCTCGCGCTCCACGTCCTCGTCGTTCTGCAGCCGCTCCCGCAGGCGGGTGAGCATCTCCTCGGCCGACAGGCCGGTGGCGCAGATCAGGTAGACGTGGCCGAAGCGCTCCTCGTAGGCGAGGTTGCCCTCGACCAGCCCGTCCAGCACGGCCCGCCCGGCCGAGTCCACGCCGGACTGCTCCTGGCGGGACCAGGCGGACTCCCGGTCGCTCCCGCCGGCGCGCTCCCCGATGCGGGGGTGCGCCGCGAGCGCCTCCAGCACGTCGGACCACTCCAGGTCGTTCACGGCGGCGTCGGCCACCGCGGTCAGCTGGGCGAGGTCGCGGTAGGGGCGCAGCGCCGCCACGGTGCGGGCGAAGGCCCGGGACGCGCAGCACGTCAGCAGCTCGGCCTCGGCGTCGGCGAGGCCGAGCGCGTTGAAGCCGGCCAGCCTCGCAGCCGGTGCTGCGGATTTCACGTTCGGCATGGCAGCAGTACACACACCGGTACCCGGCACGGTCCAGCAGCAAGAACTCCGAAGTGGGTCAGCACTTGACCCCATGTTTTCGTGTCATGCTCCAAGGCTCGGCCCGCTGCGCGTCATCTGCGTGTCTCCGGCGTGTCGCCCGCGTGTCGCCCGACCCGGTTCTCCGCGGGTTCTCCGCACGTTCGCCCCTCGGTTACCCTCACGCCGAGGAACGGAGGCCCTCATGCGGCTGAGCGCGCTGTTGGAGATGACCGAGCTGGGACTGTCGCCGGTCACGGGCCGCGACGAGCTGGACCGGACGATCCGCTGGGTCGTCACCACCGACCTGCTCGATCCGGGCCGCTACCTGAGCGGCGGCGAGCTGGTGCTGACCGGGCTGGTCTGGCGGCAGAGCCCCGAGGACAGCGAGCGGTTCGTGCGCAGCCTGGTCAACGCCGGGGTCTCCGCGCTGGGGGCCGGCGACACCCGGTGGGGCGAGATCCCCGGCGATCTCGTCGAGGCCTGCCGCCGGCACCGGATGCCGCTGTTCCACGTGCCGCAGGAGATGTCGTTCGCCGAGGTCACCGAGCACATCGTGCGGCGGCTCTCGGCCGCCAGGGCCTACGACATGACGGCCGTGCTCGACCGGCACCGCCGGCTCGTCGCGGGCGCCACCGCGGGCGCGGGCCTGGACCCGCTGCTCCACCTGCTCGGCCACGACCTGGGCATGCCGTGCTGGGTGCTCACCCCGGCCGGTCGCGTGGTGGCGGGCTCGCACCCGCTGCCCGAGGGCATGGCCTCGCTGCTGGCCCGCGGCTTCCTGACCGCCAAGCGCATGCCGTGCGCGCTGCGCGGCATCGAGCGGAGCGAGGCCGGGCGATACTCGGTCTTCCCGGTGGACGAGCAGACGACCCCCCGGGTCGCCGACTGGTTCCTGGCCGTCCAGGGCGCCTTCGAGGACTGGCCGGAGGAGCGGCGGGCGCTGGCCGGGGAGCTGGCGGCCGTGGTCGCGCTGGAGCGCGCCCGGCTGGACGACCGGCTCAGCCCCAAGGGCCGCATCGCCCAGGAGCTGGTGGAGCTCGTCGTCTCCGACGGCAAGCCCAGCGACATCCTGCCCCGGCTCCAGGTCACCGGCCTGACCACCGACCCGGCCGCCGGCCTGGACGCCGACGGCGCCGGGCACGGCTTCGTGGCGGTGGCCGCGGCCGCGCACGGCGCGCTGCGCCCCGGCGAGCTCCGGGTCGTGGTCAAGGAGATCCTCAACCGCTCGTGCGCCTCCCCGGTGGTGGGCGTGGCCGGGGAGGAGGTGATCGCGCTCATCCCCGCGCCCGAGTCCGACATCACCGCCGAGGTGCGCGAGGCGGTGCGGGCGCTGGCGCCGGGGCTCGGCACCGGCAGGCTCACCGTCGGCGTCAGCGGGATCGCCCCGGTGGACGGCCTGCGCGGCGCGGTCGAGGAGGCCCGCTACGCCCGCCGGATGGCCGAGGGCCGCGCCGAGCCCGACGCCGTCGTGGGCCACGACGAGCTGGCCACCCACGTGCTGCTGCTCGCCTCGGTCCCCGACGACGTGCGGCACATGTTCCGGGTCCGGCTGCTGGACCCGCTGCGCGGCTACGATCAGGTGCACCGCGCCGACCTCGTCCGCACGCTGGAGGCGTTCCTGCAGGTGTCGGGGTCGTGGACGAAGTGCGCGGAGATCCTCCACGTCCACGTCAACACGCTGCGCTACCGGATCCAGCGGATCCAGGACCTGACCGGCAGGGACCTGTCGCGTTTGGAGGATCGTGTGGACTTCTTCCTGGCGCTGCGACTGGGTTAGGACGATCGCACGAACTTGCTTTTCCGGCCTTGACCAGGCATAAGTCCGCGAACGTACCCTCACCGCCATGACTACCCGCCCCATCCTCACCACCGAGTCCGGCGCGCCGGTCGCCGACAACCAGAACAGCCAGAGCGCCGGTCCCGGCGGTCCTCTGCTGATCCAGGACCAGCAGCTGATGGAGAAGCTCGCCCGGTTCAACCGGGAGCGCATCCCGGAGCGCGTGGTGCACGCCCGCGGCTCGGGCGCCTTCGGCTACTTCGAGGTGACGGAGGAGGTGTCGCGGTTCACCCGTGCCGCGTTCCTGGCCGAGCCGGGCAGACGCACCGAGGTCTTCGTGCGCTTCTCCACCGTGGCCGGCGGTCTGGGCTCCGGCGACGCGGTCCGCGACCCGCGCGGTTTCGCGGTCAAGTTCTACACCGAGGAGGGCAACTACGACCTCGTCGGCAACAACACCCCGGTCTTCTTCATCCGCGACCCGCTGAAGTTCCCCGACTTCATCCACTCGCAGAAGCGCGACCCGTTCACCGGCGTCCAGGAGCCCGAGAACGTCTGGGACTTCTTCTCCCACTCCCCCGAGGCCACCCACCAGTTCACCTGGCTGTTCGGCGACCGGGGCATCCCCGCGTCCTACCGGCACATGCACGGGTTCGGCTCGCACACCTACCAGTGGGTCAACGCCGAGGGCGAGGCCTTCTGGGTGAAGTACCACTTCAAGACCGACCAGGGCGTCCGCACCCTGACCGCCGAGCAGGCCGCCGAGCTGCACGGCCGGGACCCCGACTCCCACCAGCGCGACCTGCACGGCGCCATCGAGCGGGGGCTGTTCCCCTCCTGGACGCTGTACGTCCAGCTCATGCCGGTGGCCGAGGCCGGGACCTACCGGTTCGACCCGTTCGACCTGACCAAGGTCTGGCCGCACGCCGACTACCCGCTGGTCAAGGTCGGCCGCCTGACCCTCGACCGCAACCCGGACAACGTCTTCGCCGAGGTGGAGCAGGCCGCCTTCTCCCCGAACAACTTCGTGCCCGGCATCGGCCCCTCCCCGGACAAGATGCTCCAGGGCCGCCTGTTCGCCTACGGCGACGCCCACCGCTACCGGCTCGGCGTCAACCACACCCAGCTGCCGGTGAACGCCCCGCACGCGACCCAGGCCGCCACCTACGGCCGTGACGGGGCCATGCGCGCCGACGGCAACGGGAGCCGGAGCAAGAACTACGAGCCCAACAGCTTCGGCGGCCCCGCCCAGACGGGCGTCCCGCTCGCCGCCGGGATCGAGGTGTCGGGCGTCACCGGCTCCCACCGGAACCCGGCCCACGCCGAGGACGACGACTTCGTCCAGGCCGGCGCGCTCTACCGGGTGATGTCGGAGGCCGAGCGCGAGCGCCTGGTCGGCAACATCGCCGCCGCCCTCGCCCAGGTGCCCGACGACGCCATCGTGACCCGCGCGCTCGCCCACTTCGCGGCGGCCGACCACGACTACGGTTTCCGCGTCGAGACCGCCGTCAAGGCGCTGCGCGGCTGACCCCCGGACTCTCGGGGAGGGGCGGGGTCGTCACTCACACCCTTCTCCGCCCCACCCCGAGTCGTTTCCACGAGCTGTCGGCCGTGGCGCCTAAACTTGAGGGCACCATGACTTCTCTTTCCCCCATCGGCGGACACGTCTCCGTCACCGGCGGCCTGGCCAAGGGCGGGCTGCGGTACGCCGCGGAGATCGGCGCCGAGATGATCCAGGTGTTCGTCACCAATCCCAGGGGCTGGGCCCTGGCCGCGGGCGACCCCGTCCAGGACGAGCGGCTGCGCGAGTCGGGCACGCTGACCTTCGTGCACGCGCCCTACCTCGTCAACCTCGGCACCCCCAGCGCCGACACGCTGGAGAAGTCGGT
Source organism: Planobispora longispora (assembly GCF_016863135.1). GTDB lineage: Bacteria > Actinomycetota > Actinomycetes > Streptosporangiales > Streptosporangiaceae > Planobispora > Planobispora longispora. Next base: position 88,242 of record NZ_BOOH01000005.1, read on the forward strand.
GGCCACCGTCCGGCACGGCCTGCTGCGCGGCGCGGCCGTCGGGGCCAGGGGCCTGGTGGTCCACACCGGGTCGGCGGTGAGCCAGTCCCGCGACGACGCCCTGCGCCAGCTCCACGAGCGCCTGCTCCCGCTGCTGGAGGAGATCCCGGACGACGGCCCCGACCTGCTGCTGGAGCCGATGGCCGGGCAGGGCGGCATGCTCTGCGCGACCGTCCAGGACCTGGAGCCCTACCTCGCGGCCCTGGAGTGGCACCCGAAGGCCGGGGTCTGCCTGGACACCTGCCACGCCTTCGCCGCCGGCCACGACCTGTCGACCGCCGAGGGGATCAAGGAGACCTTCGACGCCCTGCACGCGATCGCCCCGGGCCGGCTCAAGCTGATCCACGCCAACGACTCCAAGGACGTCTGCGCCTCCAAGAAGGACCGCCACGAGAACATCGGGGCCGGCCACATCGGCGCCCAGGCGTTCGCCGAGCTGATGCGCCACCCGGCGGCCGCGGGGATCCCGCTCTGCATCGAGACGCCGGGAGGCGCCGACAAGCACCGCGAGGACATCGAGCTGCTGAAGAAGCTCCGCGACGCCCCCTGAGCGGGGCCCCGGCCGCCCTGCGGGAGCTCGGGCTCCGGGCGCTTTCCGGGAGTTCGGGCTCCGGGCGCTCCGCGGGCCCAGCCGGTTCAGGCGCCGCACGACGTTCTGCGAGCTCCGCGAGCTCCGCGGGTGCGACGGGCGCCCGTGCTCGCGATCCGGCCGCCCCCGTGTGGCCGGATCGCGGTTCGGCCCGCGGGGCTATCGCGGGCGTCCCGTCGCACCGGAGGCCGCCGGACCCCCGCTCCCCCCGGGCTGAGGTCCGGCAGCCGGGGGGACGCCCGCCGGCGTCCCCCCAAGGTCCCGCGCACCAGGCCCTTACGAGCCTGCCGGCTCTCGTCCCCCCCTGGTCTCGCGGGATCGGCTCTCCGATGCCTGGAACACTATGGGGGCTCCCCACCGGGCGACTCCCCGTTTCCGGAAGGCGCGACTAACGGCATGTAGTTGTCGCCGTACGGAGCGTAATGACACGGTGAGCGGTCGCCCGGGGGCGACGAGCGGTCGTTTTCCGGCCCGCCGGTCCGCCGGAAGCCCCACACCGGCTCATGTCCCGGCACGGCCCCGCACCGGACCGGCGGCCCGCCGGACAGCCGGCGGCCCCGCACCGGCTCACGCCCCGGCCTCCATGGACAGCGGCCGCTCCCGGAACTGCCGGACGAGTTGCTCGCGGACCTGCCGGGTGTGGCGGCGGCTGACCGGCAGCGTCTGGGTGCCGACCTGCAGCACCGCCCGGCCCCCGTCGAAGCGCAGCTCGCTGATGTGCCGTACGGAGACCAGCGTGCTGCGGTGCACCCGGATGAACCCCGCCTCGGCCCAGCGCCGCTCCAGCGCGGCCAGCGACATGCGGATCAGGTAACTGCCCTCGCCGGTGTGCAGCCGGACGTAGTCGCCTTTGGCCTCGGCGAACCAGACCGCCTGCTGGGGCACGAACCTGGTCCGCCCGCCGAGCTCGACCGGGATGACGTCCTCCGGCTCCGATTCGGCCGCCGCGACGGGCGCGGCGGACTCCAGGCGTCGCACGGCCTCCGCCAGCCGGTCGGCCCGCACCGGCTTGAGCAGGTAGTCCACCGCCTCGACCTCGAAGGCCTGAACCGCGCAGTCCTCGTGTGCGGTGACGAAGACCAGGCGGGGCGGGTTGGGGAAGCCCGAGGTGAGACGGGCCAGATCCAGGCCGTCGAGACCGGGCATGCGGATGTCGAGGAAGACGCCGTCGAGCCGCTCCCCCGCACTGATCATGCCGACCATGTCACGGAGCGCGGCGACACCGTCGGAGGCGGTGACGACCTGTTCTATCCGGGGATCTCCCCGGAGCAGATAGGCCAGTTCTTCCAGGGCGGGGATCTCGTCGTCGACGGCTAAGACGCGCAGCATGAACTCCACGCTGCACGCCGGTCACGGTGACCGCAAGCAATACGTCAACTAACAGTAAAGATTTGACTACAAAGAGCTACCTGCCCGGCTATGCTTGGGCACGCGGAGCCGGACCCGCGTCCCCGAGCCGGGCGCGCTGTCCACGGTCAGACCATACGCCTCACCGTAGATCTGGCGCAGCCGCACGTCGACGTTCGCCAGACCGATCCCGCCCTCGCCCCGGCCCTCACGCGGGCCGTCGTCGAGCAGGAGCCGGGCGTACTCCGGCTCCATGCCCAGCCCGTCGTCCTCGACGCTGATGTGCGCCTCGGGACCCGCGTCCTCGATCACCAGCCGCACCTCCCCCGAGCCGCCGTTGCGGGCCAGGCCGTGTTTGACGGCGTTCTCCACCAGCGGCTGCAGGCACAGGAAGGGCACCGGAACGGCCAGCGCCTCGGGCGCGACCCGAACGGTGACGCGGAGCCGGTCGCCGAACCTGGCGCGCTCCAGCTCCAGGTAACGGTCCACGCACCGCAGCTCGTCGGCCAGCGTGGTGAAGTCGTGGGCGCGGCGCAGCGCGTAGCGGGTGAAGTCGGCGAAGTCCACCAGCAGCTCGCGGGCGCGCTCGGGGTCGGTGCGGACGAAGGAGGCGATGGTGGTCAGCGCGTTGTAGACGAAGTGCGGGGAGATCTGCGCCCGCAGGGCCCGCACCTCCGCCTCGCTGGCGCGCCGCCGGGAGGAGTCGAGCTCGGCGAGCTCCAGCTGCCCGGACACCCAGCGGGCGACCTCGGTGACGGTGCGCACCAGCACCGCGCTGACCTCCGCGTCGTAGGCGGCCAGCGTGCCGATCACCCGGCCGTCCACCTCCAGCGGCGCGACCACCGCGCCGCGGATCTCGCAGCCGGGCCGGTCGCAGGCGAGCGCCTCCCCGGTCACCACCTGCGGGCGCCCGGACGCGAGCGCCGTCCTGACGTGCTCGGCCGCGCGGTCCCGGTGGCACTCCACGGCGCCGTCCCAGGCGAGCAGGCCGCCCGAGTCGGTGAGGGCGACCGCTCCGGTGGCCAGCAGGGTCCGCAGGTGCCGTACGGCGCCGCGGGCGGTCTCGGCGGTCAGACCGGCCCGCAGGGACGGGGCCGCCATCGCCGCGACGTGCAGGGTCGCGAAGGTGGCCTCGTCCTGCCAGCCGCCGGGGTGGCGGAGGAAGACCGCCCTCCGGCGGAGCAGGGTGATCCCGAGAAGAACGAACATGACGCAGAACAGCGCCCAGCCGCTGGTCGACATGCGGGAAACCGTAGCCAACCGGGCCCGGTGATCACGGGAAAACGCCGATTACGCTGGGCCTTCGCCCGGTTCCTCCTGATACGAGTAGCGCTGTTCCCGCCAGGGGTCGGCGATGTTGTGGTAGCCGCGCTCCTCCCAGAAGCCGCGCCTGTCCTCCACCATGTACTCCACCGCGCGCACCCACTTGACGCTCTTCCACGCGTACAGGTGCGGGACCACCGCCCGGACCGGGAACCCCCGCTCCGGCGTGATCGGCTTGCCGTCCAGCTCCAGCGCGAAGAGGGTGTGGTCGCGGGCGAAGTCGCTCATCCTGATGTTGGCGCTGTAGCCGTACTCGGCCCAGAGCATCACGTGCGTGACCTCGGGCGCGGGGGGAGCCACCGCCATCAGGGTCGCCGCGGAGACCCCGCTCCACTCGACCCCCATGATGGAGAATTTGGTGACGCAGTGGAAGTCGGCCACGACCGTCGTGCGCGGCAGTTGGGAGAAGCGCTCCCAGGAGAAGCGGTGCTGCTCGCCCGTGGCGGTCGCCCCCATGACGTGGAACTCCCACGTCGCCGGGCGGAAGGTCGGCACCCTCCCGTAGTGGATCACCGGCCGCCCCCGTGAGACGTGCTGTCCCGGCGGCAGGCGCGTCTCCTCGGGGGGAGTTTCGGACTGATCCACCATCACTCCTCCCGCCGTTTCCCCGATAGCACGGGGCAATCCTGCCATCGCGGCTTTCCCGCCCGACCATCGCCCT
>NZ_BOOH01000006.1 GCF_016863135.1 Planobispora longispora
ACGGGCCTCGTCGTCAGGTGAGGGCGGATCGAGGGAGAGGAGTGCGCTACTATTGCCCGCGATGCGTACTGCGTTCTGGTTTTGGTATGGCGACGGACCCGTGAGTCGGACCGTTCGCCCCCAGATGCTGCGCTGACAGCCTGGCGAACGAAAAGGCCCCGGGTCCGGATATCGGACCCGGGGCCTTTTCGTTTGCCCAACCCTCTAAGGAGAGACATGGTCATCGTCATGGCCCCCGAGGCCGTCCAGGGCGACGTCGACGCGATCGTGGAGATCATCGCGGCGGCGGGCGGCAGCGCGTTCGTCAGCCGGGGCGTGAGCCGTACGATCATCGGACTGGTCGGGGACGTCGATCAGTTCAGCGCGCTGAACCTGCGCGGCATGCCGGGTGTGGCCGATGTGATGCGGGTGAGCGCGCCCTACAAGCTGGTGAGCCGGGACAACCACCCCGAGCGTTCCACGGTCCGCGTCGGCGGCGTGCCGATCGGGCCGGACACGGTGACGCTGATCGCCGGGCCGTGCGCGGTGGAGACGCCCGAGCAGACCCTGGCGGCGGCGCGGATGGCCGCGGCCGCCGGCGCCACCCTGCTGCGCGGCGGGGCCTACAAGCCCCGCACCTCCCCCTACGCCTTCCAGGGCCTGGGCGAGGCGGGCCTGCGCATCCTCGCCGAGGTGCGCGCCGAGACCGGGCTGCCCATCGTGACCGAGGTCGTGGACGCGCACGACGTCGAGCTGGTGGCCTCCTACGCGGACATGCTGCAGATCGGCACCCGCAACGCGCAGAACTTCGCGCTGCTGCAGGCGGTCGGCGGCATCGGCAAGCCCGTCATGCTCAAGCGCGGCATGAACGCCACCATCGAGGAGTGGCTGATGGCCGCCGAGTACATCGCCCAGCGCGGCAACCTCGACATCGTGCTGTGCGAGCGCGGCATCCGCACCTTCGAGACCGCCACCCGCAACACCCTGGACGTCTCGGCCGTGCCGGTCGCCCAGCGCCTGTCCCACCTGCCGGTCATCATCGACCCGTCCCACTCCGGCGGCCGCCGCGACCTGGTCCTGCCGCTCACCCGCGCCGCCATCGCCGTCGGCGCCGACGGTGTGATCATCGACGTGCACCCCCGGCCCGAGCTGGCCCTCTGCGACGGCCCCCAGGCCCTGGTGGACGGCGACCTGGACGAGCTGGCCCGGGTGATGCGCGAGTTCCCGGCGCTGCTCGGCAAGAGCGCGGCCGGCGACGCCCTGGCCGCCGTCTGACCGTGCCCCATGCCCGACCCCGCGTTCACCGCCACGAGCATCCGTGACCTTCCGGGTACGGCCGGCGCCACAAGCCACCGGCCGTACCCGCGAGCGGGGCGTCCCGCAAAACCGGGCCGCGTGCACGACCGGTCCGCGTGCACGACCGGGCCGCGGCTCGCGAGAATCCGTACTCACGAGTAACTGAGTATCCGCGCTCATGCGACCCCCGGACCGGCCCGGGATCCTGGCCGTATGAGCAAAGCGATCCAGCCCAAGACCACCGGCGCCTTCTACATCCAGTCGGTCCTGTCCTTCGCCGTCTCCGTCTCCGCCGTCGGCATCGGCCTGCTCTACCTCCCCGCCGAGACCTGGGTCCGCGCTTTCCTGGCCGTCGGCGTCCTGTACGTCGTCACCTCGACCTTCACCCTGGCCAAGTGCGTCCGCGACCGGCAGGAGCTCACCGAGGTCACCAGCCGCGTCGACCAGGCCCGCCTGGAGAAGCTCCTGGCGGAGCACGACCCCTTCAAGGTCGACTGAGATTCGGGGCGGTGGAACCGTACCTTGTGTTCCCTGTGCCGGATATTGGCCCTTATCATCCATAAAAAGCCATAGGGCGGAATGAATTCCTCACACCAGGGAACTCCTGGAACCAGGGGGACTTCTGGGGGTGGGCTGATGGCCAGCGTTCTGGTGGTGGAGGATGACTCCGACATCCAGTTCATGATCAGCTTTTTGCTGAAAAAGGCCGGGCACCAGGTACGGACAGCCGACGACGGGCAAGCGGCCCTGCAGAAGTGGGCGGAGGAGCGGCCCGACCTCGTGATCCTGGACTGGATGATGCCGGGACTCACGGGCCCCGAGGTGTGCAGCAGGATGCGCGCCCTGCCCGGCGGGCAGGACGTGGCGGTGCTCATGCTCACCGCCAAGTCGGAGAAGGACGACGTGACGGAGGCGTTCGCGGCCGGCGTCGACGACTACATGACCAAGCCGTTCAGTCCCAAGGAGCTTCCCGAGCGCGTGGCGGCCCTGCTGGACCGCGTGTCGCAGACCCGCTGACCCCGGGCCCGGCGGAGGCCGGGCCGGCGACGAGGTGGCCTCCTGGGCCTGGGCGATCGCCTGCGCCGCGTCGGCCACGCCAGTGATGTTCCGGCGCGGCGGCCGGGCGGTGGAGAGGACGCGGATCCCGGTCCCCGGACCGCGCCGTGACGTCCGTCACGGCGCCGCTCAGCCCTCCAGCTTGTACTCCTGCAGGGAGTCGGCGAGCTGGACGGCGAGCTCCTCGGCGTCGAGGCGCTTCTCGATCTGCTTCAGATCGGCGATCTTCGCGGCGGTCTCCGCGCGGCGGGGGGCCAGCAGGGTGCAGCAGTCCTCGTCGGGGAGCTCGGAGATCGCCAGGGTGCCGATCGCGCGGGCGGTGGCCATGATCTCGGTCTTGTCGAGGCCGATGAGCGGGCGCAGGATCGGCAGGTCCACCGCGTCGTCCTGGGCGGTGATGTTCTGCAGGGTCTGGGAGGAGACCTGCCCCAGGGAGTCGCCGGTGATCAGAGCCCCGGCACGGATGCGGTGGGCGACCTCCTCGGCGGTCTTCAGCATCAGGCGGCGCTGGGCGATGACCGCCAGGCGGTCCTGGCCGGAGGCCTTGATGGACTGCTGGGCCTTGCCGAAGGGGACCACCCACAGGCGGGACCCGCCCTGGAACTTGTCCAGGGCCCGGACCAGCGCGTAGGCCTTGTAGATGGACTCCGAGGTGGTGAACGGGATGCCGGAGAAGTGCAGGAAGTCCACCCGCAGGCCGCGGCGCATCATCCGGTAGGCCGCCACCGGCGAGTCGATGCCGCCGGACATCAGGACCAGCCCCCGGCCGCTGATGCCGACCGGCAGGCCGCCCTGGCCGGGCAGGCCCCCGGTGTAGACGAAGACCTCGTCGCGGTCCACCTCGATGGAGACGACCAGCTCGGGGTTCTTCAAGTTCACCGGCAGGCCGTAGATCTCGTTGAGCTCGCCGCCGACCGCGCGGTCGAGCTGCATCGACGTCAGCGGGAAGCGCTTGTCGCGGCGGCGCGACCGCACCGCGAAGGAGACGCCGCGCCTGACGTCGTCGCGGCCGGCGAGCAGCTCGACGGCGGCCCTGGTCACGGCCTCCGGGGTCTTGGCCACCCGCCAGGCCCGGTGGATCCAGACCAGGCCGGGGACGTAGGTGATCCGCTCGGCGACCGCGTCGGCGGTCTCGACGCTCGTCCCCTCGGGAAGGAAGATCGCGATGACGCCGTGGCGCTGCCGCAGGTCCACCTTGAGGCCGGTCTCCTTCAGCGCGGCCCGGATGTTGGCCTGCAACCGCCGCTCGAACATCTCACGGTTCCTGCCCTTGAGAACGACCTCGCCCAGCTTGAGCAGAACGCAGGGCTCGCCCAGTGCGGACACGGTCATGACGGAACCTCCGGTGAAGCAGCGGGAGACGGGGTGGGGGCGGCTGTCGCCAGTTTCGCGTGGAACCGCCTCCAGGCAACGCCACGCCCCGGCCACTTTAGTCCCGCCGCGCGCCCCTCCCGACACCCTCCGGCCCGCCGCATCGCGCGGAGCGGTGTCAGGACTCGTCGAGACCCTGCTCGATGGCGTAGCGCACGAGCTCGACGCGGTTGTGGAGCTGGAGTTTGTTCAACGTGTTCTGGACGTGGTTCTGGACCGTCCGGTGCGACAGCACCAGCCGCTCGGCGATCTGCCGGTAGGACAGGCCCTTGGCGACCAGGCGGAGCACCTCGGTCTCCCGCTCGGTCAGGCGCGGCCCCGCGGCCGGGGCGGGCTGGGCGGCCAGCCGGCGGTACTCCCCCAGGACGAGGCCGGCCAGGCCCGGGGTGAACACCGCGTCACCCTCGGCGGTACGGCGGACGGCCTCCAGGAAGTCCTCCTTGCTCGCCGATTTCAGTAGATATCCGGACGCGCCAGCCTTGACCGCCTCCAGCACGTCGTCCTGCTCCCCGCTCGCCGACAGCACCAGCACCCGGGGCGGCGGGTCCGCCGCCGCCAGCCTCCTGGCCACCTCCACCCCGGACAGGTCGGGCAGCTGCAGGTCCAGCACCACCAGCTCGGGCCGGGCCGCCGCGGCCACCCGGACCGCCTGACGTCCCTCCCCGACCGAGGCCACCACCTCGTATCCGGCCTCGGCGAGATCCCTGGCCACCCCGTCCCGCCACATCGGGTGGTCGTCCACCACCATCACGCGCATCCACTCAGCCTAGGCGGGGGCCGGGACGGACATCTCGATCTCGGTGCCGCGGCCCGGAGCGGAGATCACGGCGACCGTCCCGCCCAGGTCCTCCACCCGGCCCCGGATCGACTGGGCGACGCCGAGCCGCCCGTCGGCCGCCGCCTGCTCCAGGCGGCCCTCGGGGATGCCCGGCCCCTCGTCCCGGACGGTCACGGTGACCACGCCGCCGTCGCTCTCGGCGAACACCCACGCGGGGGCCTGGGGCCCGCAGTGCCGTGCCACGTTGTCCAGGGCCGCGCCGACCGCGGCGGCCAGCTCCCTGGCGGTCGCGGCGGGCAGCGTCAGCGGGGTCGCCGGGACCGAGACGGTCACCGAGCCGGAGCCGTACCCCTGCAGCAGGGTGCGCAGGTCCGCCGCGCCCGCCGGGGGCGGCTCGGGGCGGAGCCTGACCAGCTCGCGCAGGGCGGCCTCCTGCTCGCCCGCGAGCCTGCCCAGCTCGGCCGCCTCCCCGCCGATCTCCTGCCCGCGCCGCTGCACCAGCGCCAGCACCTGGAGCACAGAATCGTGGATGCCCCGGGCGAGCCGCTCCCGCTCCCGGCCCGCGGCCTCCAGCTCGACCGCCTCCTGCATGCGCGCCTCGGCCTTCCTGGACAGCCGGGCGACGTGCCCGACCAGCACGCCCGCGAGGAACAGCAGGACGGTCCCGTTGATCGGCAGCTTCTCGAATTCCATGCCGCCCGCGCCACGCGTCCACAGGTCGCCCAGGGACACGACCGCGGCGGCCGCCGCCCCCGCCCGGCGCCCGCCGTACACGCCCCAGGCCAGCACCGCGCCGCCCATCCAGGTGCCGGTGACCGGGAGGCTGTCCTCCTGGTAGACGCCCTGCACCGCGGGGGTGGCGAGCAGGCAGCCGAGGGTCACGAGCATGTCGGCGGCCAGCAGCGGCCGGCCCCGGAACTCCTCGACGGAGTAGGCGAAGATCGTCGCGGCGGTCCACAGCGCCATGACCCCGATCACCAGCCAGCCCACAGCCGGGTCGGCGTATCCCCCGGCGCGGACGAGCAGGGCCGCGGCGTACACGAGGGACGCGACGCGGAACACCGCCACGGTCCGCCAGAACGGGGTGTCCATTCCGGTCACATCTCGACCCTACCGGCTACCCCACCCCTCCTCAGCTGCAATAATTCCTCGATTCCCCTCTCACAAAGAACTGGAACATGTCTCACGTCGACCACTTCTCCACGGGCCTGCTCACCCCCGCACTGGCCTACCTCATGTCGAGCGTGGGCTGCATGCTCGGCCTCATGCTCACCGCCAAGGCGCGGGCGGCCGAGAACTCCGCGCGGGCGCGCTGGCTGATCGGCGGCGCGCTCTCCATCGGCGGCACCGGCATCTGGGTGATGCACTTCATCGCCATGATGGGCTTCTCCGTCACCGGCGCGCAGATCCGCTACGACGTGCTCCTCACGGCCTGCTCGGCGATCCTGGCGGTCGTCGTGGTCGGGATGGGGCTCTTCCTGGTCTCCTACGGCGGGCTGAAGACCGGTCCGCTCCTCGGCGGCGGCCTGCTCACCGGCCTGGGCGTGGCCGGCATGCACTACCTCGGCATGGCCTCGATGAACATGTCGGCGCACGTCTCCTACGACCCGGCGATCGTCGGCGCGTCGGTGATGATCGCGGTCGTCGCCTCCACGGTGGCGCTCTGGTTCACCCTGCGGGTGCGCGGCGTGCTCGCCACCGGCGGCGCCGCCCTGATCATGGGCGTCGCGGTCTGCGGCATGCACTACACCGGCATGTTCGCCATGGACGTGCGGCCGACGGGCTCCCTGCTCCCGGTCGAGGGAGCGCGGGGCATCGACTTCCTCCTGCCCATCCTGGTCCTGGTCAGCCTGCTCACCCTGGGCATGCTGCTGGCCGCCATCCTGGCCCCCTCGGAGAAGGAGATGCAGGCCGACGCCGAGCTGATGGCCCGGCTGGAGGGGCAGCAGACCGGGTCCTTCACCGCCGTCCCGGCGGCCCAGCCGGTCGCCCCGGACGCGGAGCCGCGGCGTTCTTCCCTGTTCGACGCCACCGAGCGATGACGTACGGCTTGCGCCGCCGTGGGCCGCGTGGTCGAGGCGCAAGCCGTACCGGAGGGAGTACACGGACGGTCGCCCATCCGCGTACCCGACCGTAGGACGGCCCGCTTGCAAAGCGCTTACAGCGCCGGTGAAGGGGCCGGGGCCGCTCACGAGGAGGCCCCGGCCCATCCCGGTCCCGTCACCGGACCGGCGGGCGGGACGACCGGACGGTCCGGGAGCGACCGGCCGGATCGCGGGTGACGACCGGCCGGGGAAGACCTCGGCCGGGGAAGACCTCAGCCGAAGAAGACCTCGGCCTCCGCGTAGCGGCTGACCGGCACGGTCTTCAGCTCCTTGGTCGCCTCGTCCAGGCCGACGGTGACGATGTCGGTGCCGCGCAGGGCGACCATCGCGCCGAACTCGCCGTCGTGCACCGCGTCGATGGCCCGCAGGCCGAAGCGGGTGGCCAGCACCCGGTCGAAGGCCGTGGGCGTGCCGCCGCGCTGGATGTGCCCGAGCACGGTGGTGCGGGCCTCCTTGCCGGTCCGCTTCTCGATCTCCTTGGCGAGCATCTCGCCGATGCCGCCCAGCTTGACGTGGCCGAAGGCGTCGAGCTCGCCGTCCTGCAGGGTCATCTGGCCCTCGATCGGGTGGGCGCCCTCGGCGACCACGATGATCGGCGCGTAGCGCGTCTTGAAGCGGGACTCGACGTAGGCGCAGACCCGGTCGATGTCGAACGGCTTCTCCGGGATGAGGATGACGTTGGCGCCCGCCGCCATGCCCGCGTGCAGCGCGATCCAGCCCGCGTGGCGGCCCATGACCTCGCAGATCAGCGCGCGGTGGTGCGACTCGGCGGTGGTGTGGAGCCGGTCGATGGCCTCCATGGCGATGTTGACGGCGGTGTCGAAGCCGAAGGTGTAGTCGGTGGCGTTGAGGTCGTTGTCGATCGTCTTGGGGACGCCGACGACGCTCACCCCGCGGTCGAAGAGCTGCTTGGCCACGCCGAGGGTGTCCTCGCCGCCGATCGCGATCAGGGCGTCGACGCCCATCGCCGCGAGGTTGTCCTTGATCTTCTCGACGCCGCCCTCGATCTTCATCGGGTTGGTGCGGGACGAGCCGAGGATGGTCCCGCCGCGCGGCAGGATGCCCCGCACGGCCTGGATGTCCAGCGGCATGGTCTCGCCCTCCAGCGGTCCCCGCCAGCCGTCGCGGAACCCGACGAACTCGTGCCCGTAGACGCCCACGCCCTTTCGGACTGCGGCACGGATAACGGCATTGAGACCGGGGCAGTCGCCGCCCCCGGTTAGCACTCCAATACGCATGGCATCCTCCGGTGGTGGTTCCGAGGCGAGACGGCCAGACTATGTGGGGTGGTGCGACCGGCGGCGGATTACACCGCCGACGCAAGGCATTCTGCCTCCACAGCGGGCCAATGGTCTAGACCAAATGAACAGGAGTGCGCATGTCGGTTCTCGCGATCGACGCCGGGACGACCGGGGTCACCGCGCTCGTCGTGACCGAGGACGGCCGGATCGACGCCCGGGGATACCGGGAGTTCACGCAGTACTTCCCCGAACCCGGCTGGGTCGAACACGATCCCGAGGAGATCTGGCAGGCCACGCTGGCCGCCTGCCGTACCGCGCTGGAGGGCGCGAGCGCGGCCCCCTCCTGCCTGGGCCTCACCAACCAGCGCGAGACCGCCGTGGTCTGGGACGCCGCCACGCTCGCCGCGCCCCGCCCGGCGATCGTCTGGCAGGACCGCCGCACCGCCGGGATCTGCGCCTCGCTGCGCGAGGCCGGGCACGAGCCCCGCGTCGCCGAGCTGACCGGGCTCCGGCTCGACCCCTACTTCACCGGGAGCAAGTTCGCCTGGATGGCCCGGCACGACCCCGGCGTCTGGGAGCGGGTGACCGGGGGGCGGGCGGTCGTCGGCACCGTCGACTCCTACCTGGTGGCCCGGCTGACCGGCGGCGCCCGGCACGTCACCGACCCCTCCAACGCCTCCCGCACCCTCCTGTACGACCTGACGGCGGGCGGCTGGTCGGCGGAGCTGTGCGAGCTGTTCGGCGTCCCGACGGACGCGCTGCCGGAGATCGTGCCGAACTACGGGGACGTCGGCCGGACGGATCCCGCCGCCTTCCTCGGCCTCTCCCTGCCGATCAGCGGCCTGGCCGGGGACCAGCAGGCCGCGCTGTTCGGCCAGACCTGCTTCGCCCCCGGCGACGTGAAGTGCACCTACGGGACGGGGTCGTTCCTCCTGATCAACACCGGGAGCGAGATCGTCAGGTCGGACGCCGGGCTGCTGACCACGGTGGCCTGGCAGACCCCGTCGGGCGAGATCACCTACGCCCTGGAAGGGGCGATCTTCGTCACCGGGGCCGCCGTGCAGTGGCTCCGCGACGGGCTCGGGCTGATCGAGACCGCGCCCGAGTCCGAGACGCTGGCGCGCACGGTCCCCGACAGCGGGGGCGTGGTGTTCGTGCCCGCGCTGACCGGCCTGGGCGCGCCGCACTGGGACCCCGACGCCCGGGGCGCCATCCTCGGCGTCACCCGGGGCACCACCCGGGGACACCTGGCCCGCGCGACCCTGGAGGCGATCGCCTTCGAGGTGCGGGACGTGGTGGAGGTCATGACGGGCGCGGCGGGCCTGAAGGTGCCCACGCTGAAGGCCGACGGCGGCGCGAGCGGCAACGACCTGCTCATGCAGATCCAGGCCGACCAGCTGGGCGTCCCGGTCGAGCGCCCGGCGATCCAGGAGACCACCGCGCTGGGCGCGGCCTTCCTCGCCGGGCTCGGCACCGGCCTGTGGTCCTCGGCCGAGGAGCTGCGCACGACCTGGAACCTGGACCGGCGCTTCGAGCCCTCCGGCCGGGACGGCGCCGCCTACGCCCGCTGGCTCAAGGCCGTCGAGCGGGCCCGCTCCTGGGCCTGAGCGCCCCGGCCCCCTCGGGTCGCGCTCAGTTCAGCGGGAGCACGCAGGAGGGGGTGCCGGCCGCGAGGACCCGCACGGCCTCCTGCGGGATCCCGTCCTTCAGCGGGAGTACGGCCACGCCGCCGGAGTTCTGGTTCGCGACGTACATGTGCCCGGCGGCGACGGCGAAGTGGCGCGGCCAGTCGCCGCCGCAGGGCACTTCGGCCACCCTCGTGAGATCCGGCCCCGAGAACACCCCGATCGTGTTCGGGCCCCGGTTGCCGACGTAGACGCGGTCGCCGTGCACCTCCAGGTGGGAGGGGTGGTTCTTCTCCTCCGCGCCGCTGGCCGCCACGGCGGCGACCTCCCGCCAGGCGGGGTCGTAGGCGCGGACCGTGCCGTCCAGCTCCCCGGCCACGTACCAGCGGCCCTCCCGGTGGTCCCCGGCCCACGCCAGGTGCCGGGGGCCCATTCCTGGGGCCAGCCGCACCGGGCCGTCCGGGTGCTCGGACACGTGTTCCGGCGACCCGTCCGGCGCCAGGAACCGGCGGACCTCGTCGGTTCCCAGGTCGGTCACGTACAGCACGCCGTCGGGGCCGAAGGTCGCCTGGTGGGCGTGGGCGCCCTCGCGGTGCGGGAAGGCCCGGACACCGGTGAGCAGGCCCGCCCCGTCGATCCCGTGCACGCTCACCGTGCCGTCGCCGTAGTTGGCCACGGCCAGCAGCGTCCCGGCCGGATTCACCGCCAGGTGGCAGGGGGACGAGCCCTCGCTGGAACGCCGGGCCAGGGGTGCCGGGACGCCGTCCGCACCCCGGGAGAAGACCTCCACCGTGCCCCGCTCGCTCTCCCCCACCGCGTAGAGCACCGGGAGCCGGGGGTGGAGGGCCAGGAAGGACGGTCCCGGGGCCGGGGTCTCCCCCAGCCGCTCCAGGCTCTGCAGGTCCGCCACGATGACGCCGGTGCCGGATCCCCCGGTGTCCGGAGTGTATCCACCGATATAGGCAACGCTCATCATCATGCTCCCGCCCTCATGGACTATCAGACAGTTTGCGAAGGTAGCGCAGTCCCTCCGCGGTGACATCGCCTACCGGCAGGTAGGGGACGACCTCTTTCCGATCCCACATTGTTGACTCAGTCAATTGAATAGTTGATGCTGTCAATCATGCAGGGGAGCGCCAACGACCACGTCGCGGAGATCCGCGCCTTCAACCGCTTCTACACCGGCGTCATCGGCGTGCTCGGCCAGGGCATCCTCGACACGCCGTACTCCCTGACGGAGGTCAGGGTGCTGTTCGAGCTGGACCGGCACGACCGGATGGGGGCCGGCGAGCTGCGGCGGCTGCTCGGGCTCGACGCCGGATATCTCAGCCGGATCCTCGGCCGGTTCGAGGCCGACGGGCTGGTGGCCCGCGAACGCTCGGCCGCCGACGCGCGGCGGCAGGTGATCGCGCTCACCGACGCGGGCCGGACCGCGTTCAAAACGCTCGACGAGCGCTCGGCGGAGGAGGTGCGCGGCCTGCTCGACGGGGTCGGCGAGGAGGACCGGCGGCGGCTGGTCGCGAGTATGGCGACGATCAGGGAGATCCTCGGCCGGGCCCCGAGGCGGGAGCCGTACGTCATCCGGCCGCCCCGCCCGGGCGACCTCGGCTGGGCGGTGCACCGGCACGGCGCGCTCTACAGCGCCGAGTACGGCTGGGGCATGGACTTCGAGGCCCTGGTGGCCAGAATCGTGGCCGACTACGTGGACCACCACGACCCCCGGCGCGAGGCCGGATGGATCGCGGAGGTGGACGGCGAGCGGGCCGGATGCATCTTCTGCGTGCGCAGGGACGACGAGACGGCCCAGCTCCGGATGCTCCTGGTCGAGCCGTCCGCCCGGGGCATGGGGATCGGCGGGCGGCTCGTGGACGAGTGCCTGCGCTTCGCCCGGGAGGCGGGCTACCGGCGGATCATGTTGTGGACCAGGGACGTGCTGGTCGGCGCCCGGCGGATCTACCAGGCGGCGGGCTTCGAACTGGTCGAGGAGGAGCCGGGCGAGGGCTTCGTCGAGCAGATCTGGGCCCGCGACCTGTAGCCCCGCCGGGGCGGGCGGGACGCTCCTCCCGTCCCGCCCGGGCCGGCCCCCGCGCGGGATCCCGTGCGGGGGCCGGCGCAGGGCTCAGCGCAGGCCCGCCAGGAGCACGGCCGTCCCGGCGTAGGTGACCGGGTCGGCGGTCCAGTCGGCGTCGACGGGGGTGATGCTGATCTTGCCCGCGGCGAGCGCGGACAGGTCGCTGCCCGCCTCGCCGGTCGCGTCCGGGCGGAAGGAGACCTTCATGGTGAAGGCGTCCGGGCCGGCCGGCTGGTAGCCGAGGGTGAACAGCTCCTTGCGGGTCTGCCTCGTGAGCGCGACGCCGGTCGGCGGGGCCAGACCGGGGCGGGTCGGGTAGTTGACGTTGAGCCCGGCGTGCTCGGGCAGCAGCCGCCCGCCGCGGGCCCTGTCCCGGAGCCGCTCCACGAGCTTGACGGTGAAGTCCGCGGTGGCGGGCATGTTGGCGATCGTGTTCTGCGTGTTCGCGAAGTCGAACTCGGTGCTCACCGCGATGGCGGGGACGCCCAGGTCGATCGCGGTGATCGCCGCGCCGACCGTGCCCGAGTTGTTGGTGATCGCGCCGATGTTCTGCCCGAAGTTGGTGCCGGAGACCACGAGATCGACCTTGCGGCCGGCGAAGACGTGGCCCAGGCCGAACAGGACCGAGTCGCCGGGGGTGCCGGTGACGGCCCACACCTTGTCGGCGACCTTCCGGGCGGTGACCTGGAGGCCGTCTTCGACGGTGCGCTTGACGCTCGCCCCGCTCTGGTTGGCGGCGGGGGCGACGATGGTCACGTCGTGCCCGGCGGCGGTGAGCTTGTCGAAGACGGCCTTGATGCCGGGGGCGTTGTAGCCGTCGTCGTTGCTCAGCAGGATGGTCAGCGCCCGCCGCGCCCCGGCGTCGGCGGCGGCCGGGGGCGCGGCCGCGGCTCCGGCGGCGGTCGCGGGCAGGACGGGCGCGAGGAAGGACGTGGCCGCGAGGACGGCGGCCAGCCGTCGGGTGAGGTTCATGGGGGGCTCCTGAAGTGTCCGCGGCGAGAGCTCGCCGCGGAGCGAGCATGAACCATAAGACCGAATGGTCGGTAGGTCTCGTTATATATTTGTTATTCAGAGTGGCGGCGGGGACACGGGATCACGCCCGGTGACGGCGCGGGGTCGTTCCCGCTTCCCCAGCAACCGGGCGAAGGCCTCCACCAGCGCGGGAAGGCTGACCGCCGCCGGGTCCAGCAGCCACTGCAGCTGCGCCCCGTCCTGGACGGCGAGCAGCAGGGCCGCGCCCTCGGCGGGCGTCAGGCCGCCGGGCAGGGTGTCGCCCAGCTCCGCCCGGAGCGCCGCCCCGGCCAGCTCGCGCACCCTGGCGTAGCGCTCCACGAAGTAGGCGCGCGCCGGGTGGCCCTCGGTGACGCTCTCGGCCGCCAGCACGGTGAACGCCTGCAGCACCCCCGGGCGGGTGGCGTTGTACTCGGCGAGCTGGACGATGTGCTCCAGCCGGGGCGACGTCCCGCCCTCGGCGAGGATGCGCAGCGAGTCGATGCGCTCACGCAGGTCGAGCATCCCGACGAGCAGGCGCTCCTTGCTCGGGAAGTAGTGCAGCAGCCCCTGCTGGGACAGCCCCGCCCGCTCGGCCACGGCCGCCAGCGGCGCGCCGCGGAACCCCCGCTCGGCGAAGACCTCCAGGGCCGCCAGCAGGATGTCGGCCCGGCGGCTCCCCGCCCGCTCCTCCACGGCGCTCCGGCCGGTCCCGGCCTGCTCCCGCCAGAGCGCGGCGGGCGCCGGGGAATCCGGCGCGGGGGCGGGGGGCTCCTCGTCGAGGCCGCGGCCGTCCGGGGTGATCGACCGGATCAGCCGGTCGGCGTACTGCCGGAACTGCCCGGTCATGTCCACAGAGTCGGGCCGCAGGCACCACTGGATCTGCAGGCCGTCCATGACGGCGGCGATCTCCTTGGCCAGCGCGCCGTGGTCGATGCCGCCGCGCAGTTCCCCGCTCTCGGACCCCCCGCGCAGGGACTCCTCGATCAGGCCGAGCACCAGGGCGTAGCGGCCGGTGAAGTAGGCGTGGGCCGGGTGGCCGGGGTCGGCCGCCTCCCCCGCGAGCGTGGTGAACATCCGCAGCAGGCCGGGCTGGGAGCCGTTGAACTCCACCAGGCGCACCAGCGTGCGCAGCGCCTCGACCGCCGATCGCGGCCGCCGGGCGAACTCGCGCTCGGAGGCCAGCGCGTCGCGGTGCTCCAGGACCGCGAGCATCAGCTGCTCCTTGGTCCGGAAGTGGTGCAGCACCCCCGGCTGGGTGATGCCGACCTCCTCGGCGATGCGGGCCATCGAGGCGGCGTGGTAGCCGCGGTCGGCGAAGTGCTTGACCGCGACCTCGATGATGCTCCGCCGGCGCGCGTCGCCGACCGTGTAGCCCCCGCGGGCGCCACGGCCGGAACGGCCGGAGGCGGGGGCGGACGGCGGCGGAGGCGTTCGAGGACTCACTCTCGACAGCCTATGGCCCGGCCGGGAGGGCGGGCCGCGCCGGACGGAGGAGCCCGCCGGGCGGGACCGAGGGAGCGGCGTGACCTGGGATCGGGTGATCGCCAGGGGGCACGGAGTGTGACTTGAATCACTGCTTAAAAACTTACTAAGCAATAAGTTTCTTACGTACCGTTGACCCACTCGTCGTCCCGGCGAGCTTCCCCCACCGCTTTTCCGAGGAGGAACCCATGACCGAGGTTCGTGGGGACGCCGGCACGGGCGTGCGCGCCCCCGGCGGTGTCCTGTCCGACCGGTCCGGGCGGCGCAAGCCGTACGTGATCTTCTCGGCCGCGGTGACCGGCGTCGCCGGGGCGCTCGCCGTCCAGCTCGCGCGCTCGGTGCGCTGACCACCGTCTCGAGACCAAGGGGGACCCAGAGAATGCAGCCCTACCGGGACCCGGCGCTGCCGGTCGAGGAGCGGGTCGCCGACCTCCTGGAGCGGATGACGCTCCAGGAGAAGGCCGGCCTGATGTTCCACACCATGCTGGCCATGAACGCCGACGGCGCCCCGGTCGAGGAGCCGGGCGCCCAGCCCGGCGGCGCGACCACCACCGAGATGGTGCGGGGCAGGCTGATGAGCCACTTCAACCTGCTGGGCGGCGCAGGCCCCCGGCAGATGGCGCTGTGGCACAACCGCCTGCAGGAGATGGCGGCCGGGACCCGGCTCGGCATCCCGGTCACCGTCTCCACCGACCCCCGGCACGCCTTCACCGACAACCCCGGCACGGCGATGCTCGCCGGGGCGTTCTCCCGGTGGCCGGAGGCCACGGGCCTGGCCGCGATCGGCGACGCGGACCTGGTGCGCCGCTACGCCGACGTGGTGCGCCGCGAGTACCTGGCGGTGGGCATCCGGGTCGCGCTGCACCCGCAGATCGACCTGGCCACCGAGCCCCGGTGGTCGCGCATCAGCGGCACCTTCGGCGCCGACGCCGGGCTGACCTCGCGCCTGGTGACGGCCTACCTGGAGGGCATGCGCGGGCCGGGGCCCGGCGCGGAGGCCGTGGCCTGCATGGTCAAGCACTTCCCCGGCGGCGGCCCGCAGAAGGACGGCGAGGACCCGCACTTCGCCTACGGCAAGGAGCAGGTCTACCCGGGCGGCAACTTCGACTACCACCTGGAGCCGTTCCGGGCCGCCGTCGCCGCCGGGGCCACGCAGATCATGCCGTACTACGGCGTGCCGGTCGGCACCCCCTACGAGGAGGTGGGCTTCGGCTTCAACAAGCAGATCATCACCGGCCTGCTCCGCGAGGAGCTCGGCTTCGACGGCATCGTCTGCACCGACTGGCAGCTGCTCAACGACACCCGCATCGGCCCCCACCGCATGGAGGCCAAGGCCTGGGGCGTGGAGCACCTCACCCCGGCCGAGCGCGCGCTCAAGGCGATCGAGGCGGGGGCTGACCAGTTCGGCGGCGAGGCCTGCCCGGAGCTGATCGTCGAGCTGGTGCGCGCCGGGCTGGTGAGCGAGGAGCGGATCGACGCCTCGGTCCGGCGGCTGCTGCGCGAGAAGTTCCGGCTCGGCCTGTTCGAGCACCGGTTCGTCGACCCGGACCGGGCCGAGGAGATCGTGGGGAGCGCGGAGTCCCGGGCCCTGGGCGAGAGCGCGCAGCGCCGCTCCCTGACCGTGCTGACCGGCGACGGCGTGCTGCCGCTGCGCGGGCGTCCGCGCCTGTACGCCGAGGGCGTCGACCCGGCGGTGGTCGCCGAGTACGCCGAGCCGGCGGCCGACCCGGCCGGCGCCGACGTGGCGCTGCTCCGCCTGCCCACCCCCCACGAGCCGCGCACCGGCGGCTTCTTCGAGACGTTCTTCCGCGCCGGATCGCTCGCCTTCGACGACGGGCGGCTCAAGGAGATCCTGGCCGTGCTGGAGGCGGTGCCCACCGTGGTGGCGATCCGGCTGGAGCGGCCCGCGGTCGTCCCGGAGATCGCCGCGCGCGCCGCCGCGCTCGTCGGCGAGTACGGCGCGGACGACCGCGCCGTGCTCGACGTCGTCTTCGGCCGCGCCGCGCCGGGGGGACGGCTCCCGTTCGAGCTGCCCCGGTCGATGGAGGCGGTCCGCAACAGCCGCCCCGACGTGCCGGGCGACACCGCGGACCCGCTGTTCCCGCTCGGCCACGGGCTGGACGTCCCGGGCTGAGCACGAGCCGGCCCGCGCTTCGCGGAGCCGCGGGAACGGCTGTCCGGCGTCGTCCGGGAGGCCGCGCCGGCCGGGCCGTCCGGGACGCTCAGCGGCGGAACGGGCCGGTGACCTCGTAGGTGACGCCGGCGGTCCCGGCGGCGTCACCGCGAGCGCCGCGCTGGGAGGAGAAGTACAGCCGGGTGCCGTCCGGGGAGAAGGCCGGGCCGGTGATCTCGGACTCGGGGTGGCCGTCGATCCGGAGGAACGGCGTGACCAGGCGGTCCGGGGTGATCAGGTTGATCTCCATGTTCCCGCCGTCCTCGGCCACGTAGAGGTCGCCCGCGGGGGTGCCGGTGATGTTGTCCACCCCGGTCAGCGGGGAGTCGGCGTCGTAGACGATCCCCAGGCGCTCGTTCTCGGCGTCGTAGGCCCACACCCGGTTGTCGCCCTTGGTGGTGAAGAAGCACACTCCGCCGTCGTAGTGGCAGCCCTCCCCGCCGGAGAAGTGCTTGGCGGCGCCCACCTGGTGCCGGGTCGGTATCAGCGGCGCCGCCGGGTTGGGCACCCGCTGCCAGGTCACCGGCCCGGTGTCGGAGGTCGCGCAGAGCACCTCCAGCCGCCCGGCGGTCAGGTCGCCCCACTCGGCGGGCCGGAACCGGTAGAAGCAGCCGTCGGTCTCGTCCTCGGTCAGGTAGACGACCTCCCGGTCGGGGTCGCAGGCGGCGGCCTCGTGCTTGAAGCGGCCCATGGCCAGGCGGGGCATCGCGGCGCGCGCGCCGTACGGGTCGCACTCGAAGACCCGCCCGCGCAGGATCTCCTCGCACGACAACCAGGTGTTCCACGGGGTCCGCCCGCCCGCGCAGTTGAGGTTGCTGCCCGACAGGACGCGGTAGGCCTCGCGGATCTCCCCGCCGGGGCCGAACCTGATCGCCGAGGCCCCGCCGAGCAGCGGGATCTCGGAGTTGGACACGTAGATCCAGCCGTCGCCGTCGGGGAAGCACGCGCCGCCGTCCGGCGCGGCGTGCCAGAGCATCCCGCCGACCCTGCGGCCGGTGCGGGCGACGATCCTGCTGGTGAACCCGGCCGGCAGGGCGACGCCGTTGGCGTCGGGCGCGCCCGGCGGGCCGTACGGGCTCGCCGCCCTGCGAGGGGCGGCGTAGACGGAACCGGGGGCGGCGGCGCACGCGGCCTCCTGCCAGAGCGATCCGGCGAACGCCGCGCCGGCGGTCACCCCTCCGGTGCGCAACAACGTACGGCGATGCACGACGCCTCCTCGTTGCCTTCACGATGGGCGGCAAGTCGATCAAATCCATATGAACAGGACTGCTTCTCCGACTCAAACTTTT
The DNA here is from genome assembly GCF_016863135.1 of Planobispora longispora. GTDB lineage: Bacteria > Actinomycetota > Actinomycetes > Streptosporangiales > Streptosporangiaceae > Planobispora > Planobispora longispora. The sequence continues at coordinate 17,460 of NZ_BOOH01000006.1, forward strand.
CGGAAACCTCGCGGCAAGCCCTTTACGAGAATCGACGCGAGAATCGACACCGCTCTTCTCGGCGCCCTCCGACCCGCCGGAAGGCCCGGGCCGTGCGATCGAGGCGGGCCGCAGAACATATTTCCAACGCAACAGCACCCGTAACAACCGAATGCGACCGGCTGATTACCCTACGATTCTCGCCATGGAGAGCACGAGCTCCGCTCGGAGCATGACGACCTCTCTCGATACAGGCGTCCGGGCCCGGATCGTGGGAGGATCCTGCCCGACCGCCCGCGACGGCGCCGGGCAGAACGCACCGGCCGCCCCCGCCGCGCCGGTGCGCCCGCCGGGCGACACCGGCCGGTGCACCGTCTGCTCGGGCGTCCTCCCGGCCATCGACGCGGGGGGTTACACGGCCATACGGGCATTCATGATCGTCCGGCACGGCTACTGCCGCTGCCCGAACTTCGATCACGACTACGAGAGATACGCCCGGCAGGCGCCCCACGGCGAGGGGTACCTGCCGGCGTAGGCCGCTCCCGCGGGGGCGCGGCCCGCGGGACCGGCCGCCCTCAGCCGGCGGCCCCGGCCGGGTGGTGCCGCGCCCACCACGTCGTCCAGCGCGACTCCAGCGCGGCGAACGCGTCGTCGTCCAGACCGTAGGCGGTGAGCACCATCATGGCGCCGCCCTCCGGGTTGGCGGGCGAGGCCGGGGTCCGGCCCGCGACCAGCAGGCCGTCGCCCCAGCCGGCCACGGTGAGGCCGAGCTGGTTGGCCGAGCGGAACCACACCTCGCCGCGCAGCCTCTCCCCGGTGGGACCGTCCAGCTCGTACGGGCTCCCGGGGGCCGACCCGGCCGCGGCCGCGAGCCCGGCCGTCCGGAGCACCGGCTCGCTCCCCGCGCCGGACAGGTACACGGTCCGCCGGTCGGCCCCCCGATGCCGTTCCAGGGCGAACCTGAGCTGGTGGACGAAGGTGGTCCAGCCCTCGCTGATGTCGTCGTAGTAGGCGTCCCACTCCGGGTTGCCGCCGAGCGGGGCGCGGGTCAGCCGGAGCCGGGTCCGGTCGCCGAGGTCGGTCAGCTCGAAGCGGTCGCCGCCCTGGACGTCCAGCCGGTATTCGGCGGCGGACTCGACGACGTTCTGGTGGTAGATGACCTCGATCTCCTTGTCGAGCTCGTCACAGTGCCATCCGTGCCAGCGGCGGATCTGCTCGGTGTCTCGCAGGGCCTCCCACACCTCCCCGACGGGGGCGGAGATCACAACCTCGACGAAGAACGGCTCATCTGTCATCTTCGGCTCCTTGGCGTGGGGTGGGATGTCCCCCGGCGACGAGGCGGTAGGACCGCCCGCCGGGTGTGTCGAACCGGGCCGCGACCCGCGCGACCGCCTCGGCGAGCTCGTCGGTGAAGCGGTGCACGTCGTCCGGGGCGTCGAACCGCACCTCGGTCTCGAGCGTGAACGTGAGCAGCCGGACGCCTCTGCGGTCGGCGGCGGCCGCCATGCGGGTGACCTCGCGCACGGTGCCGGCGGCCACCTCGACGAGGTGCTCGGCGGCGTACCGGTCGGCGATGCGTCGGAAGCCGTCGTCCACCCGGGCGGTCTCGCCGTCCTCCTGAGCGGCCCCCGTCGCCCCTGCCGTCCCAGCGGCTCCTGCGGTCTCGCCGTCCGAGGTGAGCACGCCCGGGTCGACGAGGAAGGCGTTGGCGGTGGCGCGCATCACCCGCTCGGTGAAACCGCGCCTCGGGCGTTCCTCCACCATCTCGATCAGCCCGGCCTGCTCCAGCGCCTTGACGTGGTAGTTCACCCGCTGGCGGGGCAGGCCCAGCTCGGCGGCGAGCTGGACGGCGGAGGCGGGCTCGCGCAGCCGGGCCAGCAACCGCCTGCGGATCGGGGTGAGCGCCACCCGCAGGCGGTCGGGCTCATCCATGAGGCTCATCTCGGTCGCGGCCATACCGTCATGAGACAATAGAAAAATTAATCTGTCAATTCATGGACGAGCCGGCGGCGATCCACGCCGTGCCGGGAGGCCCGGGGGTCAGCGGCCGGCTCCCTCCAGCACGAGACGGCCCCCGTTCTCCCCCGTCCCGCTCCCGCGAGCCCGCACCCTGCCGACGAGGATCGACAGCACGGCGGCGGAGACGCTCAGCGCCCCGGCCCCGTACCAGGCCAGGGCGTAGTCGCCCAGATGGTCCCGGACCAGTCCCGCCGCGGTCGCGGCGAAGGCCGCGCCGATCTGGTGCGAGGCGAAGACCCAGCCGAACACCACCGGTCCCGCGGCGCCGAAGTGCTGGCGGCACAGGGCGACCGTCGGCGGGACGGTGGCCACCCAGTCCAGGCCGTAGAAGATGATGAACACCAGCATGCTCGGGTGCGCGGACGCCGCGAAGAGCTGCGGAAGCACCAGCAGGGAGGCTCCGCGCAGCGCGTAGTAGACCGCCAGCAGGATCCGCGAGTCGACCCGGTCGGTGAGCCAGCCGGACAGCACGGTGCCCGCGATGTCGAAGATCCCGACCAGCGCCAGCAGGCCGGCGGCCGCGGTCACGGGCATGCCGTGGTCGTGCGCCGCCGGGATGAAGTGCGTGCCGACGAGCCCGTTGGTCGTCGCGCCGCAGATCGCGAACCCGCCCGCCAGGAACCAGAACGTCCTGGTCCTGGCCGCGTCCGCCAGCGCGCCGAGCGCCCGCCGGGCGGCGCCCGCCGGCTGCGCGGGGACCCGTGCGGGAACCTCCGGGGAGACGACCGCCGCGGGAGCCTCCGGGGAGGGGGAGGCCGGCACGAGAACCTCCGGGGAGGCGGGTGCGGAGGCCGCCGGGGAGGCCGACGCGGGAGCCTCCGGGGAGGCCGGAACGGCGGGCGCCGGGGCCTCCGCGGCGGGTTCCGGCTCGCCGTACGGGCGCAGGCCGACGTCGGCGGGATGCTCCCTGAGCATCAGCAGGACCAGGGGGACGACGGCCAGCGCGGCCCCCGCGGTCACCAGCGAGGCGGCCCGCCAGCCGTGGGACTCCGACAGCGCCGCCACCGCCGGCAGGAACACCAGCTGCCCGGTCGCGCCGCCCGCGGTGAGGACCCCGGTCACCAGGCCCCGGTGGCGGACGAACCACCGCCCGGTGACCGTCGCGACGAGCGCCAGCGCCATCGAGCCGGTGCCGAGCCCGACCAGCACGCCCCACAGGAGCACGAGCTGCCACCCGGTCGTCATGAACACCGTCAGACCGCTGCCGAGCGTCACGAGCATCAGGGCGGAGGCGACGATCCGGCGGATGCCGAACCGCTCCATCAGGGCCGCGGCGAACGGCGCCGTGAGCCCGTACAGGAGCAGGTTGACCGAGACGGCGAGCGAGATCGTGCCCCTCGTCCAGCCGAACTCCCGCTGCAGAGGGTCGATCAGCGCGCCGGGGGTCGCCCGGAAGCCGGCCGCCCCGACCAGCGCCACGAACGTCACCGCGGCCACCACCCACGCCCAGTGCAGCCCGGGACGTGCTCCGTTCCGTCTCATGCCGACAAACGTCGCGCATCGGGCAGCTTTCCGGCTAGCGGCCGGAAAGCCATCACATGAAAGGATCCGGCCATGAGACGTCACCGCATCGCCGTCCTCGCACTCGACGAGGTCGTGCCCTTCGACCTCGGCACCGCGACGCAGGTCTTCTCCGCGGCACGGGACGGTCAGGAGCATTCCCTCTACCGGGTGCGGGTCTGCGCCCCGGGCGCGCGGCCGGTGCGCTCCTCGGCGGGGTTCCAGATCATGACCGAGTACGGGCTGGAGCAGCTGGCCCGGGCCGACACCGTGGTCGTGCCGGGGGTGCACGCCCCCAACGAGGTGATACTGCGGGGGACGATCGACCCGGAGGTCGGGGAGGCCTTGGCCGAGGCCGCCCGTACCGCCCGCGTCATGTCGATCTGCACCGGGGCGTTCGTGCTCGCCGCGGCCGGCCTGCTCGACGGCAGGCCCGCCACCACGCACTGGCGGTACGCCGGGCGGTTCCGGACGCTGTTCCCCCGGGTCGGCCTCGATCCGGACGTCCTGTTCGTCGACGACGGCGACGTCCTCACCTCGGCGGGCGTGGGCGCGGGCGTGGATCTGTGCCTGCACGTCGTCCGCGGCGACCACGGCAGCGAGGTCGGCAACAGGACCGCGCGCCGCTGCGTGATGCCGCCGTGGCGCTCGGGCGGCCAGTCCCAGTACATCGAGCGGCCGGTGCCGCCGACGCCCGACACCTCCACGGCCCCCGCGCGCGACTGGGCGCTGGCGCACCTGGACGAGCAGCTCGACCTGCGCGTTCTGGCCGAGCGGGCGCGGATGAGCGTGCGCACCTTCACGCGGCGCTTCCGCCAGGAGAACGGCATGAGCCCCGGCAAGTGGATCACCCAGCAGCGCGTCGAACGGGCCCGCCACCTGCTGGAGACCACCGACCTGCCGATCGACCGCGTCGCCCGGCACTCGGGTTTCGGCACCGGCGCCGCGCTGCGCCAGCAGATGGCGGCCTCGCTCGGCGTCGCCCCCAGCGCCTACCGCAGGACGTTCCAGGCGGGCGTCCCGGCGGGAAGCTGACATCGTCCCGGCGGGGAACCGATATTGACACTGTCATAGTTACAGTGTCATTGTGGGTCCATGGAATGGACGATCGGCGAACTGGTGGAGCGGGCCTCCCAGGCGCTCGGCCCGGCGGAGCGGTCCAACGGCCGGGTCCGCGACGTGCCCAACGAGCGTCTCGTCCGGTGGTACGCCACGATCGGCCTGCTGGACCCGCCCCTGGCCCGCCGGGGACGCGTCGCCCTGTACGGCAGGCGGCACCTGCTCCAGCTCATCGCCGTCAAACGCCGCCAGGCGGACGGCCGGAGCATCGCCGAGATCCAGGCCGAGCTGACCGGCGCCACCGACCGCGCCCTGGAGACGATCGCCCGCCTCCCCACCGACCTCACCGCCGACCTCACCGCTCCCGCCGCCTCCGGCGCGGCGCCCGCCGCTCCGTCCTTCGCACGCCCGCGGTTCTGGGCCGAGCCCCCCGCTCCCCCGCCTCCCGGACCGGCGGC
>NZ_BOOH01000007.1 GCF_016863135.1 Planobispora longispora
CCCCGTCTCGCCGCCGGCTCCCGCCACGGCCGTGCCCGCCCTGCGACTGGCGCCCGGCGTGACCCTCCTGCTCGACGGCGCAGGCCGTACCCCGTCCGACGACGACCTCGCCGCGATCGGCGCCGCCTCCGAGGCGCTGCTCGCGGTCCTCCGCACCCGTGAACTCGCCCCTCCGGAAGGAAGCCCATGATGATCAATCACATCGCCCCGCTGCGCCCGGAGGAGTGCGAGCCGGTCCCCGACGCCGGGCTGGGCGCGCTCGTCACCGAGCGCGGGAACCTGCCCCTGGAGAGCGTCGACGTCACCGCCGACGTCGCGGGCCTGGCCGCCGGCGTCCAGGTCACCCAGGGTTTCCGCAACCCCTTCGACGTGTCGCTCGAGGCGACCTACATCTTCCCGCTGCCCGACCGGGCCGCCGTCACGGCCTTCCGGATGGAGGCCGACGGGCGGGTCGTCGAGGGCGTGCTGAAGGAGCGCGGCCAGGCCAGAGCCGACTACGACCAGGCGATCTCCGAGGGGAAGCGCGCCGCGATCGCCGAAGAGGACCGGCCCGACGTCTTCACCATCAGGGTCGGCAACATCGTGCCGGGCGAGCGGGTCACCGTCCGCCTCACCCTCGACCAGCCCCTCCCCTACGAGGACGGCGCGGCGACCTTCCGCTTCCCCCTGGTCGTCGCCCCCCGCTACATCCCCGGCGCCCCGCTCGACGGCGAGCGGGCCGGCGACGGCTGGGCCCCGGACACCGACGCGGTCCCCGACGCCTCCCGCATCACCCCGCCCGTGCTGCTGCCCGGCTTCCCCAACCCGGTGCGGCTCTCGCTCGCGGCCACGATCGACGCCGCCGGGCTGGAGCTGCGCGAGGTCCGCTCCAGCCTGCACACGGTCGTTCGGGAGGGCGACACGGTGCAGCTCCAGCCCGGAGAGCGCCTGGACCGCGACTTCATCCTGCGGCTGGCGTTCGACGCCTCCACCTCGCTCTCCCTGGTGCCCGACGCCGAGGGCGAGGAGGGCACGTTCGCGTTGACCGTGGTCCCGCCGGAGGCGCCCGCCACGGCCACGCCCAAGGACGTCGTGCTGGTGCTCGACCGGTCGGGCAGCATGACCGGCTGGAAGATGGTCGCCGCCCGGCGCGCGGCCGCCCGCATCGTCGACACGCTGGTCACCGGCGACCGGTTCGCCGTGCTCTCCTTCGACACCGTGGTGGAGCACCCCGATCGGCTCGGCGCGGGCCTGGCGGAGGCCTCCGACCGCAACCGCTACCGGGCGGTGGAGCACCTGGCCCGGCTGGAGGCCCGGGGCGGCACCGAGATGCTCCAGCCGCTGGAGCAGGCCATCGGGCTGCTGGGCGACTCGTCCAGGGACCGGGTGCTGGTGCTGGTCACCGACGGCCAGGTCGGCAACGAGGACCAGATCCTGGACCGGCTCGGCGCCCGCCTGGCCGGGGTGCGCGTGCACACGGTCGGCATCGACCGGGCGGTCAACGCGGGTTTCCTGAGCCGCCTGACCGGGTTCGGCAAGGGCCGGTGCGAGCTGGTCGAGTCGGAGGACCAGCTGGACGAGGCGATGGAGAACATCCATCGCAGGATCGGCTCCCCGCTGGTCACCGATCTGTCGCTCAAGGGCGACGGGCTCGACCTGATCCCCGGTGCGACCGGGCACCTCGGCGCGATCTACCCGGGCGTCCCGCTGACCGTGCACGGCCGCTACCGGGGCGAGCCCTCGGGGGCGGCGGTCCTGAGCGGCCTGGACGCCGCCGGCCGGCCGTGGGAGCAGCGGGTCGCCGGGAGCCGGGTGGGCAACCCCGCCGTGCGGTCCATCTGGGCGCGGGCGCGGCTGCGCACGCTGGAGGACCGCTACGCCGCCGGGGACCACTCCCTGGAGGAGGAGATCATCGCGCTCTCCCTGCGGTACGGCGTGCTCTGCCGGTTCACCGCGTTCGTCGCGGTCGACACCCACGTGGTCGCCGAGGGCGGCCCGGAGCACAAGGTGGTCCAGCCGGTGGAGTTCCCCAGCGGCTGGCAGGCGCCGCCCGCCGCGCCGCCGATGAGCCTGATGGCCGCGCCCGCCGCCATGCCCGCCGCCATGCCCGCCCCCCGGGCGGCCTTCCGGCCGGCGGCTCCCGGGTCGGCGTTCATGCCGCCCTCCCCGGCCTCCGCGCAGGCCGAGGCGATGGGCATGCCCGACCTGCTCCTGCCCATGCCCGAGGCGGGGGCGCCGCCGTACGGCACGGGCGGGTCCGTCGACTGGATGGAGCAGGAGAAGGGCTCCGTACCGCCGCAGGAGCGGCTGGACCCGTTCCGGGAGCGGCTGGCCGAGGAGCTCCGGCGGCTGCGCGCCGCCGCCTCCCTGCGGACCGCCGAGCGGCGCCGCCACCTGACCGACCTCGGCGCCCGCCTGGCGGAGCTGGCCGCGCTCCACGGCGGCCACGCGGAGCTGGAGGCGCTAGCCGAGGACCTGACGTCGGGTGATCCCGCGGTGGACGTGGACACGCTGTGGCAGCTGGCCGTGCACACCCTGGAGACCCTGCTCCGCCGGGATCCCCCGGCCGGGAAGCGCCGCCCGTTCTGGAAGCGGTGAGGCGTCCGTGACCCGGCCGGTCGATCGCACATGACCGGCCGGGTCACGTCGGCTAGGGTGCGGGGATGACCAGCCCGATCTTTGATCTCTGCGACGACTACGTCACCCGCTCCGCCGCGCTCGACCCGGTCGGCGCCGCGGCTGAGGGCATCGACGTCGAGTTCGCCGCGACCTCCGACTACGGCCCGGACGGGTACGCCGCCCGGGCCGACCTGATCCGCCGGACTCTGGGCAGGCTGAGCGCGCTGGAGCCGGAGGGCGAGGCGGACGTGCGGGCCGCCGCCCACCTGCGGGAGCGGCTGGAGGCCGAGCTCGCCTGGCACGAGATCGGCGAGCCGTTGCGGGAGGTGCGGGCGCCGTTCGGGCTCTTCACCGACCTGCGGGACAGCGTCGACCTGCTGCCGCACGAGACCGAGGACGACTGGCGGAACGTGGCGGCGCGGCTGGCGGGCATGCCGGAGATGCTGGGCGGCTGGCGGGCGAGCCTGGAGGAGGGGGTCTCCCGCGGCCTGACCGCGGCCCGCCGCCAGGCGCTGGAGCTGGCGGTGCAGGCCGAGCTGTTCACGACGAGCGGCACGCACGCGAGCCTGATCGATTCCTACGGTGACGGGCCGGCGCGCGCCGCGCTGCAGGAGGGCGCGGCGGCCGCGTACGCCGCCTACGCCGAGACCGCCCGCTACCTGCGCGAGGAGTACGCCCCCCGGGCGACCGAGACCGACGCGGTCGGCGCGGAGCGCTACGCGGTGAACTCCCGGCTGAACCTGGGCGCCGACATCGACCTGGCCGACGCCTACGAGTGGGGCTGGGCCGAGCTGGCCAGGATCGAGGAGGAGCTGGCCGCCGAGGCCGACCGGGTACGGCCCGGCGCCTCGGTGGAGGAGGCGACCGCGATCCTCGACGGGACGTGGTTCGTCGAGGGCCTGGACGCCTACCGGGGCTGGCTGCAGGAGCGCCACGACCAGGCGATCGAGCAGCTCCACGGCACCCACTTCGACATCGCCGAGCCGCTGCGCCGGGTGGATGTGACCCTGGCCCTCGGCTCGACCTCGGGCGCGGCGTACTACACCTCGCCGAGCGAGGACCTGTCCCGGCCGGGCCGCACCTGGTGGCCGGTGGGCGAGGGCGCCGGGACGCGGTTCACCACCTGGAACGAGCTGACCACGGTCTTCCACGAGGGCGTGCCCGGCCACCACCTGCAGCTCGGCCAGACCCGGGTGGCCGGGGAGAGCCTGTCGCGGTTCGGCAGGAACTCCTGGGTGAGCGGGCACGGCGAGGGCTGGGCGCTGTACGCCGAGCGGCTCGCCGACGAGCTGGGCTGGTTCACCGAGCCGGGCACCCGCCTGGGCATGCTCGGCGGATCGGCGCTGCGGGCCGCCCGGGTGGTCGTCGACATCGGCGTCCACCTGGACCTGCCGCTGCCCGACGGCTCGAAGTGGACCTTCGGCAAGGCGTGCGAGGTGCTGCGCGACCGCGGCCGGTGCGAGCCGCACCGGGTCCACGCCGAGGTGGTCCGCTACTTCGGCTGGCCGGGCCAGGCGCCCTCCTACAAGCTCGGCGAGCGCGCCTGGCTGGCCGCTCGCGAGGAGGCCCGGCGGCGGCTGGGCGCGGACTTCGACCTGCGCCGCTGGCACACCGCCGCCCTGAACCTGGGCCCGGTCGGCCTGGCGAGCCTGGCCGACGCCCTGCGCCGCGTCGGCTGACGGGGAGCCCGCGGCGCTCCAGCGGACCGGCCGGATCCCGCCCGCCCCGGGAAACCCCGAGAATCCCGGGGTTCCCCGGGAAGCTCTGTCCGGCGGTGACAAGGATCCGGCCCGGCGAATCCCTATAATCCGCCGCATGATCGAGTACGAGGGGTTCCCGGGACGGGTCGGACGGACGTTCGCGGGATCGGAATCCTGGTGGCCTCCGCGGGCGTCGGCGGCGGGGAAGCCCAACATCGTGATCGTGCTCGTCGACGACGTCGGCTTCTCCGACCTGGGCTGCTACGGCTCGGAGATCCCCACCCCGCACCTGGACGCGCTCGCCGAGCGGGGCGTGCGGTGGACGAACTTCCACGTCACGCCCATGTGCTCGCCGACCAGGGCGGCGCTGCTGACCGGGGTGAACCCGCACCTGACCGGGGTCGGCCACGTCGCCAACTCCGACCCGGGCTTCCCCGGCTACACCGGTGAGATCTCCCGCGACGCGGTCACCGCCGCCGAGATCTTCCGGGACGCCGGGTGGGGCACGTTCGCGGTCGGCAAGTGGCACCTCACCAAGGACTCCGACATGTCGGATGCCGGGCCCCGGCACGCCTGGCCGCTGCAGCGGGGGTTCGACCGCTTCTACGGCTTCCTGGAGGCCTTCACCAACTTCCACCACCCGCACCGGCTGGTGGAGGACAACCACACGGTCGAGGTGGACCGCTACCCCGACGGCTACTACCTGACCGACGACCTCACCGACCGGGCCGTCGGCATGATCCGGCAGCTGCGGGCCTCCGACCCCGAGCGGCCGTTCTTCCTGTACTTCGCGCACGGCGCCGCGCACGCGCCGCTGCAGGCGAAGGCGGAGGACATCGCCGCGCACCGGGGCGCCTACGACGCGGGCTGGGACGTGATCCGGGAGCGCAGGCACCGGCGCCAGATCGAGCTGGGCCTGATCCCGGAGGGCACTCCCCTGCCGCCCCGCGACGCCGAGCCCGGCGACGACGTCCCGGCCTGGGACTCCCTGAGCGCGGACGAGCGCCGCCTCTTCGCCCGCTACATGGAGGTCTACGCGGCGATGATCTCCAGCATCGACGCGAGCACCGGACGGCTCCGCGCCTTCCTCGACGAGCTCGGCGAGCTGGAGAACACGATCTTCGTCTTCACCTCCGACAACGGCGGCTCCCGCGAGGGCGAGGAGCGCGGCACCACGCAGTACTTCCGCACGCTGCTGTCGAAGAACAGCGGGCACGACCGCGAGGACCTCGCCGCCGACCTGGCCGGGATCGACCTGATCGGCGGGCCGCGGACGCTGCCGCACTACCCGCGCGGCTGGGCGGCGGTCTCCAACACGCCGTTCCGCCTCTACAAGATCAACACTCATGCGGGCGGTCACTCGGTGCCGTTCCTCTTCTCCTGGCCCGCGGGGCTGGACGCCTCGGGCCTGCGCGACCAGTGGGCCTTCGTCACCGACCTGCTGCCGACCCTGCTCGACCTCACCGGGGTCGAGGCCGCCGAGGGGCTGCCCCGGACCGGGGTCTCGCTGGGCGGCCCGCTGCGCGAGGCGGCGGCCGCGCACGGCCACACCGAGCAGTACTTCGAGCTCGCCGGGAACCGCGGCTTCTACCGCGACGGCTGGGAGGCGGTGACCCGGCACCGGCCGCTGACCCCGTTCGGCGACCACGAGTGGGAGCTGTACGACCAGCGCGCCGACCGCGTCCAGCTCCGCGATCTGGCGGCCGACCGGCCCGAGCTGGTCGCCGAGCTGGCCGCCGCCTGGGAGAAGGCCGCCCGCGAGAACCTGGTGTACCCGCTGGACGAGGGCTCGCGCCTGCGCTACCTGCTGCGTCCGCCGTGGCACGCCGACGCCGGTCCGGTACGGCTGACGCCGGGCCTGCACACCCTGGAGCGGTGGCGCTCGCTCCAGCTGGTCCAGTGGCGCTCCTTCACGATCGAGGCGGAGATCGCCGAGCCGGGCGAGGGCGTGCTGGTGGCCCACGGCGACCAGGGCGGCGGGTACGTCCTGTACGTGGCGGAGGGGGAGCTGGTCTTCGCGCTCAACGCCTACGGGGTGATGCACGAGCTGCGGGCGGGGGCCGCGCCGGAGCGGACCGCGCGGGTGGAGGTGGGCGCGCCGGGCGGCTGGGCGTGGGACGTCGCCGTCCTGGCCGACGGTCGGGAGCGGGCCTCCGCGACGGGCCTGCCGATGCTCGCCGCGATGTCCCCCTTCGAGGGCGTCGACATCGGGATCGACCGCCGCTCCCCCGTCTCCTGGGACCTCTACCGGGCCCACGGCCCCTTCCCGTTCACCGGCGCGCTGACCGCCGTCACCTACACTCCCGGCCCCTTCGCGCCCGACGCCGGGCAGAACTTCCTGGAGATCGTCAGGGAGATCGGTCTCCGTTACGAGTGACGTAGAGTGGCGGAATGGTGATTCTCGACGGTGGGCTGGCAACCCACCTGGAGGCGCTCGGCGCGGACCTGCGCGACCCCCTGTGGTCGGCGAAAGTACTGGTGGAGAACCCCTCAATGATCCGCCAGGCGCACCTGGACTACTTCGCGGCCGGGGCGCAGGTGGCGACCACGGCGAGTTACCAGGCGAGCATCCCGGCGTTCCTGCGCAGGAATCTGACGGCGCGCGAGGCCGAGGAGCTGATCCTGCTGTCGGTGCGGCTGGCCACCGAGGCCAGGGACGCCCACGGGGAGGGCGCCGTCGCCGCGAGCGTCGGGCCGTACGGCGCCTATCTCGCCAACGGCGCCGAATACACCGGCGACTACGACCTCGACGAGGACGGCCTGGCCGACTGGCACCGGGACCGCTGGCACGTCCTGGCCGCCAGCGGGGCCGACTTCCTGGCGTGCGAGACCATCCCCTCCCTCCCCGAGGCCCGCGCGCTCAAGCGCCTGCTCGGCGAGACGCCGGGCGTACGGGCCTGGGTCAGCTTCTCCTGCCGCGACGGCGAGCGCATCAGCGACGGCACCCCGCTCCGGCAGGCCGCCGCGCTGTTCGCCGACGACCCGCGGGTGCTCGCGGTCGGCGTCAACTGCACCGCGCCGCGCCACATCCCCAGCCTGATCGGCCAGATCAAGGGCAAGCCGGTGATGGTCTACCCCAACTCCGGCGAGAGCTGGGACGCCGGGACCCGCCGCTGGACGGGCACGGCCGACCCGGTCGAGTTCGGTACGGCGGCAGCCGGGTGGCACGCGGCGGGCTCGGCCTTCATCGGCGGCTGCTGCCGTACCACCCCGGAGCACATCGGCCAGATCCGCGAGCAGATCTACGGCGGGTAGGACCGGCCGGGTCAGCCGGCGACCGCGGCCTCGCGGTCGCCGCGGCGGCGCTGCCAGAGGCCGTCGGCGGCCAGGGCCCCGCCGCCGCTGAAGGCGATCATCAGGCTCGCCGCGGCCAGCGCGAGGACGAACTCGTAGCCGCCCTTGTCCGCCGCGAAGCCGTTGGCCCCGTGGACGAACACGATCGCCCCGAGCATGTCGAGGGCGAGCAGGACCCCGAAGAGCGGGAGCGCGGCGCCCAGGATGAGCGCGATCCCGCCGGCGACCTCCAGAACGGCCACCGCGGGCGCCGCCACGCCCGGCAGGGGAACGCCGATCTGCTCGAAGAACGCCGTCGTCCCCGCCAGCCCTCCGGTGAACTTCGTCCAGCCGTGCACGAAGAAGATCGCACCGATGGCGATCCGGCCCAGCAGCAGGGCGATGGAGCGTGCCTGGTCCAGCATGACGCCTCCCGAAGTAGTTCAAATTTGAACAACGACCATCATGACAGATAGTTCAAATTCAAACAACAGGTAGACTGGGCAGGTGACGGGAGCACGGTGGCTCGACGAGCGCGAGATGGCGGCGTGGACGGCCTATCTGACCGCGTCCCATCTGCTGGAACGGCGCGTCGAGGAGCAGCTGAAGGCCGACGCGGGTCTCACCCACGCCCAGTACGAGATCCTGGCGAGACTGTCCGCCGCCCCCGACCGCCGGCTGCGGATGACCGAGCTCGCCCGCACCGTCGTGGTCTCCAAGAGCGGCCTGACCTACCAGATCGGCCAGCTGGAGAAGCGGGGCCTGGTCGAACGGGCCACCTGTCCCTCCGACGACCGCGGCGTCCTGGCCGTGCTCACCGAGCAGGGCATGAGGTGCCTGGAGCGCACCGCGCCCGGCCACGTCACCGTCGTGCGCGAGCTGCTGATCGACCTGCTGAGCCCGGACGAGCTGGAGATCATGGCCCGCGTCATGCGCAAGGTGGAGGCGGCGACCCGCCCCTCGGCGCGCGCCCTCTCGTAGATCATGTCCCATGGCGCGCCCCCTCGTGGCACGCCTCCTCGTGGCAGGCACCCCGGGAAACCGCGAGGTGGCCTGTGATCCTCGTCAGAGGATCACAGGCCACCGCCGGGGCGCCCGGGGCGGGCCCGGTCGAGCACCGGACACGGCCCCGGCCCGA
>NZ_BOOH01000008.1 GCF_016863135.1 Planobispora longispora
ATCATGCAGTCCCGCTAGGGACCGCCCCCGGTAGCCGCCGGGCGCACCACCCTGAGCGGTTACGGACGTTCACCGGCTGCTCGCCGTACGGCGGGCGCCGGGAAGGCCGGTACGGCGTCTCGCCGTACCGGCGCCGTCGTTCACGGGCCATTCCCGTGGGACGGCGTGGCGCCGCCGCGGGCGATGCCGGTTCGGAGTCGTCGTCCGCGGGGCGGTTTCCATGGGGATGACCCGTGCCGTCGCGGGCGGCGCCGGGTCCGGAGGGGAGACCGGTTCCGTCGTGACCGGGACGGCTTCCGGAGGCGTTCCGCGACACGCGGGACGGATGAGGGCCCGTGCACACGCAAGATCCTGAGACTATCGAGTATTGTGACCGCCCTTCTCGACCAGCTGCGGACGGCTCCCCGTACCGTCCTGCGCCGCATCCCCCTGCCCGGCGTCACGGGTGACGACGACATCCGCCGTCCGCTCCCCGTCTCCGGGGTTCTCGCCGCGGTCTGGACGCTCGGCGTCGGTCTGGCGGTGCTCACCACGCTCACCCTGATCGGCTGGATCGCCGCGCCCCGGGACGCGATCGGTCCCGGCCTGCCCGGCGTGTTCCGCACCGCGGCGCAGCTCTGGCTGGCGGCCCACCACGCCGGATTCGCGATCCCCGGCGGATCGGTCGGGCTGATCCCGCTCGGGTTGACGATCCTGCCCACGTTCCTGCTCTACCGCGCCGGGATCTGGATGGCCCGGGACGCCGACCTGCGGTTGCGGATGCCCGCCCGGCTGCCCAAGGACAGCCCCAAGGACGAGGCCAAGGCCCGCCGCCGGGCGCAGCTCGCCCTGGTCGCGCAGGGAGGCGTCTCGCTGGCGGCGCCGTACGCGCTGCTGGCCGGGGGGATCGCGCTCGTCGCCCGGAACGAGATCACCCAGCCGTTCCTCGGCGACGTCCTGGTCAGCCATCTCGCGCTGGCCTTCCTGGCGGGCACGCTGGGCACGGTCAGGGTGATCGGGCCGTGGCGGTCGATGGTGCGCCTGCTGCCGGAGCGGGTGCGGTCGGTCGCGGCCGGCACGGCCGCCGCGACGGGGGTCATGCTGGCGGCGGGCGCGATCCTGGTGCTCGGCGCCGCCGTGGCGAACTTCGACCAGGTCCGGCAGCTGACCGACGTCCTGGCCCCGGGGTTCGTCGGGGGCCTGCTGCTCCTGCTGGTCCAGGGGCTTTACCTGCTCAACGCGTTCATCTGGGGGATGGCCTACATCGCCGGGCCGGGCTTCGCCGTCGGCACCGGCACGCTGGTCGCCCCGACCGGCGTGCAACTGAGCACGGTGCCCAGCCTGCCCATCCTGGGCGCGCTCCCGGAGGCGGGGCCGACCCCGGCCTGGGTGATGGCGGTGATAGCGGTGCCGTTCGTGGCCGGGGCCGTGGGGGGCGTCGTGCTCGTCCGGATCGCCCCGTCGGCCTCGTACGAAGGGGCGCCCCTGTGGGGTTTCGCCTGCGGCGTCACGACCGGCTGCGTGGCGGGGCTGCTGGCGGCCCTGTCCGGGGGCGCGCTCGGCGGGGCCAGGCTCGCCTCGATGGGCCCGGCCGGATGGGAGGTCATGCTCTCGGTGACGCTGGAGACCGGCGTCGCCGCCGGGATCGCGGCGGGCCTGGCCAACTGGTGGCTGATCTTCCGGGGCCAGCACCCCGCCGTCGTCAAGGCCGCCGCCAAGGTCGGAACGGCCACGGCCCCGGTCCGCAAGGCGGGCGTCAAGCTGGCCAAGGCCGCCGGGTCGGTGGCGAGCAAGGCCGGGTTCGCCGAGCCGGGCGAGTCGCGCGCGCTCCCCGGTCACTGGCTGGACGCCACCGAGTGCGACACCCAGCCGATCCCGGTCATCCGGGACGACTGGGAGGACGAGCACGCCTCGGTCGCGGCGGAGGCCCCGGGCGAGGACTCACGCCCCCGTCACGAGGAGCCCCGGCCGCCCCGGCGCGACATCGTCGACGAGACCGACGACAAGGGCGGCCACGTCATCTACCTCGACCCCTACGCCTGGGACCGCGACTGACCCCGGCCGGGCCGGGCCGCCTCACCGTTCGGCGAACCGGTCGATCGCGGCGAGGATCTCGTCGCGCATCGCGTCGCTGCCGGTGTGCCCCGAGTCCTCGATGACGATCAGCTCCGCGCCGGGCCAGGCGCGGGCGAGCTCCCAGGCGGTGCCCACCGGGGAGCCCAGGTCGTGGCGGCCGTGGATCAGGACGCCCGGGATCCCGGCCAGCCGTCCCGCGTCGCGCAGCAGCGCGCCCTCCTCCAGCCACGCTCCGTTGGCGAAGTAGTGCGCGCAGATCCGGACGAACGCCATCAGGTCGTCCGACGGGCGGTCGCCGTAGGCGCCCGGCGTGCCGTTCGACTCCAGGGAGATCACCGCGTCCTCCCAGGTCATCCAGTCGATCGCGGCCTTCGCCCGGACGTCCGCGTCGGGGTGCTCCATGAGCCGGGCGTAGGCCGCGACGAGGTCACCGTCGCGGTCGGCCTCGGGGACGCCGGCCCGGAACCGGTCCCACTGCTCGGGGAAGAAACGCCCGACGCCCCGGTAGAGCCAGTCGACCTCCGAGCGCCGGGTCGTGGTGACAGCGGGGATGACGATCTCCGAGACCCGCTCGGGGTGGCGCTCGGCGTAGGCGAGGATCAGGGTGGATCCCCACGAGCCGCCGTACAGCAGCCAGCGGTCGACGCCGAGATGCTCACGCAGCAGTTCCATGTCGGAGAGCAGATGCTCGGTGGTGTTGAGGCTCATGTCGGCTGCGGGGTCGCTCGCGTGCGGCGTGCTGCGCCCGCAGCCGCGCTGGTCGAACAGGACGATCCGGTAGAGCTCGGGGTCGAAGGTCCGCCGCTGGCCGGCCGTGCACCCGCCTCCCGGCCCGCCGTGGACGACGAGGGCGGGCTTGCCGTCAGGATTGCCGCAGACCTCCCAGTACACGAAGTTTCCGTCACCGGTGTCGAGCATCCCGTGGTCGTACGGCTCGATCGGGGGATGAGGGCTGGCCATGGCGGGGGTCCCTTCGTCAGATCTAACAGCGCTGTTATATTTTAGCCATGGACGTCCCGCCCTCCGGTCCCGCGATTCTCGGGACGCGACTGCGTCATCTGCTCGACCTGCTCGACGGGGACGTCGCCGCCGTCTACGCCGATCTCGGGCTGGCGGATTTCCGCCCCCGGTTCACCCCGGTCGTCAGGGTGCTGGCCGCCTCCGGCCCCCGCTCGATCCGCGACCTGGCACGCGCCATCGGGGTGACGCACTCCGCGGCGAGCCAGACCGTGGCCCAGATGGCCAGGGACGGGCTGGTCTCCCTCACGCCGGGCGAGGACGCACGCCAGAGGATCGTCGGGCTCACGCCGAAGGCCGAGGCGCTCGTGCCGACGCTGGAGGCGGAGTGGGCGGCCACCGCCGCCGCGGCCGCCGCCTTCGAAGCGGAGCTGTCGTTCCCGTTGAGCCGGATCGTCGACGAGGCGCTGGAGGCCCTGGGGCGGCGGTCGATGCGGCAGCGGATCGCCGACGCGGCACCCGGCCTCACCGCCGGCGCGGCACTCGATCTCGCCGCCGGCCGCGCACCGGCCGGCGGCGAGGAGTGAGGAACAGGGAAGGGCCGGCGATCAGGGAGGGAAGGGGAACTCGAGGCTGCCGGGCTCGACGAAGGGGAAACGCTTCTCCATGGCCCGCTCCAGCTGCTCCACGCACTCGTTCTGGGCGGTGACCGTACCCGCGCCGATCTTGCACTCGGCGTAGGCGGACAGCTCGTCGCTGAGGTAGAACTGCAACGCCGTCACCGAGAGCGAGGCCAGGAGCGCCAGGGACGACAGGACGATCCCTGTGACGGCCAGGCCGACGGGTTTGGACACCAGCTTGAGTGTGGGGATCGCGCGGACCGAGACGACGAGTGCGAAGAGCGACATGAACACCCCCGCCAGGGGGAGGATGAGCGTCAGCACGACCGCCGCGAACGCCAGCCACAACGCCCGTCGTCCCGCACCCTCGGCGGGCCGTAGCTGGACCGGTGTCGTCACCTGCAGGACCTCCTTGCGTCACGTGAGCCGGTGGGCCGATACCCTTGCAGCGGCGTGAGTCCCCGTCCGAATGGAGTGCGTCGGTGTCATCCCAGGCCGTTCGGCTTGTGGTTCTCGTGTCCGGCTCTGGAACCAACCTACAGGCCCTGCTGGACGCCGTGGAGGACGAGGGGTACGGTGCCCGGATCGTGGCGGTGGGCGCCGACCGCGAGGGCATCGAAGGGCTGTCCCGCGCGGAGCGCGCCGGAGTGCCGACCTTCGTCGAGCGCGTCCCCGACCACCCGACCCGCGAGGCGTGGGACCTGGCGGTCGCCGCGAAGGTCGCCGAGCACAAGCCCGATCTGGTGGTGCTCGCGGGCTTCATGAAGATCCTCGGCGCTCCCACGCTGGACGCCTTCCCCGTTCTCAACACCCATCCCGCGCTGCTGCCCTCCTTCCCGGGGGCGCACGGGGTCCGCGACGCCCTCGCCTACGGCGTGCGGGTGACCGGCTGCACCGTGATGCTCGCCGACGCCGGGGTGGACACCGGGCCGATCGTCGCCCAGGAGGCCGTCCGCGTCTACGACGGCGACGACGAGCACACCCTGCACGAGCGCATCAAGGCCGTCGAACGGGGCCTGCTCGTCGAGACCGTCGGCCGGATGGCCCGCGAGGGCTGGACCGTGACCGGCAGGACCGTCCGCATCGGGCGGTCCCGCGACCTCGGGCACGCCGGCTAGCCGGCGCGTCCCGCGACCTTCGGGCGTGCCGTTCCCCGGAACGCCCGGCGACCTCGGACGACCCGGCGCACGAGCCGGGCGCCCCGGACCACCGGAAGCAACAGGAGGACCAGGAAGTGACCCGCATCGCCATCCGGCGCGCGTTGATCGCGGTGTACGACAAGAGCGGGCTGGAGGAGCTGGCACGCGGACTCGACGCCGCGGGAGTGGAGATCGTCTCCACCGGCGGCACCGCAGCGAAGATCGCTTCTTTCGGCGTCCCGGTCACCCCGGTGGAGACGCTGACCGGTTTCCCCGAGTGCCTCGACGGTCGCGTCAAGACCCTGCACCCGCGCGTGCACGCCGGCCTGCTGGCCGACAGCGGCAACCCGGCCCACCTCGCGCAGCTGGAAGAGCTGGAGATCGACCCGTTCCAGCTGGTCGTGGTCAACCTCTACCCGTTCCAGGAGACCGTCGCCTCCGGCGCCTCCGACGCCGAGTGCGTGGAGCAGATCGACATCGGCGGCCCGGCGATGATCCGCGCCGCCGCCAAGAACCACGGCACCGTCGCGGTCGTGGTGAACCCCGGGGCGTACGGCGAGGTGCTCGCCGCGGTCGGCGAGGGCGGGTTCACCGTCACTGAGCGCCGCCGCCTGGCCGCCGCGGCCTACGCCCACACCGCCGCCTACGACACCGCGGTGGCCTCCTGGTTCGCCAACGTGTACGCCGCCGAGGACGACGCCTGGCCCGCCTTCATGGGCGCCTCCTGGGAGCTGGCGGCGCCGCTGCGCTACGGCGAGAACCCGCACCAGCGCGCCGCCCTCTACACCTCGGGCGCCGGCGGGCTGGCCGGGGCCGAGCAGCTGCACGGCAAGGAGATGTCCTACAACAACTACCTCGACGCCGACGCCGCCTGGCGGGCCGCGTGGGACTTCGCCGAGCCCGCCGTCGCCATCATCAAGCACCAGAACCCGTGCGGCATCGCGGTCGGCGCCGACGTGGCGGAGGCGCACCGCAAGGCGCACGCCTGCGACCCGGTCTCGGCCTACGGCGGGGTGATCGCGGTCAACGGCGAGGTCACCGGGGAGCTGGCCCGGCAGATCGCGGAGGTGTTCACCGAGGTCGTGGTGGCCACCGCCTTCAGCGACGAGGCGCTGGCCGTGCTGACCGGGAAGAAGAACATCCGGCTGCTGGCCTGCCCGCAGGGCCCGGCCAACGCGGCCGAGTTCCGCCGGATCGACGGCGGCCTGCTGGTGCAGACGGCCGACCGGGTGGACGCCCCCGGCGACGCGCCCGAGACCTGGGAGCTCAAGGCGGGTCCCGCGGCCTCCCCGGAGGTCCTCGCCGACCTGGCCTTCGCCTGGAAGGCGTGCCGCTCGGTGAAGTCCAACGCGATCCTGCTCGCCGCGGACGGGGCGAGCGTCGGCGTGGGCATGGGTCAGGTCAACCGGGTCGACTCGGCCCGGCTCGCGGTCACCAGGGCCGGCGAGCGCGCCAAGGGGTCGGTCGCGGCCTCCGACGCGTTCTTCCCGTTCGCGGACAGCCCCGCGCCCCTCATCGAGGCGGGTGTGAAGGCGATCGTGGAGCCCGGCGGCTCGATCCGGGACGACGAGGTGATCGCCGCGGCCGAGGCCGCCGGGGTCACGCTCTACTTCACCGGCACCCGCCACTTCTTCCATTAAGGGCCTTACACCTGAGGGCTCCGGAGCCCGCGGTACGGCCGCCGCGTCCCCGCGGCGGCCGTGCCTTCTCCGCGATGAGCCGTCGCGGGAAAGGTGCGGGGAGGGTGCGGGGAGGGTGCGGGCGGGCGGGCCCCCGCCGAAGCCCTATGGTCAGGAACGGCCTCGCCGATACTGCTGATGTCGCTTTCGCGTCGTTCCTACTCCGGGAGACGTTCCGGATCTCCGGCCGCCGCCGGATCGGAATGCTGGGACAGGTGACAAGAAAGTGGCGAAATAAGCAGGTTGTTTAGGTTTAATCATCTTTGCCCTGTGATTAGCCTGAAGCATTCCCGATCCCGGCCCTTTGGAGACCTCCCATGCCCATGCTTGACCTCATCCTGCCCATCATGGTGATCATCGGCGGCCTCTGGCAGAGCCCGATCGTCCTGGTGGTGCTCGCGCTCGGTTCGGCATACATGGGTGGGAAGCTCATGGAGGTCATCCCCTTCACGCGCCGGATCATCGAGCAGCGTGAGGCCGGCCGCGGCTGATCCCGCCGGGCGCTCCCACCCGGACAGGTGAGCGCGGGCCCGGGCGGCCACGGAGGGTGGCGGGCCGCCGGACGCGGTTGATCTCATGAGAAGGTTGGTCCCATGAGCGCGCAGATTCTGGACGGCAAGGCCACCGCAGCGAAGATCAAGGCAGACCTCACGGCGCGGGTGGCCGCGCTGAAGGAGCGGGGGATCACCCCCGGCCTCGGCACCGTCCTCGTGGGCGACGACCCGGGCAGCCAGATCTACGTCGCGGGCAAGCACCGCGACTGCGCCGAGGTCGGCATCGCCTCCATCCGCAGGGATCTGCCCGCCGACACCACCCAGGCGGAGCTCGAAAAGGTCATCGACGAGCTCAACGCGATGCCGGAGTGCACCGGCTACATCGTCCAGCTCCCGCTGCCCCGGCATCTGGACACCCAGGCGGTCCTGGAGCGCATGGACCCCGCCAAGGACGCCGACGGCCTGCACCCGGTCAACCTGGGGCGCCTGGTCCACATGGTCGACGCCCCGCTGCCCTGCACCCCGAACGGCATCGTCATCCTCCTGCAGCAGTACGGCGTGCCGATCAAGGGCGCCGAGGTGGTCGTGGTCGGCCGGGGCATCACCGTGGGCCGCTCGCTCGGCCTGCTGCTCACCCGCCGTAGCGAGAACGCCACCGTGACCCTCTGCCACACCGGAACCCAGGACCTGGCGGCGCACACCCGCCGCGCCGACATCGTCGTCGCCGCCGCGGGAGTGCCGCACCTGATCACCGCGGACATGGTGAAGCCCGGCGCGGCGGTGCTCGACGTCGGCGTCTCCCGGGTCGACGGGAAGATCGCCGGTGACGTCGCTCCCGGTGTCGCGGACGTCGCGGGCTTCCTCACCCCCAACCCCGGCGGCGTGGGCCCGATGACCCGGGCCCTGCTCCTGGCCAACGTGGTCGAGGCCGCCGAGAAGGCGTGAACCCCGGCCGTCCGCGGGAAACACCGGCCGGCCGCACCCTCCACGGGCAGGCCGGCCGCGCCGTCCCCGGGGAACGCCGGCTGGCCGCGGGGCCCCTGCGGGGCGGCCCCGCGGCAGGTCAGGGCGTCTCGCCTGCGGGGCGTCCGTCCGGCACCGGGACGCCCGCGGACGTCAGGACGCCCTGCGGCTCACCGAGGTCTGCTGTTCCGGGGTCCCGGCCGCTCGCTGCGGCGGAACCACCGGGGTGGGCCTGACCAGCCCCAGGGCGACGACCTCGTTGGCCAACCTGGTGCGCCGGTTGGTGCCCTCCGGAATCCGGAACTTCTGGTAGAGACGGAGCAGGTGCTGCTTGACCGCAGCCTCGGTCACCACCAGGTCGTCGGCGATCTCGCGGGCGGTCGCCGGCGCGACGAACGCCTCGTCCGACAGCGCCGGCCGGCACAACGAGGTGAGCACGTCGACCTCCCGCCGGGTCAGCTCCGGCGCCGCGGCGCGGCGGAGTTCGACCTCGGGGACGAAGTCCTCACGGGGGACTCCGCCGATCCTGCCCCGGGCGGCGCCGAAGGAGACGACGTCGCCGTCGTCAAGGACCCTCCGGGCGATCGGCCTGCCGTTCACCCGTGTGCCGTTGCGGGACAGGCCCAGGTCAACGACATACACGTAAGGTCCGCGCCGGACGAATTCCGCGTGCAACCGGGACACGCTCGGGTCGGTGAGCCGGATGTCGACTCCTCGGCCGCGCCCGACCGTCGTGATCTCGGGGCGCAACGGGACCACCTCGCCGGTGTCCTCGATGCGTATGAACGGCCCCTCCACGGCAGTTCCTCCCCAGGTAGCCCGCCGTAACTATTACTACAGCTCCGGCTTACCCAGACGAGGGGATGGGGAATCGCCTTTGCCAGAAGCAGAATCCTTCGTGAAATTGGTCTGGACCTTTCGCGGGGGTCTGGCCTGCTCACGGGTAGACTTCGGGCGAAGATAAGCGGAGGAAACACTCATGGCGGACAAACCCACCAAGGGCCTCGCCGATGTCGTAGCCGCGTCCACGGCGCTCAGCGACATCGACGGCAAGGCCGGACGCCTCTTCTACCGCGGCTACGACATCCATGACCTGGCCGGCCGCACCACCTTCGAAGAGACCGCCCACCTGCTGCAGTGCGGCAAGCTCCCGAACCGGGAGCAGCTGGCCTCCTACGGGACGGAACTGGTCCGGGGGCGCACGCTCGGCGCTCTCGTCGAGGCCAACATCCCCGAGATCGCGGAGAAGCAGGCGCCCATGGAGGCGCTGCGCACCCTCGTCTCCCTCGCCGCTGCCGACGATCCGGACAAGGACTCCAACAGTCCGGACGCCAACCTGCGCAAGGCCGCCCGGCTGACCGCGCAGCAGCCCCTGCTCGTCGCCCGCTATCACGCGGCCAGGACCGGGAGCGCGATTCCCGACCCGGACCCCGAACTCAGCATCGCGGCGAACTTCCTGCTCCAGATCACCGGCCGCGTCCCGGACCCGCGCGCGGTGGAGATCTTCGACGCCTGCCTGGTCCTGCACGCCGACCACACGATGAACGCCTCGACGTTCGCCGCCCGCGTCTGCGCCGCGACCCTGTCGGACATGCACTCGGCCATCGTCGCCGCGATCGGCACCCTCAAGGGCCCGCTCCACGGCGGCGCCAACGAGCAGGTCATGCGCACCCTGGAGTCGCTCGACCCGGACGGCGTGGCCCAGTCCGTGCGCGACCGGCTCGCCGCCGGAGAGAAGATCATGGGCTTCGGGCACCGGGTCTACAAGACCGAGGACCCGCGTGCCACGCACCTGCGCCGGATGTCGCAGGAACTGGCCGAGGCCTCCGGCGACGACACCTACTACCGGATGTCCAAGGAGATGGAGGAGGTCGTCTACGAGACGAAGGGCCTCTACCCCAACGTGGACTTCTACGCCGCGACGGTCTACCACTACCTCGGCGTCCCGACCGACCTGTTCACCCCGGTCTTCTCGGTCAGCCGCATGTCAGGATGGACCGCGCACGTCATCGAGCAGCACGCCGACAACCGGCTGATCCGCCCGGACAGCGAGTACATCGGCGAGCGCGACCAGAAGTGGAAGCCGATCGACGAGCGGTGATGAACAGAACCGACAATCGATGGGGACCGTACCCGCTGGTGCTGGCGGGTGCGGTCCTCGCCGTGGCATACGCCGCCCTGGCGCCGGAGCCGAATCTCTACTGGGGCGGCTTCGGGCTGGGCGCCCTCATCGCGCTGGGCGCGCTCATCCGGCTGATCGGGGGTGGCGGGCGGCTGGCCGTACGGAAGAAGGCGACCGACGTCGTCACGCTCGGGCTCTTCGGCGTCGCGCTCATGGCGGCCTCCGTCCTCCTGATCCTCAAGGACGAAATCCCTCTGTAAAAAGCCATGCCCACATAAGTCGGATGACCGGGTGGCCCGCAGGGTGCGGGCGCCCGTCCGATAGCCTCACGGCCAGTGAGCCTCAAAAGGACTAACTGGCTGGTTGTTCGTTAAGAAGGGGAACCACACGCATGCCCAAGATCAAGGTAGAGGGCTCCGTCGTCGAGCTTGACGGCGACGAGATGACCCGGATCATCTGGCAGTTCATCAAGGACCAGCTGATCCTTCCCTACCTCGACGTCGACCTGAAGTACTACGACCTGGGGATGGAGCACCGCGACGCCACCGACGACCAGGTGACGATCGACGCGGCGAACGCCATCAAGCAGTACGGCGTCGGCGTCAAGTGCGCCACCATCACCCCGGACGAGGCGCGCGTCGAGGAGTTCGGCCTCAAGAAGATGTGGAAGTCCCCGAACGGGACCATCCGTAACATCCTCGGCGGCGTCATCTTCCGCGAGCCGATCATCATGTCCAACGTGCCGCGGCTCGTGCCCGGCTGGACCAAGCCGATCGTCGTCGGCCGTCACGCCTTCGGCGACCAGTACCGCGCCACCGACCTCAAGGTTCCGGGCGAGGGCACGCTGACCCTCACCTTCACCCCGAAGGACGGCTCGGAGCCGATCGAGCTCGACGTCTACGACTTCCCGGGCGGCGGCGTCGCCATGGCGATGTACAACCTGGACGAGTCCATCCGCGACTTCGCCCGCGCCTCCATGCGGTACGGCCTGGCCCGCAACTACCCGGTCTACCTCTCCACGAAGAACACGATCCTGAAGGCCTACGACGGCCGGTTCAAGGACATCTTCGCCGAGGTGTACGAGACCGAGTTCAAGAAGGACTTCGAGGCCGCCGGCCTGACCTACGAGCACCGCCTGATCGACGACATGGTCGCCGCGGCGCTCAAGTGGGAGGGCGGCTACGTCTGGGCCTGCAAGAACTACGACGGCGACGTCCAGTCCGACACCGTGGCCCAGGGCTTCGGCTCGCTCGGCCTGATGACCTCGGTCCTGATGACCCCCGACGGCCGCACCGTCGAGGCCGAGGCCGCCCACGGCACCGTGACCCGTCACTACCGCCAGCACCAGCAGGGCAAGCCGACCTCCACCAACCCGATCGCCTCGATCTTCGCGTGGACCCGGGGCCTCGCGCACCGCGGCAAGCTCGACAACACCCCCGCGGTGATCGAGTTCGCCGAGAAGCTGGAGCAGGTCTGCATCGAGACCGTCGAGGGCGGCCAGATGACCAAGGACCTCGCCCTCCTCGTCGGCGGCGACGCCGAGTGGCTGACCACCCAGGACTTCCTGGCGGCCCTGGACGAGAACCTCAAGAAGAAGATGGCCTGACCAGGTCAGGACAGCACGCGGGGCCGCCCCTCGGGGCGGCCCTCTGCTTTCCCCGGCTCCGGATCGGCCCGGTCGTCACTCGCCGCTCACCTTCCCGATCACCGTCTTCCCGGAGTCCTCGACGGGACCGGAGTCCCGAGGTTCGGCGATCTCGCCCGTGGCAGGGTGGACCAGGTGGAGTCCGCCGTCATCGGGCTCTTCGGGCGAGAGCCTGGCCAGGAAGCGGCCGTCCCCGCTCCAGCCGAGGAACTCCGGGGCGTTGCCGTACGGGTCCAGCCGGAGCTTGATCTTCACCCGGCGCACGGTCCTCCCGGTGGCCGGGTTCACCGTCACCGCCTCGCCGCCCCCGGTGAGGACCAGCAGGCGGCGCCCGTCCGGGAAGAGGCGGGCGACCGACGCGGAGTCGAAGGGCACCCTCGTGCGTACGGCGCCGCGCAGGTCCACCGTGACCAGGTCGGTCTTGTCGTCCTCGGGTACGGTGACCGCCGCGAAGCCCTCCGGGCCGACGCCGAGCACCCGGGCGAGGCCCGGCACCTCCACGCTCCGCCCGTCGCCGGTGCCGACGAGGCGGGTCGTGCCCGGCCCCGTCCCGGTGGTGAGGGCGACGTACCGGCCGTCGTAGGAGAGCACCGGCACCGGGAGATCCGCGTCGGGCAGCGGGCCGGTGAGGTCGCGGCGGGCTCCGGTGCGCAGATCGTGGTGGACCATCCGCCGGGTCCGGGTGTGCAGGTAGACGGCGTGGAAGCCGTCGCCGCTCAGTGCGAGCGGCGCGGGGCGTGGGAGCGGTCCCCACCGTCCGGCGAACGCGGCGGCCTGCGGAAACCAGAGACGGCGCCTCGGCTCGTCGGGCCCCTGGTCCTCCGGGAACAGGCTCCACGTCACGCAGTCCCGGACGGTCAGGCGGGTGCCGCACTTCGACAGCGCCGCGGAGGCGATCGGCAGGGACGAGGTGTTCTCCTCGTCACGTGCGGACCAGGTGACAGGCTTCTCGGGCGGCCGCGGGACGGTGGCGGACCAGGTGAGGGCGGCGCCCAGCGCGACGGTCACCGAGACGGCCGTGACGGCGGCGGTGACCGCCCGCCGGCGCCCCGGTGGCGGCCACCTCCGCCGCGACCCGGCCGCTCAGCAGCACGTGCGTGGATCGGGACCGTGCGGCGGCTTCCAGCGCGGCCTGGTCGGCCGGTTCGAGGGGCAGCGGCCGCGTCCGCAGCCCCCGGGTCAGGAGCATCACGGCCGGTACGGCGGCCGCCGTGATCAGGGCCCACAGCAGGGTGGTCATGCCCGCGTCGAGCAGCAGGAACCGGGCCACCCCGGAGACGGCCAGCGCTCCCGCGACCACCGCGCTCACGCCCCACAGCCAGGTCGCCACCGGCGGGACCAGCCGCACGCCGAGATTTTTCCGCCCGGCCGGCCGGGCCCGTGCCAGCCGTACCTCCGCCACCAGCACGCCGGCGAACCAGCCGAGGACTGGGAAGGGCGGAGCGATCCTGAGCGGTTCGGACGCGAGTACGGCGAGTGCCCCGAAGACCAGGCCGAGGGCCCGCCAGCGGCGGGTGACCCGCAGGTAGGTCAGGATGAGGTCGCTGTCGGCAGGGGCCGGTGCGAGGCCCTGGCGGCGGACGAACCGCTTGATCTGCCCCGGCTCGACCTGGTCGGTGACGGCAGGGACGAGGATCAGGGCGATCGGGGCGAGCACGAGAGCGATGGACAGCACGGTCCCCCTTCCGTCCGAACCGGGAATCTAGCATGATCAAATATCAGTGCATAAGGGGGGATATTGTGACTTCTGGCCAGATTCCGGGAATTCGGGACTCCGGGGTGGGGACACTCACCCGGCGGGACCGGCGCCGGTTCACAGTGGCGGGCTGCGCGGGCCTGGTCCTCGTCGCCGCGGGCCTGCTCTTCTGGCAGGCGGGCGCACTCGCACCCAGGTTCTCGGCCTTCTCCGGGGGCTTCGGCGAGGAACTCCTGGACGACAGTCCGGAACGGCCCGGAACCCTCCTCGTCCACGAGGAGAGGACCGTCGTCAACGACGGGTTCCTGCCGATCACGGTCGCGGAGCTGACGGCGAGCGGCCGGGGGCTGGCGCCGTACTCCGTCACCGCCCAGGACGGACGGGACTTCCCCAGGGTCCTCGAGGCGGGGGAGAGGCTGCCAGTGGTGGTCGACTACGCCGTCACCGACTGCGAGACGGCGACGGAGGTGATCGACCTCCGGGCCCGGGTGGAGCGGTGGTGGGGGACGGCCGAGGCGGGCGTTCCCCTCGTCGAAGCCCTTCCGGGGATAACCGGGCCGGTCACCTCCGCCTGTGGATATGCGGAGTTCATGGCGGAGCACCGGGGAGAGCCGGGGTAGGGGTTTCCCGCGCCGTGACCCGGCGAGGCCGTCTCGACGGCGCCGGGCCGGGGGTCACGGCGCCGTGGTCGCGCCGATGACGACCCGCTTGTCGGCGGGGAGACCGGGCAGGCGGTGGGCCCGGCCGGTGACCGCGTCGATCCGGTAGAAGCCCAGGACGTCCTGGCTGGTACGGCCGGTCAGCATGACGACGACCTCGCGGGCGTTCAGCCAGTCGACGACCCCGCCGTCGACGGGTTCCCCCAGCGAGGGCAGCGGCAGGCGCTTGACGACCCGTCGCGAGGCGGCGTCCACGATGTGCAGGGCGTCGTTCTTGGAATCCCCCGGCACCGTGGCGGCGGCGTACTTGCCGCTGGGGGAGTCCGCCCAGAAGGGGTACTCCTCGCTGAGCCAGTCCGCGGCCTTCTCCACGGGGGTGAGGTCCGCGGCGGACAGGGTGGTCGCCGAGCCGGTGGTGAAGTCGGTCCGCAGCCGCCCGGAGGTCAGGGCCACGGTGAAGTGGCGGCCGTCCGGGGAGACGCTGACGGACGGGCCGTGCCCGACCTCGGCCGGGGTGAGCACCGGGGACAGGTACCGCTTCGTCCCGGACGGCAGGTCGTGGGCGACGTACCTGCGCTCCGCCGCGCTGAGGTAGGCGACGCGCCGGCCGTCGCGGCTGAGGGCGAGGTCGAACTGCCAGGAACTGCCGTCGCCGTCCCCCAGCTCCTGGACCGCCTCTGGGATGCTCAGAGCGGTCTGGCAGGGGAGCGGCTCGCAGGTCGCCTTCGGCAGGTTGGCGTGCTCCTTCGCGGGGTCGTTGGAGATCAGCGTCAGAGTCCAGCCCGAGCAGAGGTCCCTGCCCGCCCACGGCGTCGCGGGACGCGCGCCCGCGCACTTCTCGGGGACCGCGTGATGGATCACATAGGACGTGCGCGGGGCCTGCCACGGCGTGGGAGCGGCGCCCGGGTCCGGGGAGGGGGCGGCGGTCTCCCGGCTCATGGCCGACGCCTGAGGGCCGTTCTCGCCCGAGGCGAGGGCGGGAAGCCAGGCCTGGCCCTGCGGGGTGAGGCCGATGATGAGGCCGACCATCAGGACGAGGACGAACGCCGTCAGCAGGGCCCTCCGCCTGCCCCGGCGGCGCAGGGTCGTCAGGGAGCGGGCCGAGAGGTCGGGGACGGACGCCTCGCCCGCCTGCATGGCGAACCGGTTGACCAGACGCTTGTGGTCGCCCTTGGTGAGGGTCTCGACCCCCTCGGCGAGCTCCGCCTCCACGGTCTCGGCGGACAGACCCAGGATGTCGGCCACTTCGGCCGGGGACCTGTCGTGGTGCAGGCAGGCCACGACGATGAGGCGGCGCCGGGGCGGGAGCTTCACCAGCGCGGTCGCCCCCGCGGCGCTGGGCCGGCGGAGGAAGGCGTGGTAGAGGGCGATGTGGGCGTGCTCGCCCGGGCTCTCCCAGGCGGCGGGGGGCCAGGCCGCGCCGACGACGCGCAGGGCCTGCAGGGTCAGCCGGATGGCCTGCTCGTGGCTGCCGGTCAGGAGCAGGCCGGTGCCGACGAGCGAGCGCTGATCGCGCTGGACGAACTCGCGAAAACCGATATATCGCCTCATAGGCCCTTGCTCCGCTTGGTCGGGGATCTCAACGGTAGCGAGCCAAGAGGCTATAGCGCCAAATCGTGGCGATTGTCGTTATTGATAGTTCGGTGTCCGGCGAGTCCGCGAGGGCGGGTGAGCGGTGAGAGGCGCGCCGGGACGCCAACAGGGTCACGTCGCGGTAACGCGTAGGGTCAAGACGTCGGCGGGCCGTAAAGTTTGGCTGGTCAGAGTTTGACGAAACCGTGGGGACGAAGATGCCGCAGATCGAGCCACTGGGAGCGGGGGAGCCGCGCCAGCTGGGGCCGTTCCGCGTCGTCGGGCGCATTGGCGAGGGCGGCCAGGGGATCGTCTACCTCGGGGAGGACGCGTCCGGGGAGCGGGCGGCGATCAAGCTCCTGCACGTGAAGTTCACCGGCGACGCCTCCGCCCGGTCCCGCTTCGCCCGGGAGGCGCGGGCGGCCCAGCGGGTCGCCTCGTTCTGCACCGCGGGCGTGGTCCACGTGGACCTGGAGGGCGACACCCCCTACATCGCCAGCGAGTACATCGAGGGCAGGTCGCTGAGGGAGGTCGTCGAGGCCGAGGGCCCGCTCCGGGGCGCCCCGCTGCAGCGGCTGGCGGTCGGCACGGCCACCGCGCTCGTCGCGATCCACCACGCCTCGATCGTGCACCGCGACTTCAAGCCCGACAACGTGCTCATGGCCGCCGACGGCCCCCGGGTCGTCGACTTCGGCATCGCCCGCATCATCGACTCCACCGGCACGATCACCAGCCGGGCCATCGGCACCCCCGCCTACATGGCGCCGGAGCAGATCTCCGGCGACGACGTCGGCCCGTACACCGACGTCTTCGCCTGGGGCGCGACCATCGCGTTCGCCGCGACGGGAGAGACGTCCTTCTCCGGCGGCTCGATCGCCGTGGTGCTGAACCGCATCCTCAACCACGAGGTGGACGTCACCTCCATGCCGGAGCCGCTGCGGAGCGTGGTGAGCGCGGCGCTGGCCAAGGCCCCCGCCGAGCGGCCCTCCGCCGACCAGCTCCTGCTCCGGCTGCTCGGCCGCTCCGAGGCCACGAGCGTCTCCCCGGCGCTGCTCACCCAGGGCGCGCAGGTCGCCGCCCCGGAGCCGGGGGACGCCACCAACCCCATGCGCATCCCGCAGCACACCGGCCCGCGCCTGCCGCTGCCGGGCCCCCAGGACCCCCGTACCGGCGCGTCCCAGCCGTTCTCCGGCACTCAGGACCCGCGCACGGGCGCGTCCCAGCCGTTCTCCGGCACTCAGGACCCGCGCGCCGCCGGGCCCCTCCCCGCCCCGCCCGCCACCGGCCGGCGCACCGAGGCCACCGCCGCGGACGAGGCGGGCGCCCACGCCGGCCAGGTCTCCGGGCCGCCCGATCCTTCCACCGGCGTGCGCGTGCCGTACCCCACCCACCCGGACCCCTCCGCCCACGGCTGGCCGGGCGGGGAGGTCGGGCCGCCGAGCTGGGCGACCCGGCCGGTGCCGCCCGCCGACCCGCCCGCGCCCAGGCGCTCGCGGCGGACGGTCTGGGCCGCGGCGGCCATCCTCATCGCGCTGCTCGGGAGCGCCTCGGCCGTCTACGCCACCGGCTGGCGCCCGCCGTTCCTGACCGGCTCCGATCCCACGGTCACGCCCGGCACGGACTCCACCCCGCCGGGCTTCACCTCGCTGGTGGACCGGGCCGCGAAGACCAGGAAGCTCACCGTCGGGATGCGCAACTTCCTGCCGGGCATCGCCCTGAAGAACACCGACGGGACCTGGACCGGGTTCGAGGTGGACCTCGCCACCGAGATCGCCGAGGCGCTCGAGGTGCCCGCGGGCAACATCACCTTCCGGGAGACGGCGCGGGACGAGCGGCCCGGACTGCTGGCGGACGGCGGGGTCGACATGGTCATCTCGACCTACTCGATCAACGACAAGGACGACGTCACCTTCGCCGGGCCGTACTACCTCGCCCACGTCGACGTGCTCGTCAGGGACGGCGCCGCGATCGGCTCCGCGGCCGACCTGCGCGGCAAGCGGATGTGCCAGCCGATGGGCAGCGTCTCGACCGAGCGGGTGAGCCGGGAGGTCGACGGCGACCTGCAGCTGGTCCGGGCCGAGAACTACGCCCAGTGCATGGACAAGCTGCGGGCCGGGGAGGTCGACGCGGTGCCGGGCGACGACCTCCTGCTGGCCGGGTACGCCAACCGGGAGACGGCCCGCTACGAGGTCGTCGGGCTCGAACTCACCGACGAGCGCTACGCCGTGGCCCTGCGCGAGGGCGACGAGCGCGCCTGCAAGGCCATCCAGGCCGTGATCGCCGACCTCTATCAGAACGGCACCGTCAAGGAGCTGCTCGACAAGCACTTCGCCAACGTCGACTTCACCACCCGCGAGGACGAGCTTCCCGCTATGGCCGACTGCGGCTAGACCGCTCGATCTCGTCGGCGGTGTCGCGGGCCCAGTCCCGCATCATCCGCATGTGGCGCAGCCCCAGGTCCAGGGCGTATCTGCCGAAACCTTCGGCGCGCCTCCCACGCTCCAGGGTCTTGGGCTCTCCGAGCGCCTCCAATTCGGCCAGCCTGGCGTCGTAGCCGCGGGCCTGCTCCCGCAGCAGCGCCACGGCCTCGTCCGGCTCCAGCGCGGGCACCAGGAAGGCGCGCAGCGACTCCTCGTGGCGGGCCAGCCGGGAGGGCTCCCCCGCCAGCAGCCATTCGCGCAGCAGCCGGGCTCCCTCCTCGGTGACGGCGTAGGTCTTGCGGCCCCGGGCTCCCTGCTCCCCGACCGTCACCAGGCCGTCGGCGGACATCTTGTTGAGCTCCGGATAGATCTGGCTGTGCCGGGCCTGCCAGGCGTGGTTGATCGAGCTCTCGAAGAGCTTCGTGAGGTCGTAACCGCTCGCCGGGCCCGAGATGGTCAGCAGGCCGAGCAGTGCCATGCGCAGGGACATGCCCCCATCTTAGGTGCGGATTGACATGTTGAAAACAACAGGTAAGTATCGACACGTGGCTATCGACGTTTCGAATCCCCCCTCGGAGAACCGCACCGGCAACGGGCTGCTCCTGCTCGCCGTGCTCGGCGGGATGTTCCTGGCGATGCTCGACCAGACGATCGTCGGCACCGCCCTGCCGCAGATCGTCCGGGAGCTCGGTGGCGCGGACCTCTACACGTGGGTCGTCACCGCCTATCTGCTCACCTCGACGATCACCGTCCCGCTGTACGGCAGGCTGTCCGACATCTACGGCCGCAAGCCGCTGCTACTCGTCGGCGTCGCGCTGTTCCTGCTCGGCTCGGTGCTGTGCGGCGTGGCCCAGGACATGGGCCAGCTCATCGCCTTCCGCGCGGTGCAGGGACTCGGCGCGGGCGCCCTCCTGCCGCTCTCGCTGGCCCTGGTGATGGACCTGTTCCCGCCCGACAGGAGCGGACGGGTGCAGGGCGCCCTCGGCGGCGTGATGGCGCTGAGCTACATCGCCGGGCCGTTCCTCGGCGGGGTGTTCACCGACACCGCGAGCTGGCGCTGGGCCTTCCTGGTCAACGTACCGATCGGCCTGGCCGTCGTCGCGGTCGTCGTGGCGCGGCTGCCGTACTCCCCCGGACAGGGCCGCGGCACCCGTCCCGACTACGCGGGCATCGCCGTGTTCACCGCGGCGATCGGCGCCCTGCTCGTCGGCCTCACCGAGAAGGGCCTGGACGACCGGTCGTGGACCAGCGGCCCGGTGCTGTGGCCGATCGCGGCGGCGGTCGTCCTGCTGGCGGTGTTCATCCAGGTCGAACGGCGCGCCTCAGCGCCGATCATCCCGCTGGAGCTGTTCCGCAACCGGACCTACGCCCTGGCGAACGCGGCCTCGTTCCTGACCGCGGCCTGCCTCTACGCCGGCGTGGTCTTCCTGCCGCGCTACTTCCAGGAGTCCCTGGGACTCAGCGCGACGGACTCCGGCCTGCGGATCTACCCGCTCATGCTCGGCATGGTCGCCGGAAGCATGGTCACCGGCGCGCTCATCTCGAAGACCCGGCGATACAAGCCGTGGCTGGTGGCCGGGCCGTTCCTGATCGCCGTCGGCGCGCTGCTGTGCTCCGGGCTCACGGCCGGCACCTCCGGCGCGGCCCTCGCCGGCTGGATGGCGCTGCTCGGCCTGGGCATGGGGCCCATGCTGTCCGGGCTCACCGTGGCGGTCCAGTTCTCGGTCCCGCCCCGGTTCATCGGCACCGCCAGTGCGAACCTCACCTTCTTCCGGCAGATCGGCGGTTCGGTCGCCCTGGCCCTGGCCGGTTCCCTCTACGCTTCCGTCATCCGGGATCAGGCCCCGCTCCACGGCGCGCAGGCCGCGCACGCCGCGGCGACGGCCACGGTCGTCCCCTGGCTCGCCGTCACCGGGGCCCTGCTCGCCCTCCTGGCGCTCCTCGCGCTGCCCGGAGGGCGGATCGGGGCACTCGCCGGGAGACCGCCGCAGGCCGAGGGGTAACATCCCGTCCGTCAGAATTCACGCTTCGAGTGGGGGAAGGTCATGGCCCAGACTCCCGTAAAGGTCACCGTCACCGGCGCCGCCGGTCAGATCGGCTACGCGTTGCTCTTCCGCATCGCGTCGGGCCAGTTGCTGGGCGCCGACGTCCCGGTCAAGCTGAGCCTGCTGGAGATCCCGCAGGCCGTCAAGGCCGCCGAGGGCACCGCGATGGAGCTCGACGACTGCGCGTTCCCGCTGCTGAGCGGCATCGAGATCACCGACGATCCGAACGTCGCCTTCAACGGCGCCAACGTCGCGCTGCTGGTCGGCGCCATGCCGCGCAAGGCCGGCATGGAGCGCGGCGACCTGCTGGAGGCCAACGGCGGCATCTTCGGCCCGCAGGGCAAGGCCATCAACGACCACGCGGCCGACGACATCCGCGTCCTGGTCGTGGGCAACCCGGCCAACACCAACGCGCTCATCGCGCAGCAGCACGCGCCGGACGTCCCGGCCGAGCGCTTCACCGCGATGACCCGCCTGGACCACAACCGCGCGCTCTCCCAGCTCGCCGCCAAGCTCCAGGTCCCGGTCACCGAGATCAAGAAGATGACGATCTGGGGCAACCACTCCGCCACGCAGTACCCCGACCTGTTCCACGCCGAGGTCGGCGGCAAGATCGCCGCTGAGCTGGTGGACGAGGGCTGGCTGCGCGACACCTTCATCCCGACCGTGGCCAAGCGCGGTGCCGCGATCATCGAGGCCCGGGGCGCGTCCTCGGCCGCCTCCGCCGCCAACGCCGCGATCGACCACGTCTACGACTGGGTCAACGGCGCCGAGTGGACCTCCGCCGCCATCCCGTCCGACGGCTCGTACGGCGTGCCCGAGGGCCTCATCTCCTCCTTCCCCGTCGCCTCGCGCAACGGCAAGTGGGAGATCATCCAGGGCCTGGAGATCGACGCCTTCTCCCGCGAGCGCATCGACGCCTCGGTGCGCGAGCTGGAGGAGGAGCGCGACGCCGTCCGCCAGCTCGGCCTGATCTGACCCGGCGGTCCCCGTAGGGGCCCCCGGCCCGCCGGAATTCCGGCGGGCCGGGGGCTTTTTCGTGGCACGGCGGACGCTCCGGCGTCATACGGCGTGAACACGGAGAGTGCGGTGAACGGCGTGTCGGTCGGGCGGGAAGGGGCGATCTGCGCGTTCAATGACCTCTGAGGGTCGGGGGATCGGTGTTCATGACGCGTGGTGCGGCGCGGCTCGCCGCTGTATTGATCGGTGTCGTTCTCGTCTCGGTGCCCGGTACGGCGGCGCTGGCGGCGCCCCCGGAACCGGACTGGGGCGGGGCCGACCTGTCCGTGCGGCTGGACGCCTCGCCGCGGCGCGCGCAGCCCGGACAGCCGCTGCTCTACCGGGTGAACGTGCGCAACGCGGGCCCGGGAGACGCGGTGCTGCCCGTGCTCACCGTCCGGATCCCGGCCGGGGTGGAGATCGTCAACGCCGACGTGGCCGAGTGCCGGCCGGGGCGGGTCCGGGGCGAGGTGATCTGCGCCTCGGACGCCGACGTCCCGGCCGGGAGCACCGGCGGGGTGACGATCACCGGTGTGGTCCGGCCCGGGGCGCGCGGCCCGCTGACCGCCACCGCCTCGATCACCTCCGAGGTGGTGGACGGCAACGCCGCCAACGACTCGGCGCGGTTGCTCACCCCGGTGGCCGAGGGCGCGGACCTGGCCCTCCGGCTGACGGACAGGTCGCGCGCCGGCCGTACCGTCACCATGGGCGCGACGGTCCGCAACCGGGGGCCGAGGACCGTCCGCGACGCGCTGGTCCTCTTCCAGGCGGGGCGGGCGCGCTTCGTGGCGGCCCGGGGCGCGCGCTGCCGTCCCTACCCCGGCTACGTGGGCTGCGCGCTGCGCTCCGTCGGCTCCGGCGAGCAGGTCAGGCTCCGGCTCTCCTTCCGCGTGCGCGGCCGGGCGGTGCGCGCGGAGGCCGCCGTCTACTCCGCCCACCTGGGAGACCGCCGTCCGCGCAACAACGTGGCCCGCCTTCTCATGCGCTGAGGTCCGCGCGCGTGGCCGCCGAGGCCCCGCCGCGTTCAGCGCGGCGAGGCGTCCCAGGCGTCGGCGACGATGTCCCGCAGGGACGGGTGCTCGGGCTTCCAGCCGAGCTCGCTCTTGATCTTCTCCGAGGAGGCGACCAGCACCGCCGGGTCGCCGGGGCGGCGATCGGCGACGATCGCGGGGATCTCGTGCCCGGTGACCTCGCGGCAGACCGACAGGACCTCCTGGACCGAGAAACCGGTGCCGCTGCCCAGGTTGTAGACCTTGTGCTCGCCCGGCGCGCAGGCGTCCAGCGCGAGCAGGTGCGCGCGCGCCAGGTCGGCCACGTGGATGTAGTCGCGCACGCATGTTCCGTCGGGGGTGGGATAGTCCGTGCCGAACACGTTGACCGCCTCGCGCTGCCCGAGCGCCACGGCCAGGACGTTGGGAATCAGGTGGGTCTCCACGGTGTGACGCTCGCGGTAGACGCGGCCGTCGGCGGCGGTGTGGGCGCCGCCCACGTTGAAGTAGCGCAGGCTCACCGCGGCCAGGCCGTACAGCCCGGCGAACGCGCCGAGCGCGGTGTCGACCGCCAGCTTGGACGCGCCGTAGGGGTTGGTGGGACGGGTCGGGTCGGTCTCCAGGATCGGGGAGCGCTCCGGCTCGCCGTACGTGGCGGCGGTGGAGGAGAACACGATCCGCCCGACGCCGGCGGCGCGCATGGCGTCCAGCAGGGCGAGGGTGCCGCCCAGGTTGTGCTCCCAGTAGAGCGCGGGCTTCTCCACGGACTCGCCCACCAGCGACTTGGCCGCGAAGTGCAGCACGCCGTCCATGCCGTCCAGCACGGCGGCGGCCTCGGTGATCGACGCCTCGACGAAGCGCGCCCCCGCCGGCACCGCGTCCGCGTGGCCGGTGGACAGGTCGTCCAGCACCGTGACCCGGTGGCCCGCCTCGACGAGCTGGGCGGCCACGACGCTTCCGATATAGCCGGCACCTCCGGTGACCAGCAGCTTCACAAGCCCTCCTGTTTGGTCGTGTTGAGAGATGTTTATTTCTGTAAGGCTACTGCCAGCATATGCTGTCAGCTCACCCATCGGTCCCGGCCTGAACGGGCGACGGCCATGACGGAGACGCTCCGGTGAACAGTGTCCTGGCTAACATCTCGCTGGTCCTGCTCTTCGTTCTGATCGGCGGATTCTTCGCCGGGGCGGAGATGGCCCTGGTCTCCCTCAGGGAGAGCCAGGTCCGCAGGCTCAGCACCCGGGGGCGCGCGGGGGCCAGGGCCGCCAAGCTCGCCCGCGATCCCAACCGCTTCCTGTCGGCCGTGCAGATCGGCGTCACCGTGGCGACCATGTTGTCGGCCGCGTTCGGCGCCGACACCCTCGCCAAGGACCTCATCCCCGTGCTGACCGGCTGGGGGGTGCCCGAAGGCGTCGTCGCGCCGCTCTCGCTGGTCGCGGTGACCCTGGTGATCTCCTACTTCTCGCTGGTCCTGGGCGAGCTGGTGCCCAAGCGGCTGGCCCGGCAGCGGGCCGAGGGGCTCTCGCTCCTGGTCGCGCCGTTCCTCGACCGGCTGGCCGCGCTCTCCCGGCCGGTCATCTGGGCGCTGTCGAAGTCCACCGACGGCGTGGTCAGGCTGCTCGGGGGCGACCCCGAGGCCGACCGGGAGGAGATCTCCACCGAGGAGCTCCGGGACATGGTGGTCGGCCACCAGGAGCTCACCGAGGACGAGCGCAGCCTGATCGCGGAGGTCTTCGCGGCCGGCAAGCGGCAGTTGCGCGAGGTGATGCTGCCCCGCACCGAGGTTGAGTTCATGTCCGCCGACACCCTGCTGGCCGAGGCCGCCGTGCTGGCCGCGGCCATGCCGCACTCCCGCTTCCCGGTCTACCGCGACACCTACGACGACGTCATCGGCTTCGTGCACATCCGCGACCTGCTCGACCCGGTCCTCACCGGGTCGGTCGAGCCGATCAGCGAGGTGGTGCCGATCCGGCCGGTCAAGCTGGTGCCCACCAGCAAGCAGGTGCTGACCACGCTGTCGGAGATGCGCGACGAGGGGCACCACCTGGCGATCGTGGTGGACGAGTACGGCGGCACGGCGGGGATCGTCACCCTGGAGGACCTGGTTGAGGAGCTCATCGGCGACATCCGCGACGAGCACGACATCGAGGACGAACACGTCGTCCTGCCCGCCGGGGAGGTCGAGGTCGACGGGCTGAGCAACCTCGGCGAGGTGGTCGACGAGACCGGCATCCGGCTGCCCGACGGCCCCTACGAGACCCTCGGCGGGTTCGTGATGGCGGCCCTGGGGCACGTGCCGGTCCTGGGGGAGAGGGTGGAGATCCCCGGCTTTGAGATGTTCGTCACCGAGCTGGACGGCCGCAGGATCTCCAGGGTCCGCATCAAACGCCTCCCGGAGAGCCCGGCGGAGGAGGGCGCGCGGGCCGCCCAGGAGGCCGGGTCCTCCGGCGCGGGCTCCCCGGCCGTCCCCGGCGCGTCTTCCGGTTCCGGCGGGGAGGGCCCGACCACTCCGGACAGCTGACAGAATTGTGTGTTATGGCGAGTCCCCGTGTTCTGTCCGGCATCCAGCCCACCGCAGACTCCTTCCACCTGGGCAACTACCTGGGCGCGGTGCGGCAGTACGTCTCCATGCAGGAGGGCTACGACGCCTTCTACTGCGTCGTCGACCTGCACGCGATCACGGTGGACTACCAGCCCGAGGCCCTGCGCCGCCGCTCCCGGGTCGCCGCGGCCCAGCTCTTCGCCGCCGGCCTCGACCCGGAGCGCTCCACGGTCTTCATCCAGAGCCACGTGCGCGAGCACACCGAGCTGGCCTGGATCCTGATCTGCCTCACCGGCATGGGCGAGGCCGGCCGGATGACCCAGTTCAAGGACAAGTCGGCACGGTACGGCGAGACCTCGGCCGGGGTCGGCCTGTTCACCTACCCGATCCTCCAGGCCGCCGACATCCTGCTCTACCAGGCGAACAAGGTCCCGGTCGGGGCCGACCAGAAGCAGCACCTGGAGCTCACCCGCGACCTGGCCCAGCGCTTCAACCACCGCTTCGGCGAGACCTTCACGCTGCCCGAGCCGCACATCGTCAAGGGCGTCGAGAAGATCACCGACCTGCAGGACCCGACGGCCAAGATGTCGAAGTCGTCCTCCTCGCCCGGCGGCATCCTCGACCTGCTGGAGCAGCCCGGACCGCTGCGCAAGAAGGTCATGCGCGCCGTCACCGACACCGGCACGGAGATCCTGTTCGACGAGGAGAACAAGCCGGGCATCGCCAACCTGCTCCGCATCCAGTCCGCGCTGACCGGCACGCCGATCCCCGAGCTGGAGGCGCGCTACGCCGGACAGGGCTACGGAACCTTCAAGAAGGACGTGGCCGAGGCCGTGACCGAGACCTTCACGCCGATCCGGGAGCGGACGGAGAAGCTCCTCGCCGACGAGGCCGCGCTCGACAAGATGCTCGCCGCCGGAGCCGCCAAGGCCCGTGCGGTGGCCGCCGAGACCATGGAGAAGGTCCGCGAGCGCGCGGGCTTCCTGCCGTCCCTCTGATCCACGGGCCCTGCCCGTGACCCGCGGGGCCGTTCCCGTGATCCATGAGGCTGTTCCCGTGACCCGCAGGGCTGTTCGCATGACCCCGCGGAGTCCACGCCCGGCTCGCTGACCGTCGCCGGGCGGGGGCTCCCGCCGGAACCCTCAGCCGGATAAGGCTTTCCCGTTTGCCCGCGATGTCCCCGGGTACCGGGACCGTCACGCACGGTGCTGTCCTGAGAGGGGGGCGGGTGTCGGGACTGGGGGAGCGCGTCGAGGCGTTCCACGTGTGGCGCCACGACCGGATCGAGACCGGCCGGGTCCGCTGGCACTGGTTCGACCACCTGCTCAGGACCGTGCAGCGCTACCAGCTCCAGTTCGGCGACCGGCTGGCCGGGGCGGTGACCTACTTCGCCTTCCTGTCCTTCTTCCCGATCATCGTGCTGTCCTTCGCGGCGGTCGGGTTCTTCCTGTCCGTCACACCGGACGCCGACGACACCCTGCGGGCGGCCATCAACGGCTACCTCCCCGGCCTGGCCGGCAA
Source organism: Planobispora longispora (assembly GCF_016863135.1). GTDB lineage: Bacteria > Actinomycetota > Actinomycetes > Streptosporangiales > Streptosporangiaceae > Planobispora > Planobispora longispora. The sequence continues at coordinate 26,118 of NZ_BOOH01000008.1, forward strand.
GCTCCCGATCGACCAGATCGCCACCTCCAAGGCCACCGCCGGGATCATCGGCCTGCTCGGCCTCCTCTACTCCGGCCTCGGCGCGATCGACGTCCTGCGCGGCGCCCTGCGGCAGATGTCCATGACCACCGACCCTCCGCTGAACTTCGCCCTCGGCAAGCTCCGCGACCTGTCCGCGCTGATCCTGGTCGGCATCACGATGATCACATCGGTCGTGATCGGCGGCTTCGCCACCCAGGCCAGCGAGACCGTGGCCGGATGGCTGGGCCTGTCGAAGTCGTTCCTCGGCACCGGCACGGTCTGGCTCGTCGGCCTGGGGGTCAGCGTGGCCGCCGACACCGTGGTCTTCCTGATCCTGCTGGGCTGGCTGGGCCGCTCCACCCAGCCCTTCCGGGTGATACTCCGCGGCGCCCTGCTGGGCGCGATCGCCTTCGCGCTGCTCAAGCAACTCGCCGCGTTCCTGCTCTCGTTCACCCTCGGCAACCCCGCGTACGGGGTGTTCGCGGTGATGGTCGGCCTCCTGGTCTGGATCAACTTCTCCGCCCGGATCATCATGTACGCCGCCGCCTGGACCGCCACCGCCTCCTTCGGCCCTCCCCCCGAGCCCACCCCCGTGCCCGGGACCGGGAACGACGTCTAGACGGCCGACGCGCCGCCGGCATGGAAGAATGTATGCGAATCGCATACAGTTTGCAGGTGAACACTTCCGAGCTCACCGAGGCGGCCGTCGGACGTTGGCACGCGGCCGTCGACGGCAAGGACCCGGCCGCCGCACGCCTGGCTGTGTGCGATCCGATCGTCGTCAACGGGCCGAAGGGCGCCGGCCCGATCACCCCGGGGGAGTTCGCCGACTGGATCACGCGATCGGGCGTCGAACTGCGTCCGCGGTCGTGGCATCCGATCGGCGACGGGGTGACGGTCGTCGAGCAGGACGCCCGCTGGCCTCAGGACGCCGGATGGACGCGCGTGGCGACGGTCTTCCGGGTCACCGGCGACCGGGTCTCCGCCGCGCTGCGGTTTACCGACCTGCGCGCCGCCCTGGACTTCGCGCGTCTCCACATCGAGCTGGTCGCGACCGAGCCGCCTTCGCACGTGGCCCGGCAGGACGCCGTCGTCGAGGCGGGCGCCGGCCAGGCGCTCTTCCGGTTCGTCCGGCACTGGTCGCGCCGCTGGAACGCCGACGGCACGCCGGCCGAGCGCGGCAGGGACGTCCAGGTGACCGAGGCGGTCCACGCGCTGCGGGGACGTCAGCAGGTGACCGTCAACGACGTGGCGGCCGAGCTGGGCATCGACCAGTCCGGGGCGTCACGGATGGTGGCGCACGCGGTCGATCAGGGCTACCTCATCACGCACCGGGCTCCGGCGGACGCCCGGCGTCGCGCCGTCGGTCTGACCGACGCGGGGCTCGCCCTCTTGGACGCCGCGCACTCCTGGCAGGAGTCGACCTTCGCCGCGCTCACCTCGGACTGGACCGGCGCGGAGCGGGCGGAGTTCCACCGTGCGATGCTCCGCCTCCTCGACCGGTCTCCGGAGCTGTCCGCCGGGCTCGGGTAGCCGTCTCGATGTCCGTACGGGCGGCGACGCGACGGTCGCGGGCCGCTCCCGTCCCCGCCCGGGCGGGGTCACGGCCCGCGGGTGACGGGCGCCCGGGGGAGGCGGCGATCTTCCACGGGACCCGTGATCACCGCGATGAGGGTGGTTCCGGAGGCGAACGCCCCGCGCTGGGCCAGGGTGAAGACGCCCCACATCATCTTCGCGGTGTAGATCGGGTCCAGCAGCATGCCGTGCCGGCCGGCGAAGTCGGCGATGAACGCGTCGAGCTCGCGGTCGCGCCTGGCGTAGCCGCCCGCGTGGAAGTCGCAGTCGATCGTCCAGTTGGCCGACGGTCGGCCGTAGGCGGCGATCTGGAGGTCGGCGACGTCTCCGCGGAGGAACTCCCCGCCGCGCAGGACAGAGAACCCCAGCGCTCGGGAGCCGGGCCCCAGCCCGGCGGCGATGCCCGCCAGGGTGCCGCCGGTGCCGACGGGACAGCAGACGACGTCGAACGGCACGTCGATCTCCGCCGGCAGTTCGGCGCAGCCGTGTACGGCCAGCGCGTTGCTGCCGCCCTCGGGCAGCAGATAGAAGCGGCCGAACTCCTCCCGGAGGGCCTCGACGACGGGCGGGGAGTTCTTGACGCGATAGGCGGTGCGGTCCAGATAGGTCAGCCGCATTCCGCGATCGACGGCGAAGGCCAGCGTGTCGTTGAGCGGGAGGTGCTCCTCGCCGCGGATGACGCCGACGGTCGAGAAGCCGTAGCGGGCGCCCGCCGCGGCGACGGCCCGCACGTGGTTGGAGTAGGCCCCGCCGAAGGTCAGCAACGTATCGTGACCCAGTTCGGCGGCGCGCACCAGATTGTGCTTCAGCTTGCGCCACTTGTTGCCCGGCAGGAGCGGATGGATGAGATCGTCGCGCTTCAGGAGCAGTCGCACGCCCGCGCGGGTGAGCCGGGCGTCGTCGAGCTCCGCCAGGGGCGAGGAGAGCGCGCGGCGGAGTTCACCGCGATCGTGTCGGGGCTGGTTCACGGTTCTCGGCATGCCGGTCCGTGCGTCGGGGCTGGTTCACGGTTCTCGGCATGCCGGTCCGTGTGTCCGGGCTGGTTCACGGTTCTCAGCATGCCGGTCCGGCGGCGCCGCGAGCGGCGGAGGCCTCCGGATCACACGTCGGTTCCTCCGGGAGGATCGTCCGTGCCCGGCTCGTCGTCCCAGTCCAGAGGGGTGACCGTATCGGCCAGCCAGTCCCGCCGGAGGATCCCGTATCCGATGGAGGCGTACACGCTCCCCTCCGCGCCCGGCCACGCCTCCCGATAGTGGGCCTCCTTGAGGTATCCGCAGCGCCGGAAGATCCGCCGCATGGCGTGGTTGTCCTGGCGGGTGGTCCCCTCGATGCGCGAGATCTCCGGGAACGTGGTGAACAGGTACTCCGTCAGCCAGGTGACCGCGCGTCCGCCGATGCCGAGACCCCGGTGGTCCGACCGGATGCGGAGATCGAACATCGGGGTCTCGTCGTCGAGGTCCTCCAGCCGGATCAGCCCGGCGCGCACGTCATCCACCATGATCCAGAAGGTGCGCGCCGACGCGTTGTCGTAGTAATCCTCCGCGATCTTTCTCCGGACGGCGTCCCCGCTGACCGACTCGCCCACGTGGTAGGGCCATCTCTCCCCGGACAGGAACCCCGCCAGCAGTTCTTCCTGTTCTTCGTTTCGGACGAATCGCTCGTATTTGACGCGCACTTATATACCGTCCTTTTCGCCGCATCGGACTGCAATCTTGTAGCGCGAGGCGCTCCCGACCGGCAACAGGGTTTCTCCACAGGTGCGGCACGGCATGCCGATGGCGGCGGGCTGCGGCACCATGGAGCCATGGCCCGGCTCAAGGACGTCGTGTTCGACTGCCAGCACCCCGCCTCGCTCGCCCGGTTCTGGGCGGCCGCCCTGGACGGCTATCAGGTCGCGCCGTACGACGAGGCCGAGCTGGAGCGGTTGCGGGGCGAGGGGGTCGACGACCCGGAGGACGACCCGACCGTCCTGGTGGAGGCGGCGCCGGGCATCGCTCCGCGATTCTTCTTCCAGCTGGTGCCGGAGCCCAAGACCGTCAAGAACCGGGTCCATCTGGACCTGCTCTGCGACGACCTCGACGCCGAGACGAAACGGCTGACCGGCCTCGGAGCCCGGGTGGTCGCGGTCCATGAGGACTGGGTGGTGCTGGCCGACCCGGAAGGCAACGAGTTCTGCCTCCAGGGGGCCTGAGACGCGCAGCCGCGGCGGCCGGCCCGAGCTCCTCGGCCGGCCCCGGGCCCCTTCCGGCCGCGGTGGCCGTGATGCGGTCCAGCCACGGTGGCCGTGATGCGGCGCCGGTCACGCCGGTACGGCGCGACCGGCGTCGTCCGGGTCAGCGGGACCGGCGGCGCAGGCCGTAGCCGAACCAGGCGAGGCCGCCGAGGACGGCTGCGCCGATCAGATACGGGGCCAGGGAGGCGGACTGCTCCGTGGTCTTGGCGGCCGCCGCGTCGGCGGCGGCCGGCGGCGGGTTCTGCGCGCCCGCCGAGGCGGCGGCCTCGGACGGCAGGGGGGCGGGTTCGGGGGCCGGGCCCACCAACCGGCCGACCGGGGAGACCTTGCCGCGGGCGGCGAAGCCCCAGTCGAGCAGGTCGGAGACGTCCTCCCAGAAGTATCCGTCGTGCCGCATGATCGAAACGATGATCGTGTGGCCGTTCCGCCGGGCCGCGCCGACGAAGCTGGCCTGGGCCTTGGAGGTCCAGCCGTTCTTGACGCCGATCATGCCCTTGTAGCGCCACAGCAGCTTGTTGTGGTTGCCGATCTCGTAGTAGCCCTTGGGCGCAGGGAACTTGTCGGTCTTCAGGCTGACATATCGTCGGAAATCAGGGTTGGCGAGTCCGGCCCGCGCGATCAGCGCGAGGTCGTAGGCCGAGCTGCTCTGGCCCGGCTTGTCCAGCCCGCTGGGCGTCTTGGCCACGGTGTCGAACGCCTGGATCCGCTGGGCCTCGGCGTTCATGTCCGCGAGCGTCTTGGCCAGGCCGCCGTTGGCCTCGGCCAGCGCCATCGCCGAGTCGTTGCCCGAGACCAGCATCAGCGCCTTGAACAGGTCCTCCACCGTGTAGATGGGTCTGTTCACCAGCCCGACCGCGCTGCCCTCCTGGTTGACGGCGTTCCTGCTCGGCCGGACCTTCATGGTCCTGTCGAGCTTCGGGATGAGCGTCAGGGCGGTCAGGGCCTTGAGGGTGCTCGCCGGACGGTAGCGCCCGTGCGGGTGCTTGGCGGCGAGGACCTCTCCGGTGTCGGCGTCCGCGATCACGTATGCCTTCGCGGAGGTCTTGGGCGGAGCCTTGATCTCGGTGGGGAGGATGAGCCCTCGCTCGCCGAGCCGTCCGCCGCCCACGGGCTCGGCGGGCGCGAGGCCGCCGGCGGCGGGAGCGGTCGGGGCCTCGGCGGGCGCGGGAGCGCCTGCGTATGCGGGAGCACCGAGGAAGGTGGTCGCCGCGATCAGCACCACGACGGGTGCGGTGTATTTCGTCCCCATAGTGATCTCAGGGTAGCTTCGTACCGATTCGCATGTGTTTGCACATCCCCTCACCAGGGGCGGAGCACGCGACGGGATACCGACATAATGCAAATATCACGAAAGATCGCCAGTTTTCTGCTGGCCCTTGCCGGGTTCATGATCTTTGAGTGGGTCAACCTTGGGTTCAACCTCGCGGACGGTCATCCGCGATCTTTCTACGTCGTCCACGGCATCCTGATCGCGGTCAACATCGTCCTCGCGATCGTGCTCGCGGTGATCGGCGTGCGCGGCCTGCGAGCCCTGCGGGGCTCACGCGGTCCGCGCGGCGGGACCCTACGGGGTGGGGCAGAGGAATCGGAGCGTTCGCCGGTGTAGCTCGGCGGCCTCCTCCGCGGAGTTCCCGATGCTGGTGAAGCCGAGCTTGCCGTACTCCGGGATCGCGCCGAGCAGGTGCAGCACGTTCCCGGTGCGGGTCTCGCGGTCGAATCCGAGGCCCGCGGCGCGGATCCGCGCGACGATCTCCCCCGGCGCGCGGCCCCGCAGGCAGGCGGCGGCGCAGTTGTCCGTCGCGACGTAGTACTTCGACTGGTCCCCGCACATGAGCGTGCCGGTGCCGGGGTCGTAGACGGCGCCGGTGGTCAGCAGCGCGGCGCCGAACGGGTGGGTCGTGCCGCCGATGCGCAGGTTGATCTCGCACAGCAGGGCCCGGTAGCCGCCGTCGGTCTTGACGGCGAAGAAGTCCATCCCGAACAGCCCCACCACGCCCCGGTCCGCCAGGACGCCCGCGATCCGCTCGGCGCACTCGCCCACCTCGGCGCGGTACTCCGGCCGGGCGGGGAAGGCGCAGCCCTGGTAGACGTCGCCGTTGGGCCCGCCGAGCACCTGCTCGTGCGTGGCCACCACGTCGTAGGCGCCGCCGGGGGTGATCCTCGCCAGGGCGCTGGGGGAGTACAGGGGCCGCTGGTCGATGAACTCCTCGATCACCGCGCCCCGTTCGGCGATCTTCTCGGCGAAGGTCGTCCAGTTCTCGTCGGCGGCGGAGAAGCTGGTGTGGCAGGCGGTGAGCGGCCGGTCGTCCTTGACCACGATCGCGTTGCCCAGGCCCGAGTAGCTGTTGTTGAGCTTGACCATCAGCTTGCCGCCGTGGCTCAGCGGAGCCAGGGCGCGGGCGGCGTGCTCCACCTCGGTCAGCGACCGCAGGTCGGCGAAGCCGCGGGCCAGCGGGACCTTGGCGTCCTCCGCGACCGTCCGGGCGCCGCTCTTGGAGCCGAGCTGGGCCAGGGCGGTGGCGGGGCCGTAGATCGGCAGCCCGAGCGCCGCGGAGAGCCGCTCCTCGGCCTCGCTGACCACGAAGGGGACCAGCCAGGCGTCCGCCGTGCCGTCCAGCGCCTCCTGGATGCGTGCGATCGTCCGGGGGCCGTGCAGGATTTTCTCGGTGAGCGGGCAGAGCCGGGGATCACCCAAACTGATCATTTCCAGGCGGGCGCGCGCCTCCGCGGGGTCGTCGAGGAAGTCAAGGTAATAGTCCACGATCGCCGGATCCACCGGGGCGGAGGTGAGATAGACGACCTTCACGCCCGGCCGCTTCAGGGTCAGCAGGAGGAAGAGGAGCCGCTCCTCGTAGCAGCGTGCGCCGGTTATCCGGCGGAGTTCGTCTTGGGGCAGCGACAGTGAGGGGATGACCACCAAGGTTCCCTCGTTCGGTTCGAAGATGCTCAATCTGGAGTGCTTCTCCCCAAATGGGATATTCGTGATCATATGCGGAGTGAACCATGCATTATTCCGGCATGCATCCCTCCGCCGGGTGCGATGAGTGGCACCTGAAGTCACGTAAATTGCCAGTTCAGCCAGGTTTCAACCGTCGCGGAGCGGCCAGTGGCCGATGGAGGGGGTGCGGTACGGCGCCGGCAAGGCTACTGATCCTTAGTCACTCCAGGCCATCGGCAGTGGTCCTCCTGGGTCAGGCGAGGCAGAAGAGGGGCATGAGGCTACAAAACATTTGGCTGAGATGTCGGCAAGTGCCGTCGGAAGAGAGATAAAGTCAATGTCATACGCCGACGCGTCGGCGGCCGCACCTCGGCCCGCCGGTTCCGTGCCGGCGCGTTGTCATCCGCACAGACTTGGCCCCGTGACACCCACTCCGGCCGCGGTGCGGTGATCGCTTTTCTGAGCCGGCGCTGTCTCATGAGCCCGGCTCATGGGGCAGGCGATTCTGGGCAGTGGCATATGCGTCGAATATTTCCAACTACCGGCGCGGATGGGACGGTGACCGATGCGGGGGCGTAATCTCCGAGGGGAGCTCGACGCGTTCCTCGCCGGCTTCGAACGGGAGCTGATCAGCTTCCGTCGCGACCTGCACATGAACCCCGAGCTAGGGTTCGCCGAATACCGCACGACGCAGCGCATCGCCGAGCGTCTGGGCGCGATCGGGCTCGTTCCGTCGGTGCTGCCGCGCGGCACCGGCCTGATCTGCGACGTCGGCAGCGGCGACGGGCCGACCGTGGCGCTGCGCGCCGACATCGACGCGCTGCCCGTGCCCGACGAGAAGGACGTCCCCTACAGCTCGACGGTGCCCGGCGTGTGCCATGCCTGCGGTCACGACGTCCACACCACGGTCCTGCTCGGCGCGTCCATGTTCCTCGCCCGCCAGGCGGAGGCCGGGCTCCTGCCCGGCCGGGTCCGGCTGGTCTTCCAGCCCGCCGAGGAGGTGCCGGGCGGAGCGCTGGAGGTCATGGCCGCCGGCGGCCTCAGCGGGGTCGACCGCATCTTCGGCCTGCACTGCGACCCCCGGGTGGACGTCGGCAAGGTCGGTCTCAAGACCGGTCCGATCACCTCCGCCTGCGACCGGGTCACCGTCCGGGTCAGCGGCCCCGGCGGGCACACCGCCCGGCCGCACCTCACCGCCGACCTGGTCTTCGCGCTGGCGAAGATCCTCACGGAGCTGCCCGCCGCCCTCTCCCGCCGGGTGGACCCCCGCTCGTCGCTCAGCCTGGTCTGGGGTCGGGTCGAGGCGGGCTCGGCGGCCAACGCGATCCCCGACGACGGCGTCGCCGAGGGCACCGTGCGCTGCCTGGACGAGGAGGCGTGGCACGCGGCCCCCGACATGATCAAGGCGCTGCTGGAGTCGGTCGCCGGGGCCTACGGGGTCGAGGCGCAGATGGACTACGTCCGCGGCGTGCCCCCGGTGATCAACGAAGAGGTCAGCGTGCAGATGCTGATCGAGGCCGCGGAGGGCGTGCTCGGCGAGGGGTCCTCGGTCCCGACCCAGCAGAGCCTGGGCGGCGAGGACTTCGGCTGGTACCTCGAGTCCGTCCCCGGCGCGTTCGCCCGGCTCGGCACCCGCACCCCGGGCGAGGCGCACGCCGGCGACATCCACCAGGGCACCTTCGACGTCGACGAGTCCTGCATCGGCATGGGCGTGCGGTTCATGGTGGCGACCGCGCTGACCGCCCTCTGGGAGGGGCAGCGGTCCGTGACGGGTGAGCCGGTCGTCCTGGCGAATTTGGACAACTAACACCACTGTCTGGATTTCCCCTTACGCCGTAGCGGTCACGTTAGTGAGTAAAAAGTGCATCGCGTAATGAGATAGTCGCCGTCTGTAGGGCGGACGCAGGCGGGCGGCCGGCAGGAGTCGCCGCCCTCCCGGACCGTTCTCGAAGGCAGCCGATCCTACCTGTCGGTAGCGTCGGCCGCCTTCGTGTGTCACAAGGTGGCGTGAGCTGGGTAACGGACCTATTGCGGAGCTGTGTGCCGGTTTGGTCCGTACTCGGCAAACAACTATCTTCCGTGCAGAGTTGCCGTGCGTCTCTTCGCGCGTGCACTGACAACGCGAAGGGAGTCCATCTTGCTTCACAACCGATTCGGCAGGCTGGCCGCGACCGCTCTGGCCGGCACCATGCTCATGGGCGCCGCCGCGTGCGGGGGGAGCGAGGAGCCGACCACGACCGCGTCTCCGGGCGACGCCGCGACCAGCGCCGCTCCGGGCGGCACCGGTCCGAAGGTCGGCCTGGCCTACGACATCGGCGGCCGTGGCGACCAGTCGTTCAACGACGCCGCCGCCGCGGGCCTCGACAAGGCCAAGGCCGAGCTGGGCCTGGCCGAGGCCAAGGAGCTGGAGGCCGGGAACGGCGAGACCGACGCGGCCAAGGAGGAGCGGCTGCGCCTGCTCGCCCAGGGCGGTTACAACCCGATCATCGCCGTGGGCTTCGCCTACTCCGGCCCGCTGAAGAAGGTCGCCACCGAGTTCCCCGAGGTCAAGTTCGCCATCGTCGACGACGAGGCCGCGACCGGCCCCAACATCTCCAACCTGGTCTTCGCCGAGCACGAGGGCTCCTTCCTGGTCGGCGTCGCCGCGGCGCTGAAGTCCGAGAAGAACCACGTGGGCTTCGTCGGCGGCGTCGAGGTTCCGCTGATCAAGAAGTTCGAGGCGGGTTTCGCCGCGGGCGCCAAGGCGGTCAAGTCCGACATCAAGGTTGACGTCAAGTACCTGACCCAGCCGCCGGACTTCGCCGGCTTCGCCGACCCGGCCAAGGGCAAGACCGCGGCCGAGGGCATGTTCGACGCGGGCGCCGACGTGGTCTACCACGCCGCGGGCGGCTCCGGCGGCGGCGTGTTCGAGGCGGCGAAGGCCGCCAACGGCAAGGCGATCGGCGTCGACTCCGACCAGGCCAAGACGGCCGCCGCCGACCTGCAGGGCGTCATCATGACCTCCATGCTCAAGAAGGTCGACGTCGCGGTCTTCGACTTCCTGAAGAACGCCGCGGCGGGCGCGCCCAAGGCCGGCACGACCGTCTACGACCTCAAGGCGGGCGGCGTCGACTACTCCACCACCGGTGGCCAGGTCGACGACATCAAGGCCAAGATCGACGAGTACAAGCAGAAGGTGATCTCCGGCGAGATCACCGTGCCGAAGGAAGTCGGCTGACCGACCGGCTGACCTGATATCACTGGAGGGCCCGGTGGACGTCTCACCGGGCCCTCCGATCACTTTCCCCACCACGTAACGTAATCGAGGCCATCCGCATGGAGGAGGCCGTCATCAGCACCTCGACATCGGCCGTCGAACTTGAGGGGATCACCAAGCGGTTCCCCGGCGTCGTGGCCAACAGCAACGTCTCCCTCTCCGTACAGCGGGGACACGTGCACGCCATCGTCGGCGAGAACGGCGCGGGCAAGTCCACCCTCATGAAGATCCTGTACGGCATGCAGCGCCCCGACGAGGGGGAGATCCGCGTCAACGGCGCGCCCGTCTCCTTCCGTTCCCCCTCCGACTCCATCGCCGCGGGCATCGGCATGGTCCACCAGCACTTCATGCTGGCCGACAACCTGACCGTCCTGGAGAACGTGGTCCTCGGCAGCGAGCCCCGCAAGGGCGGCATCGCCATCGACTTCGGCTCCGCGCGCAAGAAGATCAAGCAGATCTCCGACACCTACGGCCTGGGCGTCGACCCCGACATGCTGGTCGAGGACCTGGGCGTGGGCGCCCGGCAGCGGGTGGAGATCCTCAAGGTCCTCTACCGGGGCGCGCGCATCCTCATCCTCGACGAGCCGACCGCGGTGCTCGTGCCGCAGGAGGTCGACGAGCTCTTCGGCAACCTGCGCGAGCTGGTCCGCGAGGGACTGACGATCATCTTCATCTCGCACAAGCTGGACGAGGTGCTCTCGGTCGCCGACGCCATCACCGTCATCCGGCGCGGCACCACCGTGGCGAGCGTGAACCCCAAGGACGTCACCGCCCGCCAGCTGGCCGAGCTCATGGTCGGCAGCGAGCTGCCCAGCCCGGAGACGCGCGAGTCCACCGTCACCGACGTGGTGGCGCTCTCGGTGCGGAACCTGTCGGTGCACTCGCCGGACGAGCGCTGCATCGTGGACGGCGTCACCTTCGACATCCGCAAGGGCGAGGTGCTGGGCATCGCCGGCGTCGAGGGCAACGGCCAGGCCGAGCTCGTCGAGGCCATCATGGGCATGCGCCCCGCCGACGGGGAGATCCGGCTCGGCGAGGAGGACATCTCCGCCTGGTCCACGCTGCGCCGCCGCGAGGCCGGGATCGGCTACATCCCCGAGGACCGGCACCGGCACGGCCTGCTGCTGGAGGCCCCGCTCTGGGAGAACCGCATCCTCGGCCACCAGACGCGCAAGCCCAACGTCAAGGGCCCCTGGATCGACCGGGCCGGGGCCCGCAGGGACACCCAGCGCATCGTCGAGCAGTACGACGTGCGCACCCCCGGCATCGACGTGGACGCCGCGGCCCTGTCCGGCGGCAACCAGCAGAAGCTGATCGTCGGCCGGGAGATGAGCGGCGACCCGGTCTTCCTCATCGCCTCGCACCCGACGCGCGGCGTGGACGTCGGCGCCCAGGCCGCGATCTGGGACCACCTGCGCGCCGCCCGCGCCGCGGGCCTGGCCGTCCTGCTGATCTCGGCCGACCTGGACGAGCTGATCGGCCTCTCGGACACGCTGAAGGTGATCCTGCGCGGGCGCGTCGTCGCCGACGTGGATCCGCAGAACGTGACGCCCGAGCAGCTCGGCTCGGCCATGACGGGCGCGGGAGAGGCGGCATGAACACCTGCGCGGCGCACGCCGTACCCGAAGCCCCCGGAGTCACCGCATGAACGCCGCTGAGTCGAGTTTCACCGACCGCCTGCTCGGGCGGGTACGGCTGGAGGGCCTGCTCCCGCTCGCCGCGCCGCTGCTGGCCGTCGTGTTCGCCGGGGTGATCACCTCGATCGTCCTGCTGGTCAGCGGCGACCCGCCGCTGGAGACGCTGGTCGCAATGGCCGACTACGGCACGCAGCCGCGGTCGATCGTGCTCATGCTGAACTACGCGACGACCTACTACCTGGCCGCGATCGCGGTGGCGATCGGGTTCCGGATGAACCTGTTCAACATCGGCGTCGACGGCCAGTACCGCCTCGCGGCGCTGGTCGCCGCGGCGGTGGGCGGCGCGCTGACCCTGCCCGCCCCGCTGCACATCGCACTGATCATCCTCGTGGCGATGCTGGTCGGCGCGGGCTGGGCCTCGATCGCGGCCCTGCTCAAGGTCAAGCGCGGGGTCAGCGAGGTCATCTCCACGATCATGCTGAACGCCATCGCCACCGCGCTCGGCGCGTGGCTGCTCAACAAGGAGCGGCTGGCGGTCGAGATCGCGGGCAGCAACAACATCGGGACCAAGCCGATCGCCGAATCCGGCCAGGTGCCCGGTATGGCGATCATCCCCGGGACCGAGCTCAAGGTGTTCGGCCTGATCATCCTGGCGATCGCCATGGGCGTGCTGTACCACGTGCTGCTCAACCGGACCCGGTTCGGCTTCGACCTGCGCGCCACCGGCCGCTCGGAGTCGGCCGCGGTCGCCAGCGGCGTGAACGTCAAGAAGATGGTCCTGATCGCGATGATCATGTCCGGCGCGGCGGCGGGCCTGATCGGCATGCCGCAGCTGCTCGGCTCGTCCTACTCCTACAGCCTGGACTTCCCGACGGGGCTCGGCTTCACCGGCATCGCCATCGCGCTGCTCGGTCGCAACCACCCGGTCGGCATCGCGTTCGGCGCGCTGCTGTGGGCCTTCCTCGACACCTCGTCGAGCATCCTGCAGCTCCGGGAGGTCTCTCCCGAGATCGTGAGGATCATGCAGGGCACCATCGTGCTCTCGGTGATCATCGCCTACGAGCTGGTCCACCGTTACCAGATCACGGCCGGGCAACGCCGGGTGAGCAAGGAACTGTCGGGCGGGACGACCCCGCCGCGGGTCGAAGGAGCGTCGGCATGAGCGCAAGCGGCCTGAAGACAGGCCAGCCACCGGTGGAGCAGGCCAGGTCCGGGGCGTTCAAGCTCACCTGGCGGCTCCTGCTGATCGGCATCGGCGCGCTCGTCCTGCTGCTCTCGGTCACCCGGTTCTTCACCGGAGCCGTCGACCTCACCTCGGCCGGCGCGATCAACGCGGCCGTCGCGCTGGCGGTGCCGATCGGCCTGGCCGGTCTGGGCGGTCTGTGGTCCGAGCGGGCCGGCGTGGTCAACATCGGCCTGGAAGGCATGATGATCCTGGGCACCTGGGCCGGCGCCTGGGGGGCGATCCAGTTCGCCAACCCGTGGATGGGCGTGCTCGCCGGCGCGATCGGCGGTGCGGCCGGCGGCCTGCTGCACGCGGTGGCCACCGTGACCTTCGGCGTCGACCACATCATCTCGGGTGTGGCGATCACCATCCTGGGCGGCGGCATCACCGAGTTCCTGTCCAAGGTGACCTTCGCCGAGATGCCGGGCGGCGGTGACACCCAGTCGCCCCCCGTGCCCAAGCCCCAGGTCGTGAGCCTGCCGGGAATCGGCGAGCCGCTGGCCGAGCTGGAGTCCCAGCGCTGGTTCCTCATCTCCGACCTGGCGGGGATCCTGCGGGGCCTGACCACCAACGTCTCGCTCTTCACCATCCTGGCGGTCCTGCTGGTCCCGCTGACGTTCTACGTGCTCTGGCGGACGGCGTTCGGCCTGCGGCTGCGCTCCTGCGGCGAGCGGCCGGTCGCCGCGGAGTCGCTGGGCGTCAACGTCTACACCTACAAGTACGCCGCGGTCGTCATCTCCGGCGCGCTGGCGGGCCTGGGCGGGGCGTTCCTGTCGCTGGTGGCCTCCAGCGCCTACCGCGAGGGCCAGACCGGCGGGCGCGGCTTCATCGGCCTCGCCGCCATGATCTTCGGCAACTGGCGGCCGGGCGGCCTGGCGGGCGGCGCGCTGCTGTTCGGCTACACCGACGGCCTGCAGCTGCGCCGGGGCGGCGAGTCCGTGCACGCGCTCCTGCTGCTGGTGGCGATCCTGATCGCCGCCGTGGCGGTCTACCAGCTCGTGCGGCAGCAGCGCACCCAGGCGGCGATCATCACCGGGTCCGCGGCGGTCATCGTGTTCGCGATCTTCGCGCTGACCGACAGCGTCCCCGGGCAGTTCACCTCCGTCACCCCGCACATCACCACGCTGCTGGTGCTGTCGCTGGCCGCCCAGCGTCTGCGGATGCCGGCCGCCGACGGCCTGCCGTACCGGAAGGGGCAGGCGAAATGATGGACGCCACCGACATCGACTGGGACGCGCTGCGGGCCGAGGCCGTGCGGGCGATGGGCAACGCCTACGCGCCCTACTCCAAGTTCCCGGTGGGCGCCGCCGCGCTGGTGGACGACGGGCGGATCGTGTCCGGCTGCAACGTGGAGAACGCCTCCTACGGGGTGGGCCTGTGCGCCGAGTGCGGGCTGGTCTCCGCCCTGCAGGCGGGCGGGGGCGGCCGTCTGGTCGCGTTCACCTGCGTGGACGGGCACGAGGAACTGCTCATGCCGTGCGGGCGCTGCCGCCAGCTGCTGTTCGAGTTCGGCGGGAACGACCTGCTCGTGGAGACCGTGGACGGGCCGAAGCCGATGGCGGAGATCCTGCCGTACGCCTTCGGGCCCGATGATCTGAGCCGGGGGACCTGATCATGGATGCCATCGACGTCATCGTCACCAAGCGGGACGGCCGCGAGCTGTCCCGGGAGCAGATCGACTGGGTGATCGACGCCTACACCAAGGGCGTGGTCGCCGACGAGCAGATGTCCGCGCTCGCGATGGCGATCCTGCTCAACGGCATGAACCGGCGGGAGATCGCCGAGTGGACCCAGGCGATGATCCGCTCCGGGTCGCGGATGGACTGGTCCGCGCTGCCGGGCCGTACCACCGACAAGCACTCCACCGGCGGCGTCGGCGACAAGATCACGCTGCCGCTGGCCCCGCTGGTCGCCGCGTGCGGCGGCTACGTCCCGCAGCTGTCGGGGCGCGGCCTGGGCCACACCGGCGGCACGCTGGACAAGCTGGAGTCGATCCCGGGCTGGCGGGCCTCGCTCTCCAACGACGAGATGCTCGACGTGCTGGGGAAGGCCGGCGCGGTCATCTGCGCGGCGGGCGACGGCCTGGCCCCGGCCGACAAGAAGCTCTACGCGCTGCGGGACGTGACCGGCACGGTCGAGGCGATCCCGCTGATCGCCTCCTCGATCATGTCCAAGAAGATCGCGGAGGGCACCGGCGCGCTGGTCCTGGACGTGAAGGTCGGCTCCGGCGCGTTCATGAAGACCGTGGAGCGGGCCCGCGAGCTGGCCACGACCATGGTCGAGCTGGGCACCGACGCCGGGGTGAACACCGTCGCCCTGCTCACCGCGATGGACCGCCCGCTGGGCTGCGCGGTGGGCAACGCGCTGGAGGTGACCGAGTCCGTGGAGGTGCTCGCCGGCGGCGGGCCCGCGGACGTGGTCGAGCTGACCGTGCGCCTGGCGCGCGAGATGCTCCAGGCGGCGGGCGTCTCCGGCAAGGACCCGGAGGAGGCGTTGAAGGACGGCTCGGCGATGGACGCCTGGCGCCGGATGATCATCGCTCAGGGCGGCGACCCGGACGCCCTGCTGCCCCGGGCCGCCGAGAGCATGGAGATCACCGCGCCCGCCTCGGGTGTGCTGACCAGGCTCGACGCGTACGGCGTGGGCCTGGCCGCCTGGCGGCTGGGAGCGGGCCGGGAGCGCAAGGAGGACCCGGTGTCCTTCGGCGCCGGCATCACGCTCCACGCCAAGCCGGGCGACCTGGTCCGCGAGGGCCAGCCGCTGATGACCCTGCACGCCGACGAGACCTCTCGCTTCGATCGGGCGCTCGCCGCGCTGGAGGGCGCCTACGCGGTCGCGGCCTCCGGGGACGAGGAGCTGCTCCCCCTGGTGATCGACCGGATCACCGCCTGATCCGCGTTCCCGGCCGCTCGCCGTACGGCGGCGCCGGAGACGCGCGTGTGACACCTCGCCGCACCGGCGCCGCCAGAGGCGGTATCCGGTGCGGCGGCGTCGTTTTCAGGAGGCGCCGGCCGTCTCCGGGACGGGGGCCTCGGCGGGTTCCGGGACACGGGTCTCCGGGGGGAGGGGACAGGGCGGCAGCGGGGGAGCGCCGGGGGCGAAGGCGCGCAGGACCACGGCGCGATGGGTGGGCAGCGCCTCGGCGTGGCGGGCCCGGCCCTCGTCGGTGATGACGACGTAGATGCCGCGCCGGTCGGCCTCGCACATCCCGCGGCGTACCAGACCGGCCTTCTCCAGGCGGGCGATCACCCGGGAACACGCGCTCTGGCTCAGGTGAACCGCGTCGGCGATCTCCTGGGCCCGGTACTTCTCCTGGGCGCGTTCCACCATGCGCTCCAGGACCTCGAACTCGCTCACGCCGAGGCCGTGCTTGTCGGACAGGTCCCGCTCCAGGGCGCAGGAGATCGAGGCGTGCCTGGCCAGCACCTCGCGCCAGGCCTGGACGGCGGACTCCTCGCTCATGGGGCGGATCGTAGCATGCGTGAACATTAGATGCACATGAATTAAATGCCTTTGCATTAGATGCGTCTGCATGTATTGTCGGGCAGCATGATCTCCACGACACACGATGAGCGGATCCACGACGAGCGCTGGGACGGCCGTCTCTGGGCGGCGCTCACGGTGCTCTGCGCAGTGGTCTTCCTTGACGCGCTGGACGTCTCGATGGTGGGCGTCGCCCTGCCGTCCATCCAGGCTGACCTCGGCCTGTCCACCTCCTCCCTGCAGTGGGTGGTCAGCGGCTACGTGCTCGGATACGGCGGCCTGCTCCTGCTCGGGGGCCGCACCGCCGACCTGCTCGGGCGGCGCAGGGTCTTCCTGGTCGCACTGGCGGTCTTCGCCGTGGCCTCCCTCCTGGGCGGCCTGGTCGACGACGGCGCCCTGCTGATCGCGGCCCGGTTCGTCAAGGGCATCAGCGCCGCCTTCACCGCGCCCGCCGCCCTGTCGATCATCACCACCACCTTCGCCGAGGGACCGGCCCGCAATCGGGCCCTCAGCATCTTCACCGCCTCCGGCGCCAGCGGCTTCTCCCTGGGCCTGGTCATCTCCGGCCTGCTGACCGGCCTCGGCTGGCGCTGGACGTTCCTCATGCCCGTTCCCGTCGCGCTCATCGCCCTCGTCGCGGCCCTGAAGTTCCTGCCCAGGCAGCGTGAGGAGCGGGCCGCGGGCGGTTACGACCTCATCGGCGCCGCGACCATCACCGCCTCGATGCTGCTGCTGGTCTTCGCCGTGGTGGAGGCCCCCGAGGCCGGCTGGGGCTCGGCCCGCACCATCGGCTCGCTGATCGCCGCCGCCGCCCTGCTGGCCCTGTTCGTGCTGGCCGAGCGGAAGGTGAAGCACCCCCTGGTACGGCTCGGCATCCTGCGCTCGGGCCCCATCGTCCGGGCCAACCTCGGCCTGGTGATCCTCTTCGGCTCCTACGTCGGCTTCCAGTTCGTCGCCATGCAGTACTTCCAGAACTTCCTGCACTGGTCCGCCCTGGAGACCGCGCTGGCCTTCCTGCCCGCCGGCCTGCTGGTGGCCGTGACCTCCACGAAGATGGGCGGCCTGGCCGACCGCTTCGGCACCGCCCGCCTGATCGTGATCGGCTCCGCCGCCCTGGCCGCGGGATACACGTTCTTCCTGCAGATCGACGCCCACCCCAGCCTGGCCACGCTGGTCATCCCCGGCATGGTCCTGCTGGGCGTCGCCTTCGCGCTGTCCTTCCCCTCGCTCAACATCCAGGCCACCAACGGCGTCGCGGACGACGAGCAGGGCCTGGCCTCCGGCCTGCTGAACACCTCCGGCCAGGTCGGCGGCGCGGTCGTGCTGGCGATCGTGACGGCGGTGCTGACCTCCAGCACGAGCGCCGACCCGCTCGACGGCTTCCGCTCGGCGATCACGGTCTCCGCCCTCTTCGGCGTGGCCGGCCTCGTCATCGCCCTCACCGGCCTGCGCGGGTCTCGCAGGGCCGCCGTGGCGGCCGAGGAGAAGGTCCTGGAGACCGTCTGACCCGTCCGGCCCTCGTGCCCCCGGCGGACACCTGGGATCCGCCGGCGGCGCGAGCCCGCCGCCGTGGGACGCCGGGGCCCCACGGCGGCGGTTCCATATCCGGACGGCATCCGAACGGCGCTGAACCATTCCGGGTCGTCAGGCGTCCTACCAGGTAGGAGGCTTACGATGAACCGTTCCCGCGCCGCGCTCGCCCTGCTCGTCCCGCTCGCCCTGCTGGCCGGGTGCGGTGACGGGACGACCCGGGCCGAGCCCTCGTCCGCCCCGCCCTCGGCGGTCGCCGAGACGGCGTCCCCGCCGGACGACTCCTCGTCGCCGGCCCCGCCCGTCTCTCCGTCCACCGCCCCGTCCGCCTCCGGTGCGGCGTCCGAGCCGGTGTCCGACGCGTCCGCGGCGACCAAGCTGAAGCCGCCGACGAGCACCGGGAAGGTCGAGGTCAAACGGGGTCTCGACGTCCCGCCCCTGGTCACCGGCGTGCGGTTCGCCCGGCACCGGGGGTTCGACCGCGTCGTGGTGGACTT
This sequence comes from Planobispora longispora, assembly GCF_016863135.1. Taxonomy (GTDB): domain Bacteria; phylum Actinomycetota; class Actinomycetes; order Streptosporangiales; family Streptosporangiaceae; genus Planobispora; species Planobispora longispora. Next base: position 44,513 of record NZ_BOOH01000008.1, read on the forward strand.
CAAGGGAAGCCTTCCGGGCTACCGGATCGAGTGGGTCCCCGAACTCGTCCAGGACGGCTCGGGGGAGCCCTTCGACGTCAAGGGAGGCGCCTACCTCCAGGTGACGATCATCCCGGCCAACGCGCACACCGAGTCGGGCGCGCCCACCTGGTCCGGCGGGCCGATCTTCCAGGCCGACCTGGGCAACGTGCGCAACGTCGTGCGGACCGGCGACTTCGAGGCCGTGGTGGGCGTCGGCATCGTGCTGGACCGCAAGGCCGGCTTCCGCGTGCTGGAGCAGAAGCAGCCGAACCGGCTGGTCGTCGACGTGGCCCACTGAGGTCCCCGCCGGGGCCGGTGACAGAATGGGCTGATGGTACGGAAAATCGACAACGCGACGCGGATCCCGGTCCCGGGCGGCAAGGTCATCGAGGAGTACGTCGGCCGGGTCAACAGCGGTGACGCGCAGATCTCGATCGCGCACATGAAGGCCCCGGCCGGGTGGGACGAACCCGCCCAGACGCCGCAGTTCACCGAGTACACCCTGGTGCTCAAGGGCACGGTCGTCGTGGAGCACGCCGGGGGCAGCACCGAGGTCGGCGCCGGCCAGGCGTTCGTGAGCGCGCCCGGAGAGAAGATCCGCTACAGCTGCGGGCCCGAGGGCGCCGAGTACGTCGCGGTCTGCACGCCCGCCTTCTCGCCGGAGAGCGTCAACCGCGAGGAGTAGTCCTCCCGTCCCGAGCGGCCGGCCGCCCGGCGGGCCGCGGGAGCGTCGAAGATCATCAAAAGACGGCTGATCAGCCCGGAGCAGTAGGATTACGAAATGAGTCAGCTACCCACTCTCGAGGAGATCCGCCGGGCTCCGAAGGTCTTGCTCCACGATCACCTTGACGGTGGTCTGCGGCCCGAGACCATCGTCGACCTGGCCCGTGAGACCGGCTACGACAAGCTGCCCACGACGGACCCCGGAGCCCTGCGGACCTGGTTCCAGGAGGCGTCCGACTCCGGCTCGCTGGAGCGCTACCTGGAGACCTTCGACCACACGGTCGGCGTCATGCAGACGCGCGAGTCGCTGGTCCGGGTCGCCGCCGAGTGCGCCGAGGACCTGGCGGCCGACGGCGTCGTCTACGCCGAGGTGCGCTACGCCCCCGAGCAGCACACGTCCGCCGGACTGAGCCTGGAGGAGGTCATCGAGGCCGTCCTGGAGGGGTTCAGGATCGGATCGGAGGGCCGGGGCATCCGGGTGGGCACCCTGCTGACGGCCATGCGCCACCAGGCCAGGTCCATGGAGATCGCCGAGCTCGCGGTCCGCTACCGCGACGTCGGCGTGGCCGGGTTCGACATCGCCGGAGCGGAGGCGGGCTACCCGCCCACGCGCCACCTGGACGCCTTCGAATACCTCCAGCGGGAGAACGCCCACTTCACCATCCACGCCGGCGAGGCGTTCGGACTGCCGTCGATCTGGCAGGCGATCCAGTGGTGCGGCGCCGACCGGCTCGGCCACGGCGTCCGGATCATCGACGACATCACGGTGCCCGCGGACGGCGAGGCCAAGCTCGGCCGCCTGGCGGCGTACGTCCGGGACAAGCGCATCCCCCTGGAGATGTGCCCGACGTCCAACCTGCAGACCGGTGCGGCGCCGTCCATCGCCGAGCACCCGATCGGCCTGCTGCGCCGCCTGAACTTCCGGGTGACGGTCAACACCGACAACCGCCTGATGAGCGGCACCACGGTCTCGGAGGAGTTCGCCAAGCTCTCGGAGGCGTTCGGCTACAGCTGGGACGACATGCAGTGGTTCACCATCAACGCGATGAAGTCGGCGTTCCTCCCGTTCGACGAGCGGCTGGCGCTCATCAACGGGGTCATCAAGCCGGGCTTCGCGCAGCTGAAATGGCACGGATGAGCGGGGCCGCGCGGCCCGGGCCGGACGGGCCGCGGCGGACGTCCCGGCGGATGGGACGGCTCCGGTGAAGCAGGTCTTCCGGTCGAAGTTCGCGGTGGTCCTCGGCTGGGTGTGGATGGTGTTCGCCGCCTTCAGCGCAGTCGACCTGGTCGTCCGCTACAGCGGGCCGTCGTCGCTGGTCGCGGGGGCGGTCCTGGGAGTGCTGACGGCGCTGGTCGTCATCACCTGCCTGCGCCCCGCGATCCTGTTCACCGAGGAGGGCGTGCTGGTCCGCAACCCGTTCAGGAACGCCTTCGTGCCCTGGACCGGGGTGGACGACGTGACGGTCTCCCACGCGATCGCGATCTCCTCCGGCGGTCGCGTCGTGCGCTGCTGGACGCCGCAGACCTCCTCCAGGGAGCGGGCGTCGGCCACGCGGCGCGCGCAGCGGCCCGCCTCCGCGCGCGGTCGCGGGCTGGCCACCGAGCCCGCCCGGACCGCGGCGGAGCAGGCCGCGGCCGAGGCCCTGGCGGGCAAGACCCACGCCGACTGGGTGGCCGAGCAGATCACCGAGCGGGCCGAGGCCGCCAGGCGCGCCGCGACCGCCGCCCGGCCGGGACGCGAGTCCCGGGCGGGGGACGAGCCGGAGACCGCCGAGGCCGCGTCCGGCGCGGTGCCCGGTTCCGGGGCCGCGCGGCCGGACGCCATGCGGGTCACCTGGGCTCCGAGCGCCCTGGCCACCTTCGGCGTCGCGCTCGCCCTGGTGGTGGCGGCCCTCATCGTCGCCTGAGCGCCCCCGCCGGCCTCCCGGGAACATCAGGCCCCCGGCCCCTCCGGGGAGGCCGGGTCCGTCGGCCTTCCGGGGAGGCCGGGTCCGTCGGCCGTCCCGGGGGTCAGGTCCCGTCGGTCTCCCCGGGGCGCCAGGCCCCGACCAGGTCCTCGGGGGTCACCAGGGTGACCTCCGAGGTCGCCGAACCGCTCCGGGAGACGGCCAGCAGCGGGACGCCCGCGTCGGCGCCCGGCAGCCTGGACCTGCGGACGATCAGCTCGTCCAGGTCGCGCCGGCTGAACGGCCGGTCCTCCCGCCACACCACCGCGCCGGCCGTCGTGATCCTCCGGCCGACCGGCTCGCGGTCCGTCCCGACGATGTCGATCTCCGGATCGCCGGTGCGGGTCCAGTAGCCGCCGACCGCCCCGGTCCCGCGCGGCAGCCCGTCCATCCGCCGCAGCGACTCCCGGACCAGGGGCACCACGGCGGCGCTCCGCCACGCGTCCCACGACCGGAGCACCCGGGCCAGGGTCAGGTCGCCCCGGCCCCGTTCGATCTCCGGGAGCCAGGGGCCGACGAAGGCGAGCCAGAACCGCAGGTGCGTGTCCGCCAGCCGGTAGCGGGTCTCGCGCGAGGGCCGGACGGACAGCGGCAGCTCGGCGGCGAGCAGGCGCCGGTCCACCAGGGACTGCAGCGCGCGGTTGAGCGAGGCCCTGGGCACCTCGGGCACGGCGCGGCCGATCGCGGAGTGGGTGCGCGCTCCCGCGCCTACGGCCTCCAGGACGGTCCGGGCCTGCGCGTCCGGCGCCAGCTCGGCGGCGAGGGCGCGTTCGCCGGTCACCACCAGCGCGGACGCCGGGTCGGTCAAGGCCGGGCGGAGACAGTCCCGGACGGCGAGCCCCCGGGGCCACCGCGCGCAGATCATCGGCAGGCCGCCGGAGACCAGGTGGGCGTCGACCGCCTCGGCGGCGGGCAGCTCCAGGGTCGCGGCCAGGTCGGCGGGCGTGAGGGGATGGAGCACCATCTCGGCGGCGCGCATGTAGAAGGGCCGGCCGGGCTGGTTGATCGCTTCCATCGCCGCCGAGTCCGAGCCGACGAGGATCAGCAGCACGGGACGGCGGGACAGCTCCCGGGCGAACATCAGCTGCAGGACGCCTTCGAGGTCCGGGTCGCTCGCGAGCAGGTGGGGGAACTCGTCCACGACGATGACGCCGGGGGAGTCCTGGGGGACCGCCTCCGCCACGAGCCGCAGCGCCTCCTCCCACGAGCCGGCCGTCCGCCCGGCCAGGGACGGTCCGCCGGGCAGTCCTGAGGCGGCGCCCGCCGCCAGCAGCTCGCGGAGCTGGCGGGCCCGCGGCCCGGGGGCGGCGCAGTGGAACAGGTGGGGCACGTCCGCGCGCCTGACGAACTCCTCCACCAGCCTGGACTTGCCGACGCGGCGGCGGCCCCGCAGCAGGACGGCCCGGCCCGGCCGCCCGCCCCGCCCGCCCGACTCCACCCGGTCCAGCGCCCGCTGGAGTTTTGCCAGCTCAGAAGCCCTTTCCAGGAACCGGTCCATTGCTCTCCAAGAGTCTCATCCATGAGACTCTCAGGCGGGAGACCATCACGGATGAAACCATCGGTCGCGGTTCTCCCATTCTTGGGACAATCCGGGGCGAGCCTCTCCGGCACGAGCCGCCCGGAGAGGCGCGGAGAGCGGCCCCGGCGGACGGATTCGCCCGCCGGGAGGCCGTTCCCACAGGCCCGGCGCGGTCACCGGGCACTCCGGCATGCGCGGCCCGGCGCGGTCACCGGGCGTCCTGCGTGCCGGAGGGTCCGGCGCGGCCGCCGGGCCCTCCGAACGCTCCGGGGGGCCCTTCAACGGCCGCACCGGGGCCGCTGAGGCTAGGCGCCCGGGAGGTCCAGTGCGGCCGCCAGGTCCCGCTTCAGGGCCTTCAGGTCCTGTACGGCCCGCGCCCGCGCGTCGGCGACCTCGCCCGTCACCGGGACCACGACCTCCAGATAGCACTTGAGCTTGGGCTCGGTGCCCGAGGGCCGGACCACGACGCGGGCGCCGCCGGACAGCAGGTACCGCAGACCCTCGGTGGGCGGCAGCCCTCCCGTCCCGAGGCTCAGGTCCTCCACCGACTCGACCTTCCGCCCGCCCAGCTCCGTGGGCGGGGCGGCGCGCAGGCGGGCCATGGCGCCGGCGATCAGGGAGAGGTCGCTCACCCGGGCCGAGAGCTGGGAGGTGGCGTGCAGGCCGTACCGGCGGGCCTGGTCGTCGAGGAGGTCGAGCAGGGTGCGGCCGTCGCGCCTGGCCCGGGCCGCGATGCCGGCGACGGTCAGGGCCGCGCCGATGCCGTCCTTGTCGTGGACGGGCAGGCCCGCCTCCGAGCCGACGCTGTAGCCCAGCGCCTCCTCGTACCCGTAGAGCAGGCGGTCCCCGGCGTCGCCGGGCCCGTCCGGCCCGGAACCCGCCTTCATGATCCACTTGAAGCCGGTGAGGGTCTCGGCGTAGCGCACGCCGTACTCCGCGGCGATCTTGCCGAGCAGGGACGACGAGACGATGGTGGTGGCCACCAGGCGCTCGCCGGTGGTGCTCCGGATCACGTGCTCGCCCAGCAGCGCGCCGACCTCGTCACCGGTGAGCATCCGGTGGCCGCCCCCGGGCAGCGGGACGCCCACCGCGCAGCGGTCGGCGTCCGGGTCGTTGGCCAGCACCAGGTCCGCGCCGATCCGCCCGGCCAGCTCCAGCGCGAGGTCCATCGCGCCGGGCTCCTCGGGGTTGGGGAAGGCGACGGTCGGGAAGTCCGGATCCGGGTCGGCCTGGGACTCGACGACCGCGGGGGCGTCGAATCCGGCGGCGCGGAAGGCGGCGGCCAGCGTGGCCCCGCCGACGCCGTGCAGCGGCGTGTAGGCCACCTTCAGATCGCGGGCGTCGCCGAGCGGGAGGGCGGTCACCGCCTCCAGGTAGGCCGCCGTGATCTCCTCGCCCAGCTCGGTCCAGGCCGGGTCGTCCGGCGAGCCGAGGGGCAGCTCGGAGACCGGGCCGACGGCGTCGATGGCCGCGGAGATCTCCACGTCGATCGGCGGCACGATCTGGGAGCCGTCGCCCCAGTAGACCTTGTAGCCGTTGTCGCGGGGCGGGTTGTGGCTGGCGGTGACGGTCACGCCCGCGTCCGCGCCCAGGTGGCGGACGGCGAAGGCGAGCACGGGGGTGGGCAGCGGCGCGGGCAGCACCGAGGCGCGCAGCCCCGCGCCGGTGAGGACGGCGGCGGTGTCGCGGGCGAAGACGTCGGAGTTGTGCCGGGCGTCGTAGCCGATCACGACGTGCCGCCCGGGGCCGAGGACCGCGGCCAGGCCGGCGGCGGCGCGCATGACGGTGACCCGGTTCATCCGGTTGGGGCCCGCGCCGAGCTCGCCGCGGAGCCCGGCCGTGCCGAACTCCAGCTTGGCCCGGAACCTGTCGCGCAGCGCCGCCTCGTCGCCGGCGGACAGAAGTGTCTCCAGCTCGCCCCGTGTCTCGGGGTCGGGGTCCTGCTCCAGCCAGGCTCGCGCGAGCCGTACGAGATCGCTGCTCATGATCGCTCCGGCTACAGCTTGTTGACGACCTGGGCGAGGAGGGCGCCCATGCGGGTGGCCGTGGCGCGGCCCACCTCCAGCACCTCCTGGTGGTTCAGCGGCTCGCCGACCAGGCCGGCCCCCGGGTTGGTGACCAGGGAGATGCCGAGCACCTCGGCGCCGCCCTCGCGGGCCGCGATGGCCTCCAGCACGGTGGACATGCCGACCATGTCGCCGCCGATGGTCCGGCACATCTGGATCTCGGCCGGAGTCTCGTAGGTCGGGCCGCGGAAGGCGATGTAGACGCCCTCGGCCATGGCGGGCTCCACCTCGCGGACCAGGGTGCGCAGCCGCCGGGAGTAGACCTCGGTGAGGTCGATGAAGGTGGCCCCGGTGATCGGGCTGGCGCCGGTCAGGTTGATGTGGTCGCTGATCAGGATCGCCTCGCCGACCTTCTGGGTCTCCGGGCGCAGGCCGCCGGCGGCGTTGGTCAGCACGACCGTGCCCACCCCCGCCTTGATCGCGGTTCGCACCCCGTGCACGACCGGATCGACCCCGCGCCCCTCGTAGAGGTGGGTGCGGCCGAGGAAGATCAGCGCGTTCTTGCCGGACTCGGTCCGCACGACGCGGATCCGGCCCGCGTGGCCGGCCACGGCGGCGGGCGTGAAACCGGGCAGGTCGGTCACCGGGATCTCGGCGACGGTCTCGCCGAGCGCGTCGGCGGCCGGGACCCAGCCCGACCCCATCACCAGCGCGACGTCGAAGGAGTCGACCCCGGTCGCGCCCTTGAGCGCGACCGCGGCGTCCGTGGCGAGTGCGTAAGGGTCATTGGTCATCTCACCGAGCGTACTCGCCGGGTTCCGCGGATCACGCCAGGGACAGGCCCTGACGTGGGTTCGACCCGCGCCCCGGCCCGGATCTCCGCCCGGGGCGGGGCCCGGCGCTAGTCCAGGCCCTGGCCGCCGAGGGAGGTGCAGGGGCGGATGCGCAGGGCCTTGACGTAGTCGTCGGGGGCCCCGGCGGTCTCGGCGGCGTCGGCCAGGGTGCCGAGGTAGCGCGCCGAGGGCAGGCCGCCCTCGTAGCCGTCGAGCACGTAGAACCAGGCCACGATCTCGCCGTCCAGGGTCTGAACCCGGAGCCGCACCTTGTGGTAGACCCCGCGCATGGCGGCCTCCCACTCGTCCAGGGAGGTCTCGTCCCACTCGGGGACGTCGTAGAGGACGACGAAGACCTCCTCGGCGGGATCTTCGACGATGGTGGCGAGCGCGCCTCCCCAGGCGAGGTCGTCCCCGCCGAACGTCAGGCGCCAGCCCTGGAGCCATCCCGTCCCCCGCATGGGGGAGTGCGGGGCCCGCTGGGCCATCTGCTTGGGGTCCATGTTGCTGCCGTAGGCGGCGTAGACAGGCACGGCATCCAAGCCTAATCCACGATCACCCGGAAACTCACCCGTCGGCCGGAGATCGCGGGCGTGTTCCACGGGACCTGGCGGCGGGCCGCTCCGGGGATGCGGGACAATGGGGTACGTGACAAGGATCGTGATCATCGGTGGCGGGCCCGGCGGATACGAGGCGGCGCTGGTGGCCGCGCAACTCGGAGCACAGGTCACCGTGGTCGAGCAGGACGGCCCCGGCGGGGCCTGCGTGCTGACCGACTGCGTGCCCTCCAAGACTCTGATCGCGACCTCCGTGCGCAAGCAGGCGCTGCTCGACGCGGCCACCCTGGGCGTGCACTACTCCGGGGGTCCCGACGGCGACGTCGGCACCCCCATCGCGGACATGCCGCTGGTGAACCGCCGCGTCAAGGAGCTGGCCCAGGCGCAGTCCGCCGACATCGCGGCGCGGCTGGCCGCCGAGGGCGTCGAGGTGGTCCGGGCTCCCGGGCGCCTGGTGGACCCGCAGGTCGTCCGGGCGGGCGACCGGACGATCCGGGCCGACGTGGTCATCGTGGCCACCGGCGCGACCCCCCGCATCCTGCCCACCGCCGAGCCCGACGGGGAGCGCATCCTCACCTGGCGGCAGATGTACGACCTGGAGGAGCTGCCCGAGCACCTCATCGTGGTCGGCTCCGGCGTCACCGGCGCGGAGTTCGCCGGCGCCTACCGCTCGCTCGGCTCCGAGGTCACCCTGGTCTCCTCGCGCGACCGGATGATGCCGAACGAGGACGCCGACGCCGCCGAGGTCCTGGAGGAGGTCTACCGGCGCCGCGGGATGAACGTCATGGGCCGCTCCCGCGCCGAGTCGGTCAAGCGCACCCCCGACGGCGTGGTCGTCACCCTGGAGGACGGCCGGACCGCCGAGGGCAGCCACTGCCTGATGACCGTCGGCATGGTCCCCAACACCGCCGGGATCGGCCTGGAGGAGGCCGGGGTCACCCTGGACCGGGGCGGGTTCATCCAGGTGGACAAGGTCTCCCGCACCTCCGCGCCCGGCGTCTACGCCGCCGGCGACTGCACCGGCGTGCTGATGCTCGCCTCGGTCGCCGCCATGCAGGGTCGCATCGCCGTCTGGCACGCCCTGGGCGAGGCCGTGCAGCCGCTCCGGCTGGCCACCGTCGCCTCCAACATCTTCACCGACCCCGAGATCGCCGCCGTGGGCATCGCGCAGAAGGCGATCGAGTCCGGGGAGATCGACGCCAACGTGGTCAAGCTCCCGCTCGCCACGAACGCCCGCGCGAAGATGCAGGGCTTCCACGACGGCTTCGTGAAGCTGTTCTGCCGCCCGCACACCGGCATCATCCTGGGCGGCGTCGTGGTCGCCCCGCGCGCCTCCGAGCTGATCCTGGCGGTCTCGGTGGCCGTGCAGCAGCGTCTCACCGTGGACCAGCTCGCCCACACCTTCGCGGTCTACCCGTCCCTGTCGGGCTCCGTCACCGAGGCCGCCCGCCGCCTCATGCAGCCGATGACGCCCACCGGCATCTGACGCCACCGGCGTCCGGTCGGGAAGGCGCCCGGCAGCGAGGCCGTCTGGCGTCGCGGGTGTCCGGCAGCGAGGGTGTCCAAGGGTGCTCGCGTCGCCGATGCTTGGCGTCATCCATATTTGTCGCCGCCGATATTTGTCATCGCCGGGTATCCGGCGCCGCCCAAGCGCGGCGTCACCGGTGTCCGATGTCCGGGGCGCGGGTCACGCCGTGTGGCGCCCGTCCGCCCGGAGCGGGATGACGGAGGCGCCCGGGGCGGAGGCCGCGGCCTGCTCGACGCGGTTGCGGCCCAGTTCCTTGGCGGCGTACAGAGCCTCGTCGGCGGCGTCGATCAGCCCGGTCGCGGTCCGGACGGCGGGGAAGGTCGCGACGCCGATGCTGATGGTCACCGAGAGCCGCTGCTCACCGGCCCGGGTCCGGGTCTTCGCCACCGCCTCGCGGATCCCGTCCAGGCGGTTACGGGCCGCCTCGGCGCTCAGACCGGGCATGACGACCACGAACTCCTCCCCGCCCATGCGGGCGACGAGGTCATCGTGCCGGACGGCGGTGGCCAGGACCTGGGCGACGCGGATCAGGACGGCGTCGCCCGCGGCGTGGCCGTAGGTGTCGTTGACCTTCTTGAAGTGGTCGACGTCGACGACGGCCAGGCTCAGCGGGGCGCCGGAGGCGACGGCCTCGTCGATCCGCTCCGGCAGCGTGTCCATCAGGTGGCGGCGGTTGTACAGGCCGGTCAGCGCGTCCCGGAGCACCTGCTCGCGCAGGAGCGCGTTGGCCTCCTCGACCTCCCGGCGGAGCCGGTTGGCCTCGGTGACGTCGTGGGCCGCCAGGGCCCAGCCGATGCAGCCGCCCTTGCGGTCGTGCAGCGGGCTGATCCGCAGGTGCAGGTCGAGACCGCTGCCGCCCACGTCGATCAGGAGCTGCTCCGTCTGGGCCTCCTCGCGCAGCGGCAGATCCGCGCCGAGCGTCTCGGTGATGGACGATCCGGTGAGGGGGGAGTGAGGTCCGGTGAAGGAGGGCTGCGGCCCGGAGAGGGGGGACTGCGGCCCGGGAAGGGCGTTCCGGGGCGGGGAGAGGAGGGCGGGCGGCCCGTCGGGCGGGAGCGCCGCGGCCGGGCGGATCCGCTCCACCAGCCGGCGGGCCGCGGGATTGTGGTCCAGGACCCGGCCGCCCTGGTCGGTCACGATGACCGCGTCGGAGAGCGTGTCGAACACCTGCTGCCGCGCCACCGGGATCTGCTCGGGCAGGGTCGGGTGCGCCACCATCCGGTAGGCGATGATCACTGTGATCGCGAACCCCACGGAGGTCATGTCCGAGTACTGGTTCTCCAGCGGGAGACCGACCAGGTTGATCAGCATCGGCGGCAGTACGGTGCCGAGCGTCCAGCTGTAGATCCAGCGCTGCTCGCGCGGGACCCGGCGCCGGGCCCGGGCCACCCGGACCAGGGCCAGGACGACCACGACGTAGCCGTAGACGACGTGCAACCAGTAGAGCGGCCCGATCTGGAGGATGAGCTCGCCCTGCCAGGCCGCCCGCAGGACGTCGGGGATGAGCAACCGGTGCCACGGGTTGGTGGCGAGCAGGGCGACCAGGATCGCGGGCTCGATCAGGAGCGGCGTCACCGTGCGCCACGAGACCCGCCAGGCGCGGTCCGCCACCGTCGCCGCCAGGGCGTAGAACCCGGCGACGACGACGCACTCCGCCGGGAGCAGGATGCTGCCCCACAGCAGCGCCTTGCCGGGGTCGTCGGTCAGGAAGGCGATCACATCCGAGGCCGCCCACAGCGCGACGCCCGCGGAGAAGAACGACAGCACTGCGAACAGCGGGGCCTGGCGCCGCCGGTTCCAGCCCATGACGGTCACGGAGGCGGCCACCATGGCGGCCAGGCCGAACAGCGGAACCACCAGTAGCACGGTTTCACCGTCTCCTTCTGTCACGCGTCACCGACAATGAGTCACATCGGCAGCGGAACAGGGGAACTGAGCGCAACGGGGCGCGGCGGGTCACCGCGGTCCGGCGCGGAGGCCGCCGGATTCGCCGGGTTCCCTGAGCCCGCCGGGGTCTCAGGGGGCGCCGGACACGACTCAGCCGCGCAGGGGGATCGAGACGTACGAGGGGTTCCCGGCGGGGGAGGAGAAGGTGAGCTCGGCCCCGTCCGGGTTGTGCTCGATGTAGAGCGAGTCGACGGTGTCGACGACCAGGGCCAGCCGGTGGCCGGCCGGGACGTCGTAGGCCGTGGAGAACAGCTCCAGGCTGAGGGGGAAGGGCCTGCCGGGGCGCTCGCCGTCGAAGGTGAACGGCGCGTGCGTGATCAGCTTGCCCCTGCCGAGCGGGCCGACGTCGTACAGGTGGGCGATGACGGTGCCGCGGGCCCGGGTGCTCGTCACCGTGGTGCGCAGCGTGACCGTGCCGCGCACGCGCTGCCTGCTCGCGTACGGCCGCGACTGCCAGACGGCGGCGTGGGCGCGCGGCAGCAGGGGGACCACCGTCTCCGGCGGGGCCTTGGCGAGCTGGTCGAGGGCGCTGGAGAGGAAGATCAGCCCGCCGTTCGCGCCGGAGTCGGTGTTGGCGGAGATCCGGCGGGTTCCGGTGAGCGAGACCTTCGCGGTGGTGGAGGGAACGGCCTTCCAGCTGGGGTACCCCTCGGCGCGGCCGCCGGTGCGCGGCGTCAGCCGTACGGGCCGCTCCCGGTCGATGCCGTTGTCCTCGCCCTTGAGGTGGTGGCCGAGCCAGCGGCGGCAGTTCCGCCAGACGTCGTTCGGCAGTCCCAGCAGGCCGGTGGCCTCGGGGGTGGCGTGGTCGCCGGGGCGGAACTCCAGGCGTTTGGGGACGGTGAGCCTGTCGTAGAAGGCGGCGTACTGGTTGGGCGGGAAGATCGAATCGCCCCAGGCGTTGCCCAGCATGATCGCGGGGCCGTTGGCGTTGATCCTGGACACGTAGGAGCCGGCGGAGCGCTTCCGCCCCCACGCGATCATCTCGGACTCCTTGCTCAGGTCCGAGGTGAAGAAGGCCTTCATGTACCGCTGGAGATCCGCGCCGGGGCGGCCGGTGATGAATCCGCTGCCGACGAGGAGGGCCGAGGCCTGGGAGTGCTGGGTCCGGCCGCTGTAGATGGAGTCGACGAGATCCGCCCAGCCGCTCATCGCGACGACGGCCCTGACCCGGCGGTCGAAGGCCGAGGTGAGCAGACTGATGCCCGCGCCGTAGGAGATGCCGGCCATGCCGACCCTGCGGGGATCGGAGGGCGTGTGCCGCAGCGCCCAGTCGATGACCTTGGAGGCGTCGGCGACGTCCCGGGGACCGGCGACCTCGATCTTCCCGCCGGACTGCCAGAAGCCGCGCGAGTTGTAGGTCACCACGACGTAGCCCTCGGCGGCCAGCTTCTGCGCCTGGGCGAGATATTCGACCTGCGGCACGGACCAGCTGGTGGGCAGGACGATGAGGGGATGACGGCGCCCGCCGGCCCGGCCGCCGGGGGTGACGACGTTGGCCGCGAGCTTCGTGCCGCCCTGCCCGGAGACGGTGACGAACCGGATGGACGGCGCGGTCGCGCCGGAGGCCGTCCGCGGGGACGCCGCGCGGACGGGTGCGGCGGGCGAGCCGGTGTCCCCGGTGCGGCCGGTGGACGCGTGGGCGGCGGGGGCGGTCGGGCCGAGGGCGGTCCCGGCGAGCATCGCCGCCGCGACGGCGGCGACGGCGGGGGTGCGCGGCGGGGTGCGGGAGTGGTTCACGGGCCGTCTCCTCACGTCCTTGCCGGTCGATGGCGGCCGGTACGCGTGCGGGAAAAGTGACCCGACGGTATCCCGTGGTGTTACCGCTGGTAACCAGGGAATAAGTTACGTGTGGGTAACAATCCTCGAAGTCCTCCGCGAGCCGGGGTGTGACGGGGGACGCCGGAGAGCTCGCCCACGCCCACGCCCACGCCCATGCCCTTGCTGAGGGTGAGGCCGTACTTCATGCTTTGATGTCGTGCGTCTCGCCTACGCCCTTCGCACTTTCAGGCCGGAGCCCACCGGCGGCGCGTGCCCGTACGTTCGCGGGATGGCGGCGCTCATGGCCGGGGCCGGACACCAGGTCGTCGTCATCACCGAGTCCTCCGCGGAGAGCCTGACGTCGCTCGCGGACGCGGGGGTCGTCATCGTTCCCCCGCTGCCCGCGGACCCGGACTGGCGGTACTTGAGTCCGGTGCACGAGTACGCCGACCGCGTGAGCCGTACCCTCGCGAGCCTGGACGATCCGGTCGACGTGCTGGAGGCTCCGGTGGCGGGCGCGGAGTCCTTCACCGCGGTCCGGGTGAGGAGGCTGCTCGGCGGGCGCAGGGCGCCCGTGGTGGCGAGGCTCACGGTGGCGCCGGCGCCCGCGCCGCCCGTGACCTTCCACGACGACATCCGCGCGTTCGCCGAGGATTACGTCCTGCGTCACTGTGACGCGATCTCCCGCCCCCTCGGAGGGGGAGCCCGCGACCGCGTCCGGGGAGTGTGGCCGACGCCTCTGACCACGGATCCCCCGGCGCGGCCCACGATCGAAGACCCGGTGCGGAGGATCGTCTTCCTCGGTGAACTGAGCAGGACGAGCGGGGTCGAGACCTTTCTCGACGTCGCCGACCGCCTCGCCTCGTTCACCGTCGTGGTGGCCGGTCACGACACTCCGACGGATCCCTTCGGCAGGTCGTACGCGGCGTCGCTGCGGTCGGCCGCGACGATCCTGCGGGACACCGGCGATCTCGACGAGATCCTGGCGAAGCCCGCCATCCTGCTCGTCCCCGACCTGTCGCGGGCCTCCGCCGACCTTCTCGACGCCGCCGCCGCACGGGGCGCGGTGATCGTCGGCGGGGGCGCGTCGGCGCACCCGCACGTACTCACCGTGCCGGACACCTCGCCGCGGGCCCTGGCGGATGCCGTCCTGCGGTGGTCGGACCGGCCGGAGGAACTGGAGGCGTGGTCCCGCGCGGCCCGGCACGGCACACTGCGCCGGTGCCGGCCCGCGGCGGTGGCACGGAGCGCGGAGCGCCTGTACGCGACCCTGCGCGAGCGGCCCCCGCGGGCCCGTCGCGTGTCGAGGCGGCACCGGGTCTCGTTCGTCATCCCGCTCTACAACCAGGGGGCGTTCGTACGGGAGGCCGTGGCGTCGGCGCGTGCCACGCGGTGCGACGGCGCCGACGTCGAAATCGTGGTGGTGGACGACGGCTCGACGGACGACCGGACCAGGAGGGTGTTCGACGGGCTGGACGGGGTGACGAAGGTGCGGCAGCGGAACAAGGGACTGGCCGGAGCGCGCAACGCCGGCATCCGGGCGTCGTCCGGCGACCTGGTGGTGCCCCTCGACGCCGATGACCTGGTCGCGGAGTCCTTCACGGGCAAGGCCCTGGGCGCGCTGGCCGATGACGACGCCCTGGCGTACGTCTCCTGCTACTCCAGGAACTTCGGCCTCTTCGGAGGGGTCCTCGCCGCGGTGGGCAACGTTCCCGGCCTCATGCCGTTCCTCCACACCGACGCCCGGTGCACGAGCCTCTACCGCCGTACGGCCCTGGATCGGGTCGGCGGCTACGACGAGGAGATGCCCGCGTACGAGGACTGGGATCTGCAGATCCGGTTGCGGAAGGCGGGCCTGCTCGGCGACGTCATTCCCGAGGCGCTGTTCTTCTACCGCCGCCACCCCGGCTCGCTCGTGCACCGCTACAGCAACGCGGCGCGTGTCGAGTTGATCCAGTATCTGATGCGCAAGCACGCCGACCTGCTGGAGCCGCAGGGTCTCGATCTGGCCCTCAAACTCATTGATCTATGGCGCAACAAGTTCGAACCCAGCGAGTCGATGCGATTTCGGGATACGAACGACCTTTAGGTGCCGCGTTCCTCGAAGCGGGCACACCAACCGGCGGCGCGGGCATCGGGGAGGCGGGCCCGCCGCTGACGGCTCAGGGCGCCGGGTTCGTCTGCGAGCGGTCCAGGGCGGCGAGCATGACGTCGTCCAGCATCTCGGCGCGCCCGCCGACGAGATAGCGCTCCACGATCTCGAACACCACTGTCTCACTCCGGGCGATCGCCTCCGCGACATGCTCCGGCCCCGCCGTGGCGGGCGCGTCACTGCGCACGTAGGTGACATCGGCGAAGTACGGCAGCACCCAAGGCAGCGAGTTGCGCGTGAACGAGTCGCCGATGAGGAGGGTCCGGGGCTGGTAGAGCGGCGCCCGGTCCGAACGGTTGACGGTACGGAACGACACCGGCAGTCCGCGGTCGTCCTGCCGGACCCGCCGCACGCCGTCTCGGATCAGCCGCCACCGGTCGACGGTCTCCTCGCTGGGTATGCCCAGGAGCCCGCCCAGGTCGCCGTCTCGCGCCGCCTGCCCGGCCCGGACCAGCCGGGTGTCTCGGGACAGGCCGGGCTGGAGGGCTCGGGCCAGTTCCGTGCCGTACAGACCGGCGGAGCGCTCGGTCCAGTGACTGTCGGTCCGCCAGTACGCCGGCGTGCCGGACTCCCGCTGCGCCCGCTCCAGCGGGTCCCGGAGATCCAGGTAGCCGGGCAGGTCCGCCGCCCGCAACGCGGCCCAGAACTCCTGCTTGCGCTTTCGGAGGCAGGCCTGGCCGGAAGCGTTCCGGCAGCCGGCCGGGGTGAACCGTGGTCTTGTCGGGGGCCACGGTGAACAGGAACCGCCTGCCGGATCTTCGCACGATCTCGGCCAGGCGGCGCAGGCGTCGCAGAGTCTCGGTGATGGACCGGCGCGGCCGGCACGCCTCGGTCACGTCGTCACCGAAGTAGAGCCAGCCGTCACGCCCCTCGATCACCCGCGGATAGTCCGGGGCGCCCGCCGTGCCGTATGAGGGCGCCTCCCGGAACAGGAGTTCCGACAGGGCGGCGTTGGCGCGGACGGCGTGCTGCCGCAGTGGCAGGTGAGCCGACGCCCACGCCTCCACATCCGGCAGGGCCGCCCAGCCGCGCGACAACGCCGGGAACTCCGGCAGCCTGCGGTTCTCGATCTCCACCGCCCGGACGCCCGCGGCGAAGGCCAGCGCGGGCCCGCAGAAGAACAGCGCCGCCGCGAGCATCGTCATCGCTCGTCGCGCCGACGCGCCGCGGCCCTCGGCTGCGCATGGCGCCGGTTCGGCCCGTACAGCGATCATCGGTGTCCTCATCAGAACTGGTAGTACAGGAAAGGGCTGAAAGTGCCGGCGGCGACCAGCGTCGCCGCGTAGGGGGCGGCCGCCCACGTCACCGCGGCGCGCGCCAGCCGCACCGCCACCGGTCCCCGCTCGGCCTGGATCAGCGGGCCGAGCGCCGGCGAGGCCGGCAGCGCCACCACGGTCAGCGCCAGCGCGAAGACGACCATCCGCTGGTGGTTGGCGGCGAATGCGACGAACTCATCGAGTTCGCCCGGCTGCCAGGTGAACATCGCCCGCAGCATGCCCCATGCCTCGGTCATGCTTTCCGCGCGGAAGAACACCCAGCCGACGACGACCAGCAGGAGCGTGGCGCCCCGGCGCAGCACCAGGGCCCAGGCGGCGCCGGGCGGGCGATCCCAGCCGAGCAGCCGTTCGGCCACCAGCAGGGCGCCGTGGTACAGGCCCCACACCAGGAAGGTCCAGTCGGCGCCGTGCCAGAAGCCGCAGAGCACGAAGATGATCATCAGGTTGCGGTGGGTCTTCGGCGCGCCGCCGCGGTTGCCGCCGAGCGGGATGTAGACGTAGTCACGGAACCAGCGGGACAGCGACATGTGCCAGCGCCGCCAGAAGTCGGTGATGGAGTACGCCGAGTACGGCCGGGCGAAGTTCTCCGGAAGCCGGAACCCGAACATCAGGCCCAGGCCGACGGCCATGTCGGAGTAGCCGGAGAAGTCGAAGTAGATCTGCAGGGCATAGGCCAGCGCCCCCAGCCACGCCGTCGGAGTGTTGATCGGGCCGCCGGCGTGCGCGAACGCGGCGTCCGCGACGGAGGCGAGCGAGTCGGCGACGATCACCTTCTTGGCCAGGCCCAGGGCGAAGCGGGGGAAGCCCGCGGCGAGGTCGCCGAGGCGGTCCCGCGCAGTATCGCCGAGTTGCTCGGCGATCTCGTGGTAACGGACGATCGGCCCCGCGATGAGCTGGGGAAACATCGCGATATAAGTGACAAACCGGACAGGGCTTCGCTGGGCGGGCGTGCTGCCGCGATAGACGTCCACCACATAGGACAGGTGATGGAAGGTGAAGAACGATATCCCGATCGGCAGCGCCAAGGTCACGATCGGGCTGTGGCCCAGCCCCAGCGCGCTGGTCAGGGCGTCGATCTGCTCGGTGGCGAACCCGGCGTACTTCCACACCGCGAGCATCGCCACATTCCACCCGACGGTCGCCAGCAGGACACCGCGGCGGGCCCGGGGCCGATCCCGCAGCCGCGCCGAGTCCAGCCCGATGCCGGCCCCGTAGTTGACGACGACGGCCGACAGCAGCAGCAGGGTGTGCGGTCCGGCGCCCCAGGCGTAGAAGAGCAGGCTGGCCGCGGCGACGACCGCGTTGCGGTGACGCCGCGGGAGCGCCCAGGAGGCCAGCAGCGTGGCCGGCATGAAGAACCACAGGAACAACGGGGAGGCGAACGACATCGGGGTCCAGACGATTTCCGGCTCTCGTCCCGATGCCCGTCAACCTCTGACGCGCCGTCGGGAGCGCATCCCGTGGAGCAGTCGCCGCCGTGCCCCGGCCAGTCCCTCCGGGGTGGCCGGGGGAACGGCCTGCCACATGGCCTTCAGCACATCCATGGTCATCCTCCTTGTCGCTCGGGACCCGACGGATCCGGAGACGGGCTCGGCGACTTCGCGGGGGAGCGTCATGCACGCCGCCCTCTCCCGGTGTATGCGGTCACCTGCATTTACCGCGCCGGGCCGGAATCCTTCACGGGGGCCGCCACCGTCATCGCGTCGCCGACGCTCCGGCTCCGTCGCGCCGTCGTCATCCGTGGTCTGCCGATCCTCTGCGTGAGCGCCCTGCGGGCTGGGATACTCGTGCCAACGACGGCCAAGGCGGAGGCGGGCATGGCTGAACTGGGGTTGGCCGAGACGGTGCGGGCGCTGCGCGAAGAACTCGAGGCCGCGGTGGCCGGGTCAGGAGATCAGGAGATCCGGTTCCAGGTGGGCCAGGTCCAGCTCGAATTCCACGTCGGCGTCCGCCGTGAGGGAGGGGTGAACGGCAAGGCGCGGTTCTGGGTGCTGGAGGCCGGCACCGAGGGCAGGTACGCCCGCGAGTCCATCCAGAAGGTCAGCTTGACGCTCGAGCCGCTGACCGAGGACGGTCGGCCGGTCCGTGTCAGCCGCGGCTCCGCCGAACGTCCGTGACGGCGTAGTCGGCCGCCGTGCGCGTCTCTCAGGTCCTGGAAGTCATCTGCGACCGAGGTGAGGGGAGTGCCGCCCGCTGGTCGGTCGGATCCGGATACCTCGTCGCTGACGGGGTCGCCCTCACGGCCGCCCATGTGGTCGCCGACGCGGCGGCGCTCTCCGTTCGGTTCAACGGAGGCGCGGAGTACGAGGCCACCGTGCTCCTGCGCACACCTCCGGAGGTCGATCTCGCCCTGGTCGCGGTGAGGGCGGGGCCGCCGGCCGACCGGCCGGCGGCCTTCGGGGTGGTGTCGCGCGAGCGTCCGGGACGGATCGGGCAGGGACGCGCGGTGGGTTTCCCGCGTTTCAAGGAGATGTCGCGAGCCGGACGGCGTCTCCGCGACTCGGTTCAGGTGGACGGGTATGTGCCGACCGCCGAAGGCCTGGTCTCGGGATATCTCACTTTCCGGGTCGATGCGAACCCCGCCCCGATCGAGCGGGCACGGACCGAGTCGGCCTGGTCCGGCATGTCCGGCGCCGCCGTGTTCGCGGGGGACATCCTCATCGGCGTGGTGAGCGAGCACCACCTCGCGGAAGGAGACGCTTCGCTCACCGTGACGCCGTTCGACCGCCTGGACCTCGCCGGCGAACCGGTGCGCCGCCGCTTCTGGGAGTTGCTCCACGTCGACGAACCGTCCCGGCTGACCAGGCTGGAGCCGGACGCGGCCGGCACGCGACGCGGTCCGCTGGCGCGGATCATGGCGCTGCCGTCCCGGCTGGGCGACTTCACCGGCCGCGATGACGTGATGGCCGACGTCATCGACCGGGTGTCGCACCTGGGCGGACACGACCGGGTGGTCGTCATCTGGGGACAACCCGGTGTCGGCAAGTCGCAGCTGGCCGTCGAGGCGGCCCATCGTCTGTCCGAGCGCCATCCGGACGGGGCCTGCCATGTCGATCTGCAGGGATACTCGGCCAACCGGCTCTCGGCCGAGCAGGTCGCCGCCCGGCTGCTCGGGGTCCTCGACCCGGAATCGGAGCTGCCGGCGGAACCCGGCGCGCGTTTCGCCGCCTGCCGGGAGGTGCTGCGGCGGGGCCGCTATGTGGTCGTGCTCGACAATGCCGGCAGCACGGCTCAGATCCGGGAGCTGCTGCCCGGCCCCTGCGACACGACGGTGCTGGTGACCTCGCGGTCCTCCCTGACCACGATGGACGCCTCCCTGGTGGAACTCGACGTGCTCGACACGGCTTCGGCGATCGCGCTGATCCGCCGCATGGTCGACCGCGACGGGAGGTCCCGGTGCGGCGACGACGCCGAGGTGGGCGAGCTGGTCCGGCTCTGCGGCCGGCTGCCGCTCGCGCTGCGGATCGCCGGAGCGCTGCTGCGGGCACGACCGGCCTGGACCGTCGGGCATCTGGCCGGCAGGCTCGCCGATGAGAACCGCCGCCTCCATCTGCTGAAACGTGACGACCTGGCGGTGAGACCGGTGTTCGAGAGCGGTTACGCGGAGCTGGACACCACGGCCGGGCGCCTCTTCGCGCTCCTGGGCTCGGTGGGCGCCCTGCGCATCGCGCCCTGGATGGCCGCGGCCCTCCTGGGGACCGAGATCGACGAAGCGGAGGAGTGCCTGGAGCAGCTGGTGGAGGCGCAGTTGCTGCGTTCTTCCGAGACGGACTCCTCCGGGACCCTGCGCTATAGGTTCCACGACCTGGTGAGGCTCTACGCCCGGGAGAAGATGCGCGGCGACCTCGAACCGCAGGACGTGACCGCGGCCGAGGAACGCCTGCTGAGCGGTCATCTGGCGCTGGCGCTCCAGTACACGCGGGACCATCCCGTCACGGCCAACTTCGAGTTCGCGAAGTCCCTGCCGCTGCCCTGGGCGCCCCCGCCGGACGACGTGCCGGCGCCCGCCGACCCGATGGAGTGGCTGCTGGAGGAGCGCGCGGATCTGGTGTCCTCCGTCGAACAGGCTCACGCCCGGGGACATTGGCGCTATGCGTGGGGGCTGGCGGACATTCTGCACGCGGTGTTCATCCTCTCCCACCACGGTCCGGAATCGAGGCGGGTGAAGGACCTCGCCCTGGCCGCCGCGCTGGCGGCGGGCGACGAGGAGGCGGAGCTGGAGGTCCGCTACACCTACGTCAGCAACCTCCTGTCCGAGAACCGGCACGACGAGGGAGTCGCGTTGCTGCGGGAACTGCGGGAACGGCGGCTGGGCAGGGGGGAGGCCCGCAAGGTCGCCCACCTCGACCTGATGGCCGGCGTGATCGAGCGGGACGGCGGCGGGCTCTCTGCGGCCGAGCGAAGCCTGCGCCGCAGTCTCGAGGAGTTCGGGGTGCTCCGGGCCTCCGGCGACTCCACCGTCTCCGTGCTGATCGCCTCGGCACAGCACAATCTCGCCATCGTCCTGCGGGAGCAGGGACGGCTCGGCGAGGCCGACGCGCTGCTGTCGGCGGCTCTGGAGACCTTCGAGGCGCTGGACGACAGGATCGCCGCCGGGCGCGCCCTGCACACCCGAGGCGTGCTCCACTGCTACGTCGGCCGCTTCGACGAAGCGCAGCGGATGTTCCGGCGATCCCATGAACTGTGCCGCGGCGTGGGCGACCGCCGTTGGACAGTGATCGCGTTGCTCGCCCAGGCCCGGCTGGCGGCCCGGCTGCGGGACTGGCCGCGCGCCTCCCTGCTGCTCGACGAGTGCGAGGCGATGTTCACCGCCCTCTCCGACCTGCCGGGTATCGCCCAGGTGCAGCGGAGCCGGGCCGTCCTGCTCCGCCGTACCGGGCGCTACCAGGAGGCGGAGGCGATGTTCGAGACCGCGCACGCCGGCCTCAAGGCGGTGAACGACCGGCGTTCCCACGCCCGGCTGCACTACAGCCAGGCGCTG
The DNA here is from genome assembly GCF_016863135.1 of Planobispora longispora. GTDB lineage: Bacteria > Actinomycetota > Actinomycetes > Streptosporangiales > Streptosporangiaceae > Planobispora > Planobispora longispora. Next base: position 65,761 of record NZ_BOOH01000008.1, read on the forward strand.
CTGGAACTCGCCCGTGGCCGCAGGGATGCCGCGCTGGACTTCGTGGGGCAGGCGGAGCGCCTGTTCACCGTGGAGGACGACGCCGTGTGGCGCTGCCGGGTCCTCGTGGCGCGGGCGAGGATCACCGGCAGACCGGAAGAGGGGCTGGCCGGGAGAGTCGACGAATTCGCCGACCTGGCCGGGGCGGGGTTCGAGCCGCTGTGGGTGACCGAGGCGCGCGGGGATCTCGGCGAGCGCTCCTGACCTGCCGGCCCGGGTGACCGGCCGTCACCAGGCGGGTCCCGCCTTCGCCTCGATCACGCTCTGGCTCCGGCACACCGAATCGTCAGGCCCCCGAGCGGCCCCGGGCCTCAGCGGACTCGGGCGCGCAGGCGGAGCAGCGCGTTCCTGCCGTCCTGTACGGCCCGCGCCACGCTGTGCAGCTCCTGCTCGCGCCTGGCGATGACCAGCGCGTTCTTGGCGGCCTCGTAGGCGTCGATGGCCAGCCGCCAGTCCTGGTCGGCCGTCATGCCGCTGTACCCGTTGAGCTGGAACTCGTAGTCGAGCTGGTCGATCTCCTCGCCGAGCCGGGTGATGTCCTCCTCGGCGCCGCGCCGCATGAGGGTGAAGCGGGCCTGGCGCCCGATCCGGCGCTGGTGGCTGACTCCCCAGGCCACCACGGTGAGCGCCAGGCCCACCGCGCTGAGCACGACCATGACGAGCCCGACGGAGACCCCGCCCTCGTCCGTGTCCTCGTCCGGAGTGCCCGCCGATCCGGAGTCCTCGCCTGCGGACGTCGGCTCCGAGGACGCCTCCGAGAGATCGATACCGGTCGGGGTGCCCTTGGCGCCCGCCAGGTTCACGTCGTCGGCCTGGGTGAAGTCGGCGTCCTGGACCGTCGCCCCGGTGAAGTCGGCCCCGTCCAGCTCGGCCTGGGTGAACACGACCTCGGTCAGGTCGGCGTCCTTGAACGTGGCGTTCTGCAGGTTCGCCTGGCCCATCTTGGCCTCGTGGAGCTTGGCGCGGGTGAAGTCGGCCTTGCGCCCCTTGAGCTGACCGGGGGTGCTGTCGGTGAGGTCGGCGTCGATGAGCTTGGCGCTGGTGAAGTTGGCCTGGGTGAGCACGGCGCGGGTCAGGACGGCGCCGGTCAGGTTCGCGTACGGGAACTCGGCCTGCCCCGCCTCGGCGTCCACCATGATCGCCTTGCGCAGGTCGGCGTGGTGGAAGCGCGCCTGCCCGAGGTCGGCCTCGGTGAAGTCGGCCTCGCGCAGATCGGCGTACTTCAACGTGGCCTGGGTGAACCGGGTCCGCTTGAGCGAGGCCCCGCGCAGGACCGCCCCGGTCATGTCCTCCTGGACGAATTCGATGTCGTCCAGTTTCGCCCCCGTCAGGTCGGCGCAGCGCAGGCTGTCGGGGAGCTGGGCGCCCTTGGTGAAGTCCCGGCCCCGGAGGTCGGGGCCCTCGCCGGGCTTGCAGGGTCCCGCCGCGGCCTGGCCGGTCGCGGTCTGCCCGGCCGCGGCGTGGGCGGGCGCGGCGGCCAGGGCCGACAGTGCGAAGGCCGCGGCGGCCAGGGTCAGCGGGACGGACGTCAGGGGAGTGGGACGACGCACGGGTTGCCTCCTTCACGAGCAGCCCCGAGCGTGCCAGCAGATCATTTCATCCCGCTGGACACCCGCTTGAACCTCGGCTACATCGTCTCGGGCCGAGGGATCTCGGTGACCGCGTAGCCTCCGGGGGGCAGCAGCAGGTTACCTGGGATCTTCCTCTCCCGGTCGCCGTGATTGATGGCGAACAGCCGGTCGCCGCGCCGTACCATCTCGACCGGGACGGCGGGGCCGAGCCCGAGCAGGCGGGCGTAGGCGTCGTCGTCGAGGCGGGTGGACAGGTAGACGGCCCGGCCGTGACGGGTGATCGCGGGGGTGCCGTCCGGGTAACGGGCCAGGGCCTCGGCCCCGGCGAGGTGGACGTGCTCGGTCCAGACGGACGCGGTGTCCCCGGTGTCGAGGGTCACCGGATCGCCGATCGGCAGGAACTCCTCCACCCGGATGCCGAGCAGGTCGCGCAGGGCCCCGGGGTAGCCGCCGAGCCGGATCCGCGCGTGCTCGTCGGCGATCCCGCTGAGGAAGGAGACCACGAGCGTGCCGCCACCGGTCTCCGCGTAGCGGCGCAGGCCGGCGGCGGCCTCGTCGCAGACGAGATAGAGGCTGGGGACGATCACCAGGTCGTAGCCCGACAGATCCGCCGAGGGGCGGACGAAGTCGGCGGTGACGCCGTGCCGGTAGAGCACCCGGTGCGCCTGCCGTACCGCGTCCAGGTAGTTCACCTCGGCGGACGGGAAACCGGGCGCCTGGAGGGCCCAGCCCGCCTCGGCGTCCCACAGGATCGCGGCCGTCGCCGTGACCGGAGCCTCGCAGGCCGCGGCGAGCGTGGGCAGGAGCGCGCCGAGGTCGCGGATCTCGCGGAAGATCCGCGAGTCGGGTCCGGCGTGCGGGACCATCCCGTTGTGCCAGAGCTCGGCCCCGCCCCGCGAGGCCCGCCACTGGAAGAACATGACCCCGCGCGAGCCCCGGGCGATGTGCGACAGGCTCAGCCGGGTGATCTCCCCGGGCCGCTTGGCGGCCATCCGGGCGCCGGTGTAGGTCACCACCGCCTGTTCCATCAGCAGCCAGGGCCTCCCCCGTGCCCAGCCGCGCGCGAGGTCGGCGGCGAAGGCCGTCTCCTCCGGGGGATTCTCGCTCGGGTAGTGGTCGACCGCGACGAGGTCCACCTCCTCGGCCCACTTCCACTGGTCGACCGGGACCCAGTCGCCGAAGACGAAGTTGGTGGTGACGGGGACGCCGGGGGTCAGCTCGCGCAGGATCGCCTTCTGCTCGCGGAAGTGGTCGAGCATCTCGTCGGAGAGGAAGCGGCGGAAGTCGAGGACCTGGGAGGGGTTGGGCAGGTACTGGGTGGCGCGGGGCGGCGTGATCTGCTCCCACGCCGAGTAGTGCTGGCTCCAGAACGCGGTGGTCCAGGCGTCGTTGAGCGCCTCCAGCGTGCCGTGCCTGCGCCGGAGCCAGACGCGGAAGGCGGCGGCGACGTGGTCGCAGTGGCACCAGGTGCCGTACTCGTTGTGCACGTGCCACATGGCCAGCGCGGGGTGGTCGGCGTAGCGCCCGGCCAGCGCGCGGGCGATGCGGGCGGAGGCGGCGCGGTACGGCGGGGCCGCGACGCAGTAGGTGTCCCGGCTGCCGTGGGTCAGCCGGGTCCCGTCGGCGGCGACGGTGAGCGCGTCGGGGTGGGCGAGGGAGAACCAGGGGGGAGGGGAGGCGGTGGGGGTGGCCAGGTTGACCTTGATCCCGCCCTCGTGGAGCAGGCCGAGGACGCGGTCCAGCCAGCCGAAGTCGTAGACGCCCTCGGCGGGTTCGAGCCGCGCCCAGGAGAACACGCCGAGGCTGACCACGTTGACCCCGGCCTCACGCATCAGGCGGACGTCCTCGTGCCAGACCTCCTCCGGCCACTGCTCGGGGTTGTAGTCCCCGCCGTAACACAACCCGTCGAGCCCTTTCGGCCAGCGCACTCTGGTTCCTTTGTTAGTACGGTATCTAAACTAATTATCCATGGATCACGGATTCGTCTCAAGGCACGCGACCGGGGACTGGGAACGGGCGCTGATCACCGGCAACGGCCGCCAGGGCGCCCTCGTCTACGGAGGTCCCGGCCGCGGGCCGGCGGGTACGCCGGGCGGGTCGTCCGAGGGAACGTCCGGCGGACCGGGCGACTTCCGCGTGACGCTCTCCCACGAACGCCTGTTCCTGCCGGTCACCGAGCCGCTGCCGCCCCCGTCCACAGCATCGGCTCTGCCCGGGTTGCGGGCCTCGTTGTACGGCGGGCGCTTCCGCGAGGCGGCCGAACGGGTCGTCGAACTCGCCGCCGGGGAACACCCCGGCTACGCCGCCACCCGCTGGATCGACCCCCTCGTCCCCTCCGCCACCCTCGCCTTCACCCCCGCCTCCACCTCCGGGGACTACCGCAGGACGTGCGACTTCGCGACGGGCCTGGTGACGCAGGAGTGGGGGGAGGCGCGGCAGGAGGTGTTCGTCTCCCGCCCGGCCGACGTGGCGGTGATCCGTCACCCGGGGTCCGGGGGGTCGTTGAGGCTGGCCCCGATCGAGGAGGAGCCGCCGGTTCCCATCCGGTTCACGCGGGTCATCGGTCCCGGTCGTCTCGTTCTCGAAGCGGAGTTCTCCACGCCGTGGCCCGGGGCGATCAGGGGATACACGGTCGAATGCCGGGTCCTCGGCGATTCCGAGCCGATCGCCGACGGACTCGCGGTCGACGGTGAGGCGCTCGTCCTCGCCAGGACGGTGATCCACGGCAGCCGGCCCGATCCGATCGAGGAGATCACCCCTGATTTCGATCTCCTCCTCCGCGAGCACACGACCGTCCACGGCGAACTGTTCGCCCGCTCCTCCATCCGCCTGGGCCGCCGTACGGAGGCGCCGGAGGCGGAGGGCGTGAGCGGCGGCGGTGGGAGGGGGGAGGCGGCCGAGCGGTTGGTCGAGGCGGGCCGGTATGCGGTGATCTGCAGTTCGGGGGAGCTGCCGCCGACCCTGCAGGGGGTGTGGAGCGGGACCTACAGCCCGCCCTGGTGCAGCGGGTTCACCCTGGACGGGAACCTGGCCTCGGCCGTGGCGGGACTGGCGGTGACCGGGACGCCGGAACTGATGACGCCGGTGTTCGACCTGCTGGACGGCAAGATGGCGGACTTCAGGGAGAACGCCCGCAGGCTGTACGGCTGTCGCGGGATCCTGGTCCCCGCCCACATGTCGACGCACGGCCTGCACAACCACTTCGGGCCTGTCTGGTGCCTGACCTTCTGGACGGCCGGGGCGGGGTGGCTGGCCAGGCTCTACTACGACCACTACGCGCACACCGGGGACCTGGCCTTCCTGCGGGACCGGGCCTGGCCGTTCATGACCGAGACGGCCCTGTTCTACGAGGACTTCCTCACGAGGAGCGGCGACTTCGTCCCGTCCTACTCGCCGGAGAACACCCCCGCGGGGGGCGATTCCCAGGCGTGCGTCAACGCGACCATGGACGTCGCGGTCGCCCGGGACGTGCTGGGCAACCTCGTGCACGCGTGCGAGGTCCTCGGGCTGGAGGATGCCAGGTGGCGGCGGCTGCTGACCCGGCTCCCCGGCTACCGGGTCGCGCCGACCGGGGAACTGGCCGAGTGGATCGGCGCGGGAGGGGCCGGGGCGGGCGGTGCGGAGAGGCCCGGCGCAGAAGGATCCGGTTCAACCGGCGCGGGAGGGGCCGGGGCGGGGGAGCCCGGAGACAACCACGCCCATCGGCACGCCTCTCATCTCTACCCCTTCTGGTACGAGCGGGACCCGGCCTTCGCCGATCCCCGGCTGGAGGCGGCCGCGGTGCTCGCGGTCCGGCGGCGGATGGAGTGGTGGCGCGGGGCGGGCAGCGACGAGATGGCCTTCGGGCTCGTCCAGCTCGGGCTGGCGGCGGCGGCGCTCGGACTGGCCGAGGAGGCGCACGAGACGGTGACGCTGCTGGCCACCCGCTACTGGCGCGAGGAGAACCTGGTCTCCACCCACAACCGGGACGCGATCTTCAACGTGGACGTCTGCGGCGGGCTGCCCGCGGTGGTGGCCGCCATGCTCGTGCGGTCCTCGCTCCCCGCCTCCGGGTACGGCCGGCTGGACCTGCTGCCCGCCCTGCCGCGGGAGTGGCCGTACGGCGAGGCGCGCGGGCTGGTCGTGCGGGGCGGCACGGTCGATCGCCTGACCTGGGAGCCGGGCCGGGTGGAGGCCGTGATCACGGCCTGGGCGCCGCTCCTGGTCACGTGGGGGGCGCAGCGGGCCCGGGTGCTCCCCGGGGAGACGGTGCCATTGACGTTTGTTGGTTTGGACGCAAAACTAACTCGGGAATCGAAAGTCTGAGCGCTGGAGTCCCCATGCCCTACCGTCCCCCTCTGATCGCGCATGAGTACTTCGTCGCCGACCCGCCGGAACTGCCCGTGCGCGCGCACGGCGAGGGCGGTCTGTCGGCGTTGACCTCGGCGGAGCCGGTGGCGGCCGACGAGGCCGGAGTGACGCTGAAGGCCTCGACCTCGGCCGGGGAGACGCTGGTGGTCCAGGTGGGCGTGGCGGGCGAGGGGGTGATCCGGGTCCGGCTCGGCCAGGACGCCGACGCGCGGACCCGCTCGGCGCGGGCCATCTCCATGGTCACCCCCGGCTCCTTCGGCGGGGCCCGGGTGGAGCACCGGGGCCCGGCCGGAGACGGGGGCGGCGGCTCGATCGGTGTGAGTGTGAGCGGGAGCGCGCTCGGTGCGGGTGACGGCGCGGACGGGGGCGGCGGGGCGTCCGGGACCGTCCTGGTCGACGCGGGGTCGATCCGGGCGGAGATCACCCTGTCCCCGTGGCACCTGCGCTTCACCGACGCCTCCGGCGCGACCCTGCTGGAGCAGGACCCCGGCCACACCGACATCAGCGGCCGGCTGCGCACGCTCCCCTTCGGCCGCTCCCTCGCCGACGGAGCGGTGGCCGGCTACCACGAGAGCTTCGCCGCCCCCGCCGACGAGGCGTTCACCGGGTTCGGCGAGTCCTTCACCCCGCTGGACAAGCGCGGCCAGCGGCCGCTCATGTGGAACTTCGACGCCTTCGGGGCCGAGTCCCAGCGCGCCTACAAGAACGTGCCGTTCTACCTGTCCAGCCGGGGGTACGGCGTGCTGGTCGACAGCGGTGCGCCGGTGGAGTTCGACGTCTGCCAGACCACCCACAGCTGCGTGCAGATCGTCGTCCCGGACGACCTGATCGACTACTACGTGATCGCCGGCCCGACCCCGCCGGAGGTGCTCGACCGGTTCGACCGGCTGACCTGCCGTCCCGCCCTCCCGCCGAAGTGGTCGTTCGGCACCTGGATCTCCTCGGGCTTCTTCGTGGACACCCAGGAGCGGGTGATGAACCGGGCGCGGACCATCCGCGAGCGCGGCATCCCGTGCGACGTGCTCCACCTGGACACCTACTGGCAGACCGACGGGCACTGGTCCGACCTGCGCTGGGACGAGACCAACTTCCCCGACCCGGCCGGGATGCTGGCCGAGCTGAAGGAGATGGGCTTCAAGGTCTGCCTCTGGATGAACCCGTACGTCTCCCACCTGAGCCCGGCCTTCCCCGCCGCCGCCGAAGCCGGATATTTCCTGAAGAAGCAGGACGGCGAGGTCTACGTGGCCGACTCCTGGCACGGCTCCTACCCGGCCTGCGGCGTCGTCGACTTCACCAACCCGGAGGCCGTCGAGTGGTTCCGCGGCCTGCTCCGCCCGCTGCTGGAGCAGGGCGTGCAGGTCTTCAAGACCGACTTCGCCGAGGGCGTCCCGCACGACGCGGTCGCCTTCAACGGGATGACCGGCACCGACCTGCACAACGTCTACACGCTGCTCTTCAACGACGTGGTCTCGGAGGTGACGCGCGAGGTGACCGGGCACGGCATGGTCTGGGCGCGCTCGTCCTTCCTCGGCGGGCAGCGGCACGCGGCCCAGTGGAGCGGCGACACCTACACCAGCTACCCCGCGATGGGCAGCACGATCCGCGGCGGGCTCGCCCACGGCCTGTCCGGCGTCCCGTTCTGGAGCCACGACGCGGGCGGCTTCACCGGCCGTCCCACCGACGACCTGTACGTCCGCTGGACCCAGTTCGGCGCGTTCTCCCCGCTGCTGCGGCTGCACGGCACGACCAGCCGGGAGCCGTGGGAGTTCCCCGAGGTGGAGGCCGAGGCGGTGGCCGCGCTGAAGCTGCGCTACCGGCTCATGCCGTACATCTACACCGCCGCCGTCGAGGCCGCGCGGACCGGCGCTCCGATGATGCGGGCCCTGTGCGTGGACCACCCGGACGACCCGGTCGCCTGGCAGGCCGACCTGGAGTACCTGCTCGGCCGTGACCTGCTGGTGGCCCCGATGACCTCGCCGGAGGGGACCCGGAGCGTCTACCTCCCGGCCGGGGACTGGGTCGACTACTGGACCGGCGAGGTGCACGCGGGCGGACGGTACGTCACGGTCTCGACGCCGCTGACCGAGATCCCGCTGTTCGTCAGGCACGGCGCGCTCATCCCGGTCCTCACCGATCCCGGCGAGGCCGTCGGCGACGGCCCGTTCGGGGAGATCACCCTCGTCGGGTACGGCACCGCCACCGGCACCGCCGTGATCTCCGACCTCGACGGCGACACCACCGTCACCGTGACCGCCGGCGGGATCCGGGCCGACGGCCCCGCGCGGATCACCGGCGTCGAGCGGGCCCGCGGCCGGTAACCGCGCTTCCAGGAAACCTCGGGGATCTCACAGGAGAAGAGAGAACGATGTCCAAGGTGAGAACCGGCGCGGTCGCGCTGGTCACGGCGGTCGCGCTGGCGGCGCTGGCCGCCTGCGGGAACGGCGAGCCGGAGGCGGGCAAGCCGACCGCCTCCGACGGCCCCCGCGTGCTGAAGCTCTGGCACTACGAGAGCGCCGACGGCGCGATGGGCAAGGCCTGGGCCGAGGCGATCAAGCAGTTCGAGGCCTCGCACCCCGGGGTCGAGGTCCGGTTCGAGGAGAAGGCGTTCGAGCAGATCCGCCAGTCGGCGGGCATGATCCTCAACTCGGACGAGGCCCCGGACGTGATGGAGTACAACAAGGGCAACGCCACCGCCGGCCTGCTCTCCAAGCAGGGGCTGCTGACCGACCTGACGCCCGAGGTCGCCAAGCGCGGCTGGGACAAACTGCTCAGCCCGTCGCTGCAGACCACCGCGAAGTACGACGACCGGGGCATCATGGGCGCCGGCAAGTGGTTCGGCGTGCCGAACTACGCCGAGTACGTGATGGTCTACTACAACAAGGACCTCTTCGAGAAGCACAAGGTCGAGGTTCCGACGACCTTCGACGAGTTCACCGCCGCCATGGACACCTTCGTCGAGGCCGGGGTGACCCCGATGGCGGTCGGCGGCGCCGAGTACCCGGCCCAGCAGATCTTCTACCAGCTCGCCCTGTCCAAGGCGCAGCGCCCGTGGGTGGACAACTTCCAGCTCTACAAGGGCAAGGTCGACTTCCACGGGCCGGAGTTCACCTACGCGGCCGAGACCATGGCCGACTGGGTGAAGAAGGGCTACATCGCCAAGGACTCGGCCGCCATCAAGGCCGAGGACATGGGCGTGTCGTTCATGGGCGGCAAGTACCCGATCGTGGTCACCGGCTCGTGGTGGTACGGCCGGTTCGCCTCCGAGATCAAGGACTTCGAGTGGGGCTCGTTCCTGTGGCCGGGCAACACCATGAGCGCCGGGTCGAGCGGGAACATCTGGGTGGTCCCGGAGAACGCCGAGAACAAGGACCTGGCCTACGACTTCATCGACATCACGATGAAGAAGGAGATCCAGAACCTGCTCGGCGACTCCGGCGGCGTCCCGGTGGCGGCCGACCCCGCCGCGATCACCGACCCGAAGAGCAAGGAGCTCATCGAGAACTTCACGAAGCTCTCGGGCGGCGACGGGCTCGCGTTCTATCCCGACTGGCCCGCGCCGGGCTATTACGACGTGCTGGTCGCCGGGGTGCAGAACCTGATCAACGGCAGCAAGACGCCCTCCCAGGTGCTCGACGAGATCGCGGCGCCGTACGAGGAGAACCTCGCCGACCTCGGCAACTGACGCGCCTCGGCGGCTGACACGGCAACCGGCACCCGGAGAGAAAGCCCGGAGAGAAATATGGCAGTGCACGCTCCGGCCGCGCGGCCGAAGGCGGTCCGCGAGCCGGAGCCGCGCCCCCGGCGCCGCCGCACCGGTGGCTACTGGGTGTTCCTGCTGCCCAGCGCGGTGCTGTTCACCGTGGTGATCGTGGTGCCGTTCCTGATGAACATCGGGATCTCCTTCACCCGGTGGCAGGGGATCGGCGACCCGCGATGGCTCGGGATCGACAACTACACGCGGCTGTTCGCCGACGAGCGGTTCTGGGCGTCGTTCCGCAACAACCTCGCGCTGATCGTGGCGATGGCGATCGTGCCCACGATCGTCGGGCTGGTCCTGGCGGCGACGCTCTTCGACGACGTGGGCAAGAAGTTCGGCCCCCGTACGGCCAGCGCCCTGCGGGCCGCCTACTACCTGCCGCAGGTGCTGCCGGTCGCGGTGGCCGGCATCGTCTGGGGGTGGATCATGCATCCCCGGTTCGGCGCGCTCAACGCCTTCCTCGGGCTGTTCGGCGCGGAACCGCGCAGCTGGCTCGGCGACCCCGCCTGGGCGCTGCCGAGCGTGATGCTGATCATGGTGTGGTTCCAGATCGGCTACCCCGTCGTCATCTTCATGGCGGGCCTGCAGCGGGTGGACCCCGCGCTGTACGAGGCCGCGGAGATGGACGGGGCGTCATGGTGGCGGCGGTTCTGGCACATCACGATCCCGCAGATCCGGCCGGAGATCTACGTGGTCCTGCTGACCTGCACGATCGCCGCGCTCAAGGTCTTCGGTCCGATCTTCGTGCTGACCCGCGGCGGCCCCGGCGGGGCCACGCTCGTGCCGTCGTACTTCAGCTACCAGAACTTCTTCGAGAAGGCCAACGTCGGGTACGGCGCCGCCATCGCCACCGTGCTCACCCTGCTGATCATCATGGTCACGGCGCTCTTCCTGCGGATCCAGGACGACGAGGACAGGAAATCATGATCCGGAAGTACTCGGTCCTGATCTCGCTGGCCGTGCTGGCCGCCGTGATGCTGGTGCCGTTCGCTATCGTCACCCTCAACGCGGTGCGCTCCCCGCAGGACTACTCCGCCAACGGGCCGCTGAGCCTGCCCGACGGCCTGCACCTCGACGGGATCGTCGAGTTCTGGAACCGGGTGGACTTCGGCGGCAAGCTCTGGAACAGCCTGCTGATCAGCGGCTCGGTGGCGGTTCTCGCGGTGATCCTGTCGGTGCTCAACGCCTACGCGCTCGGTGTCGGCCGGGTGCGGGGCCGCGTCTGGATCATGGTCGTCTTCCTGGTGGCGAACACGCTCCCGCAGGAGGCGCTGGTCTACCCGCTGTACTACCTGTCCAAGGAGGCCGGTCTCTACGACACCCGGCTCAGCATGATCATCATCTTCACGGTGATCCAGAGCGCGTTCGGCACCTACCTGCTCGCCTCGGTGCTCGGCCGGTTCCCGCACGAGATCCTGGAGGCCGCCGCGATCGACGGGGCTGGGAAGTGGCGGGCGCTCTGGCGGATCGTGGTCCCGATCAGCCGTCCGACGCTCTCCGTGCTGCTGATCTTCTTCTTCATCTGGACCTGGAACGAGTTCTTCCTTCCGCTGATCTTCCTGATCTCCAACGAGAACCAGACCGTCCCCGTCGCGCTGGGCGTCCTGCAGGGCGACAAGATGATGGACGCGACCATGTCCAGCGCCTCGGCGCTGCTCGGCGTGCTCCCGGCGGTCGTCTTCTTCCTGATCTTCCAGCGCACCCTGACCCGCGGCGTGACCGTGGGAGCGATCAAGTAAGGACGCCGGGCGATCCCCCTTCGCAGATCCGCCGCGACGGCAGCCTCCGGATCAAGGACCTCGTCCTGACCCGGTGACGCCGTCTTCCGTACGGCCCGCGCCTCGGCGTCTGCGAGGCGCGGGCCGTACAAGATTTTCCGGATGGGGCTTGCATCCCCGGCTCCCAGTAACTTATAACTGAAGTAAGAGGTTTTCGGGAAGGCAGGCTTGAGGAAACCTGCCTGTTCATACGGAGGTGGTTCTCCATGCTGCTGACGTCGATCGACCCGTTCATCCAGGAGTTCGACCGTCAGTTCGACCGGCTCACGCGGCAGACCCTCGGATGGCGTGAGGGCAACGCGGGTGCGGCCATGCCTCTGGACGGCGTCCGCCGCAAGGACGACGTTCTCCTCAAGTTCGACCTGCCCGGGATCGACCCCGAGAGCATCGAGGTGACCGTCGACCGCGGCGTCCTGTCGGTGAGCGCCCGCCGCGAGGAGGAGTACGGCCAGGACGACCGCCTGTTCGTCCGCGAGCGCCAGATGGGAACCTTCACCCGTCGCGTCTACCTGTCCGAGCACCTCGACAGCGAGAAGATCGACGCCGCCTACTCCAACGGCGTCCTCGCGGTCCGCATCCCGGTGATCGAGAAGGCCAGGCCCCGCAAGATCGAGATCCAGAAGTCCGAGCAGAGGTCCATCAAGGCCTGACGGAACGATCATGAGGTGGGCGCCGGGGACGCGGCGCCCACCTCGTCGTCTCCGGGAAAGCAGCGCCGGGGAAGAATCGTCGGAGAGGGAGGGGAGAGAGGATGGTCCGCCTGCCGTTCGACGACGAGCACGCGCCGCTGTACTCCGTGGGTCAGGTGGCCGAGATGCTCCAGGTCCAGCAGGCGTTCCTGCGCCGCCTCGACGAGCACGACGTCGTCAGCCCCTCCCGCTCCTCCGGCGGGCAGCGCCGCTACAGCCGTCACGAGATCGGCGCGGTCCAGGACGCCGTCCGGCTCATCGGCGAGGGCATGAGCCTGGTCGCCGTCCGCCGGATCTTCGAGCTCCAGCAGGAGGTCCGTGAACTGAAGGCCGAACTCGCCCGCGAACGCGCCGCCCGCGCCGTACAGGGGGAGTGACCGCCGTACGCGCAGGCGGTCCGAGATGCCTCAGGGAATGCTCCTCGACGGCGGTCAGCCCTTGACGGCGCCGATGATGACGCCCTTGGTGAAGTGGCGCTGGACGAACGGGTAGACGAACAGCACCGGCAGCAGCGCGAGCACCACGATGGCCATCTGGATCGCCAGGTTGGGCGGGAGCGCGCCGGCGGACGAGGTGTCCACCGCGGAGCTGAGGGTGAGCGACTGGCCCTGCTGGACGTACTGGCGCATCACCAGCTGGAGCGGCCACTTGGCGTTGTCGTTGAGGTACAGGATCGCGTTGAAGAAGGCGTTCCAGTAGCCCACGGCGTAGAACAGGCCGATGACCGCGATGACGCCCTTGGACATGGGCAGCACGATCCGGGTCAGGATGCGGAACTCGCTGGCCCCGTCGATGCGGGCGCTGTCGGGGACCTCCTCCGGGATGTTCATGAAGAAGGCCCGCATCACCACGAGGTTGAAGGCGTTGATCGCGCCCGGCAGGATCAGGGACCAGTAGCTGTCGATCAGGCCGAGCGACTTGACCAGCAGGTAGCTGGGGATCATGCCCGGCGTGAACAGGAACGTCAGCAGGATCATGAACAGCAGCGGCCGGTGGAGCATCGAGCCGGGCCGGGACAGGCCGTAGGCCGCGAGCACCGTGCAGACCAGGCTCACCACCGTGCCCACCGCGGTGACGCCGAGGCTCACCAGCACGGACTGGGTGACCACGCCGCCGGAGAACAGCTCCCGGTAGGCGGCCAGCGAGAATCCGTCGGGCACCACCACCAGGCCGCCGGCCTCGTTCACCGCGTCGGCGGGGGACAGGCTGGTGAGCACCACGATGTAGATCGGGAAGAGGACGATGAGCGCGATGAGGGACAGGGTCAGGCCCTTGGTCAGCCTGCCCGGCAGACTCGGCCGCTCCTCCCAGACGGGACGTGTACTCATGATCGTTTGTAGATTCCCTGTTCGCCGAACCGGTGGGCGACCTTGTTGGCCACGAGGATGAGGACCAGGCCGACCACGCCCTTGACCAGACCGGCCGCGGCGCCGTAGCTCCATTCCCCGGTGACGAGCGTGCGCCAGAAGATGAAGGTGTCCAGCACCTCGGCGGCCTCCCGGCCCACCGCGTCGCGCTGGAGGAAGAACTGCTCGAAGCCGACGTTGAGCGCGTCGCCGAGACGGAGGATCAGCAGCAGCACGATGACCGGGCGCAGCCCGGGCAGGGTGATGTGCCACATCCGCCGCCACCGATTGGCGCCGTCCACCGCCGCCGCCTCGTAGAGGTTCGGGCTGATCGCCGCCAGCGCGGCCAGGAAGATGATCGTCCCCCAGCCGGCGTCCTTCCACACCGACTCCGCCGTCACGAGCAGCAGGAACGTGTCCGGGTTGGTCATGATGTCGATGCCGTCGTAGCCGTTGTTGCGCAGCATCTGGGAGATCAGTCCCGCACCGCCCAGGATCTGCTGGAACAGCGTGACGACCAGCACCCAGGAGAAGAAGTGCGGCATGTAGACGATGCTCTGCACGAACAGCCGGATCCTGGGGCTCATCACGCTGTCGAGCAGGATCGCCAGGAAGATCGGGATCGGGAAGTAGAACACCAGCTGGAACGCCGTGATGGTGAGCGTGTTCAGCGTGGCGTCCCAGAAGCTCTGGTCGGTGAGCAGCCACTGGAAGTTGGTGAGGCCGATCCAGGGACTGTCCGTGATCCCGACGTGGGGGGAGTAGTCCTGGAAGGCGATCACGTTCCCGAGCATCGGGATGTAGTGGAACACCGCCAGCAGCCCGACCGCGGGCACGGTCATCAGCAGCAGCTGCCAGTCGCGCAGCAGCCGCTGCCGCAGCGGGCGGGGGCGGGCCCGGCGGCCGGGGGCCCCGCCCCCGATGCGGGAGGCGCCCCCGGCGCGGGCCCTGCCCCCGCCGGTCTTCCCGTCGCCGGTCCTGCCGGCGCCGGTCTTGTCACCGGTACGGGGAGCGGCGGCCGGCGCGACCGACCCGGGCGATCCGGCCGGGGCGGACGTCTCCGGTGCCTCCGGTGTCTCGGGCGGCGCGGTCCGGGCGGCGGCTCCGGGCCCGGCGGGCGAGGTCAGGTCGCCCGCCGGGACGCTGTCGGTGCGGTTCTCAGGCACGGCCGTTGTCCTGCAGCACCTTCATGTAGAACTCGCGGCTCTCGTCGCCGCCGTCCTTGCGCCACTCGTCGACGACCTGCTTCAGCTCGGTGAGCGGGCGGCGGCCGCGGACGACGTCCTGGATCTTGTCCTCGGTGGGCTGCTCCAGGGCGGCGTACTTGGCGGGCCGCTGGATCCGGATGCCCTCGTGCGGGTTGGGCGCCCAGTGCTTGGCGGCCTCGTTGTACCAGTTGGCGGCGGTCTCCACGTATTTGGGGAGCTCGCTCTCGGTGATCGCGTCGGGCCGGCCGCTGAGGAAGAAGTAGGTCGGCGGGGCCTCCTTGAGACCGAGGTCGGTCTTCTTGGGGGCGCCGACCTCGTTCTTGGTGAAGTGCTTGCCCTCGACGCCGTAGACGGACAGCATGTTCTCCTGCGTGCCGAACGGCGCGGCCAGATAGTTCAGCAGGGACAGGATCTCCTCGACCTTCTCCTTGCCCAGGCCCTTCTTGACGAAGGTGTACTGCCCCGGCTCCTCGCTCTTGTGGTAGCCGGGGGCGCCCCCGTCGTGGCCGAAGTGCGGCAGCGCCTCGATCCAGAAGTCGGGCTTGGTGGGGAGCATCTGCTCCAGCATCTCCTTCCAGCCGCCGAAGCCGTCCTGGGTGATGACGATCTGACCGGCCTTGAACAACTCCTTGGCGTTGGCGCCCTTGCTGCTGACGATGTCGGGGTGGATCAGCTTGTCCTCGTAGAGCTTGCGCATGAAGGCGATCGACGCCTCGAACTCCGGCGTCTCGTACCGGTGGACCAGCTTGCCGCCGGACAGGACCCACTCCTTGGGAGCGCGGAAGAGCTGGTAGGCCATCAGCTTGATGTCGCCGAAGGCCCAGCGCTTCTTCTTGGGATCGGTGATCTCCTTGCCCAGGGCGAGCATCTCGTCGGCGGTCTTGGGGGCGGTCCAGTCGTTGGCGTCGAACATGTCCTTGCGGTAGAGGAGGACCAGGCCCATCGGGAAGGTGTAGCCGCCGGGGATGCCGGTCAGCTTGCCGTTGAAGACCCCCCACTTCCAGGCGTCGGTGGAGATGTTGGCCAGCAGCGGGTACTTCTTGGCGGCGTCGCCCTGCAGGTGGGGCGTGAGGTCCTCGAAGAGCTGACCCACGGCCTCGCCGAACTGGGGGATCTGGTTGACGGTCCAGCTGGGGATCATCGTGATGTCGACGACGTCGCCGCCGGCGATGACCGCGTTCATCTTCTCGATGATCGTCATGCCGTCGAGGATGTTGAACTCGATGGTCGCGCCGAGGTCGGCGTTGACGGCCTCGAAGTAGGAGTTCTTGCCCAGCGGCGGGGGGAGCGGGCCCCACAGCGGGGTCATCGCCTTGTAGTGGCCGCCCTTGCCGGGCTTGGTGGTGATCGCGTCGACGAGGGTGGTGGGATATTTGGTGAAGCCGCCGGGCGCGCCGTTCTGTCCGACGATGTCGGGGGTGACGCCCGCGTAGGGGATGTGGGTCGGCGTCAGTGAGGTCAGCTTGTCGAGGGCGGCCGCGGTGGCCCCGCCGGTCCCGGGCCTGGGGCCGGCCGGGGTGGAGCAGCCGCTGAGAAGGCCGCCGCCCGCGACGGCGACGGCACTGAGTCCGACCAGCCCGAGGAAGCCGCGGCGGCTGGTGGTCGTGGTCGCGCCTTCGGGGGAATTGTTCACGGCGCGTTCCCTTCGTAGGTCTCGGATCGGGGGTGTCGATTGAGGACGGCTCGCGATAGAGTTAGTTCGTCTTTCGACCAAACAAATTAGTCGAGGGTGCCGCCCGCCACAAGGGTCCGTCGATCGCGGTTACCGGGGTGGGTGGGGCATGATGGGGCCAGCCGGGGGCGTCCACGGACATCACCTGGGCCGATCAGGACGGGACTGACCTTGATCACATCTACCACGAACCCGCAGCCGGCCGACTTCGCCGACGTCCGGGCCACCAACCTCGCCGTGGTGCTGAGGTTCGTGCGGGAGCACGCACCGTGTTCCCGTGCGGACATCGCGGCCTCCACCGGGCTCAACAAGGCGACTGTGTCGAGCTTGGTCGCCGACCTTATCGACCGGCGGCTGGTGCGCGAGACCGGGCTGACCGAGAACCGCGTCGGCCGTCCGGCCACGATGCTGGTGCTCGACGGCTCGCCGTACGCCGCGATCGGGGTGGAGGTCAACGTCGACTACGTCACCGCGGTCGCGGTGGATCTGTCGGGGGAACGGCTGCTGTCCTGGCGGCGCTCCTTCTCCGGCGCGACCAGCACGGTCAACCAGGCCGTCGCCACGGTCGCGGCGCTCGTGCGCCGCGTGACGGGCCGGATGGCCAAGGAGGAGCGCCAGGTCCTCGGGCTGACCGTGGGCGTGCCCGGCCTGGTCGGCACGGACGGCACCGTGCTCATCGCGCCCAACCTCGGCTGGCGCGACGTGGACCTGTCCGGCGACCTCGCCAAGGCGCTGCGCGACCCGGGTTTCCCCGTCCAGATCGACAACGACGCCAACCTCGCGGCCCTGGCCGAGCACCGCTTCGGCGCCCAGGCCGGCACGGCCAACCTGGTCTACCTCACCGGGGAGATCGGGGTCGGCGCCGGGGTCATCCTGGACGGGCGGCTGCGCCGGGGCGCCGGGGGGTACAGCGGCGAGATCGGCCACATCCAGCTCGACCCGCTCGGCGCCGAGTGCCGCTGCGGGCGGCTCGGCTGCCTGGAGGCCGTCGCCGGGATCGGGGCGGTGCTCCAGCACTCGGCGCTCTCCCCGGCCGAGGTCGAGATCGAGCTGGAGGAGGTGGTACGGCTGGCCCGCTCCGGCGACGGCCGCACCCTGGACCTGCTCGCCGGCGTCGGCCGCTACCTGGGCAAGGGCGTGTCCGTGATCGCGAACCTGCTCAACCCCGAGGTGGTCATCCTCGGCGGCTACTACGTGCCGCTGGCGCCGTGGTTGCTGCCCGCGGTCGCCGGGGAGATGCAGGGGCGCACCATCGCGCCGGACTCCGGGGGCTGCCATGTCGTGGCCTCCGGCCTGGGATACGACGCGGCGGCCCTGGGCGGCGCGGCGCGGGTGCTCGACTCGGTCGACTCGGGCCGCCTGCCCCGCGTCTCCTGAGACCCCGGCCCCGGCTGCCCCGCGTCCTGACGCCCCGGCCCCGCCTGCCCCGCGTTCTGACGTCCCGGCTCCGTCGGGACCTCCGCGGAGGGCGCGGAACCGAAGAATGATCCGCGATTTTCCCCGCACCCCTTGACCCGGATCTCACATCCGGGCACCCTTCAGGAAACTCCGCTTGAAACCTGCGCGTAACGGGCGGAGTTTTTCTGGACCGACTATCGAAGCGCTTCGACAGAGGCGCGTTCTCTCGCCCGTTGTCGAAGCGCTTCGACGCTCACTCAACGCTCATCCAGAGGGATGGTCCCCCCATGAACGAACCGTTCCGCGACCCGCAGCTCCCGCTCGCCGACCGCATCGCCGACCTGCTGGGCAGGCTGACGCCGGAGGAGAAGGTCGGGCTGCTCCACCAGTACCAGGCTCCGGTCGAGCGGCTGGGCGTGGAGGCGTTCCGCACCGGCACCGAGGCCCTGCACGGCCTGGCCTGGCTCGGCCCGGCGACGGTCTTCCCGCAGGCGGTCGGGCTGGCGAGCACGTGGGACCCCGAGCTGGTCCGGCGGGTGGGGGAGGCGACGGGTGACGAGGTCCTGGCCTTCCACCGCAAGGATCCGTCGGGGGCCGGCCGGAACGTGTGGGCCCCGGTGGTCAACCCGCTGCGCGACCCGCGCTGGGGCCGGAACGAGGAGGGCTACTCCGAGGACCCGTGGCTGACCGGCGTCATGGCCACGGCGTACGCCCACGGCCTTCGTGGGAGCGATCCCACCGTCATGAAGACCGCCCCGACCCTCAAGCACTTCCTCGGCTACAACAACGAGACCGACCGCTGCGTCACCTCCAGCAACCTGCCGCCCCGGGTGCTGCACGAGTACGAGTTGCCCGCCTACCGGCCCGCCCTGGAGAAGGGCGCGGCGGTGGCCGTGATGCCCTCCTACAACCTGGTCAACGGCCGCCCGGCGCACCTCAGCCCGCTGATCGACGACGTGCTCCGGGCCTGGGCCCCCGACGACATCCTCGTGGTCAGCGACGCCTACGCCCCCGGCAACTTCACCGGCCTGCAGGCCTACTACGACGACCCCGCCGAGGCGTACGCCCACGCGATCAAGGCCGGGCTCGACAGCTTCACCCAGGACGACGACCGCACCGAGGCGACGCTCGGGCACATCCGCCGGGCGCTGGAGCGCGGCCTGCTGACGGAGGCGGACGTGGACGCGGCGGTGCGGCACGCGCTCTCCATCCGGTTCCGGCTCGGCGAGTTCGACCCCGCCACGCCGTACGACGACGTCAGCGAGGCGGTCGTCAACTGCCCCGAGCACCAGGAGCTGGCCCGCGAGGCCGCCCGCCGCTCGATCGTGCTCCTGGAGAACGACGGCGTCCTCCCGCTCTCCGATGTGCGGCGGGTGGCGGTCATCGGCCAGCTGGGCGACACCCTCATGGAGGACTGGTACTCAGGCACGCTGCCGTACGCCGTCACCGCCCGCTCCGGGATCGCCGAGCGGTGCGAGACCGTGTTCTGCGAGGCCGTGGACCGGATCTCGCTGTCCCTGGAGAACGGCCAGGAGAACGGGTACGTCGTCGCGGACCCCGGCGGGGGGCCGCTCGGGATCGGCGCGGAGCCGGACCTGTTCGACCTGTTCGACTGGGGCGGCGGGTCCTACGCGCTGCGCGCGGTGGCGACCGGCCGCTACCTGTCGATCGACGAGGACGGCGTGCTGGTCAACGACCAGCCGGGCCCGAACGGATGGGAGGTGCGCCAGACGTTCCGGCTGGAGGACCGGCCGCGCGGCACGGTCGCGCTCCGGCACATCTCCACCGGCCGCTACGTCGCGCAGGCTGCCGGGACGGGCGGCGGGGCGGGCGACGGGGTCTTCCGGCTGGTGGACGACGCCGACGGGGCGGCCTGGCTCGGCATGGAGGTGGTCGCGAGCGGCGCGGAGAACGCCGCGGCCCTGGCGGCGACCGCGGACGTGGCGATCGTCGTGGTGGGGGACCACCCGCTGGTCAACGGGCGCGAGACCGAGGACCGGCTCGACATCGCGCTGCCCCCGGCGCAGGAGGCGGTGGTCAGGGCCGTGCGGGCGGCCAATCCCCGGACCGTCATGGTGATCAGCAGCGGCTACCCGATGGCCTGGACGGCCGAGGGACTGTCCGCGGTGCTGTGGTCCTCGCACGGCGGCCAGGAGTACGGCCACGCGCTGGCCGACGTGCTCTTCGGCGACGCCGATCCCGAGGGGCGGCTCACCCAGACCTGGTACCGCTCGGCGTGCGAGCTGCCCGACCTGCTCGACTACGACATCATCGCCGCCGACGCCACCTACCAGTACTACCGGGGCGCCCCGCTGTACCCCTTCGGCCACGGCCTGTCCTACACGACCTTCGACTACTCCGGGCTGACCGTCACGGTGGACGACGGCGGTTCCGGGACGGGAGCGGACGGGGCCGGCGGTCCCGGGGCGGACGGTTCCGGGACGGGCGGGACGGTCACCGTCACGGCCACCGTGACCAACACCGGTTCCCGGCCCGGCGTGGAGGTCGTCCAGCTCTACACCCACCAGCAGCGGTCCCGCGTCAAGCAGCCGCTGCGCCGCCTGCGCGATTTCGCCAAGGTACGGCTGGAGCCCGGGGAGAGCGAGACGGTCACCTGGACCGTCGACCTGCGCGAGCTGGCCTTCTGGGACGTGACCCGGGACCGGTTCGTGGTCGAGGACGCCCCGCACAAGGTCATGGTCGGCCGTTCCGCCCGCGACATCCGCCTGTGCGCGCCGTTCCACGTCGCCGGCGAGCGCATCCCGCCGCGTGACGCCCTCACCGGCCCGATCCCGGCGGTCAACCACGACGAGTACGACGGGGTGACGCTGGTGGACGCCGCCAGGCTCTCCGGCGACGCCGTGCGGTCCGCCGTGGACGGGGCGTGGATCCTGTTCCGCGAGGTCGATCTCGGGCCGGAGACCGGGGCCGGGGCCGCGGCGTGCGCGGTCGAAGCCACCAGCACCGAAGGCGGGGTGCTCACCCTCCGGCTGGACGACCCGCTGTACGGCCGGGCCGCCGCGACCTTCCCCGTCCCCCGCGCGGGCCGGTACGACCTCGGCCGTGTCCGCGCCGTGCTTGCGGAGGCCCACGGCGTCCACGATCTTTATCTGGTGTTCGAGAACGCCGGGATAACCGTCTCCCACCTCGCCTTCGAGCCCGTGGAGGGTGCGTGAGCGGGCGGGCCGTGACGATCGCCGAGGTCGCCCGGCACGCGGGGGTCGCGGTGAGCACGGTGTCGTACGTGCTCAGCGGGAAGCGGGCGATCTCCGCCGACACCCGCCGCCGGGTGCTCGACAGCGTGCGGACGCTGGGCTACCACCCCAACGCCGGGGCCAGGGCGCTGGCCAGCAGGCGGGCGAACGTGATCGCGCTGGTGCTGCCGCTCCGCGCCGGGATGCACGTGCCGGTGCTGATGCAGTTCGCCACCTCGGTGGTGACCGCCGCCCGCCGGTACGACCACGACGTGCTGCTGCTCACCGCGGACGAGGGCACCGACGGGATCCGCCGGGCCGCGGCCAGCGCACTGGTGGACGGGCTGGTGCTCATGGACGTGGAACTCCACGACGGCAGGGTGGACCTCCTGCGCGAGCTGGCCGAGCCGAGCGTGCTCATCGGGTTCCCCGCCGACCCCTCC
Organism: Planobispora longispora; assembly: GCF_016863135.1. GTDB lineage: Bacteria > Actinomycetota > Actinomycetes > Streptosporangiales > Streptosporangiaceae > Planobispora > Planobispora longispora. Next base: position 87,206 of record NZ_BOOH01000008.1, read on the forward strand.
GGCCTGACCTGCGTGGACCTCGACTTCACCCGGGCGGGCGCGCTCTGCGTGGAGCACCTGGCCGGACTCGGGCACCGGAAGCTGGCGCTGCTCGGCGCGCCCTCGGTGGTCTACGAGCGCGGCACCGGTTTCGCCCGCCGCACCTGGGAGGGCTTCACCGAGGCCGTGGACCGGTACGGCCTGTCCGGGATCGCGCTGCCCTGCGAGGAGACGTTCGAGGAGGTGGCGGCGGCCGTGGGCGGGCTGCTGGAGTCCCACCCGGATCTGACCGCGCTGGTGGTGCACAACGAGACGGCGGTCAACCACGTGCTCGGGGCGCTGCGCCTGCACGGCAGGCGGGTCCCGGAGGATGTGGCGGTGGTCGCGATCTGCCCGGACGACATCGCGGAACGCTCCAGCCCGCCGCTCACCTCCGTGCTCGTCCCGGCCGAGGACGTCGGCCGCGAGGCGGTGCGGCTGCTGATGGACAAGCTGGAAGGCCGCGCCGTACCCGGGGGGACTCTCCTGGAGCCCCGGCTGACCGTCCGCGACAGCACCCGCTCCGGCCCCGCCTGACCGTCCGCGACAGCACCCGCTCCGGCCCCGCCTGACCGTCCGGGACGGCGCCGGCTCCGGCTCCGGTTCCGCCCGACCGCCGCCCGGGAGAAGTCCGGGGCCGTACGGATTCCGGCTGATGGAATCCGTACGGCCCCGTCGTATCTCGTGACGATGCGGATCGCGCGGCTACCAGTCGCCCCCGCCGAAGTCCCCTCCGCCGAAGTCTCCGCCGCCGAAGTCGCCCCAGCCGCCGCCGAAGTCTCCGCCGCCCATGCCCGCGTCACCGCCGGCGTCGGACACGCCCTCCTGGTAACCGGCTCCGTAGCCCATGCCGTAGCCGCCCATGCCCCAGCCGCCCATCATGCCGCCGAGCATGGTTCCGACGAGCATGCCGGTCATGACGTCGCCGAAGCCGCCGTAGTAGCCGTAGGCGTAGGGCTGGTAGGCGGGGCCCGCCTCGTAGTAGGGACGGTAGCCGCCGTTGACCATGACCTGGCGCGTCTGCGGCTCGAAGCCCTTCTCGACGGCCTCGGCGTCGGCCGCGCAGGCCGGGACGTCGCGCACCGCGCCGCCGGGCGGGGCCCAGCGCACGTCGCGCGCCGAGGGCCCGTGCTGGGGGTTGAAGAAGCACGGCGAGCGGCGCTCGGGCAGCGGCTCGTGGTTGACGCGCGCCTTCACGCAGGCCAGGGCGTAACGGCCCTCCTCCAGCGCGGTGGTCACGCCCCGGAGGTCGTCGGGGCGCTTGACCGCGTCGAGCTCCGCCTTGGCCCGCTCGTAGGCGTCGAGGGCGCGGGCCCAGTCCTGCTCGTGGTCGCCGCCGTCGGCCATCATCTTGACGTCCATGTCCAGCGCGGTGATCTCCTCGCCGAACTTGGTGACGTCCTCGTCCACGGTCTGCTTGACCGCGGCCAGCTCGGCGGCCTCGCGGGCCTGGCGGTCCTTCTTCTTCTTGCGGGAGTAGAAGAAGACGCCGGCGCCGCCGGCCAGGGCCAGCACCAGGATGCCGATCAGCACGCCGACACCCCCGCCGCCGGAGGAGCCGGAGCTCTCGGAGTTCGGCGCCGCCGCACCGCCGGGGTTGTCGACGGCGGCGTCGGCCAGCCGGACGAAGGTGACGACGCCCTCGGTCATATTGCCGCCGCCGGTCTCGTTCCGGGCCTGCTGGAAGACCCGGTCCAGGTTCAGGCCGGGGATGTCGGTGTTGTAGAGCAGCTTGAGCTGATCGTCAGCCCGCGGAGTGACGACCACGACGACCTCCTTGCCGGAGATCTCCTTGTTCAGGCCTCTCAGGAAGTTGCTTGCCTCGGCGTCGCTCGTGATCGAGCCTTTCGGCAGCAACGCGACATCGACGTTGGATGCCTGCTGGACCGCAGCGCGCATGGCGTCCAGCGAATCCCTGGGCACACTGAGGGCTGGATCGTGGTAGAAGCGGCCTCCGCTCTCCAGCTGCGACGCGATCGTCCCCGGATCGGGTGGAGCCGCGGCGTGAGCAGGCAGGGCAGGAGCGGTCAGGAGAACAGCCAGCACCCCGGCGATCAGCGCGGCGATCGCGGCACCGAGACGACCTGGCATGGTTTGTGTGGTGGTCACGGCAGACAGCCTCCTTCGTCCGGTTAGGACGAATGAGCGGACATCGGAGTTCCCTCTTACCCGACCGTATCCCCTTCACCCCCAGGTTTGGTGCTGAGCTTGACCATTGGGGCGGAACGTACCCGGAAACATCCATCCATTCGGAATGGCCGTCTCTTGTCACGGTGCGTACGGCACAGCGCACGCCTGCGCACGGTGTGCACCCGTTGACTTCCTCCCCAGCCCCCACGGGCAGGGGGTCCCGCATCCGGGCGGACCGCCGCCCGAGAGGCAGCGCGGAGCACACGCCGGAGCACACGCCGGGACACCGGCCCCCGGGTGTCCTCGATCCGCAGGCGTCCTCGACGCCGCGGATCGTCAGGCTCGGCGGCACAGCCTGCCGGGTTCGGCAGCGGGGTCCGTCAGGCTCGGCGGCGCAGCCTGCCGGGTTCGGCAGCGGGGTCCGTCAGGCGTCCTTGATGTCGCAGATCGTGGCCCCGGCGGTGACGGTCTGGCCGACGGCCGCCGTCAGCCCGGTGACCGTCCCGGCCTTGTGGGCGGCCAGCGGCTGCTCCATCTTCATCGCCTCCAGCACGACGATGGTGTCCCCGGCCGCGACGGTGTCCCCGTCGCCGGCGACGACCTTCACGATCGTGCCCTGCATCGGGCTGACCAGGGCGTCCCCGCTGGCCGCGGCCTTCTTCGCCGCTCCGCCGCCGCGCCGCCGGGGAGCCGCGGCCGCCGCGGGACGGCCCGCGCCCGACGTGCCGAGACCGGCCGGCAGCACGACCTCCAGCCGCTTGCCGCCCACCTCGACCGTGATCCGCTCGCGCTCGGAGGGCTCGTCGGCGCCGGCCTCCCCGGCGTACGGCTCGATGGTGTTGTCGAACTCGGTCTCGATCCACCGGGTGTGCACGGAGAACGGCTCGCCGTCGGTGGCCGGGGCGAAGGCGGGGTCCTCGACGATCACCCGGTGGAAGGGGATGACCGTCGGCATGCCCTCGATCTCGAACTCGGCCAGCGCCCGCCGGGAGCGCTCGAGCGCCTGCCGCCGGGAGGCGCCGGTCACGATCAGCTTGGCCACCAGCGAGTCGAACGACTGCGGCACGGTCATGCCGCTCTCGTACCCGGAGTCCAGCCGCACGCCCGGCCCCGAGGGCGTGGACATGCGCGTGATGGTCCCGGGGGCGGGCAGGAAGCCGCGCCCGGCGTCCTCGGCGTTGATCCGGAACTCGATGGAGTGACCGCGCAGCTCTGGGTCGCCGTAGCCGAGCTCCTCCCCGGAGGCGATCCGGAACATCTCGCGGACCAGGTCGATCCCGGCGACCTCCTCGGTGACCGGGTGCTCGACCTGCAGCCGGGTGTTGACCTCCAGGAAGGAGATCGTGCCGTCCTGGCCGACGAGGAACTCGCACGTGCCCGCGCCGACGTAGCCGGCCTCCTTGAGGATCGCCTTGGAGCTGCTGTAGAGCAGCTCCAGCTGGGCCTCGGACAGGAACGGCGCCGGAGCCTCCTCCACCAGCTTCTGGTGGCGGCGCTGGAGCGAGCAGTCCCGGGTGGAGACCACGACCACGTTGCCGTGGGCGTCGGCCAGGCACTGGGTCTCCACGTGCCGGGGCCGGTCGAGGTAACGCTCGACGAAGCACTCGCCCCGGCCGAAGGCGGTGACGGCCTCGCGGACGGCCGACTCGTACAGGTCGGGGATCTCCTCCATGGTGCGGGCGACCTTGAGGCCGCGCCCGCCGCCGCCGTACGCCGCCTTGATGGCGATGGGCAGGCCGTTCCCGGCGGCGAAGGCGACGACCTCCTCCGCGCCCGAGACGGGGTCCTTGGTGCCGGCGACCAGCGGTGCGCCGACCTTCTGGGCGATGTGCCGGGCCTGGACCTTGTCGCCGAGCGCGATGATGGCGGAGGGCGGCGGGCCGATCCAGATCAGGCCCGCGTCGATCACGGCCTGGGCGAAGTCGGCGTTCTCGGCGAGGAAGCCGTAACCCGGGTGGACCGCGTCGGCCCCGGTCCCGGCGGCGACCCGGAGCAGCTTGGCGATGTCGAGGTAGGTCTCGGCGGGGCTCTGCCCGCCCAGGGCGTGAGCCTCGTCGGCGACGCGGACATGGAGGGCGTCCAGGTCCTGTTCGGAGTAGACGGCTACGCTGGCCAGCCCGGCGTCCTTGCATGCGCGGGCGATTCGCACGGCGATCTCACCACGGTTGGCGATCAGGACCTTCTGCACCGACGTCGATCCCTTCATACGGCGAACAGGGGGCTGGCGGGCCTCCCACGGAGTGTAAGCGTCTCCTGATCCCTTGTTCTCGCGGGGGTCTCGCCTATCGAGACGGACACCGTGCGGACGGGGTCCGTCCGCAGGCGGCGGACCACCGCGGGGACGAGGGCGTCTACCAGAATGGACGCTCTCCGGAGTGGAGTTATCTTCCAGAACGGCGACCTTCCCGACGGCGCCGCCCGCCTGCGAGCGGGACCGCCCGCCGGAACGGGCGATCTCCCGGGTGAGGCCGTCCGCCGGGGTGGCGGCGTTCCCGGGGAGGCCGTCCGTCGGGGTGGCGGCGTTCCGGGTGAGGCGGTCCGCCGGGTGGGCGGCGTTCGAGGGGGTCACCTGCCGAGGTAGGCGCCGCCGTTGACATGGATGATCTGCCCGGTGATGTGCCGCGCCCCGGGGGAGGCGACGAACCTCACCGTCTCCGCCACGTCCTCGGGCGTCCCGGCGCGCCCGTTCCTGGTGCCCTCCACCCGGCGCCGTATGCCCTCCTCGGTGAGACGGCCCCGGAAGAACTCGGTGTCCACGATCAGGCCGGGGGAGACCACGTTGACGGTGATCCCGCGCGGGCCCAGTTCGGCGGCCAGATCGGCGGTCCACGCCTCCACGGCGGCCTTGGCCGCGCCGTACGAGCCCGAGCCCGTGCCCCTGGCGGCGATCGAGCCGATGGTGACGACCCTGGCGTGGTCGGCGAGCCGGGGGATCAGCGCGGTGGTGACGAGAACGGCCGACATCAGGTTGGCGTTGAGGTTGGCCCACCAGCTCTCGGCCACGTCCATGAGGTCGTCCTCGGCGGGCGCGCGGTCCAGGTTGGTGTTGCCGCCCGCATTGTTGACCAGCACGTCCACCCGGGCGGGCAGCCTGTGCAGCGATTCGCCCACGGCGACCGGGTTGGCCGCGTTGAACGTCACGTAATTCACCCGGTCGGGGCCGCCCAGCCGGTCGGCGGCCTCTTTGAGCACGTGCTCCCGCCGCCCCGTGATGGTGACCCGGTCACCCTGGGCGGCGAACGCCGCCGCGACGGCGTGGCCGATCCCGGTCCCCCCGCCCGTCACCACGATTTCCCGCACTGTTCTCGGTCCTCCGATGAGAATGGGCCGATATAGCCAATTGGGGCCGATCCATATTGAATGTCACGTTAGCCGATGGCAGCCATAGTGGATAGGCATAGCATTGATAACAGATTGATCTACGCTTTATTATTTGGTCCTTTGGCGTAACCGGCGCCGACTCAAAGGGAGATGGCCATGACCCTGTACGGTGGCGATCTGAATGAAATGGACCAGATGGCCAAGCAGTTCGGCACCCAGTCCGAACAGGTGCGGAGCACGATCGCCGCACTGAACGCCGAGGTGAGCAAGATCGGCACATCCTGGACGGGTCCCCGGGCCAACCAGTTCAGGGACGCCTGGGAGGGGAGCCGGCCGGCCTTCGAGAGGATGGTCGACGCGCTCAGGGAGGCTTCGGAGGCCATCAGAGGCTCCCGCAACGACATCGACGCCGCCACCCGCTGAACCTCGCCGTTCCTGCACGCGTCCGGCGGACCCGCGGCCCGGGGAGACATCCCCAGCGCGGGTCCGCCGGACGCGTTTATCCGGGCGGCGACGCGTTCGGGCGGGTGGCGATGCGTTCACCCGGGCGGTGCGGCATACGACACGTTCACCCGGGTGGTGAGTGTTCGCGGACGGTGACGCGTTCACCCGGGCAGGGCCGTCTGGATCGGGGTGATCGTGCCCAGGGTGACCAGGAGGCCGCGACCGGGAGGGCCGCCGACCGCGCCGCGCGGGAGCCGTACGGCGAGCAGGTCGCCGTCGCTGGGATTCTGCACCGCCAGCAGCAGGCCGGTGCGGGACTTGCGGGCCTCGGCGACGAACCCCCGGTAGGCGCTGGTCAGGTCACCGGTGGCGCCGCCGATGATGAGTCCGTGCTCGCCGTCGCGCCCGGTCCGCAGCGTCCGCTCCAGAGCCGTGCCGAGCGGGGAGTCGGCGGGGATCAGCTCGGCGTCGTCGACGATCACCACGTAGCGTTCCTGGCCGGCCACCGCCTCGTTCAGGTCGCCGTTCGCGTCGAGCACCGCCAGCACGCCGGGTTCGTCGACCAGGGTGCTCAGCGGGCTGCGCCGGGGGGCGACCAGGACCACCGGGGTGCCGCGGGAGAGCAGGGAGCGGGTGGCCGTCAGCAGGGCCGAGGAGCGGCCCGAGCGAGGCGGGCCCGCGACGACCGCGCCGGGCCCCTGGGCGAGGAGGTCGACGCCGAGCGGGGCCAGCGCGTCCCCTCCGGCGCCGAACAGCGCCCACAGCGGTGACGGCGGCTCGAAGGCCGGGATCAGGTCCGCGGCCTGGGCAGTGGTGATCCGCATCGGCAGCGCGTCCACGCGCAGCGGAGGCTCCCCCGCCCAGATCCACCCGACGACCTCCCCGGCGGATCCACGCGAACGTCCGGTCTCGCCGGGTTCTGAGGCGCGTCCGGCCGCGGATTCCGGGGGGCGTCCGGTCGCGGCGGATTTCCCGGGGCGGCTTGCGCCGACGGTCTCCCCGTTCGCCGCCCGGAGGTCCTCCCCGTGCTGTCCGGCCGGGCCGTCGCCCGCCGCGGTTCCCGGGAACCGGGCGGGCACCGTACGGGCCAGGGATTGGAGCATGGCGACCTGGGCCGGTCCCGAGGGATCTTCGTCGAGCAGTCCGATCTGGCTCTCGGTCAGGCCGTGCTCTCCCATGGAGAGCGCCCGCCCGGGGACGAGGACGGTGGGCAGGTCCCTGGCGGGAAGGCCGGCCAGGCCGTACTCGGAGGGGTCGGCCATGCGCAGGATCAGCCGGTCGTCGAAGATCGTGGAGATCTGCCCGATCAAGGTGGACCGGTCGCCGGTCACGACGGCGCGGAGCCCGACCGCCGGCCCCTCCCGCAGCAGCTGCAGCATCGAATCGATCAGCCGCCCGTAGTCGTAGCCCTCGAACGCCGAGACGAACCCCTCCCAGCGGTCCAGCATGAGCACGAGCCAGGGCAGCCGCGGCTCGCCCCGGGAGGCGCGCAGCTCGGTCAGGGACGCGTATCCGGCCTCCGCCAGCAGCTGCTGGCGCCGCCCCACCTCGGCCCTGAGCCGGGCCAGCAGGCGCTCCACCCGGTCGAGCTGGTCGCGCGTCACGACGGCGCCGCAGTGCGCCATGGTCACCAGCGGCAGGAGGGCCCCCGACCCGCAGTCGATCGCGTGCAGGTGCACGTCCTGAGGGGAGGCGCCCGCCGCGATCGCGCCCGCCAGCGTGCGCAGCGCCGTGGACCGCCCGCTGCGCGCGGTCCCCGCCAGGAGCAGGTGCCCTCCGTGCGCCAGGTCCAGCGTCAGTGCCCGCCGGTCCTGCGCCCACGGCAGGTCGGTCACCCCGAACGCCAGCGGCGGCACCTCCTCGTGCCCCGCCCGGTACGGCGCCGCGCCGTCGCCGCCGGGGAAGGACATGCCCGTCCGGTACGGTGCTGTGCCGTCGCCGTCGCCGTCGCCGTCGGGAGAGGACGCGCCTGGCCGGTGCGGGGGCGCGGTGGTCGGAACGGCCGCTCCGGTGGGCGGGGTCCCGGACGGCAGGCCCGGCAGCCCGGGGGCGACCACGAGGTCGGTGAGCGGTTCGAGCCAGGGGCTCGGCTGCTCGGGGACGCCTGCCGCGCGGGCGGCGTCGGCCAGCGCGTCGACGACCAGGGAGAGATCGGTGACGGGCGAGCCGTCGGCCGCCCCGGTGTCCGGCGCGGGCGCGGGGTGCCCCAGGGCCTGCCAGCCGACCTCGGTCACCCGTGCCCTGGTCGCGCCCTGCCCGCCCCGTTGCCCGCCCGGCGGCCCGTTCGGGCTCCGCCCGCCGATCCGCGCGGTCTGCACGGCCGTCGCCGCGCCCGCCCCCGACTTCACGTAGCAGCGGCCGGGGGTGGACTTGGGGATGTGGGCGGCGTCCGGCCGCCCGATGACGTCGGCCGACTCCGTCGAGTCGGTCACCCGGAGCGCGATCCGCAGGGAGGTGTTGGCCTGGATGTCGGGCGTCACGACGCCGGCGGGCCGCTGGGTGGCCAGGATCAGGTGGATGCCCAGGGAACGGCCCCGGCGGGCGATGTCCACCAGGCCGGTCATGAAGTCGGGCAGCTCGCTGACCATCGCCGCGAACTCGTCGATCACCAGCACCAGCCGGGGCAGCGGCTCCAGCGGGTCGCCCCGCCCGCGCAGCGGCGTGACCGGCGAGGAGCCGCCCGCGACGAGCAGGTCCCGGGACGCGCGGGCCGTCTGGGCGTCCCGCAGCCGGTGGTAGTCCTCGATGTCCTTGGCCCCGGCCGCCAGCAGCAGCCGCTCGCGGCGCCGGATCTCGGCGGCCAGCGAGGCCAGCGCCCGCTGGGTCAGGTGGCCGTCCAGATCGCTGACCATGCCGACCGTGTGCGGGAGCCGCACGCACTCCTTGAACGCGGCCCCGCCCTTGTAGTCGATCAGCACGAAGGTCATCTCATCGGGACGGTTGGCCACCGCGAGGGAGCAGATCAGCGTCTGCAGCAGTTCGGACTTGCCCGCGCCGGTGGTGCCCGCGATGAGGGCGTGCGGGCCGTCGGCCCGCAGATCGACGGAGAAGGGGCCGTCCGGCCCGACCCCGATCAGGGCCTCGGTGGACCGGCCCCACCGCGAGGCGAGGACGGCGCCCGAGACCGCGGGCAGCGCCAGCAGGTCCAGCAGTCGCGTGGATCCGGGCAGGGCCAGGCCGGGATCGTCGCGGCTGACGTCGCGGATCGGGGCCAGGGACCGGGCGAGCCGGTCGCACCAGGACTCCGGGACGCGGTCGGCCAGGATCTCCCCGAGGCCGTCCAGCCCGCCGCCGCGCAGCCGCAGCCCGCCGTCCGGGACGGCCTGGACGACGGTGGCGCACTCTTCGGGCAGCAACCGCTGGTCGTCGTCGATCGCCAGGGTGTGGACGCCCGCGCGGGGACCCTGGCGCAGCACCTGCGGCATGCCGGGCAGCGCCCGCAGGACCTGGGCGCCGTCGAGGACCACCAGAACGTCGTAGGGGCGCTCGTCGTAGGCGGGGGCGAAGTCTCCGGAACGGCCCGGCCCGCCCCGGCCGCCCGTCGCCCCCGACCCGAGGTCGCCCCAGCCCGACGGGACGCGGCCCGCCTTGAGGGGGGATCCGCTCTCGCCGAGGCGCTCCTCGATCAGGGCGGCCAGCTCGCCGACCCGGCGGGCGGCGGCCTCCGGATCGGCGCCGACCAGCGCCACGCAGTCTTCGCCGCCGTGCGGGGCGCAGTGCGGCAGCCAGCGGGCCCAGTTCCACCGCGCGCCGCCGTCACCGCGCGCCGACAGCACCACGATCGCCAGATCACGCGGGCTGTGCAGGGCGGCGGCCTGGCCGACCAGCCAGCGGGCCAGGCCCGCGACGTCGTCGCGGGGCCCGGTCAGGCCCACCACGCCGAGCTGCCGCACGGCCAGGGTCACCGGCACCGCCCGGCAGGTCGGGGGGTCGGGCAGCGGGGCGTCCGTCGGGGCGCCCCGTTCCGGGACGAGCTCGAGGTCGGCGGGGAGGTCGGCGAGCCCGACCCGGAGGCGGAGCGCGTCGGGGTCGTGGTCGCGCCGTTCCCAGAGCCGCCGCCGGGGACCGGTCGCGGTGAGCAGCACCTCGGCGGGGTCGGGCGCGGCGGCGCGGCGCGCGATCTCGTCGGCGGCGCGGGCCCGCTCCATGGTGGCATCGAAGGCCGCCATGCGTTCGCGGTACTCCTTCATCTGCAGGCGGTACCGCTTGCGGCCGTGCCGCCGGTCGCTCCACCACTGGCCGAACATGATCATCGGGCTCATCAGGGCGAACAGCAGGAAGTACCACGTGTTGAGGACCCACGCCAGGGTCAGGCCCACCAGGGCGGGAAGGAGGGCGGCCAGCAGGTGCAGCCGCATGGGCTCGGCGCGTCTCGGCTCGGCGGGGACCGCGAAGCGCCGCGGGCTCTCCGGCGGCCGGAGCCGGGGCGGCCGGTTGTAGGCGAGGCCGCCGTCGGGCTGGGCGTCCAGGTGCGCGTCCGGCGGCTCCACGGCCTTCAGCGTCAAGACCGAGGACCCGCAGATCAACAGGGCGTGCTCGGGCCAGTCGAGGACTCCGTCCAGCGGCTCGCCGTCCAGCTCGGGCGTCGTTGCCGCGCGCCGTACGCCGCCGGTCTCACCCGCGGCGGCGCCTCCTGCCGTGTCGCCGGTGCCGTCCGCGCCTCCTCCCGCGCGGCCGCCCCCGCCCTCGGTTCCGCCGCCCCGGCCTCCGCCCCGGCCTCCGCGCCTGCCCGGCCGCGCCGCCCGCTCCCCGGCGGAGCCGTCCGGGGCGACGTCGGCCCCGGGCTCGACGGTGATGGCGTCGGGCGTGAGCCGCACGACGGCGGCCTCGCCGGGCAGGGAAGGGTCGCGCACGGACACCGCGCAGGCGGGGTCGGAGCCGACGGTGTGGACGCCGAGCCCGAGGCGGTGCACCGACCCGGCGCCGGGACCGCCGATCACCCGGATCTCCACGATGCCGCCGGGCTCCTCGGCGAGCGTCGAGGCGGCCAGGCGGCGGTCCAGGGTGACCAGGTCACCGTCGCGCAGGAGCCCGAGCAGCGGGGCGTCGGGGGGGAGCTCGCGGCCGTCCAGCCAGAGGGAGGGGGCCTCGGCGCCGTCGCCCATGCCGTAGGGGGCCTTGCTGCGCGTCAGCCGCACCACGTTGGTCGGCCGCTCGGCCTGCCCGGTGAGGGCCTCCGCGAGCCGCGCCACCGTGGTCGTCTCGTCGCCCTCGACCACGACATCGCGGTCGGCGTGCTCGCTGAGCACGGTGAGCATGATCCGCATCGCGCTCTCCTCGGGTCAGGCGCCCCCGCTCCAACCTAACGACTGGGAACGGTCCCGAAGAGATGTTCGCGATAAACCGGATGGCCCGGGGCCACCTCGGACGGTCCTGTGGAAAACCTGATCGCCTGTGGATAACCGTCCGCCACGGCCGGCACGCCGTACACCGGCCCATGTGTCGTGATTCGTGTGCTTCCTCCACTCCCCGACGAGAACGGCTTCCCGCCCCCTCCGGGGGGAACGGCCGGGGCGGACGGCGACCACGCCCCGGCCGATGCCGTCGCTGAGCAGGAGGAAGCACGACGAAGGAGACGGTCGCGCCACCGGGCGAACTCGGCGCCCCGCTCGCCGGGGAAACCCGGCGGTTCCCCCGCCTGGTTCGGCGGAGGCGCGTAGTTTCCGGACGTTCAGGGCACCTGTGGATTCTCCGGACATGCCTGTGGAAAACTCACCCGGAATCCGGGGTGTCCTTCAGCGTGCGCGTCTTGGACCGCAGTTCACCGGTCTTCTCCTCCAGCAGCCCCGCGTAGGCGTTCACCTCGGAGGTGACCTCCACCAGCCCGGCCGCCGCCCGGTGCAGGCCGTCGACCACCTTCTCGGTGGCGGGAGCGGCCGCGAGCCGCTCGACTCCTCTGCGGCGCAGGCGCTCGACGGTTCTCCTCAAGAGGAGACGTACGCGTCCCGGACCCCGTACGCGTCCCGGACTCGATGCGCGGCGCCTGAACCACTTGGCCATGGGCCAAGGATGACACATTTTGAACAGGTTCAGGGTGAAAAGAGGCGCACAGGTGTGCGGCGTGATGGTGAAGGGAGCGGAGAGAGTCCGGGGGCTGGAGGGGGAATTCCAAATCGGGGATGAAAGTGATGTGACACATGATGCGCAGATTTATTCATGTCCCTATCACGCGGATGAGTTGTGTGTCATGACTGGGAACCGTAAGGTTTCGGTGGATCGTCGTTGACAGACGTGTCCCTATCGAACGAGCATTGATCCTCGCTTTTCCCCGACAATCGATCGGCGGGGTGCACATAATGGCGTAAATTCGTCCGTAATTCCCGAAGATATGATCACTCAGGGAGTTCCCCCGCCCATGAGGACCAGTGAGAAGTCAACGGGCCGCGCTCCGGTGAATGCCGAGCGTCCAAGTCCGGCGGGCACCCTGTCGGGGCCGGCGTCACGCAAGCTCCCCGTCTCGCCCCGCGAGCGCAGGCCCGCGCTCGCCGCGCTGGCCGTCCTGCTCATCCTGGGCGGCGCGCTGGCCACCACCCTGCTGGTCATGCGCAGCGGCGACCGGGTCTCCGCGATCGAGATCACCCAGAAGATCGGCGCCGGCCAGCGGATCCCCCTGGAGGCGATGCGCGAGGTGCAGATCGCCGACACGGGGATCGGTTACGTGTCCTTCGCCCACCGCGAGCGCATCGCGGAGGGGAACAACCACGCCCTCGTCACCCTGCTGCCCGGCACCCTGCTGATCAGGGACATGGTCGTCTCCTTCAGCGAGGAACTGGGCCCGGGCAAGGCGCAGGTGGGCCTGTCGCTCAAACCGGGCCAGCTGCCCGGGGGCCTGCGGGAGGGCGACCGCGTCCAGGTCATCCACGTGCCCGGCAAGGGCGCCGCCGAGCAGGGCCGGGTCCTGGCGCAGAGCGCGCTGGTCCACCGGATCGGTGAGAGCCGCACCGGATCGTCCGGCGCTTCCGGCCGGGTCACGGTGATCGTGGACAGCGCGGTCGCGCCGACGATCGCCGCCTACGCCTCCAACGGCGAGATCGCCGTGGCGGGTCTGCCGGGAGAGCGCTGAAGTGGCGCTCATCGTGCTGGCCGCCGACAAGGGCGCGCCCGGCGTGACCACGGCGGCCACGGCGCTCGGCGCGATCTGGCCGCGCCCGGTGCTGCTGGCGGAGTGCGACCCGGCGGGCGGAGACCTCGCCTACCGGCTCCCCGCGGCCGACGGGGGAGTCCTCAACCCCGGGAGGGGACTGCTCACCCTCGGAGCGACGGCCCGGCACGGGCTGAGCCACGCCCTGATCCACGAGCACACCCAGAAGATCGTCGGCGGGCTGGACGTGCTGGCCGGCCTCACCCACGGTGAGCAGGCCGCCGGGCTGACCTGGCTCTGGGGGCCGCTCGGCCGGGCGCTGGCCACGCTGCCCCACGCCGACGTGCTGGCCGACTGCGGGCGCCTGGGAGGCCACCCCGAGCTGGGCGATCTGATCACCGAGGCGGCGCTGACGGTCCTGTTCACCAGGGCGAGCCTGGACCACGTCGCCCACCTGCGCGAGCGCCTCCAGGTCATCCCGCGGGGCACGCAGGTCGGGGTGGTGGTCATCTCCGACCCCCGGCAGTACCGCGCCACGATCGACGAGGTCCGCCGGATCGTGGGGGGCACCGGCAAGGACGTCGTCTTCGTGGGCGGGCTCGCGCACGACCCGAAGGGCGCGGAACTGCTGCGCGGGCAGTGGGGCGGGCGTCTGGACCGCTCGCTGCTGATCCGCACCGCCCGTGAACTCGCCGGCCGTCTGGCGTCCCACGTCGGCCCCGGCCGTCTGGCCTCCCACGGCGGTCCCGGCCGCAAGACGGCCCCCGGCCGCAGGGAGGCCGTGTGAACGGGCGCAGCGAGCGGGCCAGCCGTGTGAACGAGCGCGGCGAGCGGGCCATGGGCGCGGCGGCATCGCGGACGCGGCCGGCGAAGGGGGTCGGGTGAGCATCGACCACGGGTTGGTGAAGCGGTTCCGGCAGGAGGTCGGCGACCGGCTGGCGCACCAGCGCCGCCTGGACCAGGCCGGCGGCCTGACGCCGATGACGGGAGAGGACGAGCGCCAGTTCGCCCGGGCCCTGATCGCGCAGGTGCTGGAGGAGTTCGCCCGCGGCGAGATCGGCGTCGGCCGTACCCCGCCCACCGCGGAGGAAGAGGAGGCGCTCGCCGCCGGGATCCACGCGGCGCTGTTCGGCGTGGGCCGCCTGCAGCCGCTGCTCGACGACCCCGAGGTCGAGAACATCGACATCAACGGCTGCGACCGGGTCTTCGTCAGCTACGCCGACGGCCAGGAGGTCATGGGCGAGCCGGTCGCCGAATCCGACGACGAGCTGGTCGAGCTGATCCAGATCCTCGCCGCCTACAGCGGTCTGTCCAGCAGGCCCTTCGACACCGCCAACCCCCAGCTCGACCTGCGCCTGCCGGACGGCTCCCGGCTCTCGGCGGTCATGGACGTCACGGTCCGCCCGGCCGTCTCCATCCGCCGCGCCCGGCTGGGCAAGGTCTTCCTCAGCGACCTGGTGGGCAACGGCACGCTCAGCGCGGAGCTGGGCCGCTTCCTGTCGGCCGCCGTGGGCGCCCGGAAGAACATCATGATCGCCGGGTCCACCAACGCGGGGAAGACGACCCTGCTGCGCGCGCTCGCCAACGAGATCCCGCCGTCGGAGCGGTTGATCACCGTCGAGCGCGCCCTGGAGCTCGGCCTCGACCAGTTCCCCGAGCTCCACCCCAACGCGGTGGCCTTCGAGCAGCGCCTGCCCAACTCCGAGGGGCAGGGCGAGATCTCCATGGCCGAGCTGGTCCGCCGCTCCCTGCGGATGAACCCGTCCCGGGTGATCGTGGGCGAGGTCCTCGGCGACGAGATCGTCACCATGCTCAACGCGATGACCCAGGGCAACGACGGCTCGTTGTCCACGATCCACGCCAACTCCTCGATGGAGGTCTTCAACCGGATCGCCACCTACGCGCTCCAGGCCTCCGAACGGCTGCCGGTCGAGGCGACCCACATGCTGATCGCGGGCGCGATCGACTTCGTGGTCTTCATCGAGAAGCGCAACGACTACGCCAGGGGCGGCACGCTGCGCCGCTTCGTGTCGAGCGTGCGCGAGGTGTCCGGGGTCGACGGCCGGGTGCTCTCCTCGGAGGTCTTCGCCCTCTCCCCGGACGGCCGCCTCCTGCCGCACGCGCCCCTGTCCTGCCTGGAGGAGCTCGCCCAGCACGGCTACGACCCCGGGGGGTGGATGTGATCCCGCTCCCCCCGGAACTCCTCGACCCGCTGGTGCTCCTGGCCGGGGCGGCGATCGGCGGCGGTCTGTTCCTGCTCGGTCTCGCCCTGTACGGCACCCGCCCGCGCCCGGCCGGTCCCGGGAAGAAGGCCGGGCGGCGCGAGCTGATCCGGGCCCTGTCCACCCGCTCCGGGGCGGGCGCGATCGCCGGCGTGGTCGTGCTCGCGGTGACCGGCTGGCCGGTCATGGCGGCCGGGGCCGTGCTGCTCGCCCTGGGGTGGCGCGGCCTGTCCGGCGGCGCGGCCGAGGAGCGCGCGGCGATGCGGCGGCTGGAGGGCCTGGCGGCCTGGACCGAGTCGCTGCGGGACACCATCGCCGGAGCCGCCGGTCTGGAGCAGGCGATCCCGGTGTCCATCCGCGCCGCGTCCCCCATGCTCCGCCCGCACCTGCGCGCGCTCGTGGACCGCCTGCACACCCGCATGCCGCTGCCCGACGCGCTGCGCCTGTTCGCCGACGAGCTCGACGACCCCTCGGCCGACCTGGTCGTCGCCGCACTGATCCTCAACTCCCGGCTGCGCGGCCCCGGCCTGCGCGACGTGCTCGGCGCGCTCGCCGTATCGGCCCGGGAGGAGCTCGACATGCGCCGCCGCGTCGAGGCCGAGCGCCGCTCCACCCGGCGCAGCGTGCAGATCGTGGTCGGCGCGGCCGTCGCCTTCGCGGCGTTCCTGGTCGTCTTCAACCCCGATTACGTGGCCGAGTACGACGACGCCCTCGGCCAGGCGGTCCTCGTGGTGGTCGCCGCGTTCTTCGGCGCCGGGTTCGCCTGGATGCGCCGCCTGGCCCGGTTCGACAAGCCCGCCCGCCTGCTGGGGCCGTCCGTTCGAAGGGAGGACGCGTGATGGTTGAGGCTCTGCTGGCGGGAGGGGTGGCCGGTCTCGGGCTCTTCCTCCTGGTGCGGGCGCTGTTCCCGGCCCGGCCGGGCCTGGTGACACGGCTGCTGGCCCTGGACGCGGCGCGGGAGGGCGCCGGTGTCCCGCGGATGCAGCTCCTCCTGCCCGATGAGGAGGTCAGTCCCTTCCGGCGCGGGCTGGGCGAGCGGATGGCCCGTTTCTACGCGGCCCGGCGGTGGGAGATCCGCTCGGCCAGGGCGGACCTGGCGCTGCTCGGCAAGTCGCTGGAGGGATATCTGGCGACCAAGGTGCTGCTGGCCGTCTCCGGGCTGTTGGCCTTCCCGCTGCTGGCCGGCTGGCTGGCGCTGATGGGATGGGGCGTCTCCCTGACGATCCCGCTGTGGGCGGCGATCACCTTCGCCACCGTCTTCTTCTTCCTGCCCAACCTGCAGATCAGGCGGGACGCCGCCCGGATGCGGCGCGACTTCCGGCACGTCGTCGGGGCCTTCCTCGACCTGGTGGCGATGAACCTGGCCGGCGGGCGCGGCGTGCCCGAGTCGCTGATGATGGCGGTCTCCGTGGGCACCGCGAGTACGGCGGGCGGCGCGGCGGGCGGCCCCGACGACGAGGGCGCCAACTGGGCGATGACCCGCATCCGCGACGCCCTCGCCAACGCCAGGATCGTCGGCATCACCCCCTGGCAGGCGCTCGGCCAGCTCGGCGACGAGATCGACGTGGACGAGCTGCGCGACCTGTCGGCCGCGCTCGGCCTGGTCGCCGACGACGGAGCCAAGGTCCGCGCCTCCCTGACCGCGCGCGCCGCGACCCTGCGCCGGCGCGAGCTGGCCGAGGTGGAGGGGCAGGCGGGAGAGCGGTCCCAGTCGATGCTCGTCGCCCAGCTCCTGCTCTGCGCGGGCTTCATGATCTTTCTGAGTTTCCCGGCCGCTATGAAGATGTTGGGGTCCTGACCATGCTGAACCATCCGTGGATCGCCTACGCGGTCGCGCTGCTGAACGTGCGGATCGACAGAGCCCGCACCGCCCCCACCCGCGGCGCCTCGGCCGTCGAGTGGGTCATCATCACCGCCATCATCGCCGCGGTCGCCCTCGGCCTCGCCACGCTCATCAGGCAGCTGGTCCAGGAGAAGCAGGGCGAGATCTCCGACACCTTCGGCGGAGGCGGCGGGGGCGGCGGAGGGGACGGAGGCGGTGACGGTGGCGGAGACCCCTGACCGGGAGCGGGGCGCCACCGTCGTCGAGCTGGCGATGATCATGCCGGTGGTGCTGGTGGTCGTCCTGCTCATCGTGCAGTTCGCCCTGTGGTTCCACGGGCGCCAGGTGGCCGACGCCGCGGCGCGCGAGGGAGCCCGGCTGGCCCGGATCGACAGCGAGTCCTGGCGGCAGGACGCCGAGGCGCGGGCCGACGAGGTGATCGAGGCCGTCGGCCCGAAACTCCTCGACGAGGCCACCGTCACGGCGTGGGAGGAGGGAGATCAGCGCGGAGTCGAGGTCACCGCGACAGCGGTCCAGGTCGTCCCGCTCCTGCCGGCCACCACGTTCACCATCACCGCGCGCTTCGGCGGTCCCGTGGAGTGCTTCCGGCCCGACGACGGGAGTGAGGGATGCGAATGAGCCACCGGTACGGCCGGGCGCGAGCCGGTCCGCGGATCCGGGACCGCCTGAAGGCGCGGTCGAGGACCCGGTCGAGGACCCGGAGCCACCGCGAGCGCGGCTCGTTGTCGGCGGAGACGGTGCTGCTCGCCCCGGTCTTCCTGCTCTTCCTGCTCTTCCTGGTCGGCGCGGGGCGGTTGGTGGAGGCCCAGGGCGAGGTCAACGGCGCGGCCAGAGACGCGGCCCGGGCCGCGTCGGTCGAGCGCACCCGATCCGAGGCCGAGACCGCCGCGGCCGCCGCGGCGAAGGAGGCCCTGACGGGCGAGTGCGAGCCGCGGGTCGACCTGTCCGGCACCGTCTGGGAGGAGGGAGGTCAGGTCAGAGCCGAGGTGAGCTGCTCCCTGGACCTGGGCTTCCTCGGTTTCGGCGCGGTCAAGGACGTCCGGGGGGACTCGGTGGTCCCGCTGGAGCAGTTCCGGAGGGTCGACTGACATGCGATGCCCGAGTGCCCCGAAGGCGGCCGGAACGCCTGCAGCGACCACCGGTGGAAGTCATGCCCTGAGGAGCGGTGGATCTCATGCCGTCAACACCGGTGGAACGCATGTCCTGACCTGCGGTGAAAGGCATGTCCTGAAGGACGGTGGTCACGATGGGCCGGAGCGGGGGTCGATGTCGGTCTTCACGGTGCTCTTCTCCCTGGTGGTCTTCCTGCTGGCGGGACTGCTGGTGGACGGCGGGGCCGCGATCAACGCCCGGCTGCGGGCGGCCGACGTCGCCGAGCAGGCGGCCCGGGCCGGCGCCGACCAGATCGACGTCGAGTATCTCCGCGAGACCAGCCGGGCCCGGCTGCTGGAGAGCGACGCCGTGTGCGGGGCGGCCGAAGAGATCGTCTCCGGTCACACGGGCGGAGAGGTCGGCCTCGCGGGATGCGAGGCCGGCGAGGCGGAGGTGGAGGTCACGGTCTCCGTCCGCTGGGAGGCGTTCTTCCTCGCCGCCCTCGGTTTCCCGGGGGCGGAGATGAAGGCGACGGCCGTGGCCGGCCCCGACACGGGAGAGGCTCCGGTGCCGTGACGGGGCCGGGGACGAGGGCGGGGCCGGGGACGAGGGCGGGGCCAGACCGATTGTGACGAACCGCTGGCCCGGCGGGTGACCGAGGACGAATCTGGATGAGGAGGGGAGAGGCATGCCGACGCGACAGCCGACGCGACAGCCCACGCGTATCAAGCCCAGGCGCACCGCCGGCGACCTGTTCGCCGGGCTGGGCGCCCTGATCGTGCTGGTCGCGCTCGTCGGCGGGGTCCCCTACGCGCTGCTCCGGCTGGCCGGACCGCCGCTCCCGCCCGAACTGCTCGACCTCGACCTGCTGAACAGCGAGGTCGGCACCAGCACGATCGTCGCGATCCTGGTCCTGCTGGTCTGGCTGGCCTGGCTGCAGCTGGTCGTCTGCGTGCTCGTCGAGCTCTACGCGGGACTGCGCCGGGTCGGCATGCCGGCGAGGGTCCCCCTCTCCGGAGGCACCCAGGCGCTGGCCAACCGGCTGGTCACGGCGGTCCTGCTGCTGTTCACGGTGTCGGCGGCGGCCGTGCCGTTCGTGAAACCGGCCGGCCCGCCCGCCCGGCCCGCGCCCGTCTCCGCCGCGCTGGCCGCGCCTCCCCTCACCGCCGAGCGGGAACCGCTGGCCCCCGTGGCGAAGGCCAAGAAGGTCTACGTGGTCCAGCCGCCGCACGGGCGCCACCACGAGAGCCTGTGGGAGATCGCCGAGAAGTGCCTCGGCGACGGCCGCCGCTATCCGGAGATCTACCGTCTCAACCAGCACAAGGAGCAGCCCGACGGCAGCCGCCTGCGGATGGCCGATCTGATCAGGCCCGGCTGGGTGCTCGACATGCCGGACGACGCGAGGAACGTTCACATCGTCCCCGCCGCCCAGCCCCGCACCGCCACCCTGGAGGAACACCCGGGCAAGCCGGCCGAGCTCGACGGCCGTACCCACACCGCCGCCCGTGCCCCGGCCGACCCGCCCGGCACGTCCTCGGTCCCGGACCGGGGGACCG
>NZ_BOOH01000009.1 GCF_016863135.1 Planobispora longispora
CTCGGACACCGGTACGGCCTCGGGCACGGACACCTCCGTCCTCCCCGACCGCGCCGTGCCCGACGACGCGGGCGCGCGCGACTCCGGGAGACCCGCGGACCTGTACGGCGCGGCGGGCCCCGAGGGGAGAGGCCGTGACGGCGCGGGACCGGACGAGGAACGGCGCGACGCCACAGAAACGGACAGGTCGGAACAGGGAAGAGCGGAACAGGGCAGTCCGGATGGAGAAGGACGGGAGAACTCCGGGAAGTCCACCGGCGAGGGCGCCGAGCAGTCCGGGAAGGGCACAGGAGAGGCCGGGAAGGGCGCCGAACAGTCCGGAGGCGGGGGCGCCGAGGAGACCGGGGAGGCCGGGAAGGGCGCCGAGCGGGACGCCGGGGAGGCGGCCGGGGACGGGACCGGTGAGCGGGATGGCACGCCGGGCATGCTGGACTACCTGGCGGGGGCCTCGCTCGCGGCGGCGGGACTGCTGGCGGCGCTCGGCCGCAGGCGCAGGGAGCAGCTCTGGCGCCGGGCGTTCGGACGGAGGATCACCCGCCCGCGGGAGGACGCGGCCCAGGCGGAGCTGGCGCTCCGGCTCGGCGCCGACGCCCCGGGCAGCCGGATGCTGGACCTGGGGCTGCGCCTCCTCGGCCGGTCCCTCGCGGCAGGCGGGCGGGTCCCGCCCACGGTCTACGCCGCCCACCTGTCCCCGCGCCATCTCGACCTGTGGATCCACCCCCCGGACTCCGACGCCCCCGAGCCGTGGGGCGCGCACGACGGAGGCCAGGTCTGGCGGCTGCCCGCGCACGAGGGCCGGATGCTCGACGAGCACGCGCTGGCCGACGCGCCCGCGCCGTACCCGGGACTGGTCTCGCTCGGTTCCACCGAGGACGGCCGGGTGCTGGTCGACCTGGAGGCGGCGCACGGGCTGATCGTCGTCACGGGGACCCGGACCACCGCGGCCCTGGCCGCGCTCGCCGTCGAGCTGGCCACCAACCGGTGGTCGGACCGGATGCGCATCACCCTGGTCGGCTTCGGGGAGGAGCTCGTCGAGATCGCCCCCGACCGGATCAGGTGCGCGGGCGGTCTGGCCGAGGTCCTGCCGGAGCTGGAGGCGCAGGCGAACGATCACGGGACCGGCGCCGAGGTGCTCACCGGCCGGATCAACGGCCGTGCCGCCGACCCCGCCTGGTCGCCGCACTACCTGCTCTCGGCGATCCCGCCGAGCGCGGAGGAGGCCCGGCGGCTGGTGGTGCTGGCCAGGAAGGGCGCCCGGACGGCCGCCGGTTACGTCGTCGCGGGTGACGTCCCGCACGCCACGTGGACCTGGGAGATCACCGAGGAGGGCACGGCCAGGGTGGACGCGCTCGGCTTCGAGGTGGACGCCCAGCTGCTGCCCCGCAGGCAGTACCGCGCGCTGGTCGAGCTGTTCGCGACGGCGCGGCGCTTCGAGGGCGAACCCCTGCCGGAGGAGCCCGAGCGCGAGCCCGTCACCGAGGCCCCCTCGATCGAGGTGCGGATCCTCGGCCCCGTCGAGGTCTCCGGCCCGCCGCCGCTGGAGGAGGGCCGGGCCGACCTCGCCGTCGAGCTCGCCGTCTATCTGGCGACCCACCCGGACGGCGTGCACCCGGTCGTGCTCGGCGGCATCCTGTGGCCGCGCGGCGTCCAGTCGGTGGTGCGGGACGCCACGATCGCCCGCGTCGCCGCCTGGCTCGGCTCCGACGCCGCCGGGCGGCCCAACCTCTTCACGGACGAGGCGGGACGGCTCCGGCTCGGCCCCGGGGTGCGGACCGACTGGGCGCTCTTCCGCGAGCTCGTCCGGAGGTCCCACGCGGACGAGGCCGCGCGCGCCGTACTGCTGGACAAGGCGCTCGGGCTGGTGCGCGGACCGCTGCTGAACGGCCGTCCCCGCGGCCGGTACTCCTGGCTCGCCGCCGACGACCTCGAGTACGACGTGACGGCGAGCGTCGCGGACGCGGCGCACCGGCTCTGCGAGGTACGGCTGGCGCACGGCGAGGCCGACCAGGCGGTGGCGGCGGTACGGGCCGGACTGCTGCTGGCCGCCGACGACGAAGGGCTCTGGCGGGACCTGCTGCGGGCCACCCACATGACCGGTGACCTCGCCCGCCTGCGGGCCGTGGCCGACGCCCTGCAGCGCAGGGCCGCCTCCCATCCCTACGGCGGCGGGATGGCGCCCGAGACCGAGGCGCTCATCGACGAGCTGCTGCCCACCTGGCGGATGCGCGCGGCTCCGTCGGCATGAACGGGCACGCCACGCGGACACCTCATGAACGGGCACGGCATGAACGGGCACGGCATGAACGGGCACGGCTCGGACAGGCACGGCATGAACACGTACGGAATGAACGCGGCATGAACACGTACGGCGTAGACACGTACGGCGTGAGCGCGCCGCCGATCGCGCCGACGGCGAGGGCGGCGCGATCGGCGGGCGGGACGTCGGAGGGAGTGCTTTCCCGGTGGAGGCCGAGATGAGGGGTGGCGGAGGCGGGACGCGGGCGGCCATGCCGATCCGCGCATACCGCTGGTCCCGCGCGGCGCGCGCTTCTAGCGTGATCGGCGTGGGTGCCGTGATCGCGCTGGCGCTGACCGGGCTGACGGGCTGCTCCTCGCCGGCCGATGAGGCGTTCGTCCCGGCCGACCGGGTGGCGGGCGCCTCCGGCCCGTCCGGCCCCGGCGACCCGGCGGGCGCCTCCGGCTCGCCGTCGCCCGCCGGGAGCACGCCGGAGCCCGAGACCGTCCAGGCGGCGCCGGGCGTGCGGGTGGTCGTCGAGCCGCCGGCCGCGGCCGACCCCGCCACCGCCGACATGGTCGCCGCCTTCCGCGACTACTACGCCGGATCCCTCCGCGTGATCGCCGCGGGGGAGAACGGCGCGGGGGCGGGCGACACCGCCTATCTCGGCCTTCTGGGGAAGGACGCGGTCCGGCAGGACTACGAGTGGGTGTCCGCCTACCGGGAGAAGCACCGGGCGCTGCGCGGGACGACCCGGCTGTACGGGTTCGAGGTCGAGCCGCTGGAGGACCGCGGCGTACGGCTCAACGTGTGCGTGGACATGTCGCGGACCCGCACGGTGGACACGCGCACGGGCAGGGCGGTCGCAGATCAGGACGAATGGATGCGCAAGCCCTTCCTGCACGCCGCCGACATGTGGGAGGACGGCGACGGCGTCCGCCGGATCCAGTACCTGCGCCACGCCCTGTATCCCAGCGAACGAGCGGAGAGGTGCATACGATGATCGTCAAGGGGATCGCCGTGGGAACCCTGCTGCTCGCGGTGGGGGCGGCTCCGGGGACGGCGGGTGCGGCGCCCGCCGCGGAGACCGGGCGAGCCCCGGCGGCGACGGGTGAGCCGCCGACCGGAGACGGGTTCCAGGACGGCCGCACGGCCGGGGTCCGCCTGCGGAACTCCCAGATCGTCATCACCGGCAACGGCCTCGGCGGCCGGAGCGACGGCTACCGCATCAAGCGTCCCTGCTGGTACGAGCCCGGCCGGAACGCCTCCGACATGCTGAAGAAGCAGGAGGAGGTGCGGGAGTGGTGGTTCCGCTTCACTCCGAACCCGACCGAGGAGAAGTTCCAGAAGTTCCTCGAGCAGTTCAAGGACAAGATCGGCAAGCCGGGGCGCTGGTGGGAGCCCGCCTACAACGCCGCCGATCCCGACGGCACGTCCTGCTGGAACGGGCTGGACCCGTTCGTGTGGGCGGCGCCCGGCGCCACCCCGCCCGGCGGCATCACCCTGGCGGAGCTCGTCGAGATCGCCCGCGCCGCGCTGACCGTGCCCGAGCCGAAGATCAAGCTGAATCCCGACGTCAAGAGCTACGTCAACCTGCCGACCTGGGTCTGGCTGGACGGCGTCGGCCAGACCACCCGGTCGGTGACCGCCACCATCCCGGGCGTCATGAGCGCCACCGTGACCGCCACCCTCTCCGACATCGAGATCGACCCCGGCACGACCGCCGACCGGGCCGAGGTCCGGGAAGACTGCGGCCGGGGCGGCCGGCCGTACGCCAAGGGGGCCGAGTTCACCTGCGGCGTGCGCTACCTGCGCGCCTCGGCCGACCAGCCCCGCGAGGTCTACGAGCTGACGGTGACGGCGGTCTGGCCGATCGAGGTCGAGGACGACGTGGTGCCCTTCGCCTACGATCCCGTCGAGGTCGGGGCCACCCGCGACGTCCCGGTGGGCGAGGTGCAGAGCACCGTCAGGAAGGGCGGCTAGACCGCCCGGCCCGGCCTGCCGGGCGTCCACCCGCCGCGGCGGGGCCTCCCGGCGAAGGCCCCGGGCCCTCGTGGCGGGGAATCCGGCAGGACCCGGGCCCCCGCGAGAGGGACCCGGGCCCGCCGTGCCGGGAGCGGAGGTCAGGCGACGCCCGACTCGTGGGTCAGGAGCCACTGCTTGACCGGGGTGCCGTAGTAGTAGCCGCCGTAGCCGCCCGCGGTCGGCAGGATGCGGTGGCACGGCACGAACGGGGCGATCAGGTTCTGCGCGCAGGCGGATCCGGCCGCCCGGGCCGCCGTGCGGGGCAGGCCCGCGCGCTCGGCCAGCTCGGCGTAGCTGATCGTGGTCCCCGGCGGCACCTCGCGCAGGGCCGTCAGCAGCCGCT
This sequence comes from Planobispora longispora, assembly GCF_016863135.1. Classification (GTDB taxonomy): domain Bacteria; phylum Actinomycetota; class Actinomycetes; order Streptosporangiales; family Streptosporangiaceae; genus Planobispora; species Planobispora longispora. Next base: position 4,605 of record NZ_BOOH01000009.1, read on the forward strand.
GCCGGGTGGGCGTGCCGGGCTGGCTCACCGGCACGGCGTCCAGGGCCTTCAGATCGCCGTCCAGGTAGTCCCGTACGGCCTGGGCGGCCTGCCCCAGGTCGTCGACCCGGGTCAGGCCCTCGGCCCGGAGCGCGGGCGAGAGCCGGGCGAACATCTCCTCGGGGTCGGCGGTGAAGCCCGCCGCGACGATGACCCCCTCGCGGGAGAGGAGCGCCAGCGGCCCGGCCGGGGTGGGGAGGATCTGTGCCTCGATCATGGTGACTCCTTCGGTCGTCGGGCTCGTCAGGGGTGCGGGGAGCGCCGGAGGCGGCGCCGGTGCGGAGGCCGTCACGGGGGTCATTCGGAGCTCCAGAGGTGCAGGGCGGCGTACGCCCGCCAGGGGCGCCAGCGTTCGACGTGGTCGTCGGGGATGCCCAGGCACGCCATGGCCCGCCGGAGCCCGAGGTCGCCCTCCGGCCAGGCGTCCGGGTCACGCAGCGCCCGCAGCGCGATGTAGCCGGCCGTCCACGGCCCGATCCCGGGGACCTCCAGGAGCGCGGCGACGGCCTCGCCCGGCTCCTGCGCCCCGTCCAGGTCGATCTCGCCGCCCGCGACCCTCGCCGCGAGCGCCTTCAGCGTGGCCACCCGCCGCCCGGTCATCCCGAGCCCGTCCAGGTCGGCCTCCAGCAGTTCCCCGGCGGTGGGGAACAGGCGCATGGACTCCCCGGCCGGGGCTCCGTCCGGGGCGCCGGCCGGGGGGCCGCCGGGTCTCCCGGCGCGGGCGACGACGCGGCCCAGGAGCGTGCGGGCCCCGGCGACGGAGACCTGCTGGCCGATCACGGCGCGCACGGCCACCTCGAAGCCGTCCCACGCGCCGGGGACCCGCAGGCCCGGCCGGGCCTCGACGAGCGCGCGCAGCGAGGTCTCCCCCAGGGCGGAGGCGATGGCCTCCGGATCGGCGTCGAGGTCGAGCAGGCGGCGGCAGCGCGCGACGATGTGGGCCAGCCGCCGCGTGTCGTCGATGCTCGCCTCCAGGCGGATGTGCCCGGGGAGCGGCGTCAGGGTGATCACGCCGCCGGGGACGGCGCGGGTGTAGCTCCAGCCGGCCCCGGAACCGTCCGGACCACCGGATTCGCCGGAGCCGTCCGGACCGCCGGATTCGCCGAGCCCGGCGGCGGTGGGCCCGCCGGGCCCGTGCGGGGCCTCGACGCGCTCCAGGCCGGGGATCGCGCGGGCGCGCAGGAACCGCATCAGGGTCTGCGCGTCGTACGGCTCCCGCCGGTGCAGCCGGAGCGTCAGCGCGTCCCCGGAGACCCGCCCGCCCGCCGTGGCCCTCAGTTCGCCGGGCGTGAAGCCGTACGTCTCCTTCATGGTCGCGTTGAACTGCCGCACGCTTCCGAACCCCGCGGCGAACGCCACGTCGGTGATCGGCAGGCCGGTCTCGGTGAGCAGCTGCTTGGCCAGCAGCAGCCGTTTGGTCCTGGCCACGGCCAGCGGTCCCGCGCCGAGTTCGGCGGTGAACAGCCGGTGCAGGTGCCGTTCGGTGATGTGCAGCCGGCCGGCCAGGGCGGAGACCCCGCCGTCGTCGGCCGCGCCCTCCTCGATCAGCCGGAGCGCCCGGCCGATCAGGTCGCCCCGGTGATCCCAGCCGGGGTCGCCCGGGCTGAGTTCGGGACGGCACCGCTTGCACGGGCGGAATCCGGCCGCCTCGGCGGAGGCGGCGTGGCGGTAGAAACGCACGTTGCGCGAGGCGGGCGTGCGCGCCGGGCAGATGGGGCGGCAGTAGATGCCGGTCGAGGTGACCGCCGTGTAGAAACGCCCGTCGAAACGGGCGTCCCGCGCGGCCACCGCGCGGTAACAGGAATCGAAGTCGAGCTCTCTCACGGACACATGAAAGACGTTATCCGCAGCTCCACCCGGACGGCTGGCGGAAATCGGACGCGACCGTCACGATCTTGCGGGGCTCGGCGGGGTACCCGGGAGCCGGCCGCCCGTCAGGGGCCGATCGGCTTCGGAGAGCCGGCGGCCGTCCGGCTCCGGCGGGCTTGCCGGGACCCGGCGGGGGCCGTCACTTGGACGAGATGCCGACCCCCAGGTCGAACTCGCGGTAGACGCGGGCCCAGAACCCGTCGCGGAGCCAGACGCGGGCCTCGGGGAACGGGCGCAGGGAGTGGCCGAGCTCCTTCTCCGCCTCGATCAGCAGCTCGGTATCGATCACCGTCGGCAGCAGCGGTCCCGGGAGCAGGTCGCGGATGTTGTCGCGGCCGCGGGTGAGGATCCACTTCTGGGCGACGTGCTCGCCGACCTCCTCCACCCGGGGGCGGCTGGGGCCGAGCTTGGTGACCTGGCCGGCGGCCGGCGCCTTGGGCTTGATCGTCGCGGGGGAGCGGCCCGCGAAGACCTGGGCGGGGGAGGGTGCGGCCGGGGCGACCGGAACGGGCTGGGGGGCGCGGCTGAAGAAGTCGCGGAGGAAGTCGGCGGTGAGGATCTCGACGGTGTCGGCCTCCCAGACCAGGCGCTCGGCCTGGTTGGTGCCGTAGGGCGGCTCGACGCCCCACAGGTGGATCCGCACGCCGTAGGCCTGGGCGGCCTCGACCGCCGGCACCATGTCCTCGTCGCCGGCCAGCAGGATCGTGTCGCTCACCGCGTGGTGCCGGGCCAGGGCCTCCAGGTCGCTCCTGATCTGGGCGTCCACGCCCTTCTGCTGGCCGCGCGCGTTGAGGTTGCCCAGGCGCACCTTGACCCAGGGGAGCTGGGCGATGACGCGCTGGTCCACGGTCGGCACGCGGTCGCGGGCCGCGTCGTACCAGTAGATCCGGAGCAGCTCCCCCTGGATGCGGGCCTCCGCGTGCTTCTGCAGCGCCTGGATCAGCTCGTCGGCGGAGACACGGTACTCCTTGCGCTCCTTGGCACCGAGCAGCACCTCTCCCGCCGCGGCGTACAGATATCCGACGTCGACGAGGACGGCGTATTTCGCGGTGATGGGACGGGTAGTGAGGTCAAGGATGGCCATGTCGTCCTCCAGGCCTCGTGACTAGCTGATCGGCTGACTATATGCGCCCATTTCTTAGATGGTCCCAACTCTCGCGCGACTTGACACCATGTTCCGCGGATCTATCTTGGCAAGCCGCTTGATCGCCATGCCCCTTGTCCATGTGGAAGAGGCTTTCGTAGGTAATGTGCGGGGTTGCGCCAATTTTCCGACTTTCGCGTGACTTTAGTCTGCGGAATCGTCCGTGATGCGAGGGCGATCACGATTGCGGTGATCTCCTCTGGAGTCGCGTCCCCATTGATGATCTTCAAGTGCGTCACAGCGGGATGTTCCCATGCTTCTTCGGCGGCAGGGTGGCGCGCTTGTTGCGCAGGGCGCGGAGGGCGCGGACGATCTGCACGCGGGTGTCGGACGGTCGGATCACCGCGTCCACATACCCTCTTTCGGCCGCGAGATACGGGTTGGCGAGGGTGTCCTCGTACTCGGTGATCAGCCGGGCCCGCTCGGCGTCCGGCTCCGCGGCGGCGGCGAGCTCGCGCCGGTAGAGGATGTTGACCGCGCCCTGCGCGCCCATCACGGCGATCTGGGCGGTCGGCCAGGCCAGGTTGACGTCGGCGCCGAGGTGCTTGGAGCCCATGACGTCGTAGGCGCCGCCGTACGCCTTCCGGGTGATCACCGTGACCAGCGGCACGGTCGCCTCCGCGTAGGCGTAGAGCAGCTTGGCGCCCCGGCGGATGATCCCGTTCCACTCCTGGTCGGTGCCCGGCAGGAAGCCCGGGACGTCGACGAAGGTCAGGACCGGGACGTTGAAGGCGTCGCAGGTGCGCACGAACCGCGCGGCCTTCTCCGAGGCCGCGATGTCCAGCGTGCCGGCGAAGCTCATCGGCTGGTTGGCCACCACCCCCACCGGGCGTCCCTCGACCCGGCCGAAGCCCACCAGGATGTTCGGCGCGAACTGCGCGTGCAGCTCCAGGAACTCGCCGTCGTCCAGGACGCGGGTGATCACCTCGTGCATGTCGTACGGCTGGTTGGCCGAGTCGGGGATCAGCGTGTCGAGCTCGCGGTCCTCGTCGGTGGCCTCCAGGACCGGGTCGGCGTCGAACGCCGGGGCCTCGTCCATGTTGTTGGAGGGCAGATAGGACAGCAGCGCCCGGGCGAACTCCAGGCAGTCGGCCTCGTCGCTCGCCTCGTAGTGCGCCACGCCCGACCGGGAGTTGTGCGTGTGCGCGCCGCCGAGCTCCTCGAAGGTGACCTCCTCGCCGGTGACCGTCTTGATGACGTCCGGTCCGGTGATGAACATGTGCGACTTCTCCGACACCATGAGCACGAAGTCGGTGAGCGCCGGGGAGTAGACCGCGCCGCCCGCGCAGGGGCCCATGATCAGGGAGATCTGCGGGATCACCCCGGAGGCGTGCACGTTCCGCTTGAAGATCTCGGCGTAGAGGCCGAGGGAGACGACGCCCTCCTGGATGCGGGCCCCGCCGGAGTCGTTGATGCCCACCACCGGGCAGCCGGTCTTGAGCGCGTGGTCCATGACCTTGACGATCTTCTCGCCGAAGACCTCGCCCAGCGACCCGCCGAACACCGTGAAGTCCTGCGCGAAGACCGCCACCGGGCGGCCGTCGACCGTGCCGTGCCCGGTCACCACGCCGTCGCCGTACGGGCGCTCGCGCTCCAGGCCGAAGCTCGTGGACCGGTGCCTGGCCAGCGTGTCGAACTCCACGAAGCTGTCGGGGTCCAGGAACGCCAGGACGCGTTCCCGGGCGGTCATCTTGCCCTTGGCGTGCTGCTTCTCCACCGCGCGGGCGGATCCGGCGTGCGCGGCCTCGTCCAGGCGGCGCTCCAGGTCGGCGAGTTTCCCCGCCGTCGTGTGGATGTCGATCTCGGCGTGTACGGGCTCAGTCACGGGCTCAGCGCTCATTGGTCGCTCACCACTCCTCATTCGCTGCGCGGACCGCTCGTTCCTCGCGATCCGCTGCGCTCACTGCGTCGGGCTCGCTCCGGCTCATAGCCCAGAAGAGTAACCGTCTCCTGACATCCCGAACTATCGGGGTGACCCGTTCGTTGCCCGGGAAGAGCCAGAGATCCCCCAGTAGGAAACTATGACAAAGTGGGCGCTATGACGGGCATCGCGGACGCTGTACGGACCCAGGGATTGTTCAAGAGGTTCGGCCAACAGGTGGCTGTGGGAGGGGTCGACCTCGTGGTCCCCCGGGGCAGCTTCGCCGGACTGGTCGGTCCCAACGGCGCCGGCAAGACCACCACGCTGAGCATGGTCACGGGCCTGCTCCGTCCCGACGCCGGGATCATCCACATCGACGGCGCCGACGTCTGGCGCGACCCCGTCGCCGTCAAGGCCCGCATCGGCGTGCTGCCCGAGGGGCTGCGCCTGTTCGAGCGCCTGTCCGGCAGGGAGCTGCTGTCCTACAACGGCCAGCTGCGCGGCATCCCCATGAGAGAGGTGGAGCGGCGCGCCGAGGAGCTCCTGCGCGTCATGGACCTGGCCGACTCGGCCGACAAGCTCGTCGTCGACTACTCCACCGGCATGCGCAAGAAGATCGGCCTGGCCGCCGCGCTGCTGCACAACCCGAAGGTGCTCTTCCTGGACGAGCCGTTCGAGGGCGTCGACCCGGTCAGCGCCAACACCCTGGTCGAGGTGCTGCGCCGCTACACGGCCTCCGGCTCCACCGTCGTCTTCTCCAGCCACGTCATGGACCTCGTCGAGCGCCTGTGCGACTGGGTCTCGGTGATGAACCGCGGCCAGATCGTCGCGCAGGGCCCGCTGGAGGAGGTGCGCGGCGGCCGGAGCCTCAACGAGGCGTTCCTGGGCCTGGTCGGCGCGCCCGCTAACGGCAACGGGGAGGAGGGGCTGTCGTGGCTGGGAGCGACCTCGGCATGAGCCCGGACGGATCGTCCCCCGTGAGCCCCGCCGGCCCCCCGCCGGCCGCCGGCGGGTCCGTGACGGGTGCTCCAGCGCCGGCCGCCGGCGGACCCGTGACGGGTGCTCCCGGGACGGGCGCCGCGCGGGTGGGCCCCGCGATCTTCGTCCGGCTCAAGCTCCGGCTGATCGCCGGGAACCTGCGCGGCGACACCACGCGCCTGCTCGGCTTCATCTTCACCATGCTCGCCGCGATCGTCGTCGCCTCCTTCGGCTTCCTGGCGATGGCGGCGCTGCGCCTGGCCCCCGCCGACGTCGCGGCGGACGTCGCGATCGTGACGTTCACCGCGGTCCTGGTCGGCTGGGCGATCGTGCCGCTGCTGGCCTTCGGCCTGGACGACACCCTCGACCCGTCCCGGCTCGCGCTGCTCCCGCTGCGGACCGGGCAGCTCGCGGCCGGCATGTTCGCCTCCTCCGTCACCGGCGTCTGGCCCCTCGCCACCCTGATCGCCGTCACCGGCGCGATCGTGGGCCTGGCCGACGGCGTCGGCGGCGTCCTCCTCGGCGTCGTCGCCGTGCTGCTCCAGTTCGCCCTGTGCATCGTCACCTCCCGCCTGATCACCACCTCCCTCTCCGGCGTGCTGCGCACCCGCCGCGGCCGGGACGTGCTGGCGATCTCGGCGATCCTCGTCGTCGTGGCCGCCCAGCTCCCCAACCTCCTGCTCAACCGGGGGATCGGCGGCGACCCGCTGGCGGTGCTGCACGGCCTGGCCTCGGCGTTGCGCTGGACCCCGCCGGGCATGGCCGCGCACGCCATCACCGACGGCGGCGTCCTGGCCCTGGCCGAGCTGGCCGCCCTGGCCCTCCTGGTGGTCGTGCTCGGCCGGCTCTGGATCGCGGCGCTGAGCCGGGCGCTGGTGACCACGGACGCCTCCACCGAGGGCGCCTCGGTCCGCAACTCCCGGGGCCTGCTGGCCCGCGTCCTGCCCGACGGGCAGCTGGCCGCGGTCGCCACCAAGGAGCTCAAGTACGCCCGCCGGGACCCCCGCGGCCGGGTCGGCTGGTTCGCCGCCATCGCGGTCACCGGCATCATGGCCTTCTCCCTGAACGGGCAGGAGGGAGGGACGCCCGGCCCCGCGCTCGCCATCGGCCCCGCCTGCATCGGCGCCCTGATGATCAGCCTGCAGTCGTGCAACTCCTTCGGCATCGACGGCCGCTCGTTGTGGATGAACTCCATGGCGTACGGCACCGCCCGCGACTGGCGGACCGACCTCGCCGGGCGGCACCTGGCCGTGGCGACGATCGCGGTCCCGGCGCTCACCGTGCTGTCGGTGATCGCGGGACTGCTCGCCGGGAACGTCGGCTGGGCGTTCCCCGCCATGATCTCCTCCTGGGGCGTGCTCGGCGTCGGGCTGGGCGTGGGCGCGGTGACGAGCGTGCTGCTGCCGTACACCGTCCCGGAGCGGCTCAACGCCTTCACAGGCGCGGCGCCGGGGCAGGGGGGCATCGCCTTCGCGGCGTCGTTCGGCGCGATGATCGGCACCGCTCTGCTGACGCTGCCCGTCGTGCTGCCCGAGCTGCTCGGCTTCGGCTGGGCCGGCGTGCTCGCCCTGCCGTACGGGATCCTGATCTCCTGGGGCGGTCGCAGGCTCGCCGGGAACCTCGGATTCACCCGGTATCCGGAGATCCTCGGGGCCATCTCCCGGCCCGCCTGAGCCCCTCACCATTGGTCTAGTCCAATAGGTGAGACCGGTCGGCGTCGGCGAAATCGCTCTCGATACCCTGGCAGGCATGTCCGCCAGCGCGCCCCATCAGGCAGAACGTTCTTCCGCTGTCACCGAGATGCCCGACGAGCTCCGCGCGGACGTGCGGCTGCTCGGCGGGCTCCTGGGCCAGGTCATCGCCGAACACGGCGGAGACGACCTGCTCGCCGACGTCGAACGCCTCCGCAAGGCCGTCATCGCGGCCCGTCGACGGGAGATCTCCGTCGATGAGATCTCCGCGATGGTCGCCGAGTGGCCGATCAGCCGGGCCGTCAAAATCGCCCGGGCCTTCACCTGCTACTTCCACCTGGCGAACCTGGCCGAGGAACACTTCCGCATCCGCATGCTCCGGGTCCGCGACACCGGCGGGGAGCCGCTCCCCGAGTCGCTGGGCCACGTCGTGCGGGAGCTCGGCGACGAGCGCGTCGCCGAGCTCGTCGAGGGGCTGCGGCTGCACCCGGTGCTGACCGCGCACCCCACCGAGGCGCGCCGGCGCGCCGTGGTCACCGCGATCCAGCGGATCAGCGGTCACCTCGCCGCCTACAACGACCCCGGGCGCGGCGTCTCCGAGCGCGCCGAGACCCGGCGGCGGCTGCTGGAGGAGATCGACCTGCTCTGGCGGACGGCCCAGCTCCGGCACACCAAGCTCGACCCGCTGGACGAGGTCCGGACCGCGATGGCGGCCTTCGACGAGACGCTGTTCCGGATGGTCCCGCAGGTCTACCGCGCGATGGACGCCGCGCTCGGCGACGACAGCGGCACGCGCGAGCCGCTGGCCCGCCCCTACATCCGCTACGGCAGCTGGATCGGCGGCGACCGGGACGGCAACCCCAACGTCACCGCCAAGGTGACCAGGGACGCCCTGCTCATCCAGTCCGAGCACGTGCTGATCGCCCTGGAGAACGCCACCCTGCGGATCGGCCGCAGCCTCACCGTCACCGCCGAGTACACCCCGGCCTCGCCCGAGCTGCGCGCCGCGCTGGCCGCCGCCGAGAACGACCACCCCGAGCTGGTCTCGGAGATGGCCACCCGCTCCCCGCGGGAGCCGCACCGGCAGTGGCTGCTGTACGTCGCGACCCGGATCGCCGCCACCCGGCAGCGCGGCCTCGACCTGGCCTACCGCTCGCCGGAGGAGTTCCTGGCCGACCTGCGCCTGGCCCAGGCGTCCCTGGCCGCGGCCGGGGCGAAGCGGCAGGCGTACGGCGAGCTGCAGCACCTGATCTGGCAGGCCGAGACGTTCGGCTTCCACCTGGCGGAGCTGGAGGTGCGCCAGCACTCGCAGGTCCACGCCGCCGCGCTGGCCGAGATCGCCGAGGGCGAGACCTCCGAGCGCACGGACGAGGTCCTGGCCACCATCCGGACGATCGGCTGGATCCAGGAGCGGTTCGGCGTGGCCGCCTGCTCCCGCTACGTCGTCTCCTTCACCCGCTCGGCCGACGACATCGCCGCGGTCTACGAGCTGGCCCGGCACGCCCTCGGCGAGCGCGCGCCCGCGCTCGACGTGGTCCCGCTGTTCGAGTCCGGGGCCGACCTGGCCGCCGCGCCCGCCGTGCTCTCCGGGATGCTGGAGATCCCCGGCATCCAGGCCCGCCTCGCCGTCAACGGCCGCCGCCTGGAGGTCATGCTCGGATACTCCGACTCGGCCAAGGAGCTCGGCCCGGCCGCCGCCACCCTGAAGCTGTACGAGGCGCAGGAGGCGCTGGCGGCCTGGGCCGCCGAGCACGATGTGACGCTGACCCTCTTCCACGGCCGGGGCGGCGCCCTGGGCCGCGGCGGCGGGCCGGCCAACCGCGCCGTGCTCGCCCAGGCCCCCGGCTCGGTCGGCGGCCGGTTCAAGGTCACCGAGCAGGGCGAGGTCATCTTCGCCCGGTACGGCCACGAGGCCATCGGCCGCCGCCATCTGGAGCAGGTCACCTCCGCGGTGCTGCTCGCCTCCACCCCGGCCGTCGAGGCCCGCACCGCCGAGGCCGCCGCGCGCTTCCGCGCGGTGGCCGGGCGGGTCGCCTCCGCCTCGGAGAAGGCCTACCGCTCGCTGACCGAGGCGCCCGGCTTCCCCGAGTGGTTCTCGCTGGTCAGCCCGCTGGAGGAGATCGGCTCGCTCCGGCTGGGCTCCCGCCCGGCCCGCCGCGGCCTGGGCGCGCCGCGCTCCCTGGACGACCTGCGGGCCATCCCGTGGGTGTTCGCCTGGGCGCAGACCCGGGTCAACCTGCCCGGCTGGTACGGCCTGGGCAGCGGCCTGGAGGCCGTCGTCTCCGAGAGCGGGGGGATGGAGGAGCTGCGCGCCGCCTACCGCGAGTGGCCGCTGTTCGCCTCCCTGCTGGACAACGTGGAGATGTCCCTGGCCAAGACCGACCGCGAGATCGCCTCCCGCTATCTCGCGCTCGGCGGCCGGGACGACTTCATGGAGCAGGTCCTGGCCGAGTACGACCTGACCCGCCGCCTGGTCCTGGAGATCACCGGCCACACCCGGCTGCTGGAGAACCGCCGCGTGCTGTCCCGCGCGGTCCAGCTCCGCGACCCGTACGTGGACGCGCTCTCCCACCTGCAGCTGCGGGCCCTGTCCCGGCTCCGCGCCGAGGAGGACCTGCCGGAGGACGAGCGCGACCGCCTGTCCACGCTGCTGCTGCTGTCGGTCAACGGCGTCGCGGCGGGCCTGCAGAACACCGGCTGACCGCCCCCGCACGGCCGTACGGCGTTCGGGGAACGGCCTGTTTCCGTGGCCGGCGGAATCCGGTGATTTCCCGAACATCCGCGAAAAGTGCCGTGCCGTCGGGACCTCTAGCCGACCTTCCACCACTGTCGCTGACAGTGATTGTATGATTACGTAATTCGCGCGAAGGTCTGCGAGATCGGACGCTTTACAGTGAGAATATGGGGATGCTTACTGTTGAGATCGACGCGAGTACGGAGAGGATTCTCGCCGAGCTGACTTCTGGCGGTAGGTCTCCGGATGACGTGGTCCGTGAGGCGATCCGTATCGCAGGACGGCTCCGCTGGATGGAGCAGGCCCGCGCCGACGCGGAGAGGCTGGCCGCAGACCCGGACGACCTCGCGGAGATCCGGGCGATACAGCGGGAGTTCGGCGATGCCGATGCGTGGTGACGTCTATCGTGTACGCGCTCCTCGCGATGTGGTCGGTCATGAACAGCGCGGCGATCGGTACGCCGTCGTCCTGCAGTCGGATGCCTTCGCCGTTCTCTCCACTTTGGTCGTCGCTCCGACCTCGACCAGTGCCGCTCCCGCGGTCTTCCGCCCCGAGATCGAACTGAACGGCAAGACGACCCGTGTTCTCGTCGATCAGATGAGGGCTGTGGATATCTCCCGCCTCGGGGACTTCGCGGGTCGTCTCGATCTGAGTGAGGTCCAGGAGATCGGCAGGACGCTCCACGGGTTCCTCGGCCTGCGCTGCCGATAGCATCGGCGGTCGGCTGATCCTGTCCGAGGAACGTGGCCAGGTCGCCCGCCGAGGAGGACCTGCCGGAGGACGAGCGCGACCGCCTGTCCACGCTGCTGCTGTCGGTCAACGGCGTCGCGGCGGGCCTGCAGAACACCGGCTGACCGCCCCCGCGCCACCGTACGGCCCGCGCCCCGGATCACGGGACGCGGGCTGTACGGCGTTCAGCGTCCGGGGCACGGCCGGAGGCGGGCGTCTCAGGCCATGTCCCACAGCAGGCGGTAGTAGGCGATGCGCTCGGGATCGGGGTCGATGCCGTAGGCGTCGTAGACCACGCCGTCGTAGCCGGGACCGTAGTTCCACTCTGTGCTCCACGCCGCGACCGCCAGGTCGGCCCACCGGTCGGCCACACCGAGCGAGCCGAGGTCGACGTGCGCGGCGAAACGGCCGTCATCGTGCAGCAGGGTGTTGGGAACGCAGGTGTCGCCGTGGCAGACGACCAGGCGGTCGATCGCGGGAGGCTCGCCGAGACGTCCCCGGGCCTCGGCGAGGTCCAGGTGCCGGTGTTCGGGGAACCAGTCGGCCGGCCCCTCCCCGGCGGCGATGCGTTCGTCGGCGCGGGCGAGCCGTCGCTCGACGCTCCAGTCGAAGGGACACCGGTCGACGGGCAGGGCGTCGTGCAGCAGCCGCAGCCCGCGCCCGATCCCGGCCGCCGCGGTGGCCGGGTCGGCACTCCAACGGGGGTCCACCGCCGAGCGCCCGGGAACCGCCTCGGTGACCAGCCAAGTGCCCTCGGCGTCCGAACCGCGCTCCAGGACGCGGGGTACGGGCACCCACCGCCGCGCCCAGGCCAACCGCGCGGCCTCACCGGCCAGATCGATCTCGGGGGTGCCCGCGGCGACCCATTTGGCGTATCTGACGCCACCCGTCCCGTGGAGCCGGAAGGTCAGGCCGCCCAGCTCGTTGCACCAGACCGGGGTGACGGCGTCGTCACCGGCGAGTGCGGCGATGACCTCCGGGACGGCCACCGGACCGCTGGGGATCTCAGGGGCGAGAGGGCGGCTCATGAGAGCGATCCTCCCGGCGGCGGGCCACCGTCGGCAAACCGATAACGGGCTCGGTACGGCGGGCCGCCCGCTCCGGCTGATCTCACGGCCACGCCGTACGGTCCCCTCGTCGAGGCCGTACGGCATAGCCCGCACCGTCACGCTCGGAGCAGCATGACGTCGTCGTATTTCTGGATCTCCCCGTCTCGGGTGACCAGCGTCAATCCTTCGCAGCGTGCCTGCGCGATGAGCATGCGGTCGAAGGGGTCGCGGTGGAGGGGCGGCAGCCGGGCCGCGGTGAGGGCGTGCGCGGGTGTCATCGGAAGCTCCCGCAGCTCGGAGTCGAGGATCCGCTCCGGCAAGTCCGCCGGTGCGAGCTTGCCGAGAGCTTGTTTGATGCCCACCTCCCAGATGGTGGCCGCGCTCACGAAGACGTCGATCTCCGTGTCGATCAGGTCTTTGATCTCGTCGGACAGCGTCTCGTCGTCCGAGAGCCACCAGAGGATCACGTGGGTGTCAAGGAGCAGCCGCATGGTCAGAGCCCGAAATCCTCGGCGATGCTCTCGTTGGTCTGGCGGGTGTCCCAGTCCTCGGCCATGGCGAGCGTGCCGCGGAGAGATCCCCGGCCACGACGACGGGTGGACGTCCTGAGTGGTACGACTTTCGCGATGGGCTTGCCCGCACGGGAGATGACCACCTCCTCGCCGTGCTCCACCCGCTCCAATATCTTGGAGAGCTGGGTTTTGGCCTCGTGGATGTTGAACTGCTCCGCTGCTCCGGCAGACATGTTCTCCTCCTCCTGATCTGGCCTAGCTAGACTTAGTCTAGCCGTTTCTCCTTCGCCGGGTACGTAGAACAGCCGTACGGCCCGCGCCTCGGACGGGGGCGCGGGCCGCACGGCTGTTTTCTGATCTGGATCAGTGCGCCGAGGCGCCCTCGCGGGCCTTCTTGGGGAGCATGAAGCCGATGACGAAGGTCGCCGAGGTGAGCCCGATGGTCAGCAGGGTGACCAGCCCGGCGGCGTCGAGGAAGCCGTGCACGTGCGGGCGGTGGCCGACCGTGCTGAAGAAGACGGTGCCGAGGACGGCGACGCCGAGCGAGGCGCCGAGCTGCTCGAAGGAGGACACCAGGCCGGAGGCCGAGCCGATCTCGCGATCGCCGAGGTCGGCCAGGATGATGTCGAACAGCGGGACGAAGATCATGCCCATGCCGATCCCGAAGGCGACCATCGGGGCGGTCAGGTCCCATCCGCCCAGATCGGTCCCCGCGGTGGAGAAGACCAGGTAGAGGCCGACGAGCCCGGCGGTCATCACGGTCAGGCCGATGTGCAGGAGGTGCCTGCCGAGCCTGTTCATCATGGTGCCGCCGAAGATGGAGCCGATGAAGGCGCCCGCGGCCCAGGAGATCATCGTCAGGCTGGCGTCCAGCGGCGTGTAGCCCAGGCCGAGCTGGAGGAACAGGCCGACGGCGAGGGAGAAACCGGTGATCGCGCCGAAGAAGATCACGGCGAACGCCACGCCGGAGGTGTAGGAGCGCTTGGCGAGGACGGCCAGCTCGATCAGCGGGGTACGGCCGGAGCGGGTGCGGCGCAGCTGGTGCCAGACGAAGGCGGCGAACACCGGGACCGAGGCGGCGAGCAGGATCAGCGACCAGGTGGGCCAGCCCAGCTCGTGGCCCTGGACCAGCGGGTAGACGAGCGTGAACATGCCGGTCGCGGCCAGCAGCGCGCCGATCACGTCGAGCCGCTGCCCGCGGGCGACGGGCTCGGCCTCGGGCAGCACCTTCCAGCCGACGATCAGGGCGAACGCGCCGAGCGGCAGGTTGATCAGGAAGATCATGCGCCAGCCGGTGCCGAGGACGTCGGCCTCGATGAGCATCCCCGCGACCACCGGTCCGAGGATCGTGGCCATCCCGATGACCGGCCCCAGGGCGGCGAACGCCTTGCCGACCTCGGCGCCGAACAGGTCGCGGATGAGACCGAAGGACTGCGGCACCATGACCGCGGCGAACGCGCCCTGCAGGACGCGGGCGCCGATGAGCATCTCCGGCGAGACGGCCAGCGCGCAGGCGGCCGAGGTGACGAGGAATCCGGCGATGCCGATCATCATCATCCGCCGGCGGCCGAACATGTCGCCGAGCCGCCCGCCGGTGAGCAGGCCGACCGCCATCGCCAGGGTGTATCCGGCCGCGACCCACTGCAGGGTGGCGAGCGAGCCGCCGAGGTCGGTGCGGATCACCGGGGCGGCCACGTTGGCCACGGTCGAGTCGAGGAGGTTGAGCAGGTCGGCGGCGAGGACGGCGAAGAGCCCCAGCCAGCGGTGGGAGCGCCGGGCGACGGGGGCCGGCTTCGGCGGCTCGGGGGCGAGGACCGGGGCGGAAGGGGCGGTGACGGTCATGGTGGCGTCCTTCGGGCGATGAACCTTTGGATCGGAATGATCTATTCCGATATTATCAGAACGGAATGCTTCATTCCAACACTTGAGAGAGAAAATCATGGACGCCCGGGACTCGCGCCGCGCCGGCCGGACATGACTCCGCCGCGCCGGGCCCTTGCGGGGCGCCGGCGCGGCGGAGGGGTGTCAGGGGGCGGAGAAGCCGGGGATCAGGCGGCGCGGAGCCCCCGGAAGAACTGGCGGAGGTCGCCGATGAGGAGGTCGGGCGCGTCGTGGGCGGCCCAGTGGCTGCCGCGCTCGAACTCGTTCCAGGACACGATGTTGCTGTGGTCGCGCTCGGCGAAGCGCCGCAGCGGAGTGAAGTCGTAGGCGAAGGCGGCCAGGCCGGTCGGGACGGTCGTCGGCTCGCCCGGGTGCTCGGAGTGCTGGTCCTCGTAGTAGAGGCGGGCCGACGACGCCGAGGTGTTGGTCAGCCAGTAGATCGTGGCGTTGGTGAGGACCACGTCCGGGTCGACCGCCTCCCCGAGCAGCTGGCCGATCCAGGCGAGCTGGCCGGCGGGCGAGTCGGCCAGGGCGTGCGCCAGGTTCTGCGGCTTGGTCGCCTGGAGCTGGGCGTAGGCCGACATCTCCGCGTTGAACGACTGGAGGAAGGCCAGCTTCTCCATGTCCTCCGCCGACAGGCCCGCGAACTCGGCCGGGTCGCCGGAGGGGAAGGAGAACAGCTGGTTCACGTGCACGCCGATCACGTGGTCCGGGTCGACCCGCCCGACCTCGGGGGAGATCAGCGAGCCCGCGTCGTTGCCGTGCGCGCCGTAGCGCTCGTAGCCCAGGCGGCGCATGAGCTCGGCCCAGGCGCGGGCGATGCGGTGACGGTTCCAGCCCCGCTCCCGGGTGTGCCCGGAGAAGCCGAAACCGGGGATGGACGGGATGACCACGTGGAAGGCGTCGGCCGGGTCGCCGCCGTGGGAGCGGGGGTCGGTGAGGGGACCGATCAGGTCCAGGTACTCGACGATCGAGTTGGGCCAGCCGTGGGTGAGGATCAGCGGCGTGGCGTCGGGCTCGGCGGAGCGGACGTGCAGGAAGTGCACGGTCTGGCCGTCGATCTCGGTTGTGAACTGCGGGTAAGCGTTGATCTTCGCCTCCCATGCGCGCCAGTCGTAGCCGGTGCGCCAGCGCTCGACGAGCCGCTTGACGTAGGCGGCCGGGACGCCGTACTCCCAGCCCGGCGGGACCGGGCCGGTCTGCTCCTTCTTCTCGTCGGGGTCGGCGGGCAGTTCCTCGGCCCAGCGGGTGCGGGTCAGCCGGTCCTGGAGGTCGTCGAGGTCGGCCTGGGGGATCTCGACGCGGAAGGGGCGGATCTCGGTGCTCAAGGGGTCCTCCTGTGGATCACCTGTGATCGGCGGATCGGAACGATCTATTCCGATAATATCAGAACGGAATGATTTATTCCACACCTCTGGCCGCTCGTGTCCGGGGCGCCGCCGTCATGCGGCGGCTCGGCCACGTCGGCACGGTCACCCCGTCACCGCCGTCATCCCCGTCACTCCCGTCGCTGCCGGAACGGCCGAGGCGCCTCCGATGCTCGCCGACTTCGGGCCGGCGGGCAACGCCCGGCCTCCATGATCGCGGAGCGTCGCGGCGCCTGCACGGCACGACCTTGGCGCGGCATGACATGGACACCGCGCCGGCCTGTGCCGATAATTCAGTGAATCTACGGATCGCGACTTCCGTCATCGCGGCTCCCCGTCAATTCCCGGTGATCTCTCATGCCCGGGTGACAGAAGGGCTGCCCATGAAACGGACCTCCCGCCTCCTGACGCTCGCGGCGGCGCTGCTGCTGGCGATCGCGGGGATCCTCATCACACAGACCTCGGCCCATGCGGCCAACCTGCTCCAGAACCCCGGCTTCGAGAGCGGCGCCCTCTCGCCCTGGTCCTGCTCCGGCGGGCTGGGATCGGTGGTCGACTCCCCGGCCCGCTCCGGCGCCAAGGCGCTCGCCGGCGCGGCCGGCGGCTCCGACAACGCCCGGTGCGCCCAGACCGTGGCCGTCCGGCCGAGCACCGCCTACACCCTGACCGCGTGGGTCCGCGGCAGCCACGTGTATCTCGGCGTGACCGGCGGCGGATCCCGCTGGACCTCGTCGCCGACGGCGTACACCCAGCTCACCCTCACCTTCACCACCGCGGCCGGCCAGACCGCCGCCGAGGTCTATCTGCACGGCTGGTACGGCCAGGGCGCCTACTACGCCGACGACGTCAGCTTCGACGGGCCCGGAGGCGTCCCGACGGGCTCGCCCACCCCGACGGTCTCCCCGACGCCGACGGTCTCTCCGACGGTCTCACCGACCCCCACGGTCTCCCCGACGCCCACGCCGACCGGGAGCACCTGCGCGCTGAAGCCCAGGCCCGCCGGCAAGGTGCTCCAGGGGTACTGGGAGAACTGGGACGGCGCGATCAACGGCGTGCACCCGCCGTTCGGCTGGACGCCGATCACCGACCCCCGCATCCGGCAGCACGGCTACAACGTCATCAACGCCGCGTTCCCGGTCATCCGCTCCGACGGCACCGTGCTGTGGGAGGACGGCATGGACGCCACCGTGAAGGTCGCCACCCCCGCCGAGATGTGCCAGGCCAAGGCCGCCGGCCTGACGATCCTGATGTCCATCGGCGGGGCGACCGCGGGCATCGACCTCAGCTCCAGCGCCGTCGCCGACCGCTTCGTCGCGACCGTCGTGCCGATCCTGAAGAGGTACAACTTCGACGGCATCGACATCGACATCGAGACCGGCCTCACCGGCAGCGGGAACATCAACCAGCTCTCGGCCTCCCAGAGCAACCTCATCCGCATCATCGACGGCGTGCTCGCCCAGATGCCGCCCGGCTTCGGCCTGACCATGGCCCCCGAGACGGCCTACGTCACCGGCGGCAGCGTGACGTACGGCTCCATCTGGGGCGCGTACCTGCCGATCATCAAGAAGTACGCCGACAACGGCCGCCTCTGGTGGCTGAACATGCAGTACTACAACGGGAGCATGTACGGCTGCTCCGGCGACTCGTACTCCGCGGGCACGGTCCAGGGGTTCACCGCCCAGACCACCTGCCTGAACGACGGCCTGGTCATCCAGGGCGCCACGATCAGGGTCCCGTACGACAAGCAGGTCCCCGGCCTGCCCGCCCAGCCCGGCGCCGGGGGCGGGCACATGTCGCCCGCCCTGGTGGCCCAGAGCTGGAACGCCTTCAACGGCGGCCTCAAGGGCCTGATGACCTGGTCCATCAACTGGGACGGCTCGAAGAACTGGACGTTCGGCGACAACGTCAAGGCACTGCAGGGCCGCTGAGAGCGGTTCGGAGTCCGGATCATGCGGTTGAAGTGAGGAGCTTCAACCGCATGATCGAGCCTCGAAGTTCGTCCCGCCGGGAGTGAACGGGGGCTCGGAACACCCGGCAGAACACCCGGCGAGCGGAACACCCCGGCGAGCCGGTCACGGTTCGACGCGGTGCGCCCCGGCGTAGACGTTGAAGCGCTCGCCGCGCAGGAAGCCGACCAGCGTCATGCCGAACTCCCTGGCCAGGTCCACGGCCAGGGAGGACGGCGCGGAGACCGCGCAGACGACCGGCACGCCCGCCGCCAGGGCCTTCTGCATGATCTCGTAGCTGGTCCGGCCGCTGACCATGAGGACGTGACCGGCCAGCGGCAGCCGCCCGTCCAGCAGCGCCCAGCCGGTCAGCTTGTCGACCGCGTTGTGCCGTCCCACGTCCTCGCGGAGTGCCACGAGCCCGCCGTCCGGGGTGAAGAGCCCGGCCGCGTGCAGGCCCCCCGTCCGGCCGAACACGCCCTGGGCCCGCCGGAGGGTGTCCGGCAGGCCGTACAGGACCTCGGCGGGGACCGCGAGGCCGTCCCGCGCGAGCGGCGGGGAGCACCGCTCACGCAGGGCGTCGAGGCTCGCGGTGCCGCACACGCCGCAGGCGCTGGAGGTCACGAAGTGCCGGTCGAGGGAGGGCAGGTCGGGCAGGCGGTCGCCGCGCAGCCGTACGGTGACCGTGTTGTAGCGCGCCTCGGGCGGCACGTCCTCGTCCGCGCAGTAGGAGATGGACGCGATGGAGCCGGGCGCCGCGACGCCCTCGCCGTGCAGGAACCCGGCCGCCAGCTCGAAGTCGTGCCCGGGGGTCCGCATGGTGATCGCCACGGTGCGGCGCCCGCCGCCCGCCCGGATCCGGATCTCCAGCGGCTCCTCGGTGGCCAGGTCGTCGCGGCGGTCCCGGACGGCCCGGCCGGAGAACTCCCGGATCCGGACCCGGCTGACCGGCCCCGGCCGCCTGACCCCGCGACCGGCCTCCCCCGCGGGCGTCCCGGGGGCGCCACGCGGGGGAGCGGGGTCGGCGGGGTTCCCGGCGGTCATGAGGGCAGTTTCGTGATCATGGCCAGGGCGTTGTAGTCGGGGATGCGCGCGGCGGAGGAGCGGCGGCCCGCGTCGAGCAGGACGTTGCCCTCGGGCCAGTGGATCTGCAGGTTGCCGGGGGTCAGCGGGGCGCGCAGCACCCGGCCGCGGAAGACGCGCCCGCCGGTGACCGAGCGCAGCTCCACGGGGGCGCCGTCGGGCAGGCCGAGGCGGTCGGCGTCGTGCGCGCTCATCAGCACCGCCTCGCGGGTGGCGCCGTTGAAGCCGTCGCGGCGCTCGTGGACCATGCTGTTGAACTGCTTGCCGCGCCGGGTGGCGACCATGAACGCCCCGTCGGGGCGCTCCAGGGCGGGCAGCGGGACCGGGGAGAACCGGCCCAGGCCGTCGGCCGTGGGGAAGCGGCCGTCCGGGCACAGGTGCCGGCCGCCGTACTGGACGTTGTCCCCGAACGCCGACAGCCCGGCGACGCCCGCGTAGAACGGGACCGCCCGCTCGATGTCCGCCCGGATCTCGGCGGTGCCCGCGTAGCGGAGCCGGTCGGCCAGCTCCGGCCGGGCGCGGCCGGCCAGCTCGGTGAAGATCTGCCACTCCGGCCGGGCCTCGCCGATCCGGGGGCCGGGGATCTCCGGGGAGAGGATGATCCGCCGCTCGGTGGTCGTCTCGGTGACGCCCCCGACCATCTCGTAGCGGGTCTGGGCGGGCAGCAGCAGGACGTCGCCCCCGGAGCCGTCGGGCCCCTCCGCGGGCACCAGCATCTGCGAGGACAGGACGATGTCGATGTGCACGCGGAGCTTCAGCCGGGACAGGGCCTCGCGGCAGTAGCCCGGGTCGGGCAGGACCTCCAGGAAGTTGCCGCCGCTGGAGACCAGGACGTCCAGCTCTCCCCGGTGGGCCGCGTCGATCATGTCGGTGGCGGTCAGGCCGGGGGCGGTGGGCACCTCGAAGCCCCACAGCTCACCGAACCTGCGGGCGTTCTCCTCGGTGATCGGCAGGCCGCCGGGCAGGCCGGTGGCGTAGGCGCCCATCTCGGCGCCGCCCTGCACGCCGCTGTGCCCGCGGATCGGCATCAATCCGCACCTGTCGCGGCCGACGAAGCCCCGGGCCAGCGCCAGGTTCACGATCGAGCGGACGTTGTCCTCGCCGTAGGTGTGCTGGGTGATGCCCATCGACCAGACCAGCACCGCCGAGCGTGCCCTGCCCAGCAGCTCGGCCAGCTCGAACATCTGCTCCCGGCTCGCCCCGGCCAGCGCCTCCAGCGACTCCCACGACTGCCCGGCCAGCTCCCGCCGTACGGCGTCGAAGCCCGTCGTGTGCTCGTCGATCCAGGCCTCGTCCGCCCAGCCGTTCTCGATCAGGTGCTTGAGCACGCCGTTGAGGAAGCCGATGTCGCCGCCGACGTTCACGCCGAAGAAATGGTCGGTGATCTTCGTGCCGAAGAGCGCGGACTCGGCGTTGGACGGCACCCAGTACTTGTCCATGCCGGGCTCGCGGTAGGCGTTGACCATCGCGATCTTCGTCCCGGCCTTCTTGGCGTGGTAGAGGTACTTCATCGCGACCGGCTGGTTGTTCGACGGGTTGGACCCGATGAACACGATCAGGTCCGAGCCGATCCAGTCGGTGTAGGAGCAGGTCGTCGCGGCCGCGCCGATGGTCTCCTTCAGCGCGACGGTCGAGGGGGAGTGGCAGATGCGGGCCGCGTTGTCCACGGAGTTGGAGCCCAGCGCCCGGACCGCCTTCTGCGCCGCGAAGTAGTTCTCGTTCGGCACGCCCCGGCTGGTCAGGTAGACCCCGAGCCGGGATCCGCGCAGGTGCGGCGCGGCCAGGTCCAGGGCCTCGTCCCAGCCGATCCGGGTGAATCCGGGCTCGCCCGCGCGGCGCAGCATCGGGTACGGCAGCCGCCCGAGGTCACGCAGCTCCGCGCTCTTGCGCCCCTCCAGGGCGGAGACGTCCTCCAGCACGGAGACGTCCAGGGCGGGCATCGTGTTCAGCGGCAGGAGCCGCAACCGGATGTTGCACAGATGGATCTCGTCCATGGTCCAGTCGCGCATGCCCTTGGTGCCCAGCGCGCACCCGTCGCAGGTCCCCTGCGTGAGGATCCGCCAGGCGTAGCGGCGGTTGCCCTTGACCGAGCGGAAGGCCTTGACCAGCTCCAGGTAGTTGTTCGGCTTGCGCTCGCCGATCCCGAAGGGCTTCCAGCTCGCCCAGTTGCGCGGGTCGAGACGTCTCTTCATGCGTCCATTTTCGCCCCCCTGCGGAGGATGCGGATAGCCGGAACGCATCTATCGGTTCAATCTATGATCGCGGTATTCGCTGGTCATCGCCCTGTTCGTGCAGCATTCGGTCGTCCGGGGAGGGAAGATGGAGGGGTGCTGGACTCCCCCTTCACCGATCTCGAGCGCCCGCCGCTCTCCCAGGCGGCGCTCAACCGCGCCCTGGTGCGCCCCGGCGGCCTCTGGTCGGACATCGCCGTCGTCGACAGGACCGGCTCGACGAACGCCGACCTCGCGCAGGCCGCACGTGACGGCGCCCGCCAGGGAGCGGTCATCGTCGCGGAGTCGCAGTTCGCCGGGCGCGGCAGGCTCGGCCGGGCCTGGTCCGCGCCGCCGCGCGCCGGCCTGACGTTCTCGATGCTGCTGCGGCCCGACCCGCCGCCGGCGCGGCAGGGCTGGCTGCCGCTGCTCGTCGGCCTGGCCGCCGTCTCGGCGGTGCGCCGGCTGGCGGAGGTGGACGCCCGCCTGAAATGGCCCAACGACCTGCTGATCGGGGAGCGCAAGCTCGCCGGCGTGCTCGCCGAGCGGGTGGACAGCGCGGTGATCGTCGGAGTCGGGCTCAACGTCAGCCTGCGCCCCCAGGAGCTGCCCGTCCCCACCGCCACCTCGCTCGCCGTCGAGAAGGCCGCCTGCACCGACCGCGACCCGCTCCTGCGGGAGGTGCTGCGGGAGATCGAGACGCACTACCGCGAGTGGTCGGAGGCGGACGGCGACGCGGACGCCTGCGGGCTGCGGGCCGCCTACCTCGCGGCCAGCGGGACGGTCGGGCGGCGCGTCCGGGTGGAGCTGCCCGGGGAGCGCGTGCTCACCGGCCTGGCGACCGGCGTCGACCCCTCCGGGCACCTGGTGGTGGAGTCCGGCGGGCAGGAGCACACGCTCAGCGCGGGCGACGTCGTGCACGTCCGCCCGGACGCCGTCTGACCGCGGGCTGCCGCAGCCGCCCCGCTCGGCCGTCCGCACGCCACCTTGCTCGGCCGTCCGCCGCGCCGCCTCGTCCGGCCGTCCGCCGCGCCGCCCCGCGGGGCGGCGCGGCGTCTTCCCGGGGCCGTTCACCGTACGGCCCCTGACGGGGGAGGCGCGGCCGTGCCACGATGTGCCCCATGGGTCTCCCCGATCACCACCTGACGGAGGGGGAGCGGCGCATCCGGGCCTTCCACCCCCACTGGAAACGCCTGGTCGTCCCCCTCCTGGCGCTGCTCCTCATCGTCGCGGCGGCCGTCGCCGCGATGTTCCTCATGCCGTCCTTCCCCTACGAGGGATACGCGCGCGCCGCGGTGGCGGTGATCGCGGTCGGGCTGCTGGCGGTGTGGTCGCTCGTGCCGTACCTCCAGTGGCGCGCCACCGTGTACGTCCTGACCTCGCACCGGTTCACGATCAGCACGGGCGTGCTGAGCACCTCCCACGACGACATCCCGATGGGCAAGGTCAACACGGTCAGCGCCGACCAGACCCTGCTGGAGCGGATCCTCGGCTGCGGCACGCTCATCGTCGAGTCGGCCGGCGAGCGGGGCCGGATCGTCCTGCGCGACATCCCCGACCTCCAGGACGTCCGCGCCGAACTGTTCCGCGCCATCGACGAGGCCGACGACGGCGACCCGGGCCGCGACGCGCTGGCGTCGCCATGAACACAGGGAAGAAGATGGGCGCTGAGGAAGCGGTGGGGCGGCCGACGGCCGAGGAGATCGAGCGGATCTTCGTGGGGCCCGAGCCCCGCTACACCCGGATCGAGGTCGCCGAGCGCTCCGGGGTCCCCCAGGAGCTGACCGAGCGGATCTGGCGGGCGCTGGGCTTCGCCACGCTGGCCGACGACGCCGTGGCCTTCACCGAGGCCGACATCGACGCGCTGAAGCGGGTGCGGGCGATGATGGAGAGCGGCCTGCTCGACGAGCAGACGGTCATCCGGATGACCCGGGCGGTCGGCCAGACCACGGCCAGGCTCGCGCAGTGGCAGGCCGAGATCATCGTCGGCGCCAAGCTCGACCCGGGCCACCCGCCCAGCCCCGCCGACCTGAAGGAGATCATGGCGACCGCCCAGCGGCTCCTGCCCGACTTCGAGATGGTGCTGGCCCACGTCTGGCGCTCCCAGCTGGCCGCGGCCGGAACCCGGCTGCTGGCGCTGGCCGACATGTCGCAGGAGGCCGTGCCCACCCGGCTGACCCTCGCGGTGGGCTTCGCCGACCTGGTCTCCTTCACCCGGGTCTCGCGGGAGCTCGACGAGTACGGCCTCGCCGAGCTGGTCGAGGGGTTCGAGTCGCGGGCCGCCGACGTGGTCGCCGCGCACGGGGGGCGGCTGGTCAAGACGCTCGGCGACGAGGTGCTGTTCACCACGGCCGAGCCCCGTACGGCCGCCGCGATCGCGCTGGAGCTGATCGAGGCCATCAGGCGGGACGGGCCCGAGGTCAGGGCGGGGCTGGCCTACGGCCCGGTGCTGCCGATGATGGGGGACGTCTTCGGGACCACGGTCAATCTGGCGGCGCGCTTGACGGCGGTCGCCCGTCCGGGGACCGTCGTCATCGACGCGGGCATGGCCGACGCCGTCGGGGCGGAACCCGGCTTCGAGACCCACCGCATCCGGCGCAGGCCGGTCCGGGGGCTGGGGGTCATCCAGCCGTACGTGCTGCGCAGGGCCGAGTGAGGCCGCGCGGGGTGCGTTGAGAGGGGCCCGAGTGGGTCCGTGCAGGGCCCGGACGATCCACTTCCCACGGTGACGGGGATCTAACGTTCCGTGTGTCGCAAATGGCCTCGCCGCTGAGCTGCGATTATGTGGCTCAGCTCACATAGGCAAGCCTAACCAAAGTGAGTTACCTTAGGTGTGCCTTACCTATGTGCTACTCTTCTTGAGAGGTCCCTTCCTCGCCATGTATGTGTGTGTCTGCCGCGCAGTGACTGAGAATGAGGTGCACGACTGCATCGCCGCTGGGGCGAAGAGCGCGCGGCAAATCCGCGACACCACCGGCGCCGGAGGCGACTGTGCTTCTTGCGTGCGCAAGATCTGTGCGATCCTGAAGCGGTCTGAAGAGTTGGCGACCGCATAAGGCAAGGAGCCCGCCGATGCAGGGCGACAAGCAGATCATCGAATTGCTCAACGAACAGCTCACCGCCGAGCTGACCGCGATCAACCAGTACTTCCTGCACGCCAAGATGCAGCAGAACTGGGGTTACACCAAGCTTGCGAAGTACACCCGCGAAGAGTCCATCGACGAGATGCGCCACGCGGAGAAGCTCACCGACCGGATCCTCTTCCTCGAGGGCCTGCCCAACTACCAGCGCCTGGGCACGCTCCACATCGGGCAGACCGTCACCGAACAGCTCCGCGCCGACCTCACGGTCGAGCTGGAGGTCGTCAACCGGATCCGGCCGGCGATCGCCATCATGCGCGACAAGGGTGACATCACCTCCGCCCGGCTCTTCGAGGAGATCCTGGAGGACGAGGAGCACCACATCGACTACCTGGAGACCGAGCTTTCGCTCATCGAGAGCCTGGGCGAGCAGCTCTACCTCGCCCGGTACGCGGAGCCGCCGTCGGCCTCCTGAGGGGTCTTCCCCACACGCCGAGACACGCCGAGACACGCCCAATCGGACACGGTCCGACTGGGCGTGTTCTTTTTGTCGATAATGCGATTAGGGCCGTGCTCTTTCGGGGACTCCCGAGGCGGGCGCCGTACCCGCTCCTCGTGAACCGGTGCGGGATGACTATCCGGGATTTATCAGTGTTTGCCCAGGTCAATAGATAGGTCAACGGCAAGTCAAACCGCGCGCTATGCCGGGGAAACGATCGCTTAAGGTCCTACTCTCTCAACATGACCTGCGTACTTCTCGCCGAGGATGACACCTCGATTTCCGAGCCGCTGGCGCGAGCCCTGCGCCGTGAGGGCTATCAGGTGGAGGTGAGCCCCGACGGCCCGCAAGCCCTGGAGAGGGCTCTGTCGGGTGGCATCGACTTGATCGTTCTTGACCTGGGGCTGCCCGAGATGGACGGCCTCGAAGTGGCCCGGCGCATCCGGGCCGAGGGGCACGGCACGCCCGTGCTCATCCTCACCGCCCGCGTGGACGAGGTGGACACCGTGGTGGGCCTCGACGCCGGGGCCGACGACTACGTCACCAAGCCGTTCCGCCTGGCCGAGCTGCTGGCCCGGGTCCGGGCCCTGCTCCGGCGCGGCACCTCCGAGACGCCCGTGGTCCAGGGCGTGCGCATCGACGCCGACTCCCGCCGCGCGTGGATGGGCGACAAGGAACTGCACCTGACCACCAAGGAGTTCGACCTGCTCCGGGTCCTGGTCCGGGACGCCGGGAAGGTGGTCACGCGCGAGCAGATCATGCGCGAGGTGTGGGACACCAACTGGTGGGGCTCCACCAAGACCCTGGACATGCACATCTCGTGGCTGCGCCGCAAGCTCGGCGACGACGCAGCGAAGCCGCGCTACATCACCACGGTTCGAGGGGTCGGCTTCCGTTTCGAACGCGAGTAGGGATGCGCCGTCGTCTGCTCTCCTCCACCCTGCTCGTCGCGGTCATCGCGGTGCTGCTGCTCGGCATCCCGCTGGGCGTGGCGGTCAACCGCCTCATCCAGGAGGAGGCGACCCAGGAACTCACGGGGGAGGCCAAGAGCCTGGTCGGCGACGTGGAGTACGCCCGGGGGCAGGAGCAGCCGATCGATCCCGAGCAGCTCGCGAAGAAATACCCCGAGCGCTACATCCAGATCTACGCCAGGGGAATCCCCGACCAGGTGATCACCGTGGGCACCGAGCCCCCCCGGGACCGCTCGCTCAAGGCGGACGCCCAGTCGGAGAGCGGGGTCTACGTCGTGGTGATCCGGGACAAGACCCAGGTCGAGCAGCAGGTCCACGCTTGGCTCCTGCTCATCCTCGCGCTCGCCGCGGTGGCCCTCGCGGTGGCGGTGGGGCTCGCCGTCGTGCAGTCGCGCCGGCTGACGCTCCCGCTCCGCGACCTGGCCATGATCGCCGAGCGGCTCGGCTCGGGTGAGGCCCGGCCGAGCAAGCACCGCTACGGCATCCAGGAGCTCGACCGGGTGGCCGAGGTGCTGGACCGGAGCGCGACCCGGATCGCCGACCTGCTGGCCAGGGAGCGCGAGTTCGCCACGGACGCCTCCCACCAGCTCCGCACCCCGCTCACCGGCCTGACCATGCGGCTGGAGGAGATCGTCGCGGCCGCGGACGACCCCGGCGTCGTCAAGGAGGAGGGCGAGGCCGCGATCGTGCAGGCCGAGCGCCTGACCGCGGTGATCGACGAACTGCTCGCCGCCGCCCGGCGGCAGCGCCATGCCCAGACCGCGGTGGTGGAGCTCGACGCCCTGCTGGACCAGCAGTTCATCGAGTGGGGCCCGGCGTTCTCCCGCGGCGGGCGGAAACTGACGCTGGCCGGGACGCGCGGGCTCAAGGCGCTGGGCACCAGCGGAGGGATCAGCCAGGTCATCTCCACCCTGCTGGAGAACTCCCTGAAACACGGCGGCGGCCCGGTGACGGTGACGACGAGCAGCACGGACAAGTCGATCGTGATCGAGGTGGCGGATCAGGGGGACGGCATCCCCGACGACATCGCCCCCCGCGTCTTCGAGCGCAACATGAGCGGGGCGGGCGGCACCGGTCTCGGGCTGACCCTCGCGCGGGCGCTGGCCGCCGCCGACGGCGGCCGCCTGGAGCTGGTACGGCCCCGCCCCGCGGCGTTCGCCGTCTTCCTGCGCCCGGTCGGCGACTCCGGGAGATACCGGGTGGTCAGCGGCCCGGCGTGAGAGACGTCAGCGGACCCTGGTCTCGCCGGGGAGTTCCTTGGGGATCTCCTCGGTGACGGCCGTGGCGGCGAGGAAGACCCAGCGCTTGTAGGACCAGAACCGGAACAGCGTGCCGAGGGCCGTGCCGACCAGGAGCGCGACGTTGTAGCTGATCGGGTCTTCCAGGCCGAGGGTGTAGGTCACGAAGCCGATCACCAGCATCGAGATCAGCAGGCCGATGCCGTTGAGCAGGAAGAACAGGAAGTACTCGCGGGCGAGGCCGCTCTGCTCCCGGTGCCGGAAGGTCCAGTAGCGGTTGCCGAGGTAGGCGAAGGTCGCCGCGATGATCGTGGCGATGACCTTGGAGGTCAGCGGCCCCCAGCCCCAGCCCCAGCGGAGCAGGTTGGTGGCGCCGAAGTCGATCACGAAGGCGATGGCCCCGATGATCCCGAATTTCGCCAGCTCGTGCACCAGGTCGGCGAACCGTTTGTAGGCGTGTCGGAGGAACTGCACGTCTGCTGCACGGTCCTTTCCTGTCGGCTGCGGATCCGCCGTCATCCGGTGGATCTCGGGCGTCGCCCTCAGGCTACCGGGGGCCTCCGGGTCGCCGTGCGAGAGCCGGTCGAATCGTTGCGTCGCCGGTGCTCAAGAACATTTCTATAAATGTCCCACAACGACGGATAAATCAGGGCATCTGACGTTACCCTGTTCGGGTAGATCGCGGGAAGGCTCGGGGGCTCACCTCTCGCGATCGGTTCCAGACGGATCGCCGACCAGACGGCCAGAACCCCGGGACCATCGCTTGCCTCGCCGATTGATCGCCCTGCTCCTCGGCCTGTGCGCCGCGGCGGGCTGCGGCGTGCGGAGCGAAGGACGAGCGGTCCCCGAGACCGGGCCGTCCCCGGAGGCATCCGCCCGTACGGTCGAACGCGCGGAGGCGGTCCAGGCGTTCGAGCTCCTCGGGCAGCTCGACGACGCCTGGCGCGACCGGGACTGCGCGGCGGTCGATCAGCTGACCGCCTGGGCGGAGAATACGCTGGGCGGCCGTGCCTGCGAGGCAACCCGGAACGGCCGCCCAGCTCCCACCCGCCAGGAATACGCCGACCCGGAGTTCTTCCTGCCCGCCCCGGCCGGGGAGGACCGCTGGTTCGCGGCCCTGGCGCGCGAACCCCGCCCGGCCTACTTCCTCTTCGTCCACGAGGACGGCCGCTGGCGGCTCGCCGCGGGGCCCATCCCGGCGGAGGGCGACGGGGCCCCCGAGCCCACCGGCGGCGCCGTACCCTCCGACGACCCCTCCACCGGGGTCAAGGCCCGGCTGGTGCCGCAGCGCTACCTGACCTACCTGACCGATCCCGCCGGCGTCAGCGGAGTGTCGTTCCCCAAGGGCGACGTCGCCGCGGAGCTGCTCGCGGAGCTGGGCAGGCGGCCCGAGACGGTCCGCCCCGACCGGCTCGGCACCGACGTCCGGCTGCTCGTCGGCCCGCAGCGCGCGCTGCTGCTGCCGGCCGGGGGCGCGCTGGTGATCCACGCCCTGGAGATCGAGTACCGGCAGCGGCCGGGGCCCGGCCGGTCCTCCCTCGCCCACCCGATCTACGGCAGGGACGACCTGCGCGGGTTCACCGGGAGCGTCAAGGCCCCCGAGCTGACCGGGACCGAGATCGTGCTCCTCGTCACCGAGGTCACCGGCAAGGGGAAGACCTCCACCGTCGCCGCCCGCCGCGGCCTGGCCTCCCTGACCGCCGACTGACCTGACCGCCGACTGACCTGACCGCCGACCGACGGCGACCTCCGGCCGGGGCCGTACCGGGGGGCGGTAAGCTCAGCGGACGTGAGCAGCACTTCTCCGGCCGGTCGCGCCATCGGCCCCGTCGTCGGCATGATCGGAGCGGGCCAGCTGGCCCGGATGACCCAGCAGGCGGCCATCGCGCTCGGCGTGGAACTGCGGGTGCTGGCCGAGTCCGCCGGTGACAGCGCGGCCCGGGTGGTCGCCGACGCGCCCCTGGGCGACTACCGCGACCTGGCCGACCTGCGCGAGTTCGCCAAGGGCTGCGACGCGCTCACCTTCGACCACGAGCACGTGCCCACCGAGCACATCGCCGCGCTGACCGCGGAGGGCCACGCCGTCCGCCCCGGGGCCGAGGCGCTCGTGCACGCCCAGGACAAGGCCGTGATGCGCGAGCGGCTGACCGCGATCGGCGCGCCCTGCCCGGCCTGGCGGCGGATCACCGCGGCCGCCGAGGTGGAGGGGTTCGCCGCGGAGCACGGCTGGCCGGTCGTGCTCAAGGCCGTGCGCGGCGGCTACGACGGCCGGGGCGTCTGGGTCTGCCGGTCCGCGGAGGAGGCCGCCGAGGTCCTCGCGAGCGGGGTGCCGCTGATGGCCGAGGCGTTCGTGCCGTTCGAGCGGGAGCTGGCCGTGCTCGTCGCCCGCTCCCCGCACGGGCAGGGCGTCAGCTACCCGGTGGTGGAGACCGTGCAGAAGGACGGCATCTGCGTCGAGGTCCTCGCCCCCGCGCCCGGCCTCGACCCCGAGCGGGCCGCGGTCGCGCAGGGGATCGCTCTGAAGATCGCCACCGAGCTGGGCGTGACCGGCCTGCTGGCCGTGGAGATGTTCGAGACCTCCACCGGGCTCGTGGTGAACGAGCTGGCCATGCGCCCGCACAACAGCGGCCACTGGACCATCGACGGCGCCCGGACCTCCCAGTTCGAGCAGCACCTGCGCGCTGTCCTCGACCTCCCGCTCGGCTCGCCCTCGCTGGCCGCCCCCGTCGTGGTGATGGCCAACCTCCTCGGCGGCGACGATCCGGACGTCTTCTCCCGCTACGAGCACGTCATGGCGCACGACCCGGGGATCAAGATTCACTTCTACGGCAAGGACGTACGGCCCGGCCGCAAGATCGGGCACGTCACCGCGCTCGGAACGGACCTCGACGAGGTCCGGGTCCGGGCCCGGCACGCCGCCGCCTACCTGGCCGACGGCGTCTACGTCTGACCGCCGCGCCTGATCGCGCGAGGGGCGGCCGGGCACACCGGACGGCCGGAACGCGGGACGATCGCGGACGGAGGAACGCCCGGGCCCAGCCGGGTACGGCATGAGACGCCCGGGCACACCCGGGCGCGGTAAGAGACGCCCGGGCACACCCGGGCACGGCACGATCGGGCGAGGCGCCCGGCGAAGGAGAGCGCATGGCCACCGTCGGCATCGTGATGGGCAGTGACTCCGACTGGCCGGTGATGCGGCTGGCCGCCGAGGCGCTCGCCGAGTTCGGCGTGGAGTTCGAGGCCGACGTGGTCTCCGCGCACCGCATGCCCCAGGAGATGATCGAGTACGGCGCGCGGGCGGCGGAGCGCGGGCTGAAGGTGATCATCGCCGGGGCCGGGGGCGCCGCCCACCTGCCCGGGATGCTCGCCTCGGTGACCCCGCTCCCGGTGATCGGCGTGCCCGTCCCGCTGAAGTACCTCGACGGCATGGACTCCCTGCTGTCCATCGTCCAGATGCCGGCCGGGGTCCCGGTCGCCACCGTCGCCATCGGCGGCGCCCGCAACGCCGGGCTGCTGGCCGTACGGATCCTCGCCGCCGCCGACGCGGAGCTGCGGGCGAAGATGGAGGAGTTCCAGGCCGCGCTGCGCGACCAGGCCCACGCCAAGGGCGCCAGGCTCCGGGAGGAGGCCGCCGGGCTCGGCGGCTGAGCCCGGCGGCCGCACCCGGTTCCCAGGCCCCGCGGCCGTATCCGGTTCCCGGGTCCGGCGGCGGGGTGCGGCGGCGGGTACGGTCCCGGAGGGGGATGGCCCGGACGGTCCGGCTGGGGTAGTTTCTACGCCCGAACGCCGCCGGATGCCCCGGATGATCTGAGCGCGGCGAACGTTCCGAACACGGTGAGCGCCACGGACGTTCCGGATGCCACGCACGATTCCGGGCGAGGAGAGCGAAGGAGCCCGCCATGGCCGCGACCCCCGTGGAGATCCACGAGCGTTACGTCTGGCTCACGATGACGCGCGACGCCGACGCGCTGGCCGAGATGTTCACCCCGGACGGCGTCCTCGAGTCGCCGCTCGTCCCCGCCGGTCACGTGTTCCCCCGGCGGATGGAGGGGCGAGAAGAGATCCGCAAGGGACTGGCCGCGTACTACGAGCGCCCCCCGACGCGCACCGACCGCGTGCTGAACGTGGACAGATCCCGCTACGTGCTTCACACCACCGCCGATCCCGACGTGTTCATCGTCGAGATCGACGCCGCCTTCGACGAGCCCGCAGGCGCCGCGACCGTGTCGCTCCTGAAGATCTTCCGTATGCGGGACGGGAAGATCGCCCTGCTGCGTGACTACTTCGCGCCGGAGGAGGTGGCCTGAGGCGGCGGAGACCTCTCGCCCGGAGACCCCGCCGTGGCGAACACCGGGGAACGGGGCCGGTGCACCGATACTGTGTATGCCGACTGCGCCGCCGGGAGCATCTCGCCGGCCCTTCCCGTGGCCCGGCGCAGATCCGCGCCCGCCTCGGGCGGGTCCCGCGTGCTCCGGAGGGTCCCGTGCGGATGCCTGCCCCCGGGTGGCGTGACCGATCCGCTGACGAAGGTGGTGGGGATGTGGAAGCGGACCTGAGCGAGGCCGTCTGGCATCGGGCGGCTCCGAGTGACGACCGTGGGAGCTGCGTCGAGGTGGCCGTGGTGGACGACCTCCGTGAGGGCCACAAGGCGGGTCTCGGCTCCTTGTACGTGCTGCGCGACTCCAAGGACCCCGACGGTCCCAAGCTCTTCTTCACTCAGGCCGAGTGGGACGCCTTCGTCGGTGGCGTGAGACTTGGCGAGTTCGACGTCTGACGTCGGCCGGGCGGATCCGCACCGGCCGCCCGGAGGCCCCGGCGCCTCCGTGCGCGGAATGATCTGGCCCCTCGCGCTGGCGGCGGTGCTGCTGTCCGCGTGCGGCGGCGGCCGTATGTCGGCGGGAGCGTTCGAGGACCGCGCCCGCGAGGTCGCGGAGCGCTGGCACGGCTCCGAGGCCGACCGCGCCTGGCGCACGGGCCTGGTGCCGCTGGAAGGGCTGGGCAGAGAGCCGCGGAAGATGCCCGACCGGGTACGGGTGGCCGAGCACAACGGCGTGTGGAAGCTCGGTATCGAACTGCCCGGGGGGCCACCCGCCAGCGGGGAGGTGCGCTGGCCCGACGGGTCCGCGCTGACGGTCCCGCTCATCTCGGCGGCGACGGCGTACGCGGAGGTGAGCAAGCCTCCCGACCTGGTCGAGGAGGAATGCCCGGCCGAGGGCTGCACCCCCCTCCGGCTCGTCGGCGCCGAGCTCGGCGAGCTGCCGCTGCGCACCAGCCGGGGGACGATCCAGGTGCCCGCCTGGCACTTCACCGCCGAGGGCGTCGAGGGAAGGTTCAGCCGCGTGGCGGTCGACCCGTCGGCGATCAGCCCGCGTCCCGTCGCGAGGAAGGGCGAGTTCGAGGAGGTGACCGCCTTCGAACCGGTCCCGGCCAGGCCCCGCGACCTCCTCCTGCACTACGGCCACGGCAGCTGCGACCGGATCCACGGCGTCCGCGCCTACGAGACGAGTGATGTGGTGGTGGTCGACGTGGACGAGGAGACCGGCGACGGGGGGTGCAACGCCATGCTCCGTCTCGCCCGGATCACCGTCACACTCGACGAGCCGCTCGGGAACCGGCTCCTGCTCGACTCCGGGACCGGCCTGCCGGTGCTGCGCCGATCCTGGCTGCCGCACTGAGCCGGCCCTCGTTGTCCTACGGGCGGCCGAGGGCGCGGTAGTGCCAGCCGGCGGCGCGCCAGGTCTCGGCGTCGAGGGCGTTGCGGCCGTCGACGATCTTCCGCTGGGCGACGACGGAGCCCAGCTCCTCGGGGTCGAGGTCGACGAACTCCTGCCACTCGGTCAGCAGCAGCACCACGTGGGCGTCACGCGCGGCCTCCATGGCGGAGGTGCCGTAGGAGAGCTCGGGGTGGGCGCGGCGGGCGTTGTCCAGCGCGATGGGGTCGTAGACGGTGACCCGCCCGCCCTGCGCCGCGATGCTCGTGGCCACATCCAGCGCGGGAGAGTCGCGGATGTCGTCGGAGTTGGGCTTGAAGGCGGCCCCCAGCACCGCCACCGTGCAGCCGTTGAAGGAGCCCCCGGTCAGCTCGCGGGCCAGGTCCACCATGCGGGCCCGGCGGCGCATGTTGATCGCGTCGACCTCGCGCAGGAACGTCAGCGCCTGGTCGGCGCCCAGCTCCCCGGCGCGGGCCATGAACGCCCGGATGTCCTTGGGCAGGCAGCCCCCGCCGAAGCCGAGGCCGGGGTTGAGGAAGCGCCCGCCGATGCGCTCGTCGTACGACAGCGCCTTCGACAGCTGCTTGACGTCGGCGTGCGCGGTCTCGCACACCTCGGCCATCGCGTTGATGAAGGAGATCTTCGTGGCCAGGAAGGCGTTGGCGGCGACCTTGACCAGTTCGGCGGTGGGGTAGTCGGTGACCACCAGCGGCGTGCCGGCCTCCAGCATGGAGGCGTAGACCTCCCGCATGACCTTCTCGGCCTTCTCCGAGCGCACGCCCAGCACGATCCGGTCCGGGTTCATGGTGTCGTCCACCGCGAAGCCCTCGCGCAGGAACTCGGGGTTCCAGGCCAGCTCGGAGGCCTCGCCGACGGGGGACAGGCGGGCCAGCTTGTCGGCCAGGCGGGCGGCGGTGCCGACCGGGACGGTGGACTTGCCCACCACCAGGCACTCGCGGTCCAGGTGCGGGGCCAGCGATTCGATCACCGCGTCGAGGTAGGAGACGTCCGCGGCGTACTCGCCCTTCTTCTGCGGGGTGCCCACGCAGACGAAGTGCACCTCGCCGAAGGCGGCGGCCTCCCGGTAGGAGGTGGTGAAGCGCAGCCGGCCGTTGGCCAGGTTGCGGCGGAGGATCTCCTCCAGGCCCGGCTCGTGGATGGGCAGGTGCCCGGCCTGCAGGCTGGCGACCTTGTCGGCGTCGACGTCCAGGCCGAGCACCTCGAAGCCCAGGTCGGCCATGCAGGCCGCATGCGTGGTGCCCAGGTACCCGGTCCCCAGCACAGTCAGGCGGTAGGCCACTGCGGATCCTTTCGGTTCTCCCCAATCCATCGCGGACAGGTTACCGGCATTCTTGACACTCTCTTTTAATACCCATGCCTCATGCCGCTGACAGGAAGGGTGCGGGCCGTCCTCCGCCCGGTGTCCGGAGGGGTTTCCCGTGACCTTCTCCGCGGCCGCCTGGAGCCGTACCGGGAGGGGGGAGGGTGCTCCACCCCGGCCGCAGCGCGCCGGGGGCGGCCGCGAGGACGGGGGACGCCCGGCCCTCCGGCCGTGACTTCCCCTGCCACCTGCGTAAACGGGGAGCGGCACATATCACACCCCTGAGCCGGTCCACAGTTTGTTGGACGTCCTACTATTTTCCTATGAGCTTCCCTCTCTACGCGCTGCCCGAAGAGCACCAGATGCTCCGGGAGACCGTCCGCGCCCTCGCCGATGAGAAGATCGCCCCCCGGGCCGCCGAGGCCGACGAGACGGGGGAGTTCCCCTGGGACGTCTACAAGGCGCTCACCGCCGCCGACCTGCACGCCGTGCACATCCCCGAGGAGTACGGCGGCGCCGGCGCCGACGCGCTCGCGACGGTGATCGTCATCGAGGAGGTGGCGCGGGCCTGCGCGTCGTCCTCGCTGATCCCGGCGGTCAACAAGCTCGGCACCGTGCCGCTGCTGCTGTCGGCGTCGGAGGAGCTCAAGCAGCAGTACCTCGCGCCGGTCGCGCGGGGCGAGGCGATGTTCTCCTACGCCCTGTCCGAGGCCGAGGCGGGCAGCGACGCCGCGTCGATGAAGACCCGCGCGGTGGCCGACGGCGACCACTACGTGCTCAACGGCGCGAAGATGTGGATCACCAACGCCGGGGTGTCGGAGTACTACACGGTGATGGCCGTGACCGAGCCCGGCGTCGGCGCCCGCGGCATCTCCGCGTTCGTCGTGGAGAAGTCCGACGAGGGCGTCAGCTTCGGCCCGAAGGAGAAGAAGCTCGGCATCAAGGGCTCCCCGACCCGCCAGGTCATCCTGGAGGACGTCCGCATCCCGGCGTCGCGAATGATCGGCGAGCCCGGCACCGGTTTCAAGACCGCGCTGGCCACCCTGGACCACACCCGCATCACGATCGCCGCCCAGGCGCTCGGCATCGCCCAGGGCGCGCTGGACTACGCCGTCGGCTACGTCAAGGAGCGCAAGCAGTTCGGCAAGGCCATCGCCGAGTTCCAGGGCGTGCAGTTCATGATCGCCGACATGGCGATGAAGCTCGAGGCCGCCCGCCAGCTCACCTACGCCGCCGCGGCCAAGTCCGAGCTGGCCGCCCACGGTGAGCCCCAGGCCGACCTGACGTTCTTCTCCAGCGCCGCCAAGTGCGCCGCCTCCGACGCCGCCATGGAGATCACCACCGACGCGGTCCAGCTCCTCGGCGGGTACGGCTACACCAGCGAGTTCCCGGTCGAGCGCATGATGCGCGACGCCAAGATCACCCAGATCTACGAGGGCACCAACCAGATCCAGCGCATGGTGATGGCCCGCCAGCTCCTCAAATAGGTCCTGAGCAGGGAAGATTCTGTTATCACCGAGATCGTCCGGTGGCCCTCGCGGCCGCCGGACGATCTTTTTTATGGCTCTGTCCGATCGAACGCCTCACCGGGATCAAGCCGACACCGCAACTGCCGGAGAAGTCCACCTGCCTGGGTGGCGTTGTGTCCGGGCCCCAGTCCCGGGAGATGCCCCGGCTACGGTGAACCGGACCCGCCGCCCGTGACCTCACAGGTCGACTCGTGAAACGCGACAGCTGAGCGCCCACCCTCGCTCGGAAGGCGTGTGACACTCCGGTTGGATATCCGTTCCAGCGGATGACCTTGCAAGCAGTACGGCCCTTCCGCTGAAGCGGTGTCTCGGGTCGCCCCATGGCTTTAGCCCTCGGGCCTGACAACAGGTCTGGACGATCCTGGGCGAGCGTGGGGTGAGGGGCCCCGTAGGGCCGGCGGGCGGTGGGCTGTCGGGCTGTCCACGTGGTGCGATTCCGGCGGATAGGCGGGCGAAAGATCTTCGATAGCGGCTGATAGTAGCTTTGAGCCGGTCCGGAAGCTGACCGGTCGCCCTCCGGACCAGATGTCCGTAGCGATAACCCCCAAGGTCCGGCCCCGCGGATCCGGACCCGCGATCCCGTCCGCTCAGAGGTCCCTCGGCAGGCGCGGCGGCCCGGGAACGGCGCCGCCGGCCGCCCCACCCTCGATCCCCGACCACCCGGCCGGACGCGAACAAGCGGCAGGCCCGACGCGACGCCGTGCCACGTGACCACGCGGCACGCCGGTCGCCCGCACCTTCCACGGACAAGCCGACAGAAATCTGAGGAAGCCGATGAAACACAGGGATGTGGAACTGCTCGCGATCGGTGCCGGGCCGGCGAACCTGGCTCTCGCCGTGGCGCTCGAAGAACTCGCACCCGCCAGGATGGCGGCCGACTCGCTGGTGATCGAGCAGGCCGACACCGTGGCGTGGCAGCCGGGGATGCTCCTGCCGGAGGCGCAGAGCCAGGTCTCCTTCCTCAAGGATCTCGTCACCCTGCGCAACCCGCGCAGCCGGTTCTCGTTCGTGAACTACCTGCACTCGGTGGGCCGGCTCAGCCAGTTCATCAACATGGGGAGCCTCTGGCCGTACCGGGTCGAGATCTCCGACTACTTCAAGTGGGTCGCGGACTCCCTGTCCCGGGTGCGGCTCGAGTACTCCCGCCGCTGCACGGCGGTCGAGCCGCTGCGGGACGCCGGGGGCACGCTCACAGGCTGGCTGACCCACCTGGCCGACGGCTCGACGATCGGCAGCCGCTACCTCGTCGTGGGGATCGGCAGGGGGGCTTACGTCCCGGAGGAGTTCGCGGGCCTGCCGGAGCGGCGCGTCATCCACAGCACGAGGTACGTCCAGCGGATCGCCGAGCTGCCCAAGACGGTGCCGTACCGGGTGGTGGTGATCGGCAGCGGGCAGAGCGCGGCCGAGATGTTCGACGCCGTCCAGAGCGACCTGCCGGGCTGCCGGCCGACGATGGTGATGCGGTCGATCGGCCTGAAGACGTACGAGAACAGCAAGTTCACCAACGAGCTGTACTACCCGAGCGCGGTGGACGACTTCTTCGGGGCGCGGCCCGAGGCGCGCCGGCAGATCCTCGAGGAGATGCACATCACCAACTACTCCGGCCTCAACCCGGAGACGCTGGAGAAGCTGTACAGCACGCTGTACCTCGACCGGCTGACCGGCAAGGGGCGGCTGCGGGTGGTCACGATGAACGATGTGACCTCGGCGCGCGAGGACGGCGACGAGGTCGTCCTGGAGCTGACCGACCGCAGGACGGGCGAGATCGAGGAGCTCCGCTGCGACCTGGTGCTGCTCGGCACGGGGTTCGAGCACTCGATGCCGTCGCTGGTGCGCGGCCTGGCCGACGCCCTCGGCCTGGAGCGGATCTCGGTGAACCGCACCTACCGGCTCGACGTCCCCGGTCCCGCCACCGCGGGCTGCTATCTGCAGGGCGTCAACGAGGCGACGCACGGCATCGCCGACTCGCTGCTGAGCATGCAGGCCGTGCGCGCCTGGGAGATCACCAACGACATCCTGGCCGGTCGCGCGGGCGGCGGATCCGACAGGCTCGCCGGCGAGCCGGTGGAGAGCACACCGGTGCCGGCCGCCGCCGTGCCCGTCTTCGCCGGCTGAGAGCGCGAAGGAGAGATCGTGGAAGTTCGCAGGCTGGACCGGGACCGGCTGGGTCCCGCCAACAACCACTCCCAGCGGCTCATGCCGTGGGCCGCGCTCAACGCCCCCTTCGAGGGTGCGTGGTGCGTCGTCAAGCCGGGCACGGCGACCACCAGGCACGCCCACCACGAATACGAGATCTTCATCGCGGTCTCCGGTGAGGCCGTCCTCTCGTCCATGGGGGAGAGCAGCCCGTTCCGGCCCGGCGACGTGGTCCACTTCCCCCCGCACACGGATCACCAGGTGATCAACGAGGGTGACGAGGACTTCGAGATGTACGCCGTGTGGTGGGACGTCCCGATGAGCCACCGCTTCACCGCGCGACACCAGATCGAGGACTCCGCCGCACGCGGCCACGACATGATCTTCGCCACACGGAACGAGGGCTGACCTGTGAACGGACGCGACGCCGCCCGCCGGGCCATCATCATCGACACCCCGCCGACCTCCAACGGCGACCTGCACGTCGGGCACCTGGCGGGCCCGTTCATGGCGGCCGACGTGTACGCGCGCTACCTGCGGTCGAACGGCCGTCCCGTGGTGTTCTCCAGCGGAACCGACGACAGCCAGACCTACGTGCTGGCCAGCGCCCGGCGCAAGGGGCTCACGCCGGAGGAGCTCAGCGGCAGGTCGTGGCACGAGATCCGGAGCACGCTCGCCGGCATGGGCGTCTCGCTCGACGGGTTCGCGCCGTACGACGACCGCTACCGGGCCTCGGTGCTGACGTTCCTCACCGGGCTGCACCGGGCGGGCAAGTTCCGCGAGAGGACGGTCATGCTGCCGTACTCCGAGCGCCGGGGCGAGTACCTCGTCGAGGGCCTGGTCTGCGGTTACTGCCCGATCTGCCTGGTGGAGAGCCGGGGTGGGCTGTGCGAGACCTGCGGTCACCAGAACAACTTCGACGAGCTGATCGAGCCGCGTTCCACCGTCGACCCCGACGACGTGGTGACGCACCGCGAGGCCCGCATCCTGGTGCTGCCGATGGAGGAGTACCGCGAGCGGCTCACCGCGTACTACCGCGAGCGCGAGCCGCGGCTGCGGCCGCACACGATGCAGCTCGTGCGCGAGGTGCTGGCCCGGCCGCTGCCCGACTTCCCGATCACCTACCCCATCGGCTGGGGCATCCCCGCGCCGTTCCCGGAGACGCCCGGGCAGCGGATCAACGCCTGGGCCGAGGGCATGCCCGCCGTCATGTACACCACGGCGTACGCCGCCGAGCAGCTCGGCGAGCGGCACGCCGCCGACGACGAGCTGTGGCGCGCCGAGCACGACCCGGAGATCGTCTACTTCATCGGGTTCGACAACGTCTACTTCTGGGGATTCACCCACATCGCCGCGCTGATGGCGCACGAGGGCAGGTACGCGCTGCCGGACACTTTCATCTCCAACGAGTTCTACGAGCTGGAGAACGCCAAGTTCTCCACCAGCCTCGGCCACGTGCTCTACACCAAGGACCTGCTGAAGGAGGTGCCGAGGGACCTCGTGCGCTTCTACCTCGCGATCAGCTGTCCCGAACACCAGCAGACCAACTTCAGCCGCGAGGCGCTGGTCAAGGTGGCCGGCGACCGCCTGGTGCGGCCGTGGAACCGGCTGGCCGGGCTGCTGGGCAAGGCCGTGGCCGACTCGGGCGCCGACGGCGCGTCCCTGCCGGTGTCCGACGCGGGACGGCGGCGCGCCGAGGCCGTGATCGCCCGGTTCCGCGCCTGCTACGAGCTGTCCGGCTACAGCCTCACGCGGGCCGCCAACCTGATCGTCGGGCAGCTCGACCGGATGGTCCGCGAGGCGCGGCTCGTCCACGAGGACGCGGGCGCCGACCGGGCCAGGCTCGGCGATCTCTTCCTGGACGTGCGCGTCCTGGTGGCCTGCGCCTCGCCGATCCTGATCGACCTGGCGCGGGCCGCGGGCGAGGCGGGCGGGTTCACGTGCGGCCTGGACGCCGGCGGGTTCCGTCCCGGGCGGATCGCACCCTTCGCCCTGCCCCTGCTGGAGACCCCGGCGGGCGCGGCGGACGCACGCTGACCCACGTTCGATCCCTCAGTGAATGTGCCTTCAGTGAATGTGGATGGTGGAACACAGTGCTATCGATGATCACGCAGACCCCGGCGCCCAGCGTCGTGCTGGACGGCGCGGACACCGCCGGAGTGCGCGGGGCGGTGCTCGCGGCGCGCTCGTGCGGCGGCCGCGTGGTGGACGACCCCATGACGCTGGCCGCGGCCCGGAACTCCTCCGACCTGCTGCCCCCGACGCTGCGCCGTGTCCTGCGCGAGTTCCGCAGGCACTCCGGCCCGACGGGATCGCTGCTCGTGCGCGGGATGCCGGTCGACGAGACCCTGCTGCCCGCGACCCCCACGGCGGACGGTTCCGTGCAGCGCTCGCTGAGCGACCCCGCCACGATGCTCCTGCTCGTCGCGTGCGCGCTCGGCGACCCGATCGCCTTCCGCGCGGAGAAGTCCGGCGCGCTGGTGCAGGACGTCGTCCCCGTGCCGGGCAAGGAGGAGTTCCAGGGCAACGCCGGCTCGGTCATGTTGTCCTTCCACAACGAGAACGCCTTCCACGAGCACCGGCCCGACTACGTCATGCTCCTGTGCCTGCGGCCCGACCACGACCGCGTCGCGGG
The DNA here is from genome assembly GCF_016863135.1 of Planobispora longispora. Taxonomy (GTDB): domain Bacteria; phylum Actinomycetota; class Actinomycetes; order Streptosporangiales; family Streptosporangiaceae; genus Planobispora; species Planobispora longispora. The sequence goes on from NZ_BOOH01000009.1 coordinate 44,818, forward strand.
CCTGCGCACCGCCTGCTCGCGTGAGGTCCTCCCCCTGCTGACGGAGGAGACGCGGCGGGCGCTGTTCCTGCCGGAGTTCGTCACCGAGGCTCCCCCCTCGTTCGGCGCGAACCGCGACGCCACCTTCCCGCACGGCGTGCTCTCCGGCGCCCCGGAAGATCCCGACATGCGGGTCGACCTCGCCGCCACCACGCCGCTGACGCCGCGTGCCGAGGCCGCGCTGGCCGAGCTCGGCGAGGTGTTCGACCGGAGCGCGCAGAGCGTACGGCTGCTCCCCGGGGACCTCGTCATCGTCGACAACCGGGTCACCGTGCACGGGCGCACCGCCTTCCAGCCGCGTTACGACGGCCGTGACCGCTGGCTCCAGCGCACGTTCGTCGCCGTGAACCTGCGCAGGTCACGGGACCACCGTCCCGCCGACGGCCACGTCCTGGAACGCTAGGCGTCCTGCGGGACGGACCGGAGCGGGTCGGGCTGGAGCGCGGCCCGGACGGGCGGTGCGGCAAGGGCCGGTCTCCGCGGGAGACCGGCCTACGCCGCACGCCCGCCGCCCGCGTATCCACGCCCGTGCTCATGCGCCGGACGCAGCACGTGTTCCTGCGCCGAGCGCAGCCCGTGTTCCTGTACCTGCTGCGGCGCGTGTTCCCGCGCGCCGAGGAAGCGGAGCACCTCCCGGGCGAGCCGGTCGTTCTGCCGGAACGACGGCGCGTTGGTGCGGGGCCGGGCGAACGTCGCGAACTGCCGGATGTTGGTGAAGGGGCCGAGCGCGAAGCGGCGGGGATGCGGGACGCCGTTCCTGGACAGGACGCGGAAGTCCTCGGGTGAGACGTGCAGCAGCCCGGTGCGGTGCACGTATCCGTCGTCGCCGGCCAGTGTGTGCTCGGCCGCGTCGCCGCGACGGTACATCGACCGCAGCAGCGGCTCGGTGCACGTGCGCAGGTCGGCGTCGGGCAGCCGCGCCTCGATCAGGGCGGACGCCTCGACGGTGTCCGGCGTGTTCGCGCCGCTCGCCCGGTACACGCCCTTCTCCTCGTCGATCTCGACGCACATGCCGGCGCCGACGAACCGGACGACGCCGGCCTCCGCGAGCGCGAGGAGCTGGCGGGTCCTCGTGCCGGGCGAGCCGCTGCCGAAGTACTCGAAGAAGCTCTGCCACCATCCGTTGAGGTCCTCGACGCGCGAGCGGACGGGCAGCCCGGCGACGCACTTCAGCAGCGGCATCTGGCCGTACACCGACAGCAGGGCGAGAAAAGCCCCGAGGTCGGCGCTGTGGCGGCGGTCCGAGCGCCGGTCTATGTCCGCCCTGATGTGGTCGCGGAGGTGTTCCTGCAGCTCGTCGGAGCATGGGAGGTCCAGCCCGCGCAGCGGCCTGTCGAGCGCGGCGAAGTCCAGGCGGTCCGCCTCGGCGGGGACGGACGCCTCGATCAGGGCGCACATCGGCTCGCCGTCCCAGTCCAGGCCGGCGTAGGCGGCGGCGAACTCCTCCCACGGGATCGCGACACGGTCCGGGTGGGCGGTGAACAGCTCGTGGTAGTAGCCGTAGGCGATCTCCTTGGCCATGAGCGGCCACAGGTCGGCCCAGAAGTCGATGCGATCGCGACCGGCGAACCGCGCGTCGACCTCGGGCGCGGAGAAGAAGCGCGGCAGCGGCGCGGGGTCGCCCGCCAGCCGGTAGGAGATCTTCGAGCGGTACGGCACCCCGCGGCGCGACCCGACGTGCAGCCGGGGCTCCCTGCCGGAGGGGACGTAGCGCAGCCGGCCGTCCTCCCGCTCGACGTACTCGCCGCCGCGCCCCTCGGTGAGCAGCACCATCAGGTCGATGAACGCGGCCCCCATGCCGCGCATCAGCACGTCCTCACCCGGCCTGAACATCGACAGATCAGCGTCGGCCGAATAGGCGCACGGCAGGTAGCGCAGGCCGTGGCGGTCGGCGAAGTCGGCGAGGAGCCGATGGTCCTTGCCGGGGACGGCGTCCAGGTGCCCCATGGTGAGGATCACCACGTCCGCCGTCAGCGGCTCGTCCCGGTCCTCCAGCCATACGCGCTGGCGGGTGCGCGCGCCGCCCTCGATCTGCGCGGCCCGGGTCGCGTGCACGCGCACGGAGACGTTCGCCGGGCGCTCAGCGACGATCTTGTCGAAGACCCAGCGCAGGTAGCGGCTCTGCACCTGGCGGGTGGCGAACGTCGTGCACGTGACGTCGGTGCAGGCGCCGTCGGCGGCGGCCCACTCGCTCAGGGACGGCCCCGTGCGGAGCGGCCCCTCCAGGGTCACGGTCTCGTCGGGGAACATGGTGACGTTCTCGGCCGTGGCGTTCATCCACATCAGCGGCGACTGCTCCGCGCGCCACACCCTCCCGGCGCCCGGTGGATAGGGGTCGACGAGCTCGATGCTCAGCGGTCGGGTCGGCGGCAGCTCGGCGGCGTTGGCCAGGAGGCGCTCCAGCACTCCCGTCCCCCGGGGCCCCGCGCCCACGATAACGACGACGAACGGATCGTTCTGCGTGTTTCTCATTTATGCACCCGGTCCATAGGTCAGGAAATTGTTGACGGCGGCGCCCGGCCCCGGATTTCCGGGGAGGCGATTCGTTCCGCTCACAACACTGCGCGCCGCGGGGCCCGCGAACCAGGGATACGGAAGTCAGCAAGTTGCCCGGCGCCGACAGCTTCCTGCAACCGGCGTGGATAAAAGAACGCGTGAAGAAAGAATGAAAGGCGTCGAGAATGACGAGAGCCCCCGCCGGAGAGCCTTTCGGCGTGCCCGGCGGGGGCTGGAGGGGGAGGGGGCCGTGCGGCCGGTCAGCGGCTGAGGAGCAGCCGGACGCGGGTCGCCGCGGCCAGCGCGTCCGGGTTCCCGGTGCGCGTGAAGACCTCGGCCGCGGTGTCGGTGAACTTGAGCACGTGCTCGTCCCCGTGGGCGACGGCCGCCGCCATCACGTCGTGCAGGGCGTCGGGGCCCGCGGGCGCGTCCGGCAGGCTGTCCCGCGGCGCGGCCCGCACCGGCTCGAACGCCGCCTGCACCCCGGCGCAGGCGGACCAGATGGCCGACAGGCTCGGCACCCACAGCTCGCGGGGCAGCGCGGGCAGCGTGTGCAGCACGGCGTTCGGCGCGGTCGCGGTGTGCACGAGGATCACCGGGCTCGCGTGCCCGTGGCTGAGATAGCGCAGCGTCGCGGCGTCCACCAGGGCTTCCAGCCGCGCCGGGACGTCGTCCGGGGTGAGCGCGGGCCGCAGCGCGGCGACCGCGTCCGGCCAGCCGGGCAGGCCGGGAAGCTGGCCGAGGCGGGTCCTGACCGGCCCGTCCTGGGAGGGGACCCGCGGAATGTTCTCCATGGCCTCGCCGGGGTCCAGGTCGCCACCGGGTTCGGCGGTCACCGGCATGCGCAGCGAGCGCGCCCCCCAGAAGGCCAGGCCCTGGGCCAGTTCGGCCGCCGCCGGCGCGTTCCGCTCGTCGGTCAGCAGGGTGCGCACGGCGTGGGAGACCCTGATGACCGCGTGGGTGGTGCCCGCGAGGATGCCGGGGAGCAGCCGGGGCCACCAGACCGCCAGCACCTCGCGCCACGGCCGTTCGGCGACCTGGCGGGTGAAGTACTCGGCCCAGTCGCCCACGCGGTCGCCGTCGCCCAGCGCCTCCCGCCAGTTCGCGTCGCGGATCGGGTCGCCGGCGGACGGCAGGTCGTCGAGGCGGCGGGCGTAGGCGTCGATCCAGCGGTGCACGCCGTCCTCGTGGCCGCGCCGGACCAGCACCTCGACGGCCATCGGCCCGTGGTTGGTGAGCCGGCTCTCCCCCCATTCGGGGCCGGTGCCCCGGAACCGTTCGTACGCCTCGTTCAGGATTGCGCTGCTCATCGTCGTCTCCCGAGGATCGTGCCGGGCCACCACCGCGAGGACGCCGCTCGCGCCCCCGGTCCGCAGGAAAGCCTAACCCCGGTGCGCGTCGGCAGGCACTCCCGGATTCGCCCCCGGTGTCCGGAATGATGACCAAAGCACAATCGAAGAAGACACCCGTGACGGGAGCGTATTGACTGGACGCAGGGCAGAGGAGATGGTCTGATGCGCGAAAGCGTGACCGATGGCATCGAATTTCACGAAGCCCGCCCGGTCGCGCCATTCATCGATGCCGGCCACGCCGTTCGCGCGTCCGTTTCCGTACGGCGGGGGCCGGTGAACCGCGCCCCCCGCCCGTCGCGGCGGTCGCGCCCTCCCGTTTCCGGTTCTGATCCCGGTTCCGTCTCGACGGGATTCCCCGGCCGGAGCGCCGGTCCGGATTCCGCCGGTCGTCGTCCGCGACCCGGCGGGACCGGTGGGGGATGCCCTCCGGCGCGTTCCCTCGCCCTGAGCACTATCCACCACCGGCTGACACCTGTTCAGGGAATCGGACATCATGACCACTGACACGAACTCGTCCCGCCCGCCCGCCATCCTGTTCATGGGCGACATGGTGATCGTCGCCAGGCAGCTCCGGCTCATCACCGAGGCGCACCGCCGGGGATACGCCCCGCTGCTGGTCGTCACGCCCGACACCGACCCCGGCGAACTCGCGGCCTGCCGCGCCGACGCCGCGCACCCCCTGTCGCTGCTGGCGGACGTCGTCAACGTCGCCGAGCCGAAGGTCGACCTGGTGGTGCCCGCCGTCCAGCCGCTCCTGCGACGCTACGACGTGCGCGGCGTACTGTGCATCGGGGACCTCTTCGTGGAGCCCGTGGGCATGGTCGCCGCCTGCCTGAACCTGCCGGGCGCGGGGGCGGGCGCCAGCCGCACCAGCCGCAACAAGCTGCTGCAGCGCACGACCGTTCCGCACCTGTCACCGGATTTCCGCGTGGTCACCCCCGGGGAGCGGGAGGGCTTCCCCGTCGACGGCATCTCGTTCCCCGTCGTCGTCAAGCCGGTCGGGCGCTTCTCCAGCCTCGGCGTGCGCCAGGTGAAGAACCCCGAGGACCTTCCCGCGATCCTCGCGACCTACCCCGAGGACGAGACGGTGCTCGTCGAGAGCCGCGTGGTCGGGCCCGAGTTCTCCGTCGAGGCCCTCACCCAGAACGGCGAGGTCATCTGGGCGGGCGTCACCGGCAAGGCCACCAACGAGTCCACCGGCGTCTTCTTCACCGAGATGGGCCACACCTCGCCCGCGCGGCTGCCGGAGGAGGACGTCAGGGCCCTGCTGGACGCCAACGCCGAGGTGTTGCGCCGCATCGGCTTCGGCGACGGCATCACCCACGCCGAGTTCCGGCTCTCGGAGGGGCGCGCGGTGCTGATGGAGGTGGCCACGCGCCTGCCGGGCGACGGCATCACCTTCCTGTGGCACCTCGCCACCGGGCAGCCGCTGGAGCCCGTCATGATCGACCTCGCCCTGGGCGAGCCCGCCTCCTACCCGGCCCCCCGCCGCCGGGCCTACCAGGTCTACCTGGAGCACCCGTACGGCAGCCTGCTCGACGTGACGAGCACCGGGGCCCCGGTGTCCTGGGTGTCGGTCGACAACGACTGGCCGGTCTTCGAGCCGGTCGCCGGCGACGCGCCCCCGCGCGACCACGCCGTCCTGGTCACCCAGCGGCCGGGAGCCGTGCTCGGCCCGCAGACCGACTCCGAGGCGCGTTCGGTCTCCGTCATCTTCGACGCCCCCCTGGACGCGCCGGCGGACGGCCTCGCAGACGAGTACACCGCCGCGGTGACGATCAGAGTGGCGGACGCGGCCCCCGCCGAGGACGGGGCGACCGAGAGCGGGGCGGGCCGGGCGCTCGCGGACGCCGGGAGCCGTTCGTGAGCGACGCCCCGGCCCCGGCCCCGGCCCCGGTCCAGGTCCCGGCCTTCGCCGACGTGACGGGCGGCATGGACCCCGCGCGCTGGGACGCGCTCGCCCGGGACCATTTCTACTCGTCGGTCAACTGGCTGCGCTTCTGCGCGGGGGACGGCGGCATCACCACCGGCGGCCTGCACCTGGAGGCGCCGGGCGCCGGAACGGTCGGCGTTCCGGTGACGGCCGTGCGCTCGATCGGCAACCCCTTCTACCAGTGGGACCGCATCCTCGGCGAGGCGGGACTCCCGTCGCCGGGCCCGAGCGGGCTGCTCGTCGGCGCGCACCGGGGATACCAGGCGAACATCCTCGCCTCGCCGGGCATCTCCCGCGAGCAGGCCGCCAAGGAGCTCCTGTGCGGCCTGGAGGACCTCGCCGGCGAGCTCGCCGCCGCGGGCGCCGCGGGACCGCTCCCGGCCGGCGCCTCCGGCGGCCGGGACGCGGGGGCCGTCCCCACCGTCGCGATGTTCCTCTCCACGCCGGACGTCGTCGCGCTGCGGGCCGCCGGGGTGCGGGCCATGCCGGTGGCGCTCCAGCCGGACGCCTGGATCCCCCTGCCCGAGGGCGGCGGCTGGGACGAGTGGATGCGCTCGCTGCCCTCCAAGCGGCGGGCCGACATCGTCCGCAGGGACCGCAGGAACTTCCTGGAGGCCGGCTACGAGGTCGTCCACACCACGCTCGGCGAGTGCGGCCCGCAGGCCGCCCGGCTGCTGGCGTGCACCGAGCGCCGGTACGGCCACGACGCCGACGTCGAGGAGCTGGCGGAGTCCATCCGCATCCAGGCCGAGGCGCTCGGCGCGGACGCCCGGGTGCTGCTGCTGAGCCGCCCCGGGGAGGATCCCGTCGGGTACTGCCTCTACTACATGTGGGGCGACACCCTGTACCTGCGCGCGGCGGGGTTCGACTACGACCGGCTCGCCGGGGCCGCCGAGTACTTCAACCTCGTGTACTACATCCCCCTGATCATCGCCTGCGAGAACGGCCTGCGCTGGCTGCACGCCGGCATCGAGGCCGCGGAGGCCAAGGTGCTGCGCGGCGCGGAGCTGCGCCCGCTGTGGATGCTGGACCTGTCGCGCGACAGCGTGCTCGCCGGTCGCGACGACGACGTGCGCGCCCACAACGCGGGCCTCGTGGCCCGCTGGGGCGAGGCGTCCCCGGCGATCGCCAAGGCGCTGGTGCGCGACCTGTGGGAGCCGTTCTGCTGACACCCTGATCCCCGGCGCGCGTCCCGCGCGGCGCCGACGGCGCGGGAAACCGCGTGAAGTCGATGTGAAGTGAAGAAGTCCCGTGGCCGGCGGCCACGGGACTTCTTCGTGTCCGGAGGCGTGCCGGTGCTCCCGCGCGCCGCCCGGGGCCGTCACGCCCGGCGGCAGGCAGCAAGCTGCCAGGGCGGGGCAGCTTCCTGCCTCCGTTCTTTCTGTTCCGAGGCCCGCGGAAAGCGCAGAGTTGTTCCTGTCAGAACGAACTCCGGGGCCGATGAGAACCCATAGGGTCGGCCGCCACGATTCTAAGGGAACTTATTCATGACTATTTCCGTGCTGCACACACCGGAAAACAGCGGTAATTTCGCCGCCCCGCCGCGGGAGAGCATTTCCTCCCGGCTCCTCATAAACAAGGACTTCACGAAATTCCTGCTCTCGCAGATCGTCGCGCAGTTCGCGTCGAAAAGCCTCGCGGTCATTCTTCCGCTCATGGCGGTCATCACGTTCGCCGCCACCCCGACACAGGTCGGCCTGCTGAACGCGGCCCAGTTCTTCCCCGTGTTCGTCGTCACCCTCTTCGCCGGCGCGTGGCTGGACAGGCGCCCGCGCAGGCCCGCCCTGATCGCCGCCTACGCCGGCAACGCGATCCTCGCCGCGACCCTGCCGCTGGCCACCTCGGTCGGCCTCGTGCACGTCTACGTGCTGTTCTTCGTGGCGTTCGGCATGGGATCGCTGATCGCCTTCTCGGACGTCGCCTACCAGGCCTACATCCCGAACCTCGTGCGCGGCGAACGGCTCGTCCAGGCGAACAGCCGGCTGGAGGTCGCGTTCTCGCTGGCCATGGTGGGCGCCCCCGGCCTCGGGGGGCTGCTGATCGGCGAGCTCGGCGGGTCCACCGCGATGGTGTCGGCCGTCGTCGCGTACGTGCTCGCCGCGATCGGCGTGCTGGCCATCCGGGCCCGCGAGAAGCACGTGCCCGCGCCGGCGCGCGGCGGAGAGGGCACGCTGAAGCGGATCGCCGAGGGCATGAAGTTCACCGCCAAGACGCCCCTGCTGCGCGTGCTGACCCTCCAGGGCGCCTGGTTCAACCTCTTCGAGCAGGCGGTGCTGACCCTCTACCTGCTGTACGGCATCCGGGTGCTGGACTTCTCGCCCCAGCTCGTCGGCCTCACGATGTCCCTCGGCGCGATCGGCGTGCTGGCGGGATCGGCCGTGGCCCGGCTCATCGGCGACAAGCTGGGCGTGACCCGCGTGCTGATCCTCGGCATGGGCGTGGCGTCCGCCGCCCCGGTCATCATCCCCTTCGCCGCCGGGTCGCAGGCCGCGCTCATCGCCCTCACCACGTCGTCCTTCATCATCTACGGCGTCGGGATGACGGTGTTCAACATCTACGGCATCTCGCTGCGCCAGCGCGCCACCCCCGACGGCATGCTGGCCCGGGTCTCGGCGACGTACCGGTTCCTCGCCTTCGGAGCGATCGGCGTCGGCGGCGTCGTCGGCGGCCTGGCGGGTGACTGGTTCGGCCTGCGTCCCGCCATGTTCTTCTGCATCATCGCGCTGGTCGCCGGCTGGCTCGTCTTCGCCAGGTTCCTGCCGGGCGCCGTCAAGCAGTTCGAGGACTCCGAGCGCGCCGCCGAGGCGGGGAGCGCGCCGCGACCGGCCTGAGAGGAAGGAGGACCGGCGGCCGGGAACGGGAAACGCCGCGGGGCGGAGGGAGATCCCTCCGCCCCGCGGCGTTTCCCGTGAGTCCGGGCCGGCGGGCCCCGTGCCCGCTCCGCGCGTTCCCGCCGACGCCGGAGCTCAGCTCAGCGGGGCGCGCTCGCGCTTCAACTCGCTGAACACCGGCACCGTGGAGAGCAGTCGCATGGCGTCGATGAGCCGGTCGGCCTCGTCGGCCGCGGGGACGCTCGCGACCACCGGCCCGAAGAAGCCGGGCCCGTCGTCGATGGCGGTCACCGGGCTGCCGCTCTCGGTGCCGACCCGGGACTGCCCGAGGCGGTGGCTCTCGCCGATCGAGGTGTCGAACGCGGCGTCGTCGGCGGCGAGCAGCAGGTCGGAGGGGAGCCCGGCGTCGGCCAGCGCGGCGGCCAGCGTGTCCGGTGTGAGGTCCTCGTCGAGGTCGTGCACGCGGTGCCCGATCGCGGTGTACAGCCGGTCGACGGCCGGCTGGCCGTGCCGCTCCTCGGCGGCGGCGAGCACGCGCAGCGCCGCGAGCGACTTCCGGTGCGCCCTGTGCAGCCGCTCGGGGATGTCCTTGCCCTCGTTGAGGATGGCCAGGCTCATGAACCGCCAGGTCACCGACTCGCCGCGGCGTGTGGCGACGTCCCGGACCCATCGTGAGGTGCGCCAGGTGAAGGGACAGATGGGATCGAACCAGAGGGTGATGCTCACGGCGTCACATCCTGTCGTCGGCGTTGTGAGGATGTCGGCGACCACGGCCGCGGCCAGGTCCAGGCTCAGACCGGCCCGGCGAGGTGCGCGGCCTCATCGTTCCATCCGCGTCGGCCCGTGTCTTATCCCAGAATGCCGCTCGCGGGCGGGGAGTCCGGCGCGGCCTCGGCTGCGGCCTTCAGCTCGGCGAGCCAGCGCTCGTGGTTGGCGCGGAGCTTGTCCTCGCTGTAGACGAGTGAGGCGAGCGGCCCGGCGAACGACTCCTCGACCGTGACCCGGGTCCGCCCGTCCTCCAGGGGCTCCAGCACGTGCCGGTCCACCGCCTTGTAGGCGAGGAAGACGCCCGTCCAGGTCAGCTCGCGTCCCGGGGCCACCACGGCGAACCGGGACCGCAAGGGGACGCCGTTGAGCCTCCACCGGAAGGGCGCGCCGGGCCGTACGGCGCCCAGCTCGACGATTTCCGTCTTCGAGGCCCACGACGGCCACGTGGCCAGATCCGCCATGATCTCCCAGACCCGGTCCGCCGGGGCGCCGATGACGAGGGAGGAGGAGGAGATCAGCTGGGCCTGGCGGTCGAGGCGTCCGTGGACCGCGTATTCATCGTGCAGGACGGTGAGCGACGGGCCCCGGTAGAACAGCTTGCTCGCCATGACGACTCCTCGGAGAACGATTCAGAGATCAGTGCTCTCTTGTATGAGCAATGCTCCATCTTTTCTCGGCGCGCGTCAAGAGCAGTGCTCTCGTTTGTGTCTCCCGCTTCCTGTCGGGTCCGGGCGGAAGAGGTGAAGGAGGTCCTGGACCTCCGGCCGACGCGGGTCAGCCGGCCGCGCAGGCGGCCGCCCGACTGAGCAGGGCGGCCCGCTCGGGGGCGTTCCGGGTGAGGGCCGCCGCGCGCTCGAACTCCGCGCGCGCCTCCTCCAGACGGCCGAGCCGGGCCAGGAGGTCACCGCGTACGGACGGCAGGAGGTGGTAGTCCTTGAGCGCCGGCTCCGTGACGAGCGCGTCCACGAGCTCCAGCCCGCGCTCCGGGCCGTACGCCATCCCGAGCGCGACCGCGCGGTTGAGCTCCACGACCGGCGACGGGGTCAGCCGGACGAGCAGCTCGTAGAGGGCGGAGATGCGCGCCCAGTCGGTCTCCCCGGCGGTGGCGGCCTGCGCGTGGCAGGCGGCGATCGCGGCCTGCAGCACGTACGGCCCGGGCGGCCCGCCGAGCTTCTCGGCGCGCAGCAGCGCCTCGAAGCCGCGCCGGATCAGCAGCCGGTCCCAGCGGGCGCGGTCCTGGTCGAGGAGCTGGACGGGCTCACCGGACGGGCCGACGCGCGCCCGGGAGCGCGAGGCCTGGATCTCCATCAGCGCGACGAGCCCGTGGACCTCGGCCTCCTGCGGGGCGAGCCCGGCCAGGATCCGGCCCAGCCGCAACGCCTCCTGGCAGAGGTCCAGGCGGATCCACTCGGCGCCGCCGGTCGCCGCGTACCCCTCGTTGAAGATCAGGTAGATGACCTCCAGGACCGAGGCGAGCCGTCCGGCGCGCTCGGCGCCCTCCGGCACCTCGAACGGCACGCCCGCCTCCGCGAGCGTGCGCTTGGCGCGGACGATCCGCTGGGCGACGGTCGGCTCGGGGACCAGGAACGCCCGCGCGATCTCCTCGGTCGTCAGCCCGCCGAGCATCCGCAGGGTGAGCGCGGCGCGCGACTGCGCGGACAGGACGGGGTGGCAGGCGGTGAACACCAGCCGGAGGATGTCGTCCTCGATGGGCTCGGTGTCGAGGGTGTCGAGGACGGTGTCGAACTCCGGGGCCGGATCCGTGCTCTCCAGCCCGTGCCCGATCTCCTCCAGCTTGCGTTCCAGCCGCTCCTGCCGGCGGATCCGGTCGACGGCCCGGCGCTTGGCGACGGCCATGAGCCAGGCGCCCGGATTGTCCGGCACGCCCGTCTCCGGCCACTGCTCAAGCGCCGAGACCAGGGCATCCTGCGCCAGCTCCTCGGCCAGGCCGATGTCGCGCACCATGCGCGCGAGGCCGGCGATGATGCGGGCCGACTCGATGCGCCAGACCGCGTCGATCGTCCGATGGGTGTCAGAGGCCGTCACCCGGACGATGAGAGCACCAGGGCCGCCCGCGGCGCAAGCTCACGGAGTCCGCGGAGCTCACGAAGTCCGCGGAGCCTGCGGAGCCTGCGGAGCCTGTGGAGCTTGCGGGGCTCACTGCCCGGACAGATCCTCCGGGCCGAACACCTGGTGGATGACGCCCTTGCCGTCACCGACGATCTGCCAGAAGCGCTTGGACAGCTCGATCGCCTCCTCCTTGGTGCGCACCTCGATGAGCGCGAAGCCGACGACGACCTCCTTCGCCTCGGTGTACGGACCGTCGGTCACGGTGACCTTGCCGCCGGAGGACTCGATCCGGGTGGGCCGGGGGTCCAGCCCGCCGGTCGCCAGCAGCACCCCCGCCTTGCTCATCTCCTCGATGAACCGGCCCATCTCGGCCATCATCCCCTCGTCCGGGGGGTTCTGGCCCGCGGAGGAGCTGTCGTCCGTGGTCATCATGAGGAACCGCATCGTGGTGATCCTTCCGTCTCCGGCCGGTCCTTCCCGGCCTCTGCTGACGCGTCGAACAGCGGGCCGCCCGATCGACACGGCTCACGAGATTTTTCCGGACTTTCTATCAGCGGTCCGCGCCGCGGGTCGGCGGAGCGGTGTCACCGCAGGCCAGGGCCGTACGGCCGCCGCCCCGCGCCCCCGTCACCGCGCCCGGTGGAGGCTGAAGTCGTCGAAGGAGACGGTGAGGAGGCCGTCGCCGCCCTCCGGCACCTGGGCGATCAGGCCCGCCTGGCTGTTGCCCGCGTCGGGCAGGGCCCGGGAGTCGGTGACGTCGAGCACCTGGGTCCCGTCGACCCAGAAGGTGAGGCGGGTCCCGGCGTCGGTCCGGCGGCACGCGGCCTGCAGGCGCACCGTCTGCCCCACGCCCGGCGCGTCCGCCCGCACGGCGGGCGCCACGTCCAGGCGGTCGCCCCGCGCGGTCCTGGTGACCCGGGCCGTGCCGTCGAGCCCGAGCAGGAAGCGGTATCCGTTGGGCACGTTCTCGTCCCACCAGCACAGGAGCCCGAGCGCGCCCGTGCCGGTCGAGCCCTCCCGCACCTGGGCGGTCGCCCCGATCAGCACGTCGCGCTCGGGGGACGACAGGGCGACCGGGGTCTTGGCCGGGACCGGGGACAGCGCGGGGCTGGACGGGTAGGAGGAGTCGGCCCGGAGCGAGAAGACCCCGCGGTCGATCTCGTGGCCCCGGTAGGTGCGCTCCTCCGCCGGGGCGTCGGGGTTGAAGGTGTAACCGTCCCACCCGGTCCGCTCGCTGAAGTCGTCGCTGAACAGCGGCGCGTCCGCCGCCTCGGAGGCCGGGTCGCCGCCCCCGGGCCTCAGGATGAGGACCGCGGCCGTGACCAGCAGCGCCACGACGACGGCGGCCGCCCCCCAGATCCATCGCCGTGCCGGCGGCCTGCCCGGGCTCGCCGCGGTCGTCGCGGAGCGCGGGGCGGCGGTCTCCCGGCCGGGGAGGGCGGGGCCGGTGAGAAGCCGGGTGGCCTTCTCCCCGGCGGGCACGGCTTCGCCGGCGGGCGCGGCGGGTCCTCCCGCGAACGCGGCGGGTTCCCCGGTGAGCGTGGCGGGTCCTCCCGCGAACGCGGCGGGTTCCCCGGTGAGCGTGGCGGGTTCTCCCGTGAACGCGGCGGGTTCCCCGGTGAGCGTGGCGGGTTCTCCGGCGGGCGCGCCGGCCGGCCGGGTCTGTGCCTCCGCCCGTCCCAGGAGAGCCGCGCCGCCGCTCGCGTCGTCGTCCCCGATCAGGCGGAGCAGCACCTCCCGCGCGGTCGGGCGCAGCTCCGGATCCCTGGCCAGGCAGGCCGTCACCACCTCCCGCAGGTCGTCCGGGAGCGGCGGGAGCACGGGGTCGGCGTGCAGGATCCGGTACATGATCGCCGGAACGGTGTCCTGCCCGAAGGGCGACTCCCCGCCCGCCGCGTAGGCCATCGTCGCGGCCCAGCTGAACATGTCGGAGGCGAAGTCGACGCGCGCGCCGGCCACCTGCTCGGGCGACATGTACGCGACGGTGCCGACCACGTGACCGGTCGTCGTGGAGGCCGTGTCCAGCAGCCGGGCGATCCCGAAGTCGATCACCCGCGGCCCGTCCGGGCCCAGCAGCACGTTGGGCGGTTTGACGTCCCGGTGGACGATCCCGGCCTGGTGGATGGCGGCCAGCGCGGTCACGGTGCCCACGGCCAGGCGGCGCAGGGTGCCTCCGCTCCGCGGCCCGCCGGTCTCCACGGCGGTCTTCAGGGAGGGGCCGTCGACGTACTCGCTGACGATGTAGGGCCGCTCGCTGTCGAGGTCGGCGTCCAGCACCTCCGCCACGCAGAACGACGACACCTGGCGGATCAGCTCCGCCTCGCCCGCGAAACGCCGCCGCCTGATCGGGTCGGAGCTCGCCGCGGCGTGCAGCGCCTTCACCGCCACGGGCGTCCCGGAGGGGTCCTCGGCGAGGTAGACCGTGCCCTGCCCGCCCTCGCCCAGGCGGCCCAGCAACCGGTAGTCGCCCAGACGGCCCGGATCCCCCGGCCGGAGAGGGTCCATCGCCGCTCCTGTTCATGATCGAAGAGCGGCACCGTGGACGCTCCACCACGAAGCGTGGCAGGAAACGGCCGCCGCGTGAAGCGGATCCCCCGCTTCTCCGCCCGCCCGAGCCGTTCTCCGGCCGCCCGGACCCGTCCCCGGAGGGGATGCCGTGTCCGGTTCGCGGTTGTGCGACAGAGTGTCGTGATATCACCCCCATCGGTTACTTCCTGCGGATTGTCCGAGGTGATGCCGGGTCCGCAAGCTGATCGGCAACACGATCAGAAAGGCAGCACCCCCCATGCCGCGAACGTCCTCCCTCCGCGCGCTCCAGCGCGTCGCCGCCGACCACCACGCCGCCCGCCGCCTCGGCCTCCCCGTCGACGAACTGCGCGGCCTGCGCGCGGAGGCGGCGGCCGAGCCGGGCGGCATCGCCCGGCGCGAGCTGCTCAAGCGGGCCGCGCTCCTCGGCCTCGGCGCGGCGGCCCTCGGCGCGCAGGCCGCGGCGGCCCGCCCGGCCCGCGCCGACACCGTCACGCCGCAGGCCGGGCCGCTCAAGCCCGCCCGCGTCGCCGTGATCGGGGCGGGCATCGCCGGGCTCACGGCGGCGCTCACCCTGCGGGACGCCGGGGCGACACCCGTCGTCTACGAGGCCAACGCCTCCCGCGTCGGCGGCCGGATGTACTCCCAGCGCTCACTCTGGGCGGGCGGGCAGACCTCCGAGATCGGCGGGGAGCTGATCGACGTCGAGCACAAGAAGATGCTGGAGCTGTGCCGCCGCTTCGACCTGCCCACCCGGAACTTCGCCGGGGCCGGGCCGAACGGGGCCGAGGAGATCCTGCACGTCAACGGCGCCTACTACCCGCGCTCCCAGGCGGACGAGGACTTCAAGGACGTCTACCACGCCCTGCACTCCGACCTGATGGCGGCCGGCGAGGTGATGTGGAACCAGACGACGCCCGAGGGCACCGCGCTGGACAACATGTCGATCCGGCAGTGGATCGACTCGCGCGTGCCCGGCGGCTACGCCTCCGACCTCGGCCGCTTCCTCGACGTCGCCTACAACGTCGAGTACGGCGCCGAGACGGTGAACCAGTCGTCCCTGGCGCTGGTGCTGCTGATGGGCTACCAGCCCAACCCGGGGCACTTCAACGTCTGGGGGCTGTCCGACGAGCGCTACCACATCGTCGGCGGCAACGACCAGCTGCCGCAGGCGATGGCCGCCTCGCTGCCGCCCGGCTCGCTGCAGCTGGGGTGGACGCTGCTGGCCGTACGGGCCAACTCCGACGGCACGCAGACGCTCACCTTCGACGAGGGCGGCGCCACCAGGACCGTCACCGCCGACCACACGATCATCACCGTGCCGCTCCCGATCCTGCAGGGCCTCGACCTGTCACGCGCCGGGTTCGACGCCCGCATGACGAACCTGCTGCGCGACGCGCGGATGGGCCACGTCACCAAGCTCAACATGCAGTTCTCCGCCCGCACGTGGCTGGGTACCGGTCCCTGGCCGGGGGTGTCGGCCGGCGACTGCTTCACCGACCTGCCGTTCCAGCAGTGCTGGGACACCACCAAGGACCAGGCGGGCACGACCGGGGTGCTGATCCAGTACGGCGGCGGCGACGCGGCGCGCGCGCTGAACCCCTCCACGCCGTTCCCCACGCACGCCGACGCCTACGTGCGCACCCTGGTGCCCACCGTCCTGACCCAGATCGACAAGGTCTTCCCCGGGACCAAGGCCAAGTGGAACGGCCGGGCCCAGCTGTCGGCCTGGCACAAGAACCCCCACGCGCTCGGCGCCTACTCCTACTGGCCCGTCGGCTACCTGCACCGGTACGCGGGCTACGAGGGGGTACGCCAGGGCAACGTCCACCTGGCCGGGGAGCACTGCTCCTACGACTTCCAGGGCTTCATGAACGGCGGGGCCACCGAGGGCGAGAGGGCCGCCGGCGAGGTCATCGCCGACCTGCGGTAACCGGCCCGGGGGAACGGGTCCGCCCCGGGCCCGCTCCCGTACGGCGCGCGCCCGGCCTCCCACGGGAGGGCCGGGCGCGCGCTGTATGGGACGACCTGGGAAGAGCCGGACGAGACGACCTGAGGAAGGCTGTACGAGACGACCGGGGAAGAGCCGTACGAGACAACCCGGGAAAGGAACCTCAGTCGAGCCTGACGGCGTCCATCGGGCCGGTCCCGCCGACGGACGCCTTCTCGGCCGGGTCACGCTCGGCGGTGTCCTCCAGGACGATCCGGCCGATGATCGCGTACTTCGCCGGGTTCCTGGCCCGCAGGTAGAGCGCCAGGGCGGCGCCGAGCACGGCGAAGCCGAGCACGATCCACGGGATCAGCTTGAAGAACAGGGACTTGGAGGCGTCCCCGGCCGCGGTCTCCTGGTTCTGGAACAGCAGCAGCACGACGTAGGACATCGCCAGGCCCCCTGCCAGCGGGGCGAGCAGGGTGCGCCACCACGAGGCGGTCTCGGGATGCTTCTTCCTGATGTGGAAGTAGCCGATGACCGAGAACGAGCACATGGTCTGCACGATCAGGATCGCCAGCGTGCCCAGCACCGCGAGCAGCGTGTAGATGTGCAGGTACGGGTCCATCCCCGCGAGGGCGAACACCGCGATGATCAGCACCGAGATGCCCGTCTGGACGAACCCGGCGATGTGCGGCGAGCCGTGCTTGGGGTGGGTGGCGCCGAGGGTCCGGCGGGTGCCGGGGATGAGGTCCTCGCGGCCGATGGCGTACAGGTAGCGCGAGGCGCAGTTGTGGAAGGCCATCGAGCAGGCGAACGAGCCGGTCAGGATGAGGACCTTGAACAGGTCGACCGCCCACTGGCCGACGAGCTCGCCGGTCGGGATGAAGAAGATCCCGGCGAACTCGCTGGCCGCGATCTCCGGCGCCTTGACGCCGTTGGCCGCCACCGTCATCCAGGAGACGAAGGTGTAGAACAGGCCGATGCCGACCACGGAGACGAGGGTCGCGATCGGGATGATCCGCTTGGGGTCGCGGGACTCCTCGCCGTACATGGCGGTGGACTCGAAGCCGACCCACGACCAGAAGCACATGAACAGGCCGAGCCCGACCGCCCCGCCCGTCAGGCCCGTGGTGGTGAAGGCGTTGGCCGGGTTGAGGGTGTCGGCCATCAGCCCGTCCGGGCCGCCGCCGTTCAGCAGGGCGGCGACGGCGGTCAGGCCGAGCATGAGGATCTCGGTGATCAGGAAGACGCCGAGGACCTTCGCGGTCAGGTTGATGTCGAAGTAGGTGAGGATCGCGTTCAGGGCGAGGCCGAGGGCGGCGAACCAGAGCCAGTGGACGTCCACCCCGGCCAGGCTCTTGAAGGTGTCGTTGGCCGAGTAGGCGAAGAACCCGATGATGGACGCCTCGAAGACCACGTAGGCCATGGTCGCCAGCATCCCGGCGACCATGCCTGCGACCTGGCCGAGGCCGTGGGAGATGTAGCCGTAGAACGCTCCGGCGGAGGTGATGTGCTTGGCCATGGCCACGTACCCGACGGAGAAGATCGTCAGGACCAGCGTCGCCACGAGGTACGCCGCCGGCACCCCGAGGCCGTTTCCGAAGCCGACGACCATCGGAACGTTGCCGGTCATGGCGGTGATGGGGGCGGCGGTGGCGACCGCCATGAAGATGACGCCGACGAGACCGACGGCGTCCTTGCGGAGCCGGCTGATGCCTTCGGCCGCCTCCGCGGGCCTCTCAGTGATGCTCAATCGCGTGCGCCCTTCTGTAACCAGCGCCTGACGGGGGGATGGCGGCGATAATGGCATCAGCGCGGGGCGACGAGATAGTGGCATTCCCCCTGAAACGCTTACGAGATGTCAGCTTCACCGGGGCGCGCAAGGGCATGTGAAAGCCCTGAAACCTCCGCGAAAGCCGTGCGGTCCCCCGGTGTCGCGGGGCGCGTTCCCGAGGACGGCGCCGGAGCCTCCCGGCGCCGGGCGCGGGTCTCAGGCCGCGGCGTCGAACGCCTCGTGCAGGGTGCCGCAGGTCTCGAAGTGGCGGTCGAGACTGGTGATCGCCAGCAGGCGGGTGATCATTCCCGGCGTGAGGACGAGGATGAGACGGCCCTGGGAGTTCCGCATCTTGGTGAGCGCGCTCACCAGGGTCCCCAGTCCCACCGAGTCGCAGAACGGCACCTGGGTCAGGTCCATCACCAGGCAGGGGTGGCTCCCGGCCTCCAGCACCCGGTCGACCTCGGCCCCGAGACGCGGGGCGACGGTCATGTCCAACTCGCCCGTCGCCCGGATCACCGCGCACGGGCCGTTCTTCCAGGTCTGAACGTCGAATGCCGGAATCATGTTCGTCACCTCCGTCGGCTGACCACTGCCCCGCCTAGCGGGCGTTATGCGACTTGAATCACTTTTTGCAGATGTTCTGCGTCGCGGTTCTGGCCGTCGGAGTGGCGACAGGGGAGGCGGAGGGGGTGGGCGCGGCCTCCTTGACGGTGACCTTCTTGACCTGCGGGCGCTTCTCGCCGACGATGACCTCGATCCGGTCCCCGAGCTCCTCGATCGGGCGGACGTCCGCGCCGGGGAGGGCGGCGGCCAGGGTGCGGGCGGAGTCTTCGCGGCCGGGGCCGTACCGGATGACCGTCTCCTTGTGGTCCCGGCGCTGGGTGTCCCCGGCGGGCTCGGGCACGAGGAACCCGGCGTCCAGCAGATCCTGCCGGGTGCGCGCGCCGAGACCGGTGATCAGGGTGCCGTTGAGGACCTTGACCGCGATCCGGGAGGGCGGCACGGTCAGCGGGGCGGCCGAGGGCGTCGCGGCGGGCGCGGCGGATCCGGACGCGGACGGCTTGGGCGCGGGTTTGGTCAGCTCCTCGTCGGCCGCGATCCGCTGGAACAGCTCGCGCGCGGCGGGCTTGTCCCACAGCACCGCGGACTCACCCGTCGGCGTCCGGTAGTCGACGTCGGCGAGCGGCACGGTGGCGAAGGCCACGTCGTCGGTGGAGACGGTCTTGAGCTGGTCGGCCAGGCCGAGCAGGTTCCCGCGGAGCGAGTCGTCCACCCGGAGCGTGCTCAACGTCGTGTTGACGAAATTGGTGAGCTTGACCGGGTTGGCCAGCGTGTCACCGCTCAGCGCCTGGTTCAGCAGGGCCGAGATCACCTGCTGCTGGCGGTCGATCCGGTCGAGGTCGGAGCGGGCGGTGGCCCGGGTGCGGGCGTAGGCGAGGGCCCTGACGCCGTCGAGGGAGTGGGTGCCCGGCTGGAGCTGCAGGGCGGTCTTCGGGTCGTTGATCGCGACCGGGGTGCAGACCGAGACGCCGCCGAGCGCTTCCACCACGTTGATGAAGCCGAGCACGTTGACCTCGACGTAGTGGTTGATCATCAGGCCGGTGGCGTTCTGCACCGTGCGCACGGCGAGCTTGGGACCGCCGAGCTGGTAGGCGGCGTTGATCTTGTGCTCGCCCTTGCCGGGGACGGTCGTCCAGGTGTCGCGGGGGAGGCTGACCACGGTGACCTTGCGGTGGTCCTCCGACAGGTGGATCACCATCATGGTGTCGGTGCGCTCGCCGCTCTCGCGGCCCAGCTTGAGCTGGTTCTGCTGCTTGCGGGTGAGGTCGTCGCGCCTGTCCACGCCGACGAGCAGGATGTTCATCGCCCCGGTGGACTGCGACCCGGGCACGCCCGCGTCGACACTCTCGATCTTGCTCGCCGCGTAGTTCGGCAGCGACCACGCGGCCCCCGAGCCGACCAGGACCAGGCCGGAGAGCGCCCCCGCGACGATCAGGTTGCGCCGCCGGGAACGAGCGCCCCGGGCGGGCCTGCGGCCACGCTTCGGAGCCACCCGGACGACGCCGTAGGCGTCGCCGCCCACGTGCACACCCGAGTCCTCGTCTTCCGGGTCGCGCATCAGCCCCCCTACGGGTGTGTCCGGCTCCGACCAGAGTCCATCCGGGCTCCAACATGGGTCGATGAGGTACCCGTTCGTACAGTAGCGTGAGCGACGCCATGAAGCAGTTCCCCGACTCGCCCGCGCCGGCCCCGTCTTCCGAGTCTTCCGATTCCGCCAAGACCCGGGTCTGGCCGCCCATCTCCGTCGTCATCCCGGTGCTGAACGAGGAGCGCCATCTGCGGGAGGCGGTGCACCAGGTCCTGTCCCAGCACTACGAAGGACCCATCGAGGTCGTCCTCGCGATCGGCCCCTCCCAGGACCGCACCCAGGAGGTCGCCGACGCGATCGCGGCGGAGGACCCCCGGGTGATCGTGGTCCCCAATCCCACCGGTCGCACGCCCAACGCGCTCAACGCCGCCATCGCCGCCTCCGGTAACGGGATTGTGGCCCGGGTGGACGGCCACGCCATGCTGCCGGAGGACTACCTCCGGGTCGCGGTGGAGACGCTGGAGGAGACCGGCGCCGACAACGTGGGCGGCATCATGGCCGCCGAGGGCGTCACCCCCTTCGAGCGGGCGGTCGCCCGCGCCATGACCTCCAAGATCGGCGTCGGCGGCGCCCGGTTCCACACCGGCGGCACCGCGGGCCCGGCCGACACGGTCTATCTCGGGGTGTTCCGCCGCGAGGCGCTGGAGCGGGTCGGCGGCTACGACGAGCACTTCCAGCGCGCCCAGGACTGGGAGATGAACCACCGCATCCGCCAGAGCGGCGGCCTGGTCTGGTTCCAGCCCCGCATGCGCGTCTCCTACCGGCCGCGCCCCACCATCAAGGCCCTCGCCAAGCAGTACTTCCACTACGGCCGCTGGCGGCGCGTGGTCGCCCGCACCCACGAGGGCACGATCAACATGCGCTACCTGGCCCCGCCGCTGGCGGTCCTGGCCATGCTCGCGGGCCTGCTGGTCTCCCCGTTCTTCTGGCCGGGCCTGCTGATCCCCGGCGGCTACGTCGCGGCGATCGTCGCCGGCTCGGCGGTGACCGGCAGCGGCCTGCCCCCGGCCGCGCTGGCACGGCTCCCGCTCGTCTACGCGACCATGCACATCTCCTGGGGCTGGGGCTTCCTCACCAGCCCGCCGAGCCTCGGCAAGCCGACCGGCTGACCCGGGCCGGGGACCGTCCCCGGCCCGACGCGGAACCGCGGCCGGCTTCCCGGCCGGGGCGCGACCGCGGAGCCGGGATCAGCTCTCCGGCACGCCGGAACCGTCGCCGAGGCGCAGGAGCGTCTCGGCGACGAGGACGTCCACCGGGTGGGTGACCTTCATGTTGCGCTCGCTGCCCGGCACGATGTGGATCGGCACGTCGGGCAGGTAGCGCAGCACCACGCCGCAGTCGTCGGTGGCCTGCCGCCCGCCGAAGGCGGGGTCGGCGAAGGCCCGCTCGTAGGCCTCGCGGATCACCGGCAGCCGGAAGCACTGCGGCGTCTGGGCGCGCCAGATCCGCGACCGGTCGGGCACCTCGCTGACGACCTCCCCGTACGGTCCCGGCGCGGTCACCACGACCGTGTCGGAGCTCGGGATCGCCACCTCCACGGCCGCGTGGGTGCGCAGCGCCGCCACGCACTCGGTGATGATGCGCGGCTCCAGCAGCGGGCGCGCGGCGTCGTGCAGGAGCACGTCGCAGTCCTGCCCCTCCAGCGCCCTCAGCGCCCGCCAGGTGGTCTCCGTACGGCTCGCGCCGCCCTCCAGCACCCGGCCGACCTTCGCGAACCCGTTGCGCGCGACGAGCCGCCCCGCCTCCTCCGCGAAGCCCGGAGCCATCATCACGACGACCTCGTCGATCTCCGGTGCGGCGTCGAACGCGGCGATCGCGTGCTCCAGGATCGTCCTGCCGCCGATCTCGATGAGCTGCTTGGGGGTGTCCCGGCCGATCCGCCGGCCGACCCCGCCCGCGAGGACGACTCCGACGGCGCGGCGATGTGGTTCACGAGCGGTCAAGGCGGGCTTCCTCCGGGGTGCGGGGGATCGGGGCGGGAGTCGGTGTAGCGCGAGGGTAGCGCCTCCGGGCCCGCGCGCCGGGGGCGGGTGGACGCGGGCGGCCGTCGCGTCGTCCGTGATATCGAGTCAGGATCTCGCTACGCTGGGTGCGCACTCCCCGATTCGTGCGGCGATCCCGTCGGATGCGAAGGAGCTCCGCTTGCACGACACCCCATCCTCCCCGCCGTTCCCCCCCGGTTCCGCCACCCCCCGGACCTCCGCCGTCGTGCTCGCCACCGCCGCCGCGACCACGCTGCGCTGCCCCGACGGCACCCTGCTCGACCGGCTGACCGGCCAGCTCGCCGAGCTCGCCGTCCAGGACGTGCACACGGTGGGCGGATCCGGCGACGTCATCCGCGCCTCCGGCGGGGCCTACATGATCGGATCGGACGGGTCGCGCGGGATCGCCGACGACCTGCGCCGGGTCGCCCGGGTGGCGCGCGACTCCACGGGGCCGGTGGCCGTGCTGGCCGGAGACCTGGTGGCCCACACGGAGGCCCTGGCCGAGCTGCTGGACCACCCCGGCCGCGGCACCGGCGCGATCGTGGTCGTCGGGGGCGACCCGGACGGCCCGCTGCGCCCGCCGGTCCGGGTCGAGGACGGCCGGCTGGTCGCCGCGGGCAGCTCGTTCCACCGGGTGACCGGGGCCAACGGCACCTTCCGCGGGGTCCTCCGGGTCGGCGAGGCCGACCTCGGCGGCCTCGCCGCGACCGCCGAGCGGCTGGCCGAACTGGCCGAGGCGGGGCTCTTCGGCCAGGTGAACGGCTCCGAGGCGGGCGAGCTGCTCCTGGTGGGGCTGATCCGCTCCGGCGTCGCCGTCCGCGCGGCCGAGCCCGGGGCGCTCCACTGCGACCGGGTGGCCGGGCAGGTCGCCGCCGAGGTGGCCCTCGCCCGGATGGCCGAGGTGGACGTGGGCAGGGCCCGGCTGGACGCGGCGGTCAAGCGGGACGACGGCTTCTTCACCACCTACTTCGTCAGCTCCTGGTCCCGCGTCCTGGTCGCGCTCGCCGCCTGGTCGCGGCTGACGCCGAACGCGGTCACCGGGATGTCCGTCGGGCTGGCCGTGCTGGCGGCGGTCTGGTTCTCCGACGGCGGCCGGGCCGCGATGATCACCGGGGCGGTCCTGCTCTACCTGTCGTTCGTGCTCGACTGCGTGGACGGCCAGCTCGCCCGCTACACCCGGGTGTTCTCCCCGCTCGGCTCGTGGCTGGACGCCACCTCCGACCGGGTCAAGGAGTACGCCGTCTACGCGGGCCTCGCCTTCGGCGGCGCCGCGGGCGCCGGGAGCGGCGTGTGGAGCTGGGACGTCTGGGGCCTGGCCGTGGCGGCGCTGATCCTCCAGACGCTCCGCCACATGATCGACTTCTCCTACGAGGGGGCCCGCTCCGACGCCGCGCGGGCCCGTGCGGCGCGGCCCGCGGCGGCCGTCCCGCTGACCGTCCGGGCCGACACGGGCGACCCGCTGGTCCCGGCGCCGGCGCCGCCCCTGGGCGAGTCCGGCGGCCTCGGGGCGGACGGCCCCGGCGCGGTGGCGCGGCTCTCGAACCGCCTGGAGCAGGACACCTTCGCCCGCTGGCTGAAGAAGATCGTCATCCTCCCCATCGGGGAGCGCATGGCGCTGATCGCGGTGACCGCGGCGGCCTCCGACGCGAGAGTGACCTTCGTCGCGCTCCTGAGCTGGGGCGGCCTGGCCGCCCTGTACACGCTCGCCGGCCGGATGGGCAGGTCCCTCGCATGACGGGGGCGTCTTCCGCATCCTCCCGCTTCCCCGCGCGGATGACGCCGGTGCCGCGCAGCGCCGTGGCCGCCTACCGCGACGACGGGCCGGCCTCCCGGATGATGGGCAGGCCGGCGGCCGGTCAGCTGCCGCCGCTGCCGCCCGTGCTCGTCGGCACGTTCGTCGTCGGCGTGCTGCTGGGCGTCGGCGTGGCCGGGACCGGCGGCCTGACGGCGTTCGCCCCGGCGGTGGCGCTGCTGCTGGCCGGCCCCGGCAGCTCCCACCCGCACGGCGGGCGGCTCGACTGGCTGGTCCCGCCGATCCTGCGCCTGGCCGAGTACGGCTTCGCCGCGTCGGCCGGGTTCTCCACCGGCGTGCCACCGTGGCTGATCTTCCTGCTCCTCGGCGCGCTGGCCTTCCACCACTACGACGTCGTCTACCGGATCCGCCAGCGCCTCTACCCGCCGGCCTGGCTGGCCGTGGCCGGGCTCGGCTGGGACGGGCGGATGCTGCTGCTGGCGCTGGGGGGCCTCACCGAGCGGATGACGCTGCTGTTCGCACTGCTGGCGATCTACCTGTGGCTGCTGTTCGGCTGGGAGAGCCTTACCTGCTGGCTGGCGACGACGCATCCGGAGACGGACTCCGGCGAGCTCCGCGAGCTCGGCGCGCACGATTGAGACGCCCGGCGCGCAGATCGGGAACGCCCGGCAAACCTCGGATTACACGATCAGGGGCCAAAGGCAACTAACCTTTGGGCCAGGAGTGCCCGCCGAGGGTCTCATTGGAACGAGGAGTGCACGTTGCTGGGAATGGTGCTGGCCGCCGGGGCCGGACGACGCCTGCGGCCGTACACCGACACGCTGCCCAAGGCGCTCGTGCCGGTCGACGGTGACACCACGATCATGGATATCTCGCTGCGGAACCTCGCGGCGGCCGACCTCCGCGACGTCGTGGTCATCGTCGGATACCAGGCGCAGGCCGTACACGAGCGCAAGGCCGAGCTGGAGCGGCGGCACGGCGTGAAGCTCACCCTCGTGCACAACGACAAGGCCGAGGAGTGGAACAACGCCTACTCCCTGTGGTGCGCCCGCGACTACTTCGACCAGGGCGTGCTGCTGGTCAACGGCGACACCGTGCACCCGGTCTCGGTCGAGCACACGCTCCTGTCGGCCCCGGTCACGAGCGACATCCTGCTCGCGGTGGACGACGTGAAGAAGCTCGCCGACGAGGAGATGAAGGTCACCCTCGACGAGAACGGCCACCTGAAGCAGATCACCAAGCTGATGGACCCCGCCTCCGCCGCGGGTGAGTACATCGGCGCGACCCTGATCCGCCCGGGCGTCGGCGCGCGCCTGGCCGACGCGCTCCAGGCCACCTTCGAGCGCGACCCGCAGCTGTACTATGAGGACGGCTACCAGGAGCTGGTCGCCCGCGGCGAGAAGATCGCGGTCGCCCCCATCGGCGACGTCGCGTGGGTCGAGGTCGACAACCACGACGACCTCGCGAAGGCGCGGGAGATCGCGTGCCGATACTAGCCAGGATGCTGCCCGCCCCGCTGACCATGGAGGTACGGCGGGGCGCCATCGCGCAGCTCGGCTCCCTGCTGGCGGACAACCGGGTGGCGACCTCCGGGCGGGTGGCGGTCGCGGTGGGCGCCGGCCAGGGCGACAGGATCGCCTCGGTGATCGCCCCCTCCCTCGGCGAGGCCCAGGTCTTCCGGGTGGCCGACGGCTCGGTCGACGCGGCGGTGACGCTCGGGGCCGACCTGCGCAAGGGCGCCTACGAGGCGCTCGTCGGCATCGGCGGCGGCAAGACGATCGACGCGACGAAGTACGCCGCCTCCCTCGCCGGGATCCCGATGGTGGCGGTGGCCACCAACCTGTCGCACGACGGGATCTGCTCGCCGGTGGCGTCGCTGACCCACGAGAGCGGCAAGGGCTCCTTCGGCGTGCCGATGCCGCTGGCCATCGTCGTCGACCTCGACTTCGTGCACGACGCGCCGCCGTCGCTGGTCCGCTCCGGGGTCGGCGACGTGGTGAGCAACCTGTCGGCGATCGAGGACTGGCAGCTGGGCAACACCGAGCGGGGCGAGCCGATCGACGGCCTGGCCTGCTCGATGGCCCGCACCGCGGCGGAGGCGGTGATCGGCAGGCGTGACTCGATCGAGTCCGACGCTTTCCTGACGGTTCTGGCCGAGGCGCTTATCCTGTCCGGAATGTCGATGGTCATCGCCGGGTCATCCCGTCCCTCCAGCGGGGGAGACCATGAGATCCTTCATGCCGTGGATCAGCTCTTCCCCGGCACATCGAACCACGGCGAGCTCGCCGGGATCGGCGCCGCCTTCTGCTTCTTCCTCCGCGAGGACGGACGGAGGCTGAACCAGGTCGTCGACTGCCTGCGCCGGCACGAGCTGCCGGTCACCCCCGGCGACGTCGGGCTGACCGCCGACCAGTTCACCGCGGCGGTCATGCTGGCGCCCTCGACCCGCCCCGGGCGTTACACGATCCTGGAGCACCTGCGTCTGTCGGAGTCGGAGATCAGGGATCGGGTGGAGGATTATGTCCGGGCCGTCGGTCGCTGAGCTGCGCGCGGTCGCCCAGCCGCACTCGACCATGGACCGCGCCAGCGGTGAGCACTGGGCCGGCGTGCTCTACATGCGCAAGCTGTCGATCTACGTCACCTGGTTCCTCGCCAAGACGCCGATCACCCCCAACCAGACCACCTGGCTGATGATCCTGTGCGGTCTGGCGGCGGGCGGCGTCATGGCGCTGCCGGGTCTGTGGGCGGCCGTGGGCGCGGCCCTGCTCATCCAGGTCTACCTGCTGCTCGACTGCTCCGACGGGGAGCTGGCCCGGTGGACGGGGCGCACCTCCATCACGGGGGTCTACCTCGACCGGGTCGGTCACTACTTCGCCGAGGCGGCCCTGCTGATCGGGCTGGGCTTCCGCGCCTCCGAGGTCCTCCCCGACTGGTACACCGTGGCGGGCTTCGCCGCGGCGCTCGGCGCGATCCTCATCAAGGCGGAGACCGACCTGGTGGACGTGGCCCGGGCCCGCTCCGGGCTGGTGGCCGCGACCGAGGCCTCCGCCGGGCAGTTCCAGTCGCGCGGCCTGGGCCTGGCAAGGAAGGCCGCGGCGGCGCTGCGCTTCCACCGCATCGTCCAGGCCGTGGAGCTCTCGCTCCTGGTGGTGGCCGCCGCGGTGTGGGACCTCGTCGCCGGCGGCCTGGCCGCGACCCGGGTGCTGGCGGTGGCCTGCGTGGCGGTGGCCGCCCTCCAGATGGTCCTGCACCTGGTCAGCATCCTGGCGTCCAGGCGGCTCTCATGAGGAACCGGACGGCGTCGCGGTGCGTCGTAGGTGCGAACACATCACTGTTCGGTGGGTGTTCGTTGATGCTTCCGATACGCTTGTCCTCTGCTAAACCCCGGAGCCGCGCCTCTGGCAGTTCCCAGATCCGCGGCTCCGTCAGAACAGCCCGTCCCAGCAGACTCGGTGATCATGAAAGTATGTTCCGTACGTGTTCTCGACGCGTCAAGGCGATGACGCGTTGAAGATCTCGTGCGTCATCCTCACCATGGGCAACCGGGTCCCCGAGCTGGGCCGGGCGGTCGAGTCCGCCCTGCACCAGGACGACGGTGACGTCGAGGTGGTCATCGTCGGCAACGGGGCCGACGTCCCCGAGCTCCCGGTCACCGTGCCGCCGGGCTCGGGAGCCACGATCAAGACCGTGCGCCTGGCGCACAACGCGGGCATCCCGGCCGGACGCAACCGCGGCGTCGAGGAGTGCTCCGGCGACGTGGTGCTCTTCCTCGACGACGACGGCTGGTACGGCACCATGGACGTCGTCTCCCACCTGCGTGAGCGTTTCTCCACCGAGCACGACCTCGCGGTCGTCTCCTTCCGGGTGATGGACCCCGACGGCGGCGTCGGCCAGCGCCGCCACGTCCCCCGCCTGCGCGCGGGCGACCCCGAGCGGTCCTCCCCGGTCACGACTTTCCTCGGCGGCGCCTGCGCGATCCGCCGCTCCGCCTTCCTGCAGGTCGGCGGTCTGCCCGAGCGTTTCTTCTACGCGCACGAGGAGACCGACCTGGCCTGGCGGCTGCTGGGCGAGGGCTACCGGATCGAGTACGACGCCAAGACGATCATGTACCACCCGCAGGTCCCGCCGACCCGGCACGCCGATTTCTACCGTCTCAACGCCCGTAACCGCGTCTGGCTGGCGCGTCGTAACCTGCCCTGGTCCCTGGCCATCCTCTATCTTCTCAACTGGGTGGTCCTCACCCTGCTCCGCGAGCGCTCTCGCCAGGCCCTGCGTGCCTGGTTCAAGGGCTTTCGCGAGGGGCTGCGCGAACCGGCGGGTGAGCGTCGTCCCATGGGATGGAACACGGCCTGGCGCATGCTCCGTCTGGGTCGTCCGCCCATCGTCTGATCTTCCGCCTGGAGGATCTTCCGTACGGATGTCGCGAAAGGGCCTCGACGTGGACGTCTACACCCTCGGCGAGGTTTTCGGTGTCCTGACCAGCGGCCGGATCCGTCATGAGCACGAGGCGCGGCTGGACGTGACCGGAGCCGAGCTCACCGTCGCCATCGGACTGACCAGACTCGGGCACACGGTGAGCTGGCTGGGCAAGGTCGGCGCGGACGAACTGGGCGTCAGGATCCTGTCGGTGCTGCGCGGCGAGGGCGTGGACGTCTCCGACGCCCGCGTGGACGAGAGCGCCCCGACCGGGATGATCCTCAAGGAGGCGCGGACCGGGCAGGCGTCCAAGCTCACCTACTATCCGACGGCCGTACGGCTGGCGCAGGGGAACGTCCCGGTGGACCGGGTCACCCAGGCGAGCATCCTGCACGTCAGCGGCATCACCGCCGCGCTGAACGCGCGTGACGCCATGAACGCCGCGGTGCGGACCGCCCGGACCGCCGGGGTGCCCGTCTCGGTGTCCGTCGACTACGACGAGCGGCTCTGGCCCGACCTGAAGGAGGCCGAGGAGGTCCTCAACGTGCTGGCCTGCGCCGCCGACGTGCTGTTCGTCCGGCAGTGCGAGCTGGACCTGGTCAAGCCCGCCCTCGCCGGTGACCGGGAGGTCATCGTGAACCGGGGCACCCGGGGCGCGAGCGTGCGGGTGAACGGCGTCCGGCACGACGCGCCCGGACTCGGCGCGCCCGTGGTCGATCCCGGCGGTTCGAGCGCCGCGTTCGTCGCCGGCTACCTCAGCGCGCTGCTGGAGCGCCTGCACCCCGCCGACCGCCTGCGCCGCGGCGCGCTGCTGGCGGCCTTCGCCGCCTCCGGCCCGAGCGACTGGCAGTCACTGCCCACCAGGGACGAGCTGCCCCTGCTGGACCTCGACAAGTGACCGGCCGGCCGGCCGGGGCCTCCTAAGGCTCCTAGGTCTCCTTCGCCTCTTCGAAGGACATGGCGACGCGGGCGAAGCCGGCGGTCATCACGGCCCGCTTGGGCAGGCCCAGCTCGCTCAGCTCCCTGGCGACGGGATGGTTGCCGAGGCGGACCAGCGCGCCCCCGGGGCGGACGCGGATCCCGCGGGGGGACACCGTCCAGGGGATGCGCCGGGTGACGCCGTCCAGGTGGCTGTAGGCGTCGAGGGAGAACGTCGCGCCGGCGGCGGTCACCGGGACACCGGGTTTGACCAGCATGTCGATCACCAGGCGGTCGTCCTTGCGCACGACGCACCGCTTGTACGGTGAGGACAGGCGGAGGTCGATGGTGGCCAGCTCCTTGGGGAAACCCCAGATCGTCCGCCCTGCCTCCAGGGTGAACCCCTGGTCGACGGGGAGCCAGTGGACGAACACCCCGGCTCCGGACCGGCGCAGCCCGGCCAGGCTCTTGACCGGACCCTTCCGGGCCGCGGGCCCGGCCTCGGGCGGCCGGACCATGAAGGTGACCCCGAACTCGTGGTAGGCGTCCAGGTCACCGTCCACGTAGTCGACGAACGCCAGCGAGCAGACGGTTCTGCCGGGCAGGACCTCGGCGACGTCCATCCCCGAGTACGCGATCACCGCTCGGGCCGCGTCGGCTCGCACCAGATATGCGGCGGTGCAGACGGTGGCGTGCCGGATGCGTACCGGCATGGCCACGGCGCGACCTTGGATCAGATGGCGTGCCATGGTTCAAGTAGACCAATCTCCCGGCCGCTCGTCACGGTTTTGCCCGCCCATTCCTCCAGCAGGCCGACGAAGCCCGCCGCCTGCTCGGGCCAGTGGTAACCGCGTGTCGCCTCGGCGTAGCCGCGCGCGCCCATCGCCGCCGCCCTCCCGGGGTCGTCCCGCAGCTCCACCACGGCCTCCACGGCCGCGTCCACGTCCCCGAAGGGCACGACGACCCCGCAGTCCACCCGGCGGACCAGGTCGGCCGCCGGCGGGAGCGGGGTGGTGACCACCGGCAGCCCCCGGGTCATGTACTCCATGACCTTGGCGGGCATCGCCCGCCGGTGGGCCGGGAGGTCGTGCAGGAGCGAGAGCCCGGCGATCGCGCCCTCGGCCATCCGCAGCGCGTGCCGGTTGGGGACGTGCCCATACCAGTCGAGCACGCCCTCGCGCTGCATGTCCCGCAGCAGCGGCCGGACCTCGGGGTCGGCGGGACCGACCAGGTCCAGCCTGATCCCGTGCGGACCCAGTCGCCGGGCCAGCTCGACCAGCTCGGTCGCGCCCCTCCCCCGGGAGATCCTGCCCACGTAGACGATCCGGTTCCGGCCCGGCGGGAGAGGCCGGCGCCGGGGCACGTCCGGGATATTGAGGATCACCGGATGCGGGCCGGCGAACCGCTCCCGGTGCGACTCCTCGGCCAGGATGAGGCGGAGGTCGCGCTCGGCGCGGGCCTCGAGGCGGCGGACCAGCGCGGGCAGCGCCCGGCGCAGGAACCCGGCAAGGCGGTCGTCGGCCGCGAGCGAGGCGGCGGCGTCGCCGTGCACGTCCCAGACGGTGACGGGCCGGCGCCGGGGAAGCCGGAGCAGAAGCTCGACGTCGTGGACGAGCAGCAGATCGGCGCCCTCGACGCCGCGCTTGAGCGCCCGCCTCGCCGCCCTCACGGCCCGCCACCGCCGCCGGCCCGCCGCCCGGGGCACGTCCACGGCCCGGATCCCCGGGGCCGGGGTGACATTGAAATCGGTGAAGGGCGCGACATAGGTGATCTCGTGTCCGGCGTCGAGGAGCGCGCGGATCTGCCGATGCATGATCCGGGCGTCTTCGGGGTGGTGGACGATGGTCCCGACACATACCCGCATGCGCGAACCTGCCTTCCGGACGGGTGCGGCTCAGCAGCGATGCTAGGCGTGACCTGGCACGACGGGCGGAAGCCCGAGTGTCACCCACATGAACGGATCAGGTCATCCAGGGGTCACCCCCACCTCGTACGGCGCCATCGTGGGGCGCACACGGTTCCAGCGACACGACGGACCTCGCACCCGGAGGCGGAAGCCGAGAAGATGCGCCGCGGTTCACCGGTCGGTCAGGGCGCCGTTCTGGAAGCCGTCCGCCGCACTGCCGGGACTGACCGGTCGCCCTGCTCGGACCCGCCGTAGCAGGCGCACCCACGACGACCGGCGCGCGGGGCGGCGGCTCAGCGTGCCGGTCGCCGCGCGCTCGGCGTTGTCGAAGAGATCCTGCATCAGCGCCTCGTGCAGCCAGCGGATCGCCAGCGGCCACATGATCCGCATGCGCCCTCGGAGGGCGCCGTCGATCGTGTGGGTGAGGCGGCAGCGCTCCGGGCCCTCCGCGGTGACAGTGAACTCGTGGTGGCCGTCGAGTCCCAGTGCCGGGTCGAAGAGGAAGCGGACCCGGCGGCCGGGCTCGTAGGCGGAGACGCTGTAGCGGATCGGGCCGTGGCCTCCGCGCGAGCCGGGGGCCAGACCGGAGTCGAGGACGAGCCGCGGCCAGGCCGGGGCGGGCCAGAGGCGGTCGTCGGCGGTGGCCACCCGATCCAGCAGCGCGCCGAGTGTCTCCGCCGACGCGTCGATCGTGCGTTCCTGGATGTTCCGCATCTCGTTCCTCCATACGCCAGCGTATGGAGGAACGGTACTGCGCCGGGCCGCAGAGCCGTGGGCCGGGGTACGGCCACCGCCGCCTTCGCGCGGCCCACGCTCACTCCGAGCGGGTGTCCAGACCCTGGAGCGCATCGAGTCGCCGGGCGGCGGTGAGCATGTGGCTGCTGACGCCGAGCAGCGACGGTACGGACTCCAGCGAACGCTGCGCGTCGAGCAGGAGCCGGCGGCGTTCCGGATCGTCGAGCCAGTCGTCGACGTCGCCGTACAGCCAGAAGGCGCCCTCCAGCCCGTACCGATCGGCCTCGGGGAGCCCGGCGTCGGCGAACTCCCCCGGAACCTCGTCCGGGTCGTGGAGGTAGGCGGGGAAGCCCTGACCGGGGGAGATCATGATCCCGTCCTCCAGGGCCGCGTGGGCGGCCTGCCGCTGCCGATCCTGGGAGTAGACACCCAGGTAGACCGTGTCGTGGACGGCCGCGTAGCGGTTGATGGTCGCCGCCGCGACCAGGCCGCCGGGCCGTACCGCGCGCCGGGCCTCGGTCAGCGCCCGCACCCGGTCGGCGCGCTCGGCCAGGTGGTAGAGAGGACCCAGGAGCAGCACCGCGTCCACGCTCGCGTCCGGCACCGGCAAGTGGCGGGCGGGCCGGGTCACCGGGGCGCCGGGGTGTTCTCCTTGGCGGGGTCGGGGGTGTCCTTGGCCGCGGGAGGGGCGGAGGGGCGGCGGTAGAGCCAGACCAGACGGGGCTCCAGCAGCCACTTGAAGAGCTTGCGGGTCTCGGGCAGGCACAGGACGATGGCCAGCGCCACCGAGCTGGACATGATGGCCAGCACGCCCAGCGGGCCGTACAGCCAGGAGAAGCTCAGCCAGCCCTGGTCCTTGGCGATGAGGACCACGACGCCGTGCAGCAGGTAGGCGTAGAGCGTGCGGGTGCCGAGGTCGGAGAACCAGGTCTCACGCCGGGGGACCAGCGCCAGCAGCGCGAACGTCAGGACCAGGGCCGCGGCCAGTATGGCCCCGCGCACGCCGAGGCCGATCCACCAGTCCATGTCCATCTTCTTGAAGCTGTAGCGGAAGTAGACCGGCTTGAGGTCGACGTGCGGGGCGATGAAGACGGCCACGGCGACGGCGCCCGCCATCACGACGCCCGCCGTGATCCTGATCCAGAGCGGCTTGAGCAGGTCGAAATGCTCCGGTTTGAGCATCATGCCGAGCACGTAGAACGGCAGCAGCCCGAAGAAGCGGTCGAGGCTGAAGTCACCGGAGATCTCGGAGAATCCGGCCATCATGTAGATGACGATGGCGACCAGAAGGGGCTGCCGCATGCGGGTCCAGATGGGGGAGGAGATCCGCCAGAGCACCAGGGCCAGGAGATACCAGTTCAGCCAGGCCGGGTCGATGATCGTCAGAGTCCACTTCTGGCCCAGCCCGTAGCGGAGCAGCGCGTAGCCGATCTCCACGATCACGTACGGCACCAGCATGGTGTCGACGAGTTTGTTGATCTTCGCGTTGGAGTTCCAGAAGTTCCGTCCCAGGTATCCGCTGATCAGCACGAACGCCGGCATGTGGAACGTGTAGATGAACAGGTAGGCGGACTTGGCCGAGTGGGCCTCGAAGGTGGGCACCAGCGAGTGGCCCGCCACGACCAGGGCGATCAGGACGAACTTGACGTTGTCGAGGTACGGCTCGCGCTTCTTCTTGGCCGGAGGCGGCTCGGGCGCCTCCTCGGGGTTCCGGTCCTCCTCGGGGAACCGTCCCCAGGCCCCGCCCCACGACGAGTGGTCCGGCTCCCGCGGCTGGTCCCAGAACGAGGGTTCGGGCTCCCGCGCGGCGCGCCGGGGCGCGGCGGGCGCCTGCGCCGGCGGCGACACGGGCGAGGGGGCGGGCGCCGGCGGCGGCACGGGGGCGGGCGCCTGCGCGGGGGAGGTCTCCCAGTAGGAGAAGGGCCGCTCCGGCTGCTGGTCGGGGAGGCCGCCGACGTCCAGCGGGCCGGACGGCCGGGGCTCCTGGTAGACCGGGTAGCCCCAGGCGGTGACCTCGCCGGGGGTCTCCTCGTCGCGATCCCCCCGGCGGGTCCGGCCGGAGAGGGTCGGCCCGGCGTCCGGCAGCTCGGGCCAGGAGGGCTGGGGCGGCTGGGGGACCGAGGGCTGCGCGTGCTCGGGCATCGGCCACGGGGCGGGCGTCCGGCCCGGCCCGTCGGCGGGCCTGCCGTGGGCGCCGCCGGACGAGCCGTCGTCCCAGGGGGCCGGAGCCGGGAAGGGGGATCGGGTGTCGCTCACGAGGGAAACGCTCAGCTATCTGTCGGAGATTGAAAAGGTCGTCGGACACACAGGCGAGGACGGCTCCGGAGCGGCCGTGCGAGATTCGCCGAACCGACTCGACCACCTTAAACCGGCGGCGCCATGCCTGTCGCACTCGTCCGGTCCTTTGGACCGGTTAACGGGAAATCGTGATTCTCGGCGGCCGGGCCGCGCGTCCGGCGCGGTCCGGCCCGTCGCCGGTTCGGTCGATCACCCGTCACTGGCAGGGGTTGGTCGTGTGGTCGACGACGCTGTCCTTGAGGGACTTGGGGATGCTGGGCACCCGGACGCCCTTCCAATCGGCGCCGATGACGAGCTGGACGACCGGGCCGCTGAGGGTGGCCGCCTCCGCCGGCGCCGCCGGGTACGGGCTCACGGTGGCGGGCTTGATCTTGCCCGCGGTCGGGTCGAGCCGCTCCCCGGAGAGCCGGGGGCCCAGGGTGTCGGCGTAGACCGTGCCCTCGGCGTCCTTCTTGGCGTACCGGATGGCGGTGGTGGGCGCCGGGGTGCGGGTGTTGCCGACGTGGGTCACCACGAAGCCCTGCTCGGCCAGCTTGCCGGCGACCTCGGTGGCCAGTCCCGGCTTGCCGGTGCCGTTGATGACCTGGACCCTGACCTGCTCGTTCTTGACGGTCGGCCGGGCCGGGGCGGTGGCGGTGGCGCTGGCCTTCGGGGCGGGGGTCACCTCGACGTCGGTTCGGATCGCCTCGAACAGGTTGCCGGCGTCCGGCTGCCTCCACTCGACCTGCGCGGGCTTGGGGTCGTACGGCTTCGTGGGCACGGTGATGGCCTGCAGGCTCTTCTCGGTCAGCGTGCTCGCGCTCCGGGCGATCTCCAGGATCCGGCTGGTGTTGAGGTTGCGGTCCATCGTGACCGAGGCGGCGGCCGCGTTCAGGAACGAGGTCAGCTTGCCGACGTCGGTGAGCAGGGAGGAGCTGGTGGCCTGCTTCATCACCTGGGTCATGAAGACCTGCTGCCGCTTGATCCGGCCGAGGTCGCTGCCGTCGCCGAACGCGTAGCGGGCGCGCACGTACGCCAGGGCGGTCTCGCCGCCGACGACCTGCTTGCCCTTCTTGAGGTCGAGCTTGGCCTTCTTGTCGAACACGTCCTTGGGCACGCAGATCTCGATGCCGCCGAGGGCGTCGACGATGCCCTTGAACCCGGCGAAGTCGACCTTGACGAAGTGGTTGATGCGGATCTGGGTCAGCGTCTCGATCGTCTTCCAGGTGCAGGCGACCCCGCCGTCGTTGAAGGTCGCGTTGATCTGCTTGATCCCGCCGGGGATGATCACTCCGGTCTTGGCGTGCTTGCACTCGGGGGCCTGGACCATCGAGTCGCGCGGAAAGCTGATCAGCGTCACCTTGTCCCGGTTCGGGGAGAGGTGGAGCAGCATGATCGTGTCGGTCCGCTCGCCCTCGTTCTGCATGTACTGGCCGTACTTCTTGTTGGCCGCGCCGGCGCGGGTGTCGGAGCCGACGAGGAGCACGTTGAGCGCGCCGGTCTCGGGCGGGCGGTTCGCGCCGAGCACCTTCTCGGGGTCCTCGCGCCTGATGTTGTCCCCGATGCCGCGGTAGAGCTTGTACGCGCCCAGGGTGACGGCCACCATGACGATGGTCATCACGACGCTGATCCAGCCGCCCACGCTGAGCCGCACGGCCGTCCGGCCCCTGCCCCGGGGGGAACGGCCGCCCGGAGCGTAGTCCTGCGGTGGCGGACCGTCGTCGCCGCCCGCGCGGCGGGAACCCCGGCGGCCCGGACTGGTCGTCTCGGTCCGGCGGTCCTCCACGGCGACATGCCGATGGTCGCTCATGCGATCTCCTCGCTCGGCGGCAACGTGCTGCGCTGTTCAAGCGCGCTCATTGCGCCCAAAGAGTAGGTCACGTGGCGAGTTCGGGGTGCCATGATGGGCTGAATTTGGCCATGGCCGTCCCCCGGTTGCCGTCGTGATGATCTGGCCGCCCAGCATACTCAAATTCGGACATTTCATGGAATGTTCTTGGAAGAAGCGTTACCTGGGAGAAGGCTGAGAGCCAGGCAGGCGGCGGGAACGGCCGGCAGGACGTACCGGTAGTCGAACTCCGCGACCGCCGGGGGGACCGCCAGCAGCACCACCGCCGTGGCCCAGGGCAGCACCCACATCGCGGTGCCCGCCTCCGCGGTGCCCCCTTCCGCAGCGCCCTTCCGGCCCCGCCACCGCCGCAGGCCCGCCAGCGCCGGCGCGGCCGCCAGGATCACCAGCAGCGCCGCGCCCGGCAGCCGCACCGCGTCCTGGTAGGCCCGCATCCACCCGGCGTACGGCTCGGCGATCACCGTGGTGATCGGTCCCCGCTCGTAGCGCTGCGCGAACTCCGCCCCGACCGTGGCCGGATAGCGGCCCGGCGGCGGGGGCGGAGCCGCCGGGAACCGGTAGTAGCC
The DNA here is from genome assembly GCF_016863135.1 of Planobispora longispora. Classification (GTDB taxonomy): domain Bacteria; phylum Actinomycetota; class Actinomycetes; order Streptosporangiales; family Streptosporangiaceae; genus Planobispora; species Planobispora longispora. The sequence continues at coordinate 81,097 of NZ_BOOH01000009.1, forward strand.
GTAGACCTCCGCGTCCGGGTAGACGGGACGGCCCCAGGTGAAGGACCGGGCCAGCTCGGAGAGCGCCGAGCCCAGGTAGTCGAGGGGCTGGCTCCGGATGGCCAGCGACGCGAACCTCCCGGCGAGGGCGTCGGTCTCCTCGGTGAAGGTGATGCCGGGCAGCTTCACCAGCGGGGAGTCGGGACTCCAGATGTACTCCTGCGCCACCGGCCGCCGCTCCGGCGGCCGGGGGTCGCAGAGCACGGCCAGGTCCGGCGGCGGGTCCATCACCGCGCAGTCGGCGAACGTCATCGTCTTGGAGTACAGGAACACCCCGTTCGCCCCCACCAGGCCGACCCGCTCGTAGGTGGCGTGGAACCAGGCCCCGTACCCCAGGATCGGGACCGTGGCCGCGGCGAGCATCACCCCGGCCGTCAGGACCCGGCCGCGCTCCCGGTAGATCAGCCAGGCCGCGAAGACCGCCACCATGGGCAGGCCGACGGTCCTGGTGAGCGTCGCCGCCGCGAGCAGCAGGCCGATCCCGCAGGCCGTACGCCGTCCCAGGCGGGGGGAGACGGCGAGGCAGGCCGCGGCCACGACCAGCACGGTGAACAGGGTGTCGGAGACCAGCAGGTGCTCCAGCTCGATCTGGTAGGCGTCCAGCAGCACCGGGACGGAGGCGAGCGCCGCGGCCCAGCCGGCGGCGCGCAACCGGCGGGCGGTGAGGTAGACCAGCGCGCCCGTCAGGAGTCCCAGCAGATGCTGGGCCAGGGAGACGACGGCGAAGCTGTGGAACGGCTCCAGCAGCCGCAGGAACACCGGGTATCCGGCCGGGCGGACGAGGTCGGGACGGAGCTTCAGCGCGGTGACCACGTAGGTGTAGGAGTCGGGGAACCAGAGCGCCGGCCGGTAGCCCAGCATCGTGACCACCCGCAGCGCGGCCCCGAGCGCCAGCACTCCCAGGAACCACCGGTGCTCGCGGACGCGCGCCGCCCACGGCCGTCCGTGCGCCAGCGCGGCCCACGACCGTCGCGTCCGTTCGCGGACGCGTTCCGCCCACCGCCTCCCGGAGCGCGGACGCGCCGCCGTACCCGGAACCGCCCGGAGCCCGCCCACTCACCGCTCCCTTCGCACGTCCCGCGTACGCTACCGGCTTTCCGGCGGCCGGGACGCACGGCCGGGCGGATCGCGGCGAACCGTGCCGGGGGCTGCCGCTACCCTCGGTGGCAATCATGGGAACCTCGGTGGCAATCATGGGAACCGGCCTGCCGGATCGCGGGCGGAGGCCCTCGGCGGGGCGGGTGCTCGCCGTGGCGTCGGCCCTGCCCGCGCTCGCCCTGGCGGGCTGGCTGGCCGCCGGGCTCCCGCTGCTCCTGCTCGGCTGGTTCCGGCCGCTCGCCGCGGTCCCGCTGGGCCTGGCCGCGGCCGGGCTGCTGTGCCGGTACGGCCTGCGCCGCCCGCCCGGGATCCCCGCCGCGAGCGGATGGCAGGCGGCCGCGGTGGTCGCGGCCGCCCTCGGCTCGGGGATCTTCAACGCCGTCTTCCACAGCGAGCAGCTCATCGTCCGGCGCGACCCCGCCACCTACGCGCAGTACGCCGTCTGGCTGGCCACCCGCGGCTCACTCCCGATCCCGTACGGCGAGGCCGCCTTCGGCGGTCCCGACCCGGCGCTCCGCTTCGGCAGCGTGGGCTTCTACGACCACGGCGGCGCGGTCGTGCCGCAGTTCATGCCGGGGCCGCCGATGGTCCACGCGATCGGCCACTGGCTGGGAGGGGCGCCGGGGCTGCTGCTGACCCCGCCGGTGCTGGGCGCCCTGGCGGTGCTCGTTTTCGCCGGGACCGTCGCCCGGCTGGCCGGGGCCCGCTGGGCGGCGCTCGCCGCGCCGGCGTTCGCGGTGAGCCTGCCGATCCTCTACACCTCGCGGACCGCCTTCAGCGAGATCCCGTCCCTGATCCTGCTCTTCGGCGGGATGTCCCTGCTGCTCGACGCGCGTGCCCGGCTGCGCGCGGCCCGGCGGGCGGCGCCGTCCGGCACGGCGGAGACGCCCGCCGTCCCGGCCCGCGACGCGACGGCCGGGGCGGCGGTGGCCGGACTGGTCTTCGGGCTCGCCATCCTGGTCAGGATCGACGGCCTGCGGGACGTGCTGCCCGTGCTGGTCTACGCGGGGGCTCTGGTCGCCCTGCGCAGGGCCGAGAGCCGGGCGCAGGCGGCGTCGGGCGTCCGGAGGGCCGGCGGATCCGGCGCTTCTGCCCCGGAGACGTCGAGTGCCCGCGGGGACGGCAGGCTCGGCGTGCCGCTGCTGGCCGGGTTGCTGGCGGGCGCCGGCCTCGGCCTGCTCGCCGCCGTCCTGCTCGCCGCGCCGTACCTGGACTACCTCTCCGGCTCCCTGGTCCCCCTGCTGGCCGTCTGCGCCGCCGTCCTGCTCCTCACGGTGATCGCCGCCGCGCTCGCCCCCCGGCTCGCGGCCCCGCTGCGGAGGCTCGCCCGGATCCGGCGGCTGCCCGGTCTGGCGGGGGGCGCGGTCGTGCTCGTCATGGGCCTGTTCGCGATCCGGCCGCTGCTGCAGACCGTGACCCGCCACGCGACCACCCCCGAAGACCTGCTGACCTCGGACTTCATCGAGAAGACCCAGGCGGCGAACGGGTTGCCGTCGGACGGGACCCGGCTCTACTACGAGGACGCGCTGCACTGGGTGGCCTGGTACATCGGGCCTCCGGCGGTGGTGCTCGCCACGCTCGCGGGGGCCGTGCTGGTCCGCGGGCTGGTCAGGGGGATCGCCTCCGAATGGCTCCTCCCACTGATGATCATCGGCTGGACGACGGTCACCACGCTCTACCGCCCGGCCATCACCCCCGACCACCCCTTCGCCGCCCGGCGGCTGGTCCCGGTGATCATTCCCGGGCTGGTGCTGCTCGCCGTCTGGGCGGTGCGCCGGATCGGGGAGAGGGCCCGGAGACGGGGGTACGGCGAGCCGACCGCCGCCGCGTCCGGCCGACCGGTCGCCGCCCGTCTCCGCCGCGCCGCGACCCCGGCCCGTCTCACCGCCCTCGGCGCGGTGCTCCTGCTCGTCCCACCGGCCGCGACCTCCATCGGGACCGCCTTCACCCCGGTCGGCCGGGGAGAGCGGGCGGCGGTCGAGGCCATGTGCGCCGCCCTCCCGGAGAACGCCTCGGTCCTGCTGGTGGAGCGGGTCACCGCCGACCGGCTCACCCAGCTCGTCCGGGGCGTGTGCGGCGTGCCCGCCGCCGGGGTCGAGGTCGCCCCGGACGCCGACCTCCCGGCGCCGGACGACGTCACCCGCCTGATCGGCCGCGTCCGGGCGGCGGGCCGGGTCCCGGTCCTGCTCGCCGCCGAGCCGGGCCAGCTGGCGCCGTACGGCACGCCGGTCCAGGTGATGGCCCTGCGCACCCGCCAGGACGAGCGCTCCCTGGTCAAGGCCCCCGACGGCACGTGGTCCCTCAGGATCGACGTATGGATGGCCGCGGGGTGAGCTTCCGCACCCCGTGCCGGTGAAGGACCTGCCGGCTTCCCGCTACTTCCTTCGGCGGTTCCTACCGGGGTAGTACCATAGGAATATGGCCGTAAGAAAAATCTCGGTGTCCCTTCCGGAAGAAGTGGCGGAAGCCGTCAGCGTGGCCGCTGAACGTGCGGGCCTCAGCGTGTCCGCCTGGGTGACCAGGGCAGCGGCCCATTCGGCGAGAGTCGAGGCGGGCTTGGCCGCGGTCACCGAATGGGAAAGGGAACACGGGGCCATCACGGCGGCCGACCTGTCCCGTGCGGCGGCGGTGCTCGCCGACGCCGATGCCCAGATGTTCGGGGGCGTGGATGAGGAGCGTATCGCCGGATGAGAGCGGTAGCCCCCCGTTCCGCGCTCGTATACGACGCGGGAGCCCTCATCGCGGCAGAGGCCGACAAAGCCGCCCTCTGGCATCTTCACCGGCAGGCGCTGGACGAGAAGCGCCGCATCATCGTTCCCGTTCCCGTGCTCGCTCAGGTCTGGCGGGGCTCTGCACGCCAGGCATCGCTGGCACGCCTGCTGTTCGGTTGCGAGATCGTGGAGATGGCGGAGGTCGTGGGGCGCGAAGCAGGCGTGCTGTGCGGGAAGGCACGCACCTCGGACGTGGTGGACGCCACCGTGGCCGTCATGGCGATCCGGACCACTGCGAGCATCCTCACCTCGGATCCGGGAGACATCGCCGTACTCCTCGACGCCGCCCGCCCGGCCGTCCGGCCCGCGCTGATCCCCGTATGACGGACTCACGGCCGGGAAACCGACGGGAGCCGAGGGGCGTCGGTCGAGAAGACGGTGGGATAGCCGTTCTCTGAGGGGGTTTGGCATAGTCGATCCATGGCCTTCCGCGATCACCAGGAATCCTCCTCCGGGTACGAGGAGCTCTCCTTCGGCGGTGGCGACCCGGACCGGGAGCCCGGGGTCCGGGAGCGGCTCCGGACATGGCTGGAAGACCGGCGGCGGAGGCACGCCCGGCTGCTGACCGCCTGCGCCGTGGTGCTGGCGCTGCTCGGGGCGGCCGGGGCCGGGGGACGGTATCTCTACGAGCGTTCCCGCGAGCCGCTGCCCCCGCCCGACGCCCCGCTCTCCGCGCAGATGCGTATCGTGGCCCACCTCTGCGGCCAGCGGGTGGAGGCGTGGACCTGTCCTGACATGGGCGAGGTGACGGATGCCGAGGGCCGGGCGATCGCCGAGCACATGCGGGCGATGCCCGAGTTGGAGGACGTCGCCTTCGTGAGCAAGGAGGAGGACGGCCGCAGGGCGCTGGCCTACTACACCGCCATCGGTGAACCGGAGCGGGCGGACGAGCTGTTCTTCCACGCCAGCGTCGAGGCCGTGCTCCGCCGCGGCGGGGACTTCGAGAAGGTCGCGGCCCGGCTGCGCGAGAGCCCCGGGGTCGTGGCGGTGCTCCGGGAGCTCCCGGACGTCTGGGCGGGCAAAGCCGACCTCGCCGTCGCCCTGTGCGTGGAGGGGGAGCGGCTGGCGCGGGGATGCCGGGAGGGCCGGACGGCCGGAACCGGGATCCCGGCGACCGAGAGGGAGAAGAAGGCGGTTCTCGACCGGCTGTGGGACCTGCCCGGCGTCGAGACGGTCTACTTGCAGGGCAGGGAGGACGTCCTGCGGCTCAAGCGGCAGTACGAGCCGCAGGACCCGGCCGAGCACGTGCCTCTCGGGGCGGAGCGCACACGCGAGACCTTCTACGTGAAACTCTCCGACCCCGCCGGTCTCGCCGCGATCGCCGGGGCGGTCAAGCACCTGCCCGGCGTCGGAGGCGTGTTCCCCATCGGGCTCTCGGGATGACACCCACTCCGCCGGGGTGAACGCTCCCCGGCCGGGGACTCCCGTCTTCCCGACCGGGATCGCGGGTCCCGGGCCGGAGCGGGCGGACGCCGGGGTGGTGGAGGGGCTGCCGGGTGTGGGTGACGTCGAGTAGACGATTTGGGATAGTCGCCTCATGCCGTTTCCTGAGCACGCGGGGCCGTCTTCCGGGGATGAGGAGCTCTCCTTCGGCGGCGGGCCCGATCGGGAGCCGTGGCTGCGGAACCGGGTGGAGGGGTGGCTGCGGGCGCACTCCCGGCTGGCGGCGGTCTGCGTCGTCGCGGCGGTGGTGCTCGGGGCGGCCGGGATCGGCGGCCGGTACCTCCACGAGCGGTCCCGCGAACCGCTGCCCCCGCCGGCGTCGGCGTTCCCGGAGCAGGTGCGGTTCATGGTCATTCTGTGCGGCGGTTACGGGCCGGGGGAGGGTCGTGGCCGCTGTCCCGGGCGGAGGAAGGCCGGGGAGGCCGAGTACACGGCGGTGGCGGAGCGCATGCGGGCGATGCCCGAGCTGGCCGAGGCCTTCTACGTGAGCGGGGAGGGGCACGGGAAGCCGACGGTCCGCCGCGCCGTCATGGGTGAGGAGGCGGCGGAGGGCGTTCCCTTCACCCCCCATCTGCGGGGCACGTTGCGCCGGGACGCCGACTTCGCCGCGGTGGCCGCGCGGGTGGACGCGTTCCCGGAGGTCGAGGCGGTGGTCCGGGAGTTTCCGGATGTCTGGTCGGGCAAGGCGGATCTTGCGGTCCGGCTGTGCGCGACGGCCGACCGGCTGGAGGAGGAGTGCGCGCGGAACCGGCCCGGCGGAACCGCGGGCGCCGCCACCGACGCGGAGAAGGAGGCGGTTCTCGACCGGCTGTGGGATCTGCCCGGCGTCGAGACGGTCTACCTGCAGGATCGCGACCACCTCGCCCGGATGCTGCGGCGCCACGGGCCGCAGGGCGCGGACGGGGAGACGGCTCCCCCGCCGGAGCAGCTGTACGAGACCTTCTACGTGAAACTCTCCCGCCGCGCCGAGCCCGCGGAGGCGGACAGGACGGCCGAGGCGCTGGAGTCCCTGCCCGGCGTCGGGGAGGTGCTCCCCGTCATGCCCGCGGGATAGGGCCGGACGGGGCCGCCGGGCGGAAAAGGATCGGCGCCGGGAGGAAGAGGGATCGGCGCCGCCGCGTCCGGCGGCCGTCCTCGGGTGATCGAAAGCCTCGTGCGGATGGCCGAACCGGGTGATGTGGGTACGGCTTCCGGCTGGGCAGAGTATCCTCGCCCGTCGTGAGCACGCCCGAGACCCCCGAGAGTGGATCAGCTGTGGACGCAACGCCGTACGTCACGATCGTCCTGCCCTGTTACAACGAGCAGGACCACGTCATCGACGAGGTCGAGCGCATCTGCCGGGCCATGGACGACAGCGGCTACACCTACGAGCTCGTGGCCGTGGACGACTGCTCCACCGACGAGACCCTCGCCCGCCTGAAGGAGGCCGCGCCGCGGTTCCCGAACATGCGGATCAGGGCGTTCCACCGCAACGGCGGCTCGGGCACCGTGCGCAGGATCGGCACGCAGGAGGCGCGCGGCGAGATCGTCGTGTGGACCGACGCGGACATGACCTATCCGAACGAGCGCATCCCCGAGCTGGTGCAGATCCTGGAGAAGGACGCCACGATCGACCAGGTCGTGGGCGCGCGGACCACCGAGGAGGGCTCGCACAAGTTCCTGCGGGTCCCGGCCAAGTGGTTCATCCGCAAGGTCGCCGAGCGGCTGGCCGGGCAGAAGATCCCCGATCTCAACTCCGGGCTGCGCGCCTTCCGCAAGTCGGTCGCCCGGCCGTACCTGCGGCTGCTGCCCCCCGGGTTCTCCTGCGTCACGACGATCACGCTGTCGTTCCTGTCGAACCAGCACGACGTCTACTACCTGCCGATCGAGTACAGCAAGCGGGCGGGCACGTCGAAGTTCAGCTTCGTCTCCGACGCCTACCGCTACATCCTGCAGGTGTTGCGGATGGTGATGTACTTCAACCCGCTCAAGGTGCTCATGCCGCCGGCGATCTGGCTGGTCGGCATCGGCATCGCCAAGGGGATCTACGACAACGTCAAGACCCCGTTCTACCTGGCCAACAACACCATCATCATCTTCGTGACCGGGCTGCTGATCGGGTCGCTGGCGCTGCTGGCCGACCTCATCGTGCGCTCCAGGAGCGAGTAGCCGTGCGGATCGCGATCGTCGGGCCGACCTTCCCCTACAAGGGCGGCGGGGCCGCGCACACCACGGAGCTGGCCCACCGCCTCGCGGCCGCCGGGCACGACGTCGTCATCGAGTCGTGGAAGGCGCAGTATCCGTCGTTCCTCTACCCGGGGCGGCAGACCGTGGACAGCCCGGACGGCGAGCCGTACCCGCGGTCCTTCCGCCGGCTCGACTGGCGCCGCCCCGACGGCTGGGTCGAGTGCGGGCGCCGGCTGCGCACCGCCGACCTGGTGATCCTCGCCGTGCTCAGCCCGGTGCAGGTACCGCCCTATCTCGGCATCCTGTACGGCCTGCGCCGTCACGCCCCGGTGGTGGCGCTGTGCCACAACGTGCTCCCGCACGAGCGCAAGCCGTACGACGCGCCGCTGATGAAGGCGCTGCTGCGCCGAGTGGACGGGGTGCTCGCCCACTCCGAGGCGCAGGCGGCGCTGGCCCGGGAGCTGGCGCCCGCGCCGGTGACCGTGGCCCAGATGGCCCCGCACCTGCCGGCCAGGGCCGTGACGCGCCCCGAGCCGATCGGGGCGCGGGGGCGGCTGCTGTTCTTCGGGCTGGTCCGTCCGTACAAGGGGCTCGACCTGCTGATCCGCGCGCTGCCGGAGGGCGTCTCGCTCCGGGTCGCGGGGGAGTTCTGGGGCGGCCTGGAGGAGACCGAGGCGCTCGTCGCCGGGCTGGGCCTGGGCGACCGGGTGGAGCTGCGGCCCGGATACGTCGCGGCCGAGGACGTGCCCGCGCTGTTCGAGGACGTGGACGCGCTCGTGCTGCCCTACCGGAGCGGCACGGCCAGCCAGCAGGTCTGGCTCGGCCACGAGCAGGGCGTGCCGGTGATCGCCACCCGGGTCGGGACGCTGGGCGAGCACGTCACCGACGGGGTGGACGGGCTGCTGGCAGAGCCGGGGTCGGTGGAGGCGCTGCGCGAGGCGCTGACGCGCTTCTACCGGCCGGGCGAGCCCGAGCGGCTGCGCGCCGGGGTCAAGGCCGTGGACCCCGAGCCCTACTGGGCGGCGTACGTCGAGGCGCTGGTCTCGGCGGGGTCGGGCGCCGGGCGCTGAGCCCCGCGGCCCAGCAGGAACCCGATCCCCGCCCAGGCCACGTCGGCGAAGGTGAAGGCCAGCCGGGAGATCACCGCGGCGACGATGGCGTTGCCCTCGCCGATCGTCGGCGCGAGGACCAGCACCATCGCGCCCTCGCGCACGCCCACCCCGGCCGGGATGAACGCGAACAGCAGCCCGGTGGCCCAGGCGAAGGCGTAGGCCCCGGCGCCCAGCAGGTAGAACGAGAAGTCGCCGGTCAGGTCGCCGATGACCAGCCACAGGTGCAGGCCGTACACCAGCCAGCCGGCGATCGTCCACGCCGTGACCTCCAGCAGGGCGCGGCCGGAGAGCACCTCGTCGAAGGGCTCCCGGCGGGCGAGCCGCAGCGCCTGGTTCAGCCCCCAGGTGAGGATCCTCGGGTGCAGGCAGACGAGGATCACCGGGATGATCAGCGCGAGGTACCACGTCCGCTCGGCCACCTCCCGGGCGGTGAACGGGAGCGTGGCGGCGGCGAGGCCGACCGCGCAGCCGAGCGAGATCACCAGGCCGATCGAGGTGCCGCCGAAGGTGCGCCGGGGCGGGCAGCCGTGGTCGCGGCCCAGCTCCATCATCGCGGCGTAGGCCCAGACCGACCCCGGGACGTACTTGCCGAGCTGGCCCACGAACAGCACGCGGGCGGCCGTGCGGAGCGGGAACGCGGAGCCGAGCCCGGCCAGGACCCGCTGCCAGGCGACCATCATGATCCAGATGCCGATCATCACCACGGCGATGGATCCGGCCACCGACCACCACGACAGCTTGGCGAGGGAGGAGACGGTGTCGTCCCAGTTGCGGGCCAGGCCGTACCCGACGAAGGCGAGGGCGACCAGTGCCAGCAGGACGCGGAGCAGACGGCTCGATCGCAGGCGGCTGAGCATTCGCCAAGGGTACGACGTTGCGGTTACCCGGTGGTAGGGTTTCGCCGCGCCGGTACCCTAGGGCCCCGTGAGCACGAAACGAGTGGCGCAGCTTGAGTACTCCGAGTTCCAGGCGGCGATGCTGGACGAGGAGAAGCGCCGCAGGAAGGCCGCGAAGATCGTGGCGGTGCTCGGCCACTTCCTCGGCCGGGACGAGGACGTCCTCGCGGGCCTGACCGTCGCCGACATCGGCTGCTCGGCCGGGTTCATCGCCGACGAGCTGGCGAACGCGGGCGCGGCCCGGACCTTCGGCGTGGACATCGACGTGCCCGGCCTGCGCAAGGCGGCCGCGCGCTTCGGCGAGCGGGTGGAGTTCGTGTGCGCCGACGGCACCGCGCTGCCCTTCCCCGACGGCTCGATCGACGTGCTGGTCTTCAACCACATCTACGAGCACGTGGTCGACCCCGACGCGATCATGGCCGAGATGCGCCGGGTGCTCGCCGACGACGGCGTGCTCTACCTGGGGCTGGGCAACCGGCTCGGGGTCATGGAGCCCCACTACAAGCTCCCCTTCCTGTCCTACCTGCCGCCCGCCCTGGCCGACCGCTACGTCCGCCTGTCCGGCCGGGCCGACAGCTACTACGAGCGCTACCGGACCCGGCGCGGCCTGCGGAAGATGGCCCGGGGCTTCCGGGTCTGGGACTACACCTTCCCGGTGCTGGCCACCCCGGCGGCCTTCGCGGGCTCGGAGCTGTTCCCGGGCGTGATCGGGCGCGTGGCCGGGGGCGTGCTGTCCCGGCTGCCCCGCGCCGTGCTGCGCGCGCTGCTGCCGGTGGTGCCGACCTACCTGTGGGTGGCCACCAAGGGCGCCCGCCGCCCGGCCGGGCCCGTCCTGCCCCAGCCTCCCGACCCCGTCCAGACCCGGTGAATCCCGTCCCCCCGGATCCCGAGCCTCCCGCGTCCGCGGAGTCCGCGCCCGCGGGCCCCGCGCGCCCGTCCCGGGCCAGGCGGCTGCTCCGGATCGTGTTCCTGCTGGCGGCCCTGGGGTTCGGGACGTGGGCGGTGGCGGGCCAGTGGGACGCCGTGCGCGCCGGGTTCGCCCGGCTGTCCTGGCTCTCCCTCGTGCTCTCGCTGCTCGCCGTGGTCGCGGCCCTGGGCGGCGGCATGCTGACCTGGCGGGCGCTGCTGGCCGACCTCGGCTCGCCGCTCCCGCTCCGCCCGGCGGCCAGGGTCTTCTTCGTCGGCCAGCTCGGCAAATACATCCCCGGCTCGCTCTGGCCGGTCATCGCCCAGATGGAGATGGGACGCGAACTGGGGATCCCCCGATCGCGCAGCGCGGCGGCGTTCTTCCTGACGATGCCGGTCCAGCTCGGCAGCGGGCTGCTGGTCTCGGGGGTGACGCTGCTGGCGGCCCGGCCGGGGGCGGCGGCGCCGTACGCCTGGATGTTCCTGCTCATCCCGGTCCTCGCGGTGGCGTTCGAGCCCCGGGTGATCAACGCGGTGATCGGGTTCGGGCTGCGGAAGCTCGGGCGCGAGCCGCTGGAGCGCCCGCTGACCCGGCGCGGCATGCTCACCGCGCTGGGCTGGGCGCTGCTCGGCTGGACCGCGTACGGCCTGCACCTGGCCGCGATCGTCCGCGAACTGGACCCCGCGGGCGTCTCGGGCGTCTCGGCCGTCGCGTTCTCCGTCGGGGCGTTCGCGCTGTCGTGGTGCCTGGGGATCATGACGTTCGTGGTGCCCGCCGGGGCGGGAGTGCGCGAAGTGGCCATGGTGGCCGTGCTGGCGCCCGTCCTGGACTCCGGATCCGCGATCGCGGCGGCGCTCTGCTCCCGGGTGACGATCGTCCTCGGAGACCTGGCGTGCGCGGCCGCGGCGGGTCTGGCGGCCCGCCGCCCGGCCGGCCTCGGGCGCGAGCCGGACGGCGACCCGGACGGCGACCCGGACGGCGCTGCGGGACGCGGTCCCACCGATCGAGAAGGCGTGTGATTCGGCCCACGTTCCGGACCGTTCTGGCAATAGGGTGAAGCGGAGAGGGGACCGCCGGTCCCGCGTGGTCCTTGAGGGGAGCGATCCTTCGTGACGCCTCGTGTGCTCGTTGACGCGGCCGCGGTGCCGGCCGATCGCGGCGCGCTGATCAGGTATGTCGACGGACTCGTCGCCGCGCTCGGGCGGGCGGGCGCGGATGTGGCGGTGGTCTGCCAGCGTGCCGACGCCGAGCGGTACAGCCGGCTGGCGCCCTCGGCCCGCATCCTGTCCGGACCGCCCGCGATCACCAACCGGGCCACCCGGCTGGCCTGGGAGCAGACCGGGCTCCCGGTCGTCGCCGAGCAGACCGGGGCCCAGGTGATCCACGCCCCCTACTACTCGATCCCCCTCGACACCCGCCTGCCGGTCGTGGTGACCGTGCACGACGTCACCTGGTTCACCGAGCCCTCGCAGCACAGCGTGGACAAGGCCTCCTTCTTCAGGAACGCCACCCGCACCGCCGTCCGGCGCGCCAGCCGGGTGATCGTCCCGTCCAAGGCGACCAGGGACGAGCTGGTCCGGGTGCTCGGCACCGACCCCACCAGGATCGACGTGGCCTACCACGGGGCGGATCCGAAGCTGTTCCACCGGCCGTCCGAGCAGGAGGTCAAGCACGTCGCCGACCGGCTCGGCCTGCACGGCACGCCGTACGTCGCCTTCCTCGGGGCGCTGGAGCCCCGCAAGAACGTGCCGAACCTGATCCGCGGCTTCGCCAAGGCCGTCGCGGGCGTCTCCGAGCCGCCCGCGCTGGTGCTGGCCGGAGGGGTGCACGACACCGAGGTGGACGCCGCGGTCGCCGAGGTGTCGTCGTCCGTCCGCGTGATCCGCCCCGGCTACATCCCCTTCGGCGACCTGTCCGGCTTCCTCGGCGGAGCCCTCGTGGTGGCCTACCCCTCCCGGGGCGAGGGCTTCGGGCTGCCGGTCCTGGAGGCCATGGCCTGCGGCGCCCCGGTGCTCACCACGCACTGCGCCTCCCTGCCGGAGGTGGGCGGGGACGCGGTCGCCTACACCGAGCCCGACGTGGAGGGAATCGCCACCGGGCTGCGGGCGCTGCTGGAGTCGCCGGAACGCCGTGAGGCGCTCTCCTCCGCCGGGATGACCCGGGCGAGAGAGTTCACCTGGGAGAGCTCGGCCGCGGCACATATGCTGGCTTACCAACGAGCCGTCGAATAGTGGGTTAATCTCACCGGGTGACAGAGACCTCTGTGCGGGAACTGGAGGCGGTTCTCCTTGTCGGCGGGCAGGGGACACGCCTGCGCCCGCTGACGATCGGCACGCCCAAACCGCTGCTTCCCACGGCAGGGGTGCCCTTCCTCGCTCACCAGCTGGCGCGCGCCCGCTCGTTCGGCGTCCGCCGCGTCGTCTTCGCCACCTCCTACCGCGCGGAGATGTTCTCCGACGCGTTCGGGGACGGCTCGGCGTTCGGACTCTCCCTCGTGTACATGACCGAGGAGACCCCGCTCGGCACCGGAGGCGCGATCCGCAACGCGGCCGAGGCGCTGACCTGCGGGCCGGACGCGCCCGTGCTGGTGCTCAACGGCGACATCCTGTCCGGGCACGACATCGGCGACCAGGTCGCCCGGCACGTCGCCCGGGAGGCCGCCCTCACCCTGCACCTGACCGAGGTGGACGACCCCTCGCGTTTCGGCTGCGTGCCGACCGACGACGAGGGCTGGGTGACCGCCTTCCTGGAGAAGACCCCGAACCCGGTCACCAACCGGATCAACGCGGGCTGCTACGTCTTCACCCGCTCGGTGATCGACACGATCCCGGAGGGCGAGGTCGTCTCGGTCGAGCGGGAGACCTTCCCCGGGCTGATCGAGGCCGGGGCCCGGGTGCTCGGCTACCCCGACGCCTCCTACTGGCTCGACGTGGGCACCCCGGCCGCGTTCGTCCAGGGCTCCCGCGACCTGGTCCTCGGTCGCCTGTCCTCGCCCGCCCTGCCCGGCCCGACGGGTGACCTCCTCGCCCTGCCCGGAGCCGTGATCTCGTCCGAGGCCAAGGTGGCCGGCGGATCGACGGTGGGGTCCCGCGCGGTGGTGGAGGCGGGGGCCAAGGTCACCGGGAGCGTCCTGGGCGACGACTGCGTGGTCGAGTCCGGGGCGACCGTGGCCGACTCGGTCGTCGGGGCCGGCGCGCGCGTGGCCTCGGGCGCGGTCCTGCGGGACGCGGTGATCGGGGACGGCGCGGTGGTCGGTCCCGGCAACGAGCTCCTCGAGGGCGCTCGCGTCTGGCCGGGCGTCGCGCTGCCCGGATGCGCGATCCGCTTCTCCAGCGACGTCTGAGCCACCGGTGAACCCGCCGTACGGCCCGCCGTCCGGAGGACCGGCCGGCATCGCGGCCCCCGAGCCGCGCGCTCCCGGCGTGCCGGCCGAGACCCGCGCCGCCTCGGCCCCGCCGGCCGCGGAGCGGCGCTGGCGGCCGGAGGGGTCCCTGGACGTCCTGCTGACCCTGCGCCCGCACCGGCGCGGGGGCGGGGATCCCACCTGGCGCCGGACGCCCGACGGGGCGATCTGGCGGACCTGCCGGACCCCCGACGGGCCGGGCACGCTCCGGGTCGGCGCGCGGGGCGGGGAGATCCTGGCCTCGGCCTGGGGGCGGGGCGCGCCGTGGCTGCTGGAGACGCTGCCGTCGCTGCTCGGCGCGGACGACGACGTCGCGGGGTTCACGCCGGGGCACGGGGTGGTGCGGGACGCGGCCCGCCGTCATCCGGGGCTGCGGATCGGGCGGACCTCGCGGGTGCTGGAGGCCCTGGTCCCCGCCGTGCTGGAGCAGAAGGTCGTGCTCGAGGAGGCCCGGCGGGCGTGGCGGTGGCTGGTGTCCCGGTACGGCGAGCCCGCGCCGGGCCCCGCCCCCGAGGGCATGCGGGTCTTCCCCGCCCCCGAGGTGTGGCGGTCGATCCCGGCGTGGGACTGGCACCGGGCCGGGGCGGAGGCCGTACGGGCTAAGACGGTCATGAATGCCGCGTGGCACGCGGAGAAGCTGGAGGCGGCCGCCGGCAGCGCGGAGCTGGACCGGCTGCTGCGGGCCCTGCCCGGAATCGGGGTCTGGACGTCGGCGGAGGTGCGTCAGCGCTCACACGGAGACCCCGACGCGGTCTCGGTGGGCGACTACCACCTGCCGTCGCTGGTCGGCTGGTCGCTGACCGGGCGGCGCACCGACGACGCGGGGATGTTGCGGCTGCTGGCCCCCTACCGCGGGCACCGCCACCGGGTCGGCCGCCTGCTGGCGCTGGGCGGCGAACGGCCGCCCGCCCGCGGGCCGCGGGCGCGGATACGGGACTACCGCTCGTTCTGAGTCCGTCCCGGGGAGGCCGCGGCGCGTCCGGTCACGCCCGATGCGATCCGTGGCGCCGCCGCGTCATCCGGACGGGGCATCACGTCCGCCGCGGTGGGGGCGCCGGGTCCCCGTAGGATCTGGGCATGGTTCTCGACCCGCGGCACACCGCCGTCCTGGCCCTGCACTGGCAGGTCAACGTCATCAAGCCGGAGGGGTTCTTCGGCGGGATGCTGGCCGGGCCGGTGGCCCGCAGCGGCGTCGTGGAACGGGCCGCGCGCTTCCACGACGCGGTGGCCGCGCTGGGCGTGCCGGTCGTGTTCACCCGCTTCACCGTGCCGGAGGGCGAGGGCGGCCTGGTGCGCAACACCCGGTTCATGCAGGCCGTCGGAGACGCCCAGGAGGCCTTCCGGCCGGACGCTCCGGGCGCGCAGGTGATCCCCGAGATGCTGAAGCAGGCGGAGGCCGGGCACGTCGTGGACAACCAGCGGCTGTCCGGGCTGGCGGGCGACGAGCTGCCCGGCTGGCTGGCCGGGCGCGGGATCCGCACCCTGCTGGTCACCGGAGTCGCCACCAACCTCACGGTCGAGCAGACCGCCAGGCACGGCACCGACCTGGGGTTCCACGTGCACCCGATCGCGGACTGCGTCGCGGCCGCGGCCGAGGAGGTCCACGCCGCGTCACTGGCGAATCTGGAACTGGCCACGGCGGGCTGCCTGACCGCCGACCGGGCGCTGGCCGGACTCGGCTGACGGGAGCGCCTTCTCCGAGTCCGGTCCCGTGAGGACGCCCGGCAGGCGACCTGCTTCGCCGGGCGCGTCCGCTTCGCCGACACGGCGGCCGGGCGCCGGGTCAGCCGGCGACCGGTCGCGGGTGGTGGGCGGCCACCTTCGTGCGGGCGGAGGCCGCGGGCGCGGGGCTGCCGCTCGTTCTGAGGCCGTGGAACGGGTCGGGCTCGCTGGGTTGCCAGTCACGACCGTCGCGCGTGTCGGCTCCGATCAGCGGGACGAGGACGGCGAGGGCGACGAGGGCGAGGACGAACCAGATCATTTCTATCTCCTGGGAGGGGTTCCGGTTGGATGTCTCTAATCTATGCAGGCGCAAGCATTTACGTCTATCGAGACTTTCTTCAGTGTTCCCTTTAGTAGATCTGAACTATGCGATCGACCGCCCGCCCCCGGGTGCCGGACCGGTGAGCGAAGCCCCGTAATGTGCGCACATGAGCGCACACCCCACCGAAGCCGCGATGCGCCGCGCCCTGGCCAGGGCCCGCGACGGCAAAGCCCTCGACCAGGCCGAAGCCACCGTCCTGCTGCACGCCAGGGACGCGGACCTCGACGCCCTGGTCGGCTATGCGGGGCGGGTCAGGGACGCGGGTCTGGAGGCCGCCGGGCGTCCGGGGGTCATCACCTACAGCCGCAAGGTGTTCATCCCGCTGACCCGGCTCTGCCGCGACCGCTGCGGCTACTGCACCTTCGCCACCGCCCCGCACAAGCTCGACAGCCCGTTCCTCAGCCCCGACGAGGTCCTGGAGATCGCCCGGCAGGGCGCCGCGATGGGGTGCAAGGAGGCGCTGTTCACGCTGGGCGACCGGCCGGAGGACCGCTGGCACCAGGCCCGCGAGTGGCTGGACGCGCACGGCTACGACGACACGCTCTCCTACGTGCGGGCGATGGCGATCCGGGTGCTGGAGGAGACCGGACTGCTGCCGCACCTCAACCCGGGGGTCATGACCTGGCGCGACCTGCAGCGCCTCAAGCCGGTCGCGCCCTCGATGGGCATGATGCTGGAGACGACCTCACGGCGCCTGTTCGAGGAGAAGGGGCAGCCGCACTACGGCTCCCCGGACAAGGACCCCGCCGTACGGCTGCGCGTGCTGGAGGACGCGGGGCGCTCCAACGTGCCCTTCACCAGCGGCATTCTGATCGGCATCGGCGAGACGGTCGGGGAACGGGCCGATTCGCTGTTCGCGCTGCGGAAGGTCTCCCGGGAGTACGGCGGGCTCCAGGAGGTCATCGTCCAGAACTTCCGCGCCAAGCCCGACACCGCGATGCGCGGCATGCCGGACGCGGACCTGCAGGAGCTGGCCGCCACGATCGCGGTGGCCCGCCTGGTGCTGGGGCCGAAGGCGCGGGTGCAGGCGCCGCCGAACCTGGTGGGGGCCGAGTACGACCTGATGATCCGGGCCGGGATCGACGACTGGGGCGGGGTGTCCCCGCTCACCCCCGACCACGTCAACCCCGAGCGCCCCTGGCCGCAGATCGACGACCTCGCCGCCCGCACCGCCGCCTCCGGGTTCGCGCTGCGGGAACGGCTGACGGTCTACCCCGAGTACGTGCTCGCCGGAGAGCCGTGGCTCGACCCCCGGGTGAGCGCCCACGTCGCGGCCCTCGCCGACCCGGAGACCGGGCTCGCCCGCGAGGACGCCGAGCTCGTCGGCCGCCCCTGGCAGGAGCCCGACGGCGGCTTCACCTCCGTGGGCCGCACCGATCTGCACACGGCGGTCGACGCCGAGGGGCGCACCGCCGACCGCCGCGACGACTTCGACCACGTCTACGGCGACTGGGACGCCCTGAGGGACCGTCTCCCGGGCGCCGGGGAGACGGTCGCGCTGCGGCTGGGGGAGGTCGGCCAGGCGCTGCGGCGGGCGGAGAGCGATCCCGCCGGGCTGACCGAGGCGCAGGCGCTGACCCTGCTCGGGCTGGCCGGGGACCACGACGGCGCCGGAGCCGACGACGCGGCCCTGGACGAGCTGTGCCGGATCGCCGACGGCCTGCGCGCGCAGGCCGTGGGGGACGACGTCACCTACGTCGTCAACCGGAACATCAACTTCACCAACGTCTGCTACACCGGCTGCCGGTTCTGCGCCTTCGCGCAGCGCCGTACCGACGCCGACGCCTACACTCTCTCGCTGGAGGAGGTGGCGGACCGGGCGCAGGAGGGCTGGGAGGCCGGGGCGACCGAGGTGTGCATGCAGGGCGGCATCCACCCGGACCTGCCCGGCACCGCCTACTTCGACATCGCCAGGGCGGTCAAGGCGCGGATCCCGGAGATGCACGTCCACGCGTTCTCCCCGATGGAGGTCGTCAACGGCGCGAGCCGGACGAACCTGTCCATCGAGGACTGGCTGATCGCCGCCAGGGAGGCCGGGGTCGACTCGTTGCCCGGGACCGCGGCGGAGATCCTCGACGACGACGTGCGCTGGGTGCTGACCAAGGGCAAGCTGCCCGCCGCGGAGTGGGTGGAGATCATCTCGACCGCCCACCGGCTGGGCATCCCGACGACCTCCACGATGATGTACGGCCACGTGGACACCCACGCCCACTGGGTCCGGCACATCCGCCTCATCCGCCGCATCCAGGAGGAGACCGGCGGGTTCACCGAGTTCGTGCTGCTGCCGTTCGTGCACCACAGCGCGCCCATCTACCTGGCCGGGATCGCCCGTCCGGGCCCGACCGCGCGGGAGAACCGGGCCGTGCACGCGCTGGCCCGCATCCTGCTGCACGGCGCGATCGCCAACATCCAGTGCTCCTGGGTGAAGCTCCGCGACGACCTGTGCCGTCAGGTGCTCCAGGGCGGGGTCAACGACCTGGGCGGCACGCTGATGGAGGAGACGATCAGCCGGATGGCCGGGTCGGAGAACGGTTCGTTCAAGACGATCACCGAGATCGCGGAGATGGTCGCCCCGACCGGCCGGCCGCTCCGGCAGCGGACCACCTCCTACGGGGCGCCGAGTGCGGAACGGCTGGCCGCGGCGGCGGTGAGCGACGGAGTTTGTCAAAGCGTGCGTAACTTTGTCCCGCTAGACCGTCTATAACATGTTCTATACATACTTGCGCTCTGCAAGGGGTTCATTGGGAGAATCGTCACCCCCTGACGAGAGGTCCAAGCGTGTCCACCCCCGGTCGGCACCGCGTGGCCGCCGGCGCCGAGAGGCGCCGTCGGCAGGCGCGCCAACGTCTCACGCTCATCGTGGCCGCGGTGACGGTCGCCCTGGCGGGGGCCGTGGTGCTCACGCTGGAGCAGGTGGACGGCCCCTGCTCCGGTGACTCGGTCCTGGTCGACGTCGCCGCCGCGGTGGACATCGCGCCGACCGTGATGGAGGTGGCCGAGCGGTTCAACGCCGCCCGGGTCGAGGCCGAAGGCCGGTGCGTCCTGGTGCAGGTCACCGAGCAACCGCCGGCCACCGTGCTGCGGACGCTGATCGGGGGCACCGCGGGCGTGCTCGCGGCGCGCCCCGACGGGTGGATCTCCGACTCCTCGGCCTGGATCCGGCTCGCCCGCAAGCAGGGCGCGGAGGACATGGCGGGCACCGAGACGGTGGTGGCCACCTCGCCGCTGGTCTTCGCCACCCGCAAGTCCCTCGCCGACCGTTTCGCGGTCGGCAGGACCGAGATGAACTGGAGGATGGTCTTCCCGGCGACCACCCGGGGCCGGATCGCGCCCAACGAGAACGAGCCCGACGTGGTCCGCGTCCCGGACCCGTCGCTCGCCGGGGCCGGCATCGCCACCGTGGCCGCCGCCCGGGACGTGGTGGGCACCGGGCCCGAGGCCGACCAGGCGCTCACCGCGTTCGTCCGCTGGGCCCAGGCGGGAGCCGCGCCCGACTACCGGAGCATGGTCGAGGCGATCGACCAGCGCTCCTTCTGGCAGCGGCCGGTGGTGATCGTCCCCGAGCAGTCGGTGTGGTTCCACAACCGGCGGCCGTCCGCCGACCCGCTCGTCGCGCTCCACCCCCGCGAGGGGACCATCAACCTCGACTATCCCTACGTGGTCACCTCCGGCGACCCGGCCAAGGCGAGCGGGTCGCGGGCCTTCGCCTCCTGGCTCCGCTCCCCGGAGACCCAGGAGGCGGTACGGCGGGCGGGCTTCCGCTCGGCCGACGGCACCAAGGCCCCCTACTCGCCCGGACCGGAGATCCCGACCGACATCCCCCGGACCCGCCCCACCATCGTGCCCGCCCGGGTCGACGAGGCGCTGGAGGCGTGGAGCAGGCTGGCCCCGCCGACCAACATCCTGGTGCTGGCCGACACCTCCCGGCGCATGGCCGAACCGATCAAGGGGGAGCGCGGCAAGACGAAGCTGTCCGTGGCGCTCGACGCCGCCCGCCTGGGCCTGCAGCTGTTCCCCGACTCGACCCACATGGGCATGTGGGAGTTCGCCGACGGCAAGGGCTCCGGCGACGACCAGCGGGAGCGGGTGAAGATCGGCCCGATCAACGAGCCGGACGGCGGGCAGGTCATCCGGCGCAGCCGGCTGGAGGAGCTCACCCGGACCGTGCGCGCCGACCGCGACCGGTCGAGCTCGCTGAACGACTCGGTCCTGGCCGGGTTCCGCGAGGTGACCAACGCCTACGACGAGCAGATGAACAACACCCTCCTGATCATCACCTCGGGCAAGGACGACGGCAGGGGGATCTCCAGCACGGAGCTGCTGCGGACGCTCCGCGACGAGTGGGACCCGCAGTACCCCGTCCAGATCGTCGTCCTGGCCTTCGGCGACGACGTCGACCGGGACACGCTCTCCCAGGTGGCCACGGCCACCAACGGCTCCCTGCACGTCGCCACGGAACCCGGCGAGATCATCGACGTCTTCCTGTCCGCCCTGGCCCGCCGCCTGTGCCACCCCACCTGCCGCAAGGCGTCCTGACCCCACGGCCGGAGCCCGCGAACCTCTCGGTCCGCCATCGCCGGCATGCCGGCTTCCGGTAAAACGCGGAAATCGATCTCCGCGTTTTACCGGGTGACGATGAAGTCGGCGGCCTTCCTGGGGGCGCGGTCGCGGGGCGGGGCGGCGGGGCGGCCGATGGCGACGGCGCCCATGGGGTCCCAGGCGTCCGGGAGGTCGAGCACCTCGCGGACCACCTCGCGGCAGAACATCGTGGACGACACCCAGGCCGAGCCGAGGCCCTCGACCGCGAGCTGGACCAGGAAGTTCTGCACGCCCGCACCGGTCGCGACCACGAACATCTCCCGCTCGGCGGCGTTGCGGCGCCCGTCGCGGTAGGTGTGCGAGCCCTCCATGACCAGGCAGGGGATCGCCAGGTAGGGCGCGTTGCGCAGCACGTCGCCGCGCCTGACCCGCTTGGCGATCGACTCCTCGGAGAAGCCGTCGCCGCGCAGGTCGGCGATCCACGCCTCGCGCATGGCGTCGAGCAGCTTCTCGCGGATCTGCGCCGACTCCAGCAGCACGAACCGCCACGGCGTCGTGTGGTGCGGGGCGGGCGCGGCGATCGCGGCGTCCACCGCGCGGCGGACCTTGGCGCCGTCGACCGGCGCGGGGGAGAACTCGCGGATGGTACGGCGGGCGAAGACCACGTCGCGGGAGCCGTACCGGAACATGTCGTCCTCGGACTGGCGGACCAGCTCGCGGATGCCGGGGCCGTCCTCCTGGGTGGTGTACTCGGTCATGCCCCGGATCACCGCCACCGGGGTCTGCGCCAGCTTGCCCTTGACCAGGTCGCCCGCGGCGGCGAACTCGTCGGCGATGGCGGTCAGGGTGACCTCCAGCGCGTTGCCGTGGTCGTCGGACAGGCCCCGGTAGTCGAGCATGGGGGGCACTCCGGCGACGCCGATGGCGAGGTCGGTCTGGCCGTTGCGCCAGGGGCGGCCGAAGGTGTCGGAGACGACCACGCCCACCCAGACGCCGAGGCGCTCGGCGATGCCCGCGCGCAGGGTGCGGGCGGAGGCGTCGGGGTCGGCGGGCAGCAGCACGACGGTGCCCGGCTCGGTGTTGGAGGCGTCCACCCCGGCGGCGGCCATGACGAAGCCGTGGGAGGTCTGGGCGATCACGGTCTCGCCGCGCCGGGCGACGACCCGCTCGGTCTCGGCCGCGATCGCCTCGGCGCGGCCGTCGCCCCGGCGGGTCCGGCCCTCGGCCTTGCTCATCACCTTGGAGGTGACCACGAGGACGTCGCCGTCGCGCAGGTCGGGGCAGGCGGCGACGATCAGCTCGGCGAGGTCGTCGCCCTCCCGCACCTCGGGGATGCCGTTGACCGCGAAGACCTCGATGCGGACCTCGGCGGGGTCGTCCTTCCGGAATCGGCGGATCCTGCTCATCGCGCGTCCTCCGGAGCCGGGGCCGCCGGGGTCCCGGCCGGGGTCCGGGCGATCTCGGCGGCCAGGTCGAGCGCGGCGCGTGCGATGGCGGCGGCGGACTCGACGTCGTGCATGATCAGCGGGCGGGCCTGGACCCGGACGCCGTCCAGGGCGACCCCGGCGTCCTCTTCGGCGACCAGCCAGCCGTTGATCAGCGGCGAGCCGTACAGCTCCAGGACGGCCTGGGCGGTGGTGTCCACCCCGATCGCGGTCAGGCAGGCGTCGGCCATGCCGCGGACCGGGGCGCCGCCGACGATCGGGGAGACGCCGACGACGGTCTTGCCCTCCAGCGCCTCGCGGATTCCCTTGATCTGCAGGATCGTGCCGATGCTGACCACCGGGTTGGAGGGCGGGAGGATCACGGCGTCGGCGTCGGCGATCGCCTGGAGCACGCCGGGGGCGGGCCGGGCCTCGTCGGCGCCGACCAGAATGATCTGCTCGGCCGGGAGCGAGGCGCGCAGGCGGACCCACCACTCCTGGAAGTGCACGGCCCGGCGGCCCCGCTCATCGGTGATCACGACGTGGGTCTCGGTCCGGTCGTCGCTCATCGGGATCAGCCGCACGCCCGGCTCCCACCGCGCGCACAGCGCCTCGGTGACCGCCGAGAGCGGGTAGCCGGCGTCGAGCATCTGGGTGCGGACGATGTGGGTGGCGAAGTCGCGGTCGCCCAGGCCGAACCACTGCGGCTCGACGCCGTAGGCGGCCAGCTCCTCCTTGACGGCGTGCGACTCCTTGTCGCGTCCCCAGCCCTGCTCCTCGTTGATGCCGCCGCCGAGGGTGTACATCACCGTGTCGAGGTCGGGGCAGACCCTCAGCCCGAAGAGGGTGATGTCGTCACCGGTGTTGCCGATGACCGTGATGTCGGCGTCGGGGGCCGCGGCGCGGAGGCCGCGCAGGAAACGGGCGCCGCCGATTCCGCCGGCGAGGGACACGATGCGCATGGCGACCAGTCTCCCACTGGCGGATGACGGGACTGCTCGGAGGGGCGCGGGAAGATCCGCGCGAAGGATCCCGGGGGAGCGGGCGAAGGGGCGCGGGCGGCGCGGGAGAGGGGGCGCCGGGGCCATCTTGTCGTGATCGTTATATGGGCTGTCTGCGCTGGCAGGGTTGCCTCACCCTGTGCCCAAATTGTTCCCAGATGTGGTTGATGGGATACTTGTGCAATTAATGAGCTTACCGGGTCCACTGAAACCAAAGTCGGGCATGTGTAAAACTTGGCCCGGGTTTACCCGAGGACCCTCTGGGGGTAGTTGTGATCAATGTCGAGGCTGGCCGACTCCGTGAACCGGCCGCGTGGCTCATGGTCGCCGCGTCGTCCATCGGCGTCCTTGTGGACATCAAGCAACTGCTCTTCGGCGAGTCGACGTTCGGCGGCGGATCCTTCGCGCTCCGCGCGGCCGTGTACCTGCCCCAGCTGGTCTCGCCGGTGACCATCGCCCTGCTCGTCGGGGCGGTCCTGCTGGCGGGCAACGTCGGCCCGGCGATCGCCCGGCTGAAGATCATGGTCTACGTGGCGGTGGGCACGCTCGCACTCGCGGTGCTCTTCGGCACGATCGGGTTGCTGGGCGGGCTGTTCGGCGGCGCGACCGATTTCCTGGAGAAGGTCGAGTTCCTCCTGCGGAGCCTCCCGCTGCTCGGACTGGGCGCGCTGGCGCTGCTCTACCTGCTTCCCAAGGCGATCCCCGCCAGGGCCGGGACCGGCGGGGTCCCCTTCACGGCGGCCCCGGCGGGCTTCCGTCCCGACGGCGGCCTCGGCGGCCTCGGCGGGCACCCGCAGGAGTACCAGCAGCCCTACGCCCCCAACGCCGGGGGACCGGTCCCCGGCCAGCCGCAGCAGGCGCCCTTCCACGGTCAGCCGCAGCAGGCCCCCTTCCCCGGCCCGCAGGCCGCTCCCGCCTTCCCGCAGGAGCCCGCGGCCGGAGGATTCCCGCAGGAGCCCGCGACGACGGCCTTCCGGCAGCAGGAGCCGGCCGCTCCGGCTCCCGCCCAGCCCTACAGCCCTCCCGCGCTCCCGCCCGCGCCGGCTCACTCCACCCCCGAGTCGTACGGCGCCCAGCATTCCGGCTACGGCCAGGCCCCGGCGGAGCCCGCGGAGCAGCAGCCCTACACCCCCAGCCCGTACGTCGCGGCGGACGTCCAGCCCCCGGCCCCGGTCAAGCCGTACGAGCCGCCGGCCGGCGTCTACGGCGCGCCGATCGAGCAGGCGCAGCCGGTCCAGCACGGGTACGCCGAGCCGCAGCAGGCCTACTCCTCGCAGGCGGAGCAGGCCTACGCCCCGCAGGCCGACCCGCAGATCTCCCCCTACCAGCCGTCTTCGACGGAGCCGCAGCTCTCCGGCTACGCCTCCCCGTCCGACTCCTCCTTCTCGGCGCCCTACACGCCGTCGCCGACGGACCCGCGGGCTTCGCAGCAGCTGCCGTCCTACGGGTCGCAGGAGGCTTACGGATCGCAGGAGCAGTACGGATCGCAGGAGTCCTACGGGTCCTCGCACGAGCAGCAGGCCCCGTACTACCCGGCGCAGCCCGAGGCCGCCCCGGCGCAGCCGTACACGCCCGCGGACAGCCAGCCCCGCCTGCCCTTCGACAGCCAGGCGTCCTTCCCGCAGCCGCCGGACAACTACGGCCAGCCGCTGACCGGGTACTCCGGCGCGGAGTTCGCGCGGCAGGCGGCGGAGGCGGCTCCGCAGTACCCCGACGCGGCCCCGCAGTACCCGGATGCGGCCCCGCACTACTCGGTGCCCGATCCGATGGACGCCCGCTCCCAGCAGATCGCCCACGCCTACCAGCAGGCGGAGAGCTACCAGCAGCAGGCGTACGGCGCCGCGGAACCCTCCTACGGGGCCGAGCCCCAGTACGGCGGCACCGAGCCGCAGCTGCGCCTGCCGGAGTACACCGCCTCCCAGCCGGGCACGGGCTACGACCAGCAGTCTTCGGGCTACGACCAGCAAGCCCCGGCCTACGACCAGCAAGCCCCGGCCTACGACCAGCAGTCTTCGGGCTACGACTCCTCCTTCGGGCAGGCGCAGCCTCCGCAGACCGCGCCGCAGTGGGAGACGCCGCCCGCCGACGCGACGCTCCGCTTCGACCCGGGCGCCTACCGGGCGGACCCGCTCGGCGGCCCGGCCCCGGCGGCTCACTCCGCTCCGGCGGCGTCGTCCTGGGAGTCGCCCCAGCCCATCGACCCCACGGCGATCTACACGCCGGAGCGTTCGGGACAGGCAATGGGTGAGGAAACCGGTGATAGAGAAAGGGTGGGCCCCGGTCAGGAGCAGAGCACGTCCTGGTACGGTTCCGACCGCAGGGAGCACTGAACACTCCAGGTGATCGTCACGATCACCTGGAAGGGCCGCCGCAGTCGCAGGCATGCGATTCAGGACCGGGGAGAGCGGGTCTTTCCCCGGATACCGGCATGCCGCTTGACGTCACGCCGGGTACACGCGTGTAATTAGGCGCACGCGTGAAATTACAAGCGTGTTGTTACGCCTCCCTCCGGGTGGGTAAGGGGGAGGCGTTCATAAGGGGGGCTCCATTGCGGGCGGGCGGCAGGGAGGTGTGCAGTGGCCGACCTGGTCATCGCACAGGACAGCATCGCTGAAGAGCAGCTTGGCTGGCAGGAACGCGCGCTGTGCGCGCAGACCGATCCGGAGGCGTTCTTCCCGGAAAAGGGAGGATCGACCCGGGAGGCCAAGAAAGTATGCCGTTCGTGTGAGGTTCGTGCTGAGTGTCTGGAATATGCACTTGAGCATGATGAGCGGTTCGGCATCTGGGGTGGGCTTTCCGAGCGGGAACGCCGCCGGATCAAGCGTCAGGCCGTCTGAGAGGGCGACGCCTGGCAGGTGAAGGTCATCCGGGACGTCCGGCGAGGACACCTGGCGATATCTCGATGAGGTCACGCGGCTGACGCCGCGTGGCCTTTTCCGTCTTCCCCGGCCTTGTTCCATCCCGTCCTGTTCCCTCCCCGTCCTCTCCCGCCCGGGACTTCATCCGCGGCGGGAACGACGGGGAGGCGCGGGCGACGGCGAGGGACGGCTGCGGATAGCCAGATGACCGGGGATAACACGGGATAGCAGGGGATTTCGTCTGGCTGGACTTTATTCGGGATATATCGCCGGATATAAGGTGCCGTATGGTAGTCGTCCTGATCACCCCCCTCGCGAACCCCGGGACGCATGCCCAGCACCGACTCCTCCCCCCTCCGCCACACCGTCACCGCGATCGTCGTCTCCCACGACGGGACCCGCTGGCTGCGGGAGACGCTCGACGCGCTGTTCCGGCAGACCCGGCCGGTGGACCGGATCGTCGGGGCGGACAACGGCAGCCGTGACGGCAGCGCCGCGCTGCTGAGGGAGGTCCTCGGCCCGCAGGCGGTGCTCACCCTCCCGCGCTCCACCGGCTTCGGCGAGGCCGTCGCGGAGGTGCTCGACCGGCTGGACCCCGCGGGCGGGCGCGAGTGGATCTGGCTGCTCCACGACGACTGCGCCCCGGACGCGTGGGCCCTGGAGACCCTGCTCGACGCCGCCGACGCCGACCCCCGCACCGGGGTGCTCGGGCCCAAGCTCCGCGACTGGCTGGACCGGCGGATCCTGCTGGAGGTCGGCGTCACCGTCGACCGCACGGGCCGCCGCGACACCGGGCTGGAGCCCCGCGAGTTCGACCAGGGACAGTATGACGGCGTCCGGGACGTGCTCTCCGTCTCCACCGCCGGGATGCTGATCCGCCGTGACGTCTGGGAGGAGGTCGGCGGGCTCGACCCGTTCCTGTCGATCTTCCGGGACGACCTGGACCTGTGCTGGCGGGTCAGGTCGGCCGGGTACCGGGTGCGCAACGTCACCCGCGCGATCGCCTGGCACGCCGAGGCCGCCCACCGGCGCCGCCGCCGCATCACCGTCAGCGGCGACCACCCCCGCCGTCTGGACCGCCGCAACGCGATCTTCGTGGTCCTGGCGAACCTGCCGTTCTGGCCGATGATGTGGGCGCTGCTGCGCAACGCCGCCGGATCGTCCTTCCGCGCCCTCCTGTTCCTGCTGGCCAAGCAGCCCGCCAACGCTCTGGACGAGATCGTCGCGCTCGGCTCGGTGCTCGCCCATCCGGTACGGATGATCAAAGCCCGCAGAGCCAGGGCCCCGGGCAGGAAGGAGAACCACCTCGCGGTCAGGCGGCTGCTCACGCCGCCGGGCGCGGGTTACCGGCGGCTGGTGGACCGGGTCCAGAGCTACCTGGCCGGGTCGGGGTTCGTGGAGTCCACCGGACGGCACCAGGCGGCGGGCCCGGCGGAGGAGGGCGACGAACTGCTCGCCGACGACGCCGGGAACGCCGGGATGATGTGGCGGGTCCTGCGCAACCCGGGCACGGTGCTCTTCCTGGTCCTCCTCGTGATCACGTTGGTGGCCGGGCGCGGCCTGGTCGGCGGGGCCCGGCTGGGCGGCGGCGCGC
This sequence comes from Planobispora longispora, assembly GCF_016863135.1. Taxonomy (GTDB): domain Bacteria; phylum Actinomycetota; class Actinomycetes; order Streptosporangiales; family Streptosporangiaceae; genus Planobispora; species Planobispora longispora. The sequence continues at coordinate 108,392 of NZ_BOOH01000009.1, forward strand.
TCGTCCCGGTGATCGGAGGGGCGGGGGACCTGTGGGCCCTCTACACCGAGGGGCGGCACGGGGCGGGCCCGGGAGGCGAGGGTTGGGCCCCGCCGTACGTCGCGGTGCTGGCCATGCTCTCCACGGTGCTGTTCGGCCAGACCTGGCTGGCGGTCTCCCTGCTGCTGCTCGGCTGCGTCCCGCTGGCCGGGGCCGCGGCCTACGCGGCGACCCGGTCGCTGGTCCCCGGCCGGTCGGCCCGCGTCTGGCTGGCGTCCTCCTACGCCCTGCTCCCGGTCGCCACCGGGACGATCGCCGCCGGGAGGCTCGGCACCGCCGTCGTCTTCGTCCTGCTGCCGGCCTACGCGGCCCTGGGCGTCACGGTGTTCACCGGCGAGGGCCGCCAGGCCCGCCGCGCCGCCTGGGCCCTCGGTCTCCTCCTCGCGACCGGCACGGCCTTCGTCCCGCTCGTCTATCCCCTCATGCTGCTTCTCGGAGTCCTGGCCACGCTGGCCTTCCCCCGCAGGGGAGCCGGCCTCTCGGCGGCGATCGTGTTCGGCGTGCCGGCGGCGCTGCTGCTGCCCTGGCTGGCCGAGGTGGTCGCGGATCCCGGGCGGCTCCTGCTGGAGGCCGGACTCCACCGGCCCGACCTGACCGACCCGGCGCTGCCCGCGGCCTCCCTGCTCCTGCTGAGTCCCGGCGGTCCCGGGACGCCGCCGCTCTGGGCGACCGGCGGCCTCGTCGCCGCCTGCCTGGCGGCCCTGCTCGCGCGCGGGAACCGGACGGCCGTCGCGATCGGCTGGGGCGTGGCCCTGCTGGGGCTGCTGGCAGCCGTACTGGTCAGCCGGATCCCGGTCGCCTCGGTCAACGGCGACGCCGTGGGTCCCGCCTGGCCCGGCGTCCCGCTGGCGGTGGCCGCCCTCGGGATGCTGACGGCGGCCGCGCTCACCGCGGGCCGCGTCCGCGGACTCCTCGGAGCCCGCGGGACCAGAGGGGGCCGCGGAGCTCGCGGAGCCCGGGGAGCCCGCGCCGCCGGGCCGCGCCGGGCCGCCGCGCTGCTGGTCGTGGCCGCCGCGGTCGCCACGCCGCTGCTCGCGGCGGGCCTGTGGGCCGCCTCCGGCGTGACCGGGCCGGTCAGCGGGGACGTGCGCGAGGTGATGCCCGCCTCGGCCGCCGCCGCCTCACGGAGCGGGGAACGCATCCTGCTCCTGCGCTCCGAAGGCCGCGGCGGGGGTCTGGTCTTCACCGTCCTGCGCGGCCGTACCCCGATCATCGGGGAGGCCGACATCCCCTCGCCCGCCGGCCCCCGCGAGCTGGTCGGCGTGGCCGCGGCCGGGCTGGTCTCGGGCCGGGGCGGCGACGACGCCCGGGTGCTGGCCGCCCACGGCGTGCGGCTCGTGGTGGTGGCCGCGCCGGTGGACCCGGCGGTCGGCCGCGCCCTGGACTCCCAGCCCGCGCTGGCCAGGGTGAGCCTGTCCGAGCGGGGCGGGGTGTGGCGGCTCACCCAGCCCATCGCGACCCCGGCGGCCCCGCAGGAGGACCCCTGGCGGGTCCGCTGGCTCTGGGCCCAGGCGCTGATGACGCTGCTGGTCGCGATCCTGGCCGCGCCCGGCTCGCGAGCCGCCGACCGCGAGGTCGTCCCGCGGGAACCGCCCGAGACAACGAGGGAGCTGGCGCCCCGGTGAAGCACCTGATCGACAACCGGTTCGGCCCGCTGGCCCTGGTGCTGGCGGCCATGCTCGCCCTGTACGGCGTGGCCGCGGTCACCCGGCCCGCCCCGGCCGCCGAGCCGGCGCCCGGTCCGCGGAAGGTCCCCGTGGCCGCCGTGACGACCGTCTGCCCCGACCCGGCCGGAGCGCAGATCGGCGTCGTCACGCCGCCGGGGGGCGAGGTCGTCGCCCCGGGCGAGGCGCGGATCGAGGCCGCGGACAAGGTCCTGGACACCCTGAACGAGCCGGGGCGGCTCTGGCACGAGACGGCGCCCGACGGGACCGGCCCGGTGACGGTGACCGCCACCGGGAGCAGCGCGGCGGGGCTGGAGTCGGCCCAGACGCGCAGGGAGACCTCCGGCAGGCACCGGGGGCTGGCCGGGACGCGATGCGCGGAGCCGGCCGCGAGCACCTGGCTGGTCGGACCGGGGCCGGCCGCCGCCGACGTCACGCTGCACCTGGCCAACGCCGACCTCGCCACGGCCGTCGTGGAGATCCTGGTCTACTCGGGCGAGGGGCAGGTGGTCGGCGAGGCCGGAGGCATCCTCACGCTGGGCCCCGGCGAGAGCCGCACCCTCGACCTCGCGGACCTGGCCCCCTCCCCCCTCGTCATGGCCGTGGAGGTACGGACCGGTCCGGGCCGCGTCACCGCCGCGGCCCGCGCCGTCATGCGCGGGGGCAAGGGCGTCGACTGGCTGCCCGCCGCCGCGCCCCCGGCCACGCGCGTCGTGGTGCCGGCCGTGCCCGGCGGCGGGGGCGGGCGCGAGCTGCTGGTCGCCACCCCGGCCGAGGTGGACACCCTGGTCGAGGTCAAAGCCCTCACCCCGGACGGGACCTACGCGCTCAAGGGCCGCGAGCTGGTCGAGGTGCCCGCCGGGTCCGTCGCGACGGTCGATCTGTCCGAGGGCGTCGGCGGCCAGCCCGCCGCGCTCGTCCTCACCTCCGACACGCCGATCGTGGCCGGGGTGGTCGCCACCGGGACGGGAAAGGAACCCGACGTGGCCTTCACCGCCGGGACGGCCCCGATCGACCTGGGCAGCGTCGTGGCCGACAACCGCACGGGCAAGAAGAAGAGCTCCCGGCTGCTGCTGGCCGCGCCGGACACGGCCGGCAAGGTGAGCGTGCAGGTGCTGCCGCGCTCGGGGGAGGCGCCCGAGCCGTTCGAGCTGGCCGTCGCCGCCGCCCGCGTCGAGGAGGTCGAACTGCCCGAGATGGACGGCGCCTTCGCGGTGGTGGTGCTGCCGCTGCCGGGATCGGGGCCGGTGTACGGCGGGCGGGTGATGGACGAGAAGATCGAGGACGGGCTCGCGCTGACCGTCCAGCCGCTGGCGGCGGCCCGCATGTGGGCGCTGGTCCCGCCGGTCGGCGAGTCCGCGGCGGTCGTCCTGCCCCGGGACGTGTCAGACGCCCCCTGACCGGGCGCCGGCCGGCCGGGAGCCCGGCGGCCGGTCAGTCGCGGTCGCCGCCGTACCCCGGGTCCACGGACTCGGGGGAGAGGCCGAGGAGCCCGGCGACCTGCTCCACCACGGTGTCGTGCACCATCGCGCCGAGCTGGTCGCGGTCGCCGGCGCGGGCCTCCAGCGGGCGGCGGTAGACGATGACGACGGCGGGGCGCTTGCCGTCGGCGGGCTCGGCCCGGCCGAACGGGATGGGCTCGCCGGTGAGCAGGCCGGGGCCGTCGCCCAGATCGGCCGCCGGCGGCACCTCCTCGACCGCGAACTCCACGGAGGCCAGCTGCCGGCCCCAGCGGGGCTTGAGGCGGTCCACGGCGTCCAGGACGAGGTCGTCGAAGCGTTCGCTGCGGGCCTTGGCGATCGGCACGTGAGAGGGCGCCAGGGGGCCGCGCATGCCCCGCCCGTGGCGGTCGCGCCTGCGGGGGGAGCGGGGTCTTCCGGGTGCCGGGCTCACGAGCCCAGCTTAGGGTGTGTTTCCTAGATCGTCTTGCCTGGCGGAGCCGTACGGGAGGAAAGGGAGGAAACGTCGTGACAGGTGTCCGAATTGTGGCGACACGCTCGTTAAGAGCGCTCAGATAGTGGCGCCCCGGACGCTTACCGGATACGGTCACCACCGTGAGCCCCGTCCGCCGCTGTTCCCGCACCGCGTGCAGTCAGCCTGCCGTTTTCACGCTCACGTACGTCTACGCCGATTCGACCGCTGTTCTCGGGCCCTTGGCAACGTACGCCGAGCCGCACTGCTACGACCTGTGTGCCGAACACGCCGAGCGGCTGACCGCACCGCGCGGCTGGGAGGTGGTCCGCCTGCCCACGGAGGGCGTGCCGCCGAGCACGGACGACCTCGAGGCCCTCGCCAACGCGGTGCGCGAGGCCGCCAGGCCCGCCCCGGCGGGGGGCGCCGAGCCGGTCGGCCAGGCCGTCGAGATCGGGCGGCGCGGACATCTGCGGGTGCTCCGTTCGGCGCAACCTCAGCGTGACCGCTGAACCCTCTAGGGTGGGTTCGGCAGAAACGACACCGAGGGGCGGAGCTGGAGTGGGCGACCTCGCCAGGATCTTCAAGGCGTACGACGTGCGCGGCGTCGTGCCGGACGAATTCGACGAGGCGACCGCGGAGGCGGTCGGAGCCGCCTTCGTCGAGGTGATCGGGGCGGGCAAGCTCGTGCTGGCCCACGACATGCGCTCCTCGTCCGAGCCGCTGGCCGCCGCGTTCGCCCGGGGGGCGACGGCGCGGGGCGCCGACGTGGTCCACGCGGGCCTGGGCTCCACCGACCTGCTCTACTACGCCAGCGGCAGCCTCGGGCTGCCCGGCGTGATGTTCACCGCCAGCCACAACCCGGCCCGCTACAACGGGATGAAGATGTGCCGCGCGGGCGCCGTCCCGATCGGCGGCGACACCGGGCTCACCGAGATCCGCGACCGGGCCGCCGAGATCCTGGCCTCGGGCGCCGCCGGCACGGGCGCTGTGAGCTCCGGCACGGCCGCCGGGGGATCGGTCGAGCGCCGGGACCTGCTCCGGGGCTACGCCGACCACCTGCGCGGCCTGGTCGACCTGTCCGGCATCCGGCCGCTGAAGGTCGTGGTGGACGCCGGCAACGGCATGGGCGGGCACACCGTCGGGGCCGTCTTCGCGGGGCTGCCCGTCGAGCTGGTCCCGCTCTACTTCGAGCTGGACGGCTCCTTCCCCAACCACGAGGCCAACCCGCTCGAGCCGGAGAACCTGCGCGACCTGCAGAAGGCCGTCGTCGAGACCGGCGCGGACATCGGCCTGGCCTTCGACGGCGACGCCGACCGCTGCTGGGTCGTGGACGAGCACGGCGCGTCGGTCTCCCCGTCCGCCGTCACCGCGCTGGTCGCGGCGCGGGAGCTGGTCAAGCACCCGGGCTCGGTGATCATCCACAATCTGATCACCTCGCGGAGCGTCCCCGAGATCGTCGCCGAGCGCGGCGGCACGCCGGTGAGAACCCGGGTGGGCCACTCCTTCATCAAGGCCGAGATGGCCAGGACCGGCGCCGTCTTCGGCGGCGAGCACTCCGCCCACTACTACTTCCGGGACTTCTGGTTCGCCGACTCCGGCATGCTGGCCGCGCTGCACGTGCTGGCCGCGCTGGGCGAGCAGGACCGGCCGCTCTCGGAGGTGCTGGCCGAATACACCCGCTACGCCGCCTCCGGTGAGATCAACAGCACCGTCGCCGACCAGGCCGCCGCGGCGGCCCGGGTCCGGGAGGCCTTCGCCGCCCGCGACGGGGTCACCTTCGACGAGCTGGACGGTCTGACCGTGTCCGGCCCCGGATGGTGGTTCAATCTTCGTCCGTCCAACACCGAGCCGCTGCTCCGGCTGAACGCCGAGGCGGCCGACGAGAATCAGATGGCGGCCGTCAGGGACGAGGTCCTGGCCGTCGTGAGGAGCTGACCGAGTGAAGATCGACGACTGGCTGCTGGAGATCCTGGCCTGCCCCAGTTGCAAGTCCCCCCTGCGCGCCGAACCGGAGACGGACGAGCTGGCCTGCACCTCCACCGCCTGCGGGCTGGTCTATCCGGTCCGCGACGACATCCCGGTGCTGCTGGTGGACGAGGCACGGAAGCCGTGACCTGGGACGCCGACCGGCTCGACGACTCCGCCGGGCTGAGTGACGGCGATCCCGGCGGGATGTTGCGGGCGGTCGCGGGTTCGGCGGCGCAGATACGCACCTCCTACCGGGCCGCCCGCGAGGCGGGCGTGCCGTCGCTGGCCGAGGGCGGCCGTCCCCGGGCCATCGTGGTCGCGGGGATGGGCGGCTCGGGCATCGCCGGAGAGGTCCTGGAGGCGGTGTGCGGCAACGGCGCGCCGCTGCCGATCGTGACGGTGCGCTCCTACCGGCTCCCGGGCTGGGTCGGGGTGGCCGACCTGGTCGTCGCCGTGTCCTGCTCGGGGACCACCGAGGAGACGATCGCGATGGCGACCGACGCGGTGCGCCGCGGGTGCCGCCTGCTGGCGGTGGGAGCCGCCGGCTCGCCGCTGGAGGAGGTCGCCCGGCAGGCGGGCGCGTCCTTCGTGCCCATCGCGACCAACGGGCAGCCGCGCGCCGGGATGTGGGCGCTGTCGGTCCCGCTGATCGTGGCGGCCGCCGGCATGGGCCTGGTCGAGGCGGACGAGTCCGTGTTCGAGACGACGGCCGCGCGCCTGGAGGAGATCGCCCACCGCTGCCGCCCGGCGAGCGAGTCGTTCATCAACCCCGGCAAGTCGCTGGCCGCGGAGATGGCCGAGACGGTGCCGATGATCTGGGGGTCCTCCCGGCTGGCCGCGGTCGCGGCCTACCGCTGGGCCTGCCAGCTCAACGAGAACGCCAAATACCCGGCGATCTGGGGCGAGATCCCGGAGGCCAACCACAACCAGGTGGTGACCTTCGACGGGCCGCTGGCCGAGCGGGACATCTTCGCCGACGAGGCGGGGCGGACGCTCCGGCTGTTCGTCCTGCGCGACCTGGAGGAGCACCCGCAGGCCGCCCGGCGGCGCGAGGTGTCGGTGCGGCTGGCGCAGGATCGGGGCGTGCCGGTCACCGAGATCACCGCGGAGGGGCTGCACCCGCTGGAGCGGCTGGCCACGCTGATCGGGGTGGGCGACTACGCGAGTACGTACCTCGCCCTCGGGTACGGCATCGATCCGACCCCGGTATCAGCGATCAATGAACTCAAGGCCAGAATCTCCCAATAGGATCCTGTCTTGATTTTTCCTGAATTGATGGAGTGGAGGCTGCCGTGAGCGCGAGCGGCGGTACAAAGGCGATCGTCGCGGCATTGGCCGCAAACCTGTCAATCGCCGCGGCGAAGTTCGTGGCCTTCGTCTTCACCGGTTCGTCGTCGATGCTCGCGGAGTCCATCCACTCCGTGGCCGACTCGGGCAACCAGGCGCTGCTGCTGCTCGGCGGCAAGCGGGCGGCCCGCGAGCGCACCCCCGAGCACCCCTTCGGCTACGGTCGCGAGCGCTACTTCTACGCCTTCGTGGTGGCGGTGGTGCTGTTCACCATCGGTGCGGTGTTCTCGCTGTACGAGGGCTGGCACAAGATCTCCCACCCGGAGAACATCAAGTCTCCGCAGTGGGCCTTCGGCGTGCTGATCTTCGCGATCATCGCCGAGACCATCTCCTTCCGCACCGCGATCAAGGAGTCGAACGCGGTCCGCGGCAACCAGTCCTGGATCGCGTTCATCCGGCGGTCGAAGTCCCCCGAGCTGCCGGTCATCGTCCTGGAGGACCTCGGCGCGCTGCTCGGCCTGATCTTCGCGCTGTTCGGCGTGACCATGGCCGTCGTCACCGAGAACGGTGTGTGGGACGGCGTCGGCACCCTGATGATCGGTGTCCTGCTCGCGGTCATCGCGGTCATCCTGGCGATCGAGACCAAGTCGCTGCTCATCGGCGAGGGCGCCGGCCCCGAGGTCGAGAGGAAGATCTGCGACGCCCTGCAGGGCGCTCCCGAGATCACCCGGATCATCCACATGCGCACGCTGCACCTGGGCCCGGAGGAGATCCTGGTCGCCGCCAAGATCGCGGTGGAGCACGACGACACGGCCGCCGACATCGCCCGCGGCATCGACGAGGCCGAGCGCCGCGTCCGCGAGGCCGTGCCGGAGGCCCGCGTCATCTACCTGGAGCCCGACCTGTACCGGACCGGCGCCACCGCCGGCTCCGGCCCCGCCTGACCTCCGGATCCTTCCGGCCGGACGCCGTACCGCCCGCGGGTGGTACGGCGTCCGCCGTCGAGGGGCCGCGCCGGTTCAGGAACGCGGCAGGACGAGGCCCGTCTCGTAGGCGTGGATCACCGCCTGGGTGCGGTCGCGCAGGCCGAGCTTGGCCAGCAGCCGGGCGACGTGGGTCTTCACCGTGTGCTCGGTGACCACCAGCGCGGCGGCGATCTCGGCGTTGGACAGGCCCTGGGCGATCAGGCGGAGGACCTCGCTCTCACGCGGGGTCAGGGGGTCGCCGTCCGCCCGGGGCCGCCGCCGCTGCCGGGCGAACTCCGAGATCAGCCGCCGGGTGATCCTCGGGGCGAGCAGCGCGTCGCCCCGGGCCACCGTGCGGACCGCCTCGGCCAGGTCGTTCGCCCGGACGTCCTTGAGCAGGAACCCGCTCGCCCCCGCGGTGAGCGCGTCATACACGTAGTCGTCCAGGTCGAACGTAGTGATCATGATGATCCTGGTCGCCTCGGTCTCCAGGATCCTGCGGGCCGCCTCGATCCCGCCCATCTCCGGCATCCGGATGTCCAGCAGGGCGACGTCCGGACGGGTGTCCCGGGCCAGCAGCACGGCCTGCGCGCCGTCCGGGGCGGTGCCCACCACGGTGATGTCGGGCTGGGCGTCGAGCACCGCCGCGAACCCGCGCAGCACGATCGGCTGATCGTCGGCGACGAGCACGCGGATCGGCCCGGCCGGAGCCCCGGGCCCCGCGTCCGAGCTCATCCCGGAGGCCGGGCGGCCGGCGGCGGATCCGGCCGGAGAACGGTCGGCGGCGGTCATTCCAGGGGGAGTCCCGTCTGGATCAGGAAGCCGCCGTTCGGGCCCGCTCCGGCGGTGAACCAGCCGCCGAGGGCGAGCGCCCGCTCGCGCATCCCGACCAGCCCGTGCCCGCCGTCGGTCTCCCCGGCCTTCTCGGAGGGGCCGGGGCCGTTGTCGGCGATGCGCAGGACCAGCAGGCCGGGGCGGTAGACCAGCTCGATGGAGACGCGGGCCCCGGGCGCGTGGACGCGGGCGTTGGTCAGCGCCTCCTGGACGATCCGGTAGGCCGAGACGTCCACGGCCTGCGGCACCTCGACCTGCTCGCCGACCACGTCCAGGTCGACCTCGCCGTCGTGCTGCCCGATCAGCTCGGGCAGCCGCGCCAGCCCCGGTTGCGGCGCGGTCTCCGGGGCGGAGGGGATGTCGGCGCGGAGCACGCCGAGCAGGCGGCGCATCTCGGTGAGGGTGCCGCGGGCGCTCGCCGCGATCTCGGCGAACTCCTGCTTCGCCCGCTCGTCGAGGTCGGGGATGGTGTAGGGCGCGGTCTCGGCCTGGACGGCGACCATCGAGATCGAGTGGGCCACGATGTCGTGCATCTCCCGGGCGATCCTCGCCCGCTCGGCCATCGCCGCCTGCTCGCGCAGGGTCTCCAGGTTGTCCGCCCGCACCTCCTTGATCTCCGTACGGCTCCGCCGCACGTCCGCCACGAGCGCCGTCGCCAGGGTCACGCTCAGCAGGACGATCACCATGAAGCCCAGGTCCCGCAGGGACGAATACGAAGCCGAGGAGAAGAACACGAAAACCGCGACGGCGCCGAGGAGGAGCACGCCGACGCCCGCCGTCAGGGCCCAGGCGGCCCCGCGGCCGATCCGGCGCAGGATCGTGTAGAAGGAGAGAACACCCGCGATCACGACGGCGACGGGAGGCTCGCGCACGCCCGTCAGCACCAGCCCGGCGGCCCCGATGAGGGTCAGCGTGACGGCCAGCCACGGCTGGGGGCGGCGGATCGCCAGCGGGGCCGTGGCCAGCAGGGCGGGCAGCGTGGCCAGGGACGAGTGGTCCGCCGCGACCTCCAGGAACGCGGTCATCGCGAGGGCGGCGGCCACGACGAGGTCGGTGAGCGGTGACGAGACGACGCGCCCGATGTCGAAGGCGGCCACCTGCTCTTCGGCCCGGCTCAGCTTGGTGGTGACGTTCATGGGATGAATCCTCCTGATTCCCCCGGAGGCTGTCGTCACTCCTAGGAGCGATCTGGCAGGCGGCGGTCCACGTGGCCGGCGGGCTCGGCGCCGTAGCCGGGCCGGACGGGGCCGGTGCGGCCCTGGAGCAGGCGCAGGGCCTTCTCCTTCTCGAAGTCCAGGGCGCGGCGCGGAGCCTGCAGGCGGCCGATCCGCAGGCCCAGATCCCGTACGGCCTGCGCGACGGCGGGCTCGCTCAGCACGCGCAGGGCGAAGGCCAGCTCACCGGGGGAGATGTCGAAGCGCCGCTCCAGCTCCACGCCCTGGGCCACGGCGGACAGCTCCTCGGAGCCGAACCGGCGGTGCGCCCCCTGCTCCCGGACCGGGGGGAGCAGGCCCAGCGACTCGCGGTAGCGCAGCATCCTGGGGGACATGCCCAGCCGCTTCGCGGCCTCGGTGATTCGCATTCTGACAATTCTATGTCAGTTTAGGCACGGGAAAAGTGCGTCCGGTGGTCCAGCGAGTTTAGACTCGCATGCGTCGACTTCCGGGTAGAGGGGTAATCACACATGGACTTCAAGGTCGCCGACCTTTCGCTTGCGGCCTTCGGGCGCAGGGAGATTCAGCTCGCCGAGCACGAGATGCCCGGTCTGATGGCCATCCGCAAGGAGTACGCCGCCGCGCAGCCGCTGGCCGGGGCGAAGATCATGGGCTCGCTGCACATGACCATCCAGACCGCCGTGCTCATCGAGACGCTGGTCGCGCTCGGCGCCGAGGTCCGCTGGGTGAGCTGCAACATCTTCTCCACCCAGGACCACGCGGCCGCGGCCGTCGTCGTCGGTCCCGAGGGCACCCTCGACGACCCCAAGGGCGTCCCGGTCTTCGCCTGGAAGGGCGAGACCCTGGAGGAGTACTGGTGGTGCACCGAGCAGGCCCTGAACTGGCCCGGCGGTGACGGCCCCAACATGATCCTCGACGACGGCGGCGACGCCACCCTGCTCGTCCACAAGGGCGCCGAGTACGAGAAGGCCGGCGCCGTCCCCAGCGCCGCCGAGGACGACCCGGAGGAGTGGCGGATCATCCTCGATCTGCTCCGCCGTACCGTCACCGAAGAGAAGAAGTGGACCGAGATCGCCTCGCGCATCAAGGGCGTCACCGAGGAGACCACCACCGGCGTCCACCGCCTCTACGAGATGTTCAAGGCCGGCACGCTGCTCTTCCCGGCGATCAACGTCAACGACTCGGTGACCAAGTCGAAGTTCGACAACAAGTACGGCTGCCGCCACTCGGTCATCGACGGCCTCAACCGCGCCACCGACGTGCTGATCGGCGGCAAGGTCGCGGTCGTGTGCGGCTACGGCGACGTCGGCAAGGGCTGCGCCGACGCGCTGCGCGGCCAGGGCGCCCGCGTGATCGTCACCGAAATCGACCCGATCTGCGCGCTCCAGGCCGCCATGGACGGCTTCCAGGTCACCACCCTGGAGGACGTCGTCGGGATCGCCGACATCTTCGTCACCACGACCGGCAACTTCAACATCATCACGGCCGACCACATGGCCCGGATGAAGCACAACGCGATCGTGTCCAACATCGGCCACTTCGACAACGAGATCGACATGGCCGGCCTGGCGAAGATCCCCGGCATCGTCAAGCAGGAGGTCAAGCCGCAGGTCCACACCTGGACCTTCCCCGACGGCCACTCCATCATCGTGCTCGCCGAGGGCCGCCTGATGAACCTGGGCTGCGCCACCGGCCACCCGTCGTTCGTCATGTCCAACTCGTTCACCAACCAGGTGATCGCCCAGATCGAGCTGTTCACCAAGACCGAGGAGTACCCGGTCGGCGTCTACGTGCTGCCCAAGCACCTGGACGAGAAGGTGGCCCGCCTCCACCTCGACGCGCTGGGCGTGAAGCTCACCGAGCTCACCAAGGCCCAGGCCGACTACATCGGCGTCCCGGTCGAGGGCCCCTACAAGCCCGACCACTACCGCTACTAGGCCGTCAGGCCGTAGCCGACACGAGACCGAATGCGCCGGGGCCCTCGCAGACCTTGCGGGGGCCCTCGGCCCATCCGAGGCGCGCGGGGCCCCACGGCCCTTCCCGGGCCGTTGCGGACCGCCGTCCCGGCCCACGGGTCCACCGGGACGGCGCAGGGCTCACAGGGCCGTCGAGGGCTGTCAGGGGGAAGACGTGGACAACGCGCTGAGGGAGGCCGGGGAGCGCCGGATCGACTGGGCGACGCGGGCGATGCCGGTGCTCACCGCGATCGGGGCGCGGTTCGCGGCCGACCGGCCGCTGGAGGGCCTGCGGATCGCCGCGTGCCTGCACGTGACCGCGGAGACCGCGGTGCTGATGGGCGCCCTGCGGGCCGGGGGCGCGGAGATCGCGCTGGCGGCCTCGAACCCCCTGTCCACCCAGGACGACGTCGCCGAGGCGCTGGGTGAGTACGGGATCGCCGTCCACGCCCGGGCGGGGGTCGACCGGGACACCTACTACCGGCACATCCACCGGGCGCTCGACATCGCCCCGGAGATCGTCCTGGACGACGGCTGCGACCTGGTGAACATCCTGCACACCGAGCGGACCGAGCTGCTCGACGGGGTCGCCGGGGGATGCGAGGAGACCACGACCGGCATCATCAGGCTCCGGCAGATGGCCGCGGAGAAGGCGCTGCGGTTCCCGATGGTCGCGGTCAACGACACCCGCACCAAGCGGATGTTCGACAACCGGTACGGCACCGGCCAGTCCACCCTCGACGGCATCATGCGCGCCACGAACACCCTGCTGGCGGGCAAGACCGTGGTGGTCGCCGGGTTCGGCTACTGCGGCCGGGGCGTGGCCGAGCGGGCCAGGGGGCTGGGCGCCCGGGTGGTGGTCACCGAGATCGACCCGGTCAAGGCCCTGGACGCCTCGCTGCAGGGGTACGAGGTGCGGCCGATGGCCGGGGCCGCGCCCGTGGGGGACGTGTTCGTCACGGTCACCGGGAACCGGGACGTGATCAGGGGCGAGCACCTGGCCGCGATGAAGGACGGCGCGATCCTGGCCAACGCGGGCCACTTCGACGTCGAGATCGACGTGCGCGCCCTGGAGGAGCTGGCGCAGGCCGTCCACCACGGGGTGCGCCCGAACACCGACGAGTACGTCCTGGCCGACGGCCGCAGGCTCCTGCTGCTGGCCGAGGGGCGCCTGGTCAACCTGACGGCGGCGGAGGGGCATCCGGCCGCGGTCATGGACATGTCCTTCTCCGCGCAGGCGCTCGCGGTGGCGTGGCTGGCCCGGGAGCGCCCGCGGCTGGAGGCCGGGGTCTACGACGTCCCCGAGGAGGTGGACGTGGAGGTGGCGCGCCTGAAGCTGGCGGCGACCGGGATCGAGGTGGACGAGCTGACCGGCGAGCAGGAGCGGTATCTCCACTCCTGGCGGGCCGGATCCTAGGATCCGCCTCCCGGCTGGGACCCGGCCCCGCCCGGCCGAGGCTCGGCCTCCGGCGAGGACCCGGCCCGGGTCTGGGCCCGGTCTCCGGTCAGGACCCGGTCCCGGCCGCCCGCACGGGGCCTACGACGCTCCCTGGATCTTGAGCATGCGGCGGATCTCGGCGGCCTGCGTGGAGCTGACGTCGTTCGCGAGCTCCCAGATCTTGATGTCCGACCCGCCGCCGATGACCTGCTGGGACATCGTGATCGCCCCCTGGTGGTGGGCGATCATCAGCTGGAGGAAGAGCCGGTCGAAGTCCTCGCCCGAGGCGGACTTCAGGGCCTCCATCTGCTCGGGGGAGGCCATCCCGGGCATGCTCCCGTGCCCGACGTGGTGGCCGGGAACCCGCTGTCCCTGCTGCTGCAGCCAGGAGGTCATGAACTGGATCTCCGGCGCCTGGGCGTCCTTGATGCGCGAGGCGAGACCCTTCAGCTCCGCCGACCCGGCGCGGGAGGGGGCCAGCAGCGCCATGTCCAGGGCCTGCCGGTGATGGACGATCATGTCCTGGACGTACTTCACGTCCACGGCGTTGACGACCTGGGCGGGCACGAGCGTGGCGGCCTCCTCGGGGGCGGCCGTCCGGGCGGGCTCGCCGGGCCTGCCGGGGACGAGGATCGGCGCGGTCGACCCGGCGGCGGGCCGCCGCTCGGGCTCGGCGGTGCAGGCGGACAGGGACACGACGAGCGAGAGGGTGGCGATGGCCACGGGGATGAGCGCCGCGCGCACCCGGCCTCCTTCGGGGTGGGGTCCGTGCCCTGCAACCTAACCCCAGAGGATCCGGCGGGTAAAGACGGGCGGTCCAGAAGGTTCCCGCGGCGGGGCGCCGACGGCGGACGCGGGCTCTGCCAGGGCTTCCCACGCCGCTCGGAGATCATCGTGTCGCGCGGCCGTAAACCGTATAACTGTCAACTGCCAGGGTAAAGGTGTCAAAGTAGATGTTTCTCCTTACAGGGTGATGTCTGGTTCTTCTGACGGGTGAGGCTGACAATTTGGGTCGTTTCTGCGCGCTTTTTCTCCTTTCTCCCAGGAGGCCCCGAGTGCTCACCCTCCGAAGAACCGGCCGCGCCCTCGTGACGGCCGCGGCCGCCATCGCGTTACTCGCGCCCGCCGTGCCGGCCCAGGCGGCGGAGATCCCGCCGCCGGACCAGATCGTCACCAGCCCCAACGTCTCCCACGTGAAGACGGTGGCCAAGCCCGAGGGGCTGACGACCACCATCAACACCGACATCGCCTTCCAGGACGGTTACGCCTACGTCGGCAACTACGGCGGCTTCGCCATCTACGACGTCCGCGACCCGAAGCAGGCCAAGGTCGTCAGCACCGTCGTCTGCCCCGGCTCGCAGATGGACGTGTCGGTCTACGGCGACCTCCTCTTCAGCGCCGTCGACTCCTCCCGCAACAACGACTCCTGCAGCAGCACCGCGCAGGACGCGTCGATCAAGGAGTCGTGGGAGGGCGTCCGGATCTTCGACATCAGCGACAAGGCCAACCCGAGGTACATCAAGTCCGTCGAGACCAACTGCGGCTCGCACACCCTGACCCTGGTCCCGGGCAAGGGCTGGGACCGGCGGCGCAACGTCTACCTCTACGTCTCCTCCTACCGGCCGGCCGCCAACTTCCCGGACTGCCAGCCGCCGCATGACAAGATCTCCGTCATCAAGGTGCCGCTCAGGAACCCGGAGGCCGCCGCCGTCGCCGCCACCCCCGTGGTCTTCCCCGACGGCGGCAACGAGACCCAGCCGGGCCTGCTGCTGCCCACCAGCGGCTGCCACGACATCACCGTCTACGCCGAGAAGGACATCGCCGCGGGCGCCTGCATGGGCGACGGCGTGCTCTTCGACATCTCCGACCGGCTGAACCCGGTGGTGACGGCCCGGGTCACCGACCCGAACTTCGCGTTCTGGCACTCGGCGACGTTCAACAACTCGGCCACCAAGGTCGTCTTCACCGACGAGCTGGGCGGCGGCAGCGGAGCCACCTGCAACGAGGCCACCGGCCCGAACCGGGGCGCCGACGCCATCTACGACATCGTCAAGGGCCAGCTCGTCTTCAAGAGCTACTTCAAGATCTCCCGCCACCAGGCCGACAACGAGAACTGCGTCGCCCACAACGGCTCGCTGATCCCGGTCAAGGGCAAGGACATCATGGTCCAGGCCTGGTACCAGGGCGGCATCTCGATCTGGGACTTCACCGACTCGACCAGCCCGAGGGAGATCGGGTTCTTCGAGCGCGGGCCGGAGACCACCCCCGGCGGGGGCGGCATCTGGTCGGCCTACTACTACAACGGTTACATCTACGGCAGCGACTTCCACAAGGGACTCGACATCGTCTCGATCAAGGACAGGCTCACCGACCCGGCGCGCAGGGTCCGCGTGAACCGGCTGAACGTGCAGACGCAGGAGTCCTACCACGGCCACCACTGGTAACCGGCCGCGGCGGACATGAGGGGGCGGCGGGCATCCCGCCGCCCCCTCGGCGTGCTCGCGGGTCTCAGGCGGGCGGCGCGAAACCCCCGCCCGCGGGGCCGTGCGGCCGGGCGGGCCGCCCGGGCACGGCGGCGTAGGACGGCTGGACGGGGAGGTACGGCGCCGCGGCGGCGGTGCGAGCGGAGGCGCGGCGCAGCAGCCGCTGCAGATGACGCTCGCGGCGCTCGGCCAGGACGGCCGAGATGTAGGCGTGCGGCGGCACACCCGGCGGCGGGGGCGGGGAGACGAAGGCGGCCATCCGGGCCGCGACCCGCGTCCCCATCTCGTGCTGGACGGCGGGGGAGAGATCGCGCTGGCGCGCGAGGTACTGCCGGGCGGTGTGGATCAGGTCCTCCGGCAGCTGGGACAGCTCCAGCCGCGCCGCCCACCCGGCCAGCTGCGGCGGCATCTGCGGGGGCGGGCCCGCGTTCCGCGGGCCGCGCTCGGAGATCACCATCGTCCCGGCGAAGACGTCGCCGAGCCGCTTGCCCTTGGGGGAGACGAGCGAGCAGATGACGGCCGGGCCGCCGCTCAGGGTGTAGACCTCGACGAATCCCGCCAGCGCCCGGAAGAGCGCCTGCCGGAACAGCTCGGGGCTGCCGTCGTCTCCCACCACCCGCAGCCCGAAGGCGAGCTTGCCCAGGGTGCGCCCGCGGGTCAGCGTCTCCGTCAGCACCGGGTATCCGACGAACACCAGCACCGTGAACAGGATCAGGAGCGCCGTCAGCAGCGCGGAGTCCACGACGGTGATGGTGCTGGACAGGAGGAAGTAGACGGCGATCATCGCCACCGTCTGGACGAGGAAGTCGAGCAGGAATGCCGCCACCCTGATCGGCAACTGCGCGATCTGCACATCGACGACGACCGCGTCACCAGTTACCAGATCGGACACACCGTCGACCTTACCGTCTGCCGCGAACCGCGGAGATGCCGCGTGGCGGTTTCCGGAGCGCGGACAATAGGCTCGGAACGTGGACATCGATGCATTCGTGACCGCCCATCAGCCGACATGGGACCGCCTGGAGCAGCTGGTGAAGCGGCGCCGGTCCCTCGACGGGGCCGAGATCGACGAGCTGGTCGAGCTCTACCAGCGGGTCGCGACGCACCTGTCCATCGTGCGCTCGTCGTCACGCGACCCTCTGCTGGTCGGGCGGCTCTCGTCCCTGGTCGCCAGGGCCCGCTCGGCCGTCACGGGGGCGCACGCCCCCGCCTGGCGGGAGTTCGCCAGGTTCTGGACGGTCTCCTTCCCGGTCGTCGCCTACCGGGCCTGGCGCTGGTGGCTGGGGGCGACGCTCGTCTCGACGGCGATCGCCGTGATCATGGGGGCGTGGGTGGTGAGCAGCCCCGAGGTGCAGGCGGCCGTCGGCACCCCCGAGGAGATCCGCCAGCTCGTCGAGCACGACTTCGCCGACTACTACAGCGAGAACCCCGCGGGCTCCTTCGCCGCGCAGGTGTGGGTGAACAACGCCTGGGTGGCGGCGCAGTGCATCGCGTTCTCCGTCCTGCTGGGCGTCCCCATCCTGTACGTCCTGCTGATGAACGCGCTCAACGTCGGGGTCACCGGAGGCGTGATGATCGCGGCGGGCAAGGGCGACGTCTTCTTCGGGCTGATCACCCCGCACGGACTGCTGGAGCTCACCGCCGTGTTCCTCGCGGCCGGGGTGGGCCTGCGGCTCGGCTGGACCGCGATCGATCCGGGACCGCGACCGCGCGGGCAGGCGCTGGGCGAGCAGGGGCGCGCGGTCGTGAGCGCCGCGCTCGGCCTGGTCGTCGTGCTGCTCGTCTCGGGCCTGATCGAGGCGCTGGTCACACCCTCCCCGCTGCCCACCTGGGCGCGCATCGGCATCGGGGTGGCCGCCGAGGTCGTCTTCATCGCCTACATCGTGTACTTCGGGCGCCGGGCCGCCCGCGAGGGGGAGAGCGGCGACGTCGAGCGAGCCCCGGACGTCGCCCCCGCGTCCTGATCGCGTCGTCCTCCGAGCATCAGCGCTTCAGAGCCGTCCCGCGGCCTGGCCGCGTCGTCCCCGACCTCGGCCGTCCCGCGGCGGACCACGTCGTCCCCCGGGCTTCAGAGCCGTCCCGCGGCCTTCAGCGCCAGGTAGGCGTCGGCGAGGGCGGGGGCGAGCTGCTCGGGGAGGGCGTCGACGACCTCGACGCCGTGCTGCCGCAGCCGCGCCGTCATCCGCCGCCGGCCGCTCCGCAGGTACTCGGCGGCGGCCGCGTCGTAGACCTCCTCCAGCGTCCCCCTGCCCTCGGCCATCGCGGCGACCCGCGGGTCGGAGACCGCGGCCAGCAGGACCAGGTGCCGGGAGGCCAGCTGCGGGAGCACCGGGAGCAGGCCCTCCTCCAGCGCCGCCGGGTTCAGGTCGGTGAGCACCACCACCAGGCAGCGGTGCGCCGCCCTGGCGATGATCGCCGCGACCATGTCCTCGGCGTCGGCCTCGACCAGCTCCGCCTCGATCGGCGCCATGGCGTTCACCATGACCGACAGCAGCTCGGTCCGGGACGCCCCGGAAACCCAGGAGCGGACGGTCCGGTCGTGGGCGAGGAAGTCCACCCGGTCCCCGGCCCGGGCCGCCAGCGCGGCCAGCAGCAGGGCGGCGTCCATCGACCAGTCGAGCCGCGGCCAGCCGGACGGGTCGCCGGAGGCCGGGTCCACCCCGACGCGCCCCGCCGAGGTGCGGCTGGTGTCGAGCACGATCAGCACGCGCCGGTCCCGCTCCGGACGCCAGGTCCGCACCACGACGTCGTTGCGCCTGGCCGTCGCCCGCCAGTCGATGGAGCGTACGTCGTCACCCGCCACGTACTCTCGCAGCGAGTCGAACTCGGTGCCCTGCCCGCGGATCAGGACGGGGTTGCGACCCTCCAGCTCGCGCAGCCGGGAGAGCTTGGCGGGCAGGTGGGTGCGGCTCAGGAACGGCGGCAGCACCCGGATCGTCCACGGCACGGCGTGCGAGCCCTGCCGCGCGGCCAGGCCCAGCGGGCCCACCGAGCGCACGGTGACCCCGGCGGACTCCCGGTCGCCCCGCCGCGACGGGGTCAGCGTGGTGACCACCCTGCGGCGCTCGCCGGCGGGGACGTCCAGGGCCTGCCGCCGGGGCTGCGCGCGGGCGCTGGGCGGCCAGGCGTCCCTGATGAGCCCGCGCACCCGCCGGCGCCCCGGGTTCGCCACGGTCAGCGTCACCTGGACCGCGTCGCCGAGCCGTACCCTGCTCTCTCCCGAGCGCTCCAGCCGCAGCTCGCGGACGCTCCCGGCGAGCAGCAGGTCCACCACGACCAGAGCCGCCAGGAGCAGCAGCAGTCCGGCCACGGCCAGGCCCGGCTCCGGGGCGAACAGCACCACGATCGCGCTCAGGGCCGCCAGCAGCCCCGTGCGTCCGGTGAGCGCCATCAGCGGGGGACGGCGACGGCGGCGAGGATGCCGTCGAGGATGCCGTCGGTGGTGGCTCCCTCCAGCTCCGCCTCGGGGCGGAGCTGGATCCGGTGCCGGAGGGCGGGCAGGACCAGCGCCTTGATGTCGTCCGGGGTGACGTAGCCGCGACCGGAGAGCCAGGCCCAGGCGCGGGCGGCGGCCAGCAGCGCGGTGGCGCCACGCGGGGAGACGCCCATGCGCAGCGACGGCGACTGGCGGGTGGCCCGGGCGATGTCCACCACGTAGCCGAGGACCTCCGGGCCCACGTGGACCTGGGCGACCGCGGCGCGGCCCACGGCCAGATCCTCGGCCGAGGTCACCGCCTCGACCCGGGACAGGTCCCTGGGGTCGAACCCGAGGGCGTGCCGCTCCAGCACCGCGATCTCCTGCTCGCGCGAGGGCAGCGGCACGGTGAGCTTCAGCAGGAACCGGTCGAGCTGGGCCTCGGGCAGCTGGTAGGTGCCCTCGTACTCGATCGGGTTCTGGGTGGCGGCCACGATGAACGGGTCGGGCAGCTTGCGGGCGGCGCCCTCGACGCTGACCTGCCGCTCCTCCATGGCCTCCAGCAGGGCGGCCTGCGTCTTGGGCGGGGTGCGGTTGATCTCGTCGGCGAGCAGCAGGTTGGTGAAGACCGGCCCCTGGTGGAACTCGAACTCCGCGGTCTTCGCGTCGTAGACCAGCGAACCGGTCACGTCGCCCGGCATCAGGTCCGGGGTGAACTGCACGCGTTTGAAGTCCATGGACAGCGCGGCGGCCATCGTGCGCACCAGCAGGGTCTTGGCGACGCCGGGGACGCCTTCGAGCAGCACGTGCCCCCGGCAGAGCAGGGCGATCACCAGGCCGGTGACCACGGCGTCCTGGCCGACGACGGCCTTGGCGACCTCGGCGCGCAACGCCCCGAGCGAGGCGCGGGCCGCGTCGCCGGCCGAGTTCCGCTCCGCGCCGGGCACGCGGCCGGGATACGCGATGGTCTGCTGGGGGCTCGGCTCAGCCCCCGGGCCGGGCATGCTCACGAGTCTCGTACCTGCCTTTCGAGGATGTCGAGGTCTCCGGCCAGTGCCACGAGCCCCGCGTCGTCCAGGGGCGCCGCACCGTACAGTACGGCTCCCGCCTGCTGAGCATCTTGCCCCGTCCGCATGGCGACGGCCGCCACGACCCCCGCGGGCGTGACCTCTCCCGCCAGCCCGAGGCGCGGCACGATCCGCTCCAGCGCCGCGGTCCGCAGGGCCGCCGCCGCCCGGTCGCGGGCCTTGCGGGACCGGTAGAGGCGTCCCCGCCCCTCCGCGGTCTCGGACGCGCGCACGACGACCGGGAGCCGCTCGGCCACCACCGGGCCGAGCCTGCGGCCCCGCCAGAGCGCCACCAGGAAGGCGGCGACGAGCAGGTGCAGGGCGGCCCACTTGACCCCGGCCGGGATCAGGTCCTGCAAGGAGGCCTGTTCTCCGTCCCACTGGAACTGCGGCGCCGAGGGCACCAGCCAGACCACCGCCGGCCGGCTCCCGGCCAGGTTCATGGCGAGGGCGGCGTCGCCGTCCTCGGCCAGCCGCCGGTTGGTCATGAACTCGCCGGAGCCCAGGACGGTGACCGTCCTGCCGTCGGCGGCGCCGGAGATCAGGCTGCCGTTGTAGCAGCCGGTCCAGCCCCGGGGCGGGTTGTAGGAGGTTCCGCCGATCATGACGGTGCCCGCCTTCACGGCGGCCGGGACCTCGCACTCCGGCGCCCGGGACTTCACGTCCGTCAGCGCGCCCGCCGAGACGCCGGGGGCGAGCTCCTGCAACGCCTGGGTCACGGGCTCGACGAGCAGCCGGTCGCCGGGCAGCGAGTCGATCTCCCGCAGCAGGTTCTCGTCGGCGAGGAACTCGGTCCGGCCCACCAGCAGCAGCGAGCCGGGCACGGCCAGGGCGCGGGCCTCGCCGACGGTGCGCGCGGGCCGTACGTCGACTCCCTGGTCACGCAGGAGCTGGACCAGCGCGTGCGCGCCGCCCGGCGCCGTGGCCTCGGGGTCGAGGTAGCCGCCGGGACGCGGCTGGGAGAGCACGACGGTCGCCGTGACGAAAACGATCATGACGGCCAGGACGCCCAGCGTCCCCCGCCAGCGCCGCCAGATGTCGGCCGCGCGCGGGGACGTGGACGCGCTCGCCGCGCCGCCGGCCGGCGGCGGGACGGGGGCGCCCGGCACGGCGGGGGAGGCCGAGGCGCCGGTCACAGGGGAGGCGGAGCCGGTCGCGGGGGAGGGCGCGGGCGCGTCCGGGGTCACGCGGGTCCTCCCGACAGCACGGGCTTGGCCTGGCGGAGGCGTCCGTCGAGGTCGGTCAGGTATCCGTACCCCTCGGCGGTGCCGGGAAGGTCGCCGTAGGTGACGTCGTCGAAGAGCCGGGCGCCCCGCAGCAGCTCGCCCGCGAAGGCGGGCAGCGCCCGGCCGGCCTCGGCCGCCAGCTCGTCCGCGGTGCGGCCGGGCAGCTGCTCGACGACGGCCCGGTCTTCCAGGTCGCGCGCGATCGCCCGCAGGCGCTCCCTGATCGCCTCGGCCCACTCCTGCCGCGCGGCGTGGGCCTCGGCGGCCGCGCGGTGCTCGGCGGCCGTGCGGATCCGCGCGCCGAACAGCTCGCCGGCCCGCCCGCCCGCGCGCGCCCGGGTGGCCCTGCGCGCCATCGTCAGGACGGGTACGGCCACGCCGGCGATGAGAAGCGCCAGCAGCAGGATCGAGAACCATCCGCCCGGCAGCCCGGAGGCGGCGTTGATCAGGTCGTCCACCCACTGCCGGACGTTCTCCAGGAGCCGGTCCCACCACGACTCCTTCGGGTAGATCGGCTTGGCCAGCTCGCGGGCCGCCGCCTCCCTGGCGGCGTCCCGCGCGATGTCGACCGGGACGTCGGAGATCACTGCGGCCAGGCTCCGGGGCCGTGGGGCGGGTAGCCGTAGCCGTGGGGGTGACCGCCCGCGGCGTGGGAGGGGTGCCACAGGTCTCCCGGGGCCGTGCCGTGGACGCCGCGCTGGCGGTCCGTGGCGGCCGTCTGGAGCACGAGGTCGAACGCCTCGGCGCGCATCCGGCGGTCGGTGTAGAGCAGCGCGGTGACGCCGGCGGAGAAGGGGTTGGTGATCGTTCCGGAGATGATGCCGCCCAGTCCGCTCACGATGAGGGAGACCGCGAGCCCCGACTGGACCGTCGTGAGGTCGGTGGGGTCGGCGAACAGGTTGCCCACGAGGGAGAACGGGACGCCCACGGCGAAGCCGATCACCCCGGTGACGATCGCGGTGAGGAGCAGGATGCCGAAGACCCGCCAGAAGTCGCCCTTGACGAGCCGGAACGATCGGTTGATGGCAGTGAACACGCCCGCGCGCTCCAGCACGATCACCGGTCCGGCGAGGCTGAGCTTGGTGTAGACGAACACCCCGCCGACGATGCCGCCGATGATGAGGACGAAGCTCGCCAGGGCGATGAGCTCGCCGGGCGCGCCGACCACGCCGAGGAGCACGATCAGGGCGATCGCGGCGACCATGAAGCCGAAGACCATGATCACTTGCAGGATCGCCAGGCCGAGCAGCGGAAGGATCCGGTTCGAGGTGAGCCGCCACGCCTGCCCGATCGAGATGGACTCGCCGAACACGGCGCTGCCCAGCACGCTGGTCAGCATGCCGCTCAGCACCACGATCGCGATCATCTGGAAGATGACGCCGAGGGCGGTGGTCGCCAGGAAGGCGCTGACGGCTCCGAGGAGCTGCGAGGGGTCGCTCGCCAGGTTCGGCGAGAGCGCGGTGTCGACGAACACGCCGAGGGCCGGGATCTGGATGGCCAGGCTGATGGCCTGGGCGATCAGGGTCACCGCGGCCGACAGGCCGAGCGTGGCCGCCGGGTTGCCCCGGATGAACTGGACCGCGCCGTTGTAGATGTCGCCGAGGGTGAGCGGCCGCAGCGGGATGACGCCGGGCTTGAGCGCGGGCGGGCCGCCGTAGGACGGGGCGGCGTAGCCGTAGGGGCCGGGCTGTTGCCCGTAGGGCTGCTGGCCGTAGGAACCAGGCTGTTGCCCGTAGGGTTGCTGGCCGTAGGAACCAGGCTGTTGCCCGTAGGGGCCGGGCTGCTGGCCATGGGGTTGCTGTCCGTAGGGGCCGGGCGGGGTGCCGTAGGGCTGCTGGCCGTAGGGGCCGGGCTGCTGGCCGTGGGGCTGCTGGGGGGAGCCGGGAGGAGGCGTCCCTCCGGGGCCGGGCGCGGCCCACGGAGCCGGTCCGCCGTACGACGGAGGCTGATCGGACGCCCAGCCGGGCGGTGTGTCGGGGCTGGAACCGTGGCCGTCTGACATATCCCAATCCTGGCATGAGAGCGCGCCGATCGGGCTGTTCGGGGAGGCATGTCAGGGTTTCACGGGCGGTGACAGACGGAAGATCTGGGTGGGGATGGCCGGAACGCCGCTGTTTACCGCAGACTGGACGGTGGCCGCCTTTCGCCCGGAGCCTCGACCGCCGAGGCCGGAAGCGGCCATTCGGGGGCGTCGCCGCATGTTCGACGGCGTGCGGGCCTAAAATTCGGCACCCGAGCGCCGATCACAGGAGTGTGTCATCCGGTGGTCGAGCAAGGGTAACCTTCAGTAATCATGCGGTTTGCCGTAAAAAATCCCTAGCTGCGTAAAACGAATGAGGGGCCATGAAAGGACGCGTGCTGGTCGTCGACGACGACGCCGCTCTCGCCGAGATGCTCGGCATCGTGCTGCGCGGAGAGGGCTTCGAACCTTCCTTCGTGTCCGACGGGGACAAGGCGCTGGACGCGTTCCGCGACACCCGGCCGGACCTGGTCCTGCTCGACCTGATGCTGCCCGGCGCCGACGGCATCGACGTGTGCCGCAGGATCCGCGCCGAGTCCGGCGTCCCCATCGTCATGCTGACGGCCAAGAGCGACACCATCGACGTGGTGCTCGGCCTGGAGTCCGGGGCCGACGACTACATCGTCAAGCCGTTCAAGCCGAAGGAGCTCGTGGCCCGGGTACGCGCCCGGCTGCGCCGCACCGACGAGCCGACGCCCGAGATCCTGCAGATCGGCGACATCACCATCGACGTCGCCGGGCACTCGGTCAAGCGGGGCGAGGAGACCATCAACCTCACCCCGCTGGAGTTCGACCTGCTGGTCGCGCTCGCGCGCAAGCCCCGCCAGGTCTTCACCCGCGAGGTCCTGCTGGAGCAGGTCTGGGGCTACCGGCACGCGGCCGACACGCGTCTGGTCAACGTGCACGTCCAGCGGCTCCGCGCCAAGATCGAGAAGGACCCGGAGCACCCGGAGATCGTGGTGACGGTCCGCGGTGTGGGCTACAAGGCCGGACCGGCCTGAGCTCGCCCGACCCCTCCCCCCGGAAACCGACATGCCTCCTGCGAAGAATCGTCGCCGTACCCCGCGCCAGGTGGTGCGGGGAGTACGGCGACGGACCCGGCGCGCGGCCGGTCGGTTGCGCCGGGCCTTCTGGCGCTCCCTCCAGCTCCGCGTGGTCACCAGCACCATGGTCGTCTCCATGGCGGTGGTCGCGGTGCTGGGCGTCTTCCTCGACCAGCAGATCAACACCTCCGTGCTGAACGCCCGGCTGCGGGCCGCGACGAGCGAGGCGCAGGCCGACCGCATCGCGGTGCTCGGCTTCCTGAGCCAGCCGGACGGCGAGGCCGCCAAGCAGTCCGGCGACTCCGGCAAGTCCCTGCAGAACGGCGGCGACAGCCCGCTCAGCCAGGCGACCACCGCCCTGGCGAACCGGGCGGGCTCCGCCAGCCGCTACTCGGTGATCATCTGTAACCGGAGACTGCCGGGCGCGTGCTTCGGCACCACGAACGTCGACGAGCGCAGCGTGACGGAGAAGATGCGCGCCGACGTGGTGAAGCAGGATGCGGGCAAGAACAGCCTCTGGTACGGCGACCTCTACTACAAGGACAGCTCCGAGCCGGTCCCCGGCCTGGTGCTCGGCGCGCGCCTGGACACCACCGGCGCCCCCCAGGTCGACAGCGACTACGAGATCTACCACCTGATCCCGCTGGACAAGGAGGAGAAGACCCTCAACGCCGTCCGGCAGATGCTCGTCGTCGTCGGCGTCGCCCTGGTGCTGCTGCTGGCCGCGATCGCCTCGCTGGTCACCCGCCAGGTGGTCACCCCGGTGCGGCTGACGCGGCAGGCCGCCGAGCGGCTGGCCGCCGGGCGCCTGGACGAGCGGCTCAAGGTGCGCGGCGAGGACGACCTCGCCCGCCTGGCCGCCTCCTTCAACGAGATGGCCGCCAACCTGGCGCTGAAGATCCACCAGCTGGAGGAGCTCTCCCAGGTCCAGCGGCAGTTCGTCTCCGACGTCTCGCACGAGCTGCGCACCCCGCTGACCACCGTCAGGATGGCCGCCGACCTGCTCTACGACGCCCGCGAGGACTTCGACCCGATGGCCGCGCGCTCGGCGGAGCTGATGCAGAACCAGCTGGAGAGGTTCGAGTCGATGCTCGCCGACCTGCTGGAGATCAGCCGCTACGACGCGGGCGCCGCGACGCTCGACATCGACTCGATCGACATCAGGGACGTGGTGCTGCGCGCGGTCGCCGACTCGGAGGCGCTGGCCGAGCGCCACTCCACCCGCTTCGACCTGCGACTGCCGGGCGAGCCGTGCATGGCCGAGATAGACAGCCGCCGGGTCGAGCGCATCCTGCGCAACCTGCTGTTCAACGCGATCGAGCACGGTGAGGGCAGGGACATCGTCGTCTCGGTCGGCGCGGACCGGGACGCGGTGGCGGTGGCCGTACGGGACCACGGGGTCGGCCTGAAGCCCGGCGAGGAGAACATGGTCTTCGACCGGTTCTGGCGGGCCGATCCGTCCCGGGCGCGGACGATCGGCGGGACCGGCCTGGGCCTGGCGATCTCGCGCGAGGACGCGATGCTGCACGGCGGCTGGCTCCAGGCGTGGGGAATGCCGGGCGAGGGATCGCAGTTCAGGCTCTCGCTGCCCCGGGTGGCCGGAACGGAGCTGCGCGGCTCGCCGCTGCCGCTGGTGCCGCCGGAGGTGGAGATGCGGCGGACATGGCGGGGGCAGATGACGCCGGTGCTGACACCGGCGGCGGCCGACGGGGGACACGATGCGGAGTAGGACGACACGGGGCGTGCGGGCCGCGGGCCTGGCCCTCGTGCTGGTCTGTTCCGGCACGGCCTGCTCGGTCATCCCGACCGGGGCCAGCCGGGCGGTGGCGGTGGAGGACGTGGGCCGGGGAGACCCGCTCGACCCGCCGTACGCCCGCGTGATCGCCATGCCGCCGAACCCCGAATGGACTCCCGAGCAGGTCGTCATGGGCTTCCGGGCGGCGATGGCGAGCGTCGACGACACCTCGTACGCGGTCGCGCGCCAGTACCTCACCGGCGCCTACGCCAAGGAGTGGAACCCCGGCAGCGGCGTGACGGTCTACCAGCAGAGCACGACCGACGACGAGGTCGAGCCCGTCGACGAGGGCGACACGGAGGTCCGGGTCACGCTCAAGGGCGCCGTGATCGCGACGATCAACGACCGCGGCCTGTACCGGCCGAGCGGCGGCCCGCTGGACGAGCCCTTCACCCTCGTCAAGGAGGGGGACAAGGGGTGGCGGATCAGCGCGGGCCCGGACGGGCTCCTGCTGTCCGAGCCCGACGTCAAGCGCGCCTACCGCCTGGTCGACCTGTACTTCCTGGACTCCCGGCGGGAGGGCCTGGTGATCGAGCAGGTCCAGGTGCCGCTCAACCCGGCCTCGACCTTCGCCAAGGCGATCGTCGAGCGGCTGCTCGAAGGCCCGAGCGCCTCCCTGCAGGGCGCCGTCCACACCGCCTTCGCGCCGGGGACCGGGCTCATCGACGTGACCACCGAGAACAACCGCGTCATCGTCAACCTGAGGAAGGGCGTGTCCTCCGACAACGTCGCGGCGATGTCGGCCCAGCTCGCGGGGACGCTCTCCGGGATCGCCGGGGGGTCGAGCTTCGAGGTGCGGATCCAGGGCGAGCCGTACCACTCCGACCGCCCGCTGGAGATCGACGCCCAGCAGCAGCTGAAGTTCGACCCGTGGATGACCCCGGGCAACATCCGCCCGTTCTACATGCAGGACGGCCTCCTGCGGCAGCTGGGCAAGGACAACGTCGGCGTGGCGGTGCCCGGCGAGGCCGGCGGGAAGAACGGCTCGTTCACCCACCCGGCGATCAGCGGGCACGACCTGCGGCAGGTGGCGGCGCTGTCCAGGAACAGGGACGGCATCTCCGTCGCCCCGCTCGTTCCCGACGGCAAGTGGCAGCAGTGGGTCACGGGCAAGGACCTCACGCCGCCCTCCTGGGACCGCTACCACTCGATGTGGACCGTGAGCCGGCCCTCCCCGCAGACCTCGGTGGTGCTGCGGCACTACTACGACGAGATCAAGCACGAGGTCAGGCAGTTCCGGGTGGCCGCCTCCGAGCTGAACGCGGTCGACGTCACCGCGCTCAAGATCGCCCGGGACGGCGTGCACGTCGCGGTGGCGACCCGGAACGCGCGGGGCGAGGAGGAAGTCAAGATCGGCACCGTCATCGGCACGGGGGGCGGCAGCCGCATCGACAACCTGCAGACGGTGGTCCACTCCGAGGACAAGCGGCAGATCAAGGACATCGCCTGGAAGAACGGGAAGACCCTGTACGTCCTCACCGGCAAGTCCGAGCTGCTGGAGGCCTCGCTGACCGCCGCGCCCACGTCGCAGGTCGCCTACCCCCGCCTGCAGAGCATCACCGTCCTGGACGACTACCTGCTCGCCGGGGCCAAGGACGACGAGGACAACCAGCAGGTCCTCTACTGGAACGCGACCGCGGCCAAGTGGGAGCCCTGGATCAGGGACGAGAGCGGCGCGGTGACCTTCACCGCCGGAGGCCCCTCCTTCCCCGTCTTCCCCCTGGGCTGAGGCGCCGGATCCCGCCCGGGCGGGATCCCCGCGGCCGATCGCCGGTGTTTGTCGGTGGTACCTGGCATTTTGGATTTGTGACGACCGCTCTGCTCGATCTGGTCCTGCCGCCTCGCTGCGCCGGATGCGACATGCCCGGCGCGCTCGTCTGCGCCCCGTGCGCGGCGGAGCTCCGCGGCGAGCCCGCCTGCCGGACGCCGTCGCCGGCCCCGCCCGGGCTGCCCGAGTGCTGGTCCGCCGCCGACTACGACGGCGTCGCGCGCCGGGCGATCATCGCCTACAAGGAGCGCGGCCGCACGGCCCTCGCGCACCCGCTGGCGGGAGCGCTGGCGCTGACGGCCGGCATCGCGGTGGGCGGCCACCCCGTCGTGCTCGTTCCCGTCCCGGGCGCGCGCCAGGCCCTGCGGCGGCGCGGGCACGACCCGGTGGCCCGCCTGGCGGTGCTGGCGGCGGGCTACCTCCGGGCCGCCGGCTGGCCGGCGACCGTGGCGCGGGCGATCGTCCCGCGCCGCCGTACGGCCGACCAGGCGGGGCTGAGCTCGCCGGAGAGGGCCCTGAACCTCTCCTCGGCGTTCAGGGCCGTGCCGGGGGCCGCCGGCGCCGTACGGAGCCCGTGGGGTGGCGAGGGGGTGGTCGTGCTCGTCGACGACGTCGTGACCACCGGCGCCACGCTCGCCGAGGCCGCCCGGGCCCTGCGGTCGGCGGGGGTCGAGGCTCCCCTGGCGGTGACGATCGCCGCGACACGCCGGAGGAGCCGTCCGCCCGATGATTACGGAGAGTAAAAATCGGGTAAGATATCGGTCTCACTGCGGGGCCACATCTTGATGTCCCAATCAGTACCCTGGAGGCGCTCCGGGGACGCGAGAACCCTTCACATAAGGGATAGGGCATCTCCAAAGCGGTCATCCCGGACTCCGTCCGATCCGGGAGAAAATAACGCAAAGTGATCCCTTGGCCGATCGCCAGGCTGACATTCGGCCGCGATGCGGATAGCGTCAGAGCATGGCACCCGCTCGGGTCCGTGGTTGCGCCGGATCGACCCCCTTCCGGGGGCCGGTCTGGCTAGCCGATGCCAGCCGCAGGCGAAACGGTCCACGTAAGACGACTCTTTGTCGGTCGATCACGGTGCGGCTTAGAGGTAAGACCTGCCTTCCCGAGGAGCCAGATGTTCCTCGCCAGAAGAGAAGGGCATTAGTGGCAAAGAGCTGCGAGACCCTCAGCAGGCGGATGTGGGGACGAAGACCAGGTCGGCCGAGCGGGTGCCGCAGCATCACAGTCGAGAGCCGAAGGGGGGCTGTGCATGGACATCATCGTCAAGGGTCGGCACACCGGAGTGAGTGACCGATTCCGCGACCATGTGACGACCAAGCTGGCCAGGATCGAGCGTCTGGACCACAAGCTCATCCGCGTTGACGTGGAGGTGTCCAAAGAGCGCAACCCGCGCATCCCCGACCAGCGCGAGCGGGTCGAGCTCACGATCCACTCCCGTGGTCCGGCGGTCCGGGCGGAGGCCTCCGCCGAAGACCGCTTCGCAGCACTCGACCTGGCACTCGGCAAGCTCGAAGGAAGACTCCGGCGCATCGCCGACCGGCGCAAGGTCCACCACGGCAACCACTGCCCCCCGTCCGTTGCCGAGCTGACCGCCTCCGCGCTGGCCCAGTCCCTGGAGAACGAGCCCGCCCGGGTCCTCGTCAAGCCCGCGGAGCCGGAGTACGAGATGGAGGTCGACGTCGACCTCCCCGAAGACCAGACGATCGTCCCGATCGAGATGGAGGGCGACGGGCCACTGGTGGTCCGCGAGAAGTTCCACAAGGCCGAGCCGATGACCATCGACCAGGCGCTCCTGGAGATGGAGCTCATCGGGCACGACTTCTACCTGTTCCGCGACAAGGAAAGCGGGCAGCCGAGCGTCGTTTACCTGCGGCGAGGCTACGATTACGGCGTGTTGCGGCTCGTTGAGCCCTGACCGTCCGACGGAAAGACCCTCTCCGGCCAGCCCGAGAACCCTGGAAGCCGTGTAATCATGGCGGTTCAACGGCTCTGGCCCCCCCGAGGAGGAGGCGTGACGGAACCCGACGAGGCGACCCGCACTGCCGGGCGCGGCGACCCGATCCGTGTGCTGATCGTTGACGATCACGCGCTGATCCGCCGCAGTCTGGAGATGGTGCTGGCCGCGGAGGCGGACATCGAGGTGGTCGGCGAGGCGAGCGACGGTCAGGAGGCCGTCGAGCTCGCCGACCGCCTGACACCGGACGTCGTGCTCATGGACGTCCGCATGCCCCGGCAGAGCGGCATCGAGGCCACGCGAGAGATCAAGGCCGCGGCGCCGAGCGTCCGGATCATCATGCTGACGGTGAGCGACGAGGAGGAGGACCTCTTCGAGGCGATCAAGGCGGGAGCCACCGGTTACCTGCTGAAGAACGTGCAGCTGGACGAGGTCCCCGAGGTCGTGCGCGGCGTCCACGAAGGGCAGTCGCTGATCAACCCGGCCATGGCCGCCAAACTCATCACCGAGTTCGCATCGATGAGCCGGAAGGAGGCCGAGCGTCCCCCGCAACTGCCGGTTCCCCGGCTGACGGAGCGGGAGATGGAGGTGCTCCGCCTGGTGGCCAAGGGGATGAACAACCGCGAGATCGCCAAGCAGCTGTTCATCTCCGAGAACACCGTGAAGAACCACGTCCGAAACATCCTGGACAAGCTTCAGCTGCACTCCCGGATGGAGGCCGTGGTCTACGCGGTCCGCGAGCGGATGCTCGAGATCACCTGACCCCTGCGGCCCCGGCCCGCCGACACGGCGGGCCGCCGCCCCCCGGTACGGCGCCGCCGCCCCGCTCCGCCTTCCCGTACGGGAGGCGGGAGCGGCCTCGCCGTACGGGGCGCGGGGTCATCGCATGGCGGCGGCGAGGGCCTCGTGGAGGGAGGGGTCGGCGCGTTCGACGCGGACGCTGTCGCAGCCGACCCAGTCCGCCGCCTCGTGGAGCGCCTCGGCCAGGGGCCCGGCGGCCTTGTGCGGGCTGATCCCCGGTTCGAGGCCGATCTGGCGGGCGACCAGGGTGGAGCCCTCCCGGGCGGGGTCGACGCGGCCGATCAGGCGGCCGCCGGCGAGGAGGGGCATCGTGAAGTAGCCGTGGACGCGCTTGGCCTTGGGGACGTACGCCTCCAGGCGGTGGTTGAAGCCGAACACGCGGGCGGTGCGGGCGCGGTCCCAGATGAGGGAGTCGAACGGGGACAGCAGGGTGGTGCGGTGGCGGCCGCGGGGAGCGGTCTCCAGCGCGGCGGGGTCGGCCCAGGCGGTCGCGGAGCGGTCGGGCCAGCCGGAGACGTGGACGGGGACGAGGCCCGTGCCGCCGTCGCGCAGGGCGGCGTCCAGGAGCGCGGAGTGGGCGGCGCCGAGCCGGAGGAAGTCGACGAGGTCGGCACGGGTGGCGACGCCGAGGGCGCGTCCGGCGATGCGGGCCAGGCGGGTGACGCACTCGGCGTCGGTGGGGTCTTCGCCCAGGAGGTGGGCGGGGACGGCGCGTTCGGCCAGGTCGTAGACGCGGCGCCAGCCGACGCGGCGGGTGCAGACGACCTCGCCGGTGTCCAGCAGCCACTCGATGGCGATCTTGGAGTCGGACCAGTCCCACCAGGGGCCGCCGTTCTTGGCCCCGCCGATGTCGGCGGTCGTGACCGGGCCGTTCTCCCGGACCTGCTCCAGGACCTTGTCCACGGTGGGCGGGACCTCGTGCCAGCGGAATCTCCGGGTGCGGAAAGCGCGGCGCCGGAAGGCGTAGAGCGGCCAGTCCTCGATGGGCAGGACGCAGGCGGCGTGGCACCAGTATTCGAAGGCTCGGGCCGGGGCGTCCCAGTAGGCCAGCTCGACCTTCCGCCTGCCGACGGCGCCGAGGCGCGCGTAGGCGACGAGTTCGTGGGAGCGGGCCAGCACGGAGATCGTGTCGAGCTGCACGGCGCCCAGGCGGCGCAGGGTGGCGGGCGCGCCGCCGCGGCGGGCTTCGGCGCCGAGGAAGCCCTGGGCGCGCAGGATGATCCGGCGGGCCTCGTCGGCCGAGAGAGTGATGGGGGTCATCGCCGCTCCAGGGAGGACTCCGGAAGGAACTCCGAGGGGGAACGGCTCGTCGTCACACGGCACGTCAGCATGAGCTGAGGCTAGCGGCTTACACCGACGAAAACGCTACACCGGTGTTGCGGGGGCGGGCATCCCGGCGGCTCGGCGGCGTACGCGTTCAGGCGAGGGCACGCGTCCGGATGAGGGCGCGCGTTCAGTCGAGTACGCCTCCGCTTCGCTCGAAGGGGACGCGAGGGGTGTCGAGGACGACGTCCTTGAAGACGCCGAAGACCAGGAGCAGGATCATCCCCAGCGCGCAGACGGCCGCGCCGATCCAGAACAGGAACCAGTTGGGCCCGGCGGTCAGCCCGATCCCGCCGATGGTGAAGCCCAGCACGCTCACGGTGACGGCCAGCCAGGACGAGGCTCTACCCCCATGGCTGGTTTCGGGTGCGGTCTCCGTCATGGTCGTGTCTCCTCGCGGGACGGTGACGCGCTTGCCGCGTTTTCGCCATCAGATGTGATAATGCGCGATATACCCCTATAGCCTGCCCTGTACTCGTGGAAAGCGGGGCCCGGGGAACCTTCGGAGCGCCAAGACCGTCGTGCATGGTGGCTGTGTCTGGTGGTGGAACCGCCTACGATGGCAGCGGAGAACTATGTCTCGTCCTCATCCGGGCCCCGGAAGGCCGCGGAAGACCTGCGAGGAGCTTTACCTAAAGTGCCAGCCTTTCTCGACAAGATTCTTCGCGCAGGCGAAGGCAAGCTTCTGCGTAAGCTCAAGCGGATCGCCGACCAGGTCAACTCCATCGAGGACGACTTCACGAGCCTGACCGACGCCGAGCTGCGCGCGCTCACCGACGAGTACAAGCAGCGCTACGCCGACGGCGAGTCCCTCGACGATCTGCTTCCCGAAGCCTTCGCCACCGTCCGTGAGGCAGCCCGCCGGGTGCTGGGCATGCGCCACTTCGACGTGCAGATCATGGGCGGCGCCAACCTGCACATGGGCAACATCTCGGAGATGCGCACCGGTGAGGGCAAGACCCTGACCTGTACGCTCCCCTCCTACCTCAACGCCATCGCGGGCAAGGGCGTCCACGTCATCACGACGAACGACTACCTGGCCAAGCGCGACGCCGAGGAGATGGGCCGGGTCCACCGCTTCCTGGGCCTCAAGGTCGGCGTGATCCTGGCCAACATGGCGCCGGACGACCGCCGCAAGCAGTACAACGCGGACATCACCTACGGCACGAACAACGAGTTCGGCTTCGACTACCTGCGTGACAACATGGCGCAGTCGCTGGAGGAGTGCGTCCAGCGCGGTCACAACTACGCCATCGTCGACGAGGTCGACTCGATCCTCATCGACGAGGCCAGGACGCCGCTGATCATCTCCGGTCCCGGCGAGCAGTCCGGCAAGTGGTACGCCGAGTTCGCCAAGATCGTCCCCCGGCTCCGCAGGGGCACCGAGGGCAAGGACGGCGAGGAGAGCACCGGCGACTACGTCGTCGACGAGAAGAAGCGCACGGTCGGCATCCTGGAGTCGGGCGTCGAGAAGGTCGAGGACTGGCTCGGCATCGACAACCTCTACAAGCCCGAGCACACCCACCTGGTCGGCTTCCTGAACAACGCGCTGAAGGCCAAGGAGCTCTACAAGAAGGACAAGGACTACATCGTCGTCGACGGCGAGGTCCTGATCGTCGACGAGTTCACCGGTCGCGTCCTGCACGGCCGCCGCTACAACGAGGGCATGCACCAGGCCATCGAGGCGAAGGAAGGCGTCAAGATCAAGGACGAGAACCAGACTCTCGCCACGATCACGCTGCAGAACTACTTCCGCCTCTACGAGAAGCTCGCCGGCATGACCGGAACCGCGGCCACCGAGGCCAACGAGTTCCACCAGACCTACAAGCTCGGCGTCGTCCCGATCCCGACCAACAAGCCGATGATCCGCATGGACCAGGCGGACGTGGTCTACAAGACCGAGGACGCCAAGTTCATGGCGGTCGTCGACGACATCAGCGAGCGCTACGAGAAGGGCCAGCCGGTCCTGGTCGGCACCACGAGCGTGGAGAAGTCCGAGCGCCTGTCCAAGGAGCTCAAGCGCAGGGGTGTCAAGCACGAGGTGCTCAACGCCAAGAACCACGCCCGTGAGGCCGCGATCATCGCCGAGGCGGGCCGCAAGCACGCCGTCACGGTCGCCACCAACATGGCCGGCCGAGGCACCGACATCAAGCTCGGCGGCAGCACCGAGTTCCGTGCCGACGTGGAGCTGCGCAACCGCGGTCTCGACCCGGTCGAGACCCCGGACGAATACGAGAAGGCCTGGCCCGAGGCGCTGGAGAAGGCCAAGGACGCCGTCCAGAACGAGCACGAGGAGGTCGTCCGGATCGGCGGGCTCTACGTGCTGGGCACCGAGCGGCACGAGTCGCGCCGCATCGACAACCAGCTCCGCGGCCGTTCCGGTCGGCAGGGCGACCCGGGCGAGTCGCGGTTCTACCTCTCGCTCGAGGACGACCTCATGCGCCTGTTCAACTCGGCCCGGGTCGAGATGATCATGACGCGGCTGAACATCCCGGACGACGTCCCGATCGAGTCGGGCATGGTCTCCAAGGCGATCGCCTCGGCCCAGCACCAGGTCGAGCAGCAGCACTTCGAGACCCGTAAGAACGTCCTGAAGTACGACGAGGTCATGAACCGCCAGCGCAAGGTGATCTACGCCGAGCGCCAGCGGGTGCTGGAGGGCGCCGACCTGCACGAGCAGGTCCGGGGGTTCATCGGCGACGTCGTCGACGACTACGTCAACGGGGCCACGGCCGAGGGCTTCTCCGAGGAGTGGGACCTCGACAAGCTCTGGAAGGCGCTGGGCCAGCTCTACCCGATCAGCCTCGACATCGAGGACGTCGTGGGGAAGGCCGGCGGCCGCGAGGAGCTCTCCGCCGACTCCCTCAAGGAGGCGGTGAAGGCCGACGCCCTGGCGGCCTACGACCGTCGCGAGGAGGAGCTCGGCCCGGAGGCGACGCGCGAGCTGGAGCGCCGGGTCATCCTGGCGGTCCTCGACCGCAAGTGGCGCGAGCACCTCTACGAGATGGACTATCTCCAGGAGGGCATCGGCATGCGCGCCTACGCCCAGAAGGACCCGCTGATCGAGTACCAGCGCGAGGGCTTCGACATGTTCGCGCAGATGCTCGACGGCATCAAGGAGGAGTCGGTCGGCTACCTGTTCAACCTCGAGGTCGAGGTGCAGACCAGCCCGATCGTCGAGGAGTCGGAGGAGGGCGAGGACGCCGCGGTCGCGGAGGCCCGCTCCATCATCGCCCGCGGCCTGCAGGGCCCGAAGCGCCCCTCCGAGCTGGAGTACACCGCGCCCGGGGAGACCGGCGAGATCGAGCACACCCGGGTCAGCACCCGCGCGCAGCGTGACGCCTACGGCAACGTCGAGCGCAACGCCCCGTGCCCCTGCGGCTCGGGCAAGAAGTACAAGCGCTGCCACGGCGACCCGAAGAACACCGAGGCCTGACACCGGCCCGGCGTCGGAGGCCCGCACCCTCGGGGTGCGGGCCTCCTCGCGTTTCACCGGGTCCGTGGGTCTCCCGGGTCTGTGGGTCCTTCCGGGGCCGCGCGTTTCTCCGGGTCCGCGGGTCTCACCGAGCCGGTGCGTCCACCGGGCCTCCGCGGGGCTCAGCGGGCCGTACGGCGTGCGGTCAGGGCGTCGTCTCGAAGTCGGTGCACAACCACTGCACTCCCGTCCGCTCCAGCCGTAACGCCAGCCCGCGATACCGCTCGCCGCAGCGCACGAGCACGCACATCTCCACCACCCCGTCCCGGGGCTGGGAGAGGTGGAGCCTGCCGGCCATCGGGGGACGGGGGCAGTCGAAGACCTTTCCCGCCCGGAGCAGCTCGGCCTGGACCTGCCCGGTCGTCTGGCGGGAGACGGTGGACGGCGACCGCCTCCCGGACAGGATCTCGGCGAACGCCTGCCCCAGGGCACGCAGCCGCCGCGCGTCCGGAGCGGCTCCGGGCGGCCCCCAGATCAGCGGTCGCCGGACCCGGGGGCCGGCGGAGTCGCGCGGGCCGGGCTCGTAGGGTGCGGGGTCGAAAGGCACGGGCTCGTAGGGTGCGGGCTCGTAGGCTGCGGGGTCGTAGGCGAGGGCGAGCGTCCCCTGCACGTACGGGGTGTCCCGGGGAGGGGGCTCGTCGTCGGGCGGCTCGGCCGGGGGAAGGGACACGATCCGGGGGAGCGTCACCGGCCGGGGAGGGTGCGACATGGTGGTTCCGATTCTCACGGGGTCCTGACACATCTAGGAGTTTCCGGCCCTCCGCGCAGATACGTGCCGCGCCAACTTTTCGGGAGACGACGCGATTTCGCTCCGGTAAAGGGGTGAAAGTCCTCCCGAGCTGGAGTGGCGCCCAAGTCGGAAGAGCCCGGTTACGGAGCCGCTCATGGCTCTTTACGGGCAGCCGGAACCGCCGGCCCGGGGCTGCGTCCGTCCCCGTTCCCGTCCGCCGGCCGGGCGTCTCAGGCGGGCTTGGCGGGGGCGGCGGCCTCGCCGGAGTCCACGTCCGGTTCGGGCTCGCGGCCCGGGGTCATGATGTTCAGCCGTCTGATCATGAAGCTGAACACGGCGTAGTAGATCGCCGCGTAGACCAGGCCCATGGCGATGATGATCGGGATCCCGCGGGCGTTGGCGGCGGTGCCGTACAGGCCCAGGTCGATCAGGCCGGAGGAGAAGCTGAAGGCGAGCTTGGCGCCCAGGGCCGAGGCGAGCGCCATGGAGATCCCGGTCAGGACGATGTGCACCACGAACAGCACCGGGGCGACGAAGATGAAGGCGAACTCGATCGGCTCGGTGATGCCGGTGAGGAACGCGGTGAAGGCGGCCGAGATCATGATGGAGCCGACGG
This sequence comes from Planobispora longispora, assembly GCF_016863135.1. GTDB lineage: Bacteria > Actinomycetota > Actinomycetes > Streptosporangiales > Streptosporangiaceae > Planobispora > Planobispora longispora. The sequence continues at coordinate 145,359 of NZ_BOOH01000009.1, forward strand.
CGGTACGGCGGTGCGCGGGGGCCGCCCGCCAGATGGCGAGCGCCGCGGCCGGCAGGCCGAACATCAGGACCGGGTAGAACCCGGCCTCGAAGCCGCCGTAGCCCTGCACGCCGTTGTTGAAGCAGATCAGGTCGCCGGCGAGCTGCTTGCCGGTGCTCGTCACGCACTCGGGGACCTGGGTCCACACGACGTTGTTGACGATGTGGTGCAGGCCGAGCGGAATCAGGGCGCGGTTGACCATGCCGTAGATCCCGGCGCCCAGCGTGCTGTTCTCGGCGAGCCAGACGCCGAAGGCGCGGACCCAGCCGCCCAGGACCGGCCAGACGAACCCGAGGAACACCCCGATCACGAGCCCGGCGAAGGCGGTGATGATCGGCACCAGCCGGCGGCCGCTGAAGAAGGCCAGCCAGGTCGGGAGCTTGGTGCGGTAGAACCGCTGCCAGAGCAGCGCGGAGACGACGCCCATGACGATCCCGCCGAGGACCCGGGTCGGGTTCTGCGCGCCGAGGTTGAGCACCACGGTGGGGACGCCGGGGTTGGCCGGGTCGAAGACCTGCGTGGTGATCGACCCCTTCAGTGTCTCGTCGAACAGCCTGAAGAACATGTTCATGCTGACCGCGTGGAAGACGAGGTAGCCGACCAGCGCGGCCAGCGCGGTGGAGCCGTCGGCCTTGCGGGCGAAGCCGATCGCCACGCCGATCGCGAACAGGATCGGCAGGTTGTCGAAGAGCGAGCCGCCCGCGGTGGCGAGCACGTGGGCGACGTCGTCGAGGAAGGCGTTGTCCGTACGGCCCAGCAGGTCGTCCTGGCCGAGCCGGAGCAGCAGCCCGGCTGCGGGCAGGACGGCGATCGGGAGCATGAGGGAGCGGCCCAGTCGTTGCAGCACGCTCATCACGGCGGAGCCGGACGGGGACGGGGCGGGGAGACCCGCGTCCGCTGAGGCTGAACTCATCGGACATTCCTCCAGGAAGTGAGTGCGGGAGGAGGTCAGGTACGGCGCGCAGGTGTCTCCAGGATCGTACGCAGCTGGTAGCGGTCGGCGCGGTAGGTCGAGATGCCGAGTTCGGCGCAGACGCCGCCGGCGAACGAGCGCTGCTGGAGCAGGAGCACGGCCCCGCCGCGCGGCAGCTTCAGCAGGTCGGCGTCGTCGGGGTCGGCGATCCCGGCGTCGATGGTGAGCTCGCCCGCGTCGAGCATCAGGCCGTAGTGGGCCTCCAGGAGCTCGTAGAGGGAGCCGCCCGTCAGGTCGTGGTCGCCGAGGTCGGGCGCGAGGGCGACGGGGATGTGCGATCGCTCGATGCACATGGGCTCGCCGGCCGCGGTGCGCAGCCGCTCGATGAAGTGCACCTCGTCGCCCGGCTGGATGCCGAGCTCGCGGGCGAGGTGGGCGCTGGCCCGGATCACCCGGCGGTCCAGGTCGCGGGAGCCGGGCTCCATGCCCCGGGAGCGCATCTCGTCGCTGAAGGAGGTCAGCCGGAGCGCCATCTCTATCTTGGGGCGGGCCACGAAGGTGCCCTTGCCCGGGACGCGCTGCAGCCTTCCCTCGGAGACGAGGTGGTCGACCGCCTGCCGTACCGTCATCCGTGACAGCCCGAAGCGCTGGCAGAGCTCCCGTTCGGACGGGATCGCGGTGCCTACTGCCAGCTCATGGCTCTCGATGAGGTCGAGCAGGATCTCCCGGAGCTGAAAGTACTTCGGCACGGGGCTGTCCGGATCGATCTGGGCCAACGGGGTCCTCCCCTCTCGATTCCACTATGTCCGATGGGTTATGGTTTGGACTGGTCTAGTCCGGACTAGACCACAGGCCGGAAAAGGGTGTCAACGTGCGGACCGGCGGCGGATCGATAACGGCCCGATCTCGTCTGTCCCGATTGAAGGATGAGCGAGATATGACGACCAAGATGCGCAGCGAGATCGCCGAGCAGCCCGCCGCGCTGCAGGCCACGCTGGACGCCCTCCTCCCCCGGGTCGGGGAGGTGGAGCGCCTGGCGGGGCAGACACGTCAGCTGCTGTTCATCGCGCGTGGCACCTCCGACAACGCCGCAGTCTACGGCCGTTACCTCGTCGAGGCACACACGGGACGGCTGTCCACCCTCGCCGCGCCGTCGATCGCGACCACCTACCGCCGCAAGCTGGACCTGGACGGCGTGCTGGCCGTCGGCCTGTCCCAGTCCGGCCGGACGGAGGAGATCGTCGAGACCCTGGCCTGGGCCGGGGAGTGCGGCGCGAAGACCGTCGCGATCACCAACGGCGGCGAGGGGAGCCCGCTGGCCCAGGCCGCGGATCTCGCCCTGTGCACGCTCGCGGGCGAGGAGAAGGCCGTCCCGGCCACCAAGACCTACACCACGCAGCTCGCCGCGCTGGCCGTGCTCGCCCTCGGCCTGGGCGCCGACGTGGACCCCGCCGACCTGCGGCGCGTCCCCGAGGCCGTGGACAAGCTGATCGGCGACCCGGGCGACCTGGACGCGGTCGTCGAGGGCCTGGCCGACAAGCCGGGCGTCGTGGTCTCCGGCCGCGGCCTGGCCTTCTCCACCGCGCTGGAGACCGCGCTCAAGCTCAAGGAGGCCTGTTACCTGCACGCCATGGGCCTGTCCTACGCCGACCTGCTGCACGGTCCGATCGCCGTGGTCGACGAGGACACTCCGGCCATCCTGGTCGCGGCGGGCGAGGGCCCGACCCTGGCCGGGACGGTGGCGCTGGCCGAGCGCGTCGTCGGCGCCGGCGCCGCGGCCTTCACCGTCGGCGGCGGCACCGCGCTCGCGGCGGCCGGCACGGCCGCGCTGAACGGCCCCGACCTGCCCGAGTGGGTCGCCCCGCTCGGCCTGGTCGTCCCCGGGCAGCTGCTGACCGAGGCCCTCGCCCGCAGGCTGGGGATCGACCCCGACGCGCCGCGCGGCCTCAACAAGGTCACCCAGACGGACTGAGTGGACGGGGTTCGTTCAGCCTGGTCAGAAGCTTTCCGAGGGTCTCCGCTCCCGTGCGTGACGGGAGGGCGGAGCCCATGACAGGCTCGTGACCCTGAACGTGGGACCGATGACGTCAGGAGGACGACATGGCGGCAGACGCTGACGCGATCATCGCGGGTCTCGGGGGTGCGGAGAACATCATCGAGATCGAACCGTGCATCACCCGGCTCCGGACCGAGGTGCGCGACGCCTCCAAGGTCGACCAGGCGGCGCTCAAGGCGGCCGGTGTCCACGGCGTCATGGCCGCGGGGAACGTCGTCCAGGTGGTCGTGGGCCCCGAGGCCGACACGCTCGCCAGCGACATCGAGGACATCATCGGCTGAGGCCGGCGGTCCCCGCCCGGGCGGGGACCGCCGAGGGGGTGTGATGACAACAGTTCTGGCTCCGGTCGCGGGGGCGGCCGTGAGCCTGGAGTCGGTGCCCGATCCGGTGTTCTCCGGGGGGATGGTCGGCCCCGGGGCGGCGATCGACCCGGCCAGGGAGCCCGGCCGGGCGATCTCGCCGATCGCGGGGAAGATCGTCAAACTGCATCCGCACGCCTTCGTCGTCGTGGGGGACGACGGCCGGGGGGTCCTCGTCCATCTGGGCATCGACACCGTGCAACTGCGGGGCGAGGGGTTCGAGCTGCTGGCGGCCGAGGGTGACCGGGTGCGTGCGGGACAGCCCGTGGTGGCCTGGAACCCGGCCGAGATCGAGGCGGGCGGACGGTGCCCGGTCTGCCCGGTGGTGGCGCTGGACGCGCCGGAGGGCGCCGTGACGGGGATGGCGGAGGGCGCGGTGAGCGCGGGCGACGAGCTGTTCCAGTGGAGATGACCCGTCCCGGCGGGCACCGTCCGCGGGAACGAGGGGGCCGGTGATCTCGATGACCGGGGCGGAGGCAGACTGGTCTGGGGCCGTGATCGCCGGAGTCGAGACCGGGGCAGCGGGTATGAGGTGCCTGGGCACCGTGGCCGCCCGCTCCGGAGGGGATCCGGTGGCGGCGGTCCCGGCGGAACCGGCCGGTCCCGCCGACGATCCGACGCGCCGGGCGGTCTAGACCGCCCGGCCGATCCTGCTAGGAGGAGTCCGTGGCCGAGCGCCAAGTCACCGTCAAGGCCGAGGTCGGCCTGCACGCCCGCCCCGCGGCGACTTTCGTGCAGACCGCGGCCAAGGCGGCCCTGGACGTCACCGTCGCCAAGGCCGGCGGCCGTCCGGTGAACGCCAAGAGCATCCTGGGGGTCCTGTCGCTCGACGTCCGTCAGGGCGACACGGTGGTGATCAGCGCGGACGGGGAGGGCGCCGAGGAACTCCTCGACAGGCTTGCGGAAATCGCCTCGGCCCCATGAACCGCCTCACCGGGGTGGGCGTGAGTCCGGGCGTCGGTTTCGGGACCGGTTACGTCCTCGTCCACGAGATCCCGGTGCCCGCGGCGGACGCCCGGCACGGCGGCGACGCCGAACTGGAGCGCATCAGAGCCGTGAACGCCCTGGAGCAGGTCGCCGGAGACCTGGAGGGACGGGGGGTCCGGGCGGGCGGTGAAGGGCAGCAGGTCCTGGACGCCCAGGCGATGATGGCCCGCGACCCCGGTCTGGCGGCGGGGGTGGCCGAGCTGGTCGCCGAGGGCCGGAGCGCGTCCCGGGCGGTCTACGAGGCCTTCGGGCGCTACCGGGAGATGCTGGCCGGCGCCGGGGGATACCTGGGCGCCCGCGTCGCCGATCTCGACGACGTCAGGGATCGGACGATCGCGGCCCTGGAGGGCCTGTCCCTGCCGGGCGTGCCGGTCCAGGCGGCGGAGCCGTACGTGCTCGTGGCCCGCGACCTGGCCCCGGCCGACACCGCGCTGCTCTCGCCCGGCGTGGTGGCCGCGTTCGTCACCGAGGAGGGCGGCCCGACCAGCCACACCGCGATCATCGCCCGCGCGCTGGGCGTGCCGGCCGTGGTGGCCTGCCCGGGCGCCACCGCCATCCCCGCGGGCACGCCGGTGCTCGTCGACGGCACGTCGGGCCTGGTACGGCTCTCGCCGTCCGGCGAGGAGGTGGACGCCGTCCGCAGGGCCGCCGCTGCCCGCGCGGCCGTGCTCGCGGCCAGCACCGGCGTCGGGACGACCGCCGACGGCCACGCCGTGCCGCTGCTGGCCAACATCGGCGGGCCGGGCGACGTGGACGCCGCGCTGGAGTACGGCGCGGAGGGCGTCGGGCTCTACCGCACCGAGTTCCTCTTCCTGGGCAGGAAGGAGGCGCCGTCCGCGGAGGAGCAGGAGGCGGCCTATCTGGAGGTGCTGAAGGCGTTCCCCGGCGGGCAGGTCGTGGTGCGGACGCTGGACGCCGGCGCGGACAAGCCGCTGGCCTTCCTGCCCCCGGCGGGCGAGGAGCCGAACCCGGCGCTGGGAGAGCGCGGGTCACGACTTTTCCGGATTCATCCGGAGTTGATGGCCGAGCAGCTGACCGCCCTGGCGCGCGCCGCCTCCCAGGTCTCCGCGCGGATCCAGGTGATGGCCCCGATGGTGGCCACCGCCGAGGAGGCGGCCCGCTTCGCGACCGCGTGCCGGGAGGCCGGGCTGCCGTCCGCGGGCGTCATGGTCGAGATTCCGTCCGCCGCCCTGCGCGCCTCCGACCTGGCCGCGGAGGTCGCCTTCTTCTCGATCGGCACCAACGACCTGGCCCAGTACGCCTTCGCCGCCGACCGCCAGCTGGGCGCGCTGGCCGCGCTCCAGGACGCCTGGCAGCCGGCGCTGCTCGACCTGGTCGCCATGGCCGCGGCCGGGGCCGCCCGGTACGGCAGGCCGTGCGGAGTCTGCGGGGAGGCGGCCGGAGACCCGGTCCTCGCCTGCGTCCTGGTCGGCCTGGGCGTCACCTCGTTGTCGATGGCCCCGCCGTCGCTGCCCGCCGTACGGGCCGCGCTCGCCCGCCACACGCAGCAGCAGTGCCTGCTCGCCGCCCAGGCCGCGCGGGCGGCCGTCTCGCCGGACCGGGCCCGCGCCGCGGCCCGGTCGCACCTGCCGGGCCTGGTCGAGCTGGCACTGTGAAACACCGGCGCCGTGGGACCGGCCCGCACCGGCCGGGCCCGGCCCTGTGAGGCCCGCCCGTGGGCGGCCGGGCCTCGCGACACGCCGGGAAGCGGAGCGCGCGGTCGTCCGCGCGGATAGCGTGGTCCGCATGGTTCGGTGCGTGCGTGCGGCTGCTCTTGTGATGATCGCGACGATGGCGGCCGGGTGCGCCGGCTCGGGGGCCGCGGAGCCCGCGGCCGGCCGCGCGGGCACGGCGCCCGCCGCCTCCCGGCCCGCGGAGAGCGCCACGGCCACCCCCGCCCGCGCCACGGACGCCTCCGCGTCGTCCCGGGTGGACGCGGTGCTGGCGAAGATGAGCGTCGAGGAGAAGGTCGGCCAGCTCTTCATGCCGGTCCTGTACGGCCCGGCGGCCGACACGGTCTCGGGGGAGAACCAGGCGCGCTTCGGCGTGGGCACCCCCGCCAAGATGATCGCGAAGTACCGCCCCGGCGGCGTGATCCTGTTCCCCTGGGCCCAGAACGTCAAGAACGTCCGCCAGGTCGTCGCCCTGACCAACGGCCTGCAGGCGGCCTCCCCGCGGATCCCGCTGCTCGTCGGCGCCGACCAGGAGAACGGGCTGGTCTCCCGGCTCGCGCCGCTGGTCACCAAGTTCCCCGGCGCGTCGGTGATCGGCTCCACCGGCGACCCGTCGCTGGCGCGCAGGGCCGCCGAGGCGACGGGCGCCGAGCTGCGGGCGCTCGGCGTCAACCTCGACTTCGCCCCCGTCGCCGATGTGAACATCAACCCGCGCAACCCGGTGATCGGCCCGCGCGCCTACGGCTCCGATCCGAAGAAGGTCGCGCCGATGGTCGCCGCGGCGGTCCGCGGCTTCCACGACGCCGGGATCGCGGCCACCGCCAAGCACTTCCCCGGCCACGGAGACACCGGCGTGGACAGCCACACCGGCCTGCCGGTGATCAGGCACTCCCGCGCCCAGTGGGACCGGCTGGACGCCCCGCCCTTCGCCGCCGCCATCCGCGAGGACGTGGACATGATCATGAGCGCGCACGTTGTCATGCCCAAGCTCGACCCGTCCGGTGACCCGGCCACCCTCTCCAAGCCCATCCTGACCGGCCTGCTCCGCCAGCGGCTCGGCTTCGAGGGGGTCGTCTCCACCGACGCGCTGGACATGGCGGGGGTGCGCAAGAAGTACGGCGACGGCGAGGTGGCCGTCCGGGCGATCCTGGCCGGGGCGGACCTGCTGCTGATGCCGCCGGACTACCGCAAGGCGCACGCGGCGGTGCTGGCCGCGGTGGAGTCCGGCCGGATCCCCGCCGAGCGGCTCGACGAGTCCGTGCGCCGGCTGCTGACGCTGAAGGCCGGGCGGGGCATCCTGGAGCGGGCCCCGGCCGCCGACCCCGCCGAGGCGGAGCGGACTCTGCGCTCGGCCGAGCACCGCGAGCTCGCCTCGCTGATCAGCCGCAAGGCCCGCTGACCCCTGGCGCGCGGGCCTCCGGGCATGGTGGGGACAACCCCACCTTTTTCCGTGATGCTGCACCCATGTTCCCGGGGGACCGTGATCTCTACGGTGGTCCTATGACCGACTCCGAGCTGACCACCCCGTGGGACCGGATCCGGGTCCACTGGTCGGCACAGGCATGGTTGCGCACCTTCCACGTGGTGACCGGCGTGCCGATCGCGCTGCTGGCCGGGGCGGTGACCCTGGCCCTGATCGTGCTCTCGACGATGTTCGTCTGGACCGTGCTGGTCCCGGTCGTGGGGGTCCCCCTGCTCATGTGGGTCATACCGGCCTTCACCCGGCTGCAGCGGGCCCGGTTCGCCGCCTTCCTGCAGGTCGAGATCCCCCCGCCGCCGAGCCGCCCCGCCGTCCGGAACCCGCTGCGGCGGCTGCTGGGCGCGGTGCGGGCGCGGAGCACCTGGCGGCAGCTCGCCTACCACCTGCTCGCCCCGCTGATCAGCGGGCTCGGGTTCGCCGTGGTGGCCGGGGTCTGGGCCGGAGGCCTGGCGGCGGGCACCGCCGCCGTCCGGATCTCGGAGTGGTCGGAGGGCTGGCTCATCACCGTGCTCGCCGTCCTCGCGGTGGTCCTGCTCACGGTCGGGCCGTGGGCGGCGCGCCTGATGGCCGCCCTGGACCTGATGGCGGCCGAGGCGCTTCTCGCCCCCAGCCGGAACGAGGAGCTGGCCCAGCGGGTGGAGACCCTCCAGGAGAGCCGCGCCGACGTGATCGACGCCGCGGACGCCGAGCGCCGCCGGATCGAGCGCGACCTGCACGACGGCACGCAGCAGCGGCTGGTGTCGCTGGCGATGAAGCTCGGCATGGCCCGCGCCGCCCTCGCCGACGCGCCGGAGCCCGCCCGCAAGACGATCGAGCAGGCGCACGAGGAGGCCAAGCAGGCCCTGCGGGAGCTGCGCGACTTCGTGCGGGGACTGCACCCGGCGGTGCTCAACGACCAGGGCCTGGATGCGGCGCTGTCCGGTCTCGCCGCGCAGGCCCCGTTCCCGGTGCGGCTCCGCGTGGACACGCCCGCACGGGCGTCCGCCGCGGTCGAGGCCGTGGCGTTCTTCGTGGTCTCCGAGGCGCTGACCAACATCGCCAAGCACGCCGGGGCGTCCGCGGCCGAGGTCACGGTCGAGGGCCACGACGGCCTGCTCCGCCTGGCCGTGCACGACGACGGCCGGGGCGGCGCGGATCCCGGGCTGGGCAGCGGCCTGCGCGGCCTGGCCCAGCGGGTCGGCTCGGTGGACGGGAGACTGGACATCGACAGCCCGGCGGGCGGTCCGACGACGATCAAGGTGGAGTTGCCGTGCGCGTAGTGCTCGCCGAGGATTCCGTCCTCCTGCGGGAAGGGCTGGTCTGGATGCTCGGCTCCGGGGGCATGGAGGTCGTCGCGGCGGTGGCCGACGCCGAGGGGCTGCTGCGCGCCGTGGAGGAGCACGAGCCCGACCTCGTGGTCACCGACGTGCGGATGCCGCCCTCGCACACCGACGAGGGCCTGCGCGCGGCGCTCGTGCTGCGCCGCAGCCATCGGGGGCTGCCGATCGTCGTGCTCTCCCAGTACGTCGAGGAGCGCTACGCCACCCGGTTGCTGTCCACCGAGACCAGCGGCATCGGCTACCTGCTGAAGGACCGGGTGGCCGACGTCGCGGAGTTCCTCGACGCCCTGCGCCGGGTCGCCGGCGGGGGCACCGCCCTGGACCCCGAGGTCGTCGCCCAGCTGCTGATCCGCAGATACAGCGACCCGCTCGACCTGCTGACCCCGCGCGAGCACGAGGTGCTGGCGCTGATCGCGGAGGGCCGGTCCAACACCGGCATCGCCACGGCGCTGACGGTCTCGGAGGGCGCGGTCGGCAAGCACATCAACAACATCTTCACCAAGCTCGGCCTGACCGGCGCCGACGACAAGGACCACCGCCGGGTGCTGGCCGTACTGCGCTTCCTGAAGATCTGACCGGGCTTCCGGAAGATCCGGCGGCGCTTCCCGGAAGTCTGACGGTCCGAGAGTTTCCCGACGATGCCGGGAGGAGGGATGTGTCCCGATGCGAAGAGGTGTGCGAACCGCCTGGATCGCGGTGGGCGCGGTGCTCACCGCGATCACCGTCGTGCTGCCGCCGCTGGCGGTGTGGCACGACCTGAGGCGGCCAGGAAGCTTCCGCGACGCGGCGCTCACCTTCTCCAACGGCTCCGAGACCTCCCGGCGGGTCTACCGGCTCCCCTATCCGACGCTCGTCGTGCGGCTCCCCCGGGATGCGAGGGTGCGGGTCGTGACCGGTCCGCAGGGATGGCTCTCCGTGGAGCGGAAGGTCACCTGGTCAGGGAGGCGGCCCGACGTCTTCGAGGCGTGGGACGGCATGACGCTGGTCGACGAGGTGTCCTGCTCCGCGTTCGGCTTCTCGCCCGGGGACGACTGCGAGGCGGAGTACGTCCTGGGCGTGCCCGCCGGCACCGGGATCGAGGGGATCCCGTCCGAGCCCCCGCCCGGCCCGAGCCCGCGGTGAACCCCGCCCCCCTCACCCGCCGGGTGTCAGGTCCATACCCGTACCGTGTTGTCGGCGCCGCCGGAGACGACGAAGAGTTCGCCGTTCAGCTGTCCGACAGCGACGGTGGTGACGTCGTCGGTGTGGCCGGTGAGCGGCCGGCCGATTTGCTTGCCGGTGGCCGGGTCCCAGAGCCGTACCGTCTTGTCGCGGGACCCGGAGACGATGATCGGACTGCCGTTCAGCCGTCCGACAGCGACGGTGGTGACGTCGTCGGTGTGGCCGGTGAGCGGCCGGCCGATCTGCTTGCCGGTGGCCGGGTCGAAGAGCCGTACCGCGTCGACGTCGTCGATGGACGCGGAGACGAGGACCGCCCTGCCGTTCAGTTCTCCGAGCGCGACCGTGTCGGCCCATTTTCTGAGACCGGCGATCGGCAGGAGGTCCTCGAACGGTCTGGTCTGCGGGTCCGAGGGCGGCGGGTACCGGAACCGCACCATGCGGACGATGTCACCGGAGGCGATGACCGGCCTGCCGACCGGCTGGCCGGTCACGACGCTGCCGTCGGTGTGGCCGGTGAGCGGCTGGGCGGCCTGGCTGTCCCGGCGTGGGGACCACCCCGGTATCAAATCGTGGACGGGGCGGACGGCGATGATCGGCGGGACGGCCTGTCTGCCCGTGGCCGGGTCCCAGAGCCGTATCGCGTTGTCGTCGATGGAGGCGGAGGCGATGACCGTTCTGCCGTTCAGTTCTCCGAACGTGACCGCGTCGGCCCAGCTTCCAGGGTCGGTGAGCGGCCGGCCGATCTGCCTGCCCGTCTCCGGATCCCAGAGCCGTATCGTGCGGTCACGGGATCCGGAGGCGATGACGGGTCTGCCGTCCAGCTGTCCGGCTGCGACGGCCGTGACCTCATGGGTGTGGCCGGTGAGCGGCCGCCCGATCTGCTTGCCGGTGGCCGGGTCCCAGAGCCGTACCGTCTTGTCGAAGAACCCGGATCCGGAGGCGATGACGGGTCTGCCGTCCAGCTGTCCGGCTGCGACGGCCGTGACGTCGTCGGTGTGTCCGGTGAGCGGCCGGCCGATCTGCCTGCCCGTCTCCGGATCCCAGAGCCGCACCGTATCGTCGCCGGCCCCGGAGACGATGACCGGTTCGCCGCCCAGCCGGACCACCGCCACCTCGCTGACCCATCCCCGGTGACCGGTCAGCGAGATGTACGGCGGGTCCGGCCAGGACGCGATGACGGTGGGGACGACGGCAGCCATGGCGAGGAAGACCGGCACCGCGATGCGGCTCACCCGCGGAGGAAGCGCTTTCAGATCCATCTGGAGACCGGCGCCCCATCGTGTCAGGACAGGTACGGCTTGAGCTCCCGGCGGGCGACGGTGCGGATGTGCACCTCGTCGGGACCGTCGAAGATGCGCATCGCGCGGGCCTGGGCGTACATCATCGCCAGCGGGACGTCGTCGCTGACCCCCATCCCGCCGTGGACCTGGATGGCCCGGTCGATGACCTGGCAGGCCATGCGGGGGGCGACGACCTTGATGGCGGAGATCTCGGAGGCGGCGGCCTGCGCGCCCACGGTGTCGATCATCCAGGCCGCCTTCAGGGTGAGCAGCCGGGCCTGCTCGATGGCCAGCCGGGACTCGGCGATCTGCTGCTGGACGACGCCCTGCTGGGCGAGGGTCTGGCCGAAGGCCACGCGGCTCACCGCGCGGGCGCACATCAGCTCCAGCGCGCGCTCGGCCATGCCGACGGCCCGCATGCAGTGGTGGATGCGGCCGGGGCCGAGGCGGGCCTGAGCGATCTTGAACCCGTCCCCCTCCTCGCCGATCAGGTTCTCGGCGGGCACGCGGACGTCGGTGAAGACGATCTCTGAGTGGCCGTGCTGCTCCTGGTAGCCGAAGAGCGGCAGGTGACGGACGATCTCGACGCCGGGGGCGTCCATCGGGACCAGGACCATCGACTGCTGGCGGTGGGGCGGGCCGTCCGGGTCGGTCTTGCCCATCACGATCATGATCTGGCAGCGCGGGTCGGCCGCGCCGGTGATGAACCACTTCCGGCCGTTGATCACGTATTCGGAGCCGTCGAGCCTGATGGAGGTGGTGATGTTGGTGGCGTCGCTGGAGGCCACCGCGGGCTCGGTCATCGCGAACGCCGAGCGGATCTCGCCGTCGAGCAGGGGGCGCAGCCAGCGCTCCCGCTGCCCGGACGTGCCGAACATGTGCAGGACCTCCATGTTCCCGGTGTCGGGGGCGGCGCAGTTCAGCGCCTCGGGAGCGAGGTCGGGAGAGCGGCCGGTGACCTCGGCCAGGGTCGCGTAGTCGAGGACGGACAGGCCCGACTCGGCGGGCAGGAACAGGTTCCACAATCCGCGGGAGCGGGCTTCGGCCTTGAGCCCCTCGACCACCGGGGGCAGCCGGTGGTCGTCGTGCCCCTGGGCGGCCCGCCACTCGTGGTAGACCGGTTCCGCCGGATAGACGTGGGAGGTCATGAAGTCGGTCAGGTTGGCGAGGTACTCCTCCGCCTTCGAGCTGAGCGCGAAATCCATACCGGTCAGTTTGGCATCACCCTTTTTCCGGCTCTCCACCGGCTGCGCCTACTCTGTAACCGGTTTCATAAGAGGAGGCGGAATGCTCAAGGGTGTGCTGATCGACTGGGGCGGCGTTCTCACCACCGGCCTGCACGAGGCGATCGAGGCCTGGATCACCGAGGAGCGCATCGACGCGGCCCTCTACCGCGATGTCATGCGCGATCTGGTCATGCGCGCCTACGACGACGCCGGGGGCGGGGAGAACGTCATCCACGCGCTGGAGCGGGGCGAGATCTCCGCCCTGGACTTCGAGCGGGACCTGGCCGCGCGGCTGCTCACGCTGGACGGCGTGCCGCCGGTCGCCGAGGGATTGCTGGCCAGGATGTTCGCCGGGTTCCAGCCGGTCCAGCCGATGTACGACATGTTGAGCGCCGCCCGCGCCGCCGGGTTCAAGACCTGCCTGCTCTCCAACTCGTGGGCCAACGAGTACCCCCGTGACTCCTGGGACGGGATCTTCGACGAGATCGTCATCTCCGGCGAGGTCGGCATGCGCAAGCCCGAGCCCCGGATCTTCGAGCACGCCCTCGGGCTGGTCGGGCTCTCCGGGGCCGAGTGCGTGTTCATCGACGACATCGAGGCCAACGTCACCGCCGCCCGCGCGCTGGGCATCGTCGGCCTGCACCACCGGGACCCCGAGGCCACCATCGCCGAGATGGAATCCCTGTTCGGGGTCTCGCTGCGCTGAGGGACGTCCGGCCGCCCGCGGCGCGGTGAGGCGCCGCGGAATGCGTCCGAGACCGCCGCGGAATGCGTCCGAGGGCGCCGCGGGAGGTGTCCGGGGGCACGCCGCCGCGGCGCCGTACCTCGCGGCGAGGGCGCCGGGACTGGCAGACTCGTCGTCTGACGCTCGGCGCCGGTCCGGCGCCGTCCCTTTTCGAAAGACACAGATCGAGGCATTGATGCGCGTCTACCTGCCGTGCACCCTCCCGGCGCTGGCCCGCGTGGTCGCCGCCAGGGAGTTCGGCCCGGCCCCGCTGACCGGTTACGCGGTGACCCCCGCGCTGACCGAGTGGTACGCCTCGGGGGACACCGAGGAACTGGAGTACGTCGCCCTGACGGAGGCGGCCAGGGCGTCGCTGCGCATGCTGGCCGCCGACCGCGCCGACGGGGTGAAGGTGGCCGCGCGGCGGGTGGTGGTCGCCGCCGACGTGCCGGACGAGGACGTGACCGCGGGGGTCGACCTGCGGGAGCGGGCCCGGGTGCGGCTGGCGCGGGCCGTCCCGATGGAGAAGCTCGCCGCGGTGCACGTGGACGATCCGTCGGCGGTCGAGGACGTCGAGGCCGCCGTCGCCGCGCTGCCCGCGGCCGACGACGGCGACGGCGACGCCCGCTTCACCGTGGACGGCGCCGAGGCCCACGAGCTCATGTGGTACGCCACCCAGGAGATCCCCGACCTGATCGGCTGAGGGGCCGCCCACCTGCGTTTATCCACATGCCTCAGATCGGGTGGGCTGGATACGATGAGTGCGATATGAGACACATCGTTTGGGACTGGAACGGCACGCTCTTCCACGACATCGACGCCGTGGTGGCGGCGACGAACGCGGTCTTCGAGCCGTACGGCAAGGGCGACTACGACGCCGACGGCTTCCGGGAGGTCTACACCCGGCCGATCTGGACGGCCTACGAGCGCATGCTCGGCCGTCCGCTCGAGGACGGCGAGTGGGAGCGGATGGACCACGCCTTCCACGAGCACTACCACCGGCTGATGCTCGAATGCGGCCTCACGGCCGACGCGCTCTCCACGCTGCGGAGCTGGGAGCGGGAGGGCGGCACCCAGTCGCTGCTGTCGATGTGGCGGCACGAGATGCTGGTCGCCAAGATCGCCGAGTACGGCATCGACCGGCACTTCACCCGCGTCGACGGGCTGCTGGACACCTTCTCGGGCGGGCACAAGGCCGAGTCCATGGTCAGGCACCTCACGGCGCTGGGAGTGGCCCCGGAGAACGTGCTCGTGATCGGCGACAGTGTGGACGACGCCCACGCGGCCCAGCACGTCGGGGCCCGGGCGGTGCTCTACACCGGCGGCATGACCAGCCGCAGGGACCTGGAGGCGTGCGGGGTCCCGGTCGTGGACACCCTCGCGAACGCCATCGACTACGCATAACCGGACGATTTCGGCATCTGTGGCGGTCAGGGTGCGGCGGTGGCCGTACCCTGGCATCCCGACCCAGTCTCCGGAGGCCACGATCAACCGCCTCGTTCTCTGGAACGTCGACCTCACCCTCGTCGACGTGGCCATCGTCACCCGTGACGCGTACGCCGACGCCTTCCGCCGGGTCACCGGGCGGCCCCTGATGAAGTTGACGCAGCACAACGGGCGTCCGGACTCGGAGATCATCTTCGAGATGCTGGCGATCAACGGGATCGTCGCCGAGGACGAGCACCTCCCGAAGTTCCTCGACGCCCTGGCCGACGCCTTCACCGCCCGCCGCGGGCGCCTGACCGCCGAGGGGCGGGCGATGCCCGGCGCGAAGGACGCCCTGAAGGCCGTCTCCAAGCTCCGCGGCACCGTCCAGTCGGTGCTCACCGGCACGATCAAGAGCAACGCCGTGCACAAGCTGACCGCCTTCGGCCTCCACAAGCACATGGACTTCGAGGTGGGCGGCTACGGCGAGGAGGTCTACCCCAAGGCCACCCTGCTCCAGGTGGCGCAGAGCCGGGCGGGGCGCAAGCACGGCGCGGTCTTCGACCGCGGCAACACCGTGCTGATCGGCGACTCCGTCCGGGACGTCCAGGCCGCCAGGATCGCCGGGGCCGCGATGATCGCCGTCGCCACCGGCCGCTCCCTGCCGGCCGAGCTCCACGAGGCGGGCGCCGACGTGGTCCTGCCCGGACTGGCCAACCCCTCGGAGGTCGTCGCGGCCGTGGCCCGGCTCGCCTCACCGGCCCGCCAGGCCGGCTGAGCGCCCGCCCCGGAGTCCCGCGTGACGGCGCGGGCTCAGCCCGGCGGGCCGACGAGCCCGGCGCCGTCGTTCCAGAGCGCCCGCGCCAGTCCGTTCGCCGGCGGCCGCGGGGCCGGATGTCAGGCGCCGGGATGCGCAGGGGCGGCCGTCACGAGCCGGCGCAGCGTCTCGCCCATCCCGGTCGCGCACGTGAGCCGCCTGTCGCCGACGGGCCGCAGGAGACCGCGATGCTCGGCGTCGTGCAGGCCGGCGAGCTCCTCGGCGAGCCGCGGCGGAACGCCGGCGTCCACCATGGCGCCGACCCATCCCGGCCGCGGGATGCTCACCACCTCGAGCGGCCTGCCGAGGACGGCCGCCAGCTCCCCGGCCACCTGCCGCTCGGTGTACCGGTGACCGTCCAGATCGATGACCTCGCCGGCCGGGGGAGGCGTCAGAAGGGCCTCGGCGACCACCCCGCCGATGTCGCGTGTCGCGATCATCGGGATCGGTGTGTCGGCCGAGTCACCGAAGACCGGGTAGACGCCGGCCCCGAGAGCGGCGCCGAGCAGCGTTTCGACCTTCTCCTGGAAGTGCGCCGAGCGGATCGCGGTCAGGAGCACGCCCGTCTCGCGCAGCCGGTTCTCCAGATGGTGGAGCCATCGGATGGGGCCGGTGCCCTCGGGCAGCTCTGCCCCGATCGAGGACAGCATCACCACGTACGGGACGCCGCTGTCCAGGACCGCCCCGGCGATCGAGTCCGCCAGCCGGCGGTGGCCGGCGTCGGGGTCGGCCAGCGCCGGATCGGTCGGCAGCAGGACGAACGCCGCGCGGCAGCCGCGGAACGCCTCCGCCAGCGCCGCCCTGTCGCCGAGATCGGCGACGACGACCTCCGCCCCGGCCTCGGTCCAGGCTCCGCCCCTGGCGGCGTCGCGGACCACGGCCCGCACCGGTTCCCCCTCGGCCAGAAGCTTCCGGGCCGCCGCGCCGCCGACGTGGCCCGTCACTCCCGTGATCGCGTACATCGGATGCCTCCTGTGGGTCGTCGTCGTGTGTCATGACCCAGTGAACGGCCCTGCGGAGAGACGATCCATATTCCAGAAGCTTGTTTCCATTTCTGTCCGTCTATGCTGGGGTGGTGGACCCGCTGGCCGACCTTCTCGACGGCGTCCGCGCCCGCAGCGCGGCGTTCTGCCGGGTGATCCTCGAACCGCCGTGGGCGCTGCGGATCGCCGACCGGGCGGCGCTCGCCCTGGCCACCACGCTGCGCGGGCACGCCTGGATCGTGCCCGACGAGGGTGAGCCGGTGCTGATGCGCACCGGGGACGTGGCCATCATCAAGGGGCCGGAGCCGTACACGATCAGCGACGCCCCGGCCACCGCGCCGCAGTTCGTCGTCCACGAGGGCAATCGTCTGACCACCGTGGGCGACGCCGACATCACCGACGACTCGCGGCTCGGGCCGCGCACGAGCGGGCCCGTCCCCGACGGGGCGGCGATCGTGGCCAGCGGGACCTACCAGGTCAGCGGAGACGTGAGCGAGCGGCTCCTGAACGCCCTGCCGGAGATCGTGCTCGTGCCGAGGCCGAGCGCGCAGACCCCGGTCATGGAACTGCTGGCCCAGGAGGTCAGCGGCGAAGGCCCCGGCCAGCAGGTCGTCCTCGACCGGCTCCTGGACCTGGCGCTGATCGCGACCCTGCGCTCCTGGTTCGCCCGTCCCGAGGCCCAGGCGCCCGGCTGGTACCGGGCGCAGAGCGATCCGCTGATCGGACCGGCGTTGCGGCTGATCCACGACGACCCGGCCCGCCCGTGGACGGTGGCCCTGCTGGCCGTGAAGGTGGGCGCCTCGCGCGCGGCGTTCGCACGCCGGTTCGCCTCCCTCGTGGGAGAGCCGCCCATGGCGTACCTCACCGGCTGGCGGATGGCGCTCGCGGCCGATCTCCTGCGTTCGTCCGAGGCCACGGTCGACTCGGTCGCCCGGCACGTCGGCTACGCCAACGCGTTCGCCTTGAGCGTGGCCTTCAAACGGGTCCGCGGTGTGTCACCGAGCCGCCATCGCGCGGGCGGTCGGACCGGTCCGGCCGGCGGCCCCACCTGACCGGTCCGCCCGTCGGGCCGGTCAGCGGCCCGTCCGCCCGTCGGGGCGGTCAGCGATCCGTCTCCCGGTCAGGCCGGCTGGCGGCCCGTCCACCCGTCCGCCTCACCCGCCCGTCAGGTCCGCCAGGCCCGTCAGGAACCGGGCCGCGATCGGCGCCGCGGTCTCGGAGCCCGAGCCGCCGTCCTCGACGACCACCGCGAAGGCCAGATCTCCCCGGTAGCCGATGAACCAGGCGTGCGAGGGCGGCTCCTCGCCGGAGCCGTACTCCGCGGTGCCGGTCTTGCCCGCCGTACCGGAGGGGAAGGAGACCGTGCTCGCCGTGCCCTCCACGACCACGGCGGGCATCAGCGTGCGCAGGGCCCGCACCACTCCGGGCTCCAGCTTCCGCGGCCGGCCCGGCGGGAGAAGGGACGCGTCCACCAGGCGGGGCGGGCGCCAGGAGCCGTCGGCGATGGCCGCCGCCACGGTGGCCATGTTGAGCGGGCTGGTCAGCACGCGGCCCTGGCCGATCGAGGCGGCGGCGAGATCGGTGTCGTCCTTCGGGGCGGGGAACTTCGCCCGTACGGCCGGCACCCCGGGCTCCACCGGAGCCTCGAACCCGAAGGCCCCGGCGACCTCCCCCAGCCGCCGCCCGCCGAGCCGGTCCACGGACAGCCGCCCGAACGTGGTGTTGCACGAGTGCGCGAACGCCTCCCGCAGCGAGGGCGTGCCGTAGTCCTTGAAACCGGCGTTGTGGAACGGGAAGCCGCCGATGTTCTGCTCGGCGGGACAGGACACCCGCTCCCCGGCGGTCATGCCGTCGGCGACCAGGGCCGAGGCGGTGACCACCTTGAACGTCGACCCCGGCGGGTAGTGGCCGAGCAGCGCCCGGTTGAACCCGCCCGGCTTGTTGGCCGCCGCCAGGATCTCGCCGGTCGAGGGACGGAGCGCGACCAGGGAGGCGGGCTTGTCCACGTCCCGCAGGGCGTCGGCCGCGGCCCGGTGGACCCGGAGGTCGATGGTGGTCCGCAGCTCCTCGCCGGGCTTCGCCTCGGCGGTGGCGAGGGTGGCGAGCGTGGTGTTCCCCCTCACCAGCTCGATCCGTGCCGAGGAGGTGCCGGTGAGGCGGTCGCGGTAGGTCTTCTTCAGCTCCTCGACCAGCTGCTGCACCGAGCCGGGGGCCGAGGCGGCGTCGATCCGGGCGCCGTCGGCGGCCAGGACGGGCGCCTGGTCGGCCTCGACGGTCACGGCCTTGATGCGCCTGCCCTCGCGGAGGCCGGGATGGACGGCGGCCGGAGTCCAGCTCACCCGCCAGGTCCGCTCGTGCTCGACCAGGGTCAGCGATCCGTCGTAGGTCCAGTCCACGGGTCCCTCCAGCCGGGCGCGGAAGCGCACCGCGGTGCCGTCCCCGGTGTCGGCCGCGCTGCCGCCCGTTGCGTCTGCCGCAGGGCCGTCCTTCGGGCCGTCCTTCGGGTCGTCCTTCGGGTCGGCCTCCGGGCCGTTCCCGGTGCCGGCCGTCCCGGTGACCTCGAAACGGGCCCCCGAGAGCTTCAGGTCGCTCCGGAACCGCCGGTACCAGCGCTCGAAGTCGTCCGGAGGGCCGGCGGCGAGCGCCCGCATCGCCGGGTAGTCCTGCCGGGACCAGGCGGCCAGGAAGTCGCGGGCGGTCTCCTCGGGCGAGCCCTCGGTGCGCAGCGCCCAGGCGATCCCGCCGATCGTCGCGGCCGGAACCAGCACCGCCACGGCGGCCAGCGTCTTCAATCTCATGCGCGTCCCCCTTGTCTTCGCCAGTCGAGAAGACCAGAGGGATAGCTTTAGTGTCCAATACTGATATTGATCTCCTATTTATACAAAAAATGATATGATCCCTGCTCATGGACCTGGTGAAGCACCTGCGCTACTTCACCGTCGTCGCGGAGGAACTGCACTTCGGCAACGCGGCGGTCCGGCTCGGCATGGCGCAGCCACCCCTCAGCCAGGGCATCCGGCGGCTGGAGGAGGAGCTGGGCGTGCGGCTGTTCGACCGCTCCAGCCGTCAGGTCCGGCTGACCGAGGCGGGGCGGGCGGTCCTGGCCGAGGCGGGGGAGATCCTCGCCCGGGTCGACCGGCTGCGCGCCCTCGCCGGACGGGAGGAGGGCGAGGTCCTGCGGGTCGGGGTCCCGCCCGACCTGGGCTCGGCGGTGATCGCGGCGCTGATCGCCGGGTTCGAGGAGGCGTGCCGGGAGACGGCCGCCCCCGAGGCGGCGCATCACCCGGCGACGGGCCGTGCGAAGGCGGGCGCCGAGAGGGCCGGGGGCGGAGTGCGGCTCGTGCCCGCGGAGATGTGGAGCGCCGACCAGGCCGCCGCCCTGACCGCCGGCGCTCTGGACGTGGGCGTGCTCCGCCACCCGATCGCCGCCCCCGGCCTGGTCTTCGGGCCGACGCTCGTCCAGCACCCCGGCGTCGTGCTCGCCGAGTCGGATCCGCTCGCGCGGCTGTCCTCGGTCCACCTGGCCGACCTGGCCGGGCGGCGACTCGTGCTGTTCCCCGGGGAGCCGGGGCTGCACGAGGAGACGCTCGCGGAGTGCCGCCGCCACGGGTTCGTCCCGCAGGAGGTGCACCACGCGCAGACGCTCGGCCTGGTCATGGCCGGTACGGCCGTCGCCTTCGGCCCCCGGGTGGAACTGCCCGGCCTGTGCTGGAGGACGCTGGTGGGCGCCCCGCTGGCCTGGCGGATCTCGGCCGCGTGGCGCGGTGAGGCGGGGCCGGCGGCCGAGGCGTTCGGCGCGGTGGCCGTACGGGTGCTGAAGGAGAATGCGGGGATGACGGAAGACGGTGCGGCGCCGGTGCGGCGGGTGCGGTCCCGGCCCGCCTCGGGGTTCCTGGCATGACGGGCGGCGGGGGCGTGAGGGAGCCCGACGAGGAGTTCGGCGGGCTGTTCCGCGCGGCGGGCGTGATCGGCTTCCTGCACGCCGTGGACGTGGACACCGGCGCCGAGGTCGCCTACGGCGCGGACGAGCCCGTGGTCCTGGCGTCGGTGTTCAAGATCGCACTCCTGGTGGAGTTCTTCCGGCAGGCGGACCGGGGGGCGCTGGACCCGGCCGAGCGGGTCACCGTTATGGCGGACCGCCACACCCCGGGGCCCACCGGAGTGTCGGCGATGGCCGACGACGTGACGGTGTCCCTGCGCGACCTGGCCTACCTGATGATCGCGGTGAGCGACAACACCGCCGCCGACACCTTGATCGGCAGGGTCGGCCTGGCGGCGGTCAACACCATGCTCGACGGGTTCGGACTGGTCCGGACGAGAGTGGAGCACGACTGCGCGACGCTGTTCACGAGCGTCGTGGAGGACTCCGGCCAGGAGGACATGCCGACCGACCCGGCGGTGGTCTCCCGGCTGCGCGTGCTCGACCCGGCCCGCACCAACCGCGGCACGCCGCGCGAGACGGCCCGGCTGCTCGCCATGATCTGGCGGGACGAGGCGGCCTCGCCCGAGTCCTGCGCGTGGATGCGCCGCCTGCTCGGCCTGCAGGTCTGGCCGCACCGGCTGGCCTCGGGCTTCCCCTACGACGACGTCGCGGTCAGCGGCAAGACCGGCACGCTGCCCACACTCCGCAACGAGGCCGGTGTGGTGGAGTACCCCGACGGCGGGTGCTACGCCGTCGCCGTCTTCACCCGCTCGTACGGCACCGCCCAGAACCAGCCGCGCGCCGACGCGGTGATCGGCACCGCGGCCCGGGCCGCCGTGGAGCGCCTGCGCTCCCGGCCCGCGTGACCGGCGCGCGGTTCACGGGACGTTCCGAGGCCCGGCGCCCGCGTGACCGGCGCGCGGCTCGTGGGGCGGTCTGAGGCCCGGCTCGTGCGACGGTCTGAGGCCCGTCCGGGGGCGGGGTCCACGCGGCCCCCGGGGCGGCTACGTGGCCTGGTCACATATCGCCCGCCGCCGTATGTGGGCACCCGGGGATGACATCCCGGCGGGGCACGGCGAGGATGGGGCCATGGTTGAGGAAGGTACGCGGCTCTGGGAACCCACGCCGGAGATCGTGCGGGATGCCAAGGTCACCCGCTACATGGAGTGGCTCGGGCGGCCGGTTGACTATCAGGCTCTCTGGCAGTGGTCAGTAGACGCTCCGGCGGAGTTCTGGACGTCGGTCTGGGACTATTTCGAGGTCGCCGGAGCGCGTGGTGACGGGCCCGTCATATCTGGGACGATGCCGGGCGTCGAATGGTTCACCGGATCGACGGTGAACTACGCGGAGAACGCGTTGCGTCGCGCCGCGTCAGAACCCGGCCGGCTCGCGGTGATCTTCCGCGACGAGTCGGGGGCACGGCGCACGCTCACGCTCGGCGAGCTGGCCGGGGAGGTCGCCCGGGTCCGCGCCGGTCTGGCCCGGCTCGGAGTCGGCAGGGGCGACCGGGTCGCGGCCTACGCGCCGAACGTGCCCGAGACGCTGGTCGCCTTCCTCGCGACCGCCTCCCTGGGCGCGATCTGGTCCTCCTGCTCGCCGGACTTCGGCGCCCCCAGCGTGATCGACCGCTTCACCCAGATCGAGCCCAAGGTGCTCATCACGGTGGACGGCTACGACTACAACGGCAAGCACTTCGACCGGGCCGGGGTGGCCGACGACATCGCCGCCCGGCTCCCGTCCCTCGTCGCCCGGGTGCGCATGCCCGCCGGAGGCTCCACGGAGACGGCGGGCGCCGGGGATCCGACGGTCTCGACGAGTCCGGGAGGCACGGCGGGCACGGCCGGCGCGTCGGCGGCCGCCCCCGCGGGCCGGGCGCAGGACGCCCCGGAGGCCGGTCACTCCATCGTGAGCTGGGCGGAACTGCGCTCGGCCGAGGAACCCCTGGCCTTCGATCCGGTCCCGTTCGGCCACCCCCTGTGGATCGTCTACTCCTCCGGCACCACCGGCCTGCCCAAGCCGATCGTGCACGGCCACGGCGGCGTCGTCCTGGAGCACCTCAAGGCGCTCTCCTTCCACCAGGACCTCGGTCCCGACGACGTCTTCTTCTGGTACACCACGACCGGCTGGATGATGTGGAACTACCTCATCGGCGGCCTGCTGGTCGGCGCCGCCGTGGTGCTCTACGACGGGTCGGCGACCCACCCCGGGACCGACGCGCTGTGGCGGCTGGCCGCCGAGGAGGGCGTCACCTACTTCGGCGCGGGCGCGCCGTACATCATCGCCTCCATGAAGGCGGGCCTGAAGCCCGCCGGGCTGGAGAGGCTGCGCGGCCTGGGATCGACCGGCTCGCCGCTCCCGCCGGAGGGCTTCGCCTGGGTGCACGAGACGCTGCCGGAGATCCAGCTCGGCTCGTTCTCCGGCGGCACCGACGTGTGCACCGGCTTCGTCGGCGCGGTGCCGCTGCTCCCGGTGGACGCCGGGGTCATCCCGTGCCGCTGCCTGGGCGCGAAGGTGGAGTCGCTCGACCCCTCGGGCGAGCCCGTGACGGGCGAGGTGGGGGAGCTGGTGCTGACCCAGCCGATGCCGTCCATGCCGGTCATGTTCTGGAACGACCCCGACGGCTCGCGCTACCGGGAGAGCTACTTCGCCGACTACCCCGGCATCTGGCGGCACGGCGACTGGATCAAGATCCTCGCCGACGGCGGCTGCGTGATCTACGGCCGGTCCGACTCCACGCTGAACCGCGGCGGCGTGCGCATGGGCACCAGCGAGTTCTACCGGGTGGTGGAGCGCTTCGAAGAGATCGCCGACAGCCTGGTGATCGACACCGGCCAGCTCGGCCAGGAGGGGCGCCTGCTGCTCTACGTCACCATGGCCGAGGGGGCCGAGCTCACCGACGATCTGGTCATGCGCCTGCGTACGGCGCTGCGCGACGAGCTGTCCCCGCGGCACGTCCCCAACGAGATCACCGAGGTCCCCGGCATCCCGCGCACCCTGAGCGGCAAGAAGCTTGAGGTCCCGGTCCGCAAGATCCTCCTCGGGACGCCCCCGGATAAGGCCGCCAACCTCGACGCCATGGCCAACCCCGAGGTGCTCTCCCACTTCATGCCCGAATCCTGAGACCGGCCGCAGATCACTGAAGTACAGTCCTGTGAACTGTGCTTCAGTGATCTGCGGGGTTGCCCATGGTCGTGAAACCCGGCTACGTCTTCGGCCGTGATCGGGAGTGGGAGGCGCTGTCCTCCTTCGCCGGGGGGACGCGGGCCGAGATGGCGTTCGGGGTGGTCAGCGGGCGACCCAGGCAGGGCAAGACGTTCCTGCTCAGGGCGCTGGCCGAGGCGACGGGCGGCTTCTACTTCGGGGCGACCGAGGGGACGAAGATCGACCTGCTCCGGCTGTTCGGCGCGGCCCTGGCCCGGCACCTCGGTTCCCCGGTGGGTTACTCCTTCGTGGGGTGGCGGGACGCGATGGAGTTCTTCTTCTCGCTCCCGAAGGACCGGCCGCTCCCCCTGATCATCGACGAGTTCCCGTACCTGCTGAAGGCCGAACCGGCCCTGTCCTCGATCCTCAAGCAGGAGATCGGCATGCTCGGCCGGCCCTACTGGGGAAGCAGTCCCGCCCGGGTCCTGATCTGCGGGTCCGCGGTCTCCGTGATGGGGGAGATCCTGTCCGGTCAGGCCCCGCCCCGCGGGCGGACCTGGCTGGAACTCCTGGTCCAGCCGCTGGACTTCCGTGAGGCCGCGCGGTTCTGGGGGATCTCCGACCCCCGGCTGGCCGCGCTGGTGCACGCCGTGGTGGGCGGGACCCCCGCCTATCGGGACGAGTTGACGGCCGGTGGCCTCCCAGCCTCCCTGGAGGACTTCGACGGCTGGGTGGTCCGCACGGTCCTCAACCGCCACACCTCCCTCTTCCGCGAGGGGCGCTACCTCCTCGCAGAGGAGAGCGACATCCGGGACTGCGCGCTCTATCACTCGGTGCTGGCCGCGGTCGCCGGGGGGAGCAGAACCCGGGGCGAGATCGCGGGTCACATCGGTCACGAATTCTCCGACCTCGCCCATCCGATCAGCGTGCTGGAGGACTGCGGGCTTCTGGTCAAGGAGAAGGACGCCTTCGAGTCCGTCTCGCGGTACCGGATCACCGAACCCCTGATCTCCTTCTACCAGGCGGTCATGCGTCCCGAGTGGACCGATCTCGGCATGGGCCGTGCCCGGGAGGCGTGGGAACGGTCCCGGCAGCGTTTCCTGTCCATGATCATGGAATCGCACTTCCAGACCCTGTGCCGGGAGTTCGCGCTGCGCCACGCGAGCGAGGCGTTCACGGGGAGTGTGGGCGAGGTCGCGCCGGGCACGGTCGCGATCCCGTCCAGCCGCAAGCGGATCCAGGTGGACGTCGCCGTCCTCGGTCCCGCCTCCCCGAACGAGCCGCGTGCGGTCAGGTCGCTCGGGGAGGCGAAGTGGGACGAGGTCCTGGGGATCGGACATCTCCAGCGCCTGCGGCGCGCTCGCGACCTGCTCGCCGCGAAGGGATACGACACCTCCCGCACGGTCCTGGCCTGCTACAGCGGCGCCGGTTTCGATGAGCGCCTTCAGGCCGAGGCGCGGAAGGACTCCCGAGTCCTCCTGGTGGACCTGCCCACCCTGTACGGCTGACGCTGGGCCGGTCGAAGGCCCGGAGGGTTCCCGCCGGTGGCGTGGTCAGCCGCCGACGGCCGACTCGCGGGCGGCCATGACCTCGTTCACGTGCTCCTCGGCCCAGTCGGTGACGGCCCGGATGGGGGCCTGGAGCGACTGTCCGAGCGGGGTCAGCTCGTACTCCACGCGGGGCGGGACCTCGGCGAAGACGTGCCGGGTCAGCAGGCCGTCGGCGGCCATGGCGCGCAGGGTCTGGGTGAGGACCTTGGGGGTGACACCGCCGATCATGGTGCGCAGCTCGGTGAAGCGCCGGGGGCCGTCGCGCAGGCCCAGCACGACCAGCACCGACCACTTGTCGCCGATGCGGTCGAGGACCAGGCGGGTGGGGCACTCGGGGTTGAACGCGTCTCCGTCCATCACAGTTTCCAGAGGGTACCAAGAGTACGTTGAAGTAACCAGTATCTGATGGATACTGTCGGCCGCGACGACTTCCCAGGAGGTGTTTCATGAGGATTCTGCTGATCGGGGCCGGGGGCATGATCGGGAGCCGGATCGCGGCCGAGGCGCGGGAGCGGGGGCACGAGGTCACCGGGGCGACCCGCGGCGGTGCCGGCGGGACGCGGATCGTGGACGCGGCCGACGCCCCGGCCGTGGCCGCGCTCGCCGCCGGCCACGACGCCGTGGTGCTGGCGATCGCCCCGCCGCGGGACGGTTCGGAGCCGTCCGGCCCGCTGCTGGCGGCCGGACGCGGTGTGCTGGAGGGGATGCGCGCGGCCGGGGTGCGGCGGCTGGTGATCGTCGGGGGAGCGGGCAGCCTGGAGGCGGCCCCGGGCGTGCGGCTCGTCGACACCCCCGGGTTCCCCGATCTCTACAAGGCCGAGGCCCTGTCCCAGGCCGCGCTGCTGGACTTCGTCCGCGAGCAGGCCGGTGACCTGGACTGGACCTACGTCTCACCGCCGGCCCAGATCATGCCGGGCGAGCGCACGGGGGACTACCGCCTGGGCGGCGACCGGTTGCTCACCGACGCCGACGGCGGGAGCTTCATCAGCGCCGAGGACTACGCCGTCGCCCTGACCGACGAACTGGAGACGGGCCGCTCCACCGGCCGTCGCATCACTGTCGCCCGCGCCGATCTCGCCTCGAACAAGGCGCTGGTGGAGGAGTTCTGCCAGGTCTTCTACAACGACAAGGACTTCGAGCGCGCCCGGACGCTGCTGACCGACG
Organism: Planobispora longispora; assembly: GCF_016863135.1. Lineage (GTDB taxonomy): Bacteria > Actinomycetota > Actinomycetes > Streptosporangiales > Streptosporangiaceae > Planobispora > Planobispora longispora. The sequence continues at coordinate 171,578 of NZ_BOOH01000009.1, forward strand.
ACTTCGCCAACCACCACCCGGGCGCCGGGACGGGGCCGGAGGCCACGGTCAAGAGCTTCCGGGAGCAGGTCGCCGACCGGCTGCCCGGCTTCCGGCTGGAGGTCCGCAAGCTGGTGGCCGAGGCGGACCACGTGTGGACCTACAGCCTGATCACCGTGGGGCCCGGGGCGCCGGGCTCGGTCTCGGTGGACATCTGGCGGATCGACCGCGGCCGGATCGCCGAGCACTGGGACGTCGGCCAGCAGATCACCGAGGACACCGTCCTGCTGTGACGGAGGGCGCGCGCCCGGGCGCGGGCGCGACCCGGCGGAAGTATGCGACCCGGCGGGAGCGTGCGGCCGGGACCGAACGGCGCCGGGTCACGTCCTCTCCGCATGATCGGCGCCGAACAGCGCCAGGCACGGGTCGAGGCCGTGGATCGCGAACCCCGGCGGCGTGGTCCAGTCGCCCCGGAGCAGGCGGAAGCGCCGGGTCTCGGCGCGCTCGCCCCGGCGGACGTGGACGTCGACGCCGTCGTCGCGGTAGCCCAGCTTGCGGGAGACCGCCAGGGAGGCGTGGTTGTCGGTGAACGCCCCCGAGGTCGCCGTGCCGGCGCCCAGGCCGTCGAAGGCGAGGTGGAGTACGGCGGAGCGCATCTCGGTCCCGATGCCCCGGCCGTGGAACCGCTTCCCGAGCCAGGAACCGGTGGCGACCTCACGGGTGATCGTGAAGTCGGTCGCCGCGACCTCCTGGACCCCGGCGACCTGCCCGTCGAAGACCACGACGAAGGGGCAGATCCACTTCTCCGGCGTCCAGGCCGCCCACTGGCGGAAGTGGAACTGGAACGCGCTGCGCGCCCGCGCGGCGGGCTCCGCGTCGGTCCACGGGAACAGGAACGGCATGGCCTCCGGATCGTGTATCCCTTCGGCGGCCAGGTCCGCGAGATCGTCCAGGTCGTCGAGTGAGGGAAGGCGCAGTTCGAGGCGGGGCGTGGTCACCCGCAGCCGGAAGACGGGGAAGTTCCGCATACCCGTCGATCCTGCAGACGGAACCGGGAACGGGTCCACCGGTTTTTCCCCGCCGGGCCCATCGCGTGAGGACGATGCGGGGCGGGCCTTCGGCTACTGGCTGACCGTCCGACAGCCGGAGACGCCCGGCTGACGGCCATCGCCGCCGATTCCGCGCCGGAGCACCGGCGCGACCTCATCCGGATGACGGCTCTCCTGTGTCCGTACGGCGGTGCAGGGCAGTCGGAGACGGCGTGGGACATTCCTCCCGGGCGGGTGGGACAGTGGCCCAGGTGGGCTGGGACGGTTGGGGGATTTACTGCCGTCCATGATGAAAAATCCGGATTCGCTCCGTCGGCTGGTGGCCGGGATCGCCCTGCTCGCCTGGCCCGCCTTCGAGTTTCTCGCCTTCTTCACCGCCCCGCCCGGGGCCGAGCACACCCCCGCGATCTTCCGGGAGAACGCGAACGCCGTGCAGGTGAGCGCCCTGCTCTACATCTGGGCGACGCTCAGCCTCATCCCGGCCATCCTGGGCATGGCCCACCTGCTGAAGTACCGCGCGCCCCGGACCGGCTTCATCGGCGCCGCGCTCGGGCTGATCGGCGCCGGGCACGGGCTGACCCTGTTCACCACCGACTTCTACGACCTGGCCCTGGCCCAGTCCCTGAGCGACGCCCAGGCGGATGAGGTGATCATGCGCGCCGGTGAGCTCTGGGGGTTCGTGTTCGGCATGCTGCTGCCCGGGTTCCTGCTCCACATCGGCCTCTTCACCCTCCTGATCGGGCTCGCCGCGACCCGCCTGGCCCCGTGGTGGGTGCCGGCCGCGGCGGCGGTGGGCGCGGTCATCCCCTTCGTGACCATGGAGCAGCCGCCCGCCGTGCAGTCCACCGGTGCGCTGCTGCACCTGGCCGCCTACGGCTGGATCGCGCTGCGCGTGCTGCGGATGCCGGAGAAGGAATGGGAGGGGCGGCTCGCGGACCGCTCCCCGTCGCCCGCGTGACCGTGCTCAGAGCCCGGCCGTTCGCCCATGCGACCGGTGGCTCGGAGCCCGGTCGCTCCTCCCTGTGTGACCGTGCTCAGAGCCCGGCCTCTCTCGCCCGCGTGATCGCCTGGGCGCGGTCCGCGACCTGGAGCTTGGTGAAGATCGCCGACACGTGGTTGCGCACGGTCTTCTGGCTCAGTCCGAGCCGGGCCGCGATCTGAGGGTTGGTGAGGTGACCGGCGACCATGGCGAGGATCTCCCGCTCCCGCCGGGTCAGCTCGGGCAGCGACGGCTCCGCGGGCCCGCCCCGCTCGCGCTCGGCGAAGTAGTCCGCCATCCGCGCGGCGATCACCGGTCCGAAGATGGCCTCGCCGTCGGCGGCCGCCTGCACCGAGCGCACCAGCTCCGCCTTGCGTGCGCCCTTGAGGACGTACCCGCGCGCCCCGGCCCGCATGGCGGCGAACACCGAGTCGTCGTCGTCCGACATGCTCAGCACGATCACCCGGACGTGCGGGTGGTCGCGGACCAGCCGCTCGGTCGCGGCGATCCCGCCCATGCCCGGCATCGTCAGGTCCATCAGGACCACGTCCGGCTGCGCCCGGCCGACGAGGGCCAGCGCCTGCTCGCCGCTGGCCGCCTCGTCGGCGACCTCGATGCCCTCGACCGCCGAGAGCAGGGCCCGCAGTCCGGCGCGGAATCCGGCGTGGTCGTCGACCAGTAGAACCCTGATCACTGGAGCCCCCCGCCGTTCTCATCGGAAGCGGAGCCGATCACCGAAGTCCCTCCGCCCTCGTCGCAGGCCAGACGGTCGCCGAAGCTCTCTCCGCCCGCGTCGGAGGCGAGACGGTCGCCGCAGCTCCCTCGACCCTTGCCGGGGGCGAGACGTTCACCCGCGCTCCCCTCCATCCGTGTCGGGAGCACGACCCTGACCAGGGTCCCGCCCTCCGCGCGTTCCTCGAACGTGCACGATCCTCCCAGCTCGGTGGCGCGTTCCCGCATCGACGTCAGCCCGACGCCCTCCCTCGCGCCCGCCGCGGGGATCCCGCCCCGACCGGCCCCATCCTCCGACCCGCCCGCGTCCCGGTCACCGGGCCGTGTCCCGCCGTTCCCGCCGTTCCCGCCGATCCGGCCGATCCCGTCGCCGCCGTCGAGGACCTCCAGCACGAGCGCCGTCCCGGTCACCTCGATCCGCAGCTCCGCCTCGTCCGTCCCCGCGTGCCTGCGGACGTTGGCCAGTGCCTCGGCCGCGACGCGGTAGGCGGCGGCCTCGGTGGCGGCGGGCAGCGGGGGCAGGGTCTCCGGGGCGTGGACGGCGACGCGCAGGCTGGGCGACTGCCGGATCGCGTGGGCGCGCAGGGCGCCGAGCAGTCCCAGGGAGTCGAGCGCCGGAGGCCGCAGCCCGTCCACCAGCACTCGCACGTCGGCCATCGCGGCCTCGGCGTCGCCGACGATGTCGGCCAGCAGCAGCCGTACCTTCTCGTCCTCGACCAGGTCGTGAGCCGTCTCGGCGCGCATGACGAGCGCGGCCAGCGTGGGGCCCAGCCCGTCGTGCAGGTCGTGGCGGATGCGGCGGCGCTCCTCCTCGCGGGCCATCACCAGGCGCTCCCGGGAACGGCGCAGGTCGGCGGAGAGCCGCGCGGCGTGCACCGCCACGGCCACCTGCCGGGCCAGGTCGGTCAGCACGGCCAGGTCACGCGGGCCGAACCTGCTCTCGCCCGTCCGGGGGGCCAGGATGAGGTCGCCGACCCGCTCGCCGTCGTACACCAGCGGCAGCCGGAGCAGCCCGTCGTCTCCCGCCTCGGGGCCGGAGGCGTGCCGCAGGCCCGTGGTGGTCTCCACCGCCGCGTACGGCAGGCGCAGCGCCTCGGCCACCGACCGCGCGACCCCGGACAGCGCCGCGCCCGGCTCCTCGCTGGCCTCCAGGCGGCGGCCCAGCCGGGTCAGCGCCGCGTGGGGGTCGTCCCGCTCGCCGTACATCAGCAGGTTGACCCAGCCCTGCAGGCGCTGCCGGAGCGGGGCGAAGGCCAGGGCCACCAGCCCGGCCGCCAGCACGGAGGCGGGCAGGTCCGCCGAGGGGAGGAGCGCGCCGAGATAACCGACGACGAGAATGTAACCGCCGGTCACGCAGACCGACAACAGCGTGTAGACCAGCGTCCGGTTGATCACCAGATCGATGTCGAACAACCGGTGGCGCAGGATCGCGACGCAGATGCCGGCGGGGATGAGGATCCCGCCCAGCGTGCCGAGCAGTTCCCAGCCCGAGTGGATCGACGGGTAGACGCGCTCGGGGTCGCCGTCGGTCATCCCCGCCACCAGCCGCCCGTTGGCGATCAGCAGCGCGAGCCCGACCGCGTAGGCCAGCCACTTGATCTGCTCGCGCTCCCTGCCGGTGCTGCGCCGCGCCCGCGCCAGCAGGTTGAGCCCTCCCACGACGAAGACCGTCACATGGACGGCCAGCGCCACCGCCTCCGCGATGTCGGCGGGTCCGGCCATGGCCGTCACCCCGAGCGGGTTCGGCACCCCCGGACCGGTGCCCACCTGCTCGTTCTCCCCGGGACGCAGGGCGCTGACCAGCATGGCAGGCCCGGTCACGGCGACGGCCGCCCAGACGAACGGCCGCCAGCGGGACGAGGGCAGCGTGCCGCCGGGGAAGAACAGCGGGACCAGGGTGAGGGAGAGGTTGGCCGGGATCCACAGCCAGGTCTGGGGCCAGGCCATGGCCTCGGCGAGGGGCAACGGGGCGCTCCGCAGGGGAACGTCCGCCCCGGGGACGCCTCCGGGGGCCTCCGCCGCCCACGTCAGCGCGCCGTAGAGGGCGTACCGGCCGCAGGTCTCGTAGAGCGCGAAGCAGAACGCGCTGAGGGCCAGCAGCCGGCCCACCGGATGCCCGGGGCGGTGCGCCCCGATCAGCCCGCCCGCCAGCGCGCACGCGGCCACGAGCAGCAGGTGGCTCTGCTCGAACGGGTGCTGGCCGTTGAGGGCGGAGAAGACCAGCGAGAGCGCGATGAGGGTCAGCGTCAGGGCGCACGCCGCCCACGCGATGCGCACCGCTGTGATCACTGTCCCTCCGGGTCCGGTCGCCACACGGTACCCGCCCTCCCGTCCCGGAAAGCACGGGACGGTGTCCCGGGACAGGGGGTGGGGCCGGGGCCCGGCCGGGTGCGGGCTGGGCTGTGCGCTAGACGCCCTGGGGGAGGCGGAAGAGGCGGCCGGGGTCGTAGGCGGCCTTGACGCGGGCCAGGCGTGCGGCGTTGGCGCCGTAGTAGGCGTCGCGCCAGCCCCTCAGCTCCGGGTCGATGTAGTTGACGTAGGCATGGTCGCCGAAGTGGGGGCGCATCGCGGCGTGCGCGCGCCGGGCCCACGCCGCGGCCCCGGAGCGGTGGGCGTAGTACTGCACGCTGTAGAGGGCGGCCCGGTGCGGGAAGGCGGTGGCGTCCGGGCGGACCCGGCCGACCGCGCCGCCGAGGGCGTCCATGAGAACGGTGTGGTCGCCGGGCCTGGCCACCTCGGCGGCCAGTCTCTCCGCGCCGGCCTCGGAGATCGGCCGGTAGGCCAGGTGGGACTTGGCCGTGAAACCGGCTCTGGACAGCCGGCCGTCGCGGGTCTGACCGGGCAGGGAGCCGTCCTGGTGGCACTGGGAGACCGAGAGGGAGGAGCACCCCGCCATGATCATCATGGCCTGCCGGTAGGACCTCTTCCGGACCGAACTGGAGGAGACCGGTCCGATCCGGTCGGCCAGCCGGTCGAGCAGCCGCTCGCACTCCGCCTTGCCGCCCAGGTAGACCCCGGCGAGCTGCACGTCCGTCCCGCCGCTGCGGCTGAGGTGCAGGGTGGACCACATCTCGTCCGGGACCGAGGGCGTCCACGCCTGCCAGGCGCGCACCGCCCGGGCGGCCCGCCGCCACGGCCAGTGCAGGAAGAACACCGTGACCTCGCGGGTGCGGTGGGTGCGGAAGCCGAAGGAGACCGCCACCCCGAGGTTCCCGCCGCCCCCGCCGCGTGAGGCCCAGAACAGGTCGGGGTGGTGGTCGGCGTCGCAGGTCAGCAGGCGGCCGTCGGCGGTGACGATCTGGACCGACTCCATCACGTCGCAGGTGAGGCCGTACTTCCTGGCCACCACGCCGATGCCGCCGCCCAGCGCCAGCCCGCTCACCCCGACGGTGGGGCAGCTTCCCGCGGGGATGCTCACCCCGTGCGCCGCGAGCCGGTCGTAGACGTCGACGAGCTTGGCCCCCGCCCCCACGGTCGCCCGCCCCGAGGCGTGGCTCACCTTCCGCATCGGGGAGACGTCGACGACCAGGCCGGTGCCGGTGGACCAGCCCGCGTAGGAGTGCCCGCCGGACCGTACGGCCAGCGGCACCCCCAGCCGGCGCGCGAAGGTCACGCACTCGGCGACGTCCGAGGGGTTCGCGCAGTAGGCCACGCCCGCGGGCCGTACCGCGTCGTGGGCGGGGTCGAACAGGCGGCGCGCGGCGTCGTAGGCGGCGTCGCCCGGCCGGATGAGCCTGCCCTCCAGGCCCCGCCGTAGAGCGTTCCAATCAGAGGGCCGGGGACCGGTCCGCGCGGACGGACCGGCCGGGGCGGACGATCCGGCCCGTGCGGGCGGCAGCCCGGCTCCCGCGGACAGCGCGGCCATGCCGCCGATCCGCAGAAGCGTCCGTCTGTCCAGTGTCCGTCCGGCCGGAACGGGCTCCATGCGCTCTCCCCGAGTGGCGTTCTCCTGCCCATGAGATGCATGCCCGACCGGACTGGTTGGTCACAGTCGCATCACGTCGCCGTCCGGCCCGGCCGCGCCCCTCCGGGGTCCGGTCCGGAGGCGTCGCGTCGCCCTCCGGATCAGCCGACGTTCTCCCGGACCCTGGACTCGTCGAGCGGGGAGACGTCCTCGAACGGCGGGCGGGTCTTCAGCCGGGAGGCCAGGCCGAGGGTGGTCCGGCGGGCGGCGAACTTCGCGCCGTGGACGAATCGCATGACCGGGCCGAACGTGCCCGCCGCGGCCAGGCCGACGGCGAACAGGCCGCCGACGGAGGTCTCGAAGTGCTTCGACAGCTTCGGGGAGGTGCCGGTACGGCGGATCGCGCGGGTGAGCCTCCCGTCGAGGATGCCGATCCGGGCGACGTCCACCGCGTAGCCGGTGGCCGCGATCACGTGGTCGGTGTGGACCGTGGTGAGATCGCCGTTCGCGCCCCGCAGCCTCAGGTTCACGCCGTCGCGGTGCGTCGCGCCCTCCAGCGTCTGTCCCACGAGCACCGGGACGCGCCCGTCGAAGCGCTCCTTCAGCCACCACGATCCGGCCGGCCCCAGGGTCGTGCGGACGATGTGGCGCCGGAGCGCCGGCGGCAGGTGGCGCACCGTGCCCGGTAGCTCGGACCAGACCCACGCGCGCCAGCCGGTGCCCAGGCCGGACCGCGGGGCCAGGGCCCGCTCGATCGCCAGCCGGTCCGTCGCGGGCACGCCGTTCCAGAGCAGGGCGTCGCCCCGTGCCACCACCCGGGGCCGCGCGCCCGCCTCCAGCAGGAGCGTCGCGGTCTCCAGGGCGGACTGTCCCGCGCCGACGACGGTGACGTCGAGCCCGGCGAACCGCGACAGGTCGTGGTGGTCGGAGCTGTGCGTCGCCACGGCCGCCGGCAGTCCGGAGAGCGCGGCGGGCCGGTGGGCGAACGGCAGGAACCCCAGGGCGAGGACGACGGTCCGGGCCCTGACGGTCTGTCCCGTCACCAGCTCGACGGCGAACAGGTCGCCGTCGGAGCGGACCTTGGCCACCGAGGAGTCGTCGACGACGTCCCCGATCGCCTGGGTGTGGAACCACCTGCCGTAGTCGACGAACGTCTCCACCGGGATGGGCGTGCCGTAGGCGTACGGCAGGCGCCTGCGCCCGCAGTACGTCTCCAGCCCGTAGTCACCGCGCGGGTCGGCCAGGTTCGACGCCTCCGGCTCCGACTTCAGCAACATCCCCTGCGGCATGTGCCGGTCCCACGCCTGCATGGGACGCCCGTAGACGCGCGTGTCCAGCCCGGCCGCGACGGCGTGGGCCGCCACGGACAGGCCGTAGGGACCCGCTCCGACGACGGCGACGTCGATGATCGGCGCACGCATTTTCTTATCTCCTCGGTCGTTTGGATATGCCGCGAAAAAAGGATGTCGGTTCACCGGTGGATTCCGGGTTCCGAAACATCGCCGAAGCCTAACGCGGCTGCGCGGAGGAGTTCGGGCGGCGGCGTGCGAGGCGGGTAAAGCCTCGTTTCAATATCTGTCTCGTCATCGCCGCAAAAGGTTTGAGGTCGTCGGGGGAGAACCAGGCGAACTCGTCGGCGTCGCGCACGGAACGCATCCAAGCGGCGCAGGTGAGTTCTTTCGCGCGCCGGTCGTGAAAGGCGGGAAAAGCGTCGTAGTTCTCCACCAGGTACGTGCGCCCGTGCGAGGGCCTGCCGGCGGGGACGGGCCGTCCGGTGAGGTCGAGGTGGAGGGCGCGGACGAGGTCGAGCCGGTTCCCGTCGGTGAACAGCCGGAACTGCGCTCCGAGGCGGGGGTTGAAATCCAGCAGGTAATAGGTGTCCGTGGCGGCGTCGTGCCGGAAGTCGAGGTCGAGGACGCCCCGGTAGCCCAGGGCCGAGGCGATCCCGCGTGCCACCGCCTCGACGCGGGGGTTCGGCAGCCACCGGCCGAGCGTCGTCAGGCCGGCCCCGGGCGGATAGGCCCGCTCCTTCCTGCCCGCGCCGCCGATCAGGCATGCCGAGTCGGCGCCGAAGTATCCCTGGAAGAACCAGTCGGAGCCGGGGGCGGCGGGCACGAAGCGCTGGAACAGCAGCTCGCTGCCGTGCCCGGACGCCTGCTCCAGCGTCCGGGCGGCCTCCCCGCGCGTGCGGACCGGCATCGTGCTGCGCAGTCCCGATCCGGGCGGCAGCAGCCAGGGCTTGGCCCACTTGGCCATCAGCGGCAGGCCCAGCCGGGCGACCGCGCGGGCCGCGTCGTCGCCGGCCCGCACCACGTGGGTCTCGGGCTGGGCGACGCCGAACGCCGTGCACAGCCTGGCCAGGGCGGCCTTGTCGGCCAGCTGGCGGGGGAGCGCCGGGGGCTGCTCGGGCAGCAGGAAGGACGGGCGGAGCGCGGCGGCGTGCTCCGCCGCGAAGATCGCGCCCGCGTCGTCCATCGGGATGAGGAGCGCGCGGCGCCCGATGCGCGCGGCGATCGCCGTCAGCGCGGCCGTCAGCGCGCCCGGTCCGCCCGGCAGCACGTGCATGCGGGCCAGGTGGCGGGAGCGGGAGGCGGGCGCGTGCGGCCCCTCCAGGACCGCGTGCACCTCCACCCCGGCCCGGCCCAGCGAGCGGATGGCCGCCAGTGTGCCGTGGTGCAGGACGTTGTCGTCCAGCCGGAGCAGCAGTGCCGGCGTGCCCGTGTCCAGCCGGGGCGCCGGGCGCGTGTCGTACGGCGTGCCGTTCTTCGTCGGGTTTTTTACGCTGTTGAACATACTCGCCGTATTCGTCGGATGGTCTGGAGTCGATATCGGCCGCCCATTATATGAGCCGTTCATTTGCCGGGGCCGCTGCCGGGCCGGTGAGTCGCCCGGGCCGTTCATGTCATATGGGGCCTATCTCTGGATTCTTGTCAACGGCGACATTTGCCGCTGTCGTGTGGAATGGCGTTCGGCGTGCCCTCCGGTCCCGGTGCGGGCATATAGGTTGGGCGGGCGGCGTGCTCGCGGGCGCGTCCCCGAGGTCGGAAAAGGGTGGTTCGGGAATGAGGAGAATGAAACGGAGGAAAGTGTATGCCTATGGAATTCTCACCACCTTCGCCATTTCGGCGGTGATATGGGGGCTGCCCTCCACCGCGGCCGAGAGCGGCCGGGAGACGCCCGGGAGGTTCGCGGGGGCCGCCCCGTTCGGGGTGTTCCTGGCCTCGGACGAGCGCGGCGTCGAGCGGCTGCCGCTGTTCGAGGCCTGGCTCGACGGCCGGGCGGTGACCGTCGGCCGGACCTACCTCCCCGGCGAGAACTGGCGCGCCCTCGAGGGACCCGGCTTCATCCTGGATCCCTGGACGCGCTGGCGCGCGGCCAGGCCGGAGCGCGTGCTGGCGCTCAACGTCCCCATGCTCGCGCCGAACGAGGGGGACCTGCCCGACGCCTCCGTGGCGACCCTCCTGGCCGCGGGTGCGGACGGCGCCTTCGACCTCGTCTTCCGGACGCTGGCGAACCGGCTGGTGGAGGGCGGGGCCGCGGACACGATCATCGTTCTGGGCTGGGAGATGAACGGGACGACCTACTCCAGCCGCTGCGCGCCCGACCCGGAGAAGTGGAAGGCCTACTGGCGGCGGATCGTCACGACGATGCGCGCGGTGGAGGGGCAGGGCTTCCGGTTCGACTTCACGGCCAGCCGCGGCCCGGACGCCGTCCCGTGGCCGGAGTGCTACCCCGGCGACGACGTGGTCGACATCATCGGCCTGGACAGCTACGACCAGCCGCCCGGGGACGACTTCACGGACTACGTCGCCCAGCCGTACGGCCTGCGGCACCACGCGGACTTCGCCGGCGCGCACGGCAAGCCGCTCTCGTTCCCGGAATGGGGACTGTTCCGCAGGGGAGACCGGCCCGAGTACGTGCGGAGCATGCTGGAGTGGATCTCCGCTCACGACGTCGCGTACCACTCGATCTCCGACTACTGCCCGCACGGCGTCTGGCAGTGCCCGGAGAATCCGGAGTCGTCCCGGGTCTTCCGTCAGCTCCTCAGCCGCCCGGCGCCGCCGCGGCCGACTCCCGCCCCGCAGGCGCCCCCCGTACCCGCCACGGCCTCCACGTCCGAGCCGCTCTCCCCATCGGGCACGGCTCCCACCTCCGAGGCGGTCTCCACGCCGGGAACGCCCGGCACGCCTCCGGAGCCTTCCCCGTGAGGGACCCGCGCCGATGCCCCGTGAGCGCCCCACGTCGGTTCTCCGTGAGCGCTCCGCGCCGATGCCCCGTGAGCGTCCCGCGCCACGCCGACGGTCAGCGCCGCCAGCCGGTCCAGCGCGGGCCGCACGTCGAAGCCCGCCGCCCGGGCGACTCCCGCCGCCCCCTCCCGGAGGGCCAGCGCGGGGTGGCGGAGCCGTAGGGCGACCGCCTCGGCCAGGGCGGCGGGATCCCCGGCCGGCACGAGAGCGCCGACCTCCCCGGTCACCACCTCGGCCAGCCCGGGGACGGCGGAGGCGACCAGGGCGCGGCCGCTGGCGAGCGCCTCCAACGCGGTCAGCGGCAGCCCCTCCCAGCGGGAGGGGAGGACGACCACGTCGGCCGCCGCGTACCAGGGCCGGACGTCGGCGACGGCGTCGGCGAACACGACCCCGGGTCCTGCGCACGAGCGCAGGGCGGACCGGAGGTCTCCGTCGCCGACGATCGCCAGGAGGGCGCCGGGGACCTCCCTGCGGACCCGCTCCCACGCGGCGACCAGCAGGTCCTGCCCCTTCTGCCGGGTGACCCGCCCGGGGCACACGGCCAGGGGGACGCGTCCGGGGACGCCGAGCAGGGCGCGGGCCGCCGTACGGTCCCCGGGACCGGCCGGGCGGAAGCGGCCGGGGTCCACGCCGTTGCGGACGATCGCGAGGTCCCCCCGCAGACCCCCGGACCGGGCGAGGTCCGCCTCGCCCTCGCCCACGCACACGAGCAGGCTGGTCCAGCGGGTGGCCGCCCGCTCCCACGCCAGCGCCGCCCGCGCCGTCACCCCCCGGGCGGCCAGCCAGGACCAGCCGTGCGGCTGGAAGAGGGTGGGGACCGCACCGCGGATCACCGCGCGGCCCACCAGCCCGGCCTTCGAGGAGTGCAGGTGGACGGCGTCCGGGCGGAACCGGCCGACCAGCCGGCGCAGCCGCCGCGCCTCGTCCGGGAGACCGCGGCCGGGAGACCGCTCCGCCTCCCACTCCAGCCACCGGACGCCCAGCGCGGCCAGTTCGGCGGGGAGGCGGCCGCGCCCGGGACAGGCCACGGCCACGTCCCAGCCGCGCCGCGTCTGGTCGGCGGCCACGGCGGCGACGTAGACCGCGACGCCGCCCTCCACGGGCTGCGCGAGGTGGAGCACCGAGGGCGTCGCGCCCGGGCGTCCGCCGTTCACAGGACGACTCGCTCGTAGACCATGGTGTCGCACTCGGCCGAGGAGTCAGCCGCGGAGTCAGCCGTGGACCCGGCTTTGGACCCGGCCCCGGCTCCGGCTTTGGACCCGGCCCCGGCTCCGGCTTTGGACCCGGCCCCGGCTCCGGCTTTGGACCCGGCCCCGG
>NZ_BOOH01000010.1 GCF_016863135.1 Planobispora longispora
CTTTGGACCCGGCCCCGGCTCCGGCTTTGGACCCGGCCCCGGCTCCGGCTTTGGACCCGGCCCCGGCTCCGGCTTTGGACCCGGCCCCGGCTTTGGACCCGGCCCCGGCTCCGGCTTTGAACCCGGTCCCGCCCCCGGATCGGGGCTCGGCGCGCGGTCCCGGCCGGGGCACGGGCGGGACCGGGGATCCGATCCGGTCCCGGCGCGCTCTCACGGCCCGCAGGAGGTCGCGGGCGGCGGGCAGCCTGACCGGGGGCGCCAGGCAGACGAGACCGCCGATCAGGACGCCGGTCGCCGCGCCGACCGCCATGGCCAGCGCCGGCACGGGGGAGGACGGCGAGGCCGGAGGCAGGGCCCTGGTGAATCCCGCCAGCCGCACCCGGGTGTTGCCCGACTGGTGGTTGGCGTAGGTGATCAACGCCTCCGCCACCGCGTTGGCCTGGTCCGCCGCCTCCTGCGGTCCGGAGGCGGAGGCGTTCAGCCACACCAGGGGGGCGTCCGGGGAGGCCGCCGCCCGGACCGTGTCCCGCAGCCGTTCGGCGGCGGCCAGGGGGAGGAACGCCTCGCCCGCGGTCACCGCCAGGATCTCGGGCTGGACGGCGATCCGGGCGTAGGCCTGGGCGAAGTCCACCGCCTGCGCCGTCCCGGCCGGGTCGGCCGGGACCACCACGACGTAGGCGTCGGCACTGTAGACGGGCTCTCTCACCAACGAGAAGACCAGGCCCGCCAGCGTTCCGAACAGTACGGCGACCGCCAGCGGCCACCAGCGCCGGGGCGCGGCCGCCCGCGGCGTCCCGGCCCTGCTCGCGGACCCGTTCACCGGTGCTCCTCCTGCTCGACGGAGTTCGCGGCGGAGTTCGCGGCCGGGCGCCCGGCGGGGTGCCCGGCGGGATCCGCGGCGGCCGGGACGGCGGGACCGAGGACGCGCGCGTACAGGGCTTCCAGCTGGGCGGCGTGGCGGCGGATGTCGTAGTGCGCGACGGCGCGGGGCGGCGGGAGCCGTACCGGTCCGGCGGCGGCGAGGGTGCGGAGCTCGGCGCGCAGGTGGTCCGGGTCGGGCAGGATGCGCCGGGCTCCGGGGACGGCGTCCGAGGGGAGCTCGTCCAGGGCGGGACAGGAGGCGTACAGCACGGGCAGCCCCGCCGCGAGCCCCTCGACGATGGCCAGGCCGAACGTCTCCTCCTGCGACGGGGAGGCGAGCACGTCCATGGCCGACAGCAGGGCGGGCATGTCCATGGACTCGCCGGCGAAGACCACCCGCCGCTCCACCCCCAGCACCCGGGCGAGGTCCTCCAGCGTCCCGCGCGCGGACCCGGCTCCGGCCAGCAGGAGGACGGCCTCCTCGAAGCCCTTCACCGCGTGCAGCAGGACGTCGAAGCGTTTGCCGGGCTCCAGCCGTCCCACGCCGCCCACGACGAAGGCGTCCGGGGCGATGCCCAGCCGCGCCCGCGCCCGCAGGCCGAGGCGGGGGTCGTGGCGGAAGGCCGCCCCGTCGACGCCGTTGGGGATCACCTCGATCCGGGAGCGCGGCACCCCCCACCGGACGAGCCGCTCCGCCACGGCGCGGGAGACCGCGATGGTCACATCCCCCATGGACGCCGTGGCCCGGTACAGCGCGCGGACCCCCACGGTGGCGCGGCGTCCCTCGATGGCGGACTCCCCGATCGAGTGCTCGGTCGCGACGACGGCGGGGACGCGCGCGAGCCGCGCGGCCACCCTGCCGTAGACGCAGGCGCGGTACAGGTGCGTGTGGACGATGTCGTAGCGGCCCGACCGCATCAGCCGGACCAGCCGGCCCACGGCACGCAGGTCCAGGTTGCCCCGCATGTCCAGATGGTGGACGGGGGTGCCCTCGGCCCGGATGGCCTCGGCGACGCCACCGGGATTGGTGAGCGCGGCGACCTCGCACCGCGCGGTCAGGTGCGGCAGCAGCGCCCGCAGCTGCTGCTCGGCCCCGCCCGCCGCCAGGCCCGTGATGACGTGGAGCACCTTCATCGGGAGCGCCCCCACTGCAGGCGGTGGCGGGCGCGCTTGGCGCGCATCCGGAGCGGCCCGTCCCGGTCCCCGACGTAGGTGCGCGCCAGCGCGTGCCGCCCGCTGTGCTCGGACTTCCAGATGGCGCAGGCGTAGGAGTATCCGGCCGCGCGGACCGCGTCCACCTCGCGGGCCCCCGCGAGCCCGTACGGGTAGGCGAAACCGGTGACCTCGCGGTCGAGGACGTCCTCCAGGAGCATCCGGCTCTCCTTGAGCTCCAGCTCCAGCCCCGCGTCGTCGGCCATCTCCAGGAAGGTGTGGTTGACGGTGTGCGAGGCCACCTCCATGCCCGCGGCGGTCACCTCGCGGAGGTCCTGCGCGGTCATCAGCGGTTTGCGCGGGCCGTCCGGGTCCCACACGTTGTGCCCGCCCAGGTGCCCGGCGACCGCGAACACGGTGGCGGTGAAGCCGTGCCGCAGCAGGATCGGCACCGCCTCGGAGGCGAAGTCGGCGTAGCCGTCGTCGAAGGTGAGCCCGACCATCCCGCGCGCCTGCCCGGACGCCTCGGCGGTGAGCAGATCGCGCATCGACACCCCGCGCAGCCCCTGCCGTCTCAGCCAGGCCATCTGGGCGGCGAAACGCCGGGGGGAGACGGTGACCAGGAGCGGGTCGCTCCTGTACTCCGCCACCGAGTGGTACATGAGCACGTACGGCATCACCGCCGTGTGCCTGCTCATAGCCGCTTCCCCGCTGGTGTGTAGCCGATCATTCTCGCGATCTCCTTGGATCCGGTGGCTGTCGCCACGACGATGAACACGGAGCCGACCGTGACCGCGCCGAGCGCCAGGGCGGCGACGGCGGGCAGTCCGGTCAGGACGGGACGGACGAGCCAGCCGGCCCCGGCGGCCGCCGCGGCCGCGAGGGCGGGACGGCCGAGGGCGGCCAGGACGACGTGTGTGCCGAGCCCGCGGAGCCCGCGGAGCCCGCGGAGCCCGGGCAGCAGCGCCGCCGCGGTGAGGGTGATGCCCGCCGCGTTGGCGGCGGTGATCCCCGCGGTCCCCCAGTGGGGGGTGGCGACGGCGGCCAGACCGGCGGTGACGGCCAGGCCCGCGGCCATCGCGCCCGCCGGGTACCAGGACGGCCGCTCCGCGCAGAAGAACACCCGGCACAGGACCCCGACGACGGTCTGCCCGAGCAGCCCCACGGAGTAGACGCGCACGATCTCGGCGGTCGCGGCCGTGTCCGCCGGGGTGAACGCCCCCCGCTGCAGGAGCAGCGCGACGATCTCGGGGGCGAACGCGACGAGGAGGGCGGAGGCGGGCAGCACGATCATCCCGGCCAGCGCGAGGTCGGCGGCGATCCGGCGGCGCGCCGCGGCGATGTCCCCCGCGGCGATGCTCCGCGCGAGCGCCGGGAACGTCACCGTGGCGACGATGAGCGAGAGCGTCATCGGCACCTGGGCGATCTTCTGGGCGTAGTTCAGGTGCGAGATGGAGCCGGCCGCCAGGGAGGAACCGGCGAAGCGCTCGACGAAGACCTGGCCCTGGCGCAGGAGGGTGAACAGGGCGATCGGCGCGAACGCCCCCAGCAGGATCGAGGCCCCGGCCGCCGTCCGGCGGGGCGGCCCGACGTGCCGCAGGAAGCCCGGGATCTGCACCGCGACCATCAGGGCTCCGCCGCACGCCACCCCGAGGGCCGCGGCGGCCACCCCGAACCGGTCGTGGCAGGCGAGGACGGAGGCGATGATGCCCGCGTTGTAGGCGACGTAGATCGCCGCGGGCGGGCCGAACACCTGCCGGGCGCGCAGCGCCGCGCTCAGGTAGCCCGCCAGCCCGAACATCAGGACCGTGACGGAGGTGATCCGCGTGCACCCTACGGCGAGCGCGGGGTCGGCCAGGCCGGGGGCGAGGACGCCGACCAGCCACGGGGCCGAGAGCGCGGTCACCCCGGAGACGAGGACGAGCCCGGCCAGGACGCGGGGGAGCGTGGCCGTGACCGCCTCCCGGATGACGCCGGCGTCCGCCGCCCGGCTGAACAGGGGGACCAGGAGGAACGCCATCGCCCCCTCGATGAGCAGGGGGGCCGCGGTCTCCGGCACGGTCCACGCCACGAGGAAGGCGTCCGTGCTGCCGGTCGCGCCGAAGATCTGGGCGACGAGCAGGTCCCGGCCGAACCCGAGGGCGGCGCCGAGCGCGACGAGCGCCGCGGTGACGGTGAAGGCGCGCAGGAACGGGCTGTCCCCGCGTCCCGGCCTCCGGTGCCGCCCGGGGGTCCACGTCCGGACCCGGTCCCGGCTCCACGCTCGGTTCCGGATCCGGTTCCAGGCCCGGTTCCGGTTCCACGTCCGGCTCCGCTTCCGGCCCCGGCCCCGGATCCGGTCGTGAGGCCGGTCGGCCTCCCGGTCCGGGAGGACGGGCGATCGGGTCAGGGTCATGAGGCGGCCCACCACAGGGCGGTCCCCAGCATCACGGACGTGACCAGCGTCGGCGGGCCGCCGATGTCCGAGTAGAGGAAGTCGACGAGCTGCCAGGCGAGGAATCCCGACGCGGCCAGGCCCGCCGCGCGGTCCCAGGGCGATCGGGTACGGCGGGCGCGCCGCACGCACCAGACCGTCACGCACCCGAGGAAGAGGCAGAAGGCCGTGGCCCCCACGAGCCCCTGCTCGCTGAGCACCAGGAGGTACATGTTGTGCGGGGACAGCAGCGGCTGCCGCTGGAAGCCACTGGCCGGGTCGGCGGTGTCGCTGCCCGACGACAGGTGGAGCGGGGCGCGGGAGTCGCGGAGGGCCGGGAAGGACCGCGGTCCCGCGCCGGTGACGGGGTCGTCCCGCCAGATGCCCGCGGCCGTCTCCCACAGGCCGTAGCGGTCGCTGACGGACCGGTCCGGCTCGGTGACCGAGGAGCCGATCGAGGTCAGCCGGTGGCCGAGCGTGTCCGGTCCCGGCCCCCCGTCCCCGGCGAGTCCCAGGGCCGGGGCGCCGACGAGCAGGACGCAGGCTGCCGCGGCGAACAGGCCGGTGCGCGCCGCGGTCCGCAGGCCGTACGTCACCAGCATGACCGCCGCTGCGCAGCCCACCGCGAGCCAGGCGCCCCGGCTCAGTGAGAACACCAGCGGCGGCGCCAGCAGCGCCGCCCCGGCCAGGGCCGCCGCCCGCCGCCGGCCCCGCAGGGCCAGGCCGAGCGCCAGCGCGACGATCAGCCCGTGGCCGACGACCGTCGCCATGCCCATCACGCCGGTCGCCCCGAAGGTCCCGACGGCCCGGATGCTCTCGCCCGCGTACGAGGCGCCGTTCCCGGTGAGCGCCTGCCAGGATCCGACCGCCCCCTGGATCAGGGCGGTCCCGCAGACCGCGCCGCCCACCAGCCACAGGTCCACCCGGTCCCGCAGCACCGCGACGACGGCCAGCGGGACCAGCACGAAGACCTGGAGGTAGCGGGCCAGTCCCGGCAGGCTCGCCACGATGTCCTGCGAGGCCACGGTGGCCGCGGTCACGCCGACCACCAGGGGGGCCGTGATCCAGGCGCGTCCCGGCAGCGTGCGGCCGGACGCGAGGAGGGCCGCCGCGGCCGTCACGACCAGGGCGACCGACGCGACGTCGGCGGGCGTCACGTCGGAGGCGGTGGTCAGGTCGTCACGTTCCCGGGGCACGCAGACCAGGAGCACGGTCGCGGCCGCCAGAACGCTCGGCCTGCGCCACACGGCTCTCGCGCCTTCGACGTCCGTCACCGCTTCTGCGCCCTTGACGTCCGCCACCGCTCCTGGGCTCCCGACGCCCGCCACCGCTAGCTTCCACCGGGGCGGAGCGCGGACGCGGCGGTGCGCAGGACGATCTTCATGTCGGACCGGAGCGTCCAGCCGTCGATGTAGTGGTTGTCGAACCGCGCGCGGTCCTCGATGGAGGTGTCCCCGCGCAGCCCGTGGATCTGGGCCCAGCCGGTGAGCCCGGCCGGGACGCGGTGGCGGTCGGCGTAGTGCGGCAGCGACGCGGAGAAGCGGTCGACGAAGAACGGCCGCTCGGGCCGCGGGCCGACGACGCTCATGTCGCCCCGCAGGATGTTCCAGAGCTGGGGAAGCTCGTCCAGCGAGGTCCTGCGCAGCAGCCTGCTCACCGGCCTGACGCGCAGGTCGCCGGCGATGCTCCAGCGCGTCTCGGACTCGTGCGGGTCGCCGGGCCTGAGCGTGCGCAGCTTGAGCAGCTCGAAGCGGCGGCCGCCGAGTCCCACCCGGCTCTGCCGGAACAGCACGCCGGGCCCGTTCTCGCAGCGCACGGCCAGGGCGCACGCGGCGATCACCGGCGCGCACACGACCAGGCCCGCCAGGGCGAGGGCGATGTCCAGGCCCCGTTTCAGCGGCCAGGTCGGCCGGGCCTGCGGGAGGGGGCGTATCCGCAGGACGGGCAGGCCCCAGATGTGGTCGCGCGGCGCCAGGAAGTCGGTGAGGACGTCTCCCGGCTCGGGGGCGAGGAAGACCTCGCAGTCCAGGTCCCTGGCGGTCCTGGCCAGGCGGCGGGCCGCCGTGCCGGCGCCGGGGGCCGGGGTGATGATCACCGCGCGGATCCGCCGGGCGCGCACGATGTCGGCGAGCCGCTCGGCGCGGCCGAGCACCGGCACGGCGCCCGGTTCCGGCGCCGTTCCCGTTCCCGGCGTCGGCGTCGTTCTCACGCCCGGGGTCGGCGGCGGGACGGGCACCGGGAGCCGGGCCGGTCCCGCCTCCGGCGCCAGCCGGTCGTCGATGAAGCCGACCGGCGCCATGCCGTACTCCGGGTGGTCGAGCAGGGTCGCCGCGAGCCGGTGGCCGTGGGGTCCGGCGCCGACCAGGAGGGTGGGCCTCGCGCCCGGGCCCGCCAGGCGGCTCCGGGCGGCCGCGTAGGCGGCCCCCCGGACGCCGCACGACAGGACGGTGTGGAGGATGACGGCGACCGTCCAGCCGTGGAGCCCGCTGGCGGGCGAGGCCCCGGCCGGGACGGGGACGAGGAACGGGGCGAGGAGCGGGGCGAGCGCCATGGCGACGGCCCCGCCCCCCGCGAGGGGCAGCAGGTCGTCCAGGACGGAGGGGGCCAGGCGCGGCCGGTACAGGCCGAGGGCGGCGTTGACCGCGCTCAGCAGGATCACGGCGATCACGGCCACCGTGGCGGACGGCGCGATGGCCGCCGCGACGGCCGCCGTGCCGGACGCGGCGGCGGACGGTGCGACGGACGACGTGGTGGCCGCCGCGACGGTCACGGCGGTGGCCGCGCAGGCGGCGTCGGCCGCGGGCAGGCTCAGCGGGGAGAGCGGCCGCCGGCCGGAATCCGGCCGCCGCGCCTCCCCCCGGTGAGGAATCCGCTGGTCCGGAACCGTCTCGCGGGAGGCGCTTCCGGTCGCGTCGCGGGCCGGGCGGCTATCCCTGATGGTCGCGGTCATCGGCGTCTCCGTAGCTGGTTCCCGCATCCGCGATCAACCCGAGTCCGGTCAAGATTCCCCCATGTCGACAGCTCCCACCGATGCCGGAAAACGATCGGCGAGACCCTGAGCGATTGATTTCTTCCGTGCTGGACGCGCGTTTCAATAATGCGCGGAGGCATTCGGCGTAATGCGGATGCCCCAGTTCTGCGATTTCCAGATGCTAGCGAGGGGGGCACCGCTAATCTCGCATCTGAACCGGTGGCCGTGTACGGCGGTCGCGAGCTCCGGATGACCCCTCTTTTTACGCGCGCATACCGGACCGGCCGGGAATTAAAGCGCGACTCCGGTGGGCCCATGTTTTCGCCGCGACCGGATACGGAAAGGCGTGCCCCGCGGGCGAGGCGGTGGAACGGTTCGGGACCGGCGATGGTGACGGGCCGTCACATTGACGTTCTCCATCTTTTCGGGTGGTATCAGGAGCGGTGCCTCATCTCGGTCAACGAGGATCGAAGGGGCACCGTTGGAGGTGTTGTGGCACGGGCCCTACCCGGAGGGTGGAGGTTGGGCGGCGAGAGGACGTGTCCGTTTCGCGGGTGCGAACCCGCATTGTGGGATGCTTGTCCCACCGTCTACTCCCGGCGAGGCGTCACTGTCCGTGACCGCGCGGCTTCCGACCTCCCGCCGCCGACGGCGAGGGATCACGGGTCACACGACGATCCGCGGCGGCTTGCCGAAGATTTGCCCGCCCCCCGCGGGGCCGCCGCGACGATGCGGGCGTCCGGCGCCCGGAAGCCGGGCATCACCGTCTTCTTCCCGGGAACTACAGCCTGACGTAGGTCCTGATAAAACCGCAAAACCCCTCACAAAGGAGTGAGAGCGACATGCCGCTCGACGAGGCCAAGGACGAGCTGCTGAGGAGTGCCGCGGAGAGATGCGCGCACACACCCGGCAGCGAACACAGGAACGTTGAGGAGGTGCTCGCCTTCCTCAGGCTCTACTACCGGCATGTCGCTCCAGAGGACCTCCTGGACCGTGACCCGGTCGACGTGTACGGCCCGGCCACGGCCCACCGCCAGCTCGCCGAGATCCGCCCCCAGGGCCGGGCTCTGGTGCGGGCCTACACCCCCACCCTGGAGGAGCACGGCTGGGACCCCGGCGGCTCGGTCGTCGAGGTGGTCACCGACGACATGCCCTTCCTGGTGGACTCCGTGCGGATGGAGCTCGACCGCCACGAGATCGGCATCCACCTGGTGATCCACCCGCAGATGCGGGTGCGCAGGGACCTGACGGGCAGGCTGCTCGACCGCGACCAGGAGGACGTCACCGGGCAGATGCTCGCCGAGTCCTGGATGCACTTCGAGATCGACCGTCAGGCCGACCCGTCCGTGCTCCGGGAGCTGGAGACCGACCTGCAGCGGATCCTGGCGGACGTGCGCTACACCGTCGAGGACTTCGCCAAGATGCGGGCCCTGGCCGTACAGACCGCCGAGGGCCTCGCGCTCAACCCGCCGCCGCCCCTGGACCCGGCCGCGGTGGAGGACGGGCTGGAGCTGATCCGCTGGCTGGCCGACGGGCACTTCACCTTCCTCGGCTACCGCGAGTACCGCCTGGAGCGGGGAGACGACGGCGACGAGCTGAACGCGGTGCCGGGGACCGGACTGGGCATCCTCCGCCACGACAAGGTGGGTTCGAGCAGTTTCTCCTCGCTCTCGCCCGAGCTGCGCGCCAAGGCCCGCGAGAAGCAGCTGCTGATCATCACCAAGGCCAACAGCCGCGCCACCGTCCACCGCCCCGCCTACCTGGACTACGTGGGCGTCAAGACCTTCAACGCCGAGGGCGAGGTCGTCGGCGAGCGGCGCTTCCTGGGCCTGTTCACCCACTCGGCCTACAACGAGTCGATCACCCGCGTCCCGCTGCTCCGGCGCAAGCTCGCCGAAGTGCTCGACCGGGCCGGGATCGCCCCCGACAGCCACGACGGCAAGGACCTCGTCGAGATCCTGGAGACCTTCCCCCGGGACGAGCTCTTCCCCACCTCGGTCGCCCAGCTCCTGCCGATCGCGCTCGGCGTGCTCCGGCTCCGCGAGCGCAAGCAGGTCAAGATCTTCCTGCGTCCGGACGACTACGGCCGGTACATCTCCTGCCTGATCTACCTGCCGCGCGACCGCTACACCACCAAGATCCGCATCAAGATGCAGGAGCTCCTGGTCAAGGCGCTGGGCGGCACGACGTCCGACTACAGCGCGATGATCGGGGAGTCGGCGCTGGCCCGCCTGCAGGTGGTCGTGCGCGGAGAACGGGGCAGGCCGGTGTCGGCCGCCGGGGTGGACCTGGAGGAGCTGGAGGCCCGGCTGGCCGCCACCACCCGCTCCTGGGAGGACGACCTGGGCGCGGCCATCGCCGAGCTGAGCTCGGAGGAGGAGGCCCCCCGGCTCATCCGCCGGTACGCCACCGCGTTCCCCGAGGGGTACAAGGCCGACTTCCCGCCCCGGATGGCCGTGGCCGACCTGCGGCGGCTGGAGACGCTCGCCAAGACGGGCGACGAGATCGGGATGAACCTCTACGAGCCCTACGAGGCCGGGGAGGGGGAGCGCCGGTTCAAGCTCTACCGGATCGGGGCCCCGGTGTCCCTGTCGCGCGTGCTGCCGCTGCTGCAGCGGATGGGCGTGGAGGTGGTCGACGAGCGTCCCTACGAGATCGACCGCGCCGACATGCCGGACGCCAAGGACGCCTGGATCTACGACTTCGGCCTGCGCTACACCCCCTCGGCGGAGGTGGACAGGGACGAGTTCAAGCGGCTCTTCCAGGACGCGTTCGACGCGCTGTGGCGCGGCCGGGTGGAGAACGACGGCTTCAACGGGCTCGTCCTGGCCGCCGGGCTGACCTGGGAGCAGATCGACATCCTGCGGGTCTACGCCAAGTACCTCCGCCAGGCCGGCACCACCTTCAGCCAGGACTACATCGAGCGCGTTCTGCTGGGCAACGTACGGCTCGCGCGGCTGCTGGTGCGGCTGTTCGAGGCGCGGCTGGACCCGCACCGCTCCGGCGAGGTCCGCGTCGAGCTGGCCGACGCGCTGCACGAGGAGATCCTCGGCGCGCTGGACGACGTCGCCTCCCTGGACGAGGACCGGATCCTCCGCGCCTACCTGGAGATGATCCGCGCCACGCTGCGGACCAACTACTTCCAGACGACGGACTCGGGACGGGGCGGGGAGCGCAAGCCGTACATCTCGCTGAAGCTCGACTCGCCCTCGATCAGCGTGCTGCCGCTGCCCCGGCCGAAGTTCGAGATCTTCGTCTACTCGCCCCGGGTCGAGGGCGTGCACCTGCGCTTCGGCAAGGTGGCCCGGGGCGGCCTGCGCTGGTCGGACCGGATGGAGGACTTCCGCACGGAGATCCTCGGCCTGGTGAAGGCCCAGATGGTGAAGAACACCGTCATCGTGCCCACCGGCTCCAAGGGCGGCTTCGTCGTGAAGAGCCCGCCGAAGTCGGGCTCGCGGGAGGAGGTGCTGGCCGAGGGCGTCGCCTGCTACCGCATCTTCATCTCCGGTCTCCTCGACATCACCGACAACCTGGTCAACGGCCAGGTGGTCCCGCCCGCCGACGTGGTCCGGCACGACGAGGACGACACCTACCTCGTGGTCGCCGCCGACAAGGGCACCGCGACGTTCTCCGACATCGCCAACGCGGTGGCCAAGGAGTACGGCTTCTGGCTGGGCGACGCCTTCGCCTCCGGAGGCTCGATCGGCTACGACCACAAGGCCATGGGCATCACCGCCCGCGGCGCCTGGGAGTCGGTCAAGTACCACTTCCGCACGACGGGCGTGGACATCCAGACCACCGACTTCACCGTGGTCGGCATCGGAGACATGTCCGGCGACGTGTTCGGCAACGGCATGCTGCTCTCCCAGCACATCCGGCTGATCGCGGCCTTCGACCACCGGCACGTCTTCGTCGACCCCGACCCCGACGCCGCGCGCAGCCACGCCGAGCGGGCCCGCCTGTTCGAGCTGCCGCGCAGCTCGTGGGAGGACTACTCGCCGACGCTGATCTCCGACGGCGGCGGCGTCTGGTCGCGCACCGCCAAGTCGATCCCGATCTCGCCGCAGATGCGCGCCGCGCTCCGCATCCCGGACGCGGTGACCGCGCTGGCCCCGAACGACCTGATCAGCGCCATCCTCAAGGCCCCGGTCGACCTGCTGTGGAACGGCGGCATCGGCACCTACGTCAAGGCGTCGGTCGAGTCGCACGCCGACGTCGGCGACAAGGCCAACGACGGCCTGCGGGTCGACGCCTCGCAGCTGCGCTGCAAGGTGATCGGCGAGGGCGGGAACCTGGGCCTGACCCAGCTCGCCCGGATCGAGTTCGCGCTGAACGGCGGGCTGGCCAACACCGACTTCATCGACAACTCCGCGGGCGTGGACACCTCCGACCACGAGGTGAACATCAAGATCCTGCTGGACCGGGTGGTCCGCGACGGCGAGCTCACCGACAAGCAGCGCAACGAGATCTTCCTCGACATGACCGACGAGGTGGCGCGGCTGGTGCTGCGGGACAACTACGACCAGAACGTGGTCCTGGCCGCCGCCCGCGCGCAGGCCGCCGACATGCTCCACATCCACGCGCGCTACCTGCGCCGGCTGGAGCGCGCCGGGCTGATCAACCGGGAGCTGGAGTTCCTGCCCTCGGACAAGGCGCTCGCCGAGCGCCGCCAGGCCGGGCTCGGGCTGACCGCGCCGGAGTTCGCGGTGCTGCTGGCCTACACCAAGCTGGTGGTGGACGCCGAGATCCTCGCCTCCGACCTGCCCGACGACCCCTACCTGGCGTCGTGGCTGGTGTCGTACTTCCCCACGCCGCTGCGCGAGCGGTTCCGCTCCTTCATGGACGACCACCCGCTCCGCCGGGAGATCATCACCACCTGCGTGGTGAACGACCTGGTCAACTCCAGCGGCACCACGTTCATGTTCCGCATCGGGGAGGAGAGCGGCGCGTCCTCGCCGGACATCGCCCGCGCCTACCTGGTCGCCAGGGAGGTCTTCGACCTGCCCAGCTTCTGGCTGGCCGTCGAGCGCCTCGACAACAAGGTGGACACGGCCACCCAGATCGCCATGGAGCTGGAGGCCCGCAAGCTCTGCGAGCGCGCCGCCCGCTGGCTGGTGGGCAACCGCCGCCCGCCGCTGGACCTGGCCTCCACGGTGAGCTTCTTCTCCAAGGGCATGAACGGCCTGCTCGCGCACCTGCCCAAGCTGCTGACCGGGTCGGACCTGCTGGCGTTCGAGGAGCGCCGTGACATGTTCATCGCCCGCGGCGTGCCGCAGGACCTGGCCGAGCGGGTCGCCGCGATGGTCCCGGCCTACTCCACCTTCGACCTGGTGGAGATCTCCGCCGTGACCGGGCGTCCGGTGAACGAGGCCGCCGAGGTCTACTTCGACCTGGCCGACCGGCTCCAGCTGGCCGCGCTGCGCGAGCGGGTCATCGCGCTGCCCCGGGACAACCGGTGGAACTCCATGGCCCGGGCCGCGCTCCGCGACGACCTGTACGCCGCGCACGCCGCGCTCACCCGGGACGTCCTCGTGCACAGCGAGCCGGGGCTGGCCCCGGAGGAGCGGCTGGCGCACTGGGCCGACGCGAACTGGGCGGCGGTGGCCCGGGCCCGGCAGACGATGTCGGAGATCTGGGAGAGCGACAACTTCGACCTGGCGACGCTCTCGGTGGCGCTGCGCGCGGTCCGCACGCTGGTGGCCTCCACCAGCCTGCCGCACAGGGAGTCCTGAGCCGGGATCCCCGCCCTGCAAGGAGTTCTGAGCCGCGATCCCCGCCCTCTCTCCTCCCGGCGGAGGGGGAGGGCGGTGGATCTTCCCGTACGGCGGCCCGCCCTCCCTCCCCGGCGGAGGGGAGGGCCGGGTCAGGTGACGAAGACCTTGGTGACGCCGCCGGTGTAACCGATGACCCGGGCGGCCTTGCCGCTGCTCTTCGGCGGGACCGTGCTCACGTACTGCTGCGTCTCCACGATGCGCAGCTCCTCCTGGGCGCGCCGCTCCTCCCCGGAGTCATCGCGCGGGGCCAGCCCGCGCGCCTCCTCGGGCATCCCGATGGGCAGCCCGCAGGGGTGGATCTCGGCCGTCTCCGTGGTCGTCCTGATCAGCGAGTACATGATCAGGGCGCCGCCGTCCGCGGTGCGCAGCGCGCGCACCGGGTAGCCGGCCGCGGCGAAGATCGACTCGTAGCCGCGGCAGTCGTTCGCCTTCGCCTCCGCCCGCTTGTCCGCGATCTCGGTGGCGTGGGCGGTGGTGTGCGGGCCCTCGGCGATCAGTCCGGTGGCGAACCCCGCCGAGCCCTCCTCGGCGGTGGTCGCGTGGAGCGGCGCCATCAGGCGGGGGCTGATCTGCACGGTGGAGTCGTCGTCGCCGAGCGCGGTCGCGTACCCCTCGGCATCCCGGGTGATCTCCGGGAGCGGCTCCTCGAGGAGCGACAGGGAGCTGATCTGCCAGACGTCTTCGCCTTGCTTGGACAACGTCAGCATCACCGGGTGCGTCTTGCCCGAGGCGTCGCGGCGGTCCGCGACCGCGGCGAACCAGACGGGCCCCCGCTCCAGCCTGGGGACCAGCAGGCGCGGCTCGCCCCAGGTGTGGCGGGGAGGGGACGCGCCCGTGTTCTTCGCCTTCTGGAAGGAGGCCTGGAGCAGCGCCAGATGCCCGTCACGGGACTGCTTGAGCAGGTTGTTCCGGTCGGCGAGCAGCCGGGGGGTGGCCGAGCCCAGGACCCCGTCGGCGGCCAGGACCTCCTTCAGCGCCTTGCCCGCCTCGGCCATGGTGAGCAGCGGAGGGACGGGAGTGGCCGGGACGGTGGCCCCGCCGTCCGTGCGGCCGGGCCCGGGGGCCGTCTCGCCGGAGGCGGTGCAGGCCGTGACGCCGGTCGTCAGGGCGGCCATGGTGAGTGCGAGCGCGAGCAGGCCTCGCCGCCCATGTCCCCGCACGCTCGCCTCCTGATGATCCCCGTCGCGGCGCCCAGCCTAGGGAGTGTTCACACCGGACACACCCTAGCCACGATGAGTGCCTGAGCCGTACACAACGGGGTGTCACGGTCGCGTACCCTTTACAGACGTGGCACTCAACGATCCGACAGAAGAGATCAACGAGCTTACCGGCACGCTGAACGGCATTCAGGACGTGCTGGACCTCGACGCGATGCGCAAGCAGATCGAGGAGCTGGAGGATCAGGCCGCAGCCCCCGACCTGTGGAACGACCAGGAGCGGGCGCAGAAGGTCACCAGCAAGCTCTCCTATCTGCAGGGCGAGGTCAACAAGATCGAGGCCCTCGGCCGGCGCCTGGAGGACGTGGGCGTCCTCTACGAGCTCGCCGAGGCCGAGGACGACCCCGACACCCGCGAAGAGGCCGACCGCGAGCTGACGGCGCTCAAGGGCGAGGTCGGCGCGCTGGAGGTCCGGACCCTCCTCTCGGGCGAGTACGACGCGCGTGAGGCGGTCGTCACGATCAACTCCCAGGCCGGCGGCGTGGACGCCGCCGACTGGGCCCAGATGCTCCTGCGGATGTACATCCGGTGGGCCGAGCGCAAGGGCTACCCGACGGAGGTCTACGAGACCTCCTACGCCGAGGAGGCCGGGATCAAGTCGGCGACCTTCACGGTCAAGGCCCCCTACGCCTACGGGACCCTCCGCGGCGAGCACGGCACCCACCGCCTGGTCCGGATCAGCCCGTTCGACAACCAGGGCCGCCGCCAGACCTCCTTCGCGGGCGTGGACGTGGTCCCGGTCGTGGAGACGACCGACCACATCGAGATCAACGAGGACGACCTGCGGGTCGACGTCTACCGTTCCTCGGGTCCGGGCGGCCAGGGCGTCAACACCACCGACTCGGCGGTCCGCCTGACCCACCTGCCCACCGGCATCGTGGTCTCCTGCCAGAACGAGCGCTCCCAGCTGCAGAACAAGGCGACCGCGATGGCGGTCCTCCAGTCCAAGCTGCTGGAGCGCAAGCGCCAGGAGGAGGCCGCGGCGCTCAGCGAGATCCGGGGCGAGTCGACCACCTCCTGGGGCACCCAGATCCGCAACTACGTGCTGCACCCGTACCAGATCGTCAAGGATCTGCGGACGGGCACCGAGGCGGGCAACCCCAGCGCGGTGCTGGACGGCGACCTCGACGAGTTCATCGAGTCGGAGATCCGCTGGGCGCGCCGCCAGGAGACGGGCGGGGAGGCCTAGGACGGAGGGCCTGAGCGGTCCTCAGGCCCTCGTGAGAGGTCTCGCCGGGCGCTTCGAGCCCGCCCCCCTCTCCGTTCGGAGCGGCGGCCCTCAGGCGCCCGTCAGGTGCTTCAGGGCCAGGGTGAGGAAGAACAGCGCGATCAGCAGGAGGGAGACGAGTGCCGGCGTCATCCCGCCCAGGCCGCTGTGGTGCATGCGGTCGCGGTTGGCCCGGCACAGAGGGCAACGGCCCTCCGCGACGGGGTGGGCGCACCGCGCGCATACCAGGTCGTCACAGCTCATAGTGTCCTCGCCTTCGGGCTCGTCACCACTTTATGTGGTCGTTACCGGGCGTTGAATCGTTTTGTTTCCGTTATGGAGTTTCCATGCCAGTCTTCCCCCTAGACTGGGCTCCGGCCAACCGGAACGTCGATCAAGGTAAAGATCGGCGCCCCCCGGCCGGCGAGAGGCGGGAAGTGGTCCTCTGCCACTACCGCGACCGTCCTAACCCCTAGACTGACATGCTGTGATGCGCCCGTGATCCATTTCGATAATGTCACCAAGGTCTACGCGAACCAGAACCGGCCCGCGTTGGACCACGTCAGCGTTGAGGTCGACAAGGGCGAGTTCGTGTTCCTCGTCGGCCCGTCCGGCTCCGGGAAGTCCACCTTCCTCCGCCTGATCCTCAAGGAGGAGCGTCCCAACTCGGGAGCCATCCACGTGGCGGGCAAGGATCTCGCCCGCCTGTCCAACTTCAAGGTGCCCCACCTGCGCCGCCGCATCGGCTGCGTGTTCCAGGACTTCCGGTTGCTCCCGAACAAGAACGTGTACGAGAACGTCGCGTTCGCCCTGGAGGTCATCGGCAAGCCCCGGCGGTTCATCCGCAAGGTCGTGCCCGAGGTCGTCGAGCTCGTCGGCCTGGAGGGCAAGGCCCACCGGATGCCCGACGAGCTGTCCGGCGGCGAGCAGCAGCGGGTCGCGATGGCCCGCGCCTTCGTCAACCGGCCGATGATCCTCCTGGCGGACGAGCCCACCGGAAACATCGACCCCGCGACGAGCATCGGCATCATGAAGGTGCTCGACCGGATCAACCGGACGGGCACCACCGTCGTCATGGCCACGCACGACGCGGCCATCGTCGACTCCATGCGCAAGCGCGTAGTGGAACTGGAGGACGGAAAGATCGTCCGAGACCAGTCGCGTGGCGTGTACGGCCAGGCGTACTGACCAGGACCGGTCAAAAGCGACAGGAAGAGCATGCGGGCAAACTTCATCTTCTCCGAGGTCTGGATCGGCCTCCGCCGCAATCTCACGATGACCATCGCGGTCATCGTGACTGTGGCCATCGGCATGGCGTTGCTGGGCATCGGTCTGATGGTCAACTCGCAGGTGTCGAAAATGCGGGGCTTCTGGTCGGACAAGGTCGAGGTCTCGGCCTTCCTGTGCAAGAAGAACGACCCCCTCCCCTCCTGCAAGGGCAGCAAGGGGGTCACCGAGCAGGCCCGCGCCGACCTGCAGACCCGCATCCAGGGCATGGCCCAGGTCGAGTCGGTCGAGTTCGAGAACTCCGCGACGGCGTACGAGAACTTCAGGAAGACCTACGGCGAGAACGACGTCCTGGTCAAGGCGATCCAGGTCGAGGACATGCCCGAGTCGTTCCGGGTCAAGGTCAAGAACCCGGAAGAGTACGGCACGGTGATCGACGAGCTGCAGAGCGTGCCGGGCATCTCGATGGTCGTCGACGAGCGGGAGCTCCTGGACGGCTTCTTCGACCTCATGGAGAAGATCCGGGGGTTCGCGCTCATGATCGCGGGCTTCCTCGTCCTCGCGGTCATCCTGCTGATCGGCAACACGGTCCGGCTCTCGGCGTACAACCGCAGGCGTGAGACCGGCATCATGCGCCTGGTCGGAGCCTCCAATCTCTACATCCAGCTGCCGTTCGTCATGGAGGGCGTCATCGCCGGCCTGCTCGGCGGCGTGGTCTCGGCCGTCCTGCTGATCGTGACCAAGGTGTTCCTGTTCGACAGCATGAACATCAACCTCGCCGCGGGCACGCAGCTCACCTGGAACGACCTGGCCCAGGTGATCCTCGGCACGATGGTCATCGGCGTGATCATCTGTATCCTCGCGTCCTTCGTCACGCTCCGCCGTTACCTGCGTGTGTGAGGCGTCCCGGTAGGCTCCAAGGCATGCCACGTGAGACCGGGCGGAAGGTCATCGCCCAGAACAAGCGTGCCCGGCACGATTACCACATCGACGACACCTTCGAAGCCGGCCTCGTGCTTCAGGGCACGGAGGTCAAGTCGTTGCGCCTGGGCCGCGCCTCTCTCATCGACGGGTACGCCACCGTCAAGGACGGCGAGGTGTGGTTGATCAACATCCACATCCCCGAGTACACGATGGGAACGTGGACCAACCACGCGGCGCGGCGCACCCGCAAGCTGCTCCTGCACCGCAAGGAGATCGACAAGCTGGCCGCCAAGACGAAGGAGGGCGGCCTCACCCTGGTGCCGCTCTCGCTCTACTTCAAGGACGGCAAGGCCAAGGTCGAGCTGGGGCTGGGCAGGGGCAAGAAGGACTGGGACAAGCGGCAGACCCTGGCGGAGAAGCAGGCCAAGCGGGAGATGGCCCGCACGCTCAGACATAGGAACAGGTAGTGGTGACGGGGAGACCCCCAAGGACCGTGGCCGCCGCGCTCGCGCTGGCGGTGACGGTTCCCATGTTGTCGGCCTGCTTCGCTGAGCCCTCACCTCACGAGGCGGTCCGTGACTTCCTCGTGGGCTGGCAGACCGGCGACTACGCCACGGCCGCCCGACGCACGGACGGCGACGAGCAGCAGGTGCGCCGGGCGCTGGAGGACGCCAAGATCCAGCTGGACGCGGCCTCGTTCCGGTTCGCCCTCAAGGGGGTCCGGAGCGTGGGAGAGCGGGTCGAGGCCGACTTCGCCGCCGAGGTCGACCTGGGGGAGAACAACCCCCTGTGGGAGTACGACGGCAAGCTCCCCCTCCATCTGGTGAACGGGAGCTGGAAGGTGCGCTGGTCGCCCAGCGTGCTCCACCCCCAGCTGCGCGACGGGCAGCGCTTCGCGGTGAAGATCGACCCTGAGGGCCGCCTCCCGATCGTGGACCGTGCCCGCGACCCGTTGCAGGAGCTCGCCGACCTGCACGTGGCCAGCGTCATCCCGGCCAAGCTGAAGGACCCGGTCGCGGTCTGCGAGCAGCTGGCCAAGGTGACCGGCTTCCCCAAGGACCGGCTGCTGAGCCGGATCCTGTCGGCCAGCCCCAAGTTCGCGGTGCCGCTGGTCACCTTCGGCCGCGCCCGGTTCGCCCGGCTCCGCCAGCAGCTGGAGGCGATCGAGGGCATCCAGTTCTCGATCCGGCCGGAGGCGGTCGCACCCGCCTCGCCCACCCAGATCGTCGGCACCGTCACCGCCGTCACGCCGGAGACCGAGCAGCAGCTCGGCGGGCCGCAGCGGGCCGGCAACACCGTCGGCCGGGACGGACTGCAGAAGGCCTACCAGGAGCACCTGACCGGCACGACCGAGACCAGCGTGATCACTGTGGACCTCAAGACGCTGGATGAGGTGGAGGAGCTCGCCAAGTGGCGGCCGGGCCGTACCGCGGCCCCGGTGCACACCACGCTCGACCGGCACACGCAGCAGGCCGCCGACGCCGCGCTGGCCGGGGGCGCGCGGGGCATGATCGTCGCGGTCCAGGGGTCGACCGGAGAGGTCTGGGCGGTCAGCGCGACCAAGGAGTACCACCAGGAGAAGGACGCGCTCGCCGGGAAGTTCCCCGCCGGGACCACCTTCTCGATCGTGGCGGTCGAGGGGCTGCTCAAGGCGCAGGTGGACCTCGGGCAGAAGCTCGCCTGCCCGCCGGACCGCACCGTCGGCGGGGTCCGGTTCCACCAGGCGGGCGCGCCCGCCGGGAGCCAGCCGACGCTCCAGGGCAGCTTCGCCAACGCCTGTGTGACCGCCCTGGCCTCGCTCGCCCGCCGGATCGACCCGGCCGCGCTGCGTGACAGCGCCGCCGCGTTCGGCATCGGGTCGTCCTGGACGCTGCCGCTGAAGTCCTTCAGCGGCTCGATGGACCCGCTGAAGAACGACGCCGCCACCGCCCGGGCCATCGCCGGACAGAACGTCATGGTCAGCCCGCTGTCCATGGCGCTGGTCGCCGGGGCGGCCGCCTCCGGCACCTGGCACCCGCCGCTCCTGGTCCTCGAACCCAAGTCTCCCGACCTGTCGGCCGAGGCCGAGCAGGCCAAGCCGGTCTCCCCGGTCAAGCTCGACGACAGGACGGTCGACACCCTGCGCACTCTCATGCGCGCCGCGGTGACCTCCGGCTCCGCCCGCACCGCCACGGCTCCGGGCGATCCGGTGCACGGCGTCACGGCTGCGGCGTCGCGGGGCGGCAAGCCGCTGGCCTGGTTCGTGGGCTGGCAGGGGGACATCGCGGTGGCCGTGCTGGTGGAGAGCACCGACTCCACGGCCGGGGCGACCGTCGCGGGACAGTTCTTCCGGAACCTGCGCCAGGGCATGTGACGCGGCCGGAACCGGCCCGCACGCGCGGTGCGGAAGGGCTCGGCGCGTGATGCGGAAGGGTTCGGCATGCGGTGCGGAAGGGCTCGGCGTGCGGCCGGACGGTGACGGCGGACGCCCGGATGTCACTCTGTGAAAAATTCTCATGACAGCGAGCAACCATCGGGCCCCTCGTCGGCGTCTTTCCAGGTGACTGAGCACCGCTCGGGGGGTTGCGGACTCAGTCGCCGTGATGAGATCAGGGCTTCATCTCGGGGGAGGCCCTGCCGTCCGGACCGGCTCGACCCTGCCGGTCGGCCCCGGGGGCGCGTGCGACACGCCGCGCCTCCGGGGCTTTGCCGTTTCCCGGCCCGGCGACGTGCCCCGGCGGGCGTGCCTCGATGGGCGCGCCGGTGACCCCGGTCCGGCGGGCGTGCCCCGGTGGGCGCGCGGGTGATCCCGGTCCGGCGGGTACGGCGTCCGCGCCGGGAATGGAGCCGGGCGCCGGGGTGTTGTACGAGGTGCCCCGGAGCGGTGTGTCCGGGGCGGACACGCCGGTGGGCGCGTCCCGGAGGGCCGGAAGTCTCATCTTCGGCGACGCCCGGTGGGAATCGGGTTGGCGTCGACGGTGTTGTAACCGGTATCTTCGGATCGCCCGGTCCCTTCGGGGAGCGGTGTTGACAACTCAACAGGGGGGTGACTGGTTTCGACTTTGGCTTTGCAAGTCAGGTGAAGCGGGTCGAGGACTGCGGACATAACCTCGTTAATCCTGTGACCGCGACCAATAAGTGCCAATAAGACGCACTCCGAGGTTAGCCAGGGTTCCCTGGCCCTCGCCGCCTAAGCAGCGAGAAACCTCTGTCGGCCCGGGAGCGCCTCCGGCCCGAAGCTGACATCGCTAGGAGGCTCAACCGCGAGACCCGGCCACGGGGTCGAGCGGGAAATCTAACAGTGGCTGAGCCCGTCGGCGTCTTGCCTGTGTGATCGCCGGGGCTGAGAAAAGCAGAGCAGGCTGCACCCGGAGAAGCCCTGTCTTGGAGTTGAAGGACGCGGGTTCGATTCCCGCCACCTCCACCCGACTCGCGTTACTCGAACACCGCTCGTCCAGAGCGGTGGCGAGGGGCGCGGACCCCCTGTAAGCGGCGGTGCCTGTCAAGGCACCGCCGTTGTCGTTTACGGCCCTGTGCGCGTGGAGCGGCGCTGCGACGGGCTCCGCGCGCTCCGAACCGCTCATGGGCACTCCGTCCGGGGGTCCCGCAGCCTCCGCGATCCGCGCCCGGGAGGCGCCGGCCTTCTCGGGAGAGGGCTGGTCAAATGCCGGTTGTGTCCGAAATTCGCGGGTTTTTATGTGGTCAAGGCTGATTTACTGATCCATATGACGACTCTTCGGGACAAAGCAGTTCTTTTCGATTCGCTGCACCGGGGTGAGGAGGCGCTGCTCCTCGCCAACGCCTGGGACGTCGCCAGCGCGCGGCTGATCGAGGAGGCGGGCGCGAAGGCGATCGCCACGACCAGCGCCGGTGTCGCCTGGAGCCTCGGCTCGCCCGACGGGGACCGGCTGGACCGGGACCGGGCGCTCGATCTCGTCGCCCGGATCGCCGCCGCCGTGGACGTGCCCGTCACCGCCGACATCGAGAGCGGCTTCGGCGACACCCCCGAAGGGGTCGCCGAGACCGTCCGGGGAGTGCTGGAGGCGGGCGCCGTGGGAGTGAACATCGAGGACACCCTCCGCGGTGAGGAACTGTCGCTGCGGCCGGTCGAGGAGCAGACGGCCCGGATCGCCGCCGCCCGCCGGGCCGCCGACGCGATGGGGATCCCGCTCTACCTCAACGCCCGGGTGGACGTCTACCTCAGCAGGATCGGCGACCCCGGCACCCGGCTCCAGACGACCCTGGACCGCGCCGCCGCCTACCTCGGGGCCGGGGCCGACGGCGTCTTCGTCCCCGGCGTCACCGACCCGGCGACGGTGTCGTCCCTGGCCAAGGGGATCGGCGCGCCGCTGAACGTGCTGGCGGGGCCGGGAGCCCCGGCCGTGGGCGAGCTGGCGGCGCTGGGCGCGGCCCGGATCAGCGTGGGCGCCTCCATCGCCGTGGCCGCCTACGCCGTCGCCCGGCGGGCGGCCCGTGAGCTGTTCGGCACGGGCACCTACGAGGCCCTGGCCGGGGACCTCGGGTTCATGGAGATCAACGCTCTCCTGAGAAACCGGGCCTGAGACCGTTCCCTGAGATCGTCGTTCCCGGCGGCCGCTCTCCTGGGAGGCCGCCCTCCGGGTGAGTCGCCGTTCCGGGCGCGTCGCGGTGGGCGGGGCGGGCCCGGGCCGGAGGCGGCGAGGACGTCAGCGGATGGTGCGAGGCTCGTCAGCGGTCTCCCCGAAGCTCTGGTTGTCGGCTTCGGGAGGGAGAACGA
The DNA here is from genome assembly GCF_016863135.1 of Planobispora longispora. Taxonomy (GTDB): domain Bacteria; phylum Actinomycetota; class Actinomycetes; order Streptosporangiales; family Streptosporangiaceae; genus Planobispora; species Planobispora longispora. The sequence continues at coordinate 22,482 of NZ_BOOH01000010.1, forward strand.
GATGACGAGCGTCATCGCCGGTGGTCCGGACGATTTCATGACGGTGCGCTATCTGACGGTGCGCGGCAGCCAGCGGGAGATCGGCCGTGCGCTGGCCGAGGAGGCGCGGGCGGTCTCGCGGTGGGCGCCGCAGCCCGCCGACCCGGCGGTGAACGCCGGGCGGATGGCCTGGTTCGCGAAGAACTGGCCGCAGCATCATGAGCGGCTGCTCGGTGTGGCCGAGGTGTTCGGGGTGGATGCGGTGACCTCGTACGTGGAGGGCCTGCCCGGGCTGCCCGGCGGGTCCGGGTGCTCGGTCGTGTGGTCCCCGGCCTCGACGGGGCCCGACGGCCGTACCCGGATCGGCCGCAACTACGACTTCTTCACCATGGGCGTGACCCAGCTCATCCAGTCGATCACCGGAGGCTCGCCGGAACCCTCGGATGAACCCCCGATGGCCTCGCAGCCCTACGTGATCGCGACGATCCCGGACGACGGCATGGCCTCCACCGTGATCACCATGAACGAGCTGGACGGCTGCATGGAGGGGATCAACGCGGCCGGCCTCACCGTGGCCCTGCTGATCGCCGACGCCGAGGCCACCGTCGCCGGCCCGGCCATGTCCGCGCCGCAGGCCGGGGTGAACGAGGTCCAGCTTCCCCGGTTCGTCCTCGACACCTGCGAGGACGTCGAACAGGCCAAGAAGGCCCTGCTCGAGGCGGAGCAGTACGTCACCGGCGTCGCCTGCCACTACCTGATCGCCGACGGCTCCGGGCGGGCGTTCGTCTGGGAGCGGGGAGACGACGGCTCCCGGCACGTCATCGAGCCCGGGAAAGGAGCGATGTGCGTGACCAACTACCCTCTCCACCGCCACCCCGACGTCTCCGACCTGCCGGAGGACAACGAGCACTCCTTCCGGACGTACGAGCGGTCCCGGACGCTGGCGGACCTGACCGGGGACGGCCTGTCCGGGACGGAGCTCCGCGGCGCCCTGGACGCGGTCGCGTTCACCGAGGGGGAGGAGCCGTGGCGGACCCTCTGGCGGAGCGTCTTCGAACCGGAGGAGCGGACGATGACGACGCGGTTCTACCTCGGGGAGGACGCGGAGGGCGGCCCCCGCTACAGCGAGGAGATCGTCTTCGGCTCCGGCCGCTGACGGCCCTCGCGGCCACCGGGTCCCCGGGCCGGGGGACGCCCTCGGGGCTCAGGAGGCGTTCCCGCAGCTCAGGGAGCGTTCTCCCCGGCGGCGGACGAGCGGTGGAGCCGGGTCGCGATGACGGTCGCGAGGATGCCGCCGACCAGCGGGGCGGCGATGAACAACCAGAGCTGACCGAGGCGTTCCCCGCCCGCGAAGAGGGCGGGGCCGATGGAGCGGGCGGGATTGGCCGAGGCGCCGGTGAGCGGGATGCCCGCGAGGTGGACCGCCGCCAGCGTCAGGCCGACCGCCGCCGCGGCGGACGGTTCCCGCAGGGCGATGCGGTCGGTCACCAGCAGGTAGGTCAGGACGAGCACCGTGGTGAGCAGCGTCTCCAGCAGGAACGCGCCGACGCCGTTCACGGCCGCGCCGAAACCGTTGGCGCCCAGCGCCTTCGTCCGGTCGGTGATCTCCCCGGCGCTCACCGTCAGTTCGAGCACGGCGGCCCCCGCCACGCCGCCGAGGACCTGGGCGGCGATGTAGCGCCCGGCCTCCGCCGGGAGCAGCCGCCCGGCCAGCAGCATGCCGAGGGTCACCGCGGGGTTGACGTGGCAGCCGGAGACCGGCCCGAGGCTGTGGGCCAGGGCGAGCAGCACCAGGCCGAAGGCCAGGGCCACCCCGACGGCCCCGATCTTGTCGATGCCGAACACGGCGCTGCCGACGCCGAAGTAGACCAGGATGGACGTGCCGGCGAACTCGGCCGCGTATCGCTTCATTGGGTCACCGCTCGTGAGACGGAATGATCGGTCGCGGGGGTTCGCTCCGGAAGGGCTGCGGGTCGGGAAGGGCTGCGGGTCGGGTGGGAGGTCTGTCCGGGGCGGGTGTACGGCCCGGGCCGTACACCCGCGGTCCGCGGGAGCCCGGCGTCACCCGGACGGGCTGGTGGGAAGCTCCCCCAGCCGGACGGTGACGGCGCCGGTGGAACCGTCCAGGCGCAGGAGCTCCACCTGGGCCTGATCGCCGGGACGGAGGGTGGCGAGCACCTCGGACAGGGCCTGTGTGCTGGGGGTCTCGGTCCCGTTGACCGAGACGATGATGTCGCCCGGCTCGATGCCCGCCCGCGCGGCCCCGCCGCCCTCGCTCACCTCCACGATGCCGACGCCCGCGGGGCTGCCGTCGGCGCCGATCACCGTCCGCACCGAGACGCCCAGGGCGGCCCTGCGGGTGTTGGTGACCTTGCCGCCCTTGACGATCTGGGCGGCGATGTCGGTGGCGGTGTTGGACGGGATCGCGAAGCCGATGCCCGGGGCGGCGCCGCCGCCCAGCTCGGGGATCGTCGCGGCGAGGGTCGGGATGCCGATGACCTCGCCCGCGAGGTTGACCAGCGCACCGCCGCTGTTGCCCGGGTTGATCGCGGCGGAGGTCTGGATGGCGCCGGTGATGGTGGCGCCGGGGGAGCCGGCCTCCTCCGCGGGTTCGGTCACCGTACGGCCCAGCGCCGAGACGATCCCGTCGGTCACGCTGCTGCCCAGGCCGAGCGGGTTGCCCATGGCCAGCACGATCTGGCCGACCCGCAGCCTGCCCGAGTCGCCGAACTTCGCGGGCCTGAGGCCGGCCGGGTCGTCCACCTTGATCACGGCCAGGTCGCCGATCGGGAAGGACTCGACCAGGCTCGCCCGGCGGGGGGCTCCCCCGGTGGCCAGGGTGACCTGGAACTCCGTGGCCCGCCCGACCACGTGGGCGTTGGTGATGATGTGCCCGGAGGCGTCGTAGATGACGCCCGAGCCGAGACCGGTCCTGGTGTTGATCTGCACGATGGACGGCAGGACGTTGGAGATGACTCTCTCGTAGGCGGCCTCCAGGGCGGTCGGCTCCATGGCCGACTCGTTCCCCGGGGACGGAGTCGTGGCGGCGCCGGACGGGGCGGCCGTGGGGGACGCCTCCGTGCTCACCGCGCCCGGGGTGCAGCCCGCGAGCGCGATGACGACGGCGGCGAACAGCGTGAGAGGTACCGGTGGTCTCTCCATGCGGGGCTATTTCCCCGCTCATGGCGAAAGATACGTCTCCCGGAGGCTGGTACGGCTCAGCTTGCCGGTGGGCGTGCGGGGCAGCCGCTCGCGGTACTCGACGACCCGGGGGTGCTTGAGCCGGGCGAGGCGGCCGGCGCAGTGCTCCAGCAGGGCGGCGGTGAGGTCCGGTCCGGGCTCCGCGTCCGGCGCGGGCTCGACGAGGGCGACGACCTTGTGCCCCCACTCGGGGTCCGGCACGCCGATCACCGCCACGTCCGCCACCGCCGGGTGCTCCAGCAGCACCGCCTCGATCTCGGCGGGGTAGATGTTCACCCCGCCGGAGATGATCAGGTCGGTACGGCGGTCGCACAGGAACAGGTAGCCGTCCCCGTCGAGGTAGCCGATGTCGCCGGGGGTGTAGAGCTGCCCGCGCATCGAGGAGGCGGTCTTGTCCGGGTCCCCGTGGTACTCGAAGCGGTTGACGCCGCCGATGTAGACCAGGCCGGGCTCGCCCTGGGGCATCTCCTCGCCGTCCTCGCCGACGATGACGAACCGCATGCCGTCGATCGCCCGGCCCACGGTGCCGGGCCTGGCCAGCCACTCCTCGGAGGAGACCATCGTGGCCACGGCGGCCTCGGTCGAGCCGTAGTACTCCCACACCACCGGGCCGAGCCAGTCGATCATCGACTGCTTGGTGGCGGGCGGGCAGGGGGCGGCGCCGTGGTAGAGGTGCGTCAGGGACGACAGGTCGTACTTCTCCCGGATGTCGGCGGGCAGCGCCAGCAGCCGGTGGAACATCGTGGGGACCATGAACGCGTTGGTGACCCGGTGCCGTTCGATCAGCCGCAGGACCTCCTCGGCCTCGAACCGCTCGGTCACCACCACCGCGTGGCCGTACTGCAGGGCCATCATGGCCTGGCCGTACGGGGCGGAGTGGTAGAGCTGGGACAGCACCAGGTGCACGCCGTCGGACGGCAGCGCGAAGTGCCGCCAGCTCTTGCGCATCAGGATCGGGTAGAGATCTTCGGGGGAGAGGTCGATCAGGCGCCGCCGCACGCCCTTGGGCTTGCCGGTGGTGCCGGAGGTGTAGAGCATCATGGACCCGGCCCGGCGCTCGGCGGGCGGAGTGGCGGGCTGCCCCTCGGCGACCGCGCCGACCTCCTCGAACCCGCCCGGTACGGCGTCGGCGTACCGCTCGCAGCCGATCACCGCGCGGGCCGCGCAGTCGGTGACGATGTATCCGATCTCCTCGGCGGTGTAGTGCCAGTTGACCGGGACGTGGTAGGCGCCGATCTGGTAGGTCGCGAGCATCATCGTGATCGCGTCGACGCCGTTGGGCAGGACCGTCACCACGGCCTCGCCGGGGGTGACGCCCCGTGCGATCAGGCCGTTGGAGACCCGGTTGACCCTCTCGTGCAGCTCGCCGTACGTCATCCGGCCGGGCTCCGGAAGCCCGGCCGCGGCGGTGTTCTCGGTGCTCTCGGTGTGCTCGGTTCTCCCGGTGGTGCTCTCGACGACGGCGGTGCGTCCGGGGTCGGCGGCGGCGATCTCGTAGAAGCCCCTCATGAGCGGGACCATACAGAACTAGGTTCTGTTCAGGGAAGGGGAAATGCGGCTGGCTGCGGGATGTGTCCCCCATAAGAAAAGTATGGGGATCTGCCCTGCATATATCCGCCCAGCTGGCATAGCCTGGCGCCATGGCGGAAGGCGGCGACGCCCCTCCCGGGCGTTCTCACGATGGATATGTCCCCTCCTGGGATGCTCCCACCGCGCCGATCCCCGTCATCCCGGCCGCTCCCGCCGGTGACGGCACGGTGATCACTCCTCGTGTGCCCCGCGACGCTCCCGACGGCCGGTTCCACATCGGCGGCCCGCCCGGCCCGCCCGGCCCGTCCGGCCTTCCCGGCCCGTCCGATCATCCGCGCTTCGCGGCCCCCGCAACCCCCGCAACTCCCGGGGCTCCCGTGCGCCCCGCCGGGTCCATGCCTCCCGCGGCGGGGCGGAGCGCCGTGAGCAGGCTGCTGCTCTGGATCGGGGACATCCCGATGAGGACGATCTACGGTGTCGGCGCCACCCTGGCCGCCGCCCTGGCGGTCTTCCTGGCGTTCGTCTTCTTCTCCGGCGACGTGCCCGAGAGCCCGACGCGGGCGGAGCGGGTCCGGGCCGCCGCGCCCTCGACGCCCGCGGCCGCCGCCCCCCGGATCGTCCTGCCCAGGCTGCCGAGGGCGACCGCGCTCAAGCCGCTGCCCGGCACGGCGAGCCCGGTGCTGGGCACCGTGATCGACGAGAGGGCCGCGATCAGCTACGCGAGACTGGGCGGGCCCTGGTCGGTCGCGCCGCTGCCGCCGTTCTCCAAGGGGCAGCGGGTGGGCGGGGACGGGCTGCCGCGCACGCTGGCCGTCTCGGCGCTCCTGCCCGGCGCGAAGCCGAGGGCCGAGCTGAAGACCGACGCCGACTACAGGAGGACGGCGCTGGCCGCGGTGCGGTGGAGCGTGCGCAACCATCACCCGGCGGGCGGCAGGGTCACCTGGACGGCCTCGCAGCGACTGGCGACCGGCGAGGGCTGGGTCCTCGGCTACCGGGTCGTCTACCGGATCGACGGCCGGGAACGCGTCTCCCAGGCGGCGCTCGCGCTGCTGGACATCGGACGGCGCAAGCCCGCCATGTTCTTCGTGACCGTGCCGGACACCCGCAAACGGCTCTGGGCGGACATCGTCCCCCTGGTCGCCAGCGCCCGTGCGTTGTGACGGAAGCACCTTCTAGAATATGGTTCTGTCACTGAACCGTTTCTGGAGGCTGACATGGCGATCGGGTTGAGCGAGGAGCACGAGGCGCTCCGCGAGTCGGTGAGCGGCTGGGCCGAGCGCAACATTCCTTCCGAGGTCGTACGGGCCGTCATCGCGGCCGAGCGGGAAGAGCGCCCCGGCTTCTGGTCCGGCCTGGCCGACCAGGGCCTGCTCGGGCTGCACATTCCGGAGGAGCACGGCGGCAGCGGGTACGGCCTGCTGGAGACCGCCGTGGCCGTCGAGGCCCTCGGCGAGCGCGTCGCCCCCGGCCCCTACGTCCCGACGGTGTTCGCCAGCGCCGCGATCCTCGCCTCCGACGGCAAGGCCCACGCCGAGCTGCTGCCCGGTCTCGCCGACGGCACGCTGACCGGCGCCGTCGCGCTCTCCGGCTCGATCACCGGCACCCGCGGCGAGGACGGCGCCCTGACGATCAGCGGTAGCGCCGAGCCCGTGCTGGGCGGCGCGCTCGCCGACGTCCTGGTGCTCCCGGTCAGCACCGACCGGGGCGAGGAGTGGGTGGCGGTGGACGCCTCCGCCGCGACCGTGACGCCGATCAAGTCGCTGGACCTCACTCGGAGCGCGGCCAAGATCGAGTTCGACGGGGCGGCCGTGCCGGCCGGGCGGATCCTGGACGGGCTGGAGGGCCCGGCCGTGCTGAACCTGGCCGCGATCCTGCTGGGCGCCGAGGCCGCGGGCGTCGCGTCCTGGTGCGTGACCGCCGCCGCCGAGTACGCCAAGGTGCGCGTGCAGTTCGGCCGCCCGATCGGCCAGTTCCAGGGCGTCAAGCACAAGGCGTCGCGCATGCTCGTGGCGCTGGAGCAGGCCCGCGCGACGGTCTGGGACGCGACCCGCGCCGAGGGCCGGGAGCTGGACTACGCCGCGGCGATCGCGGGTGTGATCGCGCCGGACGCCGCCGTGCAGTGCGCCAAGGACGCCGTCCAGATCTTCGGCGGCATCGGCTACACCTACGAGCACGACGTCCACCTCTACTACCGCCGCGCGCTCACCCTGCGCGCCCTGCTCGGCCCGGCCGCCGAGTGGGCCGAGTCGGTGGCCTCGCTCGCGCTGGACGGCGTCGCCCGCGAGATGGAGATCGACCTCCCCGAGGACGCCGCCGCGCTGCGCGAGTCGATCCGCGCGGAGATCGCCGAGATCGCGAAGCTGGAGGGGGCGGAGCAGAAGCGGGCCCTGGCCGCCGGCGGGTTCGTCATGCCGCACCTTCCCCGGCCGTGGGGCCGCGACGCCAAGCCGCTGGAGCAGGTGCTCATCTTCCAGGAGCTCAAGGCCGCCAAGGTCAAGCTCCCGCAGATGATCATCGGCGCCTGGGTGGTGCCGTCGATCGCCATGTACGGCACGGCCGAGCAGCAGGAGCGCTTCCTGCCCAAGACGCTCAGCGGCGAGATGATGTGGTGCCAGCTCTTCTCCGAGCCGGGCGCCGGCTCCGACCTCGCCGCGCTGCAGATGAAGGCCGAACAGGTCGAGGGCGGCTGGAAGCTCAACGGCCAGAAGATCTGGACCTCGGTGGCGCACTTCGCCGAGTGGGGCATCTGCATCGCCCGCAACTCCTCCGAGGGGACCAAGCACGAGGGCATCACCTACTTCCTGGTGGACATGAAGGCGCCCGGCGTCACCGTCCGGCCGCTGACCGAGATGACCGGCGAGAACCTGTTCAACGAGGTCTTCCTCGACGACGTGTTCGTCCCGGACGAGCTGGTCGTCGGCGAAGTCGGCCAGGGCTGGAAGGTCGCCCGCAACACCCTGTCCAACGAACGCGTCTCGCTCTCCTCGGGCTCGGGCGGCACCGGCGCCTCCGTCCCCGACCTGATCGGCCTGGTCAAGCGGCTCGGCCGCGAGCTGACCCCGGCCGAGCGCCAGGAGCTGGCCCAGGTGGTCTGCGAGGGGCACTCGATCAACGCCCTCGGCCTGCGGGTGACGCTGAAGCAGCTGACCGGCGGCGAGCCGGGCGCCGACGCCTCGGTCCGCAAGCTGGTGTCCACCTCGCACGCCCAGCACGTCTCCGAGTGCGCGGTCGGGCTGCTCGGCACCGCCGCGGTGGCCGCGGCCGACATGAAGCTCGGCGACCCCGGTTACTGGAACCGCGCCGTGCTCGCCACCCGCGCCATGACGATCTACGGCGGCACCACCGAGGTCCAGCTCAACATCATCGCCGAGCGCATGCTCGGCCTGCCCCGCGACCCCGAGCCGGGCAAGTAGTCACGTGACGCGGCGGCCCCGGACCCGTCCGGGGCCGCCGCGAGAGCGCGTCGGACTCCGCGGGGTCCCGCGAGGTTCCGCGCGGCTGCCGTAAAGTGCGCGATATGCGGACAGAATGGGCCAAAGCGTCGAGGTGGTTCGCGCCCGGCTCATCCGGGGACACGGCGGAACCCGGCGCTCCGGGAGCCCGTGCGCCCCGGCCCGGTGCGCTGGGGCGCAGGGCGGCCGCCGCCGCGCCCGCCGTCCTCGGGCTGCTGCTCGGGATGCTGGCCCTCGGTCCCGCGCTGGGGCCGGGATTCGTGCTCCGCTACGACATGGTGTTCGTGCCCGACCCGCCGATCGCGCTCCCCGGGCAGGGCTTCCCCCGGGCCGTCCCCAGCGACCTGGTGGTCGCGCTGTTCTCCCGGTTCCTGCCCGAGCAGGCGGTGCAGAAGGCGATCCTGCTCGGCATCTTCGTGCTGGCCGCCTCGGGGGCGGCGGCGCTCGTGCCCTCGGGACGGCTCGGGCCGCGCCTGGCCGCGGCGGCCTTCTACGCCTGGAACGCCTACCTCGCCCAGCGGCTCCTGCTCGGCCAGTGGGCGCTGCTGCTGGGCGTGGCCGGACTGCCCTGGGCGGTGCGGGCGGCGGCGCTCGGCGGCCGGCTGCGTCTCGTGATCGCCTTGATCCCGGCGGCCGTGGGCGGCTTCCAGGCGATGCTGATCTCCGCCCTGGCGGTGCTCGCCACGGCGGCGACGGCTCCTTCCCTCAGTGCGGCCCCTCCTTCCGGCGCGGCTCCCCGCGATTCGGCGGATCCTTCCCGCGGCCCGGCGACGGTCTCTCCCCGGGGGGCGGCGGGGCGCCTGCGGCGCGTGGGGGAGGCGGGGCTGATCCTGGGCGGGCTGAGCCTGCCCTGGCTGGTCCCCGCGCTGCTCAGCGGGGCCACCACCGACCCCGCCGGGGTGGACGCGTTCGCCCCCCGGGCCGACGGCCCGTTCGGGGTGCTCGGCAGCCTGCTCGGGCTGGGCGGGATCTGGAACGCGCACGCGACGGTGCCGGGCCAGGGCACGTGGTGGTCGGCGGGCGTCCGTCTGGTGCTCGCCGCCGTCGCGCTCTGGGGGTTCGCACGGCTGCGCCTGCGGGGGCGGCCCCCGGCCGACGGCCGCCGTGGAGAAGATCCCGGGGCGGGGGACGGGGGGCGGGGCGCTCCGCCGTACTGGACGGGGCTGGCCGTGGCGGCGGGGGCCGGGCTGCTGATCGCGTGTCTGGGGGCGTTCGCTCCCGGCCTGGTCAAGGCGCTGATCGCCACCTGGCCGGGGTTCGGGCCGATCCGGGACGGGCAGCTCCACCTGGCGCCCTTCGCCCTGCTCCAGGCCGTGGGCCTGGCCTCGGCCGCCGGCGACCTGGTCCTCGGCTCCCGCGCCGCGCGAGCGCGTCCCCGGCCGGTGGCGGACCGGGCGTCCCGGACCGTCACGGTCGCCGTCGCGGCCGCCGTGACGGCGGCTCCGGTGCTGGTGCTGCCCACCTTGGCGCTGGGGGCGTTCGGCAGGCTGGCGGCCGTCGACTACCCGTCCGGGTGGCGGCGGGTCCAGGAGATCGTGAACGCCGACAGGGCTCCCGGGGCGCTGCTGTCGTTGCCGTGGGGGGCGCACCGGGCGTTCCGGTGGAACGGCGGGCGGGTGATCGCCGATCCGGCGACGAAGCTGTTCCGGCGGCGGGTCATCTGGAACGACGAGCTGCTCGTCGGCCTGCCCGGCGGTGGCAGGATCCGGGTGGCGGCGGAGGACCCGCTGGTCGTGCGGGTCGCGGCCGCCCTGCGGGAGGACGAGGGCGAACGGGTGCGGACGCTTGCGAGACTCGGGGTGCGCTACGTTCTCGAAACTTCGGGCGAGAACATGTTCCGCGGCGGCGTCACCGTTTTTCAAGATCGGGAAATTCGCCTGACGAGGCTCGATTTCCCTTCGTGAGCTGGACGTTCGCCCACCTCAGAGAAGTACTCGAGGGTAACTTTCTTTGTCACGGTTTTACTAAGCCTATGGCTTATGAGGTGGATCACGTTCTACTCTCGGCACACTGTCCGAATCTTGGAGGGAGAGTCCAGTGCTGCGAGTGCTCCTAGCCCTGGCCATTGGCGGCGTCCTCGCGGTCGGCGCCTCTGTCGCGGTTGTGAATGTCGCCTCCCCCACCCCCGAGCCGCCGAACAAGCCGCTGTACAACTACGGCACCAGGTGAGCTGACCTGCGGGTTCAGGGCTGATCCAGAAAAAGGATCTTCAACGGAAAGTGCGAGGCGTGGCTTCGCCATGCCTGAAAACGGCCGCATGGGCGCCGCATGGATGAAGGAGTGTGGGGTTCGTGGTCTTGTCGGGCACCGAACCGGGCGCGATGCGCGGCCCCGAAGCCAGTCCGCTCAGGTCTCTCCGGAAGACCCGCGGGGCGCATCTCACCGTCCTCCCCGGCGGCGCGGGAAACCTCGAGGGCAGGCGCGTCGCCGTCCTCAACTTCCGGGAGCCGAGACAGTCGGTCGCCGGTGGAGCCGAGGAATACGCCTGGCAGGTCAGCCGCCACCTCGTCGAGGAGGGCGCGCAGGTCTGCTTCCTCACCGCCCGGGAGCCGGGCCAGCCGCGAGCCGAGCAGTTGGACGGCATCGAGCTGCGGCGCATGGGGAACAGGTTCCTGGTCTACCTGCTCGTGCCGCTCTGGTTGTTCCTGCACCGGCGGCGGTTCGACGTGGTGATCGACTCGATGAACGGCATCCCGTTCTTCTCGCCGCTCGTCGTGCGCCGCTCGACCAAGGTGATCTGCCTGGTCCACCATGTCCACGGCCGCCAGTTCTACGCGTTCCTCCCCGCGTGGCTGGCCAGGATCGGTGTCTTCATCGAGGGGCCGGTGGCCCGGCGGCTCTACCGGCGGTGCGCCACGGTGACGGTCTCCGACTCCTCCCGCCGGGACCTGATCGAGCGGCTGTCCTGGCGGGCGCCGATCCAGGTGATCCCCAACGGGCGCTCGGTCGCCGACGCCCCCGTGGGACCCGTGTGCGGCGACCCTGTCGTGGTCTACCTGGGACGGCTCGTCGGGCACAAGCGCGTCGACCGGGTCGTCGGGCTGGCCGACCGGCTCGGTCACGCCTGGCCCCGCATGCACGTGCACGTGATCGGCCGGGGAGTGGAGTCGGAGTCGCTGGCCGGGTTCGTGCGGGAGAAGGCCCTCGAGGACCGGGTCACCATGCACGGCTTCCTCTCGGAGGAGGAGAAGGTCCAGGTGCTCGGAGGCGCCCAGCTCCACGTGACCGCCTCGGAGTTCGAGGGCTGGGGACTGACCGTCATCGAGGCGGCCGCCCTCGGCGTGCCGACCGTCGCCTACGACGTCGCCGGGTTGCGCGACTCGGTCCGGGACGGGGAGACCGGCTGGCTCGTCCGCGAGGGCGAGACGTTGGAGGACGTCGTCGACCGGGCGCTGAAGCTGCTCAGCGACCCGGTCCGGCGTGAGGAGATCGCGCACGAGTGCCGGCAGTGGGCCGGACGGTTCACCTGGAGGCGCACCGGCGCCGCGATGACCGAGCTGATCGCCGGTGAGCCGGCGGGCTCTCCCGCGGCCGCCCCCGGCGCGCTGGCGGCCGGAGGCCGGTGAGCGGATGAGGAGAGCCCCCGGGCGGCGCGGCCGCCCCGGGGGCTCACGTCGTTCCGGGAACGCTCCGGCGTTCCCGGGCGGAGTATCAGTTCTTGCGGAGCACCAGCACCAGGTTCCAGGTGACGATCTCGCGCAGGCCGGGGATCGCGAGCACGGGCTTCGCCCAGCGGGGCAGGTAGCGGGGCAGGGCGTCCACCACGGTGGCGTCCCCGCACGTCCGGGCCCAGCGGAGGGCGTCGGCGACGGAGACCGCGTAGAGGCTCTCCCCGAAGACGTTCTTGGGCCGCTTGCCGTGCCGCCTCTCGTAGCGCCGCGCGGCCCGGTGCCCGCCGAGGTAGTGCCACGGGGAGGTCTCGTGGCCGCCCCAGGGGGACAGCCAGTTGGTGAACGACAGATAGACCGTGCCGCCGGGCCTGGTCACCCGGACCATCTCCGAGGCCATGGTGAACGGGTCGGGGACGTGCTCCAGCACGTTGGAGGAGAAGCAGATGTCGATCGATCCGGTCCGCAGCGGGAGGCAGAGCGCGCTGCCCAGCACCGCGCCCTCGGGCATGGTCCCGTCCCGGGCCGTCATCTCGCCCGCGTCGCAGTCGACGCACACGACCCGGGCCCCGGCGTCCTGCAGGGCCTCGGCGAAGTATCCGGCCCCGCCGCCCACGTCGAGGACGAGCGAGCCCTTCACCTCCGTGTAGGTGCTCAGTTGCGAAACAGTGTCGCGAGCGAGTAGTCCATAGAAGAAATCAGGGTCGGTCTGCTCCTTGCGGAACGCGCTGAAGAGACGGACCGAGCGCGCCAGGTTCGCGCGGAACACGCTGGGCGATACCACGGCCGGAGCTTACTAGAACTTGTTGCATGGGGGGACCCGGGGTGAGACGGCGGGGTACGGCGTTCGTGCTGCTGCTCGTCCTCGCCTGCCTGATCCCGCTGGCGGGGAGGGACAGCGGGGAGTGCCTGCCCGCCGCCCCGGTGGAGGTCCGCCCGGACGCGGAGTGGACGCGCAGGTTCGCCGCCTTCGGCAACGACAACACCCGGACCGACGACTGGACGGGCGCCGACGGGACCTGGTCGGTCCGCCTGCCGGGCGGGCGGACGTTGTGGATCTTCGCGGACACATTTCTCGGCACGGTCGCCGGTCCGCCCAACCGCAACGGCGAGGTGAGCCACTGGCGCTCTCCCGGCCGGGCCCCGCTCATCCGGAACTCGGCGCTGCTCCAGGAGCCGGACGGCGCCTTCACGATGGTCCGCGGCACCCGCGCCGACGGCGCCCCGGACTCCTGGATCAGGCATCCCGAGGTCCCCGGAACGGCCTACTGGCCGATGTCGGCGGTGGTGGAGCCGGAGTACCCCGGGGCCCGGACCGACGTGCTGCGGGTGTTCGCCGTGCAGGTCGCCCCGCCCGAGGGGCGTCACGTCTTCGGGGTGCTCGTACGGGGGGCCGTGGCCACCTTCGCGCTCGACGACCTGTCCCGCCCGATCGCCTTCACCGAGTTCCCCGCCCCGCCCCCGCCGGACGGCCGGTGGACCAACCAGGTCTTCTACGGCTCCCAGGTCCTGGTGGAGGGGGAGTACGTCTACATCTACGGCGGCACCGGCAACTCCCTGGCGGGCGGGCAGAGCGCCTACCTGGCCCGGGCCCTGCGGGGCGCGGCGGACCGGCACGCCAAGTGGCACTACTGGAGCGGCCGTGCCGCCTCGGGAGCGGACATGTGGTCCGACCGGCCGGACCGGGCGCGGCCCATACTGCCCTGGACGGGTTCCTCGGGCGTGTCCCCCGGCTACAGCGTGATGCGCACCGGCTCGACCTACCTGCTGTTCACCATGGACCCGACGGTCTACGCCGGGAGCGTCTCGCGGATCGCCAGCTACTGGTCCTGCCTGCCCACCGGGCCGTGGCACGGGCCCACGGAGCTCTACCGGCCGCCCGAGGTGCGGCGGGGCTCCTCGGCCTACAGCTATTTCCCGGTCGCCCACCCCACGGTTGCGGTGGGGGAGGGGGAGCTGCTCCTCAGCTACGACGTGAACGCCGACTTCGCCGACGTCCACCATGACGTCGGCCTCTATCGGCCCCGGTTCCTCCGGGTCAGGATCCCTTCCGGGAGATAATCCCCGCCTCCGTGAGATAGTCCCTGTTTGTCACAATTCGACGAATCGGCTGGCTTCAGTGTGCAACGCGTTCTAGCCTCGGTTGCGCGGAAGGGAGCCATACCGGGTCTGCGGGGGAAGGGCGTGAGTTTGTGATCTCCGTTGACCACGCGGGACAGATCGTCGACCGCGCGGGGCGGACCCCGTCGCGTCTCCAGGACCGCCTGCGGGTGTTCGCCGGCTGCCTGGTCCTGTTCGCGATCTCCCTCTTCACCGCCTCCGAGAAGATCATCGCGGAGACCAAGCTCGACATGCCCGTCAACCCGGTGGGCTTCCTCGCGCGCTCCCTGTCGCTGTGGGACGGCGCGCACTTCGGGCACATCCAGAACCAGGCGTACGGCTACCTCTTCCCGATGGGGCCGTTCTACGTCCTGGGCGTCGAGATCGGCCTGCCCCCCTGGGTGGTGCAGCGGCTCTGGATGGGGCTGGTGCTCTCGGTCGCCTTCGTGGGCATGGTCGTCCTGGCCAGGGCCCTGGGCGTGGGGACGCACAACACCAGGCTGCTGGGCGCCATGGCCTACGCCCTCGCCCCGCACGCGCAGGCCCTCATCGGGGTGAACTCCTCGGAGTTCCTGCCCAGCGCGGTGCTGCCCTGGATGCTGCTCCCGCTGGTGTACGGCGTCCGCGAGCGCATGAACCCCCGCCGGGCCGCGGCCCTGTCGGCGCTGGCCTTCGTCCTGTGCGGCGGGATCAACGCCACGGCGGAGCTCGCCGTCCTGGTCGTGCCGCTGCTCTACCTCCTGACCCGCCGCAAGGGCCCCCGGCGGCGGCGTCTGCTCGGATGGTGGCTGGGATTCACCGCGGCCGTGTCGGTGTGGTGGATGGTGCCCCTGCTGATCATGGGCAAGTACATCTTCTCCTTCATGCCCTACACCGAGAACGCGGCGGCGACGACCGGGGTCACCTCGCTGACCAACACGTTGCGGGGCGCGGCCAACTGGGTCGGCTTCCTGCCGATCGACGGCCTTCCCTGGTGGCCGGCCGCCTACGAGCACTCGGTCCAGCCCTGGCTGGTCATCGCCTCGGCGCTGGTCGCGGGGCTGGGACTGGTCGGGCTGCTCCGCCGGGAGATGCCGGAACGCACCTTCCTGATCGTGCTGCTGCTCGCCGGAACCGCGATCATGGTCACCGGGCACGTCAGCGTCATCGCGAACCCGTTCGCCGCGGAGTTCCGCGAGCTCTTCGACGGCCCGCTCGCGGTGTTCCGGAACATCCACAAGTTCGACGCCTTGATCCGCCTCCCGGTCTGCCTGGGCCTGGCCTACCTGCCGGCGGTGGTGATCCCGCGGCTGCGCGTGCCCATCGCGCTGACCACGAGCGGCCTGCTGCTGGTGACCTTCGCGCCGATCGGGACGGTCGGCCTGGCCGCCCGGGGCGCCTACCAGGAGATCCCCGGGTACTGGAAGGAGGCCGCGGCCTGGCTCAACGCCAACACCGGCGAGCAGACGGTGCTGGCGGCGCCCGGATCCCGCTGGGGCGAGTATCTGTGGGGCCGTCCCATGGACGAGCCCATGCAGCCCCTGCTCAACGTGCGCTGGGCGGGCCGGACGATCGTGCCCTGGGGCTCGGCCGGCGTCACCCGGCTGCTGGACGCCGTCGACGAACGGTTCGCCACCGGGCAGGGGTCGACCGGCCTGGCCCAGGTGCTCGCCCGCATCGGGGTGCGCTACGTGCTGGTCCGCAACGACCTGGACAAGTACTCGATCCGCGGGGCCTGGCCGCCGCGCGTGCACGAGGCGATCAACGAGTCGCCCGGCCTCCGCCTGGTCAAGACCTTCGGCCCGGTCGTCGGCGACCCGTACACGGTGAACACCTCGACCTGGTTCAACCAGCCGTACATGGCCCTGGAGGTCTGGGAGGTCGAGGGCGCGGCGGAGGCGGCGTCCACGATCCCCGCCGGAGAGCCGCTGCGGGTCACCGGCGGACCGGAGGCGCTGCTGGCCATGGCCGACCTCGGCCTGCTCCGCGACGACCGTCCGATCCTGCTCGGCGACGACGGCGCGGCGGCCGAGGTGCCCGCGGAGGACACCGTCGTCACCGACACCCTCCGCAGGCGCGAGGTGGCCTTCAGCGAGCTCAGGTTCGCCAGTTCCCCGACGCTGACCGCGACGGAGGAATACCGCCGCCCGGCCGCGGTGCACGACCTGCTGGACCCGGGCTGGAGCAAGTACCTCTCCGTCGCGAAGCTGAAGGGCGTCGCGTCGGTCACCGCCTCCTCCTCGGCCTCCGACATCACCGCGCTGCCGGACGGGCGGGACCCGGCCCACCATCCCTTCGCCGCGCTGGACGGCGACAGCCGTACCTCGTGGCGGTCGGACGGGTGGAGCGGGGCCGTCGGGGAGTGGATCGAGGTGAAGTTCACCTCGAAGATCACCATGCCGCACCTCGCCGTCGCCTTCAGCCAGTTCCTCGGCCCCGCGGTGACCGAGGTGGAGGTGGAGACCGCCGCCGGGAAGCTGCGCCATCCCGTCGCGAACGTGAGCACCGCCCAGCTCATCCCCGTCCCGGCCGGCGCGACCGACCGGCTGCGCCTGTCGGTGACCAAGGTCGCCTGGCGTCCCAAGAGCACGCTTGGAACCCGGGTCGGCATCACCGAGCTCGCCGTGCCGGGACTGCTCGCGGCACGCACGGTCGCGGTGCCCACCCCGGCCGTCAAGGGCGGGGGGATCCCCGCCTACCTGCTCACCGGCGGCGCCGGCAGCGCGCCCGGCTGCATGCAGGGGTCGTTCGTGTGGACCTGCTCGTCCCAGCTCGGGATCGGGGGAGAGGAGCCGTACGGCTTCAACCGGACGATCACCTCGCCGGGGGCGGCGGAGCGGGTCGCGGAGGGGCAGGCCATCCTGAGCGACCCCGGGACCGCGAACCACTCCACGACCTTCCCCGGCATCTACCCGCACGTCACGGCGTCGTCCACGCTCATCGACCACGCCGCCACGCTCGGCCGGGCCGCCTTCGACGGAGACCCGAAGACGATCTGGTACGCCGGGGCGCTCGACGCCAAGCCCACGCTGACCATCGACTTCGGCAGGAAGACCTCGCTCGACCGGATCAAGGTGATCTATCCGGAGCTGCTGAGCGAGCCGGCCCCCATGCAGGTCCTGGTCTGGGCCGGTGAGACCATGCGCGGCGGTTACCTCGACGAGGACGGCGACTTCCGATTCAAGCGGGTCACCACCAGGAAGCTGGTGGTGCAGTTCCTGCCCGCCCCCAGCCAGAAGGTCCACATCGCCGACATGCGGATCCCCGGTGTGGATCACGTCCGGCTGCCCGGCAACTTCCCGGTGCGCACGATGTGCGGGGTCGGCCCCGCGCTCATCGTCAACGGCGAGCAGGTGCCGACCAGGATCGTGGGAGGCACCCTCGGCGACATCCTGACCGGGCGCCCGCTCACCTTCCGCAGCTGCAAGAAGTGGGGCATCGAGGAGGGGGAGAACACGTTCGCGGTCTCCCGTCACGACGCCTACCGCATCACCTCCCTGCTGATCAGGGGGAAGGCCGCCGAGCAGGCCGTCCCGCCGCGGGCCCGCCAGGTCGCG
The DNA here is from genome assembly GCF_016863135.1 of Planobispora longispora. Taxonomy (GTDB): domain Bacteria; phylum Actinomycetota; class Actinomycetes; order Streptosporangiales; family Streptosporangiaceae; genus Planobispora; species Planobispora longispora. The sequence goes on from NZ_BOOH01000010.1 coordinate 39,888, forward strand.
GTCACCGGCTGGGAGCCGGGCAGGCGCAAGTTCGTCCCCGAGCCCGGAGAGCGCTCCTACCTGGTCGTCAACGAGAACTTCAACATCGGCTGGGAGGCCACCGCGGGCGGCGCCCGGCTGGAGGCGGTCCGGCTCGACGGCTGGCGTCAGGCGTGGATCGTGCCGGAGGACGTCACCGACGTGGTCGTCGCGGGCTACGCGCCGGAACCCTGGTACCGCGCCGCGATCGTGGGGGGCTGGGTGCTCATCCTGCTCGTGGCGCTGATCGCCTGGCGCTCGAAGCGCTGGGGGAGGTTCAAGTACTGCCCCGAGGCGGAACCGGCCGTCCTGCCCCGCCGGCTGGTCACGGCGGCGGCGCCGGTCGTCGGCGTGTGGGTCGGCGGGCTGTTCGGCCTCATCGTCGTGGTGGCCTGCTACGCGCTGATCCGGAGCATGCGCGCGGCGGCCCGCCGCAACCCCGATCTCCCGGCCTCCTTCCGCCGCTGGGCGGTCCTGCTGTACTCGCCCGCCCTGGCGGGGGTCTCCATGGCCCTGGCGGGAGTCGCGGTGGGCCTGGGCCACCACTTCGCGGGCACCGAGCAGGACGTGCTGGCCGACCCGCTGCGCGACGTCGTCGGCCAGCTGCTCTGCCTGCCGGTGCTGGGCCGGTTGCTGGTCGCGCTGCACGACGGCCCCGAGATCGACCGGCTCGCGGCACAGACCAGGGTGGCCGAGATCGAGGCCGCCCGCCCGCTCGCCGAACTCGTGGGGCGCTAGGAGGAGTAATGATCGAGACCGTGCGAACGTCTCCGTCCCCCGTGCGGAGGGCGGTCAACCCGCTCCGCCACAGGATCGTGGTCACGGGCCTGGTCCTCGTCCTGCTCCAGGCCGCCTGGCTGGTGTTCGTGGTCGGCGGCTCCTTCTTCAAGGAGGACGACTTCCAGCTGATCGTGCGCGTCACCGATCCGGAGATGGGCTGGGACGGGCTGCTGGAGCCGGTCGGCGGCAGGTTCGTCCCCGGCGTCCTGGCCGTGGTCTGGGCGGCGGCGTGGCTGGACGTCTACGGCTGGGGCCTGGTCACGGCGATCGTGGTGACCGTCCAGGCGCTGGCCTCGGTCGCCGTGCTCCGCATGCTGGTCGTGGCCTTCGGGGAGCGGAAGGCGATCCTCGCCCCGTTCGCGCTCTACCTGTTCTGGCCGCTGGCGGTGCCCTCGCTCGCCTGGTGGTCGGCCGCGCTGCCGGTCGCCGGCCTCCACCTGGCGCTGGCCATGGCGGTCTCCTCCTACCTGCTGCGGGTGCGCCGGGGCAGGCGGGCGGCGACCGGGGTCGTCGTCTGGACGCTCGTCGGCTCGTGCTTCAGCGCGGCGGCGCTTCTGATCCCGGTGCTCCTGCTCGCGGTGCACGCCGTGTTCCTGCTCGGCGGACGCGGCGCCGTACGGCGGGTGCTGCGCGGCTCCCCGGTCCTGTGGACCCTGTACGGCACGCTGACGGCGGCGCTCGGCGCGGTCCACCTGGCCGCGCGGATCGCGGGCCAGGACGTGACGCCGCCGGCGCCGGGTGACGCGGCGGGCTTCGTCGTGCGGCTGCTGGGAGAGACCACGGCCACCGCGCTGGTGGGCGGACCGTTCCAGTGGTATCTCCCGCGCCCGGACCACGGGCTGGCCCTGCCGGACCCTCCCGTCACCGTCACCGCCTGGATCGTGATCGTCGTGGTGGTGTGGGCCTCGTCGCGGGTGCGCGGCGTGCGCGGGGCCGCCCCCGCCTGGGGGATCCTCCTGGGATACGTGCTGCTGTCGGCGCTCCTTCCGGCCCTGCTGTGGACGGTCGGAGCGGCCGGGCCGTTCGCCGGGGCGGAGACCCGCCTGGTGGCGGACGCCACCCCGGTGGCGGCGTTCAGTCTGGCGGCGGCGTTCCTCCCGCTGGTGGGGGAGCGGGACAGGGAGGGCGGCCGGCCGGTGGGCAGGGTGCTCAGGGTCGGCGGGACGGTGCTCGTCGCCGCGGTGGTCGCCGCCTCCCTGTGGTCGGGCGCGGCGCTGCGCGCCCGGATCGACAGCGAGCCCGTCCGCGACTATCTCGCCACCGCCGCGGGAGAACTGGCGCGCACCCCGTCCAGCACCCAGATCTACGACACGACGGTGCCCCGGGAGCTCATGTCCAGCTGGTTCGGGGACGACCGGCTGACGTCCCGGGTCCTGGCCCCCCTCGCACCGGTGGACCTGCGGGGGGTGCTGCGCGAGCCGGTGCCGTCGTCGGCGCCGCTCATCTTCGACGAGACCGGGCGGCTGCGGCCGATGGGCGTCTTCCCCGTCTCCGTGGCCCGCGCGCCCGGCGGATGCTGGCCGCTGCTCGGCAACCGGGTGGACATCCCCCTGGACCAGGACCTTCCGCGCAGGACCTACACCGTCGCGCTGTCCTACACCGCCACCAGCCAGGCGCTGGCCGTCTTCTCCTACGGCGGCGAGCAGGTGCGGCTGAGCCTGCGGCCGGGCCCCCAGGCGGTCTACCTCCAGATCACCGGGGGCGGGTCCGCCATGCGGATCAGCCAGATCACCTCAGGCACGGGCCTGTGCGTCAGCGGACTCAGCGTGGGAGCCGCCGTCGTGCGGCGCTGACGACGCTGACGGCGCTGATCGCGTCACCGTCCGGCCGAGGTAGCGCCCCAGGTTGTGGAAGGGGTTCTCGACCAGGTGGTAGGTGAGGGCGGCGAGCACCAGCGTGCCCACCGCCGAGATGCCCAGGACCTCCCAGAACTCGCCGCCGATGAACAGGTCGTTGCCGACCGCCCAGTAGTAGCCGTAGATCACCACGAACTGCCAGAGGAAGACCCCGTAGGAGATCTTGCCGACGTACCGCATGATCGGGCTGCCGAAGAACAGGTTGGCCAGTCCGCCGGCACGCGGGGCGAACGCCGAGGGCGCCACGAGCAGCAGGCCCACGACCGCCCAGAGAATCGCCTTGATCATGCCTTCGTGGGCCGGCAGGGCGCCCAGGTGCAGCGGGCCGGTGAACGAGGTGCTGGCCGCCGCGTAGGTGAGCAGCGCCAGCGTCCACGACATCAGCGCGAAGCGGGGGATCGTGACGCAGAGGCGCGCGACCCGGCCCGACGGCTCGGCCTTGGCCCACGCCGCCAGCACCGCCAGCGCCATGCCCGGGGCGAACCACAGGTAGTAGCGCGGCAGGAGCATGTTGATCTCCGGCGGCATGCCCGGCTGGTGGGCCAGCAGGACCAGGCCGATCGAGATCGCGATCAGTACGGCCAGCCCGCCCAGCAGCCTGACCGCCCGGGCGCCGGGACCGCCGCCGCCGAGCCGCGCGACCCGGGCCAGCACGGCGGCCAGCAGCGGCAGCGTGAGATAGAAGGCCACCTCGACGGAGAGCGACCACATCTGCTCCAGGCCCTTGCCCTCCCCCACCAGCCACCACGACTCCACGTCGTAGATCTGCAGCAGGAGCAGCCACTTGGCCCAGAACCACTGCGAGTCGTTGTGCGCCTGGTTGAACAGCAGCAGCGCGATCACGGCGACCAGCCAGTAGGCGGGCAGGAGCCGGAACCCGCGGCGCCACAGGTAGGCCTTGGCGCTGGGCGGGGCGGTCGAGGTGAGGGCGGCCGTGGCCCAGGGGCGGTACAGCAGCAGCCCGGAGAGCGTGAAGAAGATCGCCACGCCGACGTCGCCGCGCGACACCAGCCACGCGCCCCAGCCCTCCTCCATGCCGGTCTTGGAGCCGACGTGGAAGACGAGAACCGCGAAGGCCGCCAGCGCACGGATGCCGTCGAGCGCGTTCAGGTGGCCGGCGGCCTCCCGGGGCAGCGGCCCGGCGTGCCCGGCCGCGGTGCCGGACTGCGGCGCGCTCAGGACCGCGGGCACGTCGCGGTCCTCCGTCACGGGGCTCCGCGCCCCGCGGTCGTCCACGGCGGCGGGACGCGCGGGGCGCGGCGGGGCGGCGGGTCGTGAGACGGGCGGGACGGGGCGGGACGGGGCGGCCGCGGACGGAGCGCCGCGGGTGAAGCCGACGACCCGCATCCCGGCCGGGGCCAGCAGCGGCGGCTCGGGGGCGGTGCCGCTGTGGCCCAGGCGCGACAGCGGGAACTCCACGAGATACCAGGTCAGCGCCGACAGCACCACGGTGAGCGCGAGGCTCAGCGGCAGCACGTACCACATGCCGCCGTTGAAGTACGGGGTCCCGGTCAGCCGGAAGACCGCCTCCATGGCCACGAACTGCCACAGGAAGATCCCGTAGGAGATCTGGCCGAGGAAGCGCATCACGCCGCCGCCGAGGAACCTGCCGAACCGGTCCGGGTGGCCGCGGTGGAAGGCCGCCGGGGCCAGCAGCAGGAACGTGATGAGAGCGTGCAGGAAGAGCTTGGCCTCCTCCTGGAACAGGCCCGTGAAGGGGTCGCCGAACCGGCCGGTGATCGGGGTCATCAGGATGGCGAAGGCGAGCCCCGCCGTGAGCAGGAAGGTCCCGGTGGCCGCGGCCACCGACGAGCGCAGCGCGTGGATCCGCCGCGCCCCCTCGCTCTCGCCCTGGCCCCACACCAGCAGGACGGCCAGGGCCATGCCGATGGCGAAGAAGACCAGGTAGTGGGGGAGCATGAAGCTGAGCCAGAAGATCCGCTCGGGGTAGTGCAGGAAGATCACGAAGATGAACGAGACGGCGCCCATGACCCCGATCCCGACGAGCGCGCGCCGCGCCCGCCCGTCGATCGAGCCGCCCCGGCGGGCGTACCGCTCCAGCAGCCACGCGAAGACCGGCAGCAGGACGTAGAAGGCGGCCTCGACCGCGAGGCTCCACATCTGGCCGAGGGCGGTCGGGCCGAGCCCTCCGTTGGGCCAGGAGGCCCCCGGGTCGTAGATGTGCACGAGCAGGAGCATCTCCGCCCACTCGACCAGGGAGTATCCCCCCGGCTCCGCCAGGTTCGTCATCGCGATGACGACGACGATCCAGTAGGCGGGCAGGATGCGCAGCGCCCGGCGCCAGAAGTAGCTCCGGACCGACGGGGGCCGGGAACCGGTCAGGATGCGCCTGGCCCACGGCCGGAAGAGCAGCAGGCCGGAGAGGGCGAAGAAGATCGAGACCGCCAGATCCCACCGGGCCAGCGCGCCGCCGACGACGCCGCCGTCATGGACGAAGCTGGTCATGACGGCCGCGTGGAAGACCAGGATCATTAGCGCCGCCACCGCCCGCAGGCCGGTGAGGGTGTCGATTCTCTCCTCGAGAGGCGCTGCCGTACGCATGGGAAAGATGCCTCCGGGGCCGGGATCAGTCGGTGGCGCGCTGCGACCGGCGCCGTTCGAGACGCTTGCCGAGCGCGCGGGCCGGTTGTTCGACGAGGTGGTAGGTGATCCAGGACAGGACCAGGGAGGCCGCCAGCACGGCGCCGAACACCGGCAGGAAGGCCATGTCGAGCTTGGGCCGTCCGGTCACGTCGTAGAAGACCCAGATGAGCAGGATCTGCCAGGCGAACAGGCCGTAGGACAGGTTGGCCAGCCAGCGCATGACGGGATTGCCGAGCGCGACGTTCACCCAGGTCCGGGTGGCGGGCTGCATGGCCACCGGCGCGACGATGAGGAAGGTCATCACCGCGTACGCCGCCAGCCGGAAGGCGGTGTGGCCGAGCTCGGGCACCGGGCTCACCGGGACCTTGGGGCCGCCGAGCGTGGTGGCCGCCAGGCCGAACGCCAGCACGGCCAGGGTGAAGCACGTGCCGGTGTGGTAGGCCATGTCGGCGCACCAGGCCCGGATCCGCAGGGCCGCCGGGGTCTCGGCGCGGGCCCAGACCGTCAGGACGCAGATCGCCATGCCGACGGCGAACCACGGGAAGAAGCGGGGCAGCCACCACTCCATCCGCATGGTGTAGACGGGGTGGTGGACGGCGAACAGGTAGCCGAACGAGGCGAGCGAGAGCACACCCAGGGCGATGAGCAGCCGGATCGCCCGCGTGTCGGGGCGGGCCGTCCCCCCGGACTCCCCGGCCCTGGCCACCCGGCTCAGGGCCGCGGCGAGGAACGGCAGAAGCAGGTAGAAGCTGACGTCGACGGAGAGGGTCCACATCTGCTGCAGCCCGATCGGGCCGAGCTGGATCACCGGCCACCAGGGGTCGGGATCGAAGACGTGGATGAGCAGGGCGACCTCGATCCAGTCCCAGGGCGTGTGCAGGCGGTCGAGGTTGTACAGGAGCAGGCTGACCGCGGCCACCAGCCAGTACAGCGGGAAGATGCGCAGCACCCGGCGGATCGTGTAGATCTTCGCGCTGGGGTGGGGGGCGGCGATCAGCAGGCTCTTCACCCAGGGCCGGTAGAGCAGCAGTCCCGAGATCGCGAAGAACACCGCCACCCGGGCCTCGCCCCGGGACAGCACCCAGGCGAGCGGGCCTTCACCGTAGTGCAGGCCGACGACGCCGGCGACGTGGAACACCAGCACGGCCAGGGCGGCCAGCGCGCGCAGCCCGTCGACGCCGTCCAGCCGGGAGGCGGAGGGGGGCGCGGCCGGGGGCGTCGCGCCGGCATGCGATTCGACCTGCATGAGGCGTCCATGGGGGTCAGAGGGGGGAGGGTCGCACTAGGTTATCTCTAACCTAGAATCCGTTCTACTGTCCCTTTAGCTGTGGAGGCTCCATGCGGCGTGCCGGCTTGGGGCTGCTCGGTCTGGGCGGCTTCCTGGCGGCACTGGCGCTGGCCGTGCCGCTCTACCTGCTGGGCGCTCTGGCATCCGCGCCGGAGGATTTCTATTCGGTGACGAAACTGCGGGCGGAGGGCGCGACGGCGCTGGACCGCGCGAGCGGCCGGCTCCTGCGGGACCAGACGGTCGAGATGATCTCCACGATCCGCGGGGACGTGAACGCGGCCATCAGCGGGGTCGCGGTGTGGGACAACTTCACCACCGTGCGGACCGAGGGCGGGCTGACGCTGAGCTACACCGAGCGGCGGGCGGCCTTCGACCGGAGGTCCGGCCGGATCGTGAACTGCTGCGGCGAGTACGTGGGCACCTCGTCCGCCGTCAAGCAGTCCGGCCTGGCCTACCGGTGGCCGTTCTTCGCCGGGCGCCGGGACTACCCCTTCTTCGACACCGTCACCGGGACGGCCCTTCCCATGGTCTTCCAGGGGGAGACCTGGATCGGGGACGTGCGGGTCTACCGCTACGTCCAGCGGGTGCCGGAGACGCGGGCGGGCCCGGTCCCCGGCGGCGTGGTGCCGGCGGGGCTGTTCCGGCGGACCGCCGGACGGCCGGATCGGGACGGCAACGTCCGCGCGTCCGTGTGGGCGTCGGTGGATCGCACGTACTGGGTGGAGCCCGTCACCGGGACGCCGGTGAAGATCGAGGAACGGCAGCGGCAGTCGATCGTCGCCGAGGAGGACGGGGCGCGGCTGACCGCCCTGGAGGCCGACTTCGTGAGCCTGCCCGAGGAGGTCAACGCCCGCGTGGCCGAGGTGCGCCCGCGGGTGGGCATTCTGGAGATCATGAACAGTCGCCTTCCGTGGCTGGTGGCGGGGGCGGGGGCGGCGCTCGCCCTGACCGGCGGGCTGCTGTACCGCCGGGGAATGAAACGGGTTACATCTCTGTGACCGGGGAGTCATACGCTGCGCTCAACCATCTGAGGGAAGGGCGGCGGCAGGTGACCGTTCGAGCGTCTGGTGAGCTCCGCGATTTCTACGAGCGGCCGGAGACCCCGGTCTCCGCCGCCCAGGACCGTGCCGCCCGGCTGGTCGCGTTCCTGAGAGAGATCACCGCCGCGTCGTCCGGTGAGCTGGTGATAGCCGACGTGGGCTGCGGCGACGGGGGGATCACCCGGATGGCCGCGGACGCGGCTCCGGGGCACCGGGTCATCGGCATGGACTGGGCGATGGCGCCGCTGGAGACGGCCCGGGCCAAGGGGCTGACGGTGATGCGGGGCACCGCGGCCCACCCCGGCCTCCCCCTGGCCTCGGCCAGCGTCGACGTGGTCGTCTTCTCCGAGGTGATCGAGCACCTGGTGGATCCCGACGCGGCGATCCTCGAACTCCACCGGGTCCTGCGCCCCGGCGGCCACCTCCTGCTGTCCACGCCCAACCTCGCGGCGTGGTTCAACCGGGGCATGCTCGCGCTGGGCCGGCAGCCGGTCTTCTCCGAGGTCAGCATGGCCCGGGTGTTCGGCAGGCCCGGCCAGTTCGTGGCCGGGCACCTGCGGCTGTTCACGCTGGGCGCGCTCAAGGAGTTCCTGGTGGCGTACGGCTTCGCGGATCTGCGGGTGCGCGGGGCCTGCTACCACGACGTGCCGGGCCCCCTGCGCCCGCTCGACCGGTTGTTCCGTTCCTGGCCCGCGGCCTCGGCGATCTTGACTGTTCACGCGCGGAAGCCGCACTAGAACAAGCTGCGGTTACTTTTCAGTAACCTACGTGACGTCGATCACTCGCAGCACTAACATGACCGGAAAATAGAACACCATTTCACGACATATAGCCCAAATCGCACGGCTGGCCACCCCCCGGAGGATTCCATGCGCAAGACAGTCGGAGTCGTTCTCTTAGCCGTTGGAGCCTTCCTCATCGTCCTCGCCCCGCTGGTGAGGTTCCAGGTGGCGGACAAGCTCATCGCCGCCCCGGCCGGCCAGTACGGCGTCAGCAAGCTCGAGGCGACGAACGCCCAGTACTTCAGCACCGGCGACCTCAAGGTCCTCACCGGCAACCTCGACATCACCGTGACGACCCGCGGCGACGTCTCCCAGGCCCAGGGCGACAGGGTCGTCTGGGACGAGTTCACCTCGGTGAACGACGTCACCAACAACAAGGCCGGCATCTCGATGAGCGAGCGGCGCAGCGCCTTCAACAAGTACACCGGGGTCGGCGTCAACTGCTGCGCGGTGAACATCGACAAGAAGCCGGTCACCCTTGAGGGCCAGATCTACAAGTGGCCCTTCGACGTCGAGAAGAAGACCTACAAGGTGTTCAACTCGACCACCGGCAAGGCGTTCGACGCCAAGTTCGTGGGCGAGGACACGGTCAACGGGCTCGCGGTCTACAAGTTCGAGCAGGCCATCCCGCCGACCAAGACGCAGACCATCACCGCTCCCGCCTCGGTCTTCGGCGTCCCGGTCGCCGGCGACATCCAGGTCGACCGCGTCTACGACGGCAAGAACACGTTCTGGATCGAGCCCGTCACCGGCTCGCCGGTCCGGCAGGAGCAGCAGCGCAACGAGGTGCTCAAGACCCAGGACGGGGTCGAGCGCTCCAAGGCGTTCGTGGCCACGGCGAAGATGACCCAGGAGACGGTCAACGAGCTGTCGACCAACGCCAGGAACAGCAAGAGCCAGATCACGCTGATCAAGACCACCATCCCGCTGGTGCTGCTCATCCTCGGTGTCGTGCTCCTGGGCGGCGGGCTCTTCGCGCTGCGGGGCGCCCGTCGCAAGGCGTGACCCCGGGCGGCCGTAGAGCGAACGTTCTAGACTAGAACACGTTGCAGTTTGGTGGCTGGGCACCGTACCGTGGGCGTATGCGGACACGTGTCACGGACATGTTCGGAATCGAATTTCCGATCTTCGCGTTCAGCCACTGCCGGGATGTCGTCGCCGCGGTCAGCCGCGCCGGCGGGATGGGCGTGCTCGGCGCGCTCTACTTCAGCCCGGAAGAGCTCGAGATGGAGCTCAAGTGGATCGACGACCACGTCGACGGCCGGCCGTACGGCGTCGACGTGGTCATGCCCGCCTCCTACGCGGGAGCCGACCTCGGCGTCGACTCCCCCGAGGACCTGGTGGGACGCCTGCAGGGAATGATCCCGGCAGGTCACCGGAAGTTCGTCGACGACCTGCTGGCCGCGCACGGCGTGCCGCCGCTGTCGGACGAGGCCGACGCGGGCAAGGTGCTGCTCGGCTGGACCGACGCCACCGCCCGGCCGCAGGTCGAGGTCGCGCTCAAGCACCCGATCGCGCTGCTGGCCAACGCGCTCGGCCCGCCCCCCGCCGACGTGGTCGAGATGGCCCACGCCAAGGGCGTCAAGGTGGCGGCGCTGGCCTCCACCCCCCGGCACGCGGTCAAGCAGGTCGAGGTCGGCGTGGACGTGGTCGTGGCGCAGGGGACCGAGGCGGGCGGGCACACCGGTGAGATCTCCACGATGGTGCTCATCCCGCAGGTCGTGGACGCCGTCGACGTGCCCGTGCTGGCGGCCGGGGGCATCGGCAACGGACGTCAGATGGCGGCGGGCATGGCCCTGGGCGCCGAGGGCGTGTGGACCGGGTCGATCTGGCTGACCGTGGAGGAGGCCGACACCCCCGAGATGGCCAGGCGGCGCATCCTGGAGGCCACCTCCCGCGACACCGTCCGCTCCCGCTCGTGGACCGGCAAGCCGGCCCGGCTGCTGAAGAACGAGTGGACCGACGCCTGGGAGTCGGCCGAGTCGCCGGGCACGCTGCCGATGCCGCTGCAGTTCATGCTGGTCTCGGACGCGCTGCGCAGGATCGGCCGGTCCGACGCCGCCGAGCTGGCGACCTTCCCGGCCGGTCAGATCATCGGGACGATGAACCAGGTGAAGCCCACCCGGGACGTGGTGTTCGGGATGGTCGAGGAGTACGTCGAGGCCATGGAGCGCCTGGGCCGTCTCACCCAGGACTGACACCCGCCCGGGCTGCTATCGATCACGGGCTCTCTTGTAGATCATTTCAGTCCGGGCGGTCTACCACTCCGATGACCGGCGGGAGATCCTCCTCGCCGAATCCGCTCCCGGCCGTCGGCGGCGTGCTCCCGCGCCCGCACGCGGTGGTGCTCGCCCACCAGCGAAGGCGCGACCCGCCCGGATCGCTCATGCCCGACTCGCCCACTGATCCGCCGCCGCGGGATCGATTTGCGCCATCGGCCCGTCAGGCTTCGATGGGGACGACGACGAGCACTGCCAATGCGGAGAAAGGCCGTCCCTTTTCCGGCGCCTGCGGTGATGTAGGTCTCGAACGGCTGAAGCGACCGGCGCGGGGCCTTGTTCCACCCGCACCCGGTGAATAACCGGTGGAGTGTTCCGTCTGCCGTACTCGTCGCCCGGAGGCGGAACCCGCTGACCCGGCAAGGCGCTGCCGACGTGCGCGCCCGAGCTCAATTCGATGGAGAGCGACCGGGCGCCTCCCGGCCGTGGCGGGCCTTGTTGGAATTTATGAGTCACCCGATAACCGGAACCCGATCCCGCGGCAGAGGTCTTCTGCGGGAATCTCCAGGTATTGATCTTCGGCAAAGCGCCTGCCAGTATGTCCAATGTCCGGACTGATCATGAAGAAAGCCATCCAGATAGCCTCTTCTGCGACTATCGCTTCCTTTGGTCGCAGCGCTTCAGGAGAAAGGCTACCATGCGTAAATCCGTCGTTACATTAACGATGATCATGGCTCTGTCCGCAGGACAGTTTATGGGCTCGGCATCTGTCAGCGCCTCTGCCTCGTCTTCGGAGACGGCCGCCGTTGGGGACGGCCGCGGCTCGCTGCCGTATGGCGGTTCTACCGGTCTCGTGACCAATTCGCCCGGGAGGCGGGCGGAAATCCCCGCCCAGCAGGGGAGTGCTTCCGAAGGACTCCGCATCGCCGATGTCACGCTCGACCTGAGCGAGGATGGACGCACGGCAGTCATAGAATTGACGGCCCACGCGCCGGTTTCAGACGCATCGATCCGGGTGGGCTCCCACCGCGGCGGCGTGTCGGCGCATATCGGCACCGCGCCTCTGGGGGATCTGCAGGCAGGGCAGTCCGTGCAACGCTCCATGGAGTTGCCGGAGTTCGCCGAGGGGGATACCGGGATCCTTGCGCAGGTGTTCACCGGTCCCGACGGAGCGGATTCTCAGTTCATTGCGGTGCGCAACGGGTCCCACGGAATCGTCACGGCCATCAGCTTCGAAGGTCTCGCAGAGGCCGAACTCCAGCAGAAATTGAAGCTGGGCCTGCTGTCGGAGGACGAGTTCCAGGCGGAGGCGCTCAAACTTCACGCCGTTCCGGCTGCCGATCCGTCGTCGATCAAAGTCGCGCCGTTGCCGGACGAGAATCAGTCGCTCACCGCCGCGGCGGATCAGGTGACAATCAGCGGTACGGTGACTTATCTCGACCGGAATGGCATCAAAAGGCCAGTTCGGAATGCTCGGCTTGAGTTGGTCTCGACCAGCGGACTACCGGGACATGAAATCGGTAGAACCAGTGGAACGGGCACCTTCAACGCAACCGTCGTGGACTTCAGAGCCGGCGAGTACATGCTCAAGGTCGTCACGGACAACGAGGTGGGGGTCATCCACACGGGAAACGATTCCAACCCGTACTACGTGGCCTCCGGTCCCTATAGATGGTCGCCGGGAAACGCTTACTCCAGTGTGAACGTCGACATCGCCAACAACACTGATACGGGCAGGTCTTTCGCGCTGCTGGACGCCCTGCGCACAGTCGGGGCCCACTATCAGAGCATCCGCCGCTCCGACTGGCAGTCGAAGCTCCTCGTGATCTACCCGGCCACCGGTTCCCGGATGAGCGGAGGAGTCATCTACACCGGAGGCAGCTCGCTCATCTGCTCCAGCGGCGGGGACCACTGCAACGAGGACGCCTTCGACTGGACCGTTCTCGCGCACGAGGCGGGACACGTGGTCGCGGACGAGGGAGGCTTCGTCTCCAGCCCCGGAGGAAGCCACGGTATCTGTGACAACGCCTGGCAGGGCAGCAGGACGAAACAAGACGCCCTCGGCCTCGCCTGGAGCGAAGGCTGGGCTTCGTTCTACGGGTTGCAGGCGCTGCAGGCGCAGGGAGTGCCGGCGGGCATCCCGAATTACTCCCCGACGGTTTACCACGACGGCTCGATCTCGCCCCCGAACCCGTCGACGGTCGTGTTCTTCTACAACATCGAGACGGCGAACGCGGCCAGCGGCGCCGGCGCCCTCACCTGCGCGCCGACCGGTGAGGACAGCGAACTGGCCGTTCAACGAGTGCTGTGGGACCTCTACGACTCCCAAGTCGATGCCGACTCCGGAGAGACGGCCGCCTGGGGGACGATGAACGACATCATCACCAAGCTCACCGCTGATGGTTCCACCACGTTCTCGGCCGCCTACAAGGCGCTCAGCGCCGGCCGCAACTGGCAGGACCGCAAGGCGGGGCAGAAGGTGCTGGCCGCGCACGGCATGGGGCCCAAGACTGTCACGGTCGGCACGACGTCCCCTCCGACCATCAGCTGGAGTCCCGCCGGTGGGACTTCCAACCACCCCAACAACCGTTTCGAGGTGCAGTTCGTCGATCCGGCCAACGGGCAATCGATCAAATCTGTGACGGTCGCCACCACCACGTATACGCCCACCTTGCAGGAGTGGAACCAGATCACGATCGGCCGACCGGGTCTGGCGGTGCAGGTGGGAGGACGGCAGGCCACCGCCCCGGCGACGGGGCCATACTTCAGCGAGCCGGTGAACATCACCCCCACCGGCAACGGGGGGAAAATCATGGTGGTCGGCGATTCGATCACCAACGGCCATGAAGGGGACTACACCTGGAGATATCGCCTGGCCAAGCACTTCGCCGCCAACAGTCTGAATGTGGACTTCGTCGGTCCCTACCGCGGCACGTTCAACATGTACGCCAAGGACACCTCGGCCACCTACCGCGACGGGAACTTCGACAGCGACCATTTCTCACTGTGGGGATGGCACTACGCAGACGCCAAGAACAAAATCCGAGGGATGGTGCAGACCTATAAGCCCGACTATCTCGCCGTGGCGCTCGGCTTCAACGACATCGCCTGGTACGGCGGAGCCGACAGCACCATCACCTCGATGAGAGATTTCATCGCCGAGGCACGGGCCGCCAACCCCGACCTCAAGATTCTCGTCTCCAATGTGGTCAACCGCTCAGAGTTGGACGGCTGGTCGTGGCTGAATCCGGCGATCTCCGACTACAAGGCCAAGCTTCCCGGTGTGGTGACATCCCTGAGCACGACTCGATCACCGATCCATGTGGTGGACGTCAACAGCACCTTCAACCATGCGAGTGACGCCTACGACGGCTTGCACCCCAACGGGGTCGGCGAATACAAGATCGCCAAGGCGTTCGCCGACGCCTTCGCCACCCGTTTCGCGATCGGTTCGGCCTTCGGCTCCGTCCCCTCCAGCGTGCCCGGCATCACCTTGACGGCACCCGGGTGGGCGACGGCCCAGGTGGTTCCGGAGGGCATCCAGCTCAAGTGGGCCAGGGTCTACGGAGCCGGCGGATATTACATCCACACACGTGATGTGACGGCGGGCGAGCCGTTCCACAAACTGCCCTACCCCATCGCCGGCGACAACTGGCTGTCCGGAGGTCTGATCAAGGGGCACACCTACGAATACAGGATCACCGCCGCTCACGGCACTCAGGAGAGCGCGGCCTCGCCGATCGCCTCAGGGGTGGCCAACCCGCAGACTCCTCCCCAGACCGAGGGCGTGAAACTGATTCCGGGCCAGACCAGCGTCGAGGTGACCTGGAAGCCGACCCCGGGGGCGACGAAGTACGAGGTCTACGGGCAGGACCAGACCACCGGAGCCTGGCTGCCCACGGTCACCGTCACCGGGACCAGCTACACCTACACCGGGCTGGCTACCGACCACCGCTACAACATCGCTGTCGCCGGCGTCAACGCCGTCGGAGCCGGCGCGCCCGGAGGAGCCCTGCCCGCTCACACCGGTCGCGGCGCGCCCCCCGCGGTCACCGGGGTCGACACCTGGCAGATCGGCCCGGCCGAGGCCCGGATCGAATGGAACCCCTCCTACGGCGCGATCGGCTACTGGATCGAGTACCTCGACCACACCCAGGCCAGTCCCACCTGGAGCCGCATGCCCTATCCCCTGGACGCCGCAACCCTCGATCCCGGATTCAGCGCGGGCTACCTGTTCAGCGGACCCACCAACTACAGTTTCCGGATCGTCGCCGCCAACGGCGGGCTGGAAGCCGCAGCCTCGGCGCCCGCCCGGGTCCGCCCGCAGAACCTTGCCGCCTCCCGGACGCTGACCGACAAGGAACTGGCGAAACTCCGCAAGGCTTCAAAGGAGGCGGGATACCTCTTCAAGCGGCTGCCGGACTCGGCATTCGGCGTCCCGCCGCAGAATGCCGGAGACTGCTACTGCCTGCAAGGCCGGCGTTAGCGGTGTGAGGAAGGACCAGGTGCCGTACGGCGGTGCCCCCGTGGCTCGGGGGTGCCGCTGTGCGGACCTCGTGTCCTGATGGTCTCCGAGTACCAGAACTTATGATCGGGTCAGCGCAGACCGCGGCTGACCGACATGCTTCCGGAGACGTATGTCGTCTCACTAGCGCGAGGAGGTCCCATGCCGAAGCGGTGGAAGCTCCGCATGCTGGCATGCGCGACTGCGACGGCGGCGGCACTGTCCGGATGCGCGGAACCGGTCGTCTGCAAGCCGTGTCCTGGAAACAGGGTGCAGCTGACCGCGCATCAATCGATCGTAAGGCCCGATCACACGTATGAACTGTGTGACGCACGCGGCGTCTGCAGTGAAGGCCAGGTGGCAGCTTCCGGACCGTCCGGCTCTCCCACCCCTGCCGCGGGGACCGGTGCCACAGCTGGAACCCAGCTTCCCGTCGCCGTCGTCAATCTCCCCGGAGACGCCACCGGCTACTCGCGTATGTCCGTCCAGGCCGTCATCAAGGATGCGAGGGGACGGATCATCGGTGAAGGAGAAGCCACCTTCCCCGAGTACCCGCAAGTCGAATCCGAGCCGTGTCACTGCTACAACGCGTTTGTCCAGGTGGATATCTATCCCAGGTCGTGATGCGCGGCGCTCGGACCGCCGCCAGTGCAGATCGCAGAGCTGTGGCGATGCGATTGTTTGCGCGGTGACGCCGAAGGCGTCACCGCGCCTCGCTCAAGAGGGATCGGCTGCGACGGGCCGGTTCTCAGGCCGCCGCAGCTTCACCGTGAAACTCATTAATAGCAGATCCATCCTTGGGTGGTGCGTGCACAGCACATTCCATTGCACGGCCAGACCCATCCTGGACCGCATCCCATTCCGGATGAGGAGCAGCTGTACGCCCCCCGACGGCAGGGCTGGTAGCTCGGGCAGTTGTTGGGGAGGTCGGCCGAGCAGCCGCAATCGCTTGCCGCGGCGAGAGTCGATTGATCCGATGCGATATGAGGCTTCTGGGGGCCTAGGTTGGACAGCAAGGCATGAGCCTCATCGGCACCGAAGGCGGCAATAGCCGCAGTATTCAGCGACTGAAGTTTGTCGTATGTCTCCTCAGTCGGCAGAACAGCGAAGGTAGTGACGTCGCGATACAGCTCTAGAGCAGTCCTGATCACTTCTTGCTGCTCGGCGCTCATATTCGGGTGTGATTGCCGATACCTCTGGACATGGGTGACCCAGAGATTGCTGCGGACCTTGGGAGAGAGTTCGGTGAAGATGGCCTGACGGTGCGACAGGTCGTGTGCGCTGAACGCCTCGTAGGTCTGTGGAAGATTCGCCTTATTCGCTTCGACCCACGCCTCGGCAGGCGAAGGGGAGTCCGAAGCGGCCTGGGCGAGCGATGTCCTGCCGGCGATCACGGATACGGCGATTCCGAGGCCGGCGGTCCGGAGGAAGCGGCGACGGCCCGAGGCGGCGCCGGAATGGGCGTCGTCATGCCTCTCCGCCTCCTTCCGCGCTTCGCCGAGCGCGGCCAGCAGGCCGTACGTCCCGCGGAATCCCAGCCGGGAGGCGAGTCGAATCGCCATGGCCGGGCCCGTCCACGCGCGTACATCAGCATCATCGACCCTGATGAGAGTGGGGGCGTACGGCGCGTCTTCGCCGAGCGCCTGTTTCCTCCACGTGACGACGTTGGGGTGTGTCAGCGGAATTATTCCGAGACGATTACCGCTGAATTTCTTCACTTTGTCGGCGAGTCCTCGGCATTGGCCACAGGACGCGTCGAAAGCGAGAATCCACTGGGATTTTGAATTTTCCTTCATGGTGTTTTCTCCGTGCATGTACGCCTATGTGACAAATGGAATCTATGAGGCCGTCAAATTCATGTCAAGTGGCAATGAATGTGAAATCATCTCAAGTCGATCACGTCGTTTCCGGTGTGCGTGTGAACTCTTTCCGGGCATGCCTGCAGGATGCGGGACAGATTAACGATGTGAAACCGATCCTCGTCTCAGCGTGCGCCGCAAGGGCTGAGGAGGAGAGCGGTGTCGCCGTCGTCCAATGAAACGCAGGGAGCTCGGGAGCACCGCCGTGAACGATGCCGGATGCTCACGGCGGCCTCCCCGAGAAACTTCGCTGCCGGGTGTGACAGCGACCTGGTTGTGACGCCCGCCGACTATGGGATCAGGGAACCCATGAGCAGGCGGTGTTGGATTTGGCGCTTGCGCCGCCCATGTTCTCGGCGGTCATCTGGAAGCAGTAGTACTCGCCGCCGGCGAGGGGCGAGACGAGGGCGCTGCGACTGTCCTCTCCCCAGGGACCGATCTTGGTTGGTGGTTGGGACCCGGTCCAATAATGGATGTAGTAATGGACGCCGCTGGACGGGTAGGTGACCCCGTTCCAGGACACCTTGACAGTGTTGGCTCCGGATCCGGTGGCCGTCACCCCGGTGGGCGCGGCGGGCTTCGTCACCTGAACGACCTTGCTCTCAGTGTTCGATCTGCGGCCCTCGATCGCATTCTTGGTGCTGGAGAAGGGCACGACGTACCACTCGAAGGTGTGTCCGTGGTTCCACGGCCCGCCGATGGGATCCACCCGGGCTTCCGGCTTGTTGGTCCACAACTCGTACTTCTTCCAGCTTTCCCCCACCGTGGCGTCACGGTGCCAGATCCAGTACCACACCCCCTGGCCCACGTCGTCCCATTTGAGATTGACGTGTCCCTGAGGTTGGACGGTCGCTGCGAGACCGCTGGCCTGGCGATCCTGGAGCCTGGGACATCCACCGTTGCTCCGCTGCGGCTCGATCTCGTTGTCATACCAGGAATTGTCCGGAGCCAGCGCGGACATTCCCACCGCCGTACGGGTCTCCTCGGCGGGTGGGAGCTTGCCGTCGGGCGGCGGGGGCGGCGCGTTGGGCGGACGACCGGTATCGGTGAAGGCGGGCGGATGGATACCCCGCCCGACGGCGGTTTCCTGGGGCGGTGGGTCCTGAGGAACTGCTGCCGCCGACGGGGCTTCCAGGACAGGGGACACCGTCCGCGGGGCGACGGGCGAGAAGAAGGCCGTTATGGGGACGTCGATGAACCGGGGCTGGTAGGTCTCGGGGTAATAGTCCGTCCTGATGCGGCAGCCGATGTTCACCGCGCTGGTGTTGACGTTGTAGGAGATCACCACCCTGCTCGGATCCGATGACAGTCCAGGGTGGATGCGCGCCTCGTAGATCGCATAGAAGTTCGGGCTGGTGTGAGCCTCCGGCGGGGAGTACAAAGTCACCCGGGTGTTGGTGAACCCCCACGGCGTCCTCGACGGATTGGCCGCGATCGTGCCCGGCGTGACGTGCGGATCGGCATGGTGGATCAGCCAGAACTGGTCGTTGATGTGGGCGACGCTGAAGCCTCCCTCGGCCAGCGGACCCAGGGGCCGGGAAGCCGAGCAGGATGTCCCCCACTGGGGATTCCCGGCGGCGTCGGTTCCGCTGAAGTAACGCCAGGAGGACTCATCGGTCAGGTCGGCGGAGATCGGGGTGCGGGCGACGAAGATCCGCTTGCCGAAGGTGGCCTTGGACTCGAACCCATAGATGTAGGTGTAATCACCCTGGTCCACCAGCGCCGTGCCCCAGATGATGGGATACGGCGCCGCGACGAAGCAGTCGGCCAGTGCTTCCGGAGTCTTCTTGACGACGGTGTTGTTCTCCAACTCGTCGATGGAGAACGTCGTGACCGCGCCGCGCGTGTGTTCGTCCGCGATGCCCTTGTAGTAGAACTTCACGACCCGGTCGCCCTGGACCTTGGCGTCGCCCGTCCAGTACTGCGAGCCCTGGCCGACCGGTGTGTGAGCGTAGCGGGACCAGAAGTCGATCGAGGTGTCGGTCTCCTTGCAGGTGTTGCCGCCGGTGATCGTGCGCAGGCTCGAACCGTTCTGGACGACGATCGAGTTCCGGATGAAGCTGGTCTCGAACCCGCCCGGCCGCTTGCCGGGGCTGCCGAGGATGGTGTCGGAGAAGAACCAGGCACGCTTACCGGAGGGCAGCTTCACCGACTGCGTGGCGTCCCCGCCGCTCCAGTCCGCACATCCGGCGGTGCTGGCGTAGTTCTTGAACATGTTGGTGAAGGTGGTGTTGGGACGGACGCCGGCCTCGGTCGTCACGGAGGCGGTCCAGTTCACCTGTTGTCCAGCTCCCTGGGGCACGGCGGCGCCGTCCGCCCACAGGTCTGTACGGGTTGCGATCAGGGTGACGGTCTCACCTCCCTGGACTGACAGGAAGAGGTCGTGTTGCAGGTCGTCTCCCCTGGCCTGGGCGCTCACCCAACGCTTGGGCGTCCTGGAGGACAGGTTGTCCCAGGCGATGAGGAAGTAGGTGAATTCCACCTCGCTGTCGGGTCCCCCTTGATCGGGGGCTGTCACGCGGACCATCATCCGGCCCTGTCCGGTGGCGGGGGGAGACAGCTCTATATAGGAAGTTCCCCCTGGCCAGACCGTGGTGTATCCGCTGCTTGACCCGCCGCCCCAGGCGAGGCTCTTCTCTGCGGCTCGTGCGGGACGACCGGTCTTGAGCAGGGCGCGCCAGGTGGTGGATGCATCGGGGTCGACGTAGCCGTCGGATGCGCGAAGGAATGTGCTCAGGTTCGGGGTTGTGCCGGTAAGCCGGTAGTTGGCTACGGCAAAGCCCTGCAGTTCTGTCCCCAGGTCGCGGCCGTATCCGGCCAGCACCTGTTCGATCGCCTCGATCGGCAGTTTGTTGCCCATCGCCTGCCAGGTCTTCAGCACGAAGTCGAGACTTGTCCGCTCGGTCAGGTAGCTGGCGAAGATGAACGCCCCGTACTGGCGTTTGGGGCTGGTGCTCCACGGATTCAGTGCCGAGTTGAGCGCGAGTTCAGGGTGGTCGAGGAAGAGCGGAAGGTTCCAGGCGTAGGCGTCAGGTTGCGGTCCGGAGGAGTTGATCTGCTTGTACAGCGTGTGCGTGGCCCACTCGGCGGTGGCCTCCATCCACCAATTGATCGAGGTCACATTCGCGCCCAGGTGCGCGTTGGACAGGTAGTGGTACTGCACCGCGTGGAACATCTCGTGGTAGGGCAGATAGGTGTATTTCCAGTCACGCCGGGTCGAGCTGCCAGGCAGGGGGTCCCCAGGGTCGGCGGGCAGCAGGATCACCGGACCGCCGACAGCATCGCCGGGACCGCCGGTGGGGATGGTGATGCCGGGATGGTTGGGGTTGACGCCGCCGAAGTCGAAGCCGGCGTATATCTGGACGCCCTGGCCGGTAAGTCCATAGCCCCAGGATTTGTACCGGGCCCAGGCTTCGGTCAGATTCGTGGTCATGGTGTCCACGGCGTCGGGGACGCCGTTGGCGTTGGCGTCCATCGCGACGACGCCGTCCACCCGTGCCCAGACTCCGCCACCGTTACCGTTGGACACCCATGCCTCGGACAGGCCGTCGACGTTGTAGTAGAGGTTGAATTGGGTGGTGGTGGTGACGGTGTGCACACAGTCGAAGTAGCTGCCGGCGAAGGTCGCATGGGTTCTGTGATCACCGCACTCGGTCCACGGTGAAGGCGGCGCAGCCGAGGATGTCCGTGCCGTTCCGGACGTCGAGCGGGTTGCGGCGGGGTCGGGCTGCCTGAAAGTCTCGGTCAGCCACGCCTTGGTCTCCGATGACGCCTGCTGCTCGGCCAATTGCAACGCGTAATACAGTGCCAGGCCCGCCTCGTGAGGAATGCCCTCCGCGGAGCGATACTTTTTCGGTACATTTTCCGGCTGCGTCAGCCGTTCGACCGAGTGGTGTACATACTCGTCGATACTTATCTCGTTGCGTTTCCATGCCTGGGACAGCGGATCCTCGTCACCGAAGTCCGGCTTCTCGGCCGCGAGTTTCTTGTGCAGCTCGCTTTCCGGCCGTTCGACCAGCTGATACGGTCGGGGTGCATCACTGGGCGGGGTCGGCTGGGGTGATGCGGATGTCGCCGGATCCGTGGTGGGAGAAGGTTTCGCGGCGGCGCGGGGGGCCACGGATAACTGCAGGACGCCCGTGAGTAGTCCGGCCACCGCCAATACGACAATCCGTCCTGGGAGGCGGCCTCTGCGAAGTATCGACAAATGCTTCTCCTGTTAAGGGGGTGGGACGGGGGAAACGTAACAGGAGAATGATCGCCAAGATAGATCTTGACACCTGTTTAATGGGTCGAAAATAATTCGACGATTGACGGCCCGCGGTTGCGGTGCGTATCAACGGATTTACTGTCTTGAAATCATCGCCGGATCGGCCTGCGGCCATGTGGAACCTGCCGTCCGGAAGCCGGACGGGGCATCGCTCTAAAACTCGGGGTGGGCGGCGAGGACGCCGGAAGAAGGGCGCTCAGTCGCCGATCTTCCAGGTCTCTCCGTAGCAGATCGGCGGGCCGTAGGAGTAGCTCTTCCCGCTGGCCGAGCGAGCGATCAGTGTGTCGTCGGCCGGTGGGTGACTGCATCGCTCGGCAGAGATGCCCATGTCGCTCCCTTCTCCCGGCGGGAGGGTGGCGAAGGGATTCTCGTTACGCTTCCACTGCACGGTGACGGTGTCTTGGGTGCCGTTGATGATGTGGAACATCTCTTCGTCGCGGGGAGTGCTGCAGGCGGCGAGGAGAACGATGAGTGCCAGTATCGCGACGCTCGGTGGAAACCGAGGGGGGGAGATGGGGGACGCGGTACGGCGTGCGTTCACGTAGCCTTTCGGAAGCTGCGACGGAGAAACCCTGCCCGGAAGGCTGCCAGACGGTGGCTTGATAACGGCCTCCAAGAACCTGATGCCCTGGCGGGAGCAAAATGGCCTGTCCAGTCGGAAGCCTAAAGGACTGAGGTCGGTGAGGACCGGCCCTGTGAGCCTACCGGCGGCGGCGACGATCCGGAATCAGTGGCCGCGGGGAAGACCGGGATGCCGAACGAAGGACCTCCCCCTGGGGAGGCCGTCGGCCGTTTATTGTCAGATGGCATCTGTTTTCCCGGTGGACAGACTGGTCGTTGAGGTCGCCGGCGCGGCGGATTCACGAGTCGTCGCAGCGGCAGGTTCACACGGGACACTGTCGCCCGGTTCGCATGCTCAGTTTTCGCCCCGCTGCGCGGTGGCGCCTGATCTTGATACCAACCCTTGCCGCCGGCTCCACCGTACGGGCGGCGGGGCCGGCGGCGGTTCGAGGTGTTATGGCGCTGTCTTGTCCGGCCGCTCGGAGACGCGGACGAAGCTCACGATGGTGTTCCCCGTCCGCTTGGCGAAGCGCACGTTGAGCTGGCCGTCGGTGACCTTCACGGTGTACCGCCGGGTCACCGCGGTGTACGTGCCCGCCTCCAGGGCCAGGTCCAGCGCGGGGATGGCGAGCTGGCCCTCGACGATGACGTCGAAGACGCGCCGCCCCTCGCGCATGTTCCGGATCTCGGCGAAGCCCATCTCGACGGTGTAGACGCCGTTGGGCACCTGGTCGAAGCGGTACTCCAGCATCCCCTCGCGGGCCCGCCGGAACAGCTCCTGCTCGGCGGTGCCCGCGATCGTCCTGCTGGTCGTGTAGACGCCGGTCCCGCTGCCCACGTAGCCGTGGCCGCCCGCGCCGTACCGCTGGTCGGGGGTCCACCGGTCGCCGACGGCGTCGGTGATCGTCCTGGTGCCGCCGGAGTCCACGGCGACCTGGTGCCTGGGCACCACGACCTTCACGACGATCTCGATCTGCGGGTTGCGGCCGCTCGCCGAGCGCACCAGCAGCCTGCCGGTGCGGACCGTGCCGGGCTGGACGCCCGCGCTGGAGGCGGTGACCTTCAACGCCGCCGACGCGCCCGGACCGAGCTCGCCCGCGGCGGGGGTCACGCTCAGCCAGGACTGGGCGGGGTCGGTCACGACGGTGTAGGCCGTGGCGCCGCCCAGGTTGCTCAGCTCGACCGTGCCGGTCCTGGTGGCCTCAGCCGGCATCACCAGGGCCAGCTCGCCGGAGGAGGCGGTCACCCGGCCGGTGGCCAGGGCGACGTCGACCCGGGTCCGGGCGCCGGCGGTGACGGTGACCTCCCGGGTGGAGGTCCCGTAGTGCTCCTTGGAGACCTCGACCTGGTAGTCGCCCGTCGGGACCTGCCCGAGGAAGGCGCCGTCCGGCCCGGTGGTGAAGGTCGCCACCTCGTCCGCCTGCCGGGTGAGCAGGGCCGTGGCCGCGGTCCGGACCTTCACCGTCGCGCCCGCCAGCGGCTCGCGGTCGTTGGCGTCGGTGACGGTGCCGGCCAGCAGCCCGTGCCGGCTCGCGGTGAAGGTCAGGCCCCGACCCTCGCCGACGGCGGCGCTGTCGTGGGAGTACTGCAGCGCGTCGGCGCCGCCCGGCCCCTCGATGCCGATCGTGGCGCCGATGCCGGAGTCGCGCTCGCTGTCGACGCCGCGGTAGCGGTAGCCGACGGAGCCGTTCTCGCCGAGCAGCACCGAGAACGAGATGCGCTGGGCGGCGTCGGCGTAGAACCGGGCGTTGCGCCATTCGATGACGAAGACGCGGTCCGGCGCGGTCCCGACGACGGCGGTGTGGACCCCGGCCTGGTCGTCCAGGACCAGGTCGTCCCAGTACGGGTAGACAGCCGTGTTGGGCGCTCCGGTGGAGGGCAGGGGACCGTTGCCCGCCACGGTGCTGGAGGCGGCGAAGCTCACGAACCCGTTGCTGCTGATCCAGCCTCCGGTGTAGGTGCCGCCGTAGAAGGGGAAGGCGAACGGCAGTGTGACCGGCTGGGCCGCGTCGTCGCCGGTGAGCGGATGTTTCTCGGTACCCGCCACGTACGGCAGGGCGGCGCTCGCGCAAGTGTGCCCGAAGGCGTCGGTACGGCGCGGCAGTTCGATGTCCCTGGTCAGGTCGGCGCCCACGGTGACCGGCACGGTGACGCCGTCCGCGCATCGGGAGGCCGGGGTGACCTTCAGCTCGTGGTCGCCGTGCGGCAGCGTGAGCCGGTACCGTCCGGCGGCGTCGGCGACCGTGCTGACCGGGGTGCCCACCGCGGCCACCGTGGCGCCCGCCTCGGGCTCGCCGCCGACGGTGACGGTTCCCGACACCGTGCTCGCGGGCAGGGGCGTCAGCGTCACGTTCTCGGTGACGGTCTGGTCGGCCACGACGGTGACGGTCGCGGTGGCGTCCTGATATCCGAACTTCCCGACGGTGAGCCGGTACTCGCCCGCCGTCAGGCGGGGCAGCGTGTACGTCCCGTCCGGCCCGGTGGCGACGGTGCGGTCCAGCGGCCCGGTGACGGTGACCGCAGCCCCGGGCACCGGCGAGCCGCCGGAGGCGACGACACCCGTCAGCGTGCCGAGCGGGTCGTCGGGAGCGGCCCGGACCGCCGCGAACGCGTCGAGCCGGCCCTCGCCCCAGACGTTGTTGTCCGCGGCGGTGCCGCCGCACCGGGTGTCCTCGACGTCGATCGCGGAGCGGTCGAGCAGCGCCCGGGTGGCGGCGATGTCGCCCTGCAGGCTGGGCGCGGCCGACCACATCAGCGCCACGGTGGCCGCCACGTGCGGGGAGGCCATCGACGTTCCGGAGAAGGCGCCGTAGCCGCTCTCGGCCACGGCCGAGCGCACGTTGACGCCGGGCGCGGAGAGGTTGGGCTTGATCTCGCCGTTCTCGCCGGCGCCGCGGGTGGACGAGCTCCAGATCGCGTTGCCGGAGTCGAACGCGCCGGCGCTGTAGCTGGAGACGTACTGCCCGGGGGAGCCGCTGGAGTTGCAGCCCGCGCCCGCGAGGTTGCCGTTGGAGAAGGCGGGGAAGATGCCCGCCGCGACCCACGCCTCGACGATCTCCTTGTACCAGGGGTCGAAGCCGGCGCCGCCCCAGGAGTTGTTGACGATGTGCGGGGCCAGGTCGGGGCGGGGGTTGCGGCCGTCGAGGTCGGTGGGCGCGAGCACCCACTGCCCGGCGGCGAGCAGCGAGGCGTCGGTGCAGGTGTTGCTCTCGCAGCCCTTGGCGGCGATCCACCGCGCGCCGGGGGCGACGCCGATGACGTTGGCGCCCTCACCGCCCACCATGGTGCCCATGGTGTGGGTGCCGTGGTCGTTGTTGTCGCAGGGCTCCGCGGCGGGGCACACGCCCGCCGGGTCGAACCAGTTGTAGTCGTGGCCGAGGGTGCCGTCGGCGTTCCTGCCGCGGTAGCGGTCGGCCAGGGCGGGGTGGTCGAACTGCACGCCGGTGTCGATGTTGGCCACCACGATGCCCTCGCCGCGGCTGCCGAGCTCGTTCCAGACCCGGGGGGCGTTGACCCGGTCGATGTTCCACTCGACCGCGTTGACGCGCGCGGCCTCCTTGCCCGGCTGCGGCTCGGGCACCGCGGCGACGCGGGTGGGCTCGACCCGCTCCACCTCGGGCAGCTTGGCGATCTCCGCAGCCAGCTTGGCGTCGCCGGTCACCCGTACGGCGTTGACGATCCAGAAGGGGGTGAAGCCCGCGCTCTCGGCGGCGAGGAGCTTGCGCAGGCCGGCCTGCGACGCCGCGGCGGTCTCGGTCTTGGCGCGGTAGACCTGCCGGGCTTTCTCGTCCTTGTCCGTCGCCCTGCGGGCCGCGCTGAGGTCGGCGCCGCTCTTCATGCGCACCCAGAAGGTGGCCTTGTCGTCCGCCGCCAGGTCCGCCAGGACGGCTTTGTCGATCTTGTCGGGTTCGGGCGCGGCCTGGGCCACGCCCTGCGGGACCATGAGGGCGAGAGCGGCGGCCCAGATCAGGGCCGTCCTCCGGCGCCGGGGGATGGGGGACACGCGATCTCCTTCACGTCGGGCGGCGACGGGCCGCCGGGGGGAGTGACGTGGGATGGACGTGATCTTTACCGCCCATGTTGGAGATCATGAATCGCCCCTGTCACCTTTTCAAGGCGTTGACAGGTTGCAATGTGGCATGTCACGAAAAATCAGGCGCCGCCTCACTCGCCGCGGTAGACCGCCGGGCGCTTCTCCCGGAAGGCCCGGGAACCCTCCTTGGCGTCCTCCGAGCCGATCACCGGCCAGCCGAGGGCGTCGGAGACCTTCAGCGCCTCGGCCTCGGGCATGCCCAGCGTCTCGCGGTAGGTGCGCAGGATGGCCTGGACGGCCAGCGGCCCGCACTCGGCGATCTGGGCGGCGACCTCCAGGGCGGTGGCCAGCGCCTGGCCGTCCGGGACGACCCGGTTGACCAGGCCCATGGCCAGCGCCTCCTGGGCGGTGATCGACCGGCCGGTCAGCAGCAGGTCCATGGCGAAGGCGTAGGGGATCTGGCGGGGGAGCCGGATCGCCGAGCCGCCCATCGGGAACAGCGCGCGGCGCGCCTCGAACAGGCCGAGGGTGGCGGACTCGGCGACCACGCGCAGGTCGGTGCCGACGAGCAGTTCGGTCCCCCCGGCCACGGCGTAGCCCTCCACCGCGCAGACGATCGGCTTGGCCGGCAGCGCGTCCGGGTCGCGGAGCAGGCCCTTCCAGTGGAAGTCGGGGATCTGCGCGGCCCGCTCGCGGACCCGGGGGTCGTCCGAGGGGGTGCCCATGGCCTTCAGGTCGGCGCCCGCGCAGAAGGTGCCGTCCGCGCCGGTCAGCACGGCGACGCGGACCTCCGGCTCGGCCGAGACGTAGGCCCACGCCTCGGCCAGGCCGATCAGCATGTCCGAGGAGAGGGCGTTCTTCGCCTCCGGCCGGTTCATGGTGATCACGACGATGTGACCGTCGCGCTCGATCCGGCAGTGCGGTGTGCTGATCGGCAGCAGTTCCACGGACGACCTCCGCTGGTTAGCCATTAATTAGCCAAGCGCTTGCTAGGTCATCCTAGATCCGGTACGGCTCAGGCCGCCAGATGGGCGTAGACGATGACGTTGTCCTCGTAGTGCCCGGTCGCCGGGTCGAAGGCGCCGCCGCAGGTGATCAGCCGCAGCTCGGGGGCGGTGGTGCCGCCGTACACCTTGGCGGTGGGGAACTCGTCCTTGTCCACCCGCTCCAGCCCGTCGACGGTGAAGGAGGCGACCGTGCCGTCCGCGCGCTCCACCTCGATCGCGTCGCCGGGCTTCAGCTTGTGGGCCTGGGCGAAGACCGCGGGCTCGCCGCGGGCGTCCACGTGCCCGAGGAGGACGGCGGGGCCCTTCTCGCCCGGGGTCGGCCGGTGCCGGTACCAGCCGACGAGGCCGGGCCGCTCCAGCGGCGGGACCTCGACGGACTGGTCGGCGTTCAGGCCCACCGGCTCGACCGGCGCGCCCTCCACCCCGATCGCCGGGATGTCCAGGCGGACGGGCTTGGAGGCGGCCATCGCCTTGCCGGGGACGACGGCGAAGGCCGGCTTGCCGGCGGGCCGGGCCCCCTCCGCCGGGATGGACGGGACCCGGGCCGGCCCGTCGCCGCCGGACATGTCCGACAGTGCGGACCCGGCGACGAGGACGCCGCAGAAGATGGCCAGGGCCGCTCCGGCGGTGGCGGCGATGCGGCTCATGGACGCGGTACGGCCGGCCACGATCGGATCAGCCTTCCTGGCCGCGGCGGCCGTACAGGGCCAGGCCCGAGCCGCCCGCGAGCAGGACGCCGCCCAGGGCCAGGGCCCCGGGACCGGAGGCCGGGGTCCCCGCCTCGGCGAGGCCGCCGCCGGTCTGCGCGCCGCCCCGCGGGGTGAAGTCGCCGCTGGGCTTGTACGGGGCCTTGACCGTCAGCTGCGCGGCGCTCTTCTGGCCGGTGGGCAGCTTGGCGACGAACCAGTAGGCGCCCGCCCCGGTGCTGGAGGGGACGTGGAGCCGCTTGGCGGCCACGCCGTCCTCGCCGGTCCAGATGGTGAACGTCTCGCCCGCCGGGTCGGTGATGGAGATCGGGGTGCCCGGGGCCACGTACCGGGTCGAGACGACGGCGGTGAAGTCACCGCCGGCCACGACCGTGTGCGGGTGCAGGGCGAGGCGCAGCTGACCCGCCGGGACGGGCTTCGGGGGGACGGCGACGGTCAGCGTCGCGGAGTCGGCCGGCCCGCCGGGCAGGTAGGCCACGACCCTGTAGCGGCCCGGGTCGGTGTCCCGGGGCACGGTCAGCCTGACCCGGGCGCTGCCCCAGTGGTCGAGCCGGATCCGGTGGTGCCTGCCGCCGGGGTCCTTGACGGTGACCACGGTGCCCGGCTCGACGTTCTCGGTCGTGACGCCGGCGTAGTAGCTCTGCCCGGGCAGGACCTTGCGCGGCTCCAGCCGCAGGTCCAGGCGGGCGACGGGCTTGACGACGGGCCGCGGGTCCTTGACGGTCAGGGTGCGCTTCGCGGTTCCGATGATCTTCTCGCCGAGGAGGACCTCCACGGTGACCGGGTAGTCGCCGGGCTTGAGGTCGTCCCAGGTGGCGGCGGCGCCGGTGGCGCGGCCCCTGGACAGGGCGACGGTGTGCACGCCTTCGATGGCGGGGGAGCTGATGCGCGCGTCGGTGGCGCGGGGCTCGCGGGCGGCGACCTCGTAGCCGGCCTTCTCGCCCGCGTACACGGCGCCCGGGTTCAGCTCGAAGGTCACCCCGCTGAGCGGCGGCGCCTCCACGACCGGCTTCTCCTTGACGAACAGGGTGGTCCGGGCGGTGCCGATGGCCTTCTCGCCGATGAAGAACTCGACGGTGACCGGGTAGTCGCCGGGCTTGAGGTCGTCCCAGGTGGCGGCGGCGCCGGTGGCGCGGCCCCTGGACAGGGCGACGGTGTGCACGCCTTCGATGGCGGGGGAGCTGATGCGCGCGTCGGTGGCGCGGGGCTCGCGGGCGGCGACCTCGTAGCCGGCCTTCTCGCCCGCGTACACGGCGCCGGAGGTCAGGAGGACGGATCCGCCGCTGAGCGGGGTCTCGGGCTCGGACTTCTCGTCCGTCTCCGGCTTGTCCTGCGGCTGCGGCTTCTGCTCCGGCTCGGGCTTCTGCTCCGGCCGCGGCTTGTCCTGCGGCTGCGGCTTCTGCTCGAGCTCGGGCTTCTGCTCGGGCTTGACCGGGGATTCCGGCGCGGGCTCGGGCTCGGTCCCCTGCTCCGGCACGGCCTGGGTCTCCGGACCGCCGTCCTGCGCGCCGCCGAGGCCCTGGACCTCGGGCGCGGTGGTCGCGGAGCCGGCGGCCGCGTCCTCGGCGCCGTCGGCGAAGGCCGGAGAGGCGGTCAGCACGGCAAGGCTGAGAGCGCCGGCGGCCGCCAGGGACTTGGTGAAACGCATGATCTCCCCCAGTGGGAGACGGCGGAGGGCCAACATGAGCCCAACTCTGGAACGCCGTCTCGCGTAGTCATCCTGGCTTAGTAAAGACCTTATTTAGGACATTTAAGGCTATTCGTGATGAAACTTGACTTTCTTCTTACCTTTCGTGAGCTATGCGTAACGGTCGCGACGCTCGCGGTGATGAGAAGGTAAAGCTCCTACCTGGCGATCCCCTCGTAATCAAGCGCTTGCTCGGTGCGGTGTGCCGGGGTTAGTCTGCCTCTGCGAACGGGAGCCGATTCCCGTCCGTCACCTTCCGCGCCGCCAGAGTCCCGCCGCGCTCCGAGGGACGTGCCTCACTCCGGTGGCCCGGGCCTTTCGACCTGGAGGGATGTCCGATGGGCACGCTCGGCTTCTGGAGGCTCGCGCAGGCGGATCCGGACTGGATCGCGGCCGTGGACCCGGACGGGACCGAACACCGGGCCGGAGACCTCCTCGCCCGGGCCAACCGCCTCGTGCACGGCCTGCGCGGACTCGGCCTCCAGCCCGGTGACGGCATCTGCGGGCTGGTCCCCAACGGCGCCGACGGCCTGGTGCTCTACCTGGCCGCACTGCAGGCGGGGTGGTACTACACCCCGATCAACTGGCACCTCACCGGCCCCGAGATCGGCTACATCGTCGCCGACAGCGAGGCGCGGGCCTTCTTCGTCGACGAACGCCACGCCGAGGAGGGCATGCGCGGCGCCGCCGAGTCCGGCCTCGCGCCGGACCGCGTCTTCGGCTTCGGCCGGGTGGAGGGCACGCGGCCCGTCTCCGACCTGACCGACGGGCAGCCGGACACCGCCCCCGAGGGCCGTACGGCGGGCGCCACCATGCACTACACCTCCGGCACCACCGGCCGGCCCAAGGGCGTGCGCCGCCCGCTCAACGGCCTGGACCCCGACGACGCGGCCGAGCTGATGACGTTCCTGCTGGCCATGTTCGGCATCACGCCGGGCAAGGAGAACGCCCACCTGGTCACCTCGCCGAACTACCACACCGCGGTCACCCAGTTCGGCGGCACGGCGCTGCACATGGGCCACACCCTCGTCTACATGGACAAGTGGGACTCCGAGGAGCTGCTCCGGCTCTGCGAGAAGTACCGCGTCACCAACTCCCACATGGTCCCCACCCACTTCAAGCGCCTGCTCGCCCTCCCCGACGACGTCAAGCGCAAGTACGACCTCTCCTCGCTCAAGTGGATGATCCACGCCGCCGCCCCCTGCCCGGTCCCGGTCAAGTGGGCGATGTTCGAGTGGTGGGGCGACTGCGTCTACGAGTACTACGCCGCGACCGAGGGCGGCGGCACGCTCGCCACCCCCGAGGGCTGGAAGAAGCACCCCGGCACCGTCGGCACCGCCTGGCCCATCAGCGAACTGCTCATCGTGGACGACAACCTGGAGCCGGTCCCGACCGGCACCCCCGGCACGATCTACATGAAGATGGCCGGCGCCACCTTCGAGTACAAGGGCGACAGGGCCAAGACCGAGGCCAACCGGCTCAAGGACCACTTCACCGTCGGCGACATCGGCTACCTCGACGAGGAGGGCTTCCTCTTCCTCTGCGACCGCAAGGCCGACATGATCATCTCCGGCGGGGCCAACATCTACCCGGCCGAGATCGAGAACGAGCTGATGGTCCACCCGAAGGTCGCCGACGTGGCCGTGTTCGGCATCCCGGACGAGGAGTGGGGCGAGCAGATCAAGGCCGTGATCGAGCCCGCGCCCGGCCTGGACCCCTCGCCCGAGCTGGCCGCCGAGATCCTCGACTCGCTCCAGGGCCGCCTGTCGAAGATGAAGTGGCCCCGATCCATCGACTTCATCGAGGAGATGCCGCGCGAGCCCAACGGCAAGCTCCTCAAACGCAAGCTGCGCGATCCGTACTGGAAGGACCACGACCGTGCCATCTGAGGAACTGATCGCCGACCACGTGCTGGAGTTCCCCGGCGGCTACACGCGCACGACCGGGCCGGTGATCGGGCGTTTCCTCACGGAGCTGAGGGACGGGCGCATCGTCGGGGTCCGCACGGCCGGCGGCCGCACCCTCGTCCCCCCGCTGGAGTACGACCCGGACACCGGAGAGGCGGTCACCGGCGAGTTCGCCGAGGTCGGCCCGGCCGGGACGGTGGAGAGCTGGGCCTGGGTGAGCGAGCCCCGCAAGGGCCACCCGCTGGAGCGGCCGTTCGCCTGGGCGCTGATCCGGCTGGACGGCGCGGACACCGCGCTGGTCCACGCGGTGGACGCGGGCGACGCCCGGGCCATGCGCCCCGGCCTGCGGGTCCGTCCCCGCTGGCGGGCCGAGCGCACCGGCCACATCACCGACATC
Organism: Planobispora longispora; assembly: GCF_016863135.1. Classification (GTDB taxonomy): domain Bacteria; phylum Actinomycetota; class Actinomycetes; order Streptosporangiales; family Streptosporangiaceae; genus Planobispora; species Planobispora longispora. Next base: position 71,407 of record NZ_BOOH01000010.1, read on the forward strand.
GAGAGCTTCGTCCCCGAGGTCACGAGGATCGTCTCCCCGGTCCGCGCCGAGTACCGCGTCAAGCCGGGCAAGTCCCTGGCCCGCTTCCTGGAGGGGGTCGAGCGCGGGATCTTCCTCGGCTGCCGGTGCGGCTCCTGCGGCAAGGTCTACGTGCCCTACCGCCTGTCGTGCCCCGAGTGCGGCGTGGCGATCACCGAGGAGGTGGAGCTCCCGGACACCGGGACCATCACCACCTTCGCGATCAACAACCTCCCCGACCCCCGCGCCCCCCAGGTGCCGTTCGTCTCGGCCTACATCCTCCTCGACGGCTCGGACATCCCGATGATCGCCCTGGTCGGCGACATCCCCGCGCACGAGGTGCGGCAGGGCATGCGGGTGCGGGCCGTCTGGGTGCCCGAAGAGGAACGGACCGCCTCCATGTCCAACATCAGATGGTTCGCCCCCACCGGCGAGCCGGACGCCGAGCTGTAGGAGCGTAGCTTGCGTGAGATAGCGGTCGTGGCGTTCGCGCAGACCAGGCACAGCGCGGTCGACGAGGGACTGGGCGAGGCCGAGCTGATCCTGCCGGTCCTCGACGAGGTCCGGGAACGATCGGGCCTGCGGAAATTCGGTTTCACCTGCTCGGGGAGCTGCGACTACCTGGCCGGGGCGCCGTTCTCGTTCGTCTCCGCGCTCGACGCGCTCGGCGCCTGGCCGCCGATCTCCGAGAGCCACGTGGAGATGGACGCCGCCTGGGCGCTGTACGAGGCGTGGGTCCGGCTCCAGCACGGAGACGTCGACTCGGCGTTGATCTACGGCTTCGGCAAGTCCTCCCAGGGCGACCTGCGGGAGATCATGACCCTCCAGCTCGACCCGTACTACCTGTCCCCGCTCGGCCTGGACCAGGTCTCCTACGCCGCCCTGCAGGCCTCGGCCTCCGGCGCGGACCGGGCCGAGCTGGACGAGGTGGTACGGCGCAGCCGCGCCGCCGGCCGGGACAACCCCTACGCCCTCGACCTGCCCGACCCCTCGGGGGACGGCTACGAGGTCGAGCCGCTGCGGCCGTACGACGTCGCCCCGATCACCGACGGCGCCGCCGCGGTGGTGCTGGCCGCCGGGGACCTGGCACGGGAGGTGTGCGAGCGTCCCGCCTGGATCACCGGCATCGCCCACCGCATAGACCCTCATTATCTGGGCATGAGAGACCTCGCCCGGTCGGCCTCCGCCGCCGAAGCCGCACGTGCGGCGGGGGTCGGCAAGGGTTCCCTCGACGTGGCCGAGCTCCACGTGCAGTTCAGCCACGAGGAGCGCATCCTCCGCCGGGCGTTGGAGATCCCCGACTCCACCGTGGTCAACCCCAGCGGCGGCCCGCTGGCCGCCAACCCCGTCATGGCCACCGGCCTCATCCGGATCGGCGAGGCCGCCGCACGGATCATGGACGGCGCCGCGAACCGCACCCTCGGGCACGCCACCAGCGGCCCCTGCCTGCAGCACAACCTCGTCACCGTGATGGAGGCCTGAGCCACATGGGTAACCGCTGTGCGGTCATCGGGGTCGGGCAGACCCACTACACGACCAAGCGCCGGGACGTCTCCATCGCCGGGCTGGTCCGCGAGGCGGCGGTCCGCGCGCTGGAGGACGCCGGGCTGACCTGGAAGGACATCGACGCCGTCGTCATCGGCAAGGCCCCCGACCTGTTCGAGGGCGTGATGATGCCGGAGGCGTACCTGGCCGACGCGCTCGGCGCGGCCGGCAAGCCGATGATGCGCGTGCACACCGCGGGCTCGGTCGGCGGGTCCACCGCGCTCGTCGGCGCCTCCCTGATCCAGGGCGGCGTGCACGACCGGGTGCTGGTGGTGGCCTTCGAGAAGCAGTCGGAGTCCAACGCCACCTGGGCCCTGTCCACGCACCTGCCCTTCAGCGCCTCGCTGGTGGTCGGCGCGGGCGGCTACTTCGCCCCGCACATCCGCGAGTACATGCGCCGCTCCGGGGCGCCGGACCACATCGGCACGCTGGTCGCCGTCAAGGACCGGCTCAACGCCCTGAAGAACCCCTACGCCCACCTGAGGATCCCGCAGATCAGCCGGGAGATGGTCGAGTCGACCCCGATGCTCTGGGAGCCGATCCGCTACCTGGAGACCTGCCCGTCGAGCGACGGCGCCTGCGCGATGGTCCTGTCGTCGGAGAAGGCGGTCACCGGCACCCCCGCCTGGGTGCTCGGCACGGCGATGCGCTCCGAGCCGATCTTCCGCGCCGGGCGCGACACGGTGAACCCGCAGGGCGGCAAGGACTGCGCCGCCGACGTCTACCGGCAGGCCGGGATCGCCGACCCGCGCCGGGACATCGACGTGGCCGAGGTCTACGTGCCCTTCTCCTGGTACGAGCCGATGTGGCTGGAGAACCTCGGCTTCGCCGCCGAGGGCGAGGGCTGGAAGCTCACCGAGTCCGGGGCCACCGCCCTGGACGGCGACATCCCGTGGAACGCCTCCGGCGGCGTGCTCTCCAGCAATCCGATCGGCGCGTCCGGGCTGATCCGGTTCGCCGAGGCGGCGCTGCAGGTCCGGGGGATGGCGGGCGAGCACCAGGTGGACGGGGCCCGGCGGGCCCTGGGGCACGCCTACGGGGGAGGCGCGCAGTTCTTCGCGATGTGGATGGTCGGCAGCGACAAACCGTAGAACCCCTCCGGCGCCCGGAGTATCCGGAGCCCCCTTGCGAGACAGGAGTCCCCCGATGGAGTTCAACCACGCAGATCTGTTCGAAGGGCTCGCGGACGCGATCGGGGACCGCGTCGCCGTGGTCTGCGGTACGGACCGCGTGACGTACGCCGAGCTGGACGCGCACGCCAACCGGCTCGCCCACCACCTGGCGGCGCACGGGGTCGGGCCGGGCGACCACGTCGGCATCCAGCTCTACAACGGCGTCGAGTACATCGCCGCGATGATGGCGGCGCTCAAGCTCCGAGCCGTGCCGATCAACGTCAACTACCGCTACGTCGAGGCCGAGCTGCTCTACCTCTACCGGGACTCCGACATCGTCGCCCTGCTGTTCGACGTGGAGTTCGACGAGCGGGTGGCGGCTGTCGCACCGCAGGTCCCCGAGCTGCGGCAGCTGATCGCGGTAGGCGGGCCGTCGAAGGTGCCCGGGGCGGTGCCGTACGAGGAGGCGCTGGCCGGGCAGCCGGAGACGCGCGGGTTCCCCGAGCGGTCGGGCGACGACGTCTACATCATCTACACCGGCGGCACGACCGGCATGCCCAAGGGCACGATGTGGCGGACCGAGGACCTGTTCTTCGCCTTCGGCGGCGGGAACCCGTACGGCGACCCGCTGCCCACCCCCGAGGCGGTGATCGAGCAGGCGCGCAACTCCGGGCCGCTGGTCATGATGGCGGCGGCGCCGCTGATGCACGGGGCGGCGCAGATGGCCACCTTCATCTGCTGGTGGATGGGCGGGACCATGGTCTACGTCCGCAAGTTCGACGCGGCCGAGGTGCTGCGGGCGGTCGAGCGGGAGAAGGCGTTCACGGTCAACCTCGTCGGCGACGCGATGGCCCGCCCGATCGCCGAGGAGCTCGCGAGGGGCGGATACGACGTGTCGTCGCTGGGGGTGCTCAGCTCCGCCGGGGCGATCCTGACCGGCGCGGTCCGCGACCGGCTCCAGGAGCTGATGCCGAACACGGCGATCCTGGACACCTTCGGCTCCACCGAGTCCGGCTACACCGCCTCGGCCGTACCCGGCTCCTCGCCGGAGTCGGGGGCGCGCTTCCAGCCCAACGCCTCCTCCGGCCTGGTGGTGCTCAACGAGATGCTGGAGCAGGTCAAGCCCGGCTCCGGCGAGGTGGGCACGATCGCCACGAGCGGCAGGATGCCGCTGGGCTACTACAAGGACGAGGAGAAGACCCGGCGCACCTTCGTGACCGACGCGGCCGGGACCCGCTGGCTGCTCACCGGCGACATGGCCACGGTGGAGGAGGACGGCACGATCGCGGTCCTCGGCCGCGGGGCGGCCTGCATCAACACCGGCGGCGAGAAGGTCTTCCCGGAGGAGGTCGAGGCGGTGCTCAAGGGCCACCCGGCGGTCTTCGACGCGGTCGTCACCGGGGTCCCCGACGAGCGCTGGGGCAACAAGGTCGCCGCCGTGATCGAGCCGCGCCCCGGCACGTCCCCGTCGTCGGAGGAGCTGGAGGCGCACTGCCGTACGCTGCTGTCCGGCTACAAGGTCCCCCGGGCCTTCGCCTTCGTCGACGAGATGGTCCGCTCCCCGGCGGGCAAGGCCGACTACCGCTGGGCCCGCGAGACCGTCCAGGCCGCCCAGTCCTGACCGATCCCGTACGGCCCCGCCGGTTCGTGCGGCGCCGGACCGGCGTCTTGGTCCTCACACTCCTCGCCGGATTCGACACGCCGTAGCACCTCGGCCGTGTTGTTTCGTAGCTCACGTGCAGGAATGGCAGTCGTGAGCCAACTGTAGAAATCTTTCTACGAACGTAGCAAGAGTTCGGGTGGGAAGCGCCGGGAGCGTTCCAGGGGACGGTCACGTCGACCACGAAGCGCACCCAGGTGGGGGGCCACCCCGCCGGCCTGGAAGCCCGGGGTCGCGTAGCCGCGGGATGCGTGGCCGTCGACCGTCTTCCCGGTCTTCAGGGAGACGGCGCGGATCCTCAAGGGCTCGTCGAGGGGTGCCGATCCAGGGCTGTGCGGCAGCCCATTGACAAAAATGCTTTTTATGTAAAAGACTGTTTTTGCGATGAGAGACGTCCTGTATCTGGAAGAGATCGAGCAGGCCGAGGCCCTGCTCAAGCCGCAGCGCATCGAAGTGCTGCGGCATCTCGCCGAGCCCCGCACCTGCACCGAGGTCGCCGCGCTGCTCGGCCAGACCCCGCAGCGGGTCTACTACCACGTCAAACGCCTGGTCGAGGCGGGGCTGGCCGAGCAGGTGGCCGAGCGCAGGGTGCGCGGCATCAACGAGGGCGTCTACCAGGCCGGCGCCCGCGCCTACTGGCTCTCGCCCCACCTGGTCGGCCGGATCGGCCGGCGCCGGGCGCAGGACGAGCTGAGCCTGGGCTACCTGCTGGACCTCGTGGAGGAGGTGCAGGCCGACATCGCCGCGCTCGACCGGGATGCGCCGGAACTGCCGTCGATCGGGGTCTCCGGCCGCATCCGCGTGCCGCAGGAGCAGCGCCAGCAGTTCCTCGACGAGCTGCGGACCACGTTGCAGGACCTGTTCACCCGCTACGGCGGCGCCGAAGGAGACGCGTTCAAGCTCGCCGTGGCCTGCTATCCCGAAGGAGAGTCCGATGAGTGAGCCGATGATGATCCGTGTCCGCGCGGGCGCGCCGGTCAAGGACGTGCACCACGCCCTGACCGACCCCGCGGCGATGCGCGTCTGGCTGGACGAGCACGCCGAGGTCGACCTGCCGCACCGCTACGCCTTCTGGGGCCGCCACACCCCCGCCGGCGACGCGCCCCGCCAGCGCCTGCTCCACGCCGACGAGCGCACGCTGCGCTTCGTGTGGACGCTCGACGACACCGACACCACCGTGGAGATCCGGCTCCGGGAGCTGGAGCCGGACGCGACCGAGCTGACGCTGACGCAGACCGGCGTCCCCTCGTGGGAGGAGATGGTGAACGACACCGGCGGCCTCCTGGGTCTCCTGCACACCTACTGGGCGCTGGCGGTCGTCAACCTCGTCGATCACGTCGAGGGCCGGGAGACCACGCCGAAGTGCGACCTCACCTCCCCGGTGATGCGGGAGCAGGTGTTCATCGCCGCGCCGCCGCAGGCGGTGTACGACTCGATCGTCGATCCCGGGACGTTCGCCCGGTGGTTCGGGGCGAAGATCGAGATCGAGCCGCACGTCGGCGGGCGCTGGGCCATGGGCGGCTTCGACATGGAGTCGTCGCCCGCGAAGATCACCGACCTGGAGCCCGGGCGCCGGATGTCCCTGCTGGGGGAGGAGGGGCTGGTCACCTCCTGGGAACTGGAGGAGTCCGGCGGCGGGACCCGGCTCACCTTCGTGCAGAGCGGTTTCGACGAGGGCCGCCCGCCGTACGACGCGTGGATGGGCTGGCTCAGCGGCATCGCCGAGCTGCGCCGGTTCCACGAGCTGGAGGACTGGCGCTCGATGTGGCTCGAGGTGCACCTGGAAGGGGTGCCCGAGGGGCTCATCACGGTCGGGGAGGACGCGCAGGCCGGGGAGAGGTGACGTCTCGCCCGGCCCGTGCGGGGAGTCGTGCCTCACCATGCGAGACACGACTCCCCGAATCATTTTCTAATGTGCGACCATTTCGGCACGATCATGGTTGCCGGCGCCTGACCCCAGGCGCTCGCCCGGGACGGGAGTCGACGGATGGCCGGAGAGCACACTCTTGACGCGGAAGGGCTGGCGGATCTCCTCGCCGGAGCCGTCGACGTCGAACCGACGCCCTCCGGCGTCATCCCTCTGCGGCTGTCCCGGCGGAGCCGGGCGCAGGAGCCCACCAACGGCGCCATGGGGGTCGCGTCCGCCGCGGCCGGGGTGCACCTGCGCGCGCTGACCGGCGCCTCCCGGATCACGCTGGAGGTCAAGATCACCCGAGCCCTCCCGGAAGGGCTCGACTCCCGGGAGCAGCCGGCGAGCTTCGTCGCCGTCGCCGACGGGGAGGCCGTCCGGCGCGTCGACCTGGACGAGGGAGACGTCTTCCGGATGCGGGAGGACGGGATCCGGCTCGAGGCGGGGGACGCGTCGGCCGTACGGTTCGACCTCGGGCGGCCGCGGGACGGGCGGGCGCGCCCGGTCGAGATCTGGCTGCCGCACACCGCCCAGGTCGAGCTCCGCGGCGCGACCTCCGACGCCCCGCTCTCCCCGGCGCCGTCGTCGGCCGTCCACTGGCTCCACTACGGCAGCTCGATCAGCCACTGCCTGGAGGCGGACGGCCCGCTCGGCCCGTGGCCCCAGGCCGCCGCCCGGAACCTGGGCGTGCGGCTGACCAACATGGGGCTGGCCGGGAACGCGATGCTCGACCCCTTCGCCGCGCGGACCATCAGGGATGTCGAGGCCGACGTCATCTCCCTCAAGGTCGGCATCAACATCGTCAACGGCGACAGCATGCGCGCCCGCACCTTCGTGCCCGCCCTCCACGGATTCCTCGACACGATCAGGGAGGGACGGCCGTCCACCCCGATCGTGCTCATCTCGGCCGTCACCTGCCCCATCCACGAGGACACCCCCGGGCCGACGGTCCACGACGGGATGCGGTTCCGCGCGGCGCGGCGGAGCCTCGACCTCGACACCGGCGCGCTCACCCTCGCCATGACCCGCCGCCTGCTGGAGCAGGTCGCCACCGAGCGCGCGGAGACGGACCCCCGCCTGCACTTCGTCGACGGCCTGGAACTGCTCGGACCGGCGGACGCCGGACGGCTCTACGACGACCTCCACCCGGACCAGAAGGGGTACGACCTGATGGCCGAGCGCTTCACCGCCATCGTCCGCGAGCGGACGGACCTGACCGCGGCCTTCCGCCTCTGACCCCCGCGTGGTTCCCGGCCCCGCCGAATGGGAGCGGCGCGGCGGGGCAGGAACCCGGTGACGGCGCGTTCCCGGCGGGGAGGCGCGGGTGGCGCGAGGGGAGGCGCGAGATGCCGGTACGGGGCGAGCCCTCGGTCGCGGCTTCGGGGGAGTGGATCGACGACGACGGCGTGCGCATGCCCGCGGGCGAGGTGCACGCCTGGCGGCCGGGGACGAACCAGACCCTGTGCGGCCTGGCGCTGAGCCGGTCGCACCTGCGCCGGTTCCACCACGTGCCGTGGACGGACACGTTCCCGGAGTCGGGCGGGGCGGCCGACGAGGTGCGGAGAGTCTGCCCCAGATGTCAGGCGGCGGCCGGGCGGGGCCGCTCCGGCCGCGGCTGGAGCAAGGGCTGGACGAGGACGTCTCCGCGCCCTTGACCCCCGGCGGTGCGGCGGCCGTCCCGGGCCCGGGGCGCGTTCAGGCCCTGGCCGCGGCGTTGTCGCCGGTGAGCGCGGCGGTGGCGCCCAGGCCCAGGTAGATGACGCCGCTGGTGACGTCCAGTCGGCGGCGGGCGCGGGCGGAGCGGCGCAGCCGGCCGGCCATGGCGGAGGAGAGCAGGGCGAAGGCGCCGTCGCTGGCCAGGCCGAGGACGATCCAGATCATGCCGAGCAGCACGATCTGCGGGGCGATCGGCCCCGCGTCCGGGTCGGCGAACTGGGGGAGGAAGGCGAGGAAGAAGATCGCCGTCTTCGGGTTGAGCACGTTCACCACGAAGCCCTCCCAGAACATCCGGGTACGGCTCGCCACCGGCGGCTCGGCCGCCCCGGTCCCGTTGCGGCCGTTCATCAGCTTGCGGATGCCCAGCCAGATCAGGTAGGCCGCGCCGAGGTACTTCACGACCGTGAAGGCGGTCGCCGAGGCGGCGAGCAGCGCGCTGATGCCGAGCGCGGCGGCGGCCACGTGGACCAGGGAGCCGAGGTGGATGCCGAGGACGGAGACGAGGCCGGCGCTCCTGCCCTGGGCGACGCTGCGGGTCACGATGTAGACGACCGCGGGACCCGGCACGATCAGCAGGGCGAGGGTCGCGGCGGCGAAGAGGGCGAGGGTGGAGAGGTCCGGCATGCCGCGATCGTAAGCACGCCCGTCCCTCGATCGCCTCAGGTTTTCGGCCGCCGTGCCGCCGTGCCGCCGTGCCGCCGTGCCGCCGTGCCGCCGTGCCGCCGTGCCGCCGTGCCGCCGTGCCGTCGGCGGACGGACGCCGTCCCCGGCCGGAAATGAATTTGATCATCTATGGCCCCCAGAATGCGGACGGCGCCTCACAGAAGTGTTTCCGTATCATGCGCACCACCTTTTCGGTGCGCTCCGGAAATCGATTCCGACCGGGACGGACCCGGAAGAGAGGCGGGTTTCGCTTCCGCGGGATCACGCCCTCCGAGAAGTCCGAAATATTGACACGCATTGGAATCGCCCATATATCCTGTCCGGTATTTCTCGACCGAGACGAGGGCTCCGATGAGGGTGACCACGCAGGGAATCGACGTCAACGTCCTCAGTCAGGCGGAGGTCGTGCACGCCCTGGCGGAGGCCCCGGGCAACCACGTGGCCTTCGTCGGGGCCGGCGTCTCCAAGGAGGCGGGGGTGCCGCTGGCCGGGGAGATATCCCAGGACATCCGGGAAAAATTCCTGAGCACGTCGCCCGTGCCGGATCCCGACGCCTGGGCCCGTCAGTACCTCAAGTGGGACGACCTCAGGGTGCGCTACCGGACGTGCGTCGAGCGGTACGGGTCGGCCGAGGACAGGGTCACCTACTTCCGGCAGCTGCTGTCGGGGAAGCGCCCCGCCTTCGCCCACCACGCGCTCGCGATGCTCATGGCGGACGGCGTGCTGTACGGCACCGCCCTGACGACCAATTTCGACAAGCTGCTGGAACACGCTTTCACCGAGCAGGGTTTCAAAGAGTGCCAGGCCATACGCGCGGCCGAGGAAATCGAGTTCTGGAACCAGGAGCAGGACCGTAACTACGTCTTCAAACTCCACGGGGACTACGACACCCACAACATCCTGAACACCCGGATGGAGACCTACTCCATCAACGAGTATTTCGTGGAGCCTTCCAGGTCGTTGTTCAGAGGGCGGGGACTTCTGATCATCGGCTCGGCGGGGAACGAGGACAGCGTCGTCGACTTCATCAAGAGGATCGTCGTCTCGGACGACCGGCGCGTTCTCTCGCGCGGCGTGCGGTGGGGGGTCTACGTCGGCGAGCACATGCCGCCGGGCATCTCGGACGAGGCCTCGGCGGAGCTCGTACGGGACGCCGTTCAGGACGGTGCGGTGAACCGCCAGATGGTGGAGCTGCTCGCCGACGCGAACGACCGGTTCAGGGACCGCCGCCCCTGCTCGGTGTTCCCGGTGTGGGGGACCGGCAACTTCTTCCTCAGGCTGATCGACGCCCTCGACCGGCCGTGGCTGAAGAGGACGGCGCAGCTCTTCCTCGACCACGAGATGCGGCTGCGCTCGACCTTCTCGGCGCAGGGCCTGTCGGAGGCGGCGATCGAACGGCACCTGAGCAGGCTGAGGCAGGCGCGCCGGATCAACGGCTCCGTCAGCGGCGTGGAGCAGCCGCCGAAGGTGGCGGTCACGGCCGTGTCACCGGCGGACGGGGTGGAGGTGCGCCTGGTGTACGGCGACATCAGCAGCTCGGCGATGATGACGGCCCCCGAGTTCTCCGGCCGGATCCGGGCGGTCGTCAGCCCGGAGGACACCTCCGTCAGCGCGGGGGGCGGTGTGGCCTACACGTTGCTGTCGCGGGCCGGTCCCCGGTTCGTCCTCAACGAGCTCGCGAAGTTCGCCCCCGTCGGCCACGGCACCTCCGTGGCGACGTCCGCCGGCGACCTGCCGGTGCACTACATCTTCCACGCGGCGGCCTTGAAGATCGAAGAGCCCCGCGGAGACTACCTGGTCGACCACGACAGCATCCGGGCGACCGTGAACGACGTGCTGGCCAAGGCGGACGCCCTCGGAGTGGCGGTCATCTGGGTGCCGCTGCTCGGCGCGGGCGTCGGCCCGGTCCCGCCGGAGCACTCCTTCGAGGCGATCATGGATGCGATCTTCGGCGCCTCGCCCGCGCGCCGGCCGAGGGTCATCATGGTCGTGGTCTACGAGGAGGACATCCTGAACCGTTACGACGCGGCGAAGGTTCTCCGCTCCCGGCTGCCCCACGACGCCGTGAAGGTCACCGCGGGGAGCTGACGGTCCCCTGCCGCCGACCGGGATGTTCCCCGGCGGGCCGGAGCCGGTTCGCGCTCCCCCGCGGCGGGAGCCGGGGCCCGGATCAGCCGGGTCCCGGATCGGAGGTCCTCCGGATCATGCGGGCGCCGGGAAGGGAGCCGCCCGGGTCGTCGTCCGCAGGGCGGCCAGCAGGGCGGTGGTGGCGGGCGGGTCGGGAGGCTCGCCGTAGACGGCGGCGTAGATGTGACGGGTCGAGCCGGGGATCTCGATGACGCCGACGCCGGGGTGGCGATGCGCCTGCAGCGCCAGGCCGGGCAGGGCGGTCACCCCCATTCCCGCGGCGACCAGGGCCTGGACCGCCACGATGTCGTCGCTGGTGAAAGAGATCTTCGGTTCGAAGCCCTGCCGCGCGCACAGGTCGAGCAGGTGGCTCCGGCACCGGTCGCAGCCCGCGATCCAGCGGGCGCCGCGGTGGGCGAGAAGGGGGCCGTTCGGATCATCCGGCTCCGCCCTTCCGGATTCCGCCCGGTCCGGTCCCGCCCTTCCGGATTCCGCCCGGTCCGGTTCCGCGCCGGCCGGTGGTGCCGAGCCGTCCGCCCCCGTGCCACGGGGTTCCGCGGTGACCGGGGAGGCGGCGGGACTCCCCGCGGGCCCCTCGGGGACGACCAGATAGCTGGGGTCGTCCAGCAGGTGGACCAGGCGGATCCCGTTGTCCTCCGGGGCGGTGTCGTCGTAGCGGAAGATGACCGCCACGTCCACGTAGCCCGCGCGGAGCATGCGCAGGGCCTCGGGCGGCTCGGTCTCGGTGAGACCCAGCTCCAGCGCGGGATGCTCGCGGGTGAGCAACGCGGCGGCCTCCGGCGCGAACGTGCCCAGCGCCGAGGGGAAGGCGGCCAGCCGTACCCGCCCGGCGCGCAGGCCCACGTGCGCGGAGAGCTCGGCGGTGGCGGAGTCGACGCGGCCGACGATCTCGATGGCCCGGTCGGCCAGCAGCCGTCCCGCCTCGGTCAGCCGGATGCCCCGGCCCGCGCGCTGGACGAGCTTGGCCCCGGTCTCGGCCTCCAGCTTGGCCAGGTGATGGCTGACCGAGGGCTGGGAGTAGTGCAGCTCCCTGGCCGCCTTGGTGACCGAGCCCTGCCTGGCGACGGCGGCGAGCACGCGGAGCCGCACGATATCCAGCATGTATCAACCATATCTATGAATCACCCGAAAGATAGGCATTAGACGTTATGTATCGGCCCGGCGCACGCTTGAAGCATGGGAATCATGACGCTTGCCCGTCCCGGCCTGGCGGAACTCGTCGAGGCGGTGCGGGAGGTCGCCGGTCGCCCCGCCGAGCCCCGCGTCACGGCCTTCGCCGTCGCGGACGTGTTGCGCGAACGGCTGCCCACGCCGGAGATCCTCACGGAGGAGGAACGGGTCGGCGACCCGGAGAGCTACGTCAGGCACACCCTCCACACCGAGCCGGATTTCTCGATCATCGCGGTCGTCTGGCGGCCGGGCCAGCAGACCCGGCCCCACGACCACATCGCCTGGTGCGTGTTCGGCGTCCTGCAGGGGATCGAGTACGAGACCCTCTACCGGGACGAGGGCGACCACCTGACCGAGATCGGCCGGGTCGCCAACCGCACCGGCGACGTCAGCGGCTTCGCCCCACCCGGGGACATCCACAAGGTGCACAACACCGGCGACATCACCGCGATCTCACTGCACATCTACGGCGCCGACCTGAGCGCGGAGCCGAGCAGCGTCCGCCGCACCTACCACCTGCCCGTGCGCTGAGCCCGTCCGTGCGTCGAGCCCGTCCGTGCGTCGAGCCCGTCCGTGCGTCGAGCCCGTCCGTGCGTCGAGCCCGCGCGCCGGGCGCCGCCGTACGGCGGGGCGGGGTCATCCGGCGACGCGGCCGCGCAGGAGGTCGACCAGGGTGGCGTGGACCCGTTCGAGCGGGCGGTCGGGGTGCAGGGCCCGGCGCTCGATCGCCACGGTCAGCACCATGCCGAACACGGCGGTCGCCGCGGTCTCCACGTCCATATCTGCGCGGACCGCGCCCTCGGCGACCGCCCGGCGCAACACGTCCGCGTAGACGCCGATCGCGTCCGCGCGGAGCCGGGCCACCGCGTCCTGCCAGGCGGTGCGCCACATCTCGGCCAGCAGCACCCGGGCGAACGCGCCGTACTCCTCGAAGAAGCGCAGCTGCGCCAGGACCACCGCGTCGAGGGCGTCCAGGGCGGTCTCCCCGGCCGCCGCCCCGGACAGGGCGGCGGACAACAACCCCACCCCGTGGTCGAGCAGGCCGCTGAAGAGGGCCTCCTTGGTGCCGAAGTTGTAGAACACGGTGCCCTTGGCCACCCCGGCCCGCTCGGCGATCGCGTCCACCGTCGTCGCGGTGTACCCCTGCTCCGCGATCAGCTCCACGGCGGCCGTGAACAGCCGGAGCCTCGTCTCGGCCCGCCGGCCGCTCACCTTCATGAGCCCAACGGTAGTCACATCGCGAGTTCGGGATGGAGGCGGCGCATCGACCAGGTCCGCCCCTTGTGCACGGCGTAGCAGCTCAGCGCCAGCCCCAGCGCGGTGAACAGGACCAGCACCCCGCCGGCCTGCCAGGCCACGGCCGGGTCGCCGCCGCTGATCAGCCGCCGCAGCGCGCTGACCACCCAGCTCATCGGGAGCCACGGCGAGATCGTCTGGAAGAAGCCGGGCGAGGTCTCGATCGGGTAGGTCCCGGCGGCCGAGGTGAGCTGGAGCATCAGCAGCGCCAGCACGGCGACCCGGCCGGGCGCGCCGAGCAGGGCGTTGACCGCCTGCACGATCGCCAGGAACGCCGCCGTGGCCAGCAGCAGGAGCCCGATCACCGCGGCCCAGTGAGCGGCCTGGAGCCCGAGTGAGAACCGCAGCACCGCCAGCAGCACGCCGACCTGCGCCGCCCCCAGGGCCAGGCCGGGCAGCCACCCGGCTGCGGCGATCCGCCAGGCGGGGGCCGTACCGGCCAGGAGACGGGGGTTGAGCGGGCGCAGGACCATGTAGATCACCATCGCGCCGACCCAGAGCGCCAGCGGGACGAAGAACGGCGCGAACCCGGTGCCGTAGTTGGGCACCTCGTTGACGACCCGGCTGGCCAGCGTGACCGGCTCGCTCATCATGTCGGTACGGCCGGCCCGCTCGTCCGCGCCGTAGTCCGGGATCCGCTCCGCCCCCTCACCGAGCTTCTCGCTCAGTTCGCGGGAGCCGTCGGCCAGCTCGCCGAGCCCTTCCCCGAGCCGGTCGAGACCGGCGTCGAGTTTCCCGGCCCCTTCGTGCAGCCTGCCGACCCCGTTCTCGACCCGGGCGGCGCCGTCGCCGAGCCTGCCGATCCCGCCGCCGAGCTCGGTGAGCCCGCCGGACAGCCGGGTGGCGCCGTCGCCGAGCCTGGTGAGGCCGGTGTCGAGCTCGGTGAGCCCGCCGGAGAGGCGGGTGGCGCCGTCACCGAGTTCGGCGAGGCCCGAGGTGAGCCGGGTGTTCGCGGCGGTGGCCTCGCCGAGTCCCGCGTGGACCTCGGCGGATCCCTCGGCCAGCGCGCCGAGCCCCTCGTCGAGCTGGTTGACCTTGTCGCGGGCCCGGTCGAGCATGCGCCCGGCGTCCGGCGCGAGTTCCGCCATGCGGCCGGCGACCTCCGAGATCCGCCGCGCGTCCTGCCGCAGCCGGGTCAGGGCGGAGCCGTCGTCGCCCGCGGAGGCGCCCTCCGTTCCGCTCTCGACCTGCCGGGTGGACTGGACGAGCCGTTCGGCGGCGGCGCGCAGCGCCGGGTCGGCGTCGGGATCGTCCGCCAGCATCGCGAGCAGCCGCTCCGCCTGCTGCCGGGCCCGCCCGGCCTCCTGGCCGAGCCGGGACGTCAGGCCCGCGCCCTCCGCCACCAGGTCGGCGCCTTTCTCGACGGCCTGCGCGAGCGTCCGCAGCCGCGCGCCGTTCTCCTCCAGAACCGGGACGAACTCGTCGGCCACCCGGTTGATCTCCGCCACCTGGGTGTGGACCTGCTGGTAGGCCCGGGCGTTGCCCTCGGCGACCCGGCGGGCCCCGGTCTCGAGCGCGGCCAGCCCCCGGCCCAGCTTCCGGGAGCCGCTCTCGGCGTCGCCCAAGCCCTCGTCCAGGGTCTTCGCGCCGGAGGACAGCTTCGCGGCGGCCGCGTCGGCGTCGCCCAGGCCCTCGTCCAGGGTCTTCGCGCCGGACGACAGCTTCCCGGTGGCGGTGGTGGCGTCGCCCAGGCCCACGGTGAGCCGGCGGGTGCCGTCCCTGGCCTGGCCGAGACCGGTGGACAGGCCGTCGGCGCCCTCGCCCAGCCTGGCGGTGCTGTCGTGCGCCGTGCGGTTGCCGTCGGAGAGCTCCCGCGCCCCCTCGGCCGCCGTGGCGGTGGCGTCGTGCAGCTCTCCGAAGGAGACGAAGACGCCGTCCCAGTAGTCCTTGATCGCGGTACGGCCCGCGGCCTCCTTCACCTCGGCGAACACCGCGTCGGCGATGGTGCCCATGATGTAGCTGCGGCCGGTGTCCACCGTGACCCCCAGCTCGGCGGGGGTGGGCGTGCCGTCGCCGGAGGGCGAGGCGAGCCGGGCGCTGAAGTCGGCGGGGATCGTCAGGGAGAGGTAGAAGCTCCCGTCGCCGACGCCGTCGGCGGCCTGGCGCGCGCCGACCCTGCGCCAGGCGAAGACCTCGCGCTCCTCCAGCTCGCGGGCCAGGTCGCGGCCCGCGTCGATCGTCCTGTCTCCGGCCCGGGCCGGGCGGTCCTCCACGACGAGCGCCACCGGGATGTTCTCCAGGTTCGCCTGCGGGTCCCAGAACGACCACAGGTACAGCCCCGCGTAGAGCAGCGGCAACATCACCACGCCCGCCAGCGCCGCCCGGGTTAGCCGCGACCGGGTGAACCGCCGCAGTTCCAGCCGCCCTGTCCGCACCGGTCTCATCGTCCCCGCTCCTCGCTCTCCCCGGCCTCTTCCGGCCCCCCGTCCCGTACGGCCTCCGCCTCGCCGCCCGGCGCGGCCTCCGCTTCCCCGGCTTCTCCCGGCTCCCCGGCCGGGGCGGTCCCCGCCTCTCCGGCTTCTCCCGGCTCCCCGGCCGGGGCGGTCTCCGCCTCGCCGCTCCCACGATCCGGTGAGACCCCCGCCCGCACCGGATCGTCGTCACCCGCGAGGCGCACCGTCCGGAGCAGCGGGCTCTCGGTGCAGGAGGCGATCACCGTCGTCCCCCGGGCGGCCAGGCCGCCCAGCGTCGCCCAGAGCGCCTCCCGCCGGTCGGCGGCCAGGCCGAGGTCCACGTTGTCGAGGACCAGCAGTCCCGGTTGGTCGAGGAGGGCCAGTGCGATCCCCAGGCGCACCCGCTGCTCGCGGCCGAGGTCGCGGATCAGCGTCCGGTCGTCGGGGGAGAACTCCTCCAGCCCGGCCAGTTCCAGCGCCGCCCGGGCGCGCCGGGTGCTCTCGGCGTTCCGGAACAGCCTCGGCGTCCGCTCGTGCACGTGCTCGCGGACGGTCAGGGCCCGCTCCAGGTCGTTGACCCCGTCGACCAGCCCGAGCGCCGCGGCGCGGCGGATCGCCCGCGGCTTCGCCTGCCCGGCCACGGTGAGCGTCCCGCCGGTGGGCTTCATCCGCCCGGCCAGGGTGAGCAGCAGGCTGGTCCGCCCGCTGCCCGCCTGCCCTGCGACGGCGGTCAGGGTTCCCGGCTCCGCGTCGAGCGCGACATCGCGGTAGACCCATCCGCGCCCGGTCTTCAGGGACAACCCGCAGGCGCGCACCGTGACTCCCTCGGCCACTGATCCCTCCCATTAGAACTGACCAGTCAGTATAAAAACTAGCACAAGGAAAAGCCCCGCCCGGAAGGACGGGGCTCTCGGGGGCGGTCCCCGGCCGGTCAGCCGATGGTCGCGGCGCCGTACTCCTGCAGGAAGAGCGCCTCGCTCACGATCGTGCGGCGGAGCTCGTCGACGACGAGCCGCTCGTTGGGCGCGTGGATCGAGGCGCCCTCGTCCTCGGCGCCGAAGAGCAGGATCTCGGCCGCCGGGAACTGCCGGACGAAGGTGGAGACCAGCGGGATCGAGCCGCCGGCGCCGACGTCGCGCGGGGGCCTGCCGTAGGCCCGCTCCATGGCGCGGTTCAGCGCGGAGCGGGCCGTGCCGCCGGAGTCGGACTGGAAGCCCGAGCCGAGCACGTAGTCGGTGAAGTCCACCTTGGCGCCCCACGGGACGACCTTGGCGAGGAAGTCGACGATGGCCTCGACGGTCGTCTTGGGGTCGCCCGCCGGAGGCACCCGGACCGTGACGCGGGCCCGGGCGACGGACTGGACCGCGTTGATCGCGCCGGAGACGGTCGGCACGTCCAGGCCGGTGACGGTGATGGCGTAGGAGGCCCACAGGCGGTCGGCCAGCGAGCCGGAGCCGACCAGCGAGACGCCGTCCAGCACGCCGGCGGTCTCGCGGAACTCCTCCTCGGACGGCCCGGCGCCCAGGAAGGCGCCGCGCGGCAGGCCGGGCACGCGGATGTCGCCGTTGTCGTCGTGGAGGGCGGTCAGCATCCGGGTCAGGGCGGCGAGGGCGTCCGGGGCGGCGCCGCCGAACGAGCCGCTGTGCACGGACTCCTTCAGGGTCCGGACCTCGATCGTGAACGCGCCCATGCCGCGCAGCGAGGTGGTCACCGACGGGTCGCCCACGCGCGGGTTGCCGGTGTCGGCGACGATGATGGCGTCGGCCCGGACCAGCTCGGGGTTGCGCTCGACGAAGGCCTCCAGGCGCTCCCCGGCGTACTCCTCCTGGCCCTCGATGATGACTTTGATCCCCACCGGGAACCGGCCCTGGAAGACGCGGAGCGCGGCGACGTGGGAGATGACGCCGGACTTGTCGTCGGCGGCGCCGCGGCCGTGGATCGCGCCGTCGATCTCCGTCGGCTCGAAGGCGGGGGTGCGCCACAGGGCCGGGTCGCCCGCGGGCTGGACGTCGTAGTGCGCGTAGAGCAGCACGGTCGGAGCGCCGGGAGGGGCCGGGGCCTCGGCGTAGACGGCGGGGAAGCTTCCCTCGACCGGGATCTGCCGGACGTGCGGCAGCCCGGCGCCGCGCAGCAGCTCCTCGGTGGCCGCCGCGGCCGCGAGCACCGGCTCCTCCGGGTGGCCGGGGAAGGCCACGGAGGGGATGGAGACGAGCCGCTTCAGGTCTTCGACTGCCTGGGGCATGCCCGCGGCGACGGCGCCCTCGATCTCGTCAGGAGTCACGACGTTCCCTCGCATCTCAGTATGTGGTCCACCTATTGGAGCACAGGCGGCAGGGCCCCGCGCCCGTGTCCAGCGCCTTACCTCATGATCGAGGACCTTGGAGCCGGTGTACGGCGGAGCCCTGATCGCCGGCTGGCTGACGTCGCGGATTTCGTCGTAGTTACATGAGCGTTTTGCGGATTCCAAGGTTCTTACATCATGAATCAACGCTTTCACTTGGCAAAAGGGCGATCGGCATGCACACTGTGGGAAGCCCAGCTCACTGAGGAAAGATTTTTATGACGTACCCGGAAAACACGGACGTGGCGTCGGTCATGAAGGCCGCGCAGGACAACCTGTGGATGCACTTCACCCGGCACGGTGCCTATCAGGACGCCGAGGTGCCGATGATCGTGCGAGGTGAGGGCGCCTACGTCTACGACGTTCACGGCAAGCGTTACCTCGACGGTCTGGCCGGACTCTTCGTCGTCCAGGCCGGGCACGGCCGCAGCGAGCTGGCCGAGGCCGCCGCCAAGCAGGCCCAGGAGCTGGCGTTCTTCCCCCTGTGGTCGTACGCCCACCCCAAGGCCGCCGAGCTCGCCCAGCGCCTGGCCGAGCAGACCCCCGGCGACCTCAACCGGGTCTTCTTCACCACCGGCGGCGGCGAGGCCGTCGAGACCGCGTGGAAGCTCGCCAAGCAGTACTTCAAGATGATCGGCAAGCCGCTCAAGCACAAGGTCATCAGCCGCCAGATCGCCTACCACGGCACCCCGCAGGGCGCCCTGTCGATCACCGGCATCCCGCTGTTCAAGCAGATGTTCGAGCCGCTGGTGCCGGGCTCGGTCCGGGTGCCGAACACCAACCACTACCGCGCCGACGAGATCACCGGCGTGGCCGGCATGACTCCGGAGCAGTACGGCTACTGGGCCGCCGAGCGCGTCGCCCGCGCCATCGAGATGGAGGGCCCGGACACCGTGGCCGCCGTCTTCGTCGAGCCGGTGCAGAACGCCGGCGGCTGCTTCCCGCCGCCGCCCGGCTACTTCCAGCGCCTGCGCGAGATCTGCGACGAGTACGACGTGCTGCTCGTCTCCGACGAGGTCATCTGCGCCTTCGGCCGCCTCGGCACCATGTTCGGCGGGCAGAAGTTCGATTACGTCCCCGACATCATCACCTGCGCCAAGGGCATGACCAGCGGTTACTCGCCGATCGGCGCCATGATCGCCTCTGAGCGCCTCTTCGAGCCGTTCAAGCAGCCCACCGAGATGTTCGCCCATGGCTACACCTTCGGCGGCCACCCCGTCTCCGCGGCGGTGGCCCTGGCCAACCTCGACCTCTTCGAGCGCGAGGACCTGCTCGGCCACGTGACGCGCAACGAGCCGGTCTTCCGCTCCACCCTCGAGCGCCTCCACGACCTGCCGATCGTCGGCGACGTGCGCGGCTCCGGATTCTTCTGGGGCATCGAGCTGGTCAAGGACAAGGAGACCAAGGAGACCTTCACCGCGGACGAGTCCGAGCGCATGCTCCGCGGCTTCCTGTCCAAGGCCCTCTTCGACGCGGGCCTGTACTGCCGCGCCGACGACCGCGGCGACCCCGTGATCCAGCTCGCCCCCCCGCTCATCTGCGGCCCCAAGGAGTTCGACGAGATCGAGTCGATCCTCCGCTCCGTGCTGACCGAGGCATGGAACCGGCTCTAAAGGCTCCGCCCCCCTTCTCTGTCGCGACTCCCGAAAGGAAACCCCTGTGAAGATCGGTGTGCCCACCGAGGTCAAGAACCACGAGTACCGCGTCGCGGCCACCCCCGCGGGCGTGCACGAGCTGGTCCGCCACGGTCACGAGGTGGTCATCCAGCGCGGCGCCGGGCTCGGTTCGCACCTGCCCGACGAGGACTACCTCGCGGCCGGCGCCAAGATCCTCGACACCGCCGACGACGTGTGGGGCGAGGCGGACATGATCCTCAAGGTCAAGGAGCCCATCGCGGAGGAGTACCACCGCATGCGCCCCGGCCAGGTGCTCTTCACCTACCTGCACCTGGCGGCCGGAAAGGCGTGCGCCGAGGCCCTGCTGGAGCGCCAGGTCACCGGCATCGCCTACGAGACCGTCCAGGTCGGCAACACCCTGCCGCTGCTCGCCCCGATGTCCGAGGTCGCGGGCCGCCTCGCCCCGCAGGTCGGCGCCTACAACCTGATGCGCTTCAACGGCGGCCGCGGCGTGCTGCCGGGCGGCGTGCCCGGCGTGGCCCCGGCCAAGGTCGTCGTCATCGGCGCCGGCGTCTCGGGCCTGAACGCCGCGCAGATCGCGGTCGGCATGGGCGCGGACGTCACCGTCCTCGACCTCAACATCGACCGCCTGCGCCACATCGACGCCATCTACCAGGGCCGTCTGAAGACCCTCGTCTCGACCTCCTACGCGATCGAGAAGGAGGTCCTGGAGGCCGACCTGGTCATCGGCGCGGTGCTGATCCCGGGCGCCAAGGCCCCGACCCTCGTCTCCAACGACCTGGTCTCCCGCATGAAGCCGGGCTCCGTGCTCGTCGACATCGCGATCGACCAGGGCGGCTGCTTCGAGGACTCCCGCCCGACCACGCACGCCGAGCCGACCTACACGGTCCACAACTCGATCTTCTACTGCGTGGCCAACATGCCGGGCTCGGTGGCCAACACCTCCACCTACGCGCTGACCAACGCGACCCTGCCGTACGCGGTCAAGCTCGCGAACCTGGGCTGGAAGGCCGCCCTCCAGCAGGACGCCGGTCTGGCCCCGGGCCTGAACACCCACGCGGGCCTGCTGACCAACGAGCCGGTCGCGGTCGCCCTCGGCCTGCCGTTCACGCCGGTCTCCGAGGTGCTGTCCGCCTGATCCGCGCCTCGTCCCCGCCCGGCCGCGAGCCGGTCGCGGCCGAGTGGTTCTGAAGGCCGAGTGGTTCTGAAGATCGTCTGGTGGGAGGGGCCCGCCCGGGAGACCGGGCGGCGCGCTCCCGTCAGGCGATCTTCGCCGTTCCCGCCGGCTACTGGAGGCCGAGGCGGGTCCGGAGCTCGCGGGCGGTGGCCAGGACGTGCTCGATCTCGGCGGGGGCCGGCCAGGGGGCGTCGCCCGGCCGGAGCAGGGCCGTCCACACCGCGCTCAGGTGCTCGACGGCGCCCCGGTGCAGCCCGCTCCGCGAGGCCAGCCAGTCGACGGCGTCGGCGTGCTCGGGCAGCGACCGGGTGACGAAATCCCAGGTGGCGAGGACCTCGACCAGGTCGGAGGCCTTGAGCGGGGCGCCGCCCCGGTGGGCCACGGCGGAGACCGTCAGCCTGGCCCGGGCGACGAGCTCGGGCTCGGCGATCCGCTCCCAGACGGGGGCCGCCGGCGCCGGCGGTCCCGGCTCGGCCGCGCGGGGCTCGGGGACGCAGGGAGTCTCGCGCGTGGAACCGGTCAGCGAGAGCAACGAGCCCAGCTCGGCCGCCGCCCGCCGGTGCCCGGCCCGCGCCGCCTGGCGGAACCAGTGCTCCCCGCCTCGCAGGTCGCCGAGCTCCGCGATGAGCAGCAGGCCGAAGTTGAACGCCGACTCCGGGTCTCCGCCGGCCGCCGCCCGGCCGAACCAGTGGCTGGCCGCCTGCACGTCTCCCAGCTCCACGCACACGAAGCCGGCCATCCGCTGGTCCTCCACCCGGCCCGCCTGGGCGGCCCGCTCGAACCAGGCGCGGGCGGTGCGCAGGTCGCCCCGGGACAGCGCGATCCCGCCGAGCTGCGAGGCCGCCCCGGCGTGCTCGCTCCCCGCGGCGATCCGGTAGAACGCCTCGGCGCCCTCGGGATCGCGGCCGGCCGCCAGGAGCAGGCCCAGGTGGTAGGCCGCGCCCGTGTGCCCGCTCCGGGCGGCCCGCTCCCACCACAGCAGCGCCTCGTTCTCCTCGCCCGCGCCGTAGGCGAGGAACCCCAGGTCGTGAGCCGAGGCCGCATCGCCGTCCAGGGCGGCCCTGCGGTGCCACTCACCGGCCGCCTGGAGCTCGCCGCGCTCCTCGTGGAGGAGCGCGAGCCGCCGGGCCGCGGTCCGGGACCCCGCCCGCGCCGCCGACTCGAACCACCGGCGGGCGGCCGACAGGTCGCCGCGCTGCTCCAGCAGCAGCATCGCCAGGTTCAGCGCGGCCTCGGCGTCGCCGGCGGCGGCGGCCAGCTCGTACCACCGCACGGCCTCGTCGAGGCTGCCGTGCTTCTCGTGCCAGATGCCGAGGTTGTAGGCGCTGTCGAGATTGCCCGCCGCGGCGGCGCGCTCCCACCAGTGCCGCGCCGCCGAGCGGTCACCGCGCTGCGCGTGATGACGGCCGAGCAGGTGCGCGGCGTGCGCGTCACCCTTCCGCGCCGCCTCCAGCAACTCTGCATGTCCTTCGCCGCCCACCTCGTGGACGGCCCCGCGGGGGGCGGGTACGAGAACCGCGGCCGCCTCCGGATCGCCTGGCCACCACCCCATGTCTCATCCTCCTCGCCACCTGCAAGAGTGTCACGTGATCGTGCGAATGCGGAGGGTAATCGGCTGTTCGGTTGTTGGGAGCGCTCAGGCGAAAGTGATGAAGCCCGTGTACATCCCCATCGAGCAGACGTAGCGCAGCGATCCGGGGCGCTGCGGGCCGAGCCGTACGACCGCGGGGAGCGTCACGTCGCGTCCGTCGACGGTGAGCGTCCGGGCGCAGCCGGGGTTCCCCGCCAGGTGGAAGACGATCTCGACGGGCACGCCGGCGCGGGCGGTCACGATCCCGGGACGGTAGCCGCGCTCCGTCGCCCAGACGTCGATCCGCTGCACGCCGCCCGCCGTGCCCGGCTGCGCCGCCCGTTCCGGCCGTCCCGTGTGATCGGTCCGGGCGGCCTGCGCCGCCGGGGGCGAGGCGGGGCCGGGCAGCCAGCCGCCCAGGCGCAGTCCAGAGGTCGCGGTCCACAGCCCGGCGGCCAGTGCGAGCACCCCCGCCACCGCCGCCAGGCGGGTCGCGGCGACCCGCCGTAGCAGGAGCCCGAGCAGGGCGAACGCGGGCGCCGTCCCCGTCACGAACCCCGCCATGACCGCCGCCCCGCCCAGCGCGGACCCGCTGGAGACGGCGACCGTCTCGGTGCTGAGGGTGACCCCGCAGGGCAGCAGGACCGTCGCCGCTCCCAGCAGCGCCGCCCGCCCTCCGCGCGGGGCGGTCCTCCTGGCGGGAGCGGCCCTCTCGGCGGGAGTGCTCCC